>JAEUUZ010000053.1 GCA_016786765.1 Chitinophagales bacterium
GAAATCGCCAACAGCCGTTTTGCCTTCGTTTATAAACATTGCACTTACGATGTTACTGTATTCAAAGGCAACATTACCATTATCGATTTGTTTCAATCGGTAGTAGTAACGGATATTCGGTTGAGCTGTTTTATCGTCAAACGAATAGGCAATTGTTGAGGTAGAATTATCATTTCCTTTCACCCATCCAATTTTTGCGAAATCGGCTCCATTTGTACTTCTTTCAATCTCAAAGCCGGCATTGTTTATTTCTAATGCAGTAGACCAATCCAAACGAATATAACTGTTCTCTACTGCTGTAGCAGTAAAGTCTATCAACTTCACAGGAAGTCCTGCAGGAGCACCTGAAAATCCATAGCCGCCTGTTCCGCCCGAGAACGAAGTAATACCGTTGAATTGTGCGTAGGTAACACCATTATCGGTGCCTGATGCACTCTCCGTAAGCGTTATGTTTGAGAATGCATTGAAACTGTTTCCGTCAATTGCATTAATCTGCGTGGAGCCAAATGAAGTGCCTACCGTTTTAAACCAACGGAAAGCGGTTTTTGTTGTAGAAGTATATGAAGCCCATGCAGCATCACGTGCGCTTTCTGCATCTGTTTTTTCTGCAGGATCATAATAAAACTTCACGTCCACTGGAGTAGATATACTACCGGTAAGTACTGTAGCATTCCAATAACGTGTCATCAAATATGAACCATGCTCCCAACCCGCTTTAGTGGTATTAATATTGTCAACTGTTGCTCTGCTGCCTAAAACAGTAATGTCAACCTCTGCTGTGAATGTATTGCCATTCTTACGGATTGCAAAAATCCAATCGTCTGGGGTAGAAGCATTTGCATAGTATGTCCAACCGCCATCTGAACATTGTTCAACAGCCGTTGTAACTGTGCTTGGAGGCAACACTACATAAGCTGCACCTGTTTTAATAGTAACAGTAGCAGATGCATCGTTAGTACATGAATAACTGTTGGTTACAGTAACCGTGTAGGTAGTAGTAGACGTTGGGTTGACAGTTCCACTTGCCACAGCGCCTAAGCCGGAACTCCATGCATATGCAGTAATTGTTCCGCTGCCGGCTGTTGCATTAGCATCCAAAATTACTGCATCGCCTGAACAAGCAGTATTTGGCGTTGCAGTAGGTGAAATAACAGGAACTGCACGAATGGTAAGTGTTACTGCAACTCTTGATGTACTTGGACAGTTTGTAGTAGTATTTCTACCTTCAGCATAATAAGTATATGTGCCTGGAATTGGATTTGGACCTGAACCATCTATTGCCTCATTAAATGTAAGCGAACCGGTTTTTACCAATGTACCGCCTGAAGCAGCATCATACCAATCTGCCGTTTCTCCTCCTCCAACAGTTACTGTTAAATCAGGAACTGATTGACGATAACACGCCTCTTGATCGCCACCTGAAGTTGGAACTGCAGCAGGTGCATTATAAACAACTGTAATGTCTGCTGTTGTTGCTGTACAAGGTCCGTTACTGATGGTCCAACGATAAACATATGTACCATATGTAGTGGCCGTAGCAGTGGACGATCCACTTCCACTTGCACTAAAGGTTGATGTACCCGGACCTGAAACTTGACTCCAAGTACCAGTGCCATATGTAGGTGTATTACCTCCTAAAGATGAGCTGGTTAATCCACATACATTTTGAGTAGACCCTACAGTAGCTGTGGAAGGTGTTCGCCAAACTGTAATGTTCTGAGTTGCAGAACAAGGCGCTCCAGAAACAGTGTAAACAATATCTATCACTTGAGAATTTCCAGACGGAACAGGTGCAGTAAATGTAGTGCCCACTACACAACTTGGACATGCCACAGAAGTAAATGCACCCGGACCAGGAGTTGCCGTAAGTGTTCTTGTATTTCCCTGACACATATCAGCAGAAGAAGAAGTAATGTTGGATACTTTATAAACAGTTATGATTTGTTGATCTTGACAAGATGTAGGACCGTTAGTGGCCGTTAGAATAAAACTTTGTGAAGTTCCTCCAATTGTTGGGGCGGTGAAAACACCACCTGAAACTCCGGTTCCACTGAATGTTGTTCCCGTAACATCTGCTGTTAATGTAACATTTTGTCCTTCACATAAACTGGCAAAACTGTTTGTGAAACTTGTTTTGTTATAAATGGTAACTGCTCTATTGGCAGAACAAGAACCTCCAGTTGCTGTAACAGTGCCTGAAACAGATTGTGTTGGCGTTGCGATATTGGTAACTGTTAAATCTCCTGTAGTACTATTTATTGACGCGCCTGAACCTGTGTAGCTCCATACGATACTACTACCTCCTGTTTGCGTATAGCTAACTGTTCCATCTACATCACAAAGCGAAGACGCTCCAGAGATAACCGGTTGACCATCGTTACGCGTATTTACATCATCAAAATTAGAACAAACTCCATTTACTACTGTCCAACGAGAAGTTGTAGTTGTATTTGCAGGAACTGAACTCATTGAGGTGTTAAATGTACTTGCAGATACGTAACTGATACCTGCACAATTTGCTTGACACGTCCATGTTCCGGTACTACCGGTAACCGTTGCTGTTGGATCGTTTCCGGCAAGTGTAAAGTTACCATTATTACATTGCGATTGATCTAAACCAGCAGCTGCAGTTGTATTGTTATCCACTCTAATTGTAGGAACAGTAGTAACACAGACACCATTTGTTGCAGTAAATGTAACTGTTTGATTTTGTGTTGCTCCAGCTATTGTAGGTGGTGTAAATGTAGAACCCACCCAAGTTCCGGCACTAGCTGCCTGTGTTGTACCTGTAACATCTTGAGTAACCGTGGCTGTAGCATTCTCACATACCGCAGTAGGACTAGTAATTGTAGGTGAGTTATCTACACGAATTGACTGTGTTGGCGCACAAGATCCATTTGTAGCCGTTAGTGTTATATTTTGATTTGCTGTAGGTGTAGCAACATTTGGAGGCGTAAAAGTACCGCCACTCCAAGTTCCTAATGATGCCGATTGCGTTGTTCCTGTTACATCTTGGGTTACTGCAGCAGTTGTATTATCACAAACTGCAGTTGGTGCAGTAATAGTAGGTAAATTGTCTACACGTATCACCTGTGTTGGAGTACAAGTTCCATTTGTTGCCGTTATGGTAACATTTTGATTTTGTGTAGGAGGCGTAAGATTAGGAGGTGTGAATGTCCCTGCTGACCATGTTCCTGCAGAAACAGTTATCGTTCCTACGTTTGCTGAAACGGCAGCGGTAGAGTTATCGCAAACAGACGCTGGTGCTGTAATGGTTGGATTTTGATAGAAATTTATATTCCCTGTTGTAGCAACAGAGGTACACCCACCATTATTAATTGTCCACGTAAAAGTATAGGTTCCGTATGCTGACACTGTTACCGTTGATGAACCCGTATTTATATTTGAGAAGGAAACAGTTCCAGGACCACTAGCCTTAGCCCAAGTTCCTGTACCTACTGTTGGGGTATTTCCACCTAATGATGAACTTACAAGCGAGCCACATATATTTTGCGCACCTCCTGCACTTGCCGGAGTAGCCGGAGCAATACGATAACTTAAGACAGCGGATGTACCATTCCAAGTACCACTATTTCTGTAAATACCAACATTGATTGTACCACCGCCAGGGGTACTGTTTACCGGATTTGCCGTTTGCTGAGTTCCTGAAACACAACTACCGTTAGATTGCGCATTATTGGTATAGCCAAACTCGTAAACCACGCTAGCGGTTGTTGCCAATGTTCTATATTCACCAGCACCTAAGCTAACCGTTTGAACCGCACAAGTTGCCGCAGGTAAAGCCGAACCACCTGCAACATTACATTGTGCAAAAGCAGATTGATTCCATAGTACCAAGCCAATACATAGAAAAATGTAGGAATGGAATTTAGTAAAATTTTTATTCATAAACTAAAGTTTGAAATTTTGGTAGAGAGCAAGATATGTAATTAAATTATCAAATAAAAATCAGGCAAATGACTTTCATCTAAAGCCATAAACCAATAAACAACTGACAAAAGTCATGCCCAAAGGAATTGTCAATCAAATACAGCTTATAAATAATTGATTATCATTAAAATACAAAATGTCATTTTTAATACTTCGATGCTGCTTTGTATGCACCTGTTCAGTAAATGCGACAGCAAACGTTTTATAAACAATACATTTTCATTTGCTTGAAAGCAATGTATCTTAAATTTCAATAACTGTAATAGAGAATCCTGAATACTTTCGCCCTTTTGTAGCAAAACAATATTTTTTTATAAAACTTAAAAAAGATAACTTGGCCATCGAAAAGATGGAAAAAGTTGAGGCAATCAGAATTCCGATTAAAACCATTAAATCCGGTAACAGTTCGGTAATTGAGTATCTTAAGGAGGTTTGGCAGTATCGCCACTTGATATGGATTTTTGCTTATCAAGAATTCAAGGTGCAATATGTTCAAACAAGACTGGCGCTTTTTTGGGTTTTACTTCGTCCGCTCATCATCTTAGCCATTTTCACATTTGTTTTTGACAATATGATTCACATTGCTGAGCTTTCATATCCCTATCCATTGTTTGCTATTTCCGGGCTCCTTATCTGGAATAACTTCAGTTTTATGGTAAACAATACCGGTACAGCTATTGTTAGTAACCAAAGTATGATAAAAAAGTATTACTTCCCCAGAATCATACTCATCCTTTCAAAGTCGCTAATAGGGTTACTCGAATTTGCGGTTACCTTTTTGCTGTTGCTTACACTTATGTTGGTGATGCGCTTTCCGTTTGGTGTACAGTTTTTTTTGTTCCCTTTTTTCGTTCTAGTTACACTACTTATAGGAGGTACCGTATCGATATGGGTCAATGCCTTAACGATAAAACATAGAGATCTTCATCACTTTGTACCCACTTTGGTAGGCTTTTTAATTTGGCTAACACCCGTTTTTTATCCTGTTACTCTGCTTCCCCAAAAATTCGCGTTTCTCATTTATTTAAACCCGATGGCCGGAGCAATGCAAGGCTTTAGGTGGACCGTATTGGGTGATCCTGCCTTGAGTATTTGGTATCTTCCATCCTTTATTGTAATCGGTGTTTTGTTTATTATTGGTTTCCTACTTTTTATACGCGCGGAATCTGAAATAGCGGATTATATTTAGGAACAATTTTTGCAAATGAAGTAGAATGTATCAATGATATTTAATAAGCCACATATCTTCCAAGACCCAAAACAACAAGCCGAATTTGACAAAAATGGCTATGTGGTAATTGATTTAATATCTGAAGATAAAGCAAGAACTATTGCTGATATATTTTATAAGCACTATCCTGCTGTTCCATCGGGATTTTATGCCGTTGCGTTTAATTCAAACGACAACATCAAAAACGAAATTTTTGCTTACACTGATGCTGTTTTAAATCAACCTCTCCATTCCTATTTCAAAGATTTTAAAAAACTAGGGAGTACTTTTTTGTCGAAAACAAAAGGAGAAGACGGGAAGGTGGGTGTACATCAAGATTGGTATGTTGTGGACGAAACGAAATACTATTCGGCAACTGTATGGATACCAACTGAAGGTGCCGATGAGCAAAACGGTACACTTAAAGTTTTACCGGGAAGCCATTTGTTTTTTGATACTTATAGGAGCAACCATATTCCGGTTCCATATAGCGGTTACGAAACAATTATATGGGACAATATGATTACAGTTCCCGTTAAAGCAGGGCAAGCATTTGTACTTAATCATGCTGTACTCCACGCCTCTGCCCCAAATTATGCCGAAAAAGAACGACTCGTAATTGCTTATGGCATTGCCTCAGCAGAAGCCTCTCTCCATTTTTATCATCAGCATACATTGGGTAGAGTGGAACATTACTTAATGCCGCCCGACTTTTTTCAAAAATATTATACTATTGGCCAACGTCCGCAATTCGGTCAGTTACTTGAAGAATTAGAATATGAAGTTCCTGCATGCTCTTTAGCAGAAATAACCTACCTCATTAGGCAATCTAAAAAAATCAGCCTAGGCTTCGAACCGGGCAGTCCTGAAATTCCTTTAAACGATAAAGGTTACCTGGCAATACCAGAAAACATCAATGAACCTCGCAAAAAATGGCTTACAGTAAGTATTCCCGCCTATAATGACGAACAATCTTTGCTTAAACTTGTCGAAGAAACGCAAACGGTTTGCGACCGACTTGATATAGACGTTCAAATTCTGATTATTAACGATGGCAGCACCGACAATACGGAAAATACAGCCATCCACTTATCGGACAAGTATAAGAATGTTGAGGTATTAAAGCACGATCGTAATTTTGGATTTGGTCCAACGCTAAAGGAGGTCTTTACTTTTCCAAAAACAGAGTGGGTATTGTTCTTGCCAGGTGACAATCAATTTCCGGCCTCCAACATTGAACTTTTGCTATCGCTACGTAAAAATTACGATTTTATATTAGGCAAACGCAAGATTAGAAGAGACAGTATTCTTCGATTATTTTATGCCGGATTTTATAATCGCTTGGTGAGTTGGTTATCGGGCTACAAGGTTGAAGATGTAAACGGAATAGCTTTTTTTAAATCAGCTGTTTTTGAAAAAATCCAATTGCGAACAGTTTCCTCATTTATCCATGCCGAATTTTTTTTAGAAGCTAAGCGACACGGCTACAACGTTGCAGAAATTGATGTAGTACATAAGGAACGTGAGTTTGGAAAAGGGTCGGGAGGAAAATGGTCTGTTATTATTCCAAGTGTAATAGATTTACTTCGTTATCTTCTAAAACACAGACTATTTTGAAGCTAGAAATTGAAAAATGCGATGGATTTCATGATGAACGAGGGGATTTGATTCAATTCGTAACGGCTTCGTTTTTGAAGGAAAAAGGAGTAGAATTCGGTCAAATTTATCTACTCACTTTTAGTAAAAAAGGAGTAGTTCGCGGAAATCACTATCACAACCAATCATCTGAGGTGTTCTGTTTGATTTCGGGTTCGGTAGAGGTTTTTTGTGAAGATGTTGATACGAAAGAACGTATTCACAACGTTTTCACATCTGAAAACGGTTTTTTTTACAAGATTTTTATTGGTCCTAGAATTTCGCATGCCATAAGGAGTCTGTCGGACTTTGCAGTGATGGTTAGTTTTAGTTCACACCAATATGCGGCCTACAATGATGATAAACTCCCTTATATTTTAGTTTAAACTATTACAATAGCCAATACTTTCGAAGGATTTGATATTCTACTTTTTGTATACTCAATCGCAAGAAAGATTAATTTTTTTCCTTTGTGACAACTTGGCTTGAATATTCCTATACTTTACTTTAATATTGATGGCTAAACATTTTATATGGCGGTTCCGTTTGTTAGTTTCAAAGTATAACGAAACCAAATGAAAAAAAGTTTTGGGCTTTACTGCATTTTATATCTCTGGAACAGTATTGCTGGAAAAAACAAAAGATAACGCTTAAATGAATACGTTTATCGACAATAAAATTCAATCTTTGTTTGATGAAAAAGCGAACGTTATTCTTCCTCAAATTTTGAACGGTATTGATATTGCAGAATTAGGACAACTCGTATCTAATTATGAAACCGAAGTTACTGGAGCCATTCATTGTTGCAGTATTACGGAAAGGTGCAGAAGAGATCAAAAAACACACTGTTTCCAATCAGGATTTTTGTATACGGCATGCAATGGGTTCACCTCCAACTGATGATAGGACTCTAGAATTGTTTTAAAAAGTGCAGTACAAATTATTGATAATAATATGGAGAATTACGAAAAGGGGTTTCTAAACAAATTGCGTTATCTTTTAAAAGAGATTTTTTAATACTATCTGAATGAATATAAAACTCAAATCCTGTTTTTTTAGAATTATCTTATTCCTAGTCACTTTAGTTGCAATAGAAGCAGTAGGGTATTTGGGAATGTTATTTAGTAGTGAATCTTTTGATTTTCTTTCGAACAACAATTATTTTCGGATACGTGACATGCTTATTGGAAACAAAAATCAGGATTTATTGCCCCGCTATTTAACTTTACCTTATTTGGGATATATACCATACCCGGAGTATAGAAAATTTAATGTAGAACAGCATAACAAAGACGGATATAGGGGAAAGGCTGTCTCTTTAAGCAGGAATAAAAAGCTAAGAGTGTTGTGTATAGGGGGGTCAACAACTTACGGATTTGGCGTTGACTTACCTTCCGAAACCTATCCGGCTCAGTTGGAACTATTGTTAAATGGAACTATTGAAAAAGACAGCACCCTAAAAAAAAGATATGGTGGAGCAGAAGTGATAAACGGAGGTTTAGAGGCTGGAAATTCTGCAGATGAACTTGTTCAATACTTATTTAAATATAGATACTATAAACCTGATATTGTAATAGTACATAGCGGGGTTAACGATGCCGCTTTAATTAACTATGCTACTTCAGATTTTCAATTAGACTATTCGGTTAGCAGAAGGATAAATTTTCATTTAGAGCCACTGGAAAAGCCCGGCTGTTGGTTGATGAGTTCGTATTTTGTAAGTTTTGTTGCTATAAGACTTTTCTATTCTGACTTTGCATCAAACACCGATGGATTTAAAATCAACAGAGAAAGTACAATTAGTAAATGGACAAGCGTTTGTATAGATACTGTTATAGCCAACAAACGATATGAATATTATCCATTTTATAGGAATACAAAAAGTATGTTTGAGCAGATTGTAAGGGATAGCGCATACTTAATTGTGTTTCCTAATGCTTTGAATATTCATTCCGATTTTGTACATGCGCATAAGAAATATAAGCAGACAACAATCATAAATGCTGAAATCTCAAAAATTTTGTGCACTGAAACGAAAGGCGTTTATGTTCCGTTTTCCTATCATTCGATTAGTGACACGACAACCTGGATAGACGACTGCCACTTAAACACAAGTGGTGAAAAGGAAAAGGCCATTTATGTTTTGCCTTATGTGATAGCCTTGACAAAAAAAACTCTATAACATTAATAATAATGTGAAACGATTACTTTTTTCGCTTACCAAAACATTCTTTTAACAATCAATAATGTTATTTTAGAACTGTACAAATGTCTTAGTAAATAATTTTGAAAGAGCCTGTAATTTTATCTTATAGTTTATCCCCATTCTCAGGTGAGTTTAATACTAGTCATTTGATGCACTTACTGAGAAGAACTCTATTTGGCGTTGGACACAAAGATCTAGCTTTTTTTTCAGGGAAGAATTTAGAGGATTGTTTAGCTATACTCCTCAAACAATCGTCAACCATTGATCAAGTGTTGCAAGGCGATGAGGAGTTCGAAGATCCATATGTACCCAAAGGAAAGACATGGGTCAATGCTCCTTTTGAAAACACAATCATTGATACTCGAAGAAGACTAATGTTAAAAATGTGGTGGGTAGAAAACATAATTACCCGAGATTTTTCGTTAACAGAAAAGATGACCTTGTTTTGGCACAACCATTTTGTTACAGAAATGGATGTGGTAAAAGATAGCCGGTATTCATACAGCTACGTTGCCTTGCTGCGTAAACATGCTTTGGG
>JAEUUZ010000038.1 GCA_016786765.1 Chitinophagales bacterium
TATCTTTGAATACACCACTTTGCGTTAATGTAGCTCCGTTGAACGTAGTACTTCCACCAAAACAAACCGTTTGCGCAATGCTTCCTGTAATTTGCGGACGAACCGTTAAGTTCAACGTTAAGAACGAATCACAACCGGCAAGGTTTACAAGCGTATCTAAGTAAGCGCCACTTTGTGTACGAGAGATGCCGTTAAACACTACCGACTGACCAAAGCAAATCGTTTGACTATAACTTCCTGCAGTAGGTTGTTTGATGGTAATTGTTTTAGTAGCAGTAGCCGTACATCCTGCACCTAAACTAGCCGTTACGGTATAGGTAGTAGTTGCAGTAGGAGAGAAGGTAGCAGATGCTGCATTTCCTCCACTATTACTCCAAGCGTAAGTGTTCCCTCCGTTAGCAGTAAGCGTAATAGAACCTCCTGCACAAACAGAACTTGCTCCGTTGATTACAGCCGTTGGAGCCGATTGAACGGATACCGTTTGAGAAGCAGTAGCCGTACAGCTATTGTTTGTAACAGTTACCGTATAAGTAGTAGCTGTTGTTGGCGAAACGGTAACAGCAGCTGCACTACCAAGCGAGTTACTCCAAGCATAAGTTCCACCCCCTGAAGCTGTAAGCGTAGCCGATAAACCTGAACAGATTGTTGTTGGTCCGTTGATGGCAGCTACCACAGTAGTTACTGAAACTGTTGCTGAGGCAGAAGCCGAACAGTTGTTGGCATCTGTAGCAGTGATGGTATAGGTTGATGTTGATGTAGGGCTAACAGATTTTGTTGATCCAGTTCCAAGACCTGCACTCCAAGCATAACTCGATCCACCACCTGCAGTAAGGGTTTGACTTACACCGGCACAGATGGCAGGAGTAGCAGGAGTAAGGGTGGCTAACGGTAAGGCATTTACAGTAACAAGTTTTGAAGCAGTAGCCGAACAGTTATTGGCTGTAACAGTTACCGTGTATGTTGCAGTTGTTGTTGGACTGAAGGTTGCCGTTGCAACACTTCCTCCACTATTGCTCCAAGCATAGCTTGTTCCACCTGCTGCGGTAAGTGTAGTTGGTGAACCTGCACAAACTGAAACAGCAGTAGAAGGAGTAATAGAAGCTGTTGGCAAGGCATTCACCGTTACTAAACGAGAAGCAGTTGCAGAACAGTTGTTCGCTGTAACGGTAACTGTGTAAGTTGATGTAGTGGTTGGACTGAAACTAGCGGCAGCAGCAGTTCCTCCACTGTTACTCCATGTGTATGTTCCTCCTCCACTTGCCATTAAATTTGCAGCATCACCTGCACAAATGGTTACGGTTGCTGGGCTGATACTTGCTGTTGGAATAGCGTTTACAGTAACGGTTGATGATGCAGTAGCAGAACATATTCCTGCGGTAACAGTAACTGTATATGTTGTAGTGCTTGATGGAGTAAAGATAGCAGCAGCAGTACTTCCACCGCTATTACTCCATGCATAGGTCCCACTTCCACTTGCTGTCAACGTTTGTGAGGCTCCTGCGCAAATACTGGCAGCGCTTGGCGAAATTGATGCAGTTGGAACTGCATTCACAGTTAAGTATGCTGCATTCGATGGTGTTGACCCGCAAGTTCCGCCTGTAATATCGCAAGTATAAGTTCCGGTATCGGTTAATGCAACAGCGCTAATGTTTAATGTAGCACTCGTTTGACCGGAAAGTGCTGAACCATTTTTCTTCCACTGATAACCTGTACCACCTGTTGCAGCAACTGTGAATGTTACAGGCTGACCAACACATTTCGATTGTGGTTGAGGCTGGGTTGTAAACGTTACACCACCGGTTGCTAGCGCTAATGTTGCATTTCCGGATGTTGTGGCTACACATCCTGCCGATGAGCCAACCACACAGGCGTAGTTTCCTGCATCTCCTGCTTGAACATTCGTAAGCGTAAGTGTAGATGAATTTGCTCCCGGAATATTCACCCCTGCTTTTTGCCATTGATAAGTAGTGTTCGCGTTTCCACTCGTCAATACAGATATAGATGTTGTTCCTCCGGCACATACCGCAGCAAATACGCCAATACCTAAGATTTCCGGTGCTTGATATAGGTTGTTCACTTCAGAAGTAGACAATACAGCACTGTAAATTCGAATATCATCAAAGATTCCTTTCGCCATGTTGGTGTTATAAATTGGTGCAGTATTACCAATTCGTCCTATCAATGTACCTACACCCATCGTTGGAGGTGTAGCTAAACCACCACCAAAAATGATTTGGGTGCCATCCATGTACATTTTCATAGTACTACCCGATTTGGTTACTACAAAATGATGCCATCCGTTTGTAACTGTAACACTAGATGATTGGAATCCTGAACCTCCTACTTGATAACCTAATTTGCCCGATGCATTGATGCCAAGCATATCACCATAGTTAGTGCCATTGTCGCCAATCAGTGTTTCAAAAGTTGTTGAGTTTCCTTTATTATACCACAAGGAAATGGAAATGTTATCCTGCGTAATGGGTGTACTTAACACCAAAGCATTGGTTGTTGTTGAAGTAGCAAACTGAAGACCATTTGAGGCAACTCCGTTTCTATCTGCATTGTAATTGTATAGCGTACTTACAGGGGTAAGATTAATAGTTCCAACAGAAGGCGTTAAATTAGAATTAAGCTTCCAATGGTGAATCAAGTTTGTGCTTGTTGAGTTGAGTGTAGTCGTTATTGCTAAAGCATTTGAGGTAACTGTTCCTCCACTACAACTTGTAATTTCACAAGTATAACTACCGGCATCTGCAGCCTGAACATTGGTTAAGAATAGTGTATCGTTATTCGTGTTCGATATATTTACACCTCCCTTTTTCCATTGATAGCTCACTGCATTTTGTGCATTTACAAATAAAACAGTATTCGATCCAACACAAGCCGGATTGCTTGATGCTGAAGTCTGTGTTAGTATTGTAACAGTTGGTTGTGAAAGTGTTACCGTATTGCTTGTAACAACAGTACCTCCACAACCTGTAATGTCACAAGTGTATGTTGTATAATCTCCGGCAACAATGTTGTTCAAGAACAAGGTGTCGTTGTTTGAGCTTGGGATATTTACGCCATTTTTCTTCCATTGATAACCTGTAGCTACTGTGGCTTTTGCAACAAAAATTGCATTTGATCCTAAGCATGCAGAAGTGTTTGTGGGTTGTGTAATAGTTCCCACACCTGTAGTTAGATTTAAACGGATATCTGCTTCATCTACATAGCAATACGCATCTGAAATGGTTAAGCGAAAATAACCCAAACTAAATGTTGCAGGATTGGCATTGGTAACTACTAAATTTGGTGTAGTTGCGCCAGATATTGTTGCACTATTTGTTAATGTTGTAAACGTGAAAGGTGATGTAGTTTGATCTACATATACCCAAGTATAGGATACTTGATTACCGGTATTGGGGTTTGTTAGGATGCCTGCATTTAATGTAAAATTGGTTACACTACAAACGTCTTTAGTTTTTGGAGTATAAAGCAACCCAAGATCTATTTTGAAAAAGGCTGGACTCTTACTCATTGCTTCCGCTCTAGCATTACTGATTGTAGAGGATAGGAAAACATTATCTATTGAACCTTTAAAGAAATGGACATTACCCGATCCGGTTAGATTGGGATAGCTTTGAATATAGCCATTGCCAATTTTTATAATGTTGGCTGCTCCTGTAGCTAAAGCATTTGATGTTCTTGTGCCTACTAATGTACCGTCTAAGAATAGTTTTTGCTGACCTAATGCAGCATCATACGTCCAAGCAGCGTGGTGCCATAAGGTGTCATTGACAAATCCTGATGAATAGATAGGTGGATTTGCTGTACCATCATATACAAATCCACTTAGTCTGCCTGATGAATCCAAGTACATAACTGGATTCCAAGCACCTGGTGCGGCTACTTGGTAGCTAACAAGACTCATTGATTTGCGCGTTGTAATATCAGCTCTTTTAAACCAAAGTGAGATACCATTATTAAACGTTGGATTTGTAATATCTATAACGGAACTCGTGCCATTAAAAACAGCAGCTTTATTGGCGTTTCCGGCTCTGTCTGCGCCATAAGTAATTGCAGTGCCTACTCCATTTGGCGTTCCCGTCAAATTTGAATCTAAATAATAGGTACTACTGTATGTAATTGCAGGTAATGCTGATAAAACATATTTTTTAGACCACTGCTCACCACAAGCATTCGAAACACGACACTGATAGGTGCCCACAGCAGTTGCAGTGGTTGAGTTTGTTGTTTGTCCGGTTAATAATGCTCCGTTTTTGAACCATTGGTAAGATAAAGGAGACGTTGGAGAAGTAGCAGTGATTGAGAATGTGTATTGACAGCCTGAAAACGTATCTAAGCTTGTTGAGGCAATCAGAATCCTACAAGGATCGCCCATATATTTTGCTAATACAACATTGTCTTCTGTTGCAACATTAAAAGGTAAATTAGGTGCTAGTTTAAGACTATCTACATTATGCGTATTTCTATAGCTTCCTGCTACAACAATACTTGATGTATCTATAGCAGCTATTCCATTGAAATTATCGTTACTGTTGATGCTATTCGGAAAAATAGCAGCGTAATCTAACGATAGGTTAGGTTTGTATTTTGCAAAATAAGGATCGATAGAACCCGAACTTGCTCTTGAATATATTCCTGTTCCATTTTGGAAATCTACATATCCACCCACACTACCCGATATGAAGTAATTTCCTCTTTTATCAACAGTAAATCCTGATACATATAAGTTGGCTAAAGAATTGGCTGAGTCCACCAATAATCTAGGTGCTTTATTGGTAATGTTTAAGGCTCCTGTTTGTTTGTTATAATGTAAAAGATAATTGTTATAGTACCCATGCGGTGAAGATCCTGCTGGAGAAAGGGTATTATAGTAACTTCCATCTATAGGATAAGTATAAGTTGCATTTCTACCGTAATTTGTTTGAAAGAGTAAAGCAATCTCGCCTGTTGGCGTTGACTCAATCAACATTTTTTGAGCACCTGTTTTAAATGGACCTCCCCAAATGGGTGTAAAATTGGTAGTTCTATAAGCAATTAAGGCATTTTCTTCTTGTACTAATAATGCAGGCGATGCTCCTTGATTGTAATCTACAGCCGTTGCTGTATTTGCATGACTGGTAGCCCAATACAATGTATCTCCGGATATTGCAAAATCGTTAGAGCCAATAATCCCACTGCCAATAAATTTATAACTCAATAAAGTAAACGTTGGCGAAAGGCGCATAAGCCAATCTGTTGTAGCATTGATTAACGTTGTAGCAGATTGAAAACCCGGTGCCGGGTCAATATCAGCTCCTATACCTGGTCCCGAAAATCCTGGTGCAGGACTCGTTCCAGCCCTTCCACGAACAATGAGGTTCCCATTTTTATCAAAGATACAATTAGTAACATCGTAACTTGAACTTCCTCCATTGTTACCTGAATTAGCTAGTCCATAACTGTATTGCAGTCCGCCAGCAGGATTATAAATATTTATAATCGCTCCTCCATTACTTCCAACTACAGCCACAGATCCGGTTGGAGAAACATCAAAATCATTCACTGCAGTAGCTACAATTGGAGTAACCCAAATGAGTTGTTTTGAAGGGGTGTATTTAGCTACATACCCACCCGCACTTGCCAAAGGACTGGATGCAGTTCCCGGGTCAAAATCTGCAGTTACATCTGAATATCCTGCTATGTAAATGTTACCTATGGAATCTGTCTTTACATTTTTTACGTTTGACTTAACTAAGCCAAAACTCCAAGCGTGCTGAGGTGCTAACTGTTGTGCAAAAATGCTGATTGGGACTAAAAGCCATAGCAGCGCCATCATACAACCCGTTAGCGCTCGGTTGCGATGTCTTGTCTTTGTTTTGATTCTATTCATGATTGTTGTTTTATGCTGCAAAAGTGCAACCGAACCGGTCGGCTTTACTATTGCATCTTGTGAGTGGTAGTGTTGAACTTGTGAATGGAAGTGTTTGTTTGCCGGAAAAAAAATCCCGATGTCGTTACAACACCGGGATCACACAAAACCGACTCATGAAAATTATTGCTTAATAAATTTCTTTGTGGAGATTGTACCTTTACTATCAATTAGTTTAGCAAAGTAAACACCTGCTTGTAATTCAGTAATATTAATACTTGTGCTTGAGAGCGATTCTTCTTTGATGATGTCGCCAATTGGGTTAGTGATTTGAAATTTCTCAAACGTAATTTCGCTTGATATATGCAATACATTATTGACAGGATTCGGATAGATTGTTAATTCTAAACTTGATACATCATCGATACCTACACTATTTACATTTACTGTATTTGAGATTGCTGAACAGTTGTTGGCATCCACCACTTGAACAGAATATGCTCCATTGCTTGTTGTAGTATACGTATTCAAATTTGCAGCTGTAATATTTGCTCCATTTAACTTCCAAAAATAATCTGTAAAGCCAGCAGTAGCAGTTAAATCAAGCCCATTCTGCGTAATGCTTATGTTAATTGCCGGACGAACAAACAAATTCAATGTTATTACTGAATCGCAACCTACTGCATTTGGAATGGTTCTAGTGTAAGTACCCGTTGCACTCAATGTTTGAGAACCGAAAGCATAGGTTGTTCCAAAACATATTGTGTCATTCTTA
>JAEUUZ010000059.1 GCA_016786765.1 Chitinophagales bacterium
TTCAGGAACCGGTCCGGTGGGAAATACAGGGGTAACCGGAGCTACAGGTAGTACAGGTGTTGCTGGTAATACTGGTGCAACAGGTGTTACAGGAACAACAGGAGATATTGGCGCAACAGGTGCAGTTGGATCTACAGGAGCCACGGGCATTACAGGGTCCACAGGTAATAATGGTTCAACCGGAAGTACAGGTTCAACCGGAGCCACAGGTGATACAGGTGTAACGGGAAGTACTGGAGCCACTGGTAATACAGGTGTTACAGGAGCAACTGGTAGTACTGGAACAACGGGTGTTACCGGTTCAACCGGGGATACTGGAGCAACGGGTAATGCCGGAGCTACTGGAGTTACCGGAGCAACAGGAATTACCGGATCAACCGGTTTGACCGGAGCTACCGGTACAACAGGCACTACTGGAGCTACTGGCTCAACGGGAAGTACTGGAGCAACCGGAGTAGGTTTGGCCTGTTGGGATTTGAATGGTAATGGTATATTTGATATAGCCACGGAAGATTTAGATGGAAATGGAATACCAAGTTTAGGTGATTGTTCAGGAACCGGACCTATTGGAAATACAGGTGTTACCGGAACTACTGGTGCGACAGGAACAACAGGTTCTACGGGAGTTACAGGTTCAACCGGAAGTACTGGCGTAACTGGAACAACAGGTAATACCGGAGTTACTGGATCAACGGGTGTAACAGGAAGTACAGGAGCAACGGGCTCAACTGGTTTGACCGGAGATACAGGCGCAACAGGAAATACAGGCGCTACAGGCGTGACTGGTTCGACCGGAGTAACAGGAATTACTGGTTCAACAGGAGTTACCGGATCAACAGGAACAACAGGTAATACTGGAGCAACCGGCTCAACAGGTTTGACCGGAGATACAGGCGCAACAGGAAATACAGGTGTAACAGGTGCTACAGGAACAACCGGATCCACTGGAGTTACAGGAGGTACTGGCTCTACCGGTGCAACTGGAGTAACCGGAACAACCGGAAATACAGGAGTAACCGGCACCACAGGCGTGACTGGTTCAACCGGAGTAACTGGAAGTACTGGTTCAACAGGAGTTACTGGATCAACAGGAACAACAGGTAATACAGGAGTTACTGGATCAACGGGTGTAACAGGAAGTACAGGAGTAACAGGTTCAACAGGTTTGACTGGAGATACAGGCGCAACAGGAAATACAGGTGTAACAGGTGCTACAGGAACAACAGGAAGCACAGGAGTAACCGGCACCACAGGCGTGACTGGTTCAACCGGAGTAACTGGAAGTACTGGTTCAACAGGAGTTACTGGATCAACAGGAACAACAGGTAATACAGGAGTTACTGGATCAACGGGTGTAACAGGCAGTACAGGAGCAACCGGCTCAACAGGTTTGACCGGAGATACAGGCGCAACAGGTACTACAGGAACAACCGGATCCACTGGAGTTACAGGAGGTACTGGCTCTACCGGTGCAACTGGAGTAACCGGAACAACCGGGAGCACGGGAGTAACCGGCACCACAGGCGTGACTGGTTCAACCGGAGTAACTGGAAGTACTGGTTCAACAGGAGTTACAGGTGTAACAGGAACAACCGGCTCAACCGGTGTGACAGGAGCTACAGGAGTAACAGGAAGTACTGGATCTACAGGTGTTACAGGAAGTACCGGAGTAACTGGCTCAACAGGTGCTACTGGTTCTACCGGAACAACCGGCTCAATAGGAACGACCGGAGTAACTGGAAGTACTGGTTCAACTGGAGTTACAGGTATAACGGGAACAACAGGTAATACAGGAGTTACTGGATCAACGGGAGTAACAGGAAGTACAGGAGCAACCGGCACAACCGGTGTGACAGGAGCTACAGGAGTAACTGGAAGTACTGGCTCTACAGGTGTTACCGGCTCTACGGGTACAACTGGCTCAACAGGTGCTACGGGTTCTACTGGTACAACAGGTAGTACTGGAAGCACGGGCATCACTGGCGTAACTGGGGTTACCGGTGCGACTGGCACTACAGGTGTAACTGGAAGTACTGGCTCTACAGGTCTTACCGGCTCTACGGGTACAACTGGCTCAACAGGTGCTACGGGTTCTACCGGAACAACAGGATCGACCGGTGCAACCGGAAGTACCGGATCTATAGGAGTTACAGGCCCAACGGGTCCAACAGTATTGAATTCATTGAACACAAATGGGGTTGTTGTTGGCCCTACTGCAGCTAATGCGAACCAAGTATGGGGAACCGATGCTTTAGGTAATCCGGGTTGGATTTCTAGTCCTGATTGGAAAATTATTGGAAATGCTGCTACCAACGATCCTGCAATACCGGCCACTTATGGTACCTCAACAATAGCTGCTGGTGAAAACTGGATTGGAACTACTGATGCAAACGATTGGGTGGTTGGTACAAATAATATTGAGCGAATGCGAGTATTAAAGGCAACTGGAAATGTTGGAATTGGAACAGCTTCGCTTATCAACTCTCGATTAGACGTTTATAGTAATAATTTAAACACCACTGGCAATTTTACGAATGAGAATAGTACATTAACTGGCTTTATTAGAGCAGTTAGTGGAACATCTGTAATGTCGCCTGCAGCCGGAATTGGAGGTGATTTCACTGGAACATATGCAGGCGTAAGAGGGTATAGTCAAAGCTCTACAGCAAGTAATTCATATGGGGTTTTTGGTCAAGCTAATGGTAATGGTGTAACTGTAGCTACCAGGACTGGGGTATACGGTTTTGCAACTGACTTTAGTCCGGTAAGCACTGTTATTGGTGGCTCTTTTTCAAGTTCAGGAGGTCTGGCAAATTATGGAGTAATTTCTCCATTAACCACGAATACCAATGGTTTTGGTACTGCTACACCAGTTTCAAGGGTAGATATTAATGGGGATATAGCTTTACGTGAAGGTGCAGCCTTTACTGTAGCTACTGGAGCTAATGCGCTCTTACTCGTTGGAGAATATAGTCATTATCGACTTACAGGCGCTGCTGGTGCATTTAGCATTAGTACAATAACCGGTGGGAATAATGGACAAATAGTTACCCTAATTAATCATTCTGGTCAGCAGATGACCATTACTAACGCTTTTAGCGCCTCTATTGATGCCATCTTAACAGGATTTGGCTCAGATTTAGTATCAACTACCACCGGAAATTCAAGTGTTACATTAATCTATAACTCAACGATTCAGCGTTGGGTGGTAATTGCAAGTTCAGGTATGCAGAATGGTTCTTCTGTTGATTGGCGTATTACCGGAAATGCAGCCACTAACGATCCAGCAGCACCTGCAACATATGGCTCATCAACAATTGCAGCAAACGAGAATTGGATAGGAACTACAGATGCAAACGATTGGGTAATTGGAACAAATAACATAGAACGAATGCGAGTGAAACAAACTGGAGCAACTTCCGGTTATGTTGGAGTAGGTACAGCAGCTCCATTAAATCCATTCGAGGTTTTCGCACGAAGTGATTTAAGTAAGGCTGGTGTATACAGTTACGTTCAACAAGTAGCCACCGGTATTGACTATAACAATAGAGGGGTTGTTGGAATTGGAAGAGGAGGTAACGCAAGTTGGGGTTATGGAACCGGAGTAGTTGGAGTAGGCGATCAAGCCAATTCTTTTTCTGCTACAGGCGTTTATGCACTTTTAGGGACAACTTTTCAAGCTGCTCCTACTTATTCTACTGATCAAGCTTTATATGCCGATGGTCGAAATTTAGGCAACGCTGCTATTCTTATGGGCGGTAGAGTAGGGATAGGGACTGCTACACCCAATTTAGCGCATTTACAACATATTGGTACTGTTGGTAGTACGATGGCAATTTTTGGAGGTACAGCTAATTCCCAAGGGGTTTCATTAGTAAATGATTGGCCGGGAATATACTTCAATTGTTACTTTAACGGAACCGTACTTTCTATGGCTTCTACGGGATATCCTTCAATTATTAATACTGATCAAAGTGCCGGAGGATTAATGTTTTCTACTACAAATGTAGTAAATACGGCACAAAACGCCACTGTAACGCCAATTGAAAGAATGCGTGTTACAGGAGCGGGGTTGGTAGGCATTGGTATTACTGCCCCTATTGCTCGTTTGGATGTTGCTGATCCTAGTTTTGGTATTGTAACAGTATATAGGGGTCGAAATGCAAATGCTACCGGAACAATTACTCAAATTGGTAGTATAGAATACTTTGAAGACCAATCGTCAACTATAGATTTTACCGGAGGTAGTAACTTCTCCATTAACTTAAATGCAGCAGCAGCCTATAATTTACAATTGGCGAATAACTCTGCAGCTAAGCCAATTTCAAATACTTGGACGGTTGCATCCGATGCACGATTGAAAGAAGATGTGACGCCATTTAAAGATGGATTGCGAACGTTGAAGGATATCAAACCGGTATATTTTAAATATAATGGTAAGGCGGGTATGCCAAAAGAATATGGTGTTGGTGTGATAGCACAAGAAATTAAAGAGGTGGCACCATATACTGTTGGTACTTGGGAGTATTTACCTGGAGGTACGCCAATTGATGATAATACACATTCACAAGTTGAACAGTATTATAGTGTCGATAATGGTGCATTGACTTATGTTACCATCAATGCGGTGAAAGAATTGGATGAAAAGTTAGAAAAAGTAACTGCTGCTTATGCTACAGTGAGCGACTTTGGTGTTCAAGAAATAACGGCTAACGAGTTGTTTGTAGCATTTGGAGATGATTTCAGATCTAAACTGCAAGGCCAACCTGTTGTAACCATTACACCTCTTTCTGCGGAAGTTTCATTATATATCTCCCGTCAAGATGGAAATGGTTTCTATGTGAAATATAATGGAGCTGTTAAACCTACTTCGTTTAACTGGGTGGCTATGGCTAAAGTTCAAACTAAGGTACTTCAACCTAATGTAAACTACACTGAAGAAGAGCGTCAGAAAATGCTTTCTAAAGTGGTAATTACTCCAGCAAAAATTAAGTTGCAGAAAGAGTTAGATGAGATTCAAAAGAGAAAGAACGAAAAGGCTGTTCAAGATGCACTTGATCAGAAACGAGATCAAGAAATGAAAAATCGTATGCAAAAAGACAATCGTGTTGAGGAGGAACAACGATTAAAATTAGAACGCGATAAGAATCGTTAATTCAATTCCTTCCATTAAAATTGGCTACAAGATATCTTGTAGCCGATTTTTTTTATTGTTAGTTGAGTTTTACGTCTACTTCTTCTAAAGCTTGTAAGGCTTTGAAGACTTCATTGACAGGGTTAACCATAAATTTTCGAGAGTATACATTTAATACAATTTCTTCGCCTTCGTGTTTTAGTTTCATATACACCGGAAGTTTGCCGGGGTGTTGCTCGAAAATGAGTTTCATTTCGTCAATAATTCTCTCCGATAATGTAGCGGCATCAATGGTAACTGTAATATTTTTTGAGACTTTATCTCGGACTTCAGAGAGTAACTCAATTTTCAATATCTTAAATTCAAAATTATCGGGTTGGTTGTAACGCGGTTGATAGCGTCCGTTGATATATACCATTGCCCCAAGCGTTTCCGCAAAGTTTTTGAATTGAATGTAATCTTTGCCGAATAAGGCGAATTCAAAGGTGCCTTCAAAATCTTCCAATGTAAACGACACATATTGATTGCCGGTTTTAGACACTTTGGTAATCGTTTTACTAATGATACCGGCAATCTTTAAATCTTTATCCTTTACTTCAGGGATATTCTTTAAGGAGCAATTCGTGAAATTTTCAATTTCTAACTTATAATCATCGAGCGGATGGCCGCTTATATAAATACCTACAACTTCTTTTTCGTATTTCAATTTTTCCAACAGTGGATACTCTTCTTGTTTAGACACGGCCGGTTCCGACATTTCTACCGAAATGGATTCGCCAAACAACGAATTTTGATTCATGGTTTTAGCGCTCTGTTCGTTATTGCCATAGCGAATCATTTTTTCAATCAAATTCATACCGTCTTTAGGATCCGGAAGCAAGAATGTTGCTCGAGAATATTGTTGAAACGAATCAAATGCACCGGCATACGCTAAACTCTCCAATGATTTTTTGTTCACTGTTCGGAGGTTTACACGTTTCGCAAAATCGAAAATGGATTGATATGGGCCATTGAGTCTTCGCTCTTCCACAATCGATTCAACAGCTGCTTCTCCAACCCCTTTGATGGCCGATAAAGCATAACGTATTTCTCCTTTTTTATTGGCTGCAAAGCGGATGTTACTTTCATTCACATCCGGTCCAAGAACAGGTATACCCATTTTGCGCGATTCCTCCATAAAGAAAGTAATCTTCTCCAAGTTCCCTTGGTTATTCGACATCACTGCAGCCATGTATTCTGAAGGATAATGTGCCTTCAAATAAGCAGTTTGATAAGCCACTAGCGCGTAACAAGTCGAGTGCGATTTGTTGAATGCATATTGTGCAAAGGCTTCCCAATCGGTCCAAATTTTTTCCAAGATTTTGGTATCGAACCCTTTGCTGTTTCCACCTTCCATGAATTTGGACTTCATCTTGTCCAGCACATCTTTCTGTTTTTTTCCCATGGCCTTACGCAGCGTATCGGCATCCCCCTTCGTGAAACCTCCTAGTTTCTGCGAGAGCAACATCACTTGCTCTTGGTAAACGGTAATTCCGTAGGTGTCCGACAAATATTCTTCCATCTCCGGAAGGTCGTAGGTTACCACTTCTTGCCCTAATTTTCGTTTGATGAATTTTGGGATATACTCTATAGGGCCCGGACGATATAAGGCGTTCATAGCAATCAAATCGCCAAAACGATCGGGTTTTAGGTCGCGCAAATATTTTTGCATACCGGCCGACTCGAATTGGAACGTACCATTTGTTTCGGCTCGCTGATAAAGTTCAAATGTTTTTAAATCATCTAACGGAATAGTATCGATATCGATTTTAACGCCATGATTTTGCTCAATCAATACCAAACTATCGCGAATAATGGTAAGGGTTTTGAGTCCCAAAAAGTCCATTTTAATTACCCCGGCATCTTCAATAATATTGCCTTCGAATTGCGTAATCCATAAATCCGTATCCTTGGAAGTGGCTACAGGAAGAATATCAGATAAGTCTGATGGCGCAATGATAATTCCTGCGGCATGTAATCCTGTACTTCGCACAGAACCCTCTAGAATGGCTGCTTCTTGAAGTATGGTTGCTTGCAAGTCTTTCCCGTTGTATATCTCTCGCAGCTTCTTAATATTGTCCATATCTTCAGCTTGATAACCTTCTTTTTCTTTCAAGGATTTAGGGCCATCGAGCGGAGCGAAGAGTACGCGATTCAATACTGTTCCCGGTTTATCGGGCACCAACTTTGCTAGTGCATTGGCTTCCGGCAAAGGTAAGTCCATTACCCTACATACATCTTTGATACTCATTTTGGCAGCCATAGTACCATAAGTAACAATTTGAGCAACTTGGCTTTTCCCGTATTTCTGTACTACATAATCGATTACTTTTTGGCGACCTTCATCATCAAAATCGGTATCGATATCGGGCATTGACTTACGATCGGGGTTCAAGAAACGCTCAAATAGTAAGTTGTATTTAATGGGGTCGATGTTGGTAATGCCAATGCAATACGCTACCGCAGAACCCGCTGCAGATCCCCGTCCGGGACCAATCATTACGCCTAAATCGCGTCCGGCTTTAATGAAATCGGCAACAATTAAAAAGTAGCCTGCAAATCCCATCGTTTTTACCGTATGCAACTCAAAGCGTAAACGTTCTTCCACTTCTTGGGGGATATCTTTGTAGCGCTCTTTTGCTCCCATAAAGGTGATGTGCTCCAAATAATCATCTTGCGAAGCATAGCCTTCCGGGATTTGATAATGCGGCAACATAATGTCGCGCTTCAATTTCAGGTGTTCTACTTTGCCAAGAATTTCCTGAGTGTTATCAATGGCTTGCGGAACGTCTTTGAAAATCGTAGACATTTCCTGCGTATTCTTGAAATAAAACTGATCGTTATAGAACGCGAAGCGTTTGCCTTTGGAAGAAACATCTTCATCAAAGTCCTTCATTTTTTCTGTTGATTGCTTTTCGCCCGTGTTGATACAAAGCAAGATATCGTGGGCATTGGCATCTTTTTGATCGATGTAATGCGAATCGTTTGAAGCAATAACCTTAACGTTATATTTAATGGCCCACTTCAACAAGACCTGATTCACTTTTTCTTGTTCGGCCATGCCGTGGCGCTGGATTTCAATGTAGTAATCGACTTCACCGTTTTCGCGGGTAAACAAATCTAACCACCATTTGAATTCTTTTTCGCCTGCTTCTTCACCTTTTTTGAGAATAGTTTGCGGCACTTCAGCACCAATGCAGCATGTGGTGGCGATTAGACCTTCATGATATTGTAGAATTAACTCTTTATCGATTCGAGGGTATTTACCGTACAATCCCTCGATATAGCCGAGGGAGCAGAGTTTCACCAAATTTTGATAGCCCTTTGCGTTTTTCGCCAACAGCAATTGGTGGTACCGTTTATCGCGATCGTCTTTGGTAAATTGGCGTTTGTGACGATTCTCTACTACATAAAACTCGCAACCTACAATGGGTTTGATTTTATTAGGCTCCTCTTTGGTGTTGTATTTGGCGGCTTCAGCAACAAATTGAAATACACCAAACATATTGCCGTGATCGGTAATCGCTAAGCCTTTCATGCCATCGTTCACTGCTTTTTTGTACATGCTTGAAATATCGGCTGCTCCGTCAAGCAACGAATATTGGGTATGACAATGGAGGTGAACGAAGTTAGACATGGCGTTAATTTATGCGGATGACAAAATGAATTCGAAAACTAATTCGAACCCAATGGCGAATTTAACGAAACCAAATCCAAAGTAGGTGGGTGTGGAAAAATAAAACTTTGTGCACACAACATCATGTCAGGTGCATATCATGATGTCCCTATTTTCTAGCTATAAATGTCAAAACTGTTAAACGGTTTTACAATTGCCGGACTTAGCATGAACTATTCTGATGCTAAATAAGGTGAACTGCTTAGGGAAATAAATTAAACACTGCGTTATAATCTCTCGAATTGGTGGAATGGCAAGAAACACAACCTTCGCCTTTTTTGGCAACGGAATAGGCTGCTTTGCCATCGTTTGCATATTCTGCCCATTTCCATCCTGCACCGGTACTGCCTTGGCTAGCTTTTTCCATCACTGCTAGGAGTTTGAGTGAGCCGGTTGGAGAATCGTAAAGTTCTTTTACTACAAGTGAACCTTCAGGGAATGAACCGCCAACCGGGAGTTTTCCATTATCTGTCATAGCATTAATGGCAATTGAATTATAGCGCATTCTAAAATAGGCATTATGCGGACTAGAAGCAGAGGATTGTAAAATGGTTGTATTGTTTTTGTAGAATGTAAAACCGGCATCCGATTTTACCTTTTCGTACAAACTTTTGTCTTCATCGGTTGTTTTGGAACAACTTGTTATAAGTAATGAAAACGACAGTAAGGTGAATAGAAAGATTGTTGTTGATTTTATCATGCTATAGCTGTTTTAGTGGACATGAAATTACGAAATCATGGTTGCGATTAGGGGAATAAATGGATTAGTTAATACTGAATCGGATAGAGCGGTTATTGCTTTTTACGAGATATACTCCGGGGGATGAATTGCTCAAGCGAATCTGATTTTCTCCTTTTCTCAAAATTCCTTTTTGAACAGTTTTTCCGGCCATATCTGCAATAATGAAATCTGTTTCAATCGCACTGTTTACATTAATAAATCCATTTGCAATTGGATTGGGATACAACGAAAGTTGGTCTGTACTTTGATGGCTTTCAACACCGGAGAACGTTCCAATATTCAGCTTCTGCTTATTTGCATTAATGATTGATTTATTCGTAGTATTTGCTAGAAACGCAAATCCTGTTAACAAGGAATGATTCCAGGTTCCGGATGTGGAGTAGTTTTTTGAAATGACAAGACTATCGCCAACATTCACCGGTAAAAGCACCTCCATTCCGCTTGAATCGGTTAGTGCTTTGCGCATTACTCCATAATGTTTATTAATTCCGTTTGGAGCCGCATAGCTTACTGAGTCTTCACCAATAGCTAAATATAATTTAGCTTGTGTAGTGTTGTCTATTGCTTTTTTGATGATGGTAGTGTTGAACTGGGCAGTAGTAGATGACGTTTTTTCGTGGACTATTTTAATTTCAAAATTTGAAAGTTGATTTAGGTACGCATTAATTGAAGCTGTATCGAGCATATTATTTACTTCAACCCCTTGAACTAAAACGTGCGGTGTTGAGCCATAAATGGCGTAGTTTTTTGTTCTGCCATCGTATTCCGTTTTGTTTTGCTGGCTGAAAAAGCAACTGGAGTAGGGGGCACTCGGGTAATAGGCAATTTGAATAAGGTTGGGGTATTGCTGTATGGTATTCATAATGCCTGGTTCCAATGCACCGCAAGTGCTGCATCGCGAATTGGTGAATAACTCGACAATCACATTTTTAGGAACTTGTGCATTCGCCCAAAGGCAAGTAATTAATGTAATTATAATTAGTAGATGTTTCATTGGTCGATTGTATTGAATTGATTTCTTATTTGTTTCAAATAAATATTCAGAATCGATACAAACGCGTATCGTTGGTTTATATTGTGTAAATATTACACCTTTTAGAAGGGCAACTATTTAAGTTACTGAAAGTAAAAAATCCACCACCATTTTCGTTAGTTTGGGAAAGATTATTTATAGATTTAACTAAAATCTTTTCTCCATGAAATTTTCGGTTCGAATTGCCTGTTTTGTGATGCTTGTCATTGCCATTTCTTCCTGCAACAAAAATAAAGTCCAGTTGCTTTATACCAATGCCAAAGAGGAAGTTAGCACCTTAGGAAACCTCACGTTTAGTTTTGACAAAAACATGGTGCCTGATTCGTTGCTGGAAATGTGGGATAGTACCGAATATATTGCCTTTGAACCGAATATTCCGGGGCGTTTTCGTTGGACAAGCGTGAATGAACTGGTGTTCTCTCCGGCTGCTGAATTGCCGGCTGCTACTGATTTTAGGGGCACGTTTACGCGTAAGCTTAACCGCTATGCATATAGTCTTTCGAGCTTGCCTAAATTGACGTTTCATACTCCTTATCAAAAATTGGAAACGGTAAATGCCTTATGGACGTTGACGAATGAAACTTCCGGCATACCAATGGCACAATTGGAATTGTATTTTTCTTTTCCTGTTGATCCTTCACAATTGAAAGATGTATTACAAATCAGTGAAGGAAAGCAAGAAAAGAATTTTCAAATTGTAACGGCCTCAAAGGATGCTAAAATTGAAATCAATATCAGCGATTTGAAAGCAGAAGACAGAGATTATAATTTGACGGTAACTTTAAAAGCAGGGCTGAAACCCGCTAATGGAGGAGCAAGTACAAAAGAACCCGTGACAATGAATGTGCAATTATTGTCGCCATATACTTTGGCAATACAAGAGGTACAAGGGCATCACGATGGCGTAGAAGGTTCTGTGAAAGTGTTTACTTCGCAGCCTGTAATAGCTGAAGCAATAGAGTCGTACGTTTCGCTTGATCCGAAAACACCATTTAAAACGATTGTTGAAAAGAACGGATTTACTATTGTTTCCGATAAAATTAATCCGGCCAATGTTTATCAATTGCATTTGCGTAAAGGCATGAAAGGTAAGATTGGTGGAGAATTGAAGGAAGATTATACGGCTGATTTGCAATTTGGAGAATTAGAGCCTTCTATCAGTTTTGGCAATCGAAAGGCTGTATATCTTACTCCCAAAGGCAATCGAAATATTGAAGTGAACATTATTAATGTGCCTAAAGTAAAATTGATCATTACAAAAATTTATGAGAACAACTTATTAGCGATGAATCGCATGGGGTATTACGAGAACGATTATGGCGATTATGAAATGAGTGAGGCCAGCGATTATCAATTAGGTGATCGCATTTTTGAAACAACGATTGAAACAGCAAAATTGCCGAAACATGGAAGTGGTCGATTGTTGAAGATGGATATAGCCGATAAGTTGCCCAATTTTTCTGGCGTATATAACGTAACGATTCAATCGGAAACCCAATACTATTTGCGCGAGTCGAGAGTAATTTCACTTTCCGATATTGGTTTGATTGCAAAACGAGGAAAGGATAAAATGATGCTTTTTGCTAATTCTATTCAATCGGCTACAGGCCTTTCAGGGGTTCAGTTTCAAGTGTATGGGGCGAATAACCAAATTGTAGCCAAAGGGGTTTCAAACAAAGATGGAATTGCGGAAGTGGCTATTCCTGCCAGTCAGTTTTCGGGTTTTACCCCCTTTATGGTTACCGCAAAATTGGGGAATGATTTTAATTATCTTCCGTTTAATACTACACGCGTTGAAACATCTCGGTTTGAAGTGGATGGATACAGTCCGAATGCATCCGGCTTACAAGTTTTTGTTTATGGCGATCGCGATATGTATCGTCCCGGTGAAAAGATAAATGTGAATGTTATTGCTCGTGCCGATAAATGGAAAGTGCCTTCTGCTCAGCCTATTAAGTTGAAGCTGCAAATGCCCAACGGTAAGGAGTTGAAACAAATTCAAAAAGTACTCAACGAGCAAGGTTCTGTTGATGCTTCCTTTGATATTCCAGCAGCCGCTATTACCGGTACCTACACACTTTCTGTTTTAAATGGTAATGATGTGGTATTGGCTACGTCTAATTACATGATCGAGGAATTCATGCCCGATAAAATTCGTGTACGTACATCGCTCGATAAAAATGCATTGAATGTTGGTGATGCTGCTGTGCTTTCGGTTCAAGCGGATAACTTATATGGTACTCCGGCAAGCGGTAAAAATTACGAATGCGAAATTCAGGTAGATCGAAAATACTTTGATGCCGGGCGATTCAGTAGATTTAATTTTGAACTCAATGCCAGTACGTTAAGCTTGGATAAAGTAGAGCGCAAAGGGCAGTTGAACGAACAAGGGCAAGCTAAGGAAACCTACGCAGTGCCTACGAATTGGGTGAACAACGGACAATTGGATGTATATTTCTTTACCACTGTGTTTGATGAATCGGGTCGTCCGGTGAATCGCAAATCAACTGCTACAGTATACACACAACCTTATTTCTTGGGTGCCGCCAATGGCGATAACTATTATTGTCCGGTGAATCAATTTATGAAATGTAATTTGATTGCTTTAGATAAAGCATTGAAGACTGTTTCAGGTAAGGCGCATGTGCAAGTGGTGAAGCATGAGTACAAAACTGTGTTGAATAAATCCGGGGAATATTTTAATTACAATTCGCAGATTGAAGATAAAGTTTTGGTGGATCAAACTGTAGTGGTTTCAGGCGAAAACACAGTTTATTCTTACATGCCAAAAAGCAATGGAGAGTATGAAATTCGGGTAGCCCTTCCCGGAGCCAATAATTTTGTTCGTATGCCTTTCTATTGCTATGGTTGGGGATACAACACCTATTCTTCGTTTGAGGTGAATACAGAAGGTACAATTGATATGGAAGCGGACAAGGAAAAATACAGTGTTGGAGAAACGGCCAATATTTTATTGAAAACGCCTTTCAATGGAAAAGTGATTGTGACTTTGGAACGCGATAATGTGCTAAAAACTTTTGAAGTGCAAACCGATAAACGTTCTGCAATGATTTCAATTCCCATGAAAGATGAGTATTTGCCGAATGTGTATGTAACGGCCACATTGATTAAACCACATAGTGAAACAGATTTACCGCTCACTGTAGCGCATGGATTTACTTCGGTATCCATTCTACAATCTAATAGACATGTGAATCCTGAGATTCTTGCTCCTAAATCGGTGCGCTCAAATACCCATCAAGTGATTAAGGTAAAAGCAATGCCAAATTCTAAAATTACTTTTGCAGCAGTAGATGAAGGTATCTTACAAATTACCGGATTTAAAACGCCTGATCCTTATGAATATTTCTATCAGAAATGCGCATTGGGTGTGCATTCATACGACATGTATCCATTGCTGTTTCCTGAGTTGAAAGGCACAACATCGAGTGTAGGTGGAGATGGTTTTGATTTATCGAAGCGTGTGAATCCGATTAGTGCGAAGCGTGTGAAATTACTCACATATTGGAGTGGCGTTAAAGATGTGAATGGGAGTGGAGAAGCTACTTTTGAGTTTGATATCCCTTCGTTTGCAGGTGAAGTACGCTTGATGGCAGTTTCATATAAAGATGAAAAATTTGGTAGTGCACAATCGAGTATAACTGTTGCCGATCCAATTGTGGTAAATACAACCTTGCCAAGGTTCTTAAGCCCGGGTGATACTGTGAATGGCGCTATTGTTTTGTCGAATACATTAACTACTGCACAAAATGCTAGTGTGGATTTATTGGGAGCTAAGGGTGTAAGCGTGATTTTTGAATCCGGTAAATCGGTTTCACTTACCGCTAAAGGTGAAGTGAGAGTGCCGGTTAAAATTGTTGCCGGTAACGTGATTGGTGTAACTTCTTTAAAAACAAAAGTAACCGGTAGTGGGGTTAATTTTGAAGATGTAACTGAGATGGCTATTCGTCCGGTGAGTTCTTTGCAAAAATCGTTTAGCAGCGGGGAAATTGGAGTGGGACAAACTAAATCTGTAAGTGCTTCAAACCCTATGTTTATTGATGGTTCACAAGCTTACAAGTTGACCGTGAGTCGTTCTCCATTAATTGGTTTTGCGAAAAACTTATCGTACTTAATGAATTATCCTTATGGGTGTTCAGAGCAAATTGTTTCCACGGCATTCCCGCAACTTTACTTTGCTGATATCTGTAATGGACTAAGTAAAGATTCCAAAAACAGTGCAGCCTTTAATGTGACAGAGGCGATTCAGAAATTGAAGATGCGACAAACCTATTCAGGAGGAATAACGCTTTGGGATGATGGTTCAGAACATTGGTATGCATCTGTATATGCCGCACATTTCTTGGCAGAAGCGAAACGGGCGGGTTTTGAAACAGATAAAGTCTTTACTGATAATTTGTGCAATTATCTAATTCAAAAGCTGAAAGCAAAAAGTAGTATTCCATACTATTACAACCGCGGACAAAATCGAATGATTGCCCCACGCGAAGCTGTATATAGCTTGTACGTACTGGCTTTGCATGGAAAGCCGCAGGTGAGTATGATGAATTATTATGATGCGAATAAGAGTCAGTTAACGGCTGACTCGAAGTATATGTTAGCATGTGCATATGCAATTGCCGGCAACAGAGGAAAGTACAGCGAATTATTACCGCAAAGTTTTGGCAGTGAATTGGCAGATGCGGAAACCGGAGGGTCTTTTGGTTCAGCATTACGAGATGAAGCTTTGGCACTAAATGTATTGTTGGATGTGGATGCAAAAAATCCGCAAGTTACTGTGATGAGTAAACACATTGCCGACCAACTGAAATCACGCGAAGGCTATTTCAGTACGCAAGAAAATGTGTTCTCTATTTTGGCGCTTGGGAAAGTAATGCGTGCGGCAAAAGTCAATAAAGCGAATGCTTCCATAAAGGTAAATGGAAAACAAGTATATCGTTTTGAAGGAGGTACTTATACGCTGTCTTCTAAAACATTGCCTGCCGGGAAAATTGATATTACTGCGGAAGGCGAAGGCTCCATCTATTATTTCATGGAGCAAGAAGGAATTACTCGCGATGGTTCTTACAAACAAGAAGATAACTTCTTGAAAGTGCGCAAAACCTTCTACGACAGATATGGTCATGTGTTGAACGGAAACACCTTTAAGCAAAACGATTTAATTATTGTGGGAATTACTTTAGAAAATGCATTCTCTCGTTCTGTAGATAATGTAGTGGTGACAGATATGTTGCCTGCAGGTTTTGAAATCGAAAATTCTCGTATCAACGAAATACCTGGCATGGATTGGATTAAAGATGCCTCTTATTCAGATGCGATTGACATACGTGATGATCGGGTAAATATTTTCACGGATGCCAATGGTAAGAAGAAATTTTACTATGCTGTCCGTGCAGTAACACCGGGTTCATTCCATATGGGTCCGGTATCTGCCGATGCCATGTATGCTGCAGAGTATCACAGTTATAACGGAGGAGGAATGATTAATGTAGTTAAATAGATTATGAACGTTACAGCAAAAGAAATTATACGTACAGCACCAGCTCGTTTTCGTGCTGAGAAGTCGGAAGGAATAAATACTGTCTTTCATTTTGATATTTCAGGAACCGATGGCGGACAATTTACCTTTGTTATTCAAAATAGCACCTGTCAATTGCAGCAAGGTTTTCAAGGCGAAGCAAAATGTGTGATTACAACTTCCGATACGCATTATCGCGATTTGGAAACCGGTAAGCTCAATCCACAATTGGCATTGATGATGGGAAAGGTGAAAGTGAGTAGCTTAACAGAGATGATGGCTTTCTCGAAATTGTTTCGAAAGTTTGATGAAAAATATTTGTCAGAAAATGCAAATGTATCCGGTAGTTTTGAAGAAGTTATTCGGCCTTCACTTGACGGACCTTTAAAGGGCATTCGTATTCTTGATTTTTCACGTTTGCTTCCGGGGCCTTTGGCTACAATGCTCTTAGCCGATATGGGTGCAGAAGTTATTAAAGTAGAAGACCCAGATAATCCGGATTATATCCGAAGTTTTGAGCCCATGATGGATGAAACTTCGGCTTTTTACTATGCATTGAATCGGAGCAAAAAATCTTTAGCAGTAAATTACTTAGAGCCGGATGGAAAGCGAGTTATATACGAATTGGTGAAGTCTGCCGATGTTGTTGTAGAACAATATCGACCGGGAGTAATGAAAGCATTAGGTTTAGATTATGCGACATTAAAAGCGTTTAATCCTAAGTTAATTTATGCATCCATTACAGGTTACGGTCAAGCATCGAGTATGGCTCAAGTTGCAGGGCATGATTTGAATTACATTGCATTGGCCGGATTGTTAGGTGTAAATGGTCAAGATGCTGATTCGGTAGTAATTCCGGGCTTTCAATTAGCGGATATTGCTGGAGGCTCATATATGGCAATGAATGCAATTTTAGCAGCATTGTTTCAACGCGAAAGAAGAGGTGTAGGGGAGCATCTAGATGTTGCTATGACGGATGCAGTTGTACCATTGACTGCACTTCCGTTTGCAGAATATCAAGCTACCGGAAAAGTATCCGAGCGTGGTGCATTTCAACTTTCGGGCGGTTTAGCCAATTACAATGTATTTCGTTGTGCAGATGGAAAGTTTATTGCGTTAGGTTCATTAGAACCAAAGTTTTGGAATCAAATATGCGCTGCCTTAAATAAAACGGAATGGACTAACATAGTGCTTGAAGGTCAATACGCCCACGAAGCTGTTAAAACAGAACTCAAAGCTATTTTTCTGGAGCAAACAAGAGATTATTGGGTTACATTTTTTAAAGGGAAGGAGGTATGTGTATCAGCTGTTAATGAAATCGATGAGTTAGTTTCAAATCCTTATCTACAAGAAAAGAAGCTTTTTATAAAACAACAGATTAATAATATAGCATTTCATACCGTTAAAATGCCAGTTTCATTTGAGTCGAGCCGTGATAATGGCGCTTGGATTGCACCACAATTGGGGGAAGATACGTATACTATATTAAAGGGAATTCACATGTCGGAGTCAGAAATTTTACGTCTTCGAACAGAAAACATTATTAAATAGCTGCGGTTGTTTTCGAAATAAATCCTAAAAAGCTTATTCCTATTGCCATAAAATAAGCATAGTCTACTTTCGTTCGTGGTACTAAGGGAGGTTTTATTATATTGCGCATTATTTTTTTTATGCAAGAGTATATTATAGATTTTCCGAAACAGCTTAAAGATGCATTAACTTTAGTTAAATCTAATGCTTTGAGTGTTCGTACCGAACCAATTGCCAATATTGTAATTTCAGGTTTAGGCGGCTCGGGCTTTTTGGCGGACTGCTTGTTTGATTTATGTATTGATACTGTTACAGTTCCAATATTGGCAAATAAAGGGTATTCGTTACCAAAATTTTGTGATGCGAAGACATTACTCATTTTAGTTTCGTATTCAGGAAATACGGAAGAAACATTGAGTTGTTTTCATGAAGCGGTAGCCCTGAATTTAAAACCAATTTGTGTAAGTTCCGGAGGAAAATTGAAAGACTACGCTTTAGCCAATGGTTTCGATCATGTGATTATGCCTCCTGGTTTCCCTCCAAGAGCTTCGTTAGCCTTTGGCGTTACTAATCTTTTTTACATTCTTAATCATTTTGGGATGTATTCAATTGATGTGCAAGATACGTTTTCAAAACTGAGTGATTTTCTGTTAGCTTCTCAAACAGATATTAAGGCACAGACTAAAAATTTTGCGTTGCATTTCAAAAACAAAATTTTAGTGGCATATGCCGAAGATAAAATCGATAGTGTAGCATTGCGATTAAAGCAACAAATTAACGAGAACTCTAAAGCTTTTTGTTGGTACAATATAATTCCTGAACTCAACCACAATGAGGTGGTAGGATGGAAGCAAGGCCATCACGAAATTGGAAGTTTGTTCATTCGTACTTCATTTGAAAATGTACGTAACAAGCATCGTTTTGATTTTCTGAAACCCCTATTGTCGAATTATGTGAATGAAGTACTTGAAATTCGGGCCGAAGGAGCCACTTTCTTTGAACAATATTTTTATTTGATTCATTGGTGTGATTGGTTGTCGTATTATTTGGCCTTGGAACATGAGCAAGATCCAACGGAAGTTCGAGTAATCGATAATCTTAAAGCGTATTTAAACAATATCAATTAAGATGATTGGTAGCGAACAGGAAGATCCCGTTTCATTTGATGAGTTGGGGGATGATTTGTACACCCAAGTTGATATTGTTATCGACAAAGGGCAAGAGCAGATACGTATCGATAAGTTTTTAGCCAATCGTTTATCCTCTAACATTTCCCGTTCTAGAATTCAATCGGCAGCAGATGCAGGTAGTATTATTGTAAATGGGAAGCCTGTAAAATCGAATTATAAAATTCGACCGCTCGATAATATTTCGTTGCTAATTCCTAAACCTGTTGAGGCCTACGATTTATCTCCTGAAAATATTCCTTTAGAGATTTTATATGAAGATGATGAGTTGTTGGTCATTAATAAACAACCGGGGTTAGTTTGTCATCCCGGAATTGGAAATCACCGTGGAACCCTTATCAATGCGTTGTTGTATCATTTCGAACAATTACCCCAAGGAAAGGAAAAATTCAGACCTGGTATGGTACATCGTTTGGACAAAGATACGAGCGGTATTATGGTAGTAGCCAAAACGGAATTTGCATTAGCACATTTATCCAAGCAGTTTTTTGATAGAACAACACAGCGCAAGTACTATGCTTTAGTATGGGGAAATGTAACAGATGATGCAGGTACGGTTACCGGCAATATTGGTCGTCATTCGCGCGAACGTATGCAGTTTGAAGTCTTTCCTGACGGGAGTTTTGGGCGACATGCAGTTACGCATTACAAGGTTGTGGAGCGATTTAATTATGTGACATTAGTGGAGTGTAAATTGGAAACGGGTAGAACGCATCAGATTCGTGTTCATATGAAATATATTGGGCATACCTTGTTTAACGATGCACGTTATGGTGGTGATAAAATTTTGAAAGGCACTATTTACAGTAAGTACAAGCAATTTATTGATAATTGTTTTAACATGCTGCCTCGTCAAGCGTTGCATGCCGCCTCATTAGGGTTCAAGCATCCCCGCACCGGTGAAGATTTTTATTTCGAGAAAGAATTGCCTTCTAATTTTCAAGATTTGCTTACTAAATGGAGAAAGTATTGGAATACAATAGCGCTAACGAATTTAGATGATGAATAATCGATTTTTGTCGTTAAGTAATTTTAAGTATGCGTTACCTGAAGCACGCATTGCCAACTTTCCGCTCCAGCAACGCAATACATCTAAGTTACTGGTATATCAAAAAAGTGACATAACAGAAGATTGTTTTTCAAATCTTTCAAACCATATACCGGAAAATGCATTGTTGGTCTTTAATGATTCCAAAGTCATTCCGGCACGCATTGTCTTTAAAAAATCGACCGGAGCAAAGATAGAAGTGTTCTGTTTAGAATGTTTGGAAGAATCCTCGAAATGCTCTGTTTGGAAGTGTTTTGTGGGTGGAGCAGCAAAATGGAAAGAGGAAACATTAATGCTCCAACAAGGTGAACTTGTTCTAAGTGCTAGAATGTATCAAAGAACTGAAGATGCTTATGAAATTCATTTCGAATGGAACGTTGAAGGCAAATTATTTTATGATGTATTAGATACTTTTGGCGATATTCCATTGCCTCCTTATATCAAAAGAGAAACAGTAGAGTCAGATAAAGATACTTACCAAACTGTTTATTCCTCAGCAAAAGGTTCTGTGGCTGCACCAACTGCAGGATTACATTTTACGGAATCTGTATTTAAAACGTTGCAAGAAAAATGCATCAATCGAGCATTTGTGACATTACATGTTGGAGCAGGAACATTCAAGCCAATTAAAACTGCAAATGTATATGATCATACCATGCATACAGAGTGGATTGATGTGTCGAAAGCATTTGTTGAACGAATAAAAAGTGGGGAAGATGTTTTCATTATTCCTGTTGGAACTACATCGTTAAGAACGCTTGAAACATTGTATTGGTTGGGTGTAAAGGTAATGATTGATGGCGTTGACAATGCCAAAAATTTAGAATTGAAGCAGTGGGAAAACGAAAAGTATTCTGCCATTAACGTATCTGTTAAAGATGCATTTCAAGTATTATACGATTATTTAGAGGTGAATAATTTGGATCGTTTAATAGCCCGAACACAAATCATGATTACGCCTGATTATACCATTAAAACAGCAAAGGCTATTGTAACTAACTTTCATCAACCTGAAAGTTCCCTATTGCTTTTAATAAGTGCCTTTGTAGGAAATGACTGGCATACGATTTACGACTATGCTTTATCACACGATTTTCGTTTTTTGAGTTACGGAGACAGTAGTTTGTTGTTCTTAGACTAAAAGATTAATTAGCTACTTAATCTGATTTTTTCAAATAAGGCGATAAGTGTCGGAAGAAGTTCATTTGGTTCCGATAGTATTCGGTAATGATTTTGACCAAACATCTGGGGTAGATAATATCTGGCTTCTGCTTCAATGGCCATTGCAAATGAATTGATATTGTTTTGTTTTAGTTCCCGCAGTGCTTGTTTGGTGTCGTTAATTCCATGTTTTCCTTCATATTTATCGTAGTCATTTGGCTTTCCATCACTCAGTAAAATCAACCATTTGTTTTTTGCTTCTTGTTGTTTTAATTCATATCCGGCATGACGTAATGCAGCGCCAATTCGGGTATAACCACAAGGCTCTATGGCTCCAACTTTATTTTTTGCTTTATCCCATTTTTCATTAAATCCTTTTTGCGTAATATAATGTAGATGGTTTCGAGTCTTAGAGTAAAATCCTGAAATTGAAAAGCTAACCTGAAACTCATTTAATATTTCTCCGAATAGTATTGATACTTTTTTTTCAATATCCAACACTCTATTCCCTGCAACATAACCATCGCTCGATAAACTGTTGTCTAATAGCAATAGTATAGCCAAATCCTTTTCTTTTTTTCGTGTTGAGAGGTAGATTTTTTCAGATGGTGTAGTATTGCACCGGACATCAGTATATAAATCAATTATGGCATCTAAATCAAATTCACTTCCATCCGTTTGCTTTCTTTGTTGTATTCGTTTGTTATTAATACTTACAAGGGTTTTTCGCATTCCCAGTAGTATCGATTGATGCTCTTTAATTGTGTTTTGATAATATTCGGGATTCACTTCAATTTGTTTTTTTGGGAATACTCTGCAAAAATTCTCTTTATATTTTTTGTGAACATAGTCCCATTCGGGGTAGTAAATAAAAGCATCGTTCGTGTTTTTTTCTGCACTTTCCGATATGTTTGAATTTTCAATGAATTCCGCCTGGTAGACTGAATGGCTAGTGTCATCTACTCTTACCGTAAATTTCATGTTCAAATCATCTAATGCGTCTTGATGTTTTTCCAATTCGTCTTCTCCATCAAAATCTCTCCAAACACCGTCAAATTCTTCTGCTGTTTCTACTTTTTCGAAGTTATGCGTAAGCACGTAATCTTCTTGTTGCTTTTTATCAACTTCTATACGTTTTATTTCTTCAATTGCTTTAGCCTTTATGGTTGTAATTTCCTTTTGATTCGCATTACTGTCTATGTTATCGGAAAAGTGACTCAATTGATTTAATTGGGTTGAAGTGTTTTCATTTTTCATCCATTTGCCATACAACCATGTAAAATCAATTGTCTCATTCTTATCGGAATGAGTTTTTTCTATCATTGCTTTTAGTTGTTCATGAATAGAGAATGCTAGAGGATATTGTTCATGCATAACAGGTAGAACAATTGAAGCACTTTCCAATGCTTTTTGTTGGGCGGTTTGTGAATTGGGTGTTGATTCAATATTCCAATTCAACCCAAGTTCTTGTTGAATGGCCAAATAGCAAATTCTATAAAAATAGAATGAAAGATTTTCTTCGTATTTTTTGAAATATGAAAAATTTGACGGCAGAAAGAAATTGTTGTCTTTGTATCCACCTTCTCTTTCTGCCTCGAAAATTTCAATCGATTTTCCGGTCAGTGCTCTAGCCATTATTAGAAGTCTTGTTCTAATCGAATTTAAATGAACGCTGTTTTCATTTTCGTGAACAGCTTTTTTCTTTCTTCTTTTGAAGAATTTTACAATTTGCTCAAAAATTAATTCATCTACATCCATTTTTAGATAAGTAGGTTACTGGTGTCCGTTAATGCTTGAATAATATCAAGGTCATCCGTAAGAGGTTCAATTACAGCTACCTTTACAGCGTGTCTTTTGGGTAGTCCGCTAAAGATTAATTTTGCTGCATCAATCAATAATCGTGTTGAAACAGTTTCTGTTAAACCTAGTTCTCTCAGATTTCTTATTTTTTGCCCAATATTGACAAGTTTTTTTGCGATATCTTCACCAATTCCTGTTTCGTTGATAATAATTTCTGCTTCCGTTTTAGCGTCAGGATATTGAAACGAAAGTGCTACAAAACGTTGTCTTGTTGAGGGTTTCAGTTCTTTATACCCTTTTTGATATCCGGGATTGAAAGAGGCAATTAGCATGAATTTTTCGTGAGCTTTAATGGTTTCTCCAAGTTTGTCGATATACAACTCTCTTCTGTGGTCAGTTAATGAATGGATGGCCACAATAACATCCGGTCGGGCTTCTGCTACTTCATCTAAGTAAAGTATATACCCTTTTTTCACAGCAATGGTTAGTGGTCCATCAATCCATACTGTTTCGGCTCCTTTTATAATATAACGCCCAATTAAATCCGTTGAAGAAGTTTCTTCATGGCAGCTAATGGTAATGAGGGGTAAATTACATTGATGTGCAGCAAATTCCACAAATCTAGATTTCCCTGTTCCGGTTGGCCCTTTTAGCAGTAATGGTAATTTGTTTTCAAATGTTTTTGTGAATACATCCAATTCTTTGCCAGTAGCTTTGTAATAAGGTGTTTTATTGTTTGATAACTTCGTTTCAGTAAGTATTTCCATTTTATTTTATGCTAATAATTTTTTCTAATTCTATGGCTTTAGGGAACAAGATGTTGTTCTCTAAATGCACATGTAGATGCAAATCTTGTTCGAACTCATCTAGTTTTGCATACAATGCTTTGAATGTATTACATGCCCATTCCGGTGGAGTGTAGTTATTGCTTAATATTGCAATTTCTTTTAGGATTTTGCCGACTGTTTCATGTTCTGATTCCATCATTTGAATAGGGTGTAATACTGTTCCAAATGTGGGCTTGGGAATTTGTTCATTGCCCCGTGATGCCTTGCAAACATTTTTAATGTATGGGAAAAGTATCCGCTCTTCTTTAATCATGTGTAGATTTAGTTCTTCAGCAACACCGATAAACAGGTTGTTGATTTCTATTACAGCAGGATGCGCATGCCCATGTACTTGTGCTACCTTGCTTGCATACGACAAAATAAGTGGAATAGCCTCCGAAACATATGCATGATGGGTATTAACTATATAGTCGCATAAAAAGTCTAATTCCCATTTGTCGTATTTCTGTTCAGCAGGTGTTGCTTCAGATAATTTGCGAAGATCTGCCTCTAATTTTTCGAATGGAATGTCAGCCTTCCTACATGCTTTTTCAATAGTAACGCCTCCTCCGCAGCAAAAATCGATACCATATTTTTTGAAGATATGAGCCGATTTAACATTTTCTTTTACTAAGTCTCCAACCTTTTTTTCTTTTAATTCAATAACATTCATAATTCATATTTTAGTTATATAATCCAATAAATTTCTTTTCTGAGAATGGTCTGATGATAATCATTAAGTAGGCCCAGTTCTGCACTTTGTCTGGTGTTACTGCCTTTTCTAAGTATTGTATCGTGGGTGTTCCGAAAAAATGACTATATCCTGCTTGAAATGAGATGGTCTTATTAAAAACATACCCACCAGATAAATCTAATTCTGCGCCTAAAAATTTATTTAAAGTAACAGGCCCTTTCTTAACTTCAGCATAAGCGGTAAATGCATTTCCATTTAATGCAATAAATGCCGATGGTGAAAAATCGTATCTGAATTTTAAATAGGCATCAATTAATCCTACTGAATTCTCATGTCTGCCGCCAACATAAAACATATCCATATAGCCATTAAACATGTGGTTGGTACCAAAAAGTGGACTATAGGAGTAGTTGTTTTTTCCTGTATAAGCATTGGATGTGCCACTCAATACCTCAGCTCCGGCAGTAATTCGCAATTGATTCTTTTTAGTGGCATTAAATTTTAAAACATGTGAAACTTGAAGACTAATATCAAAGGCATTTAATGAGTTGTTTTTTATGTCTTTTCCAACTTGATGATAGTAGAATGCCGAAAGCGTTGTGTTTTTTAATTGTAGTCTTAAAGTGGGTAATCCAAAGGTTTGGGAAAATCGTATGCCTTTCTGTGTTACTTTGCCTGCAGTGTCTTTAACAATAAACTGGCGACCGTTATTCCAAAGTAAAAATGAAAAATCAAATTTTCCTATTTTCTGTTCAATACGCAACATTTGTGCTGTTTTGTATTGATTAGTATTCGTGAAAATGTTATTTGTTAACGACTCTGCATCTTGGTTGTATCCACCACCTAAATCCACTTTCGTATCTTTCTTTTCATATTTTAATAATGCAAAATCGTGCGAACGACCTTGCAGTGCCCAATCTACATTACCTAAGAAGCGCGCATTGTCATAGTTAAGTTCCTGCCGTCCTACTTTCAAAGAAAAGCAACTGTCAAAATGTATTTGAGCCCACCCTTCATAAAGTGAAAATAGATTGTCAGTAATTTTTAGTTGCGCAGTACTACCCCAGGTTCTTACATCTTGGAAGCTTACATAGAATGTTAGTTTATTAACTTTGTATTTTCCTTCCAACCGAATACGTTGACTAATAAAAGCTGCCGGATCCGTACCCTTTTCAATTGCCTGTCCATAGCCGTGTCGCAGTTCAAAACGATCAACCATTTGTCCGTTGAAACTAAATTGACCTAACCCAATTTTTGCAATAAAAAGCAATAGCATAAATGTGATTGCCTTTTTTTTGAGTAAAAAGTTTTTCATGATTTTTTATTTTGCTGTTTCTATAATTGTTTTTACAGTTTCTTGATTGTTCACCCCTAATCCTTCTTGTTGATGAATTAACTCACCTTGATGATTAAATACACTGATGATGTTTGAATGTGAAAAATCCATTGGTGATATTTCACGGTATTTTACTGAAAGCACATTAGCGAATTCTTGCACACTTTCTTTGTTTCCCTGAAGAAATGTCCATTCATCTCCATCCATTTCTTTTTCTATTGCAAAAGCTTTTAGCCTTTCCGGTGTATCGTTTGTAGGATCTATACTTATGAGTATATACTGAACATCATTTTTTTTATTTTCCGGTATTTGCAGTGAGATGTTTTTCATGTCGGCCACTAAACGCGGACAGGCAGCCTTGCAACTGGTGTATATCATTACCATTACCAAAACCTTTCCTTTCAATTCTTTTAGGGTAATTTCTTTGTTCTCTTCTGTTCTCCATGTTGTGGTTAAGTTGAAGATAGATTCATCAGAAATATCACTTTTAGCTGTTGCCGCATTTGACTTCTCAACCGGAACGTTAGATGTTGAATTTGAGTGGCAATTGCTGAGCAATACGGTTGTTAATAGAAAAGTTATATAACGCATAATTATTTATTTTGATAGTTTTTTACACAGCGAAAGCCTAGATTTTGTACTGCGTATTTGGCTTTTATACTCCCTCGAAATGCATAACGCATGAATGCGGCATAGTTCATCAAATCTGTGGCTCCAAGGGAACCGCTGCCACAAAACAAATTCCTGTCGTTGCTCGAATCTTTTCTAGACTCGCCTGAAATTAAAACAGAGTTAAAGTCAGCAGTCCATTCCCATACTAATCCATGCATATCATATACCCCCCAAAAGTTTTTAAACGTTTTTCCAATAGGGTTTGTAAATGTTTTTGGCGCTTCATACCAACTCAAAATATATTGATTGTAACTTTTCAGTTTTCTAGCATCTGAATTATTTTCATCGGCCATCGCTACATACTCCCATTCATCAATGGTTGGAAGTCTTTTGCCTTGGCATTTACAATATTCGTTGGCCGCAAACCATGAAACATTAGTGACTGGTGCATTGGGTAACATTTTGTCTTGAAATGCAGTGTCGTTTTTCCATGTGTTCAAGTAATTACCATCAGCAAATATTTTCTTGATATTCGATTTTCTAAATTGTGGATGGCTTAAAAGAAAAAGTCGGAAGTCATTATTCGTTATTGGATACACATCCATATAGAAACTCTTTACATTCACTTTTTCAGAATCTCTTCCATAAATGGGTGCATATTTCCCTGCTCTAATAAAAACCATTGTTTGAGTTTGACTATATACGTTTTGTTGTAACAGCAAACTGACAAATACAGTCAAACTCAAACGAATAATGGTTTTCATTGCAATTATTTTCCTTTTACTTTCGCAACCATGGCCGATGTAACATCTTTGTTACTGTTGCCCCAGCTGCTGTACACATAGGTTAGTACATTGGCAATTTCATCATTACTTAATGTTTGTGCCGGCATAGTGCTATTGTATTTCTTACCATTTACAACCAGCTCACCATTTTTACCATGCATCACTATACTCACAGCCCTTTCTACATCAGCATTTAAGAAGTCTGATTTTGCCAAAGGTGGAAATGCATTCGCCACACCTTCTCCATTTTCTTGGTGGCAAGCAAAACATGTTTTTGTATACACAATTTTCCCTGCTGCGATTCTTTCGGAAAGTGTTGTTGCTTTAGGTTCTACGGCAGCATTGTCATCTTTAGGCATACTTTGGATAGTTCCGCCTTCTGGGTTGTAAATACCCTCTACTTGCTTACCACTATAAATTTGTTTGTTTTCATCACCGGTTACTTTCAGCATACCAAGCGAGCCTTTATTAAACGTTCTAAAAATAGAGTGATCTACAATAATAAATGTTCCGGGTACTTCAACTTTAAAATCAACAATGGCCGATCCGCCTGCGGGTATTAATGTGGTCTGTACGTTTTTGTTAATCATCTCTCCTCCTTCAATGTGTACATGGTCGAATATTTCGCCAATGACATGGAATGAAGAAACTAAATTAGGGCCACCATTTCCAACGAATAATCGTACAGTTTCTCCTACTTTTGCAGTTATAGCATTGTCGCCTGTTAAGGATCCCACTTTACCATTGAAAACAATATATTCAGGATGTTCATCAACTCCTTTTTGCATATCGAAGGCCTGTAAACCTGTTTCCCCGTTCTTCCCTTTAGTGTAGAAATCACCTTGCATGATATAGTACTCTTTATCAACTTTAGGCAAACCTCCTTCCGGTTCTACTAAAATTAACCCATACATACCGTTGGCAATATGCATACCTACAGGTGCTGTAGCGCAGTGATAGACATATAAACCTTGATTAATTACTTTAAACGAAAATACTACTTCATGTCCGGGTGCCACAAATGATGAAGCGGCACCACCACCTTGTCCAGTTACGGCATGTAAATCAATGTTGTGTGGAAGTTTATTATCGGGATGGTTTTTAAGGTGAAACTCAACTTCATCGCCTACTCTAGTTCGAATAAAACTTCCAGGCACAGAACCACCGAATGTCCAATAGGTATATTTTACACCCGGAGCCATTTCGCCTTCTTTCTCCAAAATTTCCATGTTCACAATTAACTTGGTTGCTTTTCTGTCGCCAACAGGTTTCGGAACTAATGGAGGTGCTGTGAGTTCAGCTATAGATTGTCCTTCTACTTTTATTTTAGTTGCATCTTCTGGTGTATTACCATTCTTATTATTACATCCCGATGTTGTTACCAAACCAATTATAGCGGTAATCATAAGGGCTACTCGAGCCCATTTTTGTATATTCATTTTCATTTGATTCATTTTTTGTTTAATCATTTTCATTGATTTCCAACGCCTCATCATTAGGTAATCCATACTTTACAAATTCGTAAATGAAAAGCCCAATACCCACACTAAACAAGGTTGCACAAAGCACAAGTACTAAAAAGTGGACTTGAATTTCCTTCTGTACATCACCAAAATCTACTCCCATTATTCGTTCCATATACACCTGCGCTACTCCCGCTGCAGCAAATGCGGCAGTCATACCAATCATACCTATATTGGATAACCAAAAGGCTAGAACTCCATTTACATTGTCGTACCTTTTTCTTCCTGTCAAGTTTGGAAGAGTGTAACTAATAATTGCCAATACAATCATTCCGTATGCTCCCCAAAATGCTAAGTGACCGTGCATAGCCGTTACTAATGTACCGTGGGTATACATATTTACTGATGGTAGAGTATGCGCCATTCCCAATAAACCAGCTCCTACAAAGGAAATAATGGATGTGCCTAACGTCCAACTTAGTGCAATTTTGTTGGGATGTCTTTTTTCTCCTTTACGATACATTGCAACTGCAAATAGGGCCATTCCTAAGAAAGCAAGTGGTTCTAGTGCTGAAAAAATTCCACCAATAATCAACCAGTATTTTGGGGTTCCGATGTAATAATAGTGATGCCCTGTTCCTAACACTCCGGAAATAAAGGTTAACCCAACTATTACATACAACCATTTTTCAATTACTTCTCTATCAACTCCTGTTATTTTAATTAAGAGATAAGCAAGTATACCTCCCATAATTAATTCCCAAACACCTTCTACCCAAAGATGCACAACCCACCAACGGAAAAATGAATCCATAGTTTGATTATCAAACCAAATCATTCCAGGTAAGTATAGTAAAGCAGCAAAGAGGAGACCCATGCTCAATACAAGCGAAGTTGTTGTTCTTTTTTTACCCATGAATAAGGTGACTAAAATCAACCCCAAGAAAGTAAGTACATTTACTACTACTAAGTAATCTAATGGGCGTGGAATTTCCAGAAACTTTCTTCCTTCCCAATAGTTAAAGTGATAGCCAATAATTGCTATTACACCAACTACTGCTAAAGAAATTAATTGAACATAGGCAAGCTTTACACTAACAAGTTCGTTTTCTGCTTCTTCAGGGATAATGTAATACGCTGCTCCCATAAAGCCTGAGAGTAGCCACACCACTAATAAATTGGTATGAACCGCTCTTGCTGTGTTAAATGGAATAAAGCTGTGTAAATTGTCGTAGCCCATGTGCGCAAAACCCATGATAAAGCCATAGACAAGTTGTAATGTTAGGAGTAGCATGGATAGCGCAAAGAACCAGTATGCTACTTTTTGTGATTTATATCTCATAATAATCTTGTTTAAAAGTTTTGAGTTGTTTTGTATTTCGGTTTCGCTGGGAATCCGTTCAGATCTGTATTCCCGATCCAAGTGAAAAAGGCGACTAAATCGTTAGCCTCTTCTTCTGAAAATCCATATGCCACCATCTTTCGTCCACGTGGCGACCAAGGTGTTTTTGACATCAAAGCCGCTTTTATGTAGTTATCGCCTCTACGTTCTACTACCTTTGTCAATTCCGGAGCATAGTAAGCTCCTTCACCCATAATCGTATGGCAACCCATACAATTGTTGCTTTCCCACAAATGTTTTCCCCGAATTACTTGTGGTGTAATATTTTCAGCATGTGTTTGTTTTGGCACTTTAGTACTCAGCGAGTTCCACGATAATCCCAGAAAAACAGCAAAAGTCACCGCTGTACCTCCTAGGAAGAATGCACGTGCCTGTCCTTTTGATAACATATTGTTTATGTTTTAGTTAATTGGACAAAATTGTCCGATTTGATTATAAAAAAAATTAACCTTTTAAATTGAACGGTTGTTTACCCTTATTATTAATTAAGTCATCCAATGTTACATTGTATAAACCTTGATTCAATTTTTCTCGAAGTGGGGCATAAAGTTTATGCACCGGACATGGATTCTTTTCTGAACAATCAGGTAAACCTAAAAAGCAACCTGACGAAAAGTGATCACCTTCAATGGCTTTTATTATTGAAATAACTTTAGTTGAAACTATTTTTGATGTTGAAATTTCAAATCCACCACCACTTCCTTTTACAGATGTTATAATTTTTGCAGCTACTAACTGTTGAAGTATTTTCGATGTAAATGCCGGTGGTGAGTCAATAGCTATCGCTACGTCTTTTACTGAAAAGCGCACACCAACTTGCTGATTAGCACTTATGAATAAGAGTGATTTTATAGCGTATTGACTAGCTTTTGATAACATATTGACTTTAATATTACGTTGTAAATATACGTTAAAAAATATAAATAGGACAATGTTGTCTAATTAAAGAGATGATTTTTCTCAGTTTATTTGAATGATAAAAATCAGCATGTATACTCTCATGTCAAATTGAACTCGTTGAGAAAATCCCCTCAATTTCTTTCGCATACTTTTCATAAATCACCTTACGCTTCAGCTTCATAGTAGGCGTAAGTTCGCCAGTTTCTACCGACCATTCTTCGGGCAACAATTTTATCTTTTTGATTTGTTCCCAATGGCCAAAGTTTGGGTTTAATTTTTCTACTTCCTGTTCCATCAATGCAATGATTTTAGGAAGTGCAATTAACTCGCAGTTGCTATTAAAATTTAAATCATGCTCTTTAGCCCATGCGCTCAATTGTATGAATGACGGTACAATCAGCGCTGCAATGAATTTTTTATCATCTCCACCTACTACCATCATTTGTTCGATAAATGGGCATTCCTTCATCTTGTTTTCAATTACTTGAGGTGCAATGTATTTCCCCCCCGCAGTTTTGAATAACTCCTTCTTACGGTCTGTAATTTTTAAAAATTGTTTGCAGTTGTGTTCCAACCAAATACCAATATCACCGGTATGAAACCAACCGTCTTCAGAAATAACTTCTGCAGTTAGGTCGGGACGATTGTAATAGCCTTTCATCACATTTTTCCCTTTGGCCAAAATCTCTCCATCTTCCGCCATTCTTATTTCAACACCTGGAATAGGCATGCCTACAGTACCAATACATCGACCTTCTTCTTCAATTCTATTCACACACAACACCGGTGAAGTTTCTGTTAATCCATAACCTTCTATCACTTGAATACCTGCAGCTGAAAACAATGTGATTAGACGAGGTTGCATAGCTGCTGCACCGGTTACAATAAAATCAACTTCCCCTCCTAATGCTTCACGCCATTTACTGAATACTAATTTTCGCGCAATGTTTAATTGAAACGAGTACCATAAACCATTACTTTCTCCAATTTTGTATTGCAAGCCAAGATCAATTGCCCAAAAAAATAATTTTTTCTTGAAGCCCGTCAATTCAACACCCTTGGCCATTATTTTTTCATACACCTTTTCCAATAAACGCGGAACTGTTGTGAACGTAAACGGTTTTATCTCTTTCAAATTTTCACCAATAGTCTCCAAATTCTCAGCGTAATGAACATGCATGCCAAATGATAAATAGGCGTAAAATACCATCCGCTCAAAGCTGTGGCATAATGGTAAAAAACTAAGCGTTCGTTTCCCCGGGTCGAATGGTGTAACTTGACGAACACCATCAATATTACTCACAATGTTGTTATGTGTAAGCATTACGCCCTTTGGATTGCCCGTGGTTCCTGACGTGTAGATGATTGTGGCTAAATCTTCGGAATTTACTTGAGCTTTACGTTTGTTGATTTCATCTTCATTTATCTCATTGGGTAGAATGGAGTAAAATGCTTGTAAATCATCCATTGCATCAAACGAAAAGATGCCTTTTAATGATGGCACTTTCGCATACAAGTTTTTTACTTTGTCAAAGATTTCAGCACTGCCTACAAAGGCATATTGTATTGCAGCATCATTGAAAATAAAAGCATAATCGTTTTCTGAAATGTTTGGATACATGGGCACCGGAATCACACCAATTTGCATGGCGCCAATATCTGTGAAATTCCACTCCGGACGATTTTCAGCAATGATAGCAATTTTGTCGTTTTGCTGTAATCCTTGCTGAATAAGCAGCTGACTAACTTTGTTTGAAAAAGTTTGAACTTCCTGAAACGTATAATGTCGCCATTTTTTTTGTCCGGCAATACCTTCCTTGGCAGAAAGAAATTGTAGATTCGGATTGTTTACTACATGGTTGGCTAATGCATCAAATAAGCGTTTCGATTCCATGGTTCATTATTTAATCAATTTGCTAATGGCTTTGAACTCATCTGTACCTGCTTCATCTATTAGCATAAACAAAATCATTTCCGTAGAAACAATAAGGGCTCCCGATTGACGCATACGATCTATAGCGATGCCTTTGTTTTCAATTGTTCTTGAGGATACGGCATCTTGTACAACATGCACTGTAAATCCTTGCTCAATAGCATCTAATGCTGTTTTCAATACACAGATATGCGATTCAACACCGCAGATAATGATATCGGAAATGTTGTTTTGTTTAAGTTTCGCTAAAACACTATCGCTGCGCATACAACTGAAACACATCTTTTCATCGATGCTAACATTTTCCGGAATTTGAATTTCAGTACATGTATGCCCTAAGCCTTTTGGGTATTGCTCTGTAACAATCGTTGAAATGCCGAGCACAGCAGCGCCACTTAATAGTTTGTTGACATTGCTGAAAATTCCTTCACTGCCTTGAATCACAGGCATCAAACGCTCTTGTACATCAATCACTAAAAGAGCTGTAGTTGTTCTATTCGGTAGTCCTATGTTTTTCATAACTATTATTTACATGGATATAGATCCTTTTCTAAATTCTGATTTTCCGATAATGGCATTAATGATATAGGGTGTTCCTTTTCTGCTTTTTACTTTGGCTTCTGCTGCAGTTGCGGCAAATGCTTCTATACTTTCTACGCGCTTTCCATCGCCACCAAATGCTTTGCCAATCATCTCATAATCGGAATGCGCTAAACAAACCGCACAATCGCTCTTTAATAAATCCACTTGATCACGGGCAATTTGTGTCCAACCTGCATCGTTACCAATCACTGAAATCACCGGTAAATTATGACGAACAAAGGTGTCGTATTCCATTAAACTATAGCCTGCACTTCCATCACCATAAATGATATACACATCCTTTTCAGGGAAAACTAATTTTGCACCTAACGCAAACCCCGCACCAACGCCTAAAGTGCCGAAAACACCGGGGTCTAGCCACGATAAAGGCGAACGAGGTTTTAGTGTGTATGCCGATGTGGCTACAAAATCGCCTCCATCGGCAACAATAATTGTGTTATCATCTAGCATCGGCTCTAAAGTACGGAAGAGTTGCAATGCATTAATTCCATTGCTTTGCTCTGCTGCTTGCGCATCGATGTTTTTTTCTCGGTCATTATCTTTTGCACGTAATTGCTCAATCCATGCAGATGCATTGCATTGATATTGCTTTGCTAATGCAATCAGGAAATCCTGTGGATCGCCATGAATACCAATAGTAGGCCGTTTGTTCTTGTTCAAATCTTCCTTACTGCGATTGATAGAAACAAACGGACGATGGCCAATGTGATTCCCATAATCTAAGCGAAAATCGTTGGGTACACCGGCCAAAATAATCAAGTCTGCTTCTTTAATGGCTTCCTTGCGTTTGTGGCGCATTTGCAATTTATTTTCCTTACCTAACAAACCACGCCCCATGCCACTCAAGTATACCGGAATGCCCAGTTTAGCAACAGCTTCAGCCAATTCGTTGGCTTTCTTCGGATTCATCATCGCTCCACTACCTACTAACAGCAATGGCTTCGAGGCTTGTTTTAGTTTTGATACTACATTTGAAATATCGCTGCTGCTATGTTGAGGGTAAGTAGGTTGCGCAATAGGCGCATCAAAATTCACTTCAGTTTTACCTTCAAAGAGTTTACGCGCATGTCGGTTTACATACCACTGCACAACGCGTTCTTGTAGATTACGCGGTGGTACATCTTTACTTTTCGCTCCATACCACTCACGCACCAATTCTTCGTGATAAAGTGTATCGATGGGGCATTCCACAAACACAGGACCAGGAATGCCTTCTTGCGCCATATAAAACGCTTTTTCTAAAATAGGAACAATGTCTTTTACTTTCGTGATGCGCGCTGCCCATTTCACATTGGGTTTCATCAGGCTCATTTGATCGATGTCTTGTAATGAGCCTCTTCCTTTTAAAATGGTGGCAGCACCGCCTCCCAACAATACCAATGGCGATTGCGCGAGATAGGCATTTTTTACGGCTGTAATGGTATTCGTTAAACCAGGACCGGCTGTAACTGCTGCGACTCCGGGAATGCCGGTAAGCCGAGAAACAGCATCTGCCGCAAATACTGTGTTGACTTCATGGCGTGTGTCAATCACTCGAATGCCGAGTTTTTCAGCGCCAACAAAAATGGGCGATATATGTCCGCCACATAATGTAAACAAAAATTTTACCCCTTGTTTTTGGAGTACTTTTGCAATAATTTCTCCACCGTTCATGAACGTATTTTTAGTTGTAAAAAGGAAATGAGTTGTGCTACAATTATTCGCATAACCAATTTAATACACGTTGTTTATGTTTACAACGAATATAAACTTCATTTAGCGAATAATGCGAAGATGTAGGGCAGAGGAGGTATGATTTTCGTCAGTGATGACAACTATAGGCTATCCCCAAAATCCAATGCGGTTTGCAGTAAATGGTCGAGTTCAACATCTGTTGTACAATAGGGGGGGAGGAAATAGAGAACATTGCCTAAAGGGCGAATCAGTATGTTTCTGGCTTTGAAAAATGCCATGCACTTTAATTTTACTTCATTGAGATAGCTAGTCGTTTCATTTGTTTTAATATCGAAGCGAAGCACAGTACCTAGGGTAGCTATGTTTTCAAAGGCATCATGCTGCTGAAGTAAGCTGGCTGCTTTTTTGTTCCATGCAGTTATCCTGGCTACGTTATCGAGTGTTTTTTCACTTTTAAATATAGCTAATGAAGCCACTGCAACAGCACATCCTAAAGGATTTCCGGTGAAACTATGTCCATGAAAAAATGTCTTTTCTTTATTGTCGTCATAAAAAGCATCATAAATCGATTGCGCACAAGAGGTAAGTCCCATAGGCATTGCGCCCGCTGTTAGTCCTTTGCTAAAACACATAATATCGGGCTCAGTGCGCATATATTCACTGGCAAACATTTTTCCGGTTCTGCCAAATCCTGTCATTACTTCATCGGCAATTAAAAGAATGTTGGCAGATTTTAATTGCTGCAGAATCAAATCCAGATGTGCTGCATCGTAAATTACCATACCATTTGCGCCTTGCACCAAAGGTTCATAAATAAAAGAGGCTATGGCATGTTCTTGTATCAATTGATCAACAAGCGCCAACAAATCCGATATATTGTTTTCGTTTGGCACAGGAATGGTGAGAATATCGAATAGCAAAGGTTTGAACGGATTCGTAAACAATCCGCGCGCGCTTACCGACATGCTGCCAAACGTATCGCCATGATAAGCCCCTTCAAAAGCCAATACTTTGGTGCGGTGTTCATTTTTGTTGAACCAATATTGAAAAGCCATTTTCAAAGCCGCTTCAACCGCAGTAGAGCCATTGTCGGAAAAGAAAAATTTCTGTTGCTTATTCGGCAGATATGTTTTGAGCTGTTCGGCTAAACGAATGGCCGGTTCATGCGTGTTACCGGCAAAAATAACATGTTCTAATGTTGAAGCTTGTTCAAATAGTTTTTGGGCAATGAATGGATGTGCATGGCCGTGAATGTTCGTCCACCAACTTGATGTAGCATCGAAATATCTGTTTCCTGCATTATCAATCAAATATGCGCCTTCTCCTTTCACAATGAACACATTCTCCGGTGCATTTTTTTCTTGCGTATACGGATGCCAGATGAGCGATTGATCTAATGACGGTAAGTTCGAATCCATAAACAATAATAGCAAATTCATAGTGAAGCACCTAGCCAATAGGTCATTGTCATAATGTTGTGGTTAGTATGTTTTCATGAATCGAATTGTGTTATATAACTAAAAATTATCTGCGAGTTTATTGCTGTCACTTTTGCGAGTTGTTCGTGTTTGAGCTTAATTGTTCGGAGGATGCGTATTAACGTATAAATTAAACTATTAAAGCGGTCTCTTCGATTTTCGAGGGGAAGTCTCTAGCGATTGTTTATGGATATTTCTCTTCGAAGACTCGTTTGAAAAGACGGAAAATATTTTTTACGAACACCTGTGGTGTTTGAGCAAGTAATGCAAATTCATTTTTATCATCTGCAATGATGTATAATTGATAGAAAGGAGCTGCTCGAATTGTCTTATTAGCTTGTATCATTGCACAATTAGTGTTTTGCTAACCTCACTTTGTGCACTAAAGCATCCTAGTGTTTCAGGGGTAATATTTGTTGGGGGATTAGCAGGTGCCACTGATCCGGCTATAGGGCTTCCAAATGAGTTTTGATTTAGTAAATTGTAGTATTCATAGACTTCTTGTGAAATAGAAATGAGTTGAATTGTTATTATATCTCCTTTTTGAAAACGAACCTGTCGCAAATTCTGTTCAAACAGTTTTCCGTCTTTAAGCCGGTCGTTTACAACCACAAAATCTTTTATCAATTCTCCATTAACTGAAGCGCGAATCAAATAGAAGTTCTCAATACCAGACGGGTCATGAAATACACAGGTGACTAGTTTTCCTTCACCTCCTTGCCCTCCACCAAATCCACCACCGCTACTTTCAGACACCACCAACGTGTCAATTTGAACAATATTAGGCATCCTGCAAAGGGATTCATAGAGTCTCCCTTCCACTTTCGCCTGAAATCGATAGGAACGACCAACAATACCCATAAATGAAGAATCTGTTTTGTATAAGCCGGGTTCTACCTCCTTTAATGTATCAAAAACTCCCGATTCATCGGTAATTACAACCCACTCAGGCGTTATTTTTTGAAACGAACTGCTTTCGTAGTAAGGCTGAGACTTAGAGAATTTTGCGAAGTATGGACCGGATGAGTTCGTAATATTTACTTCAATAACAAGTTGTGAAGTGACTGATTTTAAGTCAAGTTCAATTTCTTCGGTGCAGGAAGTGAAAACGATTGATGAAAAGCAAATGAATAGTATCAACCGCAGAGTGAATTTATTTTTCATGTGTTGAATTTTTCTTTTTAGGAATTGCTGTAAACTTAAAGTTGTAAGTTATGCTAGGAACCCATCGGAAGAGATAAGTTTTTTTAGCTACAGTTATATTTTTAGCTGCATCCTTTACCGAAAAATCAATGGAGTAAGCATTCTTCTGTCCGTAAACATTATAGCAAGATATATTAAGGTCATGCTCATAGTTTTTTCGTTTTTTCAAAATAAAATTAGCGCTCAGGTCGAGGCGATGATAGTTGGGCATTCTATCTTCATTTCGTGGACCGTAATAAGAAATTACCGATCCCCCAATTTCATATTTACCGCTTGGAAATGTTGTAGCATTTCCTGTATAGTATGTAAACACAGCGCTGATGTTTATTCGAGGAGTAATATCGTACATCAATACAACACTTAAATCATGTGTGCGATCGAACTTGGAATGAAACCACAAGCCTCCATTTACTTCATTAAACTTCCGCTCACTTGCACTAAGCGTATAGCTAATCCAACCTGTAAACTTACCAGATCTTTTTTTGAAAAAAACTTCTAATCCGTAAGCGCGCCCCAATCCATATATCAATTCTCTTTCTACCGTTTCGTTTGCTCTAAGCAACGAACCATCTCTGTAATCAATCTGATTTTGCATCCACTTATAATATCCTTCTAATGAAACTTCAAACATATCTTTATAAAAATTTACAAAGTATCCGGCACTTACCTGGTCGCTGATTTGTGGTTTTATGTTATTACTGCTAAGCACCCATCGGTCTGTCGGATTGGAAGTAGTAGTGTTAGTTAGTTGCTGAATAGATTGTGTATTTCTGGAATACGCTAATTTTAAACTCATGTTTTTATAAAAGTTATAGCTCGAAGAAAAGCGCGGCTCTGGGTTGAAGTATGTTTTGCCGAACTGCCCTGCGTTTAATTGCAACGTATCTGTAGTTCCGTCATCGTTAAACGAATATTGTTTTGATGGTCCTGTAACACTGAATGTTGAAAGGCGAATGCCGTAGTTGATATTCAGTTTTTCCCAAAGCGTAACTTCATGCTGCACATAAACACCGTTTTCCCAGCCGTAATTTTTTGAAAGTTTAAAAGTATTTACGAGCGCGGGATCGGTAGACGTAACTTCACCTGGAACAATAGTATGGAAAGTAGAAAGCAATCCAAATTTCAGTTTATTGTTACTATTTATATAGTAATCAATATTTTCTTTTAAAGAGAAATCGCGGATGGATGAATTGACATCTAGTCCAACATTGTTTAAACTTACAGAGTATTTAAAATCGTTGAAGATAAAAGAGGTGTTGGAGAAAATTTTTTGATTTATAACCCAATTCCATCTAGCGGTTGCTGTGCTGTTGCCATACTTGATTCCAAAATTCCCACCTAGTGAAAAATTATCCTGACCAAAATAGCCACTTATGAATATACGGTTCTTATCGTTGATACGGTAATTGGCTTTTGCATTTATGTCAAAGAAATTCAAAGTGCTATTCTTCAAATTTTCCTGATTAGAGAGTTTGAGGAATAAGTCGGCATAAGTAGTTCTTCCCGATATGAAAAATGAACCTTTGTTTTTTACAATAGGACCTTCTACTGCCAACCGCGAGGTGATAAGCCCTATCCCTCCGCTGATTCCAAAATTGCGATTGTTTCCTTCTTTCATTTTAACATCTAAAACGCTTGCAATTCGTCCGCCATATTCCGAAGGCATATTCCCTTTGTACAGTTGCACATCTTTTATGGCATCGCTATTGAATGTGCTGAAAAAGCCAAGCATGTGAGCCGCATTGTATACGGGTGCTTCATCGAGCAGAATCAGATTTTGGTCACTGCTACCTCCACGCACGTAATAGCCACTATTACCCTCACCTGCAGGCTGAACACCCGGCAACAATTGAATAGATTTGAGGATGTCGCGCTCACCAAATATTACTGGCAGTTTGTTTATTTCTTTCATTTCAAGACTCATAACACTCATTTGAGCGCCACGAACATTTTCATCTTTTTTTTGTGCTGTAATTTCAACTTCTTTTAAGTTAGCTTCAGTACCTTTAAGCGTCACATTCAGTGTTTGATTACGCGTAGAATCAATAACAGAAAGAGATTCAATATAACCTACATAACGTACCAGTATTTTTTTTGCTTGAGAAGGCACAGACAGAGAGTAAAACCCATAATCGTTAGAGACCGTTCCGATAGTTGCCTGCCCTTCTACAGATATTGTTGCACCAATTAGTGCCTCGCCCGTTTGTGCATCACGAATGGTTCCGTTAATAGTAAAACCAGGTTGTTTCGTTTGCGCAGTGCAAATTTCGGAACATAGAACAAACAACAAGACAATTTTGTATCTGCGCATAAATCTGTTATTGAACAATGATTGTGGTTCGAGCATTTTTATTCTGACATCTATTGCCTGAACAATCACCGCCTTTACAGAATGTGCCTTCTGCTTCTATAAGCGAAATGCCTGTGGTATCATAAGTAATGGTAATGAACTTATCTTTATCGCCACCACCACTTACAACTTTGTAAGAAGGCCCGGAAATACTTCTCCATTCCACGCATGGGTTGTTGTCGCTTGTAAGTTGTATTTTTACCTCCTTATGACTAATTACGGTGTCTTCGGTTGGAGTAAGCACAATATCACCTACATTTTTTTTGCACGAAGAAATGGAAAGTAAAATAGCTGAAACAAAAAATGTAGTAACGAACACAATGTCACGTAGAGCTAATTTGTTTTCAATTTTGTTTTTCATTATTGTTTTTTTTCAGTTTGAAATGGCTTTATGTCCTCGAAAAACGAACAAATTAATTAAAGTGTGTATGTTAATAGGAGTATAGTCTAAATGTAAAGGAGTTTGCACTTAGGAATTATGAGCTTAAGGGGATTTAGGATTTGTATCTGTTGAAAAATTCCTCTTCGTAATTTATGCCAATAGGAATTTGAACTCCTTCAATAGAAATGATTTTACCACGAACCGATTCTATTCGATTTAATGGAACTATATAAGAGCGGTGTACACGAATAAAGTCGTGGGCCGGTAGCTTCATCATTACTTTTTTCATGCTTATAATGGATAAGATCGGTTTTTTGGAAAGTTGATGGATTTTGATGTAATCATCCATCGTTTCTATGTACAGAATGTCTGCAAACGGAATTTTTACCAACGAATATTCTGAACGAACAAATAAATGTTTTACTTCATATATGTTAGATTGTTTTAGATACATGTGATATTCCTTTGCCTTTTCACATGCTTGAAGAAAGCGTATAAAATCAAAAGGCTTCAATAAAAAATCAATTGCACTTACATTAAACCCTTCAATGGCGTACTCACTGAATGCTGTTGTGAAGATAACCATAGTGTTCTTTGAAATACCTTTGTAAAAATCAATGCCAAGTATATCTGGCATTTGAATGTCTAAAAATAAAAGGTCAACTGAAGCTTTATTAAGATGCTTTTCAGCTTCAGAAGTACGACTGAAAGTGTTTTGTAAGTCTAAGTATGGAACACGAGAGCAAAAATCCTCTATGATTTGCAATGCCAATGGTTCGTCATCTATAGCAATACATTGAATCATTGTAAACAGAGTTTTAAAAAGACCGTGTAATGGTTGTCTAGGTCAGTAATGGTTAACTCGTGTTTGAAAGGATATAAATGTTCTAGGCGTTGCTTTGTATTGGCTATACCAAGACCGTAGTTTACGATCTGAGTAGAATGTAGTTTTGTTTTTTTATTCAATACTTCAAGAGTTAGGGTGTTTAACTTGTCGCTGATGATTATGCTAATGTAACAAGGCTCTTCGGTACTTACTCCATGCTTAAAGGCATTCTCAATAAATGGAATAAAAATTAGTGGGGCAATCTGATTTTGTAAGTTTTCTATATTAAAATGATAGTTTACGGTTACATTCGGAGTGAGTCTCAGCTTCTGCAAGTCAATATAATTACTGATGTAGGTTATTTCTTTGTCAAGCATAACGAAATCACTACTGGTTTCTGTAAACACATGTCGCATGATGTTAGCTAACTTGAGTAACGCTCCAGGTGTGTTATCAGACTTCTGAAGTGCCATAGAATAAATACCGTTGATAGTATTGAACAAAAAGTGAGGATTGATTTGAGCTTTGAGAAATGCCAGCTCTGCTTTAAGTTTATGCTCTTCTGCGAGTTGCCAAAAGGAATATATCCGTAAGCCAAAAGAGATGAATAATATGGTGACAAAACGAAATATAATACTGCTATACACCATAGGAAAATTTAGCTTAATCTTGTATACTTCAGCATAAAGTATACTGGCGCTGATTACCACAGGTGCAAGTATTAACATAAGGCCAAGTATTAAAAAGGAAAAGTAAATCAAATGTTTACTTTTAACATAAAAGCGCGGTATCAGGTAATAGTAATTGACGTAGAAAAATAGAACGATGCAGATATTGGGGATAAAAATGCCAAAAAGCATTAAGAAGTTTTTCACCTCATCTTCTTTTAGTTTAATGTTTTGCAAAACAAAATGGGGCAGAAGAAAAAAAATCAGCCAAAAACATATTTGAAGAGAAATACTTATTATTTTCTTTGTCATAAATGTTAAGGTAACAAGTGTTTAAATCAATTCAATGCAAATGAAATAAATTAAAGGCGTATGTGCCGAATGTAAAGGAGTATGAAAGGTGAAAAGGTTAGCTGCTTTGTTTTGGCTTTTACGCATTATTGTAAAATTTTTGAGATAATTTCTTTTTCTTTAAAATAGAAGAGCCTTCTTCCTTTTTTTTGCTGAAGTATTGCCAATGGTCGTTGCCTATTTTTTTGTATTAACCTCGAAATAGACACCTCAGTTTTCGACAGAATTTGCTTACTGCTAACCATAGCCAGACTGCTAATGGCTTCTTACCCCCTCGGCATCTCAATTCTGAATGTAGTGCCTTTATTCACTTCTGAAGATTTCACGTAAATTTTTCCATGGTGATACTCTTCCACAATACGTTTAGTGAGCGATAAGCCCAAGCCCCAACCTCTGCGTTTGGTGCTGAATCCGGGTTCAAAAATAGTATTGAATTTCCCCTTCGGAATACCACAACCGCTGTCTTTCACATCTACATACACCATGCTCGTTGAAGCACTAATATCAATGCTTAACTTGCCTGCACCATTCATAGCATCTAATGCATTCTTCAATAAATTTTCCAAAACCCAATTGAATAGTTGTTTGTTGATATTGAACAACAAATCTTTTTCTTCAATGTGGATGCTGAATTCAACATCTTTTGATGAACGTGCTTTGATGTACGTCACGTTCTCTTCAATCGTATCGAACACGGGTGTAGGTTCTAATTGCGGATGGGCACCAATTTTCGAAAAACGATCTGCCACTAAAGTCAACCGCTCTACATCATGATCAATTTCCCCAATCACTTCTTCACCTACTTCTTGCAATTTATGCTCGCGTAAATAATCAACCCAAGCCGCCAACGATGAAATAGGTGTTCCCAGTTGATGTGCCGTTTCTTTTGCTAAACCCACCCACACTTGGTTTTGTTCGGCTCTACGGGCATTGCTCATAGCTAGATAGGCAATGATAAGGAATGTTGCAAAAATGAGTAACTGAACAAATGGGAATAGCTTCAATTGTTTTAATGTGGCGGAATCGTCAAAATAAATTTTCTGCATCTGATGCTCGCCAAGGTCTATGCTTATTGGCTCGTGGGCAGCTTTCATGCGTTGAATTGTGTGTTGAATTTTAGCAGCTGTGTTTACTTCCGAAGAATCTATATTACCAAAGGCAATTAGTTTTTCTTGTTCGTCTAACAGTAAAACAGGTGCAGAGGCAGTATTCACTACTACTTCGTTGATAAACGAGCTAATAATCTCATTAAGTGTGTTTTTTAACTCTGTAAAAAGATTTGAATCTTTATAGTAAATGAAACTGTTTTTTCCCATATAGGAAATGGCAATAGGCGGATATTGTCGAAAAGAAACGAAGGCGGAATCAGAAATGTTTAAACGTTCTTTGGGAAGTTGCACCTCAAAGTTCCGAAAGTCAATCACTTTGCCGTATTCATTGGACAGCACAACCGGAATATCGTTATTGCCGGTAATAATTTCGCTAAAGAAATTTAATTCTTCATTGTTTTCAACAGTAATAATGAACTTGGTTGATTGTGCCCAAATATTTACTTTTTTTCGCTCGTCAGCAGCAAGACGTGCAAAAAGATCGTTCGTGTATTTCACCAATTTTGCCCTTTTTGCAATAGCTTCTGCCCATAATTTAGCTTTCCGTTTTTCTTCGTCAGCTATTTTGTTGGTGATGTAATTAGTGTATAAGCTAGTGGCAATAGCAATCACTATCGCCAACAATAGCAAGAAAACTTTATAATTCGATTTTCGGGCGTAAATGTCCATAAAGTAGATTCAATCGGTTTTCGAAACGTTTACTTGATGAACTTATTGTTGATTATTTGTTCAATTTACTATTCTTAACGCTATAGCCGAAGTATACAACTAAACCAATACCCAACCAAACAAACAACCGAATCCAGTTTTCTTTACCCAAACCATAAATCATAGCAGCACACACCAAAATACCTAATATAGGAACAAATGGTACTAGAGGCGTTTTAAACGGACGCGGAGTATCCGGATCGGTGTTGCGCATAATAATAATTCCTGCACACACCAATACAAAGGCAAATAAGGTTCCAATACTGGTCATATCCCCTACAGTATCGCCAGGAACAAATGCTGCGAAAACGCTTACGAATAAGAATAGTAAAGCATTTGATTTGAAAGGCGTTTTAAATTTCGGGTGTAAATCAGAGAATACCGCAGGTAATAAACCATCTTTCGACATCGAGAAAAATACCCGCGATTGTCCCAACAACATCACTAATATAACCGAAGAAAATCCTGCTAATATGGCCACTGTTATCATTATGCTTAACCACGAATAGCCCGGCATATAAGTAGTAATGGCATAAGCGACAGAAGCCTCATGACCGGCACCTCCAACACCAAAATCTTTATAATTTGCTACACCGGTTAGCACGTAAGAGAAAACTACATACAAAAATGTACACACTACCAACGAACCCAAAATGCCTATTGGCATTCCTTTCTGTGGCTCTTTTGCTTCTTGGGCGGCAGTAGACACCGCATCGAATCCAATAAAAGCAAAGAAAACAATACCTGCACCTTTCAAGATTCCTGTCCAGCCAAATTCACCAAATTTACCTGTGTTCTCGGGTATAAAAGGAACATGGTTTTCGGGGCGAATGAATTTCCAACCTAATGCAATAAACAGCAAAACTATAGCTACTTTTATAATCACAATAATGCCATTTACAACAGCCGATTCTTGCGTACCGCGCATCAATACTAGCGAGATAATCAATAAAATAAATAATGCCGGTAAGTTAATTAAACCATGTACTCCATCGGCTCCGGTTTGAAAAGGGGAGTGGCAGTATTCATATGGAATATGCATTCCGAAATTACCTAATAAATTATTAAGATACTCCGACCACGCAATGGCAACAGTAGCTGCACCTAACGAATATTCCAGCACTAAATCCCATCCAATAATCCATGCTACAAACTCGCCTAAAGTGGCATAAGAATAGGTGTAGGCACTACCTGCAACAGGTATCATAGCTGCAAATTCAGCATAACAAAGTCCGGCAAAGGCGCATCCTAATCCTGCTATCAAAAACGAAATAATAACAGCCGGTCCGGCATGCGAGCCTGCCGCTGCAGCAGTTCTAACAAATAATCCGGCTCCAATAATTGCTCCAATACCCAAGGCTACAAGTGCTAAAGAACCTAGTGAACGCTTTAACGTATGCTCTCCACTGTGCGATTCATCAATTAACAGCGATACACTTTTTTTTCGAAATATGTCTGACATGGTTTGTTTGTTTTTCTAAAACTAAAATTTTATTCGAATATGCTGAATTTTCGTTATTGAATGTACCAATAGCAAAAAGCTAGTCGAAAATATAGTTTTTGTGTTTTTTGTAAGAAGGCAGTTGCTTTTTCTTTCCGGAGAACCTCACCCAACCCTCTCCAAAGAAGAGGGCAATGCAATTAGTTGTGAGTAGTATGCACACAATATAAAAATGGAGCGGTTGGTGCAAACACACAACTAAGCATCATTTCACCGCAACACCTTTCATACTCCAATTATAAATAGGCATAGCCAATAAAGTAGTGCTCACGGCTATCAATACCAAAATCGAAAACGTATTCCCATCAATAATTTTATACTCCAATCCAATACTCGCCACAATCAATTCCATCAAACCACGCGCATTCATCAATCCTGCCGTAGCCGATGATTCTCTATTGCTGTATCCACTCAACTTCATGGTCACAAATACCGGAATGTATTTACAGGCAAAAGCAAATAAAACAATCACTAAGGTGGGTACAATCAAACCCGGACTAAAAATTTGCAAGAAATTCGTTTTCAATCCCGAGAAAGCAAAAAACAAAGGCAATAGCATCACTATCACAATGTCTTGCATTTTGTTTTTAATGGTATCCATCATCATTTTTTCGCGAGGTATAGCCAAGCCTAAAATGAATCCACCGAATACACTGTATAAACCAATTTTATCGGTAATAATAGCCGCCATCAAAATAGCCATAATGATATACGAGAAATGCGTTTGACTCATCTCTCCATCGGCTTTAATTTTTTGCGCGATTTTATTTAACACCGGTCGTAAAAAAACAAACACAAAGAAGATAAAGCACAACGCCCCAATCAATGTAACAAAGCCCATTCCAAACGAATTGTTCAGCGCTAACGAAGTAATAAAGGCCAATAAAATCCACGTCACCACATCTTGCGCACTGGCCGATAATAAGGCCAAAGAACCCAGTTTGGTTTGTATTAATTTTTTCTCGTCTAATATGCGCGCCAGCATCGGGAAAGCCATAATCGACAGAGCCGTTCCCATAAATACAGCAAACACCAAAAACGAAACAGAAGGCAAAGCCAAGGTATCGTAAAATAAATAGGCGGCTACAACACCCATCGCGAAAGGAATAACCGTAGCCAACACCGATAATAGACTGGCCTGTTTCCGAACACTGTTATCCACTTTACTAAAATCGATATCCATACCCACCAAAAACATGTAGAACGAAAGACCAATATTCCCAACAAAATAAATCATCGGTTTCGTATCTGCAAAAAGGTAATTTGTTACCTCAGGCACAATCGAACTAAACAACGTAGGCCCCAGCAAAACCCCTGCAATCATCTCGCCCACCACTCTAGGTTGGTTGATATATACCATAAACGAGCCCACCAATCGAGCTAAAATAATAATCACCAACATGGCGGTGGCACTGTGTATAAAAAGTTCTAAGTTCGACATATTTCAAAAGCTGTAAAGTAAATATAGAATAACCTCGTAATTAACCATTTGTTGGCCTATGCTTAATACAAAATCTTCAAACAAACAGCTTAAATCAAAAAATGTTTTGGGCGTTTTAACGGGCTTTCCGCTACAATCTTTTGTTCGTGCCTCACAAAAGGATTTTCGCTGCAATCCCTGACGCGGCATACTGCTACCATTCAACAATATTAGTCTTCAGACTAAGTAATGATAAGTCTATTATAATAAGATAAAACGCAGACTGCTTCGTTCCTCGCAGTGACGGATTTTTCATCGGTCGTCATTGCGATCAAGCGTCCGCGCTTGAGAAGCAATCTGTGTTTTGTTGAAGTCTTATTCCATGGTTCTCCTTTGGTTGGTGTTCCGCCACCAACCAATTTTTTTTCAAAGCCTTGACTTCGGGCTTAGTATAGAAAAGCCTATTATAATAAGATAAAACACAGACTGCTTCTCCGCCTTTGGCGGATCGCAGTGACGATAAAATTTTTAATGCATCATAGAACCACCATGCCCGCGTGAAGGATAGCAGCGGAAAGCCCACAGGGCCGCTGCTTAGCGGCACGAGGACTTGCAGCGAATAGCCTGACCGCACGCAGTAAGGCACGCCCAGATACTTAAATCAACAAATCTTAAATCTTAAATGGCTAAATCTTAAATGAAATTGTCAAGCCATCATACGCAATACGCACGTTTTCCGGCAACTGCTTTTGCATCTCTGCATGCAGTCCAAACTGGTGGCTCAAATGCGTGAAATACGCCCGTTCCGGTTGAATGAGGCGCACCATCTCCAACGCTTCTTCGATGGTGAAATGCGCATTGTGTTGATGATGCCGAAGTGCGTTAATCACCAATATTTTCGTGCCTTTCAGCAATTCCATTTGATCAGGCGCAACGGTTTTCCCATCGGTGATATAGGTGAAGTCGCCAATTCTAAAGGCTTTCACGGGGAGTTTATAATGCATCACCTCAATAGGCTGAACGGTAATATCTCCCACCTGAAACGGAGTGTTATCGATGCGATGAAAATGCACCTTTGGCGCAAATTCGTACTCGGTGTTTTTAAAGGCATACGAAAATTGTTCGCGTATCATCTCCTCGGCATAATGGTCGCAATATAGCGGTATAGCCTCGGCTTGGCTAAAGTTAAACGGACGAATATCATCCAATCCCCCAATATGATCGCGGTGGCCGTGCGTTACTAAAACGGCATCTAAGTGTTGCACCTTTTCGCGCAACATTTGCTGTCGGAAATCGGGACCCGCATCTATACAAATGGTTTGTGTTGGGGTGCGAATCAATGCGGAAGTGCGTAGGCGTTTATCGCGCGAATCGGTGGATGTACACACCTCGCAATGGCAACTAATAAATGGAACTCCGCCCGATGTACCTGTGCCCAGGAAGGTGATTGAAATCTCCATGGTGAAGGTAGTTTAAGGTTTAGGCAGCGTGTTCAAAAAGCGTATTCGGTTTCTGTGCGGTTAACTCGCGAAGAAATTTTTGCGATTCAGGGTCAAGGCTATTGACATCAATGTTCACAATGCCCAAAATCTCAATCAAACTGTTGATTTTAGCATCTACAGGGTGGAATTTGTTAATCACCACCACTTTTTTGTTTTCCAACAGGCAGTAACCCGAGTTAAACGAGCCTTTTTCGTAGCGCACAGTGTACCCCGCCTCATCGAAGATGCCTTCAATTTTCTTTTGTGTATGTGCGTTTAAACGAATCATGGATAATTTTTTACCAAGACGAAATTACTTTCTTTATTTTTGTAGAATGATGAAGAAACAAACATTGTGGATAATTCTATTTCCTGTTTTCATTTTTGCCCAATCGGTGGAAACCAAAAATGGGGCGCTCATTATCGATTTTAAGAGCAAAGAGCGTAAAGAAAAGGAGAAACGGGAGTTTGTGAAGCCGGGCGAGGAAGTAAAACCAAGCCTTTTTGAAGAAGAAAAACCCGAATCACCCGAGGAAGAACCGGTGGATTTGGATAAAGAAAGTCTATTTAAGGGCCTTTTTAGTGCCGGACTTAACCTTTCGCAGGTAGATGGTGATGCCGAATTTGGGTACAAAAAAGTGGGCGGCTATTTTGGTGTGGGCACTTTGGTGAAGTTTCACAAGAATTTTTCGGTGAGTTTAGAAATGATTTATTCCATGCGCGGTGCTCGTCCGAAGTACCGCACCTACGATTCCTTGGGCTTGGGTTACCAAAACAAGTTTGATATATCGTATGATTATCTCGACATTCCCATCAGTTTAAACGTACACGATAAAAAGTTTGTGATTTTTGGTGTGGGCCTCAATTTGGGCACCATGGTGCGCTACAAACAAACCGATCCGCGGGGCGAAGATATCACCAACAATGCCACCCGAAACGTAATGCCGCGCAAATTCGATTTGGCCTTCCAAACCAGCTTGGCGTTTATGATTAAGCGCCAGTTTGGCATTGGCGTTAAGTTTCAGTACACCGTGTTGAGTTTGCGTCCGTCTGTAGATTTGGTTAACCCCAAAATTAAAGGGCAATACAACAACATGATTACCGTGCGTTTCACCTATTTACTCGATCCTAAATTGATGAAATTCTTGAAACGCAATAAGAAGTAAGCGGGCGAATCCCGCACTCCACTGCGTTTCGTTTGGGTCGGGCTATCCGCTTTACTGCGCTGCGCTCCGTGCTCGCTACTATCCCTTTCGCAACCTGCTGCGGGTTTAGCACCAAAGCTATACATTGGTTTGGTGAAAGGGGCAACGTTAGCTTACTTCATTAACGCAAACGAACCTGTTTTACTTTCATCTCCCTTCCCGGGTACATTGTATTTTACAAAGTAGACATAGATTTCAGTAGGTTGAAGCTCGGTTTTGAAATTACCATCCCAACCGGTGAGTGGGTTGTTATACAACAATTCTCCCCAGCGATTAAACACTCTGAATTCTTTAATAGTTACTCCACTTCCGGCTCTAACAATCGGGAAAAATAAATCGTTTTGGCGATCTCCGTTTGGCGAGAAAGCAGTAGGAATAGCAATATCAACACCTGCTATCGAAATAACATTTACGGAATCCGTTGCCGCACAACCTGTGTAATTATCTGTTGCAGTAACATAGTAGGTGCCCGGTGCATTAATGATAGTGCTTACCGTTTTATCGCCTGTGCTCCAAACATAATTAACTACGCCATTTGCAGTGGCAGTAAGCGTTACCGATGCTGCATTCAAAACGGTGTCGTTGCCGGCATCAACAAATGGTGTTGAAGTGTTCGATACTACAATAACAGTGAATGCGGTGAAACATCCATTGACAGGGTCGTTTACTTTCAAAATATAAGTGCCGGCAGTAGTTACGGTTGTTGAATTATTCGTTGCTCCATTGCTCCAATTATAAGTCGCATTTGGTGTTGTAGAAGTAGCCGATAAAGTTACGGATGTTCTTAAACAGGTTAATGTATCCACTGTGTTTCCGCTTACGTTAGGCGGAGTGGTGTTTTGGTTAACCGGTGTGGAAACAGATGCGGTGCAACCATTTGCAGGGTCAGTAGCCGATACTGTGTATGTTCCTGCAGTGCTCACAGTGGTGTTGTTTCCATTGGTTCCATCGCTCCAAACAAATGTAGTTCCTAATGTAGTTGATGCTGCAACCAACGTTACATTCGCAAAATTGCAATTGATATCGGTATGATTGCCGATACTTACATTTGGCGCTGTTGTATTCTGAGAAACGGTTATAGTTGCAGAAGCAGAACATCCCCCCGGTTCAGTGGCAGTAACGGTGTATGTTCCTGCAGCTGTAATTGTATTGGTAATACTTATTCCTCCATTACTCCATGCATAAGTAACTCCTGCCGTTGTTGAATTGGCAACGAGAGTAACAGTTGTTGTTGTACAAGTCAAAACACTTGGAGTAGCAATACTCACATTAGGTGGTGTAGCTGTTTGTATTACAGTGGCTGATGTAGATGCAGTGCATCCGTTTGATGGGTCGGTAGCCGTAACACTATATGTTCCGGCAGATGTCACAGCTAATGTGTTTAAGGTACTTCCATCACTCCAAACTAAGTCAGTTACAATGGGTGTTGACGAAGCGGTGAGCGTTACACTCGGTGTAGTACAATTGAGCGCAGCTGGTGGGGCAATAGCCACTTTAGGAGGAATACTATTTTGTGTAACAGTAGTTGCTGCACTTGCCGTACAGCCATTGGTAGGATCTGTTGCCGTTACGGTATATGTACCCGGAGCATTAATGCTATTCGTGCTTCCTGTTCCTCCGCCACTCCATGCAAAAGTTGCGCCTACAGTTGATGAATTTGCCGATAGGAGAGCACTTGTTATTCTGCAATTTAGCGATGTAGTTGCAGGTATACTTACATTGGGTATAGCTGTATTCTGTGTCACTGTTGTTGATGTAGACGCTGTACATCCACCCGGCTCTGTTACAGTAACAGTGTAGGTTCCGGGAGTGTTCACCGATTTTGTTCCACCTGTTCCACCACCACTCCATGCGAAAGTTGCGCCTGCCGTTGTTGAGCTTGCACTTAGCGTTTGGCTTGTTGTAGTACATGTCAATGCAACAGGCGAAGCAATACTTACATTAGGCGGGGTAGCTGTTTGTGTTACGGTTGTTGACGTTGAAGCTGTACAACCATTCGCAGGGTCAGTTGCAGTTACTGTATATGTACCGGCTGTACTTACCGATTTAGTACTTCCTGTTCCACCGCCACTCCACGCAAACGTTGCACCGGCTGTGGTGGAAGATGCGGTTAATGTTGCACTCGTTACGGTACAATTCAGTACAGCAGGAGGCGAAATACTCACATTAGGTGTTGTTGTATTTTGTGTAACTGTTGTTGAAGAAGATGCTGTACAACCATTCGCAGGGTCTGTGGCTGAAACCGTGTACGTGCCGGCTGTTGAAATACTTTTCGTGCTTCCCGGTCCACCACCACTCCACGCAAAAGTTGCGCCTGCAGTTGTTGACGAAGCCGATAAAGTTACTGAGCTATTGATGCAATTCAATTGTGCAGGTGTAGCTATACTTACGTTAGGAGCAGTTGTATTTTGTGTCACCGTTCTTGATGCAGATGCCGTACATCCATTCGCAGGATCTGTTGCGGTTACAGTATATGTCCCTGCTGTTGAAATACCGGTGGTACTGCCTGTTCCTCCGTTACTCCAAAGATAAGTAACACCTGCTGTTGTTGAAGATGCTGTTAACGTTTGACTTGTTGTAACACAGGTAAGTGCTACAGGCACAGCTATACTTACATTTGGGGGTGTAGTATTTTGTGTTACCGTTCTTGAAGCTGAAGCCGTACAACCATTCGCAAGGTCTGTTGCTGTTACGGTATAAGTACCCGCAGTAGTCACTGTTTTCGTGCTTCCCGTTCCACCGCCACTCCATGCAAACGTTGCTCCTGCAGTAGTGGAAGCAGCTGTTAGTGTTTGACTGGTTGTAGAACATGTTAATGGAATCGGAGCGGCTAAACTTACATTGGGTGTAGAAGTATTTTGTGCAACTGTTGTAGATGCCGAAGCCGTACATCCGCCTGCAGTAACGGTTACGGTATATGTCCCTACAGCGGTTACTGCTTTTGTGGCTCCCGTTCCACCGCCACTCCATGCATAGGTGGCCCCAGATGTGGTTGACGATGCGGTTAAGGTAACCGATGTGTTAGCGCAAGTAAGCGTAGCAGGTGGGGCAATACTAATATCAGGTGTACTTCCGCTCGGAGTTAAAACATAGGTTGCCGATGCACTACATCCACCCGGATTAACAGTAAGCGTATACGTTCCGGCTCCGGTAACAGAAGTACTTGAAGCTGATGGAGATACTATGGTTGAGCCTACCGGACCTGTCCATGAATAGGTAGGTGAGGTGGCATTGGTAACAGCAGTTAATGTAGTTGTTGATGATCCGCAAGGCAAAGCGGCTGCAGTAATAGATGCTGTTGGAGGTGCGGTTGCCACAATACTGGTGATGATGATAAACTGAGACCAAGGATTCGAACTATAGGTTGATCCACCGTTTCTATATCTAATAGTGATGGTCTTCACCGTTGAACCTGAAATAGAAATGTTATGCGACCCACAATCACAGCCTTGTGCAACACCGGTAATGGTTTTCGTGTTGCCCGCTGTTGTTATGGAATTACTTCCGCAAGAGGTGATAGCAATATTGGCTGCAGGTACTGCAGCGTTTGAAGCATCGGTAGCCGAGATATCTACTACATCGGTAAAGTAATGTGAACCATCACCACTCCAAATGGCCTGATTAATATCCCAAATTCTAAACGTAACCGGGGCACAAACCGGATTCGCAAAGGTTAATACCACTTGTTCGTAGCGCGATGTATTATTATCGGGGTAGTTGGCACTGAGTACCAAACCGCTTTGCGCACTGCTATTAGAGCAATAGCATGAACCTGACGAATAGTCGGCAATATTCATGCTTACTTCGTTGTAATAAAACGGAACTGCCGGAAGGGTAGTGTTGTTTCCGAAGCAAGTTGTATTCGCTAAAGTATTGGCTCTACTGTTGGCAAATTCAGTGTACGCTGCAGTCATTGTATTTCCGCCTTGCGTAGTAGAATACGAAGTGCTGCCGGAAGTCCAACTGGTAAATGGAAAAGTCTGAGCAAAAGTTTCAGAACATCCTACTAAGCATAGCAGTATCGAAAGGTAAAATTTAGACATAGGTATAGATTAGATATAGTCTTGCAATATAATATAGAAACAGTAAAAATATCGTTGAATTAGCTAAAAGTTAACTGTTCTGCATTCCCTTATCGAATGAGGCTTATACTTCCTTTCTGCAAAGGCATAGCATAACCATCTATAAAAGTAATACGAAGCTGGTAAACATAAATTTGCGGGTTTTGCAAAACTCCATGAAATGTACCGTCCCAAGCGAATTTGCTGTCGCTCGATTCGAACACTTTTTCACCCCAACGGTTAAAAATGGTCATGCTCAGTTCTTTCCATAATTTTTTGTTGCCGAAAATTTCAAATACATCATTCGTTCCATCATTATTCGGTGTAAATGCACTTGGTACGTATATCTGATAATCCGGTACAATGATTATACTGACTTGGCTTTCAGCCTTACAGCCATTTGTGTCCACCACCAATAAACCATACGAAATACTGTTTACTGTATTCACAATCGGATTGCTGCAGTTACTACAGCTTAAATAAACAGCAGGATTCCAAGAATAGGAGAGTGGTGCATTTGCTCCATTCACTATTGGGTTTAGTTGAATAGTTTCTCCTAACGGAATCTGCACGGATGTCAAATTGGTAATCGATAGACTATCTCCTTCAATAATTTGTATGGTTTGGCTTAACGAACAACCATTGGCATCTGTAACGGTAACATGGTATGTGCCACCATGCAATCCTTTCAATGACGGGCTCGTAGCTCCATTCGACCATAAATAAGTATATGGTTCAACGCCTCCAGAAACATTGGTGTTGATGTATCCTTTCGCAACATCCGGACAAGGATTATCGCCCGAAACAATTGAAATTAAAGGCACTCCATTGGCATTAATCAATACATCATCGGAAGCCGTACATCCGTTTACAGGATTCGTAGCAGTTACGGTATATGTATTGGGTGAAGTTACTGTTGTTGCAGCTCCTGCAGTTCCATTACTCCATGCAAAAGTTGCTCCCGAAATGGTAGATGTTGCATTTAATGGAATAGAAGTAATTAAACAAGTAAGTGTTGCATCTGCTCCGGCATTCACATCTGGTGTAGCAATATTTTGGCTCACCACTACCTGATCAACAGCCTGACAACCATTGTTCGGATCGGTAGCCGTAACACTGTATGTAGTAGCTGCGTTTACAGTGGTTGATGCATTTGCTGTTCCATCGCTCCAAAGAAAGGTTACTCCTGGTGTAGTTGATGTTGCATTTAATGAGGCTGTTGTTGTTACACAGGTTAATACTTGATCCAATCCGGCATTGATGTTTGGTGAATTTACATTTGGTGTCACAACAACTACATCACTTGTTGAGCAACCATTTGTTGGATCGGTTACAACAAGGGTATAATTTCCGGATACATTCACCGAAGCGGTTGCCGTATTGCCATTTGTAATAGTACCAGGACCACTCCACGCATAGCTTACTCCTCCAGTTGATGACGTTCCCGTTAAGGTTGCAGATGAAGTTGTACACGATAATTCTTGATCTAAACCTGCATCAACATTAGGCGTGGAAATATTTTGTGTTACATCCACTGCATCTGAAATGGTACATCCATTACTCGGGTTTGTAGCCGTTACGGTATAAACGTTTGGCGAACTCACCAAGTTATCGGCAGTGTTTATTCCATTGCTCCATGCATACGTAACCCCTGCTGTTGTTGATGTTGCTTGTAATGAAGTGTTGGTAACTACACAGGTCAATAATACGTCAGCACCGGCATTCACATTTGGTATAGCGTTATCTAGCGTAACATCAACAGCATCGCTGGCCGTACATCCGTTGGAGGGATCTGTTGCGGTTACGGTATAGGTATTAGCGGTTGAAACCAACGTGCTCGCAGCGTTTGTACCATTGCTCCATGTGAATGTTGCCCCTGTAGTAGTTGAAGTTGCCGTTAAATTGGTATTCAATAAAACACAGGTTAGTGTTACATCTAACCCTGCATCAACAATCGGTGGTGATGGTGGGAAAAGCACAAACGAAGTGTCTTTCGAACAGTTGGTAATGTCATCAGTTACGGTTACATAATAGGTGCCACTTGCTAAATTTGAAAGGTCTTCAGTGGTTTCGCCATTTCCCCATGCATAGGTTAACATACCTAAAGCACCAGAAACAGTCATGTCTATAGCACCGTCATTATTTGCACATGTTGGTTGCGACACAGTTGCTGCAAGGCTATGTGTGCAACAAGGAGTAATGCTTGCACCAATCGAGAACCAAGCCGAGTCGGTACAACCCTTTGAATCTGTAGCATACATAATATAAGTGCCAGGTGTCATTCCATTTACAGGAAATCCGGTAACAGGTGTAATTGCTGAAGGATTGGTGGTAGGTGCATAGCCCAATTGATATGGAGCCGTTCCGTAAAATGGCACAGCATTGTTAATCACTCCATTCGAAGCACCAATGCACGATTCGGGTGAGGCTTGAACAGGATTCAGAAGCAAATCTTGTCGGGTTACCGAAAACCAAAATGTGTCGCTACAGCCGAAATTGTCTGATACTGTCAATACATAATCGCCAATAGCTACACCATTATAAGGTAATGTTGGAATGGACGTTGTTGCCGATAAATTGCTTTGCGGAGCATAAACGTAGTTATATGGAGCTGTTCCTCCACTCACTAACACAGTGCCAATTGTACCTGTTGTTTCGTGGCAGGCTAATGTGTTTACAACAGCTCCTTGAATAGTTATGGCAGTAGGTGGTGTAACAATAGTAATGGTGGTGTCTTTTTCGCAACCATCTGCTGAAGTAATCGAAACTGTATAACTGCCTGCTCCTAATCCTGTTGCCGCATTCACATTTCCTACACCAGCATTGGTGCTCCAACTGTAATTATAAGGAGGTGTTCCTAATGAAGGATTCAATGATATCGAACCATTCGGATTGGAACAGCTAGGCTGCACAACAACAGCATTTGCGTTCGGAATTACATTGTTCATGCTCACTACAACGGCATCAGAAGCAGTACAACCGTTGTTTGGATCAGTTGCTGTAACTGTGTATGTATTCGCACTATTTACTGTATTGTTAGCAGTATTAATTCCGTTACTCCATGCAAATGTTACACCAGCTGTGGATGATGTGGCTTGAAGTGTAATTGATGTTCGAATACAATTGAGTGCTGTATCTACTCCCGCATTAATGTTTGGAAGTGTTGCCGATGATGGTACTAGAATTGAATCTACTTTTGTACAGCCTCCTGCACCGGTTACGGTTACTTTTACATAGCCTGTCGATAATGCCGTTGCGGAATCAGCTGTTTGTCCGTTGCTCCACAAATACGTAAATGGCCCGGCACCTGCTGTTACAGTCACTTTTGCTTTTCCGGTTGGTGTTCCGCAACCTGAAGGTGAAGCGGTCATTGTAGTAGTGATAGATGTAGTTGAGCTCACTATTGCTGATCCTACAGCCGAACATACACTTGCATCTTTCACTGTTACCGAATAGGTGCCTGCCGCCAAATTTGTTGCTGTTGCAGTTGTTGTTCCACCCGTCCATGTGTAGGTATAAGCGCCTGTACCACCACTTGGTGATGCAGTTGCTGAACCATTACTCGCTCCACACGTTGCAGTGGTTGAGGAAGTCGCAATTGTTATTGCTGTTGGTTGAGTAATCGTTTGTGAAGTCACCACTGTACAATTATTCGCATCTTTCACCGTAACAGAATATGTATTTGGAGCAAGAGCTGAAGCGCTTGATGTAGTGCTCACATTTGGCGACCAAGTATACGTTAATGAACCTGTTCCTCCACTTGCAGTAACTGTTACTGTGCCATTATTAGCACCATTACACGTAGCATCTGTTTTTGTAGAAGTAGCCGTTGGATTGGCACTTGAACCAATAGTAACATTCGCAGTAGCAGAGCATAAATTGACATCTTTTACGGTAACTGTATACGTTCCCGCATTCATATTTGTAATGCTTGAATTGCTTCCTCCTGAATTACTCCACGTATATGTATAAGGAGAAACGCCACCACTCACTGTAGTTGTGGCGCTTCCATTCGCCAAACCACAAGTTGCATTGGTTGGTGTAGTATTTACTGTAATGGAAGGACAAGAACTACAAGGGGGTACAGATGCTACACTATAAATATTCACCGTTGTTCCAGCACCATCTACCACTTTAATCGTGTCTTTTCCAACCGGTGGTGTAACTGTTGTAGCCCCTCCACCAAAGGTTTTCCAACCCATAGTTTTAACCCATGTTCCTGTACAGTTCCCAAAAATGACTATACCCGAGCACGTTCTGCCTACTGAATCCCAAACCGACCAAGTAAAAGGTGCTGTTCCACCCGACACAGTTAAGTTTCCATTGGTTTCTCTGCACACATGCACAGCGGAACATCCTGTAACCGTTATTATTGCTGAATCTTTACCGCAACCTAATTGATAGAATATTTTATGACTTCCTACTCCTGCAACTGTGGGGTCAAAAACGCCTGTTGTAGTATTCGTAATTCCCGGTCCGCTAAACGTTCCTCCTGCTGTTCCAACCGCAAGCGTTACAGGTGCATCATTCGCACACAATGAAACCGGTGTTATACTTGCGTTGCAACAGTTTGTTGTTACAAGTGTTAGCGTTACATCATCTTGTCCTTTACAGCCGCCCGGACTGGTAACAATTACTCTATACGTAGTAGTAGCCGATGGCGTAGCATTTAACACTGCGGCAGTTCCCGCAGGTGCAGCAATTGCAGTTCCGTTTCCAAACAACGAGGGTCCTGTATACCATTGATAAGTTCCGCCTCCTGATGCTGTTAATGTTCGCGATTGACCTGCACAGAAATTCTGATCGGGGATACTTACCACCGGTGCTGTTTCAACAGTAACCGAAACATTGGCTGTAGCCGGACAAGCACCTTGTGTAACAGTTACAGTGTATACAGTTGTTGTTGTTGGAGCTACTGAAACGGTGGCTCCTATTTGTCCATCGCTCCATTGATAAAACGTGCCACCACCTGCTGTTAAAGATTGCGAGGCAGGCGAGTAGGTAAATCCTATGCCTAAAAAGCCCGGACTCTTACAAGTTGTTTTGTTCGCACTAATCGTTGGCGTTGGGTTTGCGCCAATTACAATGCTAAAATTGGAGTTCATATTATTACCGCACAAATCAAGAATATCTTGGCCGTGTAAAGAATAAGTACCTGTTGTTAATGCCGGTGAAATAGTTACATCAACTGTGTTCGATACACCATTCGCACAGTTGGTATTGGTGATGGTAACCGTATGTCCGGGCAAGGTTAAATCTGCAGCTTGAAGCGTTGAACAATCTATGTATTCAGAGAAACGAAGTTTAAATTGTGTTGCAGAAGGACAGCTATTCGCAGTGGCATTTAATATGGTTGGAGGAGTAATATCCGTAATGGTTACAGAAGAAGCTTCATTCTTAAATTGAATGTTAAAGCCATCGTTTGATCCACTGTAAAAGTTAATGCAAACTGCATATTTATGAGAGGCCAATACATTCGGTCTGCGGTTAAATTTATTGCAATCCGATCCTTTGCTATCGGTAGAACAATCGTTTGGCGAACACGATCCACCGGCCTGACTACAAAGTGTACTGCTTAAACCTGTAGCTCCAGTGATTAACGAATAGTTACAGCTAATTTCTTGTCGTTGATTACTCGCACAACCGGCAGTAACATCCCATAAAACAAAATCATAGTCCGTTGAACCCGATGGTGTAATGGTAAAATCAAGTGGGCCATCCGTTTGTGGCTGAAAAGAATACCATACCGAACCTCCACTTCCTGTTCCCCCATAACATCCACCTGCATCATCACTCACTGCACCTAAATCGGTGTATTGGCCTGCAAGCGCTACTGCAGTTAAGTTTTGGCAAAGTGGAATGGCATACGGACAATCACTCTCCGGTTGCGAACGGCTACTTCCCCTTTGGTTGCTGCCATTCGAGGAGGGTATAATCAAGCCTCTAAAGTTGCTGATTGTTTTGTTAATGGAATTGGTGGGTATGTATTCAATCGTAATTTCCTTTCCGGTGATGTTTGCAATTTTATCGTAATGCGAAATCGATCCAACCAACTGTCCTTTCGTGTTTTTTCCTAAATAAAAATTTAATCGCGAACCAATCGGAATATTCAATTCCTCAAAAAAGATGTCGATATCAAACTGGCTATGAAAAGTAGTGATAAAATACTCGTTCAATAAAGGTCCCTCTTTCCCTCCATTATCATAGAATGTTCCTCCTGCAACATTGTAATCGCGTTCCTTCCCTAGTGTATATTCTTTTTTATCGGCTTGGCCGAAAACAGAGGCGTTGAAAATCTGAAAAACTAAAAAGCAAACGAAGTATAATTTCTTCATCATGGGTTTAGAATAGGTATTAACTGACGTTTAACGAATCTACCAACCTAACAATTATATAACAGAAAAAACAGGCTTTCCTTAACTTTTCAACCAGTGGCTAAATATTCTCTTTTCAATGCCATTTTATTATCGTTTTTACTTTCTCCACATATTCCTTATCTTTATTCTGTATCATGAGAAAGATTGTCCTCTTTTTGCAGTTGTTGCCTATTTACCTCTTTGCTCAAAACAATTTTTGGAGTAACAACGGTGCATTCGTTTCAATAAAAGATAAAGCTTATTTATCTGTTGTGGGCGATATGCATAATCTACGCGGTGGATTATATGACAACACCGATTCTATCTTTCTAACAGGTGATTGGCGAAATGATGCAGGGAACAATGCCTTTACAGACATTGATAGTGGCTATGTGTTTTTTCATGCGGCCGATCAAACCATTAAGGGAAACGATGAAACTTATTTTCACAACTTGGTGCTGAAAAATCAAGGCGTAAAATATGCCGTTTTGGATGCCAAGGTGGATGGTGTTTTAGATATGACCGATCGCGAATTTAGTGTGGATACGAATACCATTTGGGTACGCAATGCAGATTACGGGGCTGTTAAGCGAACAACCGGTTTCTTATCGAGTTGGAAAGATGGTGGACTTTTGCGTTACACCAACGCAACGAATACCTATTTATTTCCTGTGGGTTCTAATTACATTACTTCGCGTTATCGTCCGGTAGAAATAACGCCAACATCCACCGATTCTAATATTTACAAAGCCCGTTTTGCTAATGTTGACCCCTCAACAGAAGGTTTTAGCCGAAATAATCGCTTTCACTTAGTATGTGAAGTTAACCCGAATTGGTATCACCGACTGTATCATCCCCAAGGCAACGACAGTGCCGAGATTGCTATTTTCTATGATGCCGCCAGCGATGGAGATTGGGATGATATCGTACATTGGCAACGGGTTCCGCAATGGGAAGCCATTTTCCGCGATACCATTTTGTCCGGTAGTCCATTCAACCGCATTTCGAAAACGCGATGGAATAATTTCCGTTTCTCTCCTTTTGCATTAGCGATTACCTCTCCTCCATTTGCAATTGCAGGGGTTGATACCATCATTTGGAAGTACGATACAATTCAGCTACAAGGCGCTGGCGGAAGTGCATTTAGTTGGCGCCAACCCTATAACATGATTTGTCCGAGCTGCCCCGATCCTTTGGTTCATCCTGAAAAAGACTATATCTATTATCTTACAGTATGGGATGACAAAGGCTGTGTGGATTACGACAGCTTGCGCATCTTAGTTCGCGATAAACCATTGGTGAAATTCTTTATCCCCGATGTAATTACACCTAATGGCGATGGCTACAACGATTATTGGCATATCCGCGATTTGGAACGATATACCGATAATTCAGTCCAAATCATTAATCGTTGGGGCGATCAAGTATTTTATGAAAAGCCCTACAGTCAATCGTGGGTTGGGCGATACAAAGGTGAGCCTTTGCCTGAAGGAACCTACTATTACATCATTTATGTGAAGGATAATGAGGGAAAAGAAGTGCGTTTTGATGGCCCATTAACAATCGTGAAGTAGGATGAAAGATACATTGCGATGGATTGCTTTTTTGTTCTTGAATGTTATTGTCACTGTTGCATCAGCGCAGCAAGTGGAAGAATTTTCTTTGATCCGTGAAAATGCCTTCATCCTTAATCCGGCTCTTACCGGTAGTAAAGGCTGGCTCAGTGGAACAGCTACCTATCGAAAGCAGTTTACCAATATTCGCGAAGCGCCATACACCGCTTATTTAGGGCTAGAAGGACAAATTGCCGATAAGAACGTTGGACTGGGCGGTTTTTTTATTCAAGATCAAACCGGACCAACCGGACAAACAGGATTTGGCATTTCAGCTGCTTATCAGTTTCGATTTAATCAGCACGAATTGATGAACGAAGATCAAGTGCATTACAACACGTCTACACGCCACATGCTCACCATTGGTTTGGGCATTAGTGTGATGCAGTATCGTTTACGTGCCGATAAGCTAAATCCCGATGTACAGAACGATCCAAGTCTCTCCACATTACGTGGGGCTCAATATTTTCCGGATGCTTCATTGGGTATCTATTATCAATATCGCGAGTTTTTTTATGCCGGTTTTTCTGTACCACAATTGTTTGGATTGAACATTAAATATGGTGCAACGAATGGCTACAGCGAGATTCGAAAAGTGCAGCATATCAATGTTTTGTTAGGAGGGAAAATTCTTTTTGGTGAATATGAACGCGTTGCCCTCGAACCGGTTGCCGCCTTGCGTTGGGTGAAAAATGCACCGTTACAAGCTGATATTGGGATGCGTGTAAAATTCATTAAAACGTTTTGGGTGGGAGCTACTTATCGAACAAAATCGAAAGTGCTCTTCGATGCAGGTTTTGAAATTCTAAAAGTTGGGCGAGTATGTTATTCTATGGATTTCGAAGTCTCTAAGCTGAGAAAAGATGCCGGTCTTTCGCATGAGGTTACCATTGCTTTTGTGATTAAGTCGGCTAAAAAGTACCGCTATTAAATGTCTTTTTTGCTAAAGACTATGTTGTTTCATGCATGAATAGAATTTCGTTTATTTCTTTTTCAAAGTGCATCTTCACAGGAATTGCAGCGATGCTTATCGTGGCTATTGTACTGAACCTCATTTTCCCTTTGCCCGATAAAATTGATTATTCTACAACAGTATATGCCGCTGATGGAACATTGTTGAATGCTTATTTGAGCAAAGACGATAAATGGCGCATTGCATCTGAAAAAAACGAAATCAGCAAAGTATTACAAGTAGCATTGATGGCCAAAGAGGATAAGTATTTCCGTTACCATTTTGGCGTAAATCCTGTGGCTATTACAAAATCTGCATTTGGGAATGTGTTTCATTTGAAACGGCTATCCGGTGCATCTACCATTACCATGCAAGTAGCGCGAATGTTGGAACATCGGCCCCGAACGATTTGGAGCAAACTAGTAGAAGTTTTTCGCGCTGAACAATTAGAGTGGAAATATTCGAAAGATGAAATCTTGCAACTGTATTTTAATCTTGTACCTTATGGTGGCAATATTGAAGGGATTAAATCGGCTTCGTTAATTTACTTTCAAAAACCCCCACAACAACTGAGTTTGGCAGAAGCTGTAACCTTGTGTATTATTCCAAACCGACCGAATGCTCACATACGTTATGGTGTTCCATTCTTAATTAAAGAGCGTAATCGATGGTTGCGAAAGTTTAAAGAAGAAAATACTTTTTCACCAAAAGCACTGGATGAAGCCATGCTGGAACCACTGCAATTACAGCGTCACGAACTGCCTAAGTTTTCTCCGCATTTAGCGTATCGTTTGAAAAAATCCGGCTGCACAACCATCAAAACAAATATTCAGTTTAATCAACAACTCAAAATTGAGCAACTCACTCAAAATTATGTAGGCACGCTAAAAACATTGAATATCAAAAATGCTGCAGTTCTGGTTATCGATAATCGAAGTATGAAGGTAGTTGCTTATGTGGGTTCTGCCGATTATTACGATAAAACAGATGGCGGGCAAGTAGACGGAATACGCGCCATTCGCGAACCGGGAAGTACGCTTAAACCATTGTTGTATGGACTTAGTTTCGATAAGGGTTTAATTACACCCAAAACTGTTTTGAAAGATATTCCTATCAATATCAATGGATTTAGTCCTGAAAATTTCGATAAATTGTTTCATGGTTATGTTACTGCCGAGTTTGCATTATCGAATTCTTTGAATATTCCTGCTGTATTATTATTGAATAAATATGGCAAAGATGATTTTGCGAATACATTGTCGGGATTGCATTTTAAGAAGATAAAGCAAAACAGCGCAAAACTCGGTTTGTCATTGATTCTAGGCGGTTGTGGCGTTTCGCTCGAAGAACTTACATTGCTCTATGCTTCATTTGCCAATAATGGAATGTATCGAAATGCTCGCTATATAAATGATGTTGCTGATGACGCTGCGCAAAAGGTTATTTCTCCATCAGCTAATTTCATGGTTACTGAAATCCTCTCGAATTTAGCTCGCCCCGATTTGCCGGCCAATTGGGAACAAACGACACACTTGCCAAAAATAGCTTGGAAGACGGGAACATCGTATGCTCGAAAGGATGCATGGAGTATTGGCTACAATAAGCACTACACGGTGGGGGTGTGGGTAGGGAATTTTTCCGGTGAAGGTGCTCCTGCGTTAAGTGGAGCAAATATTGCAACACCATTGTTGTTCAATATTTTCAATACTATCGATTATAATTCGCCCAATGCTTGGTATGCTATGCCTAAGGAGTGTGGCGTACGATCGGTATGCAGCGAGTCGGGTTTAATTCCTGGAGAGCGATGTGAAAACGAAACGGAAGATTTTTTTATTCCTATGGTGTCGTCCAATAAAATATGTGAGCACATTCAAGAAGTTTATTTAACAGCGGATGAGAGATATTCTTATTGCACTAAGTGTAGACCCGATCAGGGCTACAAAATAAAATACATGCGTACTACAGATCCGGATATGGTTCGTTTTTTTGATGCCGAGCATATTCCATACGAAAAAATTCCGCCTCATAACCCCGAGTGTTTTCAAATGACAAAAGAAGGAGATATTCGAATAATATCTTTAGTGAATAACACGGAATATTATATCGATAAAACAAATCCACAACCCTTGCTTTTACAAAGTGAAGCAAATGCGGATGTGAAAAAAATATTTTGGTATGTCAACAACAATTTCTTTAAACAATGTTTACCGAAAGAAAAAGTTTATTTTGTTCCTGCTGAAGGCCCTCAAATTATTTCATGTGTGGATGATCGTGGACGAAAATCAGAGATAAGAATTGTGGTAAAACTGGTAAATCTTTAGAGAAACAAATGGAACGTTATTTTAAATATTTTTCAATTGTAACGTCTGCGTTGTTAATGGTGTTATCCATTGTATTCTATTTACAGCGCAATATCATGTACGATTCTTCCTTCTATCTGTTTGATATGTTGGAAACCAAAAGTTTTTGTATTCAACACTTTCGATATCCAGCTGTACTTTCTCAATTACTCCCTTTCCTATTTATTAAAGTCGCATTACCTTTACAATGGATCGCAATAGCCTATTCCTTAAATTTAGCTTTGATTGCAGTTGTACTTTCCTTATTAAGCGGGTATTGGTTGAAGAATTGGAAAGCCGCTGCAGCCATTGTACTATCTCCATTGCTCTTTAATTCCGAAATGTTTTTTTGGATGGTGGCCGAATCTCAATATTTGCCTTTGTATTGGCTGTTTATCTATGCTTTTATCGATAATTGTATTGGAAAGTCTTTACATCCTGTTCGGCTGCTATTGTTGCTTTTGCTTTTGTTTTTAGGCTTTACCATTCACCCGTTATCTATTTTTTGTTTTTTTGCTTTAATGCTGTATTTGCTTATTACAAAGCGTTACACAGAGCCCGTTTTTCTTTACACTATTCTATTTTCTGTTTTTGTCTTCATTTTAAAAACAAAAATGGTGTCGTATTCTAATTACGATAAAGGCGCTATGGAACATGTTGCCAATTGGAAAACACTTTATCCGCATTATTTCAATATCTCCACCAATAAATTTTTGCTTTCGTTGCTTTGGAATAAATTACTAATGATTAGTGTATTCTTCGTGCTTGCTTTAGCGGTTTTTGTTCACCATCGAAAATATATTGCCGGATTGTTGTTTGCCGCTCTAGTATTGGGATTCATGTTGTTCACTAACGTTTGCTTTTACGATATTAAAGAAGGACAAGGCTTGTATTTCGAGAACTTGTATCAGCCGTTGGTGTTCATGTTGTTGGTTCCATTTGTATTTATTTTTAAGCAGAAATTTAGCAATAATGCTTTGTTGTTCTTGTTTGTTTTTTCTGTTCTGTTTGGACTCGGAAGAACAATAAAGGCATCAGAACATTATACGCAACGATTGTATTGGGAACGAGCGTTTATAAAGAAATATGAAGACAAAAAGCTGGTGATACACTCTTCGTTTGTGCCGATGGATTTGCTTGGCCAACCATGGTGTACACCTTTCGAATTTGCACTTCTATCTGCTTTGGAAAATAAAAGAACCACTTCTCATTTGGTAACATTTGATGTATATGAAGTGCCCATAGAGCGCGTTATTCAGCCGCATGGGATAGTCCATCAAAATGGTTGGATTCCTTTTAGTAAGTTAGATAAGCGTTATTTTAATTTTACCGATACTACACACTGTTATTCGCGTGTTTCTCCTTGGTAAAATAGCTTAGAACATTCGTTCTACAAACGTATTAGCTGCGGTTGTAATTTTAGCCTGACGTTCTTCTTCAATTTTCTTTAATGGATCTGCATCGTACGCTAAACCATCAATCGTTGTTCGAAGGGCCTTGGTTTTAGCTAAGAAATTTGTTTTCTCTTTTCCGCCCAATGCATCGCTAAATTTCAAACTCTGACGGAATGGGTCAACTTGTTTGCCATCTCTCCAAAAACGATAACATACGTGCGGACCTGTAGCTAAACCGGTACTACCTACATAACCAATGGTTTCGCCCTGACGAACTTTTCTACCCGGACGAATACCTTTTCCAATTCTCGACATGTGCAAATACTGCGTTTTGTATTGTCCATTGTGACGAATCTTCACATAGTTCCCATTATACACACCGAATTTTGCTTCTTCAATAACACCATCTGCAGTGGCTAGAATTGGAGTTCCATAAGCTGCAGCATAATCAGTGCCTAAATGCGCTCGGAAAACTTTGGCTACCGGATGAAAGCGATTTAAGTTGAAGCGCGAACTGATACGTGCAAATTTTACAGGCGATTTCAAGAACTGCTTTTTCATGCTATTCCCATTCTCATCAAAATATTCCCCTTCATGCACTTTGTCTTTTTCGTGGTAGAAGGCATAATAATCTTTACCGTTGCTATTAAAAATGGCGGCAGAAATTTCACCTACACCCACCGATTTTCCTTCCGCAAAATCTTCATCAAAAATAATTTTGAATTTATCGCCTTCATGCACTTTGTAGAAATCGACCGTGCACGAGAAAATGTCAGCCAAGCGAACAGCCAATGTTGGCGGTATATCCAATACATCAAATGTTTCATAGAGCGAAGAGCGAATCACTCCGGCTACTTCTCGATGTTTGCGCTCAATCTGATTTTGTCCGCGGTGGATATATAACGAATCTTCTAGGTTAAATACTACATAATCGATTTTATTTTCTTCGTAAATAATTTTCTTCGGCACAAATCCGGTATCCGTTTTCTCGCCTAATACCGTATACTGATTGCCTGCTCTAATTTTATTGTAATTGAAAATTGATTTGGATTCGTTCATTAAAAAATGAACAGTTTGGTATGCAACGTTATTTTTCAAAAGTATATCGGCAAACACTTCATTCTTCTGAACCTTTTGGCTCACTACAACAAATTCACTTAAGTTCAATCCGTACTTAATTTCCGGAGTTTTTGCCGAAGTGATGTTTTTAGTAATGGTTTTCAATTCTGCAATTTCTCCATGGCGTTCCAAATAGATACCAATCAAGAACGCTAACATCACAACCGCTGAAAGCGATAATCCCAAAACTACTTTTTTCATGTTAAAACAATTGAACCTTAAAGATAACGCTACACGCGTTTTTTCAGTATGTCTGTTTCCACAGTATTATGGAGAAGTCGACTATAGTAGACGTTTACTTACTTTGGTAGGGTATACCGTAATCCAAGAAAACCGCGTACTCCTTGCATCGAGGCATAGTTGTAATTTGTGTCGAAAGTATATCCATTGGGATTATTAATTGGATCATCAACTTGTTTGTCAAATGGGTCAAACGCTCGCATGATAGGGTTTTTAGGTCGGAAGTTGAACAAGTTTTTTATCCCTCCATACAGTTCAAAACCATAATTGAATTTTTTAGATACTTGGAGATTGACAATACAAAACCATGGCGAATAGGAAGGTCTGTAGTCGTTCGCTAAAATCGGTAAACGCATTGGTCCGTTCCATTGCCCGGTAACATCAATCGCAAATCCTTTGGGAAGAGTATAACTTACGGCAAATGTACCCGACCACTTGGGAGCATGGGTTTGGACGATTTTCCGCATATTACCCATACTGTCTTTTCTGTTTTGATACACATCCATATAAGTAATACCGGCTATTACTTTCAATGGGAATTGAAATGTGGCTTCGATGTTGAGCGATATACCTCTCGATACTGCATGTCCATGGATGTTTGAAAAAATAATTTTATTCGGGTCGCTATCGTAATCGCCAATAATTTTGTTCGTGAAATAGGAGTAAAATCCGGTAAAATCCGCAGTAAGCAAAACCGCTTTAGCGGGGATTCTCAATACATAATTTAAGTTTCCGTTATACGATCTTTCCGGATTTAGTTTTTCTGCTATCACTACATTTCTCGAGCCCGTAAGCGCTGCATGATCTTCCGTAAAAAGATTGACGACTCGGAATCCTGTGCCGAAGCTTAGTCGAAATGTATGTTTTTTTGAAGGCGAGAATTTATAGGCAATCCTTGGCGAGTGAATTGCTTTATGTGTTACATCATAATCGAACCTATAGCCCAGTAAGAGCTTGTGCATTAAATGTAGGCTCCATTCTTCTTGGATAAAAATACCCGGAAGGGGTGTTGTTAATGGATTGTTGGATTGTCCACTGTTTGCGGTAGTGGCAAGAGTATTATCGTCATAATAAGTGAAGCGAAAAGCAGCACCCAATAATAATGCATGCTTTTTGAATATCGTTTTATCCCAAAACATTTGTACAAACCCTACATGCTGTTTAGCCATGAAAGGGGTTATACCATAATATGAATTTTGATTGTGCCAGTTATACGAAAATTGCAAAGTCACATTTTCTTTTACCGGTAGGGGGTACAAGCCAATAAGCTCAATTCTGTGTGTGTAAATACTCTCCCCGTAAATGGAGTCAGTGCCACGCCATTCTTTACTCCAATTCAATTGCCCACCCCATCGGTCTTCAAAAACATATCGTGCAGCAATACTTGCTTTCCGCTGATACCGTTGTGCAATGCTCCATTTGTTGAAAAACGTAAACCTGTTTTGCAGAGTTACATCCGTAAATCCATCTTTGTTTTTATCGATGGGGTTTTGATAATTAAAGTAGTTGATACTGGCTAAAGCACTCGTTTTTTTTCCGGCATTCCATTTAGCAGCAGCATCTATATTAAACTCGCCCCAAGTGGTTAGCATCATGTCGCTGCTGAACACCGGAGCCAATTTCGGATCTTTGGTAATCACATTAATGATGCCTCCCATTGCATCTGAGCCATAGAGCGAAGAAGCCGGTCCTTTCACCACTTCCATTCGATCTATGATACTGTTCGGTATTCCGCTTAAACCGTAAACACTCGAAAGTGCACTCACTATGGGCATACCGTCAATGAGAATCATAGTATATGGACCTTCCATTCCGTTAATGTGAATATCACCTGTATTACACACACTGCAATTGAGTTGCGGTTTAACACCGTTAATCATTCCTACCGATTCGAACAAGTTGGGTGTTGGGTTCTTTTGAAATAACTTCTGCGTGTACACTTCAACCGGAATGGAGCTTTCCAGTCGGCTCACTTCTTTCATCGTTCCGGTAATCACAACATCTTCTATAAAGGAGACTTCTTTGGTCAGCAAAAGGTTGATGTGCGCTTGGTTGGAAAGGTCCAACAAAACGGTTGTATCTATTCTTTTGTATCCATTCGCAATGATAGTTATAGCCTGTTCTCCTGATGAAAGGTTGTCTATACTGAAATTGCCAAGACTGTCGGTATAAGCTATTTTAGCTAACGATGGCATGCTTACCGATATGTTTTTCAAAGGCCCCGAACGATCGCCAACGGTTCCTGTAATACTTCCGTTTTGAGCGTAAGAGCCACTGTAAGTTACAATTAGCAAGAATATCGTTAATGTTCGGAGTGTAGTCATTTTAATGTTTACGCCATAAAATTAATAAGTTAGATTAATCTAACTATTATTTTTTGTATTATTTATACTTATGTTTATTCCATGAATTCCTATACCGAAGAAAACTATCTGAAAGCCTTGTTCATCCTATCTACCGAGGCAGGCGAAACCACCGTGAATGCTTTAAGCAAATCGCTGGAAATTAAAATGCCTACCGTAAATAGCATGATGAAAAAGCTTTCGGAAAAGGGTTTAGTGAATTATGAAAGCTACAAGCCTGTAAAACTCACCGAAAAAGGGAAGAAAGAAGCCGCTCTCATCATCCGCAAACACCGTTTAACCGAAATGTTTCTAGTTGAAAAAATGGGCTTCGGTTGGGAGCAAGTACACGATATTGCTGAACAGGTGGAACATATTAAATCGCCTGCATTTTTCGATAAAATGGACGAGTTACTAGCGTACCCCAAAGTAGATCCGCACGGTTCTCCTATACCCGATAAGCATGGGAAAATTGTTTGGAAGAAGTATACCCCATTAAGCGAATGTATAAAGGGTCAAGCCGTTGTGTTGGCGGCAGTTACGCATTCGAGCGATGATTTCCTCAAGTTCTTAAACGCTCGAGGGTTGCATTTGGGGATATCGCTTAAAATAAAATCGATAGAACCCTTTGACGGTAGTATGGTGGTGAGCTACGCCAAGAAAACCGAAACATTAAGTTTAGTGGTTTGCGAGAAACTTTTAGTGGCATAAAAAAGGACAACCGAAGTTGCCCTTTTTGAGTTCTTATTTCTTGTTTTTCTCTTGTTGCTGTTTTTGAATGTCTTCAAACTTTTGTTGCCATTTTGATTTCTCTTTCGGGTTCTTTTTGTTGTGTTCAATTTTGGCACGAATCAAATCTTCTTTAATGAAGAATTTCTGAATCAATGCTTGCTGACCAATAGAGATAACATTTTGCAATAAGTAATAATACGTAAGCGCTGCAGGGAAACTGTTGAACATAAACATCAAGAACAACGGCATAATGTAAGGCATATACTGCATGCCCGGTTGCGTATTCTGCATACCGCTGTTCGCTTGTGAATAAGCCGCAAAGGCAATTGATGTTATGGTCATCAAAATGGTGAACAACGAAATGTGATCGCCAATTAATGGTAGTGCAGTACTGAACGTATAAATAGAATCGTAGCTCGATAAGTCGGTGGCCCATAAGAACGATTGCTGGCGAAGCTCAATCGAATTCGGGAAGAACAAATACATACTCATCAAAATCGGCAATTGCAATAACATAGGTAAACAACCTCCAAACGGATTGACCCCGGCTTCTCGATAAATCGTCATTTGCTCTGCGGCAATTTTCTGTTGATCGTCACCATACTTGGCTTTCAATGCATCCAATTCCGGCTTCATCGCTTTCATGTGAGCGGCCGATTTAATCGAACTCCAAGTCAATGGCGTAAGTAATAATTTCAACAATAACGTTAATAACAAAATAATGATACCGTAGTTGAAACCTGCTTTCTCTAGTATGTTGAACGTAGGAATGGTAAGGAATCGCGTGATGTATTTAATCCAATTAAACACAAAGTTATCGTAACCTAATTTGATGATATTCTCCAAATCCGGTCCGGCTTTTTTCAATACATCATATTTGTTGGGGCCAAAGTACCAAGCTAACTTATAGTCGCCTTTCCCGCCCTGCGTATTGATTTGAGCAGTCGCATCGTAGCGTTTCACGTAATACAACGAATCTTTTGCGTGATGGGTATTAAACGCGGCATTCTTGAATACGCCATCACCTAAAAGGGTGGCATTGAAGAATTGCTGTTTAAACGAAATCCACTCCACATCTTTCTCCGCTTTTGCCTCGTCTTTATCTTTCGTTTCATCTAAATGTTGAACATCATCGTCATTATATTTATAGTACAATGCCGAATACGTTCGCTCTGTGGCTACATCGTGTTCCAAATTCAACAACTGACTTTTCCAATCCAATGCTATTGGCTTTTGAATGCCATTTACTTTCAAGTTGTAGTTTACTTTGTAGATGTCGTCACTTAACGTATAATTTTGCTCAATTACTGCTCCATTAGCCGCTTTGGCTATAAACGAAACGCCCGTTGCCGTTGCATTTTGGGTTTCGAAACGAATCGTATTTGTTTCTACTTTCTCTCCATTATTGTCGATAATATATTGGAAATGATTCGATTGTTCCGTGAACAAAATCAATGGTTTCTTATTCCATGTTTTGTAGTCTTTTACTTCAACCGATTTAATATTTCCGCCAACACTGCTTAATGTTACTTTCAACTTTGCATTCTCAATTACTGTTTCTTTTGCATCTCCACTTGTAGCAAAACCACCTAAAAGTGTAGCTTTCGAAGCAGAGTCTCCAACCATTTGTTGTGTACTATCAAGTGTCGTTGCGGTAGCAACTGCTTTAGTACTGTCGGTTTTTACTGCTGTAGTTTCTGCTGTTTTTGTCTTTTCTTTATCGTCTACCTTACTCTGAAAATAGAACATCCCCAAAACCAAAACTCCGAGGAGTATCGTTCCAATGACTGTGTTTTTGTTTTCCATATTTACTGCGTATTGCGGGTGCAAAAGTATCCTTTTTCGGGAAAGTTGAAATAAATGATTTACAGACCCTAAAAATCTGTTAAATGGCGCTATACCATCTCTTTTAACTTCGCTACAGCAATGTCAACTTCCTCCTTTGTATTGTTTTTCGAGAACGAAAAGCGCACCGTTCTGCGGTTTTCATCGGCTTTTATGGCTTCTAACACATGCGAAGCTTGCATACTGCCGGAGGCACAGGCACTGGCACCCGAAGCACAAATGCCCGAAATGTCCAAATTGAACAGCAAAAGCTCAGTTTTTTGATTGGCCGGAACCGAAACGCTTAACACGTGATATAAACTTCTGTTATCCGTGTAGCCGTTAAACACTATCCCCGGAATCTCAGCTTGCAATTGCGTTGCCATATAATCGCGAATCGATTCAATATGCACTCGGTATTGCTCGCCTTCCGTCATCCATAACTCCAAAGCTTTTCCTAAACCCACAATACCCACCACATTTTCCGTACCGGCTCGCATATTGCGCTCTTGGGCACCGCCTTCAATCAGCGGTTTAATGGCGTTATGGCCATTGATGTACACAAAACCAATGCCTTTCGGACCGTGGAATTTATGCGCAGAACCACTCAAAAAATGAACCTTTGTCGCCTGCACATCCATAGGATAATGCGCCACGGTTTGCACCGAATCGGAATGGAACAAAGCTCCGTATTTAGCACAGATTTCACCAACGTGTTGAATGTTGAGTAGAGTCCCAATCTCGTTATTGGCGTGCATCAACGATACCAATGTTTTTGTTTCGGGTTGAGCGGCTAACAATCTTTCTAAATGCGCTACATCTATATCGCCTTTCTCATTCACCTGCACATAGTCCACCACCACGCCTTTGCTGCCTTCGGTCTTCACCGTATGCAACACACAATGGTGCTCGGTGGGAGAGGAGACAATGCGCTTCACCCCCAAATTCACAACAGCTTGCTTAATCACCATGTTGTTGCTCTCCGTGCCGCACGAAGTAAAAAACACTTCCGCAGCCGAGGCATTCAAATATTTGGCTACAATTTTTCTGCTTTTTTCTACAGCGGCTTTGGCTTTTCTGCCATACTCGTGAATCGATGATGGATTTCCAAAATTATCCGTCAAATAAGGCATCATCTCCGCCAAAACCAAAGGGTCTATTGGTGTTGTAGCCGCATTGTCGAAGTAAATTTTCATCGCCATAACCTCCAATATTAGTTGTGCGAAGCGGTTACAATTTCCCCATATAAATCAAATTCCTCGGCACTGGTAATCTTCACATCGGCAAAATCGCCAATTCGCACATAGGTTTTTTGCGCTTTCACCAACACTTCATTATCTACTTCCGGAGAATCGAATTCCGATCTACCAATAAAATAATCGCCTTCTTTTCTGTCGAATAACACCTTAAAGGTTTTGCCCACTTTCGCCTGATTGTTCGCCAACGAAATACTTTCTTGCACCCCCATCAACTCAGCCGCGCGCTCTTCTTTCAATTCGGCATCAATTTCATCTTCCATTTTAAAGGCACGCGTACTCTCTTCATGCGAATACTGGAAAACCCCCAAACGCTCAAAACGCATCTCTTCTATAAACGATTTTAAATCTTCAAAGTCTTGCTCTGTTTCACCCGGATAGCCCACCAACATGGTGGTTCGAATGGCAATGCCCGGCACTTTAGCGCGAATAGTATTAATCAAATCCTTGGTCTCCTGACGCGTAATATTTCTGCGCATAGACGTCAACACATGATCGCTCGCGTGTTGCAACGGCATATCCAAATACTTACACACCTTCGGGTTGTTCGCAATTTCGTCCAACACCTCCAACGGAAATTGTGCCGGATACACATAATGCAAACGAATCCACTCAATACCTTCAATGGCTGAAAGTGCTTTCAATAAAGCATTCAACTGTCTTTTTTTCGATAAATCAATACCGTAGTACGTCAACTCTTGCGCAATTAAAATCAACTCTTTCACGCCTTGTCCCGCCAGCTTTGTAGCCTCGGTCACCAGTTCGTCAATCGGACGAGAAACATGTTTCCCGCGCATCAACGGAATCGCACAAAACGAGCAGGTTCTGTTGCACCCTTCCGATATTTTTAAATACGCAAAATGTTTTGGTGTCGATAGAAACCGCTCACCCACTAACTCGTGCTTGTAATCGATTTTGAAATTCTTCAACAACCTCGGCAATTCAGCCGTTCCGTAGTAGGCATCCACTTCCGGAATTTCCGTTTCCAGGTTGTCTTTATAGCGCTGCGACAAACAACCCGTTACATACAACTTCTCAATTTTGCCGTCACTCTTCGCCTGCGCGTATTCCAAAATCGTATTCACCGATTCCTCTTTGGCTTTATCGATAAACCCGCAAGTGTTCACTATCACAATGTTTCGGCCCTTCTTCCATTTGTCGTGCACCACATCGTAGCCTCCATGTTGCAGGTGCGCCATCATCACTTCACTGTCCACCGTGTTTTTGGAACAGCCCAAAGTAATCACCGATACTTTATCCTTAACTATTGATTTTGTTTTCACGTTACGCTTACTGAGTTTAAGCCCCAAAAATGGCAATAAAATCGAGAAAAAAGCGAATTGTTTTATGTGCGAATGCGCATTGGCGAATCCCTCGGCTATTGTTGGTCGCCCTACCAACAATTTATTTAATTCATCAATCTCCATCAGGGCGTGTTCCCGCTAGGAAGCGGTAACCAGGCTATCCGCTGCAAGTCCTCGTGCCGCTAAGCAGCGGCCCTGCGGGCTTTCCGCTTCTATCCTTCACGCGGCATTGTGCATGCATTTAAGATTTTCTTCCATTTTCGTGCGGTCAGGTGTTTCCACCTGACCGTGAAGCAGCCATTAGAACACAAAAAAAAAATGTACTTCGATGTAGATTAAAGACTTTCTAACTGTCCGGTGGAAACACCCGACAGCATCGGAAAAGCAAAAACTCCCGTTGTACATATCAACACGCACAACGGGAGCAAGCAATTCAAAATATTTGTATTAGTCTTCCGATAAGCCGAAATATTTCATGGTGGCTTTATAGTCGGAGTAATCTACCGTTTCCTTTTTACCAAAAACAGCCGATGCCGGAGCAACCACATATTTTACTTTTTCGATAGTCTCACCGCTACCTGAGTAGGTCGAGCCATCAGCATCGTGAATTGAAGTAAAAACTTCTGTGGAATCAGGGTACATAGTACTATTGTAGCGCACTCTAGCCATATAGTATGGCCCGAAACCCAACCCCGGTGTTGAAAACCAGTACCCTCCACTTTTATGGTACGCTAAAACCAAAGAACTATCAACTTCAGAAAAACGGATAGGAATATTATTTGCTATACCTGCATTTACCGCTGTTAACGAAGCACCATCGAAAAGGTAAACTTTCACATTCGTGTTACCATCTTTACCGGCTGGTCCGGCTTCCTTTTTGCAAGCAGACATAAATACAAGGCCAAGCACTAAGGTTAAAGTGATAGCGGCACTTATTTGTTTTTTAAATGTTCCCATAATTGATTTTTAAATGGTTAATAATTATGGATCAAAGATGCAGTAAGGAATAGAGATGTTCGCACTACAAATACTCTACAAAGGAGCAGTATTGTAAGAGATGTGATGTTGGTTTATAACTGTAAGTTCAAATGATAGCACAATGCCGCGTGAAGGATGCGAAAGGCTTGGTGCGTAACGCAGTGGAGCACGGGAGCGCAGCGCACCCTGTAGCAGCCTGACCGGAGGGCACGCCTAAAATATATTGAACCTGCCGGAAGCAGAGCGGATGAATGCTGGCAAGATGCGAGCAATGGCGCAACAAACTTACTGCTTGAAAATTTTATTGAAATTAAAGCCTAATAATGTTCCTGCCCAGTAGGTGATGAAAATACTTAGTAATATCGATAGAATGGTACTCACTATTGAAAAGACAAGCAGGTTCTCTATATAGTTGTAGCGTAGGAGTATTGTAAAAAGACCATTAAGTAAAATGGAAGAAATATTTCTTGCCAATAGCCAAACAACAAAGCCAATAGCTCCACTGGTAAACACACTTTTTCGCCTCCTTAGACCAGCTTCGGTAAATCCGAAAATAACGGCAAGAAGTAAAATTAATTCAACCATAATTTGGGTTAAAAGGGTAGTAGCTTTGTTTCTACTTTAGCATCGAACTCACGAAAGCCTTGGCATTAAAGATTTGCAGCTTATCGATGGCTTCGCCTACACCAATGTAGCGCACCGGAATTTTAAACTGATCGATGATACCGATAATTACTCCACCTTTGGCAGTACCATCTAATTTGGTAATGGCTAAACTGGTGACTTGTGTAGCAGCAGTGAAGTGTTTCGCCTGTTCTATGGCGTTTTGGCCTGTTGAGCCATCGAGCACCAACAGCACATCGTGTGGGGCATCGGGTACAATTTTTTGAATAACGCGTTTGATTTTTTGAAGTTCGTTCATTAAATCTACACGGTTGTGCAAACGGCCTGCGGTGTCGATAATGATTACATCGGCATTATCGGCCACGCCTTTCTCCACTGCTTGAAAAGCCACAGAAGCAGGGTCGGCACCCATTTGTGAGCGGATCATTTCTACATTCGCCCGTTGTGCCCACACCTCTAATTGATCTACTGCAGCGGCACGAAACGTATCGGCAGCACCTAATATTACTTTTTTATTGAGTAGTTTGAATTGGTTCGCTAACTTGCCAATAGTAGTTGTTTTTCCGGCTCCGTTCACGCCCACCACCATTACAATGTATGGCTTACGGTTCACCAACAATTCTTCTAGCGATTGAATATCGTTCTTGCTATTTTCAATAATTAAGGTTGAAATTTCATCCCGAATTAACTCGTTCAATTCCGATGAAGTAGTGTATTTGTCGCGTGCAGCACGTTGTTCGATGCGGTCAATAATTTTGATGGTAGTATCGAGTCCCACATCCGAAGAAACTAGCGCTTCTTCCAATCCGTCCAGCACATCTACGTCAATTTTCGATTTGCCGGCAATGGCCTTCGTGATTTTCGACAGAAAGCCTTCTTTGCTTTTCTGCAACCCTTCGTCCAGATCGGTTTGTTGCTTTTTCGAGAAAAAATCAAAAATTCCCATACAATGGCTTTGGTTTGTTTTGTCTTAAATATATAAAAAAAGCATCTCCAACCGCAGTTAAAGATGCTTCTATACATTTCATGATAGATTTAGCTTTGTGCTTTAAGGAAATCTTGTACTTTATCTTTGTGTACAATTTTCTCTAAAAACCCATAAGAGCCTGATTTTCCTTTTACTGCTTTGATTACGCGAACATAATCTTTAGAGCCAACCTGAGCTCCCCGGTCGGTACGGGCATTCTTTGATATCTTTGCCATGGTTTATTATTTAATTTCTTTGTGAACGGTTACTTTTTTCAAGATAGGGTTATACTTTTTCAACTCGATACGCTCGGTTGTGTTCTTACGGTTTTTGTAAGTCATGTAACGAGACGTACCTGAAGCACCACTCGCTTTATGCTCGGTACATTCCAAAATTACTTGGATTCTGTTACCTTTTGATTTCTTTGCCATTGTTCAATCAGTTTTTAAAATTATTTCAATGTGATTTCGCCTTTCGCGCTCAACTCTTTCAAGTAAGCGTAAATTCCTTTTTTAGCGATATTTTTGATTGCAGAAGTAGATACTTTCAAAGTAACCCATTCGTCTAATTCAGGAATGAAGAATCTTTTCTTTCTCAAATTCGGCAAGAATCTGCGTTTCGTTTTACGGTTGGAGTGAGAAACGTAGTTTCCGCTCATTGGCCCTTTTCCTGTTAATTCACAAAAGTTTGACATAACTATTTAATTATTCTTTTTTTCTAAGAGTTGGCAAATATCAAATTATTTTCCTGAATAACAAAAAATGTTTTAAAATGAGTTTCCAACAATTAAATTATCCTATTTTCGCATCCGCATGGAAGCAAGAACGCCAGAAGAGATAAAAAACGCAGTTATTGAGATGCTCAGGACCATTTTTGACCCGGAAATTCCCGTAAATATATATGAATTAGGACTGATTTACGAGATTAATCTCATCAAAGAAGACGTGGTAGAAGTGGTGATGACGCTTACATCGCCTAATTGTCCGGTGGCGGGAACACTACCTGGCGAAGTGGAACAGAAAGTAAAAAGCGTTTCCGGAGTAAGCGATGCGGTGGTGGAATTGGTGTTCGAACCGGCTTGGAACCAAGATATGATGAGCGAAGAGGCGAAATTAGAGTTGGGATTTTTGTAAAGGGGAAGCCGCTAGCTACTAGAAGCTAGAAAGGAGAAAAGAAACATTGTAAACAATATATAATCTAACAGCTAAAGGCTATAAGCTAGTGGCTCAAAACTAAAAAAATATGTATCCAGCAGAATTAGTAGCACCTATGAAAGGCGAATTGACCAACGTAGGTTTCAAACAATTAGAATCGGCTCAAGATGTAGATGCCGCTTTGTCTTCAACAGAAGGCACAACATTATTGGTATTCAATTCGGTGTGCGGTTGTGCAGCAGGCGCAGCTCGTCCGGGGGTGAAATTGGCTTTACAGCATAGCAAACTGCCAACACAACTCGTTACCGCTTTTGCCGGTGTCGATAAAGATGCGGTAAACAAAGCGCGCGAGTATACGTTGCCTTATCCGCCATCTTCGCCATCTATGGCTTTGTTCAAAGACGGGAAATTGGTACACTTTATTGAGCGTCACCAAATCGAAGGGAATAATGCCCAAACTATTGCCGATCACTTGAAAAAAGTGTTTGACGTATATTGTTAGGAGGTGTGGGAGTTGAGGGTTGTTGGTTGAGGGGAAGGCTAAAGTGTATTCATTCTTCAGTATTTAAATCAACAAATCATAAATAGTAACATCGTAAATAAAAAATAAATCTCAGTTGATGTCTCATTTTCATCGGCTCAAAGTGGCCAAAGTTGTTCAGGAAACAAAAGATGCAGTAGCGATTTCGTTTGATGTGCCGGCTGATTTAGCCAATAATTATAAGTACTTACCGGGTCAATATATGACCTTGCGTTTAACCATTAATGGGGAAACGGTGAATCGTTCGTACTCCTTTTGCAGTTCGCCTTATCAAAACGAATTGCCCACTATTGCGGTAAAACGTGTGGAAGGAGGAAAGGCTTCCAACTTCATCGCCACAGCGCTCACACCGGGTGTTGAAGTGGAAGTAATGGAACCTATGGGGAATTTTCATTCGCCTATTCAAGCTTCGAACGCGAAGCATTATGTGCTTTTCGGAGGAGGATCGGGAATTACCCCTGTATTTTCAATCTTGAAATCGGTGTTGGCGGTAGAGCCAAACAGTAAGGTGACTTTGTTTTATGGCAATCGCGATACACAAAGCATTATTTTCCACGAGCAATTGAAGCAATTGGAAAGTGCAAACCCAACTCGCTTAAAAGTGGTACACATTTTAGATACCTCAGAAGCAGGCTGGTCGGGCTATACCGGTTTTATTACCAAAGAATTGGCGACAAAACTCTTACGCGAGAATACGGATATGAATTTCGCGAATGCCGAGTTGTTTATTTGCGGTCCAACACCAATGATGAAAGCGGTAGAGACGGCTTTAGAGGATTTGCAGGTAGCGAAAGAAAAAGTACATATCGAATATTTCACAGCCAAAGCAGAAGAAGATCGTGTGGCTGCAGATGTGGGTACAACCGATGCTTCGGCAGCGCCATTTACCGGTAAAACCAAAGTGAAGTTGATATTCGATGGCAATGAAGTGGAGTTTGATGTGTTGGAAAAAGAAACCATTCTGAATGCCGCATTGGATGCCGGTTTCGATCCGCCTTATTCGTGTATGGTGGCGGCTTGTTGCACTTGTAGAGCGAAATTGCTTTCCGGAAAAGTGGAAATGGACGACCGCGAATCGCTTACCGATGCTGAATTGTCGAAGGGGTATGTATTAACTTGCCAAGCGCATCCAAAAAGTCACGGAATTGTTTTAAATTTCGATATCTAAAATTCATACACTATGGAAAAAAGATTGGTAAAAGGAGCTGACAAGAAGATATTCGGGGTTTGCAGCGGTTTAGGGAACTATTTTGAAGTTGATCCTACGGTGATTCGCATTGCCTTCCTATTGTTGTTTTTCGGACTTGGAACAGGATTGCTGATTTACTTGATTTTGGCGGTGGTGATGCCTTCGAACTAAACAATGAGTAAGGGTAGCGCTGTTAACTTTAATGGCTTTGCTTTTGTTGTTTTCAGTTACTTTCGCTCAAGCATTACTTAAAGATTGTTGACGCATTGAGCGTTTTTAATCTGTTTTTATGGGTTTACACATGTTGTGTTGCTACATATGCTTATATCGTTGATTTTTATTGCGTATTATTTAGCCTCAAGCTAATAGCTTTCCGGTTGAAATTTTTCTGCTTTCTGTTGAGTTTTGCTTCTGCTATTGTTCTTGCTCGTACTTTAATCTACTATGGCTTGTAAAGGAAAAAATTAGAGGCAGAGATTCCTTCTGTAAATAACTTCAACCCATTTTTTTATCGTTTAGTTGGATTTCATCTGAAAAGTTGTAAAATATTACACATTTACAGCTATATTGGGCGATTGTAAATGAATAAAAATCAACACCATTGTATTGTTTATCACATTACAACGTTTGCCAACAATTCTTCATCTATTTGTTCAACGATTCGTTGACACTACTAAACCTATAATTTTATATGAAAAAAGCATTTACACTATTTGCCTTTTTATTGTTCGCTGTATCACAAATTGCTGTTGCACAAAACCAATCTGGAACTTCAGGATGGTCGGCAAGCTATACACATCAAAAAGTATTTATCGAAAATCAAGGTCAATTTGATGGAATGAGCGATAATGGGTCTACTATTACTTATGCTTCTGATTACGATAATACGCAATTTTTGTTTACGCCAAAGGGTGTAACCTACCGACTTACCTATTCTCGTCAACCCAACAAGGAGGAGCGTCAAGCCATTGAGCAACGAATGAAAAAAATGCAAGCAGAAGGGAAAGATATTTCGCACGATGATATAGAGCGCGAAGAACACCGATCGGTTTTTTATAAAGAGTTAATACATGCCGAATGGGTGAATGCCAATCCTAATCCAAAAATTATTGCCGAAGAAAAAACGTCACATTATTACACTTATACTTTACGCCAAGGCAAATTGGACCATGTTTCGGCTTTCCAAAAAATAACGTATAAAGATTTGTATCCGAATATAGATGTAGTATACGAATTCCATCCAACAACAGGTATTGAATATTCATTTATTGTTCATCCGGGAGGAGATATGTCGCAGGTGAAAATGAGTTATTCCGGTGCTAACAGAGTAGAGTACGATAATGCTAACGGTGAAATTCGATTGTTAACTAACTTGGGGGTTATAACAGAGCATGCGCCCAAAACATTTTATAAGAATAATCCTGCTCAAATAATTCCTTCTTCTTTTTCTTTAAATGGAAGTGAAGCCTCATTTGCATTGGGTAATTATGATAAATCGCAAGAGATTATTGTAGATCCATGGGTAGCTGTTGCACCTACATTTGCGCGTGATTGGGATTGTGTTTGGGAAGTCGAGAAAGATGGTGCGGGTAATGCTTATTTGATTGGTGGTACAATGCCAATGCAACTCTTAAAGTATAATACTGCAGGAGCGCTTCAATGGACGCATAGCACACCTTATGACACCACCTCATGGTTGGGAACATTTGCGGTAGATTTTGCGGGGAATTCTTTTGTTACATTAGGGTCAGTTGCTCAAATTGAACGAGTAAATACAAGTGGTGGGCAAGTATGGAGTAATACCAGTCCGGGGGGACTTTTAGGCAATACAGAGTTTTGGACTATCGCTTTTAACTGCGACCAATCTAAGTTAGTAATTGGTGGAACTGGCGGTCAGTTATTGAATATTTTGCCCTATATCTATGATGTTGATATGTCGTCAGGAAATATCACAGCTAGTGTTCAAGTTACAGGAGGTGCCTTATTTCCCACACAGGAAGTTCGAGCGATTGCTGCTTGCGGAAACGCAAAATATTGCTATCTCACACATGACTCCATTGGCTACATACAGCAAAGTTTCAATGCATGTGCCACTCCGGGTTCACTGCCTTTCCACGCGAGCAATGGTTATTCTTTTGGTTATAAGTGCGAAAATTGGCGGTTAAACAATACCGGTATCGCGGCTATCCGCTATTATGGCGGTTATATGTATACCTGTCGAGGTAATCAAATTCATAAGCGTAATTTTAATAATGGTGCAATTATCGCAACAGCGACTATTCCAGGTGGAAACTGGGCAAGTAACCAGGTGCGTAATTCAGGAATAGACATCGACAGTTGTGGTAATATATTTGTTGGTAGTGCGAATCAATTGGTGAAGTATGATGTTAATTTGAACCAATTAGCTACTTATCCTACTTCTGTAAACTTTAATATCTATGACGTAGCAGTAGGTGCTTCAGGTGATGTGATCGTGGGAGGTTCTACAGGAACATCTTCCTCAGGTGCCCGCCAAGGATATATTCAATCCATTGCAGCAGGGGCTTGTAAACCGGTTAGCATAATTTGTTGTAATACGAATATTTGTCAAGTACCGCAAAAGTGTACAACAGACGGACCGGTAACGTTAGTTGTTGCAACACCGGGAGGAACCTTTAGCGGTACTGGGGTAAATCCTACAACCGGAGTGTTTACGCCTTCAGTGGCGGGTGTTGGCGTACATAAAATTGTATATACTTTACCTTGTGGGGCTGACTCTATTTTTATTACGGTGAATAGCTGTACTGCCGTTTCAGTTTGTAAAGAAGCAAATGGTAATTTAACGGCTTCTGGTGGTACCGGACCATATACTTGGTCGTATTGGCAATATTCAACTTCGACAACTGTAACTAATGCGGCAACTTGTACTGCTTGTGGCGGTACTTGGAATGCACTTTTTGGTCAATGCTTAAATGGAATCTTCCCGGTTACTTCTTGTACCACACCTGCAGGTTGGGTTCAGTTTACAACAGGTGTAACCGTAACACCACCTGCCGGAAAAGATTCAATTCGTGTGGTTGATAATGCAGGAACCACTGTAGTTATGTATGGTTTAGCAACTGTGCCACTTTGTTCTCCTTGTCCTACCATAACTGTGACTGCAACGCCAACGAATGCTACCTGTGGTTTGTCGAACGGAAGTGCAACTACAACAGTATCGGGAGGAGCTTCACCTTACACCTACACGTGGAGTAATGGCGGAGGATCAGGTTCCGGACTTTCAAATGTTTCTGCAGGAACCTACACTGTTACAGTGCGAGATATTAATCAATGTTCAGGAACTGCTACTGTAACTATTGGAACTACAGCCGGACCAACAGCAACCTCTACAAAAACCGATGCGAATTGTAATGGTGCAAATAATGGAACCATGACGGTGACAGCGAGTGGAGGAACAGGTACATTAACGTATACTTGGTCGCCAAACGTAAGCACAACAGCTTCAGCAACAGCATTACCTCCTAATACCTATTCTGTAACCGTAAGAGATGCCAATAACTGTACTGTGGTTACCTCGCAAACTATTGGGCAACCAACGGCTGTAACTATAGCAACATCAAATATCCCTGCAAGTTGTGGAGGAAACAATGGCTCTGCTACGGCTACACCAAGCGGAGGAACAGGTGCCTACACGTATGCTTGGACCGGAGGGGCAACAACCGCTACGGCCTCGAATTTAGCAGCCGGAACCTACAGTGTTACCGTTAGAGATGCTAATTTATGTTCTGCAACGGCAAGTGTAACTGTTGGCACATCTTCAGCGTTAACTATTGCATTAACTACAACGCAGCCAAGTTGCGGAAACAATAATGGTAAAGTAAAAGTTACCGTTTCTGCAGGAACTGGGCCCTATACTTATGTTTGGAGCAATGGTGCAGTATTGGATTCAATCATCAATTTAGCGCCAAATACTTATTCTGTAACTGTTACAGGTGCGGGTGGATGTACAGCTTCTGCAACAACAACACTAAATACTTCTTCAGCCATTACATTGTCAACTACTACAACTGCCGCTACTTGTGGCAGCAATAATGGGAAAGCCAAAGTAACAATACTGACTGGTACAGGACCATATACATATTTGTGGAGTAATGTCGCAACAGCCGATTCTATTGTCAATGTTGCTGGCGGAGCTTATCAAGTTACCGTTACCGGGGCTGGCGGTTGTTCAGCTACAGCTACTGCAACTATTGCTAATACAGGTGCTCCAACACTTACGTTGAATACTGTTAATGCAACTTGTAATGGATTGGCAAATGGAAGTGCCGAAGTAACCTCAGTTACCGGTGGCAATGCTCCGTATACATATTTATGGAATACCGGAGAAACAACGCAAGGTATTGTTAATAAACCTGCAGGAACCTATACTGTTACGGTAACCGGTAGTGCAGGGGGAAGCTCAACTACAGTTTATGCTGAAGATTTTGATGGTGCATCGGCAGCTAATTGGCAGTTAAATGTTGCTACAGGTGTGAATGGAGCAGACCCTAATTTCTGGAAAATTGATGATGACGAAGGCGGTGTACTCCCTTCAGGATGTGGAGTGGCAAACAATGGAAACAAAACGTTATTTGTAACAAGTGTATTTAATCCTACAGGAGGCGCAGCTTATGATGCCGGTGGGTTATGTGGAATTTTATTCTGTCCGCAGACAAACACTTCAGCAGTTTCTCCATTAATTTCAACAGTTGGATTTTCCGGTCTTACATTGTCTTTCGACTTTATTGGCAATGGTGACGGTTTGTTAGATAATTGTTCTTTAGATTATAGTACCAATGGTGGAGGAGCATGGACTAGTCTTTCTCTATCGCTGAAATCGGCAACATGTGGTGGTGGTCAAGGCCAATGGACAGCGTTCAGCACTGCACTTCCTGCAGCTGCCAATAATAATGCAAACTTGAAATTGCGTTTTGTTTGGACGAATAATGATGACGGAGTGGGTACAGATCCTTCATTTGCAGTTAATAACATACGAATCACGCAAGCCGGCAGCGGTTCTGTTTGCCCTGCAATACAAAGTGTTACTATTACCCAACCAAATCCAATTGTAGCAAATGTAACCGCTGTTCAACCGAATTGTATTGCTGCCAACGGATCGATTTCGTTAAGTCCTACAGGAGGTACAGCCCCTTACACATACACTTGGAGTGCCAATGCGGCTACAGGAAATAGTGCAACTGCTTCAAACTTAGCTGCCGGTACATACACGGTTACTATTCAAGCCGGAGCATCTTGTCAGAAAGATACAACGATTACTTTAGTAGCGCCTAATGCACCTAATGCAAATGCAGGTGTTGATACTTCATTGACTTGTGCAAGAACCAGTATTGGATTATTGGCTACTTCATCAACGGCAGGTGTTACGTTTGCATGGAGCAACGGAACAAACACTGCAAATACTTCAGTCTCATCATCAGGAACTTATACAGTAACTGTAACGAACACGATTAGCGGATGTACTGCATCAGATGCAGTTATTGTAACGTTGAATAATACTTTGCCAACCGTTAATGCAGGTCTTGATACGGTCTTGAATTGTGTAAGAACTTCGCTCACTTTGCAAGCCACATCAACAACAGCCGGTGCCACGTTTGCTTGGAGTAATGGTACGAACGCAGCAAACACAAATGTTTCAACGGCAAATACCTATACTGTTACGGCAACAAACCCTGCAAATGGATGTACAGCATCAGATGTCGTTAATGTTACGCTAAATAATACGCCTCCAAATGTGAATGCCGGATTAGATCAGGTGCTCTCATGTACTTCTTCAACGGCAACCTTATCCGGAAGTTCAACAACGGCAGGTGTTACTTATGCTTGGAGCGGTCCGGGAATCGTATCGGGGGGTACAACTACAGCTCCGAATGTAAATATCTCCGGTACCTACACACTTCAAGTAACTGATCCTGCCAATGGCTGTACTGCTTCTGATGCAGTGAATGTTACACCTGATGTAAATACGCCAAATATTGATGCAGGATTAGATCAGGTATTAACGTGTTTAGTAACCTCAGTTACATTAACAGCAACATCTACAACTCCCGGTGTTACGTTCGCTTGGAGCAATGGAACAAACTCGGCTTCAACTTCGGTGAGTACAGCCAATACATACACGGTAACTGTAACTAATCCTGGGAATAGTTGTATTGCAGTAGATCAAGTGGTTGTTACACAAAACACCCAAATTCCGGCTAATGTATCTGCCGGTTTAGACCAAGTGCTTACTTGTAATGTGTCTACTGCTTCCTTAACAGCTTCCTCTACTACACCAGGTGTTACTTATGCTTGGAGCAATGGCTTAGGAAATGCTGCTACCGCTACAACGTCATCAACAGGAACTTATACTGTTACAGTTACAGATCCTTCGAATGGTTGTACTGCAAGTGATGCAGTGGATGTTACCAATGGCGTTCAAGTCCTTTCAGCAACGATTACCGCCACCGATCCGAAGTGTAATAATTTTAACGATGGAAATGCTGTTGCTCAAGTAACCGGAGGCACAGGACCATTCACTTATAGTTGGTCCAGTAATCCGAACGGAGGTAACGATTCTATTGCCGATAATTTGAGTGCACCTCAATCGGTAAGTGTAACGGTAACAGATGTAAATGGCTGCTCTACCACTGCAACAGCAAACATTGCTAATCCTCCGGCACCTGTATTGACACTCTTACCGCAAGATACTTCGGTTGAATATGGCTCTCCGGTGCAGTTAGTAGCTTCGCTATCTAATTTTACAGCTCAGTCTTATGCATGGAGTCCAAGCGGATTCAGTTGTACTGCTTGTCCTAATCCAATAGTGAATCCAAGCGCAGCAAATACAACGTATACCGTTACTGTAACCTACAACAATGGCTGTACCGTTTCTGCACAAACATTGGTAAAAGCAGAGGCGAATAATAAATTATATGTGCCGAATGCTTTCACACCAAACAAAGACGGAAACAACGATATCTTCAATGTGTTTGTATCGAACTACAAAGAATTTTCGCTTGCCATATTTAATCGTTGGGGCGAAAAAGTATTTGAAGGAACTACCCCTGAAGAAGTAGCCAACAGATTCCCTAAATACGGATGGGATGGTACTTACAAAGGTGCGTTGCAGCCTGTTGAAGTTTATGCCTATTATGCTACAGTTGTTTTCTTGAATGGTGAAGTCCAAAACTTGAAAGGAAGTGTTACTTTGATTCGATAAAAGTAAAATTGAAAATAACGAGGTCAGGTGGAAGCGCCTGACCTTTTTTATTTAAACACAATTCACATAAGTACGGTACACATTTTGAGCAGCATAATTAATTCAAAAACTTCTCGTTTATTACTTATATTGTCTATAGAAAATGCAAAGACGAAAATTTATTAAAGATACCCTCACCGGCTTACCGGTATTGCTTTTGGCGCCTTCATTATTGGCGAGCTCTTGTAAAAAGAACGATGGCAATAACAAGAACAAAACGATAATTGTAATTGGAGCCGGTATTTCGGGGTTAGCTGCCGCAAAGCAGTTAAAAGCAGAAGGGTTTAATGTGATTGTATTAGAGGCGCAAGAAAAAGTAGGCGGACGATTACGAACGGATAGAAGTCTTGGTGTGGCTTTCGATGAAGGTGCAAGCTGGATTCACGGCATCAACGGAAATCCAATCACACCATTGGCTGCACAAGCCGGGATGGATACCTTTGAAACGGTAGACGAGAGTCGAGTATCGTATGATATTGGCGGTGTTTTGAGAAGTGCTGCAGCATACGATAATGGAGAAACAGAACTCTACTCCATTTTAAATTCAATGATGAATAGTGGCAATGCCAATCAAAGTTTCGAAACTGTTTTCAATAATTTATATCCATCAAAAGCGAATGATCGCCTTTGGCAGTTTTTCTTGTCTACCTATGTCACTTTTGATACTGGCGACTTGAATCAATTGTCATCATTGCTTTACAACGAAGGAGAAGAGTTTAGTGGTGTAGAGAAGATTGCAACAAATGGATACGATACTATTCCGAATTATTTGGCGAATGGATTGAATGTGCAATTGAATCAGCGTGTGACTAAAATTGATTATACGGATGCGAAAATAAAGATAACACACAATGGAAATATAAGTGAGGCCGATTATGTTATCGTTACTGTTCCTTTAGGCGTTTTAAAAGCGAATAGAATTCAGTTTGCACCTGCGTTACCCATCGATAAGCAATTCGCCATTAATAAGATAGGAATGAATTGTGTCAATAAATTCTTACTCACTTGGAATACGGCTTTTTGGGATGATGTCCAATACATTTCTTATACACCGGCTATAAAAGACAAATTCAATTATTTTGTGAATGTGAAAAAATTCCATCCTGCCGTAAATGCCTTGATGACCTTTGCTTATGCAGATTATGCGCGGCAAACAGAAACCATGACGGATGCACAGATTATAGGTGAAGTAATGTCGCATTTAAAGGATATCTATGGCACAAGTATTCCTAATCCAACAAATTTATTACGCACTAAATGGCAAACGAATGAAAATGCTTTTGGCGCATATTCCTATACTGCTGTAGGTACGGAAATGAAACATTTTGAAGACTTGGCGGCTACTATTAATAACAAGTTGTTTTTTGCCGGTGAACATACTGAAGTTGATTACTTTTCAACGGCCCATGGTGCTTATCTAAGTGGCTTACGCGAAGCGAATAAAATCATCAATTTATAGTTGTGCTGTCGGGTATTTCCACCTGACTGCAATAAAAAAGCCGCCCCGTTTCCGGAGCGGCTTTCTGCTTTGGTTAAAGCAATTATCCTAACAATTCGATTGACGAATCCGTTTGTTTTGCTTTTTCGCTAGCTTTGGTTTCCTCTTTGTTCGATACAAAAAGTTTATCAAATCTGCGTTGACCTGTTCCTGCAGGAATTCGTTTTCCAACGATAACGTTTTCTTTCAAACCTTCTAAGTAATCCTGTTTTGCAGCGATGGAAGCGGTTGACAATACTTTCGTTGTTTCTTGGAACGAAGCGGCAGAAATCCATGATTGTGTAGACAATGAAGCTCTTGTAATACCTTGCAATTGCGGTGTCGCTGTTGCAGGGATAGCATCACGGTATTCTACCAATTTCTTATCTGCTCTTCTCAAGATAGAATTCTCTTCACGAATCTTACGCAATGAAACGATTTGCCCAGGTTTCAATGATTCAGAATCTTCAGATTCAGTAACCACTTTTTTATCGAACAACTCATCGTTCACCGACAACAATTCAAATTTGTTTACTGACTCACCTTCCAAGAATCTTGTATCACCCGGATCTTCAACAATCATTTTGCTCATCATCTGACGAACAATCACCTCTACGTGTTTATCGTTGATCTTAATACCTTGTAAACGATATACCTCTTGAATTTCATTCACTAAGTATTCTTGTACAGCATATGGTCCTTTGATATTCAAGATATCAGATGGTGTAATCGCTCCATCAGAAATTGGCGTTCCTGCTTTCACGAAATCTTGCTCTTGTACCAAGATTTGTTTCGACAATGAAACTAAATATTTCGTAACAACACCATCTCTTGATTCGATGATAATCTCACGGTTACCACGCTTAATACCTCCGAATCTTACTACTCCGTCAATCTCTGCAACTAAAGCAGGGTTCGATGGATTTCTTGCTTCGAAAAGCTCGGTAACACGCGGAAGACCTCCCGTGATATCCTTCACTTTACCCATTACACGTGGAATTTTCGCAATCGTTTGTCCGATTCGAACTTCTTGTTTGTTATCTACAACGATATGCGCTCCTAATGAAAGTGAATATGTTTTACCTTCTTTACCTGATTCGATAAAGATAGAAGGGATTTTCGTTTTGTCTTTCGACTCGATAATCACTTTCTCACGGTGACCTGTTTGCTCATCCATTTCATCACGGTACGTTACGTTTTCCACGATGTGCTCGAATTTCACAGTACCCGCTAACTCAGATACGATAACGTTGTTATACGGATCCCACTTACAGATAACATCACCTTTTTTAACCGGTTTGCCATCTTTCACGAAGATTTGCGCACCATACGGAACGTGACTTGCGATTAATACTTTATCCGGATTATCATCTTTCAAAATTCTCACCTCACCTGTACGACCTATAACGATTCTCGCTTTTTCTCCGTTATCATCAATAGAATCGATAGCACGAACGCCATCTAATTGAATGATACCGTCAAACTTAGCTGTCATCTGCGATTCAGTAGCACTCATACTCGCGATACCCCCTACGTGGAAGGTACGAAGTGTTAACTGTGTACCCGGCTCACCAATTGACTGTGCTGCGATAATGCCCACTGCATCTCCTTGTTCTGCCAAACGGTTGCTGGCCAAGTTTCTACCGTAGCATTTCACACAAACACCTTTGCGCGATTCGCACGTTAATACCGAACGGATTTCAATTTCTTCAATACCTGAGTCTTCAATGATTCGAGCTACTTTTTCGTTGATGGCTGTACCAGCGTCAACTAACAATTCGTCAGTTTCAGGATGGTAAAGATCTTGAAGAGACGTACGTCCCAAAATTCTTTCGTACAATGGTTCTACCACATCATCGCCATCTTTGATAGCCGAGATAGTGATACCTCTCAATGTTCCGCAATCTTCTTCGTTGATAACTACATCTTGTGCTACGTCCACCAAACGTCTTGTCAAGTAACCCGCATCGGCTGTTTTCAAAGCCGTATCCGAAAGACCTTTACGCGCACCGTGGGTAGAGATGAAGTATTCCAATACCGAAAGACCTTCTTTAAAGTTCGAAAGGATTGGATTCTCGATTACCTCAGAGCCTGTAGATCCCGATTTACGTGGTTTAGCCATCAAACCTCTCATTCCTGAAAGCTGTTTGATCTGTGCTTTAGAACCCCTCGCTCCGGAATCCAACATCATAAATACAGAGTTGAAACCTTGTTGATCGGTAGTGATGTTTTTCATCAATACGTTAGTCAAACGGTTATCGGCTGCAGTCCAGATATCGACAACCTGGTTGAAACGCTCTTTCTCTGTGATGAAACCTTCTTGATACGATTCGAAAATCTCGTCAATTTTCGTTTGCGCATCAGCAATAATTTTATCTTTTTCAGCAGGAACAACCACATCTTTCAATTTGAACGAAAGTCCTCCTTTGAATGAATAGGTAAATCCTAATTTCTTAATATCATCTAGGAATTTAGCTGTTGTTGGGATGTCGGTATCTGCCAAAATTTGACCGATAACATCTTTCAATTGCTTTTTACCTAACATTTTATTTATATAGCCAACGCTTGCAGGAACGGCTTGGTTGAATAAAATTCTACCCAAAGTAGTTTCAATTACTTTGTACACCATTTCGCCTTTTTCGTTTTTCACACGCACACGGCATTTCACCATTGCATGCAAATCGGCTCTGTTTTCGTTGAAGGCAATCGTTGCTTCTTCAGCACCGTAGAATGCTAATCCTTCTCCTTTCACCACTACATCACCAATAGAACGTTTTTCTTTGGTCATATAATATAGACCAAGAACCATATCCTGAGATGGAAGAGTGATAGGTGTACCGTTTTGTGGGTTCAAGATATTGTGCGATGCCAACATCAACAATTGTGCTTCCAATACGGCAGCATTGCTTAGTGGTACGTGCACGGCCATCTGGTCACCATCAAAATCGGCATTGAACGCAGAACAAACTAACGGGTGAAGTTGAATCGCTTTTCCTTCAATTAATTTTGGAAGGAAAGATTGAATCGACAATCGGTGAAGGGTAGGAGCACGGTTCAATAAGATCGGATGCCCTTTCAACACATTCTCCAAGATATCCCAAATTACCGGTTCTTTGCGATCTACTAATTTCTTAGCCGATTTCACTGTTTTAACGATACCTCTTTCAATAAGTTTTCGAATAATAAATGGTTTGAACAACTCGGCTGCCATATCTTTCGGCAATCCGCACTCGTGCAATTTCAAATCCGGTCCTACAACGATTACCGAACGACCAGAATAATCCACACGCTTTCCTAACAAGTTCTGACGGAAACGTCCTTGTTTTCCTTTCAATACATCGCTCAATGATTTCAATGCACGTCCGCCTTCCGCTTTAACTGCGTTAGATTTACGTGAGTTATCGAACAATGAATCTACAGACTCTTGTAACATACGTTTCTCGTTTCTCAAAATCACCTCTGGAGCTTTGATTTCGATCAATCGTTTCAAACGGTTGTTACGGATAATTACTCTTCTGTACAAATCGTTCAAATCCGAAGATGCGAAACGACCGCCATCTAATGGCACCAATGGTCTCAATTCAGGTGGAATTACAGGTAAGTATTGAACGACCATCCATTCCGGACGGTTTTCGTGGTGTAGATTCGCCTCACGGAAAGCCTCCACAACGCTCAAACGTTTCAACGCTTCTGATTTACGCTGACGTGACGTTTCGTTGGCTGCAGCGTGACGCAAGCTGAATGACAATTCATCCAAGTTGATACGCGACAACAATTCTTTTATGCCTTCTGCACCCATTTTCGCGATGAATTTGTTTGGATCTTCATCAGGTAATAAGTGATTATTTTTCAATTCTTCTGAGTCTAGGATAGAAGAGTATTCTTCTTCTGTCAACAAGTCCAAATACTGGATATTTCTTGTTTCTTCTCCTTTCTCGCCTTGTACTAATACGCCATTAGCCGCTTTACCCGGTTGGATAACTGCATAACGCTCGTAGTAAATAATCGTTTCTAATTTTTTAGAACCGCAACCTAATAAGTAACCGATTTTGTTTGGCAACGATTTGAAATACCAGATGTGAACTACAGGCACCACCAATTTGATGTGTCCCATTCTTTCACGTCTTACTTTCTTTTCGGTTACTTCTACACCGCAACGGTCGCACACGATACCTTTGTAACGGATACGTTTGTACTTACCGCAATAACATTCGTAATCTTTGGTTGGACCAAACACACGCTCGCAGAACAAACCTTCCATTTCTGGCTTGTACGTACGGTAGTTAATGGTTTCCGGTTTTTTGATTTCTCCGTTCGAGCGTGAAAGAATCACGTCCGGAGAAGCAAGCGTGATAGTGACTTTGCTGTAGTCAAAACGCTTGATTGGGTCTTTTTTAAAGGCCATAGTGTTTAAAATTGTTTTGTAGTTAACGATCAATACCAAACCCGAAAGGGACAACGGTACTAACTATTCCCAAAATTGGGAGGGGCGAATATAATGAAAATTACGATACCAATAGGGATTCTGTTAACGATTATTTTGTAGTTACACAACCCATTTGTTGACCCATCTTATCGTATTCCACATCGTTGGGTTCCCAAAGCTCAATTTTGTTGCCTTCTAGGTCGATAATATGCACAAATTTACCATAATCGTAGGTTTCAATAGTATCGGCAATGGTAACACCATCTTTTTTTAGCTGCTCCACCAATGCGGTGAGATTGCCCACACGGTAGTTAATCATGAAATCTTTAGTGGAAGGCTCGAAATATTTTGTTTTTTCGTTGAACGGACTCCATTGCGTAAATCCTTTTTGTGTAGTGTCGGCACCTTGTCGCCATTCAAACACAGCACCATATTGGTTGGTGTTTAACCCTAAATTAACCTTATACCATTCTCTTAATTTCTTCGGGTCTTTGCATTTGAAGAAAATGCCACCTATACCGGTTACTTTTTTGTTTTCGTTGGCTTGTTCAACAATGGCCGTTTTGCAGGCAAAACCAAACCCGAAAGCGGTAGCCAAAGCCAAAGTGAAGAATGCTGTTTTTTTCATGTGTTATCTATTGAGTTGTAAACGAAATGTATAAAATAGAAAAGTATAGGCAAAAAAAATCCCCGATTGTTTGCACAATCAGGGATTTGTATTTTACGTGAGAACGAATTAATGAGAAACCTTAGGCTCTAATGTTTTCGCTTCTTCCACCCATTTTTCAACAGTTGTTTCAGATGGTACAGCGTTCGTTAAGTTTTTCTCTGCATTCACTTCAGCCATTTTAGCTGCAAGGTTTGCCGGTACTCTGTTTCTTAATTCTTTCACTGTATCAACACCAGATGCTTCCAATAACTCAGCAAATTGTCCTGCTACTCCTTTAATTCTGAACAAGTCAGCATGGTTCACCCATTTCAAAATCAATTTTTCATCGATTTCTGTAGCTTCAGCCAATGCTTTTCTGCCTTTTTTAGCACCACCTTCTTCCAGCAATTGCTCTACGAATTTGATACCAGCAGCGTTCAATTTCTCTTTGTACACCGGACCAACACCTTCGATATCTTCTACCGGAGTTCCTTTAGTGATTTCCGCTTTTTCAGCCTTTGGAGCTGCTTCTGCTTTCTCCGCTTTTGGAGTTGCTTCAGCTTTTTCCGCCTTAGGTGCTTTGCTTCCGCTATCCATTTTCTCTTTCAAGTCAGACAATGCAGCTAAATCACCGAAAGTCGATTTCTCTTGTCCTTTCTGAATGTCTTTCACTTTGCTAGTCGTTTTTTCACGCTCTACTTTTTTCTCTGTTTTCACAGCCTCTTCAGCATCACGTTGTGCTTCTTCCCAAGTTCTTGCGTGAGAAACATAAATTTTCTTATCGTTTCTGTTGAACTCAATTACTTTGAAAATTGCTTTTTCGTCAGCAACTAAAGAACCACCGCTTTCTTTAGCCAAGTGTTTTTTCGGTGCGAAACCTTCCAAACCGTAAGGCAACATTACTGTAGCTCCTTTTTCTTCCACGTTCATTACAGATGCTTCGTGCACTGATCCAACCGGGAATACATTTTCGAAGCTATCCCATGGATCTTCTTCGATTTGTTTGTGTCCTAACGATAATTTTCTGTTCTCTACATCAATATCCAAAACAACAACCTCTAATTCAGCACCCACTTTCGTGAATTCACTAGGGTGGTTGAATCGTTTAGTCCACGACAAGTCGCTGATGTGAATCATTCCACCGATACCATCGTTTAATTCAACGAATACGCCATACGGAGTCAAGTTTTTCACGGTACCTTTGATACGTGTTCCAACAGGATATTCTGTAGCTATTTTAGCCCAAGGATCTTCTGTCATACGTTTCAACGATAACGACATTTTACGCTCTTCGCGGTCGATAGTCATTACAATGGCTTCGTGTGTTTCACCCAATTTGAAGAACTCGCGAGAGTTAGTTGGTGTTGATGACCAGCTTACTTCTGAAATGTGGATCAAACCTTCTACACCCGGTGTAATTTCCAAGAAAGAACCGTAATCTTCGATGTTCACGATTTTTCCTGTCACTTTCGATCCTACTTCGATAGCAGCATCTAAAGTATCCCAAGGGTGCGGTTGCAATTGTTTCAAGCCTAAAGAAATACGTTTTTTGTTATCATCGTACTCTAATACAACCACGTTCAATTTTTGGTTCAATGTCAACACCTCGTTCGGGTGATTGATACGTCCCCACGAAATATCCGTGATGTACAACAATCCGTCAACACCTCCTAAATCGATGAATGCACCGAAATCAGTAATGTTTTTGATAACGCCTTCAAGCACCTGACCTTTCTCTAATTTAGAGATAATCACTTCTCGTTGTTGTTCCATATCCGACTCAATCAATGCTTTGTGCGATACAACAGCATTTTTAATCGCTTCGTTTACTTTCACTACTTTCAATTCCATTGTTTTACCAACGTAGATATCGTAGTCGGTAATTGGTTTCACATCAATTTGCGAACCCGGTAAGAAAGTCTCCAATCCAAATACATTGGCGATCAAACCTCCTTTCGTTTTGCTCAAGATTTTACCGTTAACAATTTCACCTGTAGCACAAGCTGCAACAATTTTCTCCCATGCTTTAAGCAATTTGGCGTTTTTGCGGCTCAATACCAAGGTTCCTTTTTTGTCTTCTTTGCTCACAACGTAAACGTCATAAGTTTGTCCAACAAGCAAGTCCTCGTCACGGAATTCTGAAAGTGGCACTAAACCATCGGCTTTGTAGCCCACGTTTAATACTACATCTGCTCCGGTGATCGCAACTACAGTACCTTGAACAATTTCGTGGTCTGTAAGGCTTCTCAACGAAGGCGTGTACATTTCGTCATAACGTTTGAAGTCGGCCTCATCGTATGAAGAAACATTTCTTCTGTCAACGTTCCAGTTGAAGTCATCGTGTGGTGTTGACGTGATTAAATTTTCTGACATGATCAATAACCGTGTAGTATTTATTCTCGTCCACAGTCCACGAGTTTCGTTTTTAAATAAGGGTGCGAATATAGCATTATTCTGCTTTAAAAGGAGATTTTTCGAGAAGAAAAGGGCGTTTTGCGGGCTTTTTGTTCCAATCTTTGTCCGTGGGAACGGCCAAAGGATTTCCACGTCAATCCCTAACGCGGGGAAATTTGTGTATGTAAGTGGCTGATTAGTAGCTTGTTGATCTGTTTTTTGATGATGCTCTATAGGAGGGTTGGGGGTTGAGTGTTGGGGGTTGGGGGAGGGAACATTTCGAACCCGTGGTGCGTGTCGACACGCACCACGGATTAGAATTCCTAGTCCGGTAGCGCAATAAATGCCTCTGGTGTCAGAATCGCAATAGTAGCTTTTTTATAGTCTTTTACGTTTCTCGTAATAATATTTGTCAGATTGTTTTCAAGTGCACAAGAATACTGTATTGCATCCTCAAAGTCGTTGAAGTCGGAAGCAATTGCCAGATCTATTGTTTTACTGTCAACGGATAGAACATGAACAAGCGTTTTAAACTTACCAATCAACTGTCTTGAATGTGTAGAAGAGTATTGCGAACGCAGCACATAATCTATGTTTGAGAAAGAGAGAGATGAAACGTAGATTTTTACTTTTCTATTGTCGGCAAGCGAAAACAAAATCTCAGCCGTTTTATTGAAAGGCTTACGACCGGATAATAAGTCTAAGCAGACATCTGTATCAACAAATACTTTTGTCATGCTATTTTGCGTATTTGTTTAATAAATGCTTCTTGTATTCTTTTTTAGCGTCAAAGTTCTTTGGTAAGTCAATAACTCCCGACAAACTTTTTACAAGCGGAGTAACTTCGTGCGTGTCGTTAGGCTCAACAAGTTTTCCGAGATACGATTCAATCAATTTAGAAAGGCTGGTGTTCTTTTCTTTCGCATAGCTCTTTGCCAGTTCAATGATTGTATTGTCTAGCTTTAATGTCAGTTTAGTGTCCATGGTTGTTGTTTGTACGTGCAAATATAGTAAATTGTACGTAATGTTCAACGTTCAACGATTAAATGCGGTTTAGCAAGAGTGGCACAAGAACCCCACGCAAGTAGCTTTGTTGCATTCCTTTCCCGTGGTGCGTGTCGACACGCACCACTTATTAGATTTATAGATGTAATCACGAGTGAAAAACACTCGCGCTAGTTGAGAGCTTAATGCCATATGTCCTTTGTCACTTATTTTTTGGAATATCAGGAATATTAACACCAGTAAGTCTCACAATTGGACCATCTACTACAAATTTGCCTTCGAAATAAACTTGATGGGCATCAACATAAAGAGATGAATTAATAATAGAATCTTTTTGTGCGCTCTTCATTCCAGTAAAAAAAGGGAATATAAACTCAATTTCACCCTTATCTCCACTCTTCAATTTAATACCTTTGATTTCAGGATATAAAATATTGAAACTAACCATTTTTGTTCGCATTCTATTTTCTAATTGCCGAGGATCAGAATAGTAACCAAAACCATCATAGATGTATACATCCTTTATAGAAGTTGAATCATTCTGAATCGTAATCATACAAGCATAGACTTTTTCATCATATGTTATCCTATGTAATTTCGTATTGTGAATTGTCAACTTCAATTTTGAATTTACATTACCGATTTTTACATCTAAACTACTTCTTAGATTCAGGTACCATAACTTATCTTTCTGAGAAAAAGTTACAGAATTAATGAAAGAGACAAAACAAATTGAAAGCAAAATTTTAATGTTCATTTCCTAGTGATTTATTGAGGTCTGGTTTTGTGTGATTACTATTTATCTTGTGTTTTGGTTCCTCATAAATTTCCATTTGGTTTATGTTCCAACACTTACCAAAGTAAACAATCTTCCTTATAACTTCAACCCCACCGCAATGCCCGCGTTCGGGATAGGAACGGAAATCCTCTGGGGCTTCCGAGCGCCAGAGATTGGAGTGGATAGCCCGGGAAACGCCCAAGGAGGTTGAGAGTTGAGAGTTGGGAGTTGAGAGTTGAGAGTTGGGGGTTGTTGGTTGAGGGTGCATTTTTCACATTTCGGGTCTTGGGTGGTCAATATCGTATTTGATTTTTTTTGCTAAAACATTCTGCCTCTTAGAGACGAAAAGGCTCAATTGCTAACAGCTAATAGCTAGCGGCTAGAAGCTATCCCCAAACACTTGTTTCCGTTTGTTTTCTCTTCCTCTTTCTTGTGGCTATTAGCTAAAAGATAACGGCTAACAAAATCAGTATATATTAGCACCCTTTAAACACCAAACGGCTGAATGACCAACCCGCAACTTTCTCTGGCACACGATTTTGTTCAGTTTACGGATAAGAACATTTTCCTTACCGGAAAAGCGGGAACCGGGAAAACCACGTTTTTAAAGAACTTGCGCATGAACTGCCCGAAGCGCATGGCCGTGGTGGCGCCTACAGGTGTGGCGGCTATCAATGCCGGTGGGGTGACCATTCACTCGTTTTTTCAATTGCCTTTTGGTCCGTTTATTCCGGATCGCAGCGAGCCTTCGGCCTTGGGTTCGCAGAATTCGCTGAGCAGCCAAATGCGTTTTAGTCGCGAGAAAATTAAACTCATCAAAAGCCTTGATTTGTTGGTGATTGACGAGATCAGTATGGTGCGGGCCGATATGCTCGATGCCATTGATGCGGTGCTCAAACGTTTTCGCAATCGCACCAAACCTTTTGGGGGCTTGCAGTTGCTGATGATTGGCGATTTACATCAATTGTCGCCCGTAATCAAAGACGAAGAATGGAACCTGCTGAAAAACTATTATCCATCGGTGTATTTCTTTAATAGCCGCGCCTTGCAGCAAACCGACCCGATTACCATTGAGTTGAAGCATATCTACCGTCAGGCCGATCAATATTTTATTGATTTGTTGAATAAGGTGCGCGATAATCAACTCGATCATCATTCGCTGCAAGAACTGAACGAGCGCTACCAACCCGATTTCGAACCGCGTGACGATGAAGGATACATTACCCTCACCACCCACAATGCCACGGCACAGCGCACGAATCAACACAAGTTGGAATCGCTGGTGGGGAAATCGTATTTCTTTACTGCCGAAATCAAAAACGAGTTCCCGGAATACATGTACCCCACTGAGCAGGAACTGGAAATGAAAGTGAATGCGCAGGTGATGTTTGTGAAGAACGATATTTCAAAAGAGAAGTTGTTCTACAACGGGAAAATCGGACAAATTACCCGTATTGCCGATGGGGTGATTTATGTCAAATGTCCGGGCGATTATGCCGAAATACCCGTGGGTATTGCCGAGTGGCAAAACATTCGCTACAAACTGAACGAAGAAACGAAAGAAATTACAGAGGAAGTGATTGGTTCTTTTCTGCAATTTCCTTTGAAATTGGCCTGGGCCATTACCATTCATAAAAGTCAGGGGTTGACCTTTGAACGCGCTATTATTGATGCGGGGGCTTCGTTTGCACACGGACAAGTTTACGTAGCGCTTAGTAGGTGCAAGAGTTTTGAAGGTGTGGTGTTGCGTTCGCCTATAGTTTCTAATAGTGTGAAAACGGATAGAACGATTCAAGAATATACCAAAGAAGCGAATCAAAATTCACCCGATGCAGCGCATTTGAATGCCGCTAAACGTGGGTTTCAGACGGCCTTGGTGCAAGATTTGTTTGATTTGACCGATATTGAAAGACGATTCTTTCAGTTCCGAAAAATACTGCGCGACAATAGCAATACGGTTACGCACTTTGTGCTGGACGAAACAGAAAAGTTGTTCAACGATTTTCTGGAACACAGCGTGAAAGTTACTGAGCGTTTCAAACCGCAATTGCAGCAGTTTGTGCAACAAGGCACCTTGCCCGAAATGCATGGCGAATTGCAAGACCGCATCAAACGTGCAGTGCCTTATTTTGTGCAAAAACTGGAAGTAGAATTACTGCACAGTTTATATGATTTAATTATTGAAACGGATAATAAAGACGTTAAGAAATCGGCCAATGATGCCTTAGCGGCTTTACAACGCGAAGTGTTTCTGAAAGTGAAGGGCTTTAAAGCTTGTACGAACGGTTTTCAAACATTGAATTTACTGCAAGCCAACGCCAATGCGGATGCCGATTTCCAAGCCTCGGTGAAATTGCAACCGGCTAAAGCCAAGAAAGCCGCGCATACCGAAAACATGGCGCATGGCGAGTTATACTCCGAACTTAAAGCTTGGCGCGATGCCACCGCAGCAGAAAAAGACGCTTCTTCGTATATGATTTTGCCGCAAAAAGTATTGCTCGATTTATCGAATCTATTGCCCACAACATTAGAGGAATTGGAGGTGGTGAAAGGTTTTGGAAAGATAAAAATCAAACAGTTCGGCAGCGAGGTGATTGAGATTATTGCCGATTATGTGCGCAACAACGGCATTGTAAAACCGCAGTTGGAATTGGTGAAGAAAGAGCCGAAAGCCAAAGCGGAGAAAGTGGATACAAAGAAATTGTCGTTCGATTTATATAAAGCCGGTTGGAAAATAGAGGAGATAGCCAAAGAGCGTGCTCTGTCACCTCAAACTATTGAAGGGCATTTAGCGCATTATGTGGGAACGGGCGATTTAGATGTCTATACCTTTGTGCCCAAAGAGAAAGTAGAAGCTATTTCAAATTACTTGAAACGTAATCCTGATCAGACATTGAACGCTATAAAAGTGAGTTTAGGTGATGCCGTTTCTTTTACGGAGATTAAATTCGTTCAAAATTTTTTGAAACTCAACATCTAGTCTGGTTTCCTTTTAACAGATTGCATCCTTATTCTGACCAAAATCAGTAAGAATTCGCACAAATGCGTCTTTTTTCTAATCTGTTGTACGCTACCTTTGTCGTAAATTAAATTCAAAAATTTATGAAAAAGACATTTGGTTCTCTCTTGTTGACTGTGATGGTAGTTATATCTGCTTCTGCACAGTTTGGTATGATGGGTGGCGCAGTGGGCACTCAGATTGTTGTTGCAAAGGTAAAATTGCTGGAAGGTGATCCATCTTCGTTGAAAGGCAAAAAAGTGAAAACTGTATTTACATTTACTGATGCATTAGTATCGAAGTACAAAGTGGGTTTCGGGAAAAAGATTCCTGAAAGTCAGTTTATTGACGATAAAAAGGCAAAAATCAACGATAAGGAACCGGGTAAAGGCGATGCTTGGGCTGCAAAATGGGAGGCAGATAAAGTGAATTTATATCCTAATGCTTTTCAGGTGAAATATAACGAAATGGGGAAGGAAACCGGAAGTTCAGCCACTTCGGAGGATGCAGAAATTACACTCACCTTACACACTAATTATATTGAGCCCGGCTATTTTATTGGCATCGATAAAACGCCTGCTATCATTAACGTGGAATGTACTTTCACCGATAAATCGGGTGCTGTAATTGCGAAATATTTGATTTCTAATTGTCCGGGACAAGCTTTTGGTTTTGGCGATGTTGATACCGGAGCACGTATGTCGGAGGCCTATGAGAAATTAGCGAAAGAAATTTTCAAAGCTATTTCAAAAAAATGGTAATAATTGACTATTGACACATTGAAAGCCGTATTCGAAAGGATACGGCTTTTTTGATTTAAGGAGTTTTGTCAATAAATATTCGAATAGTAGGCAAGCTATCGTTATATTCGTAAGGTGAACTTAAATGGTTTTAAGACATCGGCAGTTGTTTTGCTTACCTTTTTCTACAGTTTCTGTGCTGTTGGATTAGGGGTTAATGTGCATTACTGTCATGGAAAAATAGCTTCTGTAAGTATTGGATTTAGCAAAGACGACTGTTGTTGCCAAAAGGAATCCAAACGAAAGTGTTGCTCAGACAAAGCAGTTGTTTTAAAGATTGAAAGTAAGCAGTTAAAGGCTTCTTCTTTTACGTGGATAGATAATTCTGTTTACATATTGCAACAAGTTAATCCCATAGCCTTTGACAGATGTATAATTTATAGTTATGCTAATGCTTCACTCGCCATTGGCGCTGATTACCCACCTCCATATCCTCTCTACATAGCGCATAGGAAATTTCGTATTTAAAAAACTGTTTTAGGTCTGTTCAGGTGTCATGCTTTGGCACTTATTTTTTATTGTTTTAAAACATAGATATGAAAACAAAGTTGCTATTATTCCTATTGGCCTTTATTGCACTTAACGGCTTCGCCCAAAGCACATTAGAGGTCGCATCATTCAAAGTGAATGGTGTATGTGAAATGTGCAAGAAAACGATTGAAAACGCTTTGCACATCGAAAGTGTGAAAGCTGTAAATTGGAATCCCGATACTAAAATTGTAAAAGTAAAATTTGACGAGTCGAAGATTTCGTTGGATTCTATTCACCGAAGAATTGTAGCTGTTGGCTATGATACTGATAAATACAGCGCTACCGACACTTCCTATTCTTCACTACATAAATGCTGTAAGTATGAACGCAAAACGAAGTAGTACTGTTGTTGTACTTTCATTTGTGTTAGTGGAGTTTGCTATGGCTCAGCATATTGATTCCGTGAACCAGATGAAGGAGGTCAATATAGTGCGGAAACAAGCAACACATATGGAAATGAAAACGCAAAATGTGGAGTTGATTTCCTCGGCAGATTTACAAAAAGATGCCTGTTGTAATTTGAGTGAAAGTTTTATGCGCACGGGTGCTGTGGATATGCAATACAGCGATGGAATTTCAGGAGCGAAGGAGATACGTATGCTTGGATTGGCAGGAAACTATTTGCAAAGTATGTATGAAAATATGCCCGGTATACGTGGAATAAACGCCACATTCGGAATGGAGTATATGCCCGGACCTTGGTTACAGTCGATTCAAATCAACAAGGGAACTGGGAGCGTGGTCAATGGTTATGAGGCTATAACCGGACAAATGAATTTAGAATTGAAGAAGCCGCAAAGTGCCGAACGATTTTTTGCAAATGTATACATGAATCAAGATGCACGCACCGAAGTGAATTTGTATGGGGCAACAAAACTTGGTGAAAAACCATGGTATGTGATGGGGCTCGTACATGGCTCAGTGAATTGGGTAAAGATGGATATGAATAAAGACGGTTTTATGGATAACCCGTTACATAAGCGTTTCACGGCCATGAACCGTTGGTTTCATTTGAAGAAAGATGGAGGTATGTTTATGTTGGTGGGTGATGTGAATTTTGAGCAACGACAAACGGGTCAATTGGCCTACGATTTCCGAACCGATTTTACCAAACAAGATGCATGGGGAAATCAGTTAAACACAAATCATGTGGCTTTGTTTTCAAAGACCTCATTTAATTTTTCACACGAGTCGAGTCTTGGAATTCAGTGGAAATACACTTTTCAGGACCAACATGGATTTATTGCCGACAAGCTATTGCGTTCTAGAGAGCATTTTGGTTATTTGAATCTTATTTATCAAAACGAATTTACAGAAGGTAATACGATTAAAGTGGGTGGTTCGGTTTTGGTGAATGCCGTTCAAGAATCGTTAGCTACCTATTCTACGAAGCGAACAGAAATTGTGCCCGGTATTTTTTCGGAAGTTACCTTTAATCCTTTGAAAAAACTCAATATTGTTGGTGGTTTGCGGGTAGATCACCATAATTTATTTGGAACATTTTTGTCGCCTCGATTGCATTTAAAATGGGACGCTCTTTATGCATTAACGATTCGCGCAAGTGCCGGAAGAGGGTATCGTACGCCTAATTTGATTGCCGATAATTACGCCTATTTTTTTAGTCATCGGACAGTTCAATTTGGTCAGCTAAAACCTGAAATAGCTTGGAACTACGGTGTTTCGTTGGCGTACAAGTTTAATTTAGCATTCCGTGAGGGATGGATTCATGTAGATTTTTATCGCACCGATTTTGAGCGACAGTTAGTAGTTGATTTAGAGCAACGAGATGAACTCAATATTTACACAGCTAATGGAAAATCGTATTCAAATTCCTTACAAGCTGAAGTAAGCTATGAAGTAGCTGAAGGCTTTAATGCGAAATTGGCTTACAAGTGGGATAATGTGAAAGTGAACTATAAATCGGGTTTGGCGATACAGGCGTTGAAACCGCAACACAAAGTTTTAGTCGTTTTAGATTACAATTGGGAGAAACCTCGATTGCTGTTTACAGCTAATTTTGTTTGGTACAGCAAGAGTAGAATCCCCGCTGTACATGCAGATGAGCATGTGCATGCCAACTATCTTTACACGTTGAACATGCAAATTACGAAAAAGATAAAAGAACAATGGCAGGTATATGTTGGTGCTGAAAATATGTTGAATCAAATGCAACACAATCCTATACTATCGGCTGAACAGCCTTTCAATAAAGCCTTTGATGCAACTTTAATTTGGGGTCCTATTCGAGGGGCTATGGTATATGCCGGTTTTCGATTCGTGCTGAAATAAATGGGTAAGTAGAATCACCTTTTCTATTATAATGCATGAGGGATATCATTTGATGCTAACTTCATGCAGCATACCTTTGTAGCAAAATTTTAGCTATGAAAATCAAAAAAGGTATTTTATTGTCGGCTTTACTTTCGATGAAGATGTTTTCTTTACCGCTTTTCTCGCAGTGTACACCGGATAATACGATTAACATCGAAGGGATTTCTCCCAAGGTTTCGACTCCTGGATGTGTAAACTCTAGATATGAAAGAACTTTATTTTTTACTTACCGAAAGGATACTGTTATTTTTGGAATGACATTGGTTATAGATTCTATTTTCATTACACGTATCGATAATTTGCGGCCAGGTTTGTCTTATGCTGTGAATATGCCAAAACAAATATATTCCCCAAGTAGTAATTATTATCAGAATTGCATTAATGTGTTTGGAACGCCAACAAATGCACTAAAAGCATATGATACAGTTGCAGTAAATATTACGGCTTATGTCAGTGTTTTTGGAACAGTAAATCAGTTTCAAGATGTGATGTATGCAGTTTTGCCTGTGAATCCGGCACCAAATGTTGCTGTATTAAAAACAGGTAACATCCTAAATGCTGTAATGGGTGCAACATCCTACAATTGGTTACTATGTGATTTTGGATATGCTACCATTCCTAACGAAAATGGATCTGTTTATACGCCTACTGTTTCCGGTAATTTTGCAGTGGAAGTCAATTTAAACGGGTGTATTGATACGTCTACATGTTACAATGTTAATGTAACCAATATTGCTGATGAAAAAGACCAAATGGGAGTTAACGTTTATCCAAGCTTGGTTGTGAATGATGTACAAATTCAACTTGCAGAAAACATCGATAGAATTGAAGTTTATGATCAACTTGGTCGCGAAGTTGGGCGATTGAATATTGAAAATAAGTTGGGCATCATTACAATGCCGTTTAATGAAAAATCGCGCGGAACGTACACTTTAAAGTTTTATTCCGGCAATCGAGTGATTGTTAGAAGAATAATGAAAGAGTAACGCTTACTGCAATGGAGATTAACTCAGTCCAATGATTTTTCCGTTGTTATCGATATCCATATGTTCAGAGGCAGGAACAGCAGGTAATCCGGGCATACGCATAATTTCTCCTAGAATGGGAATAATAAAACCGGCCCCTGCCGCAAATTCAAATTCACGAACATGAACAGTGAAGTTTTCCGGTCTACCTTTGAGCTCCATGTTATCGGAGAGTGATTTTTCAGTTTTGGCCACACACACCGGCAACTTGTCGTAGCCCAAGGTTTTAATGGTTTTTAGTTGCGTATGCGCTTTCGATGAGAACTCAACGGCTGCAGCACCATAAATCGTAGTTGCAATTTTGATGATTTTATCTTCAATGGAAAGCGACCAGTCGTACAAAGGTTTAAATTGATTTGATCCACTTTCTATGCTGTCGCAAACCGCTTGTGCAAGTTCAGTAGTTCCTTGTCCTCCTAATTCAAACCCTTTTGCGACTATAGCTTTAACCCCATGTGTTGAACATTGGTGTTGCACAAACTCGATTTCTTCTGCAGTATCAGACGGGAAGTGATTTAATGCTATAACAGGAGTAATGCCAAACTGTTTGCAATTTTCGATGTGTTTTTCGAGGTTCAAAAATCCTTTTGTTACTCGTTCTAATGAAGGCGTATTGTATTCTTCTTTCTTTGCACCACCATGATGTCGGAGTGCGCGAATGGTTGCCACTAAAACAATGGCATGGGGTTGTAAATGTCCGTAACCGCATTTTATATTCATGAATTTTTCTGCGCCTAAATCCGCACCAAATCCGGCTTCTGTTACTACATAGTCGGCTAACGATAAACCCATTTTTGTTGCAATGATGGTATTTGTTCCTTGTGCAATATTGGCAAACGGTCCTCCATGCAATAATGCAGGATTGCCTTCCAATGTTTGAACTAGGTTTGGTTTGATGGCATCTTTCAACAGCAATGCCATGGCACCTTCCGCTTTTAAGTCGCGTGCGAAGATTGCTTTTTTATCAAACGTGAAACCAATGAAAATATTCCCCAATCTGATTTTTAAGTCATCGATACTTGTACTCATACAAAGTATGGCCATGACTTCCGATGCAGGTGTAATATTAAATCCATCTTCACGAGGAATGCCATTGGCTGTACCTCCAATGCCGATAATAATTTGACGAAGCGCTCGGTCGTTCATATCCATCACTCTTTTCCACTTGATGGTTCGCGGATCGATGTTCAGAGAATGTTCTTTGTTTTGAAGATTGTTATCGATGAGAGCTGCTAACAAATTATTAGCCTTTTCAATAGCCGAGAAATCACCCGTAAAGTGCAAATTGATATCCTCCATGGGAATCACCTGCGAATAGCCACCACCGGCTGCTCCACCTTTCATTCCGAAAACCGGACCAAGCGATGGTTCACGCAAAACTGCAATGGCTTTCTTTCCTAGTTTGTTTAAGCCATCTGTAAGTCCAACAGATACCGTTGTTTTGCCTTCTCCTGCAGGAGTAGGATTAATAGCAGTGACTAAAATGAGTTTAGCTTTTTTGATTTTTTCTTCATCAATGAAGTGCAGCGGAAGTTTTGCCTTATGTTTACCATAGTATTGCAAATCATCTTCAACAATTCCAATTTTGTTGGCTATAATTTTAATGTGTTTGATAGTCGCTGCTTGGGCGATTTCAAGATCGGTTGGAAAATTTGACATACATTATTTTGAAACGCAAACATATTTAAAAATCAAAGTATAGCTGAATGCAACGATGTAAACTTTTGGGTTAAATGTTAAAGCAATTTAGCGAACGCAATAATGTCTTTCCCCTCCAATACTTTCCGATTTTCAGAACTGTTCACACAATTGAGCATGGCTATACCGATTTCTGAAAGCGTGCAAAACATAGCCGGAGCAATTGCTCTGCCGATTGGGAAAAGCCAGTTAATGTATTTGTAAAAAGAAAGCGTATTTTTTAATCCTTCAGTAGGTTTGATGAAGCCGGGTCTGAAGGCAAAGACTTTACTAAATGGCAGTTTCATTAAATCGTTTTCTGTTTTCCCTTTCACTCTGCTCCAATTTGAACCGCCTTTTTCGCTTGAATTGGTTCCTGCACCGGAGACATAACAGAAACACAAATCGTTGTTTAACCTGCTGAGTGTGGTGGCAAAATATAGAGTGAGTGTGTAGGTCATTTTATAATAAGTTTCTTCATCTACACCTACTGACGTGGTTCCCAAACAAAAGAAGCATGCATTGTATCCTTGCAATTGTTGTTCGATAGCATTTAGGTCAAAAAAATCGGCATGAATAATTTCTTTCAACTTTGGATGGCTTATACCACAAGCTTTTCGGTTGATAACGAGCACAGATTCTACATTCGAATCTAAGAGTGCTTCATGCAACACCCCTTCGCCAACCATGCCGGTTGCACCTGTGATAATGGCCTTTATTTTTTTGAGCATAAGAAGTATAATTATTTTTTTATTTCATGTTGCTTCGACCATCTAGTAATAAGCGGAGCAATTAAAAACGTTGGTATAAGCCAAGCGATAATATTGGGTATAACAGTATTGTTTACAACTAAGAATGCAGTAGTAGAAGCAATGTAGCTTCCCATCATACGTTGGATATGACCGGTTAACCAATAATTTTTGATATTCGATTTCCCTTTGAAATTTTCGTAATCTTTTTTGGCAAACAGTAAACAAATACTACCGAATACTAGTAGTACAATTCCAAAATAGTCTTGCTGAACTATATGATAAATCCCAAATCCAATAAATGCAAATCCAAAAACTAAAATACTTCCTGTTAGAAGCCAGTCGATGTAACTAACATCTTGTATTTTCTTTTTGCTTAAATATCTATAACCGGTTAAAAGCATATAAATAGTGAAAATGGCAACGATGAATAAAAAATAGCTGGGATGTAGGTACGACATAGGGATGGCTACAATTGATGCTATCAGCATGGCATAAAAATAAATGTTGCCTAGCCATTTATGTCGTTTATCTCCCTTTTTGAGGGAAAGCACAATAATGCCTAACAGTATACTGGTACTGCCACCTGCGATATGAATGAGCTGTAGTGTTTTGAAAAGTGTCATGTAAATTGTTGTGGTAATAAATGCTTTATGAAAATTAGATAAAATGCTGTAAAAATCGATTTTATATCGATAGAAATTCCCATCTTTCGGAATGAATTCTTTTTGGAAAGATTGGGCACTGTTAACGCACAAAGACCGACAGATATGGCGTTTTACAAAACAGGATGCAATTTCTGATGCATATCTCAAAGATGCAGCAATTGCGTTTGATTTTAATAAGCATGTAAATCCAAATGCAGCTGATTTAGTTTATCGAAATGCTAAATTGGAAGGTCAGGATATTGGAGAACGAAAGTCTAATTCCGTTGAAGATGCTTTACAACAAGCCATATATTTTTATTCGGCTATACAAACGGAAGATGGCCATTGGACAGGCGATTATGGCGGACCTTTATTTTTGTTACCGGGTTTAATTGTTGCTTCTGTTGTTACGGATACTCCACTACCCTCTGTTCATCAACGTTTGATTGCACAGTATATTTTCAATCAGCAAAATAAAGATGGCGGCTGGGGTTTGCATATCGAAGATAGATCAACTGTTTTCGGCACAGTAATGAACTATGTTGCTTTACGTTTTTTGGGTTTTGATCTTTCTGATGAGCGTATGCAATTAGCGCATACATGGATACAGCAAACAGGTGGAGCAACCGGTATTCCATCGTGGGGTAAGTTTTATTTGTCTTTGTTGAACGTGTATGCATGGGAAGGGAATAACACATTACTGCCTGAGTTGTGGCTACTTCCAAAGGGATTACCTATTCATCCATGGCGTTATTGGTGCCATACACGAATGGTATATTTGTCGATGAGCTATTGTTATGCCCATCGCATTCAAATTGCCGAATCGGAATTGGTTCATGCTATTCGGAAAGAAATTTATACTACGCCATATAATCAAATAAATTGGACAAAGGCTAAAGATGAGGTCAATGCTCTTGATGTCTATCACAAAGCATCGTCAATCCTAAATGTGTTTAATGCTTTCGCGAATTTCTATGAACGTTTTCCAATTCAACGATGGCGTAAAAAAGCGCTCGATTTTGTAAGTACATACATTGATGCAGAGGATGAGCAAACAAACTACATCAATATTGGTCCTGTCAATCAAGTAGTTAATTCTATTGCTGTGTGGCATAAGTATGGCAAAGAGAGCGAACAATTTCAAAAACATGTTGAGCGCTGGTACGATTATTTGTGGTTAGCTGAAGATGGCCTAAAAATGAATGGTTACAATGGTTCACAGCTTTGGGATACCGCTTTTGCCGTGCAAGCATTTTGCGAATCAGATATGGCGCATTCATTTTTGCCTTCTATAGAAAACGCATATAGTTTTATTGATGACTCGCAAATCAAAACTGAGGTTCGTGATTTCAACACCTACTTTAGGCATGCATCAGTAGGAGGGTGGCCATTCTCTACACGCGATCACAGTTGGCCAATCACTGATTGCACCGCAGAAGGCTTATTGGCTTCAATGGCTGTCCACTCCACCTTTCCGGAGCTTGAACGAAAGGTGAGTTATGAACGCATGTGTCAAGCGGTTGATTTAATTTTATCTTTTCAGAATGAAGACAATGGTTGGGCTTCTTATGAATTGTCGCGCGGACCAAAATGGTTGGAAGTCCTTAATCCTGCAGCTGTTTTTGCTGATATTATGATTGATTATTCTTATGTAGAATGCAGCTCTTCATGTATTCAAGCTTTGCATGTGTTTCATCAACACTATCCAGAATATAAAACTAATCAAGTAAAAAATGCGATTGAAACCGGATTGCGATTTTTATTGTCGAAGCAACGTGAAGATGGGTCTTGGATTGGCTCTTGGGCGGTTTGTTTCACTTACGGAACTTGGTTTGCATTGGAAAGTTTAACGAAACAGGGGTATACCTATGCTAGTTCAAAATCGGTGAAAGGAGCATGCGATTTTCTTGTTGCAAAAGTAAAAGAAGATGGCGGATGGGGCGAATCCTTTGAATCTTGTGTTCGTAAAGAGTATATTCAGCATGGAACTTCACAATGTGTGAATACGGCATGGGCTCTATTATCTTTAATGGCTGCCGATTATCCGAATAAGCAACTCATCGATAAAGGAATACAGTTGTTGATTCAACGTCAAGTTCGGAATGGCGATTGGCCACAGGAAGCTATCAGCGGTGTGTTTAATTTCAATTGTATGATTACGTATACATCTTACAGAAATGTTTTCCCCATATGGGCTTTGGCACGTTACATGCGAAAATATAATTAATCTTCTTTCGTTTTGTTTTCTTTACGCCATTCGGTAGGCGTTAGTCCTGTTGCGTTTTTGAAGAACGTGTTGAAGGTTGATTTCGAGTTAAAGCCACATTCATACGCAATGGCCACCAACGTGAGATGTTCATATTGCGGGTCAATCATTCGCTTTTTAGTCTCTTCAATTCTGAATTCATTTACGTACTCAAAAAAGTTTTTCCCTAAATGATTATTGAGTAATAATGTAATCTGGTGTTTCGGAATATTTAAGTTCTGGGATAAATCCATGAGCGTCAATTCCGGATTCAGAAAGGGTTTCTGCTCCGCCATGTAATGATTGATTTTCTCAATCTGTTTTTGTTTTTCCGGTGTTAAGTCGGGTTGTTTTTCTTGGTTTACTTCTGCAGGAAGATTTTGCTCAATCGGTTTTTCTGTAACAACAGCAGTGGGTTTGGTGAATTGCTGATTCACTGTATCGCTAATCATTCTGCGATAGGGTTCCTCATCTTCATTGAATTCCGATTCGTGTTTGAACAGGTTGGGTTGCTTGATGGAAAAGTAACTCACAGAATAGGTTAGAATCATTAAACCTATGCTCGGTATCACTTCCAAATCTTTTGAATCGGATCCTGCAAAGGCTGAGTAGAAGCGCGTAATGAAATAAATAATATATGTCACAACATAAATCACGGATATGTAATTCAACCAAAATAAACGGTTTGAAGTGGTGTCATACGAAAACATGTTCATCTTAATCGAATTGCGAAAGCGCTGTAACCAAAGGAATACAAGTACAGTGTAGATGATGGATGTGATTAAGAAGAAAGTAGAAATAGAAATGCTTAATGCAAAAGCTTGAATCGAAAATTGATCTTTAAAAACGATAAAATAAATCGACACTAATACTAGAAACGGTGCAAAATGTAACAACTCGTATGGCGAGAAACGTTTAGACGGGTCGCTCAAATATTTTGTGTAGAGGAACAGAAATGGTCCAAACGTCAATGGAATTAAGCCAATGGAGAACTCAGCATCGAAAAATTGTCCGTGTACTTGTTCAGTAGCAATTAAGAAGAATCGTAGTGCAATCGTTAATAACCATAAGATGAGAATACGGTCGTACGTTTTCTTTTTTCCTTTAGTATAAAAAAGAAAAGCAGAGAACAACGCTTGCGACAGCCCAATGTAACTGAATATGGTAATGTTGTTGATCACCTATTTATATCTTGTCCATTTTCTTGTTTTGCCTAAAAAGCGAAACCACCACCAGTAGCCTTTGATGTAGAGTACATCGTTTTCGATATACATTATGGCATTATAATCGCTACCTCCATCAAAATAATAGTAATTGCCATCATTCCACGAAGTGCCGTTACGCTTACCTTTTAAGCCGGTTAAAACATCTATGCCTATTATCTTTCTGCTGCGTAGCTTTGGATTTTCGTTGTAGATATCTCTTCTGATTTCTCCATTTTCATCTAATGAATCTTTAACCCAAACTAGTTTTCCAAAAATCACATTGTTCTTCTCGTAAAATTGGATGCGCATATCTTGGGCTTCGTTTGTCCATAATCCTTCTGTAATTGACGTTTGTGCAAAACAGTCAATTGATATGGACAATAAAACAATCAAAAAATATCTCATCGTTTCAAATTACTTTTCTCTGTTTCTCAGCAAATGTGCTAATTCAAACAATGGTTTTTTGTTTTCTTCCTTAGCGGTGATGGCTGTTAAATTCTTGATGGCTTTTTTATAATACGCATCAATCAAATCTTCTGTGTATTTTTTTGCACCTGTTTGCTCCATCAACACTAAGATCTCTTTTACTTTCTTGCGTTTATCTTTTTCAGTAAGCAATGCAGCAATTTTTTTGCGTTGCGTTGGATTAGCTAATTCAATGGCTTTCAATAAAAGAATGGTTTTTTTATTCAGAATAATATCGCCACCTGCCCGCTTTCCCACTTTCTTCGGATCTCCATAGGCATCTAAAAAGTCATCGTGAATTTGAAACGATAAGCCTAAGTTCAATCCAAATTCATAAATATTCTTTTGCGATTTTTTATCGGCATCTGCAATCCATGCACCCATTTGCAGAGCACCCGCCAATAACACAGACGTCTTGCCTTTAATCATTTCCAAGTATTCCGTTTCTGAAACATTATCTCTGGTTTCAAATTCCATGTCTTTCGATTGGCCTTCAATTACTTTAACCACAGTATCATTGAAAATCGCAAACAACTCTTGAATGTTGTCTTTCTTAATCTTTCCCAAATAGCCATACGATTGCGTAAACATCATATCTCCGGTGTTGATAGCTACATTGTTACCGTAAATCTTATGCACTGTTGGATTTCCTCTTCGTGTAGTTGCCTTATCCATAATATCATCGTGCACCAAGGTAGAGTTGTGATATACTTCAACCGCCAACGCAGCCGGTAATGCTGTTTTTAAATTACCATTGAACAAATCGCAGCCCATTAAGGTGAGAGCCGGACGAATACGCTTACTGCTCATTGCCATAATGTATTGCATAGCTCGATAAACATCATAGCGTTCATCAAACGATTGTTCTGCATAATATTTTTCAAACATTGCCACTAACTCGGTATACGATTTCATGCTTTTTTATTGAGGATGATTAATTCGCCCCAATTTTAGCAAAATATTGACTTGTATTTATGTTTCCCACGCTTTTCCTTTACATCAAAATAGTTTTGGCAGAAATCGTGGTGTCTTTTTGATATAATCTTTGTAGCCCTCATATTTCTCGCTCGAAATACTCTCACTGAAATCGGCACTGCCCTGAAAAAGCAGAATTAACAATAATGCTCCGGTAACCGACCAATTCAAATATCTGCCCGTTGCCACAATAGTGAACAAGAAAAAGGTAACCCAAATGCTTTGCTCCGAAGCGTAGTTCGGATGACGCACATACTTCCACAAACCGTTATGCACAAAGCCTTTACTGTGATACTCTCCTAATGGTTCACCGGCATTCATTCTGCGATGTTTTTCGTTTTGATAAATCCACTGTTGTTGATCAGCAATAGTTTCAAGTACTACAAAGCCTATGTAAACAATAGCCAAAATGTAATCACCAATCGTTAACTGCTGGCTATCGGCCTGAAATGCCAACACAGCAGGCAATGTGAACAGCCATATTAATGTGTTTTGATACAACGAAATAAACCCCAGATTAAAAATGGTCCATGTAAAACGATTTTGGAGAAAAGGCTTTTTTCGCAATACATCCCAACGATAATCTTCATGTCCTTCCCAGAATTTTAACTTGTAAGCACCTCTTCTGCCAAAGTTATAGGTAAGTCGAACGCCCCAAATAGTGGCTAATACAGCCATCAACACTAATCGCGGACTCCAATCACTTTCGTAAGCAAAGAGCCATGTATAGAGGATGGGCGTGATGCTCCACAATTTATCGACCTGACTGCAATTGTTCGTTAATTCGCTTACAACAAAGCATGTTAATGCAACACCTAACATTAATAACCCCGAATGTTGTAGCATTTGAATTTGTAATGCAGAAAGCGGCTGATCAAATTGTATGGCTACAAAGGGAACTACAATAATCGTAACGATGAGAATGAAAATAGTTTTTAGCATATCTAAATTTTAAAGTGCAATCTGTTTTTTTCTAAATATTTTATTGCCCAAACGTAACCACATTTTTGTTGAATTGTTTTGTACTTCATTGTTCAAAAGTGGATAAATAATGGCATAAGCATCGCCTACCATATAGTACGCATCAACCATTGAAGCTATTCCAGGATTTTTATTTACTTTCCTCATACCCCCTTTTGCTGCAACTGCAAAAAAGTGTTTAGCTAAAGTAATTTTGCTTTTTTCGATTCCTGAAAGTAAAGCAATAGGCTCTTCTGCTTGCTTTCCGCCTGCTGCTAAGTAATTGAAACAGGCCTCTTTCAAATCATGATTACTCATTACTTTGTAAAGCGCATCTGCTAAAATATTTACTGCTGTATTTTGAGTGCGTGAAGCATAGAATACACGAATCAATTCCATTCGTTCCTCAGTAGTTTCAATTGGTAACGTCTTCAATAATTGTTGTATGCTGTTTACATCACGGAGCGTAACTGTCATCCCACCACCGGTGAGCGGATGCCGCATATTTAGCGCATCACCAAGCACCACAACACCGTCTTGCATAATTGGTTTACCCGGCAAATAATGGTTGGGCATTACTTTGAATTTTCCTTCTAGCATGCATACATCAAAAGCTTTGTGCATACTCTCCGGAATACGACTGCGCACATGTTGGTGGAGGTATTGTACCAACTCCTCGCTTTTTCGCGGTGGTTGATGACCGGGGAAGTCAATTAAAAATCGGATTTCATTTTTCGTTATGGGGTAACATAAAAACGGTGAGGACTCAGTCAAAAATACATGTCCGTGTTCAGCAAATGGCAGCGGACAATCTTTCAAAACAATACCTAAAAAGTAACCCGTAACAGTTGCAGCTACTTCAGTGGTTTGTTTTCGGAATGTAGAAAAGAAGCCATCCATTACGATGGTTAGTTTTGCATTTATTGCGATCGATTGTCCTGCTTTATCTCTGCAATAAATCCCTGCAATTCGATTTCCTTTTTCGTGGATGAACGTTTGCGCTTCCGCTTCAATTTTCTTGATATTATTGCCTTTTGTTAATTCATCACGCATTTTCTGTACAAATTTTCCATTCGTTAATCCCAAGCCGAATTTCCCTTCCGGATAAGCAATGTGTAATGGCGTATCGTCTTTCATAATGGTGTAGCCTGTTATGCGTTGGGCATCATACCCATCCAGCAAATGCTCTAATTGCATTGCTTTCAGTTGTTCAACACCATCGGGTTGCATCAATTCGCCAACAATACGATCTTGTTCGCGCCAATCTTTTTCAACAATAATTACTTTTAGCTTTTCATTTGCTAAGCTGCACGCCAAGGCTGCTCCTGCAACCCCGGCACCTATGATACAAATATCGGCATCATGGTGAGTGAGATGTGTTTCGTTCATCATTAAAAAATTATTGGATTCGTTAATCTTTGTCCGAGTGCCAGTTTTATTTGACAGATGCTTCCCCACATAGTAGCAGGAGTGTTTTTGCTGTCTTGCATTTTTTCTTCTAACTCTTCAATGAAGTGAAGCATCATTTGTTTTGTGCTTTCGAAATCGCGTGTTTCCATCATGATTTTAGCCGATAAGCCTTTTCTGATTTTCACATTTTTGCGAAACACTTCCGGGTTGTCATAGAGTTCAACAAGCGTAGCAATGGCCATCAATTGCGGAATAGCGCAGAAACGGAAAATTTGCATGTTCTGCAATTGACTCAAATAGTTGATACAATCGGGTAAATGGCGAATCGCATCTTCAATCATACAGTTCAAGCCTTTTAATGAAGTGCTGCTTTCGGGCATAGATTTGAAAAGCGATAACGCTGGATGATGTTTATCCCAAATTTCGTTGGGCCAGAAAATGCGGTTAACTTCAAAATCTTCCAGAAAATCGCGGGTGATATTAGTTTTCTGCAGAAACAAGCCCATAGAATTAGCGATGGTCATTTCTGAAGCCAATCCTTCTGCTTCAAAACCAGATGCGGAAAACAACTGACTTAAACCTTGTCCCACCAAACCTGCTACATAATGACAATAAATATCGTAGTCCTGAATGGTTGTAATTTTGTAAGAACCCGAATCGGCCATGCCATTCCCCATGCGGAAGCAGATATCGGAAATCACTTCCTTATATTCAGGTTTCAATTGAATGAATGAGCGCGTTACCTTATCGAAATGTTGTAACAACAAACGATAATCTTCCGTATCGCCAATGCCCGTCAATGTGAAATCAGATAAGTAACACGATTTGTAAAAATTGCGGAGTAAACGTTCTTTTTCCGTTTCGTCTAGTTTCATATCGTCTTCTACGGTATCGAGTCCGCGCAGCACCAAATAGAAAATGCCTACCGCTTCCTTTAATTCTTGCGGTAATTGTTGAATCACAATGGCGAACGAACGCGATACCTTTGTGAGGGCATCAAAACAGAACGCCATATCAGATCGGGTAAGCGCAGCTTCTGCCAAATTGATTTCACCCTGTTTGGGTTTTTCGCTGATGGAAAATTTAAGTAACGCCTTCAACTCAGAAGGGTGCGAAGCCGATTTTATTAAGTTTTTTAATGTGCTCATACGTTGTGTTTTAGTGATGCAAACCTAGGCTAGGGGTAGCCCTTTGGCGTATGTATCGAGCAGCAGACGTATGCTTTTCCCATTTTTGTTTAAACGAACACTCAAAAAACTGAATATCAGTCTATTGTAAGTTTATTTTTGGCGGTCGAATGGAGCGATTTTGCGTATTCGAACGAAATGGGGCAGAAAATGACTATTTATAAAGCATTGATAATCATTTATGTGTAAATTTGACAAACGAAGCCTTTAACGAGGTAGTTTTGGGGCGTGTATTTGGTTTATCCGAACTTAAAACGGTTCAAAAAATCGAAACCTTAAGCTTTATGCGTAAATTCGCCTCGGAAAATAAATACATGAATTTAGACCCAACAGCCGAACAGCGGAAAAAAGATCACATTGATTTAGCGTTTCAATCGCAGATTCAAACGAACGAATTGGACCAACGTTTTTACTACGAGCCGATGTTATCTGCGCATCCTTCTCAACCGCTTCAATCTTTTTCTTTTTTAGGAAAAACGATGAATGCCCCGATTTGGATTTCTTCTATGACGGGGGGAACCGGTCCGGCACGACATATCAACCAAAACCTCGGCCGGGTTTGCGGTGAATTTGGTTTAGGTATGGGCTTGGGTTCAACACGTGCATTATTGGATAGCGATCAGTTTTTTGCCGATTTCGATTTACGTCAGTTGATTGGCAACGAACATCCTTTCTTTATTAATTTGGGTATTGCACAAGTCGAGAAATTATTAGCCACCGGAAGTTTTGAAAAAGCAATTGCGCTTACCGATAAGTTACAAGCTGATGGTATGTTCATTCATGTAAACCCGATGCAAGAATGGTTGCAACCTGAGGGGGATCATATTAGTCGTCCGCCTTTAGAAACCATTGCTGAAGTTTTGAGTTTGTATTCAAAGCCGGTGATCGTAAAAGAAGTGGGGCAGGGTTTCGGACCGGAAAGTATAAAAGCACTATTGCAAATGCCTTTAGTAGCCATTGATTTTGCAGCTGCAGGCGGAACCAATTTTGCGAAAATTGAATTGCTACGTTCCGATATGCAGAAGCAACAGATTTTTGATGCGTTTGCGAAAGTGGGGCATTCTGCAGCAGAAATGGTAGAATTTACGAATGCTGCAATAGCTGAATTAGGCGATAAAGTAAAAGTGAAGGAGTTGATTATCTCGGGTGGAGTGAAAAACTACCTCGATGGCTATTATCTGATAAACAAATCGAAGCTTCCTGCTGTTTATGGTCAGGGAAGTGCGTTGTTGCAATATGCAGGTGAATCGTACGAAAGTTTAAAAGCCTACGTTGAAAGTCAAATAAAAGGATTAACTTTTGCCAATGCTTTTTTGCGAATAAAGTGATCAGTTAGCTTCTAGAGGCTAGCTTCTAGTAGCTAGGGGCTTAATTAATTGTTTTAATTCATAATTTTGCAACAACTCGAACGAATTTAGTTTAAGGAATATGAGTAAAGAAATACAAGGTTTTTCGAAGATGTCCAAAAAGGAGAAGATCCAATGGATGGCGAAGAATTTCCTTTATGCGAATCCGATTGATGTGATGAAAGAGTTTGCCGGTTTCTGGCACGACAACATCGAAGCACAAAAGCTTTTAGACGGATTCAGCGAAAATACATTAACGAACTTTCCGGTACCTTTCGGTATCGCACCAAACTTCATGATCAATGGCGAGATTTATGCTGTGCCGATGGTGATTGAAGAAAGCTCGGTGGTGGCTGCTGCTTCGAATGCCGCTAAGTTTTGGTTAAGTCGTGGTGGTTTTAAGGCAAAAGTGATTTCGTCTACAAAGGTCGGACAAGTGCATTTTCAATTTGATGGCGATAAAGAAAAATTGTTTTTCCTTTTCAATACAGAAATAAAAGCAAAGTTACTCCAAGCGGTAAAACCCATTACAGCAAATATGGAGAAAAGGGGAGGGGGGGTGAAAGACTTGGAATTGATTGATTTCACATCTATAGAACCCGATTACTATCAAATTCGTTGCTATTTTGAAACAGTAGATTCTATGGGGGCGAATTTTATCAATTCATGCTTGGAGGAATTCGGAAAGTCTTTGGTAGATATTATTTCGAATGATGCTCGTTTCAATTTGGAAGAGCAAAGCATAGAAGTAATTATGTGTATTCTTTCGAATTACACTCCGGAATGTGTGGTGAAAGCGGAAGTAGAATGTAATGTAGATGAACTCGGTTCTTTCGATGATGGAAAGATGAAAGCCCGCGAATTTGCGGCTCGTTTTGCAAAGGCTGTTCGCATTGCGCAAATCGATCCGTATCGCGCCACAACACATAACAAAGGAATTATGAATGGCATTGATGCCGTAGTGTTGGCTACAGGTAACGATTTCAGGGCCATTGAGGCTTGTGCACATACTTATGCAGCGCGCGATGGACAGTATAGAAGTCTATCGGAATGCACCATTGAAAACAATATTTTCAATTTCAGTTTAACCATTCCATTAGCCGTTGGAACAGTAGGAGGATTAACTTCTTTGCATCCATTAGCGAAGCGTTCGCTAGAAGTATTAGGCAATCCATCCGCCCATCGCTTAATGGAAATTATTGCAACAGTTGGTTTGGCGCAAAACTTTGCTGCCGTGAAATCGTTGACTACAGTTGGTATTCAGAAAGGACATATGAAAATGCACCTCACCAATATTTTGGCATCGTTCCAAGCAACGGATGCAGAAATGGAAAAAGCACGTCAGTATTTTGAAGACAAAACCGTTTCCGTTTCCGGTGTTCGTGAATATCTGTTAGACATCCGAAAATGAGTGCTGCCACTTTTTATGCTTCAGGTAAATTACTGCTCTCTTCCGAATACTTTATTCTCGATGGTGCGCAAGGACTTGCGATTCCTTCGGTCTACGGACAACGAATGGAAGCAACCAACTTGCAAACACACTCAAATAAACTGTCTTGGAAAGCATTTACATCCACTAAAACCCTGTGGTTGGATTTAGTTTTTGATAAGCGAACATTGCAAACAACTACCGATAGCAAAGAAGCCAAAATGCTCTCGTTAATACTCCAAAAAATTCGCGAACAACAACCCGATTTCTTGCTGAATGATAACGATATTGAAGTGGCTACATACCTTGAATTTCCTAATGCTTGGGGTTTAGGTTCCAGCTCTACGTTGTTGGCTTGTTTGGCGCAGTGGATCAACATCGATTGGTATACACTCTTAAAAGAAACGATTGGCGGTTCCGGTTATGATGTAGCTTGTGGATTAGCGAAAACGCCTGTTCTATATAGTATTGAAGCCGGTCGGCCGGTTGTGAAGTCTGTTGTTTTTCAACCCGAATTTTCGGAACAACTCTATTTTGCTTATTTGGGAAAGAAGCAGTTATCGTCACAAGGTATTCAGCATTATAAAGACAAAGCACAAGATAAAGCCGCAATTGCACTACAATTGTCAGCCATCACCACAGCAATGCTCAACTGCAATGAGTTGAATGCTTTTGAAACATTGTTAGAAGAGCACGAGTACATTATCAGTAATGCGTTGGGAATGGAACGTGTGCAGCAAAGTATTTTCCCTGATTATTGGGGAAAAGTGAAATCGTTAGGTGCATGGGGTGGCGATTTTGTTTTATTAACGAATAACAGAACGGAAAAAGAACTACGCGATTATTTACAACAAAAAAATATTGATGTTGTTTTTAGCTTTAGCGAATTAATATTGAAATCATAAATATGAACACGATAAAAAAAGTAACCTGGCAGAGTCCTTCAAACATTGCGCTCATCAAGTATTGGGGCAAACACGGCAATCAGTTGCCGAACAATCCTTCCATTAGTTTTACCTTGGAAGAGTGTTATTCTGAAACTACTTTGGCGATTGAGCCGAAGATAGGTTCGAGCAATGAAATTGAATTGCGTTTCTATTTCGATAAGAAAGAGAACTTAGCGTTTCGTTTGAAGATCTTGCAATTCTTCGAATCCATCCACAAAGAGTTTTCGTTTTTACGCGATTACTCGATTGTGATTCACTCGATGAATTCGTTTCCGCATTCATCAGGTATCGCTTCTTCTGCATCATCCATGAGTGCATTGGCGTTGTGTTTGTGTTCTATGGACGATATGCTGAACAAGCGCAAAACGCCTAAAGACGACTTCTTCGCTCGTGCATCACACTTTGCACGCTTAGGTTCAGGTAGTGCTTGTCGCTCAGTATATCCGGTAATGGCATCGTGGGGCAAAAACAAACACATCAAAAATTCATCCGATAAATTTGCTACTGATTGCAGCGATTGGATTCATCCAATTTTCAAAACATTTCAGAATTCGATTCTGATTGCTTCTGCATCCGAGAAAAAAGTATCGAGCCGTGTGGGGCATTCATTAATGGAAACCAATCCGTTTGCTACCGCACGTTACAAGCAAGCCAACGATAATTTGAATACACTGATCAAAGCCTTAATGACAGGCGATCTAGATACCTTCGGAGAAATTGTTGAAACAGAAGCGCTTACGTTGCACGCTTTGATGATGTGCTCTACGCCTTCATTTACTTTGATGACACCGAACACATTGGCGATGATTGAAGCCATTCGCGACTTCCGTGAAAGCTCTCAGATTCCGGTGTACTTTACTTTAGATGCCGGTCCGAATATTCACTTGTTGTATCCAAATAAATTCAAAAGCAAAGTGCATGAATTTATTGATCTTGAGTTGAAACAATTCTGCGAGAACGGTCGCATTATTTTTGATGCCGTGGGCAAAGGTCCGAAATTAATTAAGTAACAACAACGCACAATTCAGGGTTTATGCAACGTAAGGCAATAGCATTTCAAACATTTCCATCCAAAGTACTTTTGTTCGGTGAACACATCATTAACAAAGGCGCACAGGGCTTGGCTATTCCTTCTCGCTTGTATAGCGGTAAACTCACCTATTCGAAAACTGATTCGGAGGAAGACAAAAATTCCAATCATTCGTTGGCCCATTTAGCAAAGTATATTATTGAACATCCTGAATTAGAAAAACATATTGCCATCAACGATTTTCTTACCGCCATTGAACGCGGTTTAGTTTTCGATTCTAATATCCCACAAGGTTATGGCATGGGCAGTTCAGGGGCGCTGGTCGCTGCTGTGCTTTCTGCATACGGACATGCTGCAATATTGGATAGTGATATTCAATCCATCAAAAACTTTCTGGCGGCCATGGAAAGTTGCTTTCATGGACGAAGTTCAGGGCTCGATCCTATTGTAGCTTATTTACAGAAACCTTTGCTGGTGTCTATGAAAGATACACAAGTCGCCTTGTTCAAAAAAAGTCCTGCTCCGGTGTTTGATGTAAGTTTGTTTGATACCGGTGTGCCGCGCAAAACAGCCGATTGGGTGCGTTTGTTTATGGAACGCACACAACAGCATGCTTTTGGCGAAATCGTTGAAAAATCAATGCTTCCGGCCAATCAAATGTGTATTGATGCGATGTTGAATTTGAAATATGTTCCGTTCTGGAAATCGCTGAAATTGATTTCGCAATTGCAGTTCGATTATATGCAAGACTTTATACCAAAAGCATTTCACGGTGTATGGAAAAACGGCTTGCTCAATAATGAATATTACCTCAAAATCTGTGGTGCCGGTGGAGGTGGCTTTATTCTATGTTTTTCAAAAGCGAATACCGACTTATCCAACTTCCGCTTTGCAGAAAGACATGAAGTGATGAAATTCTAGTACTATTAACGCGCTACAACGATTTTCTTTTCGATTGTTCTTCCTTCAATGGTAAAGACTATAACGTAAGCTCCGTTCGGCAAGCTAGATACGGGTATTGTTTGGTTGCCCAATAAATCTTTTTGGGTGAACTGCTCCCGACCCAACAAATCATACACTGCAATATTGTATGTAGAACAAGTGTAATTGCAAACAATTTTGATTGTATCCTTTACAATCTGTGGAACGAAAATAGATGCAATGGCATTGTCTGCTCTAAATTGTATTGTTTTACTTGTATACAAACCATACGTTATTTTGTAGTAATACAGCGTATTGTAGTCACTTTTAGTGTCTCTAAAGGTAACTGTCCTGTTGTTACTGTCGGACAAGTTTACTTCACCAACAAAACCGAAAAATTTATTGTCGGTGCTCCTGTATACAAAAGCCCTTTCGGTTTTTTCACCTACATTAAATTTTAAATGCAAATCAATTTCGTTATCAAATTGTGAAATACAATCGAAATCAATAGAGGTCTGCTCTTGTTTTTTACATGAGGTAAATAGTACAATTAGACCTACAAAAATAAGATGAATACTTTTCATTTTGGGTTTTAAAAGTTGGCGGGCGAATGCAATTATTTCTGCAAGAAAGCAGAGTACATCCACACTAATTTTTCTTGTGCACGGATATAATCGCTCATTAAGGCATTTGTTCCTTCATCGCCTGCATCACCCGATAACGTTAGCAATTCGCGTTGCAATGCAATAACAATTTTGAAGGAATGTAATATATCTTCCACCGCTTTCTTTCCATCGGTTACTTTACCGGCTTCAGTGATTTTGGCTACTTTCTTATAATCGGAATATTTGTGATTTGGGGAATGCCCAAGGGTGAGAATACGCTCCGCTACTTCATCTATCTTCAACACTAAATCGTTGTAGAGCTCTTCAAATTTCAAATGCAGTTCAAAGAATTTTTCACCTTTAATATTCCAGTGATACCCACGTGTATTCTGATAAAAAAGGGAATAGTTGGCTAACAACACATTCAATTTTTCTGCTAATTTTTTGGATTTAGCACTGTCTAATCCGATGGCGTTAAGGTTTTTCATATTAATTGTTTTATGGAATTTTGTTGCCAATATAGGTACATGTTGTAGAACCTCCCCATTTCGTATACATTGCAGAGTAAAGATATCGAACGACATTATTACTCGTATCAAAATCTATAGCTTTTGAGGGTGGACTTATAATATCTCCTTCTAGTCTAAAACTGTTTTTATTTCCGCTTAATGGGTAAAATAAATAACCCTGACAATTAATTTTGTCACCAGATAAATTGTCTTTAACAAATTCAAAAGTTACTAATGGGCTATTGACAACAGAATCCCAATAAGAGTCTTTAAAGTTTCCTGTACTATCCATCCAAACATTGTGCTTGTAGTAATGTGTGTAGCAACTATATTTTCCAACAATAGCATCTCGAAAATCGATAGTATCTTTAGGCGTATTGTTGTTTGAATTATTGTTGTTTACAATTTCCTTCTTCTTGCATGAACTTATGATCATCAACAATGCTGTCATTAACAAAAAAATCGTTCTAATCATTTTACTATTGTTTTCATTATTGAATTTTCTCTCCAATATACGTTTTTGACTCTGAGGAGAATTTGGTAGCAGAAATAGAATACACGTATTGAATTTTTTTGTGCGACTTATCGAAGGTGATGGATCGTACCGGTCCTCCGGGATATTCACCAACTACATAGAATTCCGTGAGTCGCGAATCGGTGGGGTAGAATTCAACATTATCTATTCTTATCCTATCACTAGCGCCTCCTTTTTCAATATGTACGGTATTGTAAACGGAATAAATAGTAGTATCGCTGCTGCTGCTATTCCAATGCCCTGTACTATCCGGCCCGTTGAAGTTACTTGTATATCTTCTATTGCATTTATAATCGCCAATAATTTGGTTACGGGTATATTCTTTGCAGCCGGTTAAAGCATATACAATTAAAATCGTAAGGAGCAAAATGGGGGCTTTTTTCATAATGGAGTAAGTTTCGCTACCGAAAATACACTAAATGCGCCTAAAATTATATGACTTTAGTCTGAATTGTCTTCTTTTCTCTCCATTGTGGATTACTATTTCTGCCAAATTCATTTTGCTAATTAATTTAGCATCGAATTTCGATAAACGAGAAAAAGATGGCAAAAGAACGGGAAAAGATAGAGGTGGAATACAATGAGGACAATATACGGTCGCTCGATTGGAAAGAACACATGCGTATTCGTCCGGGGATGTACATCGGTAAAACCGGTGATGGTTCTTCGGTAGATGATGGAATTTATATTCTCCTTAAAGAGGTAGTAGATAATACAATAGATGAGTATGTGATGGGCTACGGTAACAAAGTAGAAATCACCGTTACTCGTGAAAAAGTTACCGTACGCGATTATGGTCGCGGTATTCCATTAGGGAAAGTAATCGATTGTGTGTCGCAGATCAATACCGGTGGAAAATACGATTCTAAAGCCTTCAAAAAATCGGTGGGTTTGAACGGGGTGGGTACCAAAGCGGTGAATGCGCTTTCTGCCTACTTTAAAGTATATGCCGTTCGGGAAGGCGAAATGAAATGCGCTGAATTCGAACGTGGCGAATTGGTGAAGGATCATAAAGTGGTGAAAACAGACGAGAAGAACGGTACGTATGTAGAGTTCATTCCCGATACCACCATTTTCAAAAACTATCACTTCATTAATGATTATGTGGAGCAGATGGTGATGAACTACACCTATCTGAACACAGGCTTGGCGTTTCATTTCAACGGACAACGATTCATTTCGCAAAAAGGATTACACGATTTATTGTCGCGCAAAAAAGCCGTTGAAAACTTGCGTTACCCCATCATTCACTTAGTAAGCGATGATATTGAAATTGCATTGAGTCACAGTAACCAATACGGTGAAGAATACTATTCGTTTGTGAACGGACAGTATACTGTGCAAGGCGGAACACACTTACAAGCATTTCGCGAAGGGATTGTGAAAGTGGTACGTGAGTTCTACAAAAAAGATTACGACACAGTCGATATTCGAGAAGCCATTGTAGCTGCCATTTCCATTCGTATTCAAGAGCCGGTGTTTGAATCGCAAACCAAAACAAAACTCGGAACCGAGAAATTGTTGGGCGAAGAGAAAACCATGAAAGCCTTTATTTATGAGTTTTTGAAGCAGCATCTCGATAATTACTTGCACAAAAATGCGGAAACGGCTGATGCGTTGTTGAAACGAATTTTGCAATCGGAGCGGGAACGAAAAGAGATTGCAGGGATTAAAAAGCTGGCGAATGAACGTGCGAAGAAGGCGAACATTCACAACAAAAAATTACGCGATTGCAAACAGCATTTAGGCGATTTGAAATACGAACATCGTTTGCGTACCACCTTGTTTATCACCGAGGGAGATTCTGCAAGTGGATCGATTACTAAGTCTAGAAACACTGACTTACAGGCCGTATTCAGTTTGCGCGGTAAGCCGTTGAACTGTCACGGACTCACGAAAAAAATTGTGTACGAAAACGAAGAGTTCAACTTGTTGCAACACGCGTTGAACATTGAAGATTCGGTAGATGAATTGCGCTACAACAATATTGTTATTGCTACCGATGCCGATGTGGATGGTATGCACATTCGCTTATTGATTTTGACTTTCTTCATGCAGTTTTTTCCGGATGTGGTGCGTAACGGGCATGTGAAAATTTTGGAAACACCGTTGTTCCGGGTGCGAAACAAACAACGTACGGTGTATTGTTATTCGGAAACCGAAAAGCAGCAAGCCATTGCCTCATTCAATAATAAATGCGAGATCACGCGTTTCAAAGGGTTGGGAGAAATTTCACCGGAAGAGTTTGGCGGATTTATTGGGGAAGATATTCGCTTGTCGCCCGTAATTATCAATGACGACAACGATTTGAAGAGCATCCTCGATTATTATATGGGAAAAAACACGCAAGAGCGTCAAGATTTCATCATCGACAATTTACGTATCGAAAAAGACGATGCCGAGTTGGAAGTAGAAATGGAATTAGCATAAACGAATTAGAAAATAGAGCAAATGGAGAATACGAATTTACCCGAAGGCGGGGATAACGAAGCAAAGGTGATACATGTAGATGGCATGTTCAAAAATTGGTTTTTGGACTATGCATCGTATGTTATTCTAGAGCGAGCGGTGCCGGCTATTGAAGATGGCTTGAAACCTGTGCAGCGAAGGATTTTGCATGCATTGTATCAAATGGATGATGGTCGTTTTCATAAAGTAGCGAACGTTATCGGACAAACCATGCAGTATCACCCGCACGGGGATGCCAGTATTGGCGATGCATTGGTGAACATTGGACAGAAAGAATTGATGTTCGATACTCAAGGTAACTGGGGCGATGTACGCACAGGCGATAGCGCTGCTGCTCCGCGTTACATTGAGGTGCGTTTGTCGAAATTCGCTAAAGACGTGGCCTTCAACCCCGATACCACTACTTGGCAATTGAGTTATGACGGACGGAAGAAAGAACCCGTTGTGTTGCCTATGAAATTTCCGTTGTTGTTGTTTCATGGTACCGATGGTATTGCCGTAGGGCTTTCAACGAAAGTAATGCCGCATAACTTTGTGGAGATTTTGAAAGGCTCCATGGATATTCTCAAAGGCAAGAAACCTAAGCTGTATCCCGATTTCCCGACTGGTGGCTTGGTAGATGTGAGCGAATACAACAGCGGTGCACGTGGTGGTAAAATCAAAGTAAGAGCGAAGATTGAAATCGTTGATAAAAAGAATTTATCGATTCGGGAGATACCTTTTGGAACAACCACTTCATCGTTGATTGATTCGATCTTGAAAGCCAATGATAAAGGCAAAATCAAGATTAAGAAAGTAACGGATAGTACAGCTAAGGATGTCGATATTCAAATTGAATTGTTGCCGGGAACCGATCCGGATGTGACCATTGATGCTTTGTATGCCTTTACGGATTGTCAGTATTCCATTTCTCCCAATGCTTGTGTGATTGTTGGCGATAAACCAATTTTCACAACCGTAGATGAGATGTTGCGTATTTCAACGGAGAATACAAAAGAGTTATTACGACAAGAGTTGTTGATTAAGCAGAGCGACTTAAACGAAAAATGGCATTTCTCTTCCCTCGAAAAAATATTTATTGAGAAGCGCATCTACCGCGACATTGAAGAAGCGGAAACCTGGGAGGCTGTAATCTCTAAGATTGATAAAGGTTTGACGCCTTATAAGAAATTGTTCAAACGCGTTATCACCCAAGAAGATATTGTTCGATTAACGGAAATCAAAATCAAACGTATTTCGAAATTCGATGCCTTTAAAGCTGATGAAGAAATTAGAGGCATTGAAGAAGGCTTGAAGCAAGTGGCTTTCGATTTGGAAAACTTGGTGGAATATGCCATCAATTATTTCGAAACGTTGTTGAAGAAATACGGTAAAGGTCGCGAGCGAAGAACGGAAATTAAAGGCTTTGAAACCATTGAAGTAAAACAAGTAGTAGCCAACAACACTAAGTTGTATGCCAATAGAGCCGAAGGTTTCATTGGAAGCGGTTTGAAAAAAGACGAGTTCATTTGCGAGTGTGCAGATATCGATGATATTATTGCCTTTACGCGTTCCGGCAAAATGATGGTGGTGAAAGTTGGCGATAAGAAGTTTATCGGCAAAGACATCATCCACATTGCGGTTTGGAATAAGAGCGATGAGCGTACAACCTACAATTATGTGTATTACGATGGCGCTTCGAAACGTACTTATGCAAAGCGTTTCAACGTTTCCGGTGTAACCCGCGATAAGGAATACGATTTGGCACAAGGTACAGCCGGTTCAAAAGTGTTGTATTTCACGGCTAACCAAAATGCAGAAACGGAAATTGTGAAAGTGCAATTGCACCCGAATTCTTCTGCTCGTATCAAAGAGTTTGAATTCGACTTTGCTGCCTTGGATATTAAAGGTCGTCAGTCGATGGGAAATATTCTCACCAAATTCCCGGTACGCAAAATTGAGTTGAAAGAGAAAGGTTCATCTTCTATTGGAGGTTTGAAATTGTGGTTCGATAAGAAATTCGGACGTTTGGCTTCCGAAGAGAAAGAATTGTATTTGGGAGAATTCAACACTGGTGATCGTATTTTAGTGGCTTACAAAGATGGTAATGTGGAGTTAACGAACTTCGAACAGACCAATAAATATGAGCCGGACGATATGTTGTACATCGGCAAGTTCGATCCTCAAAAGCCATATAATGCGGTATATTTTGATGGAGCTTCTAAAAACTATTACGTGAAGCGCTTTTTAGTGGAGTTGAAAACGGAGCGCAATAAAGTACCTATTGTCACTGAACACAAAGATTCAAAGTTGGCCATTTTCTCCGATGCAAAAGAGGCATTTGTGAAATTCCATTTCTTAAAGGGAAAGGAAAAAGAGAAGTTAGAAACCGAAGTGAACTTATCGGAAATGATTGATGTAAAAGGATGGAAGGCTCTAGGGAATAGACTTTCGCAACATTTGGTGACCGGTAAGTTAGAAGAAGTGGTGAAGGTAGTTGAGCCGGAGGTTGTGGAGGAAACAAAGCCAACTACAACCATTGAGTGGGATATTCAACCGAGCGAGATAGCCAAGAAAAAAGGTCAGCAGGGCGATTTATTTTAGGGGGAATAGCTGTTTTGGTCAAATATTTCTATTTTGGAGTATCAAAACCAAGACCAAACCATGCAATCACAAGACAAAGACATCTTCACCGAGAAGGTTGCCGCAGGAAAGCGGACGTATTTCATTGATTTGAAAGAGAAGCAGAATGGCGATCGTGTATTGAAAATTACAGAAAGCAGAAAAAATGAAGGCGAGTTCATTCGTTCGACTGTGATGATTTTTCAAGAAGACTTTGAAAAATTCTTCACTGCGCTCGATCGCGTGAAAGCCGAGATGTAAGATGGCAAGGATAATGGCATTTGATTATGGCAAAAAGCGTGTAGGCATTGCCGTTACCGACCCTTCACAGATTATTGCAACTGCACTCGATACTGTCGAGACTAAACTGATATTCCCTTTTATTTCGGCTTATGTAGCCAAAGAAAATGTTGAAGCCTTCGTGGTAGGTATGCCCTATAACTTTGGCCATCAAGAAAACGAGGTGATGAAGTTTGTGGTACAATTTATCAATGAATTGGGTAACAAATTTCCCACCATCCCAATTCACAAAATAGACGAGCGTTTTACATCAAAAATGGCAACTGCCGTTATTTTACAGAGCGGAGTGAATCGTAAAGATCGACAAAATAAAGCAACAGTAGATAAAGTAAGCGCTTCGATACTTTTGCAGTCGTATATGGAAATGCGCAGTAATAAACCTTTTTAAGCAATTCCAATTCACTATATTCACACCCGTAAAAAAGAACGATACTGATATGATATTTCCTATTGTGGCTTACGGAGATCCTGTTTTGCGAAAGAAAGGTGAAGAGATAACGAAAGACTATCCCGAGTTAAGCAAGTTGATTGATGATATGTTTGATACCATGCACAAATCGCGTGGTGTGGGTTTGGCGGCTCCGCAAATCGGCAAGGCTATTCGCTTGTTTATTATCGATAGTCGTAAAATGTACGATGAAGGGGAAGAAGAAAAAGGCTTGGAAGAAGTATTTATCAATGCACAAATTATTGATGAAGAGGGAGAGGACTGGAGATTTGAAGAAGGTTGTTTGAGTATTCCAACCATTCGTGAAGATGTTAGTCGTCAGCCGAAAATTACGATTCAATATTACGATCGCAATTTCAAATTTCAAGAGCGTACTTTCGATGATTTAACAGCACGTGTTATTCAACACGAATATGATCATATAGAAGGCATTTTGTTCATCGACCATCTAAAACCATTGAAAAAGAGTTTGCTGAAAGGCAAGTTGGAAAAGATTTCCAAAGGTATGGTAGATGTGAACTACAAGATGAAGTTTCCTAAGAAATAAGCGTTTCATCTTCTTTTGTTGATGTAAGCAAAAGCCACATAACGCCTGCAATTGATGAAATGCAGGACCCAATAACAATATACAATTTCGACTGAGCAATCAATGCATTGTCTGTGAAGGCTAATAGCGTAACAAAGATAGACATGGTGAAGCCAATACCACCCAACATCCCCATTCCTACTATTTGATTCCATGTTACCCTTTCCGGTAGTTTACCCCATTTCATTTTCACACTTAAGAAAGAGAATAGGAAAATACCAATGGTTTTGCCGAATATCAATCCTAGTATAATACCTAAAGCTAACGGGGAGCCAATTTCAGCAATATATTGTGGTTGAATATGAATGGCTGTGTTACAAAATGCAAAGAGAGGTAAAACAAAAAAATTGACAGGTCGTTCCAAGAAATGTGTAAGTAGTTGGAATGATGAATGTTCATTCTCTTCATCTAGCGGGATGAAAAATGCCAACACCACACCTGCAACTGTTGCATGCACACCGCTCATGGCTACTGTAATCCATAAAAACACTCCTACTATTAAATAGACCCAAAGTGTTTTGATCCCTGCTTTATTCAAAATGAAAAGCAATGCAAGAATGCCTGCTGCTGCTATTAATGCCGTGTAATTCAATTGTGCAGTATAGAATACGGCAATCACCAACACGGCTCCTAAATCATCAACTACGGCTAGTGTTGTAAGTAAAACAATTAAGTTTTTGTTCACGCGATGTTTAATCAATTGTAAAACAGCTAATGCAAAGGCAATATCCGTTGCCATTGGAATGGCCCATCCCGAAGCAGATGCTTTATTGAAATTGAATAACGCAAAAATAAGTGCGGGGAAAACCATACCTCCAATGGCAGCGGCAAAGGGCACAGCAGCAGTTTTAAAATCCGAAAGTGAACCAATCAGCAATTCGCGTTTAATTTCTAAACCCACTAGTAAAAAGAAGAAACTCATCAACACATCGTTGATGAAGGCTTCTGTAGTGAAATGTAGTCCTCCTATGTTAACCGTATGGTGCCAAATGTTGGCAAAAGAATCACTCCACATCGAATTCGCCAACACTAAAGAAAGTATAGCGCTAGTGATAACAATATTACCCGATGCGGTTAATGTTTGCGCAAACGATTGGAATTGTAGCTGGGTTAGAGAAAGGATTTTTTTAGTGGTTTTTCGCATCGCAATCTAAAGCTTATAATCCTGTTACAACAAACTCTGTTCTTCTGTTTTTTTGCTTGCCTTCTTCCGTTTTATTATCTGCAATAGGCTTAGTCGAACCAAAGCCTTTGGCGCTTAATCGAGCAGCCTCAATACCATTGCTAATCAAATATTCCATAACGGCTTTTGCTCTATTTTCTGAAAGTACTTTATTTTCTGTTTCAATACCTGAATTATCGGTATGGCCGCTCAACTCAATTTTCATGGTCGGATTTTTTTTCATCAAATCCACTAAGGTATTCAGTTCCGTTTTCGACACATCGCGCAATTCGTATTTATTCACTTCAAAGAAGATATTGTTCAATACCACCGATTTTCCCACTTCAATTTTCTTCAAATAAATATCCAATTGGTAAGGTTCGTTCTTTGTGAAATTCTTTAATGAGAAGTTCGCAGAATAAAACAAATACCCTTCTTTACTTACTTGGCAAGCGTAATCATTGCCATAGGGAATCGTAGCCAGAAATTCACCGCTACTGTTGTCGGAAGTGAGCGAGCCATAAAGGTTTCCGCCATTACTAATATCAAACAACTGAATGTTGGTTTTGATAGGCGCTTTCGTCATTTCATCAAAAACTCTTCCTTTTATGTAGGTAACGTGTTGCGGTTGAACGCTCTCATCTAATTCAAATTTATAGATATCCATTCCTCCTTTTCCTTCCGGTCGTTCAGATCCAATATAGGCCGTGTTTCCATCGGTAGTAATGCAAATACCTATTTCTTCACCCGGTGTGTTAATGGGGAATCCTAAATTAACCGGAGCGCCCCAATGGCCTGCAGCATCGCGTTTACAATAAAAGAAATCGGCATGTCCGAAACCTGGATGTCCGTCTGAAGAAAAATATAACGTTTTATCATCAGGGTGAATGAACGGACGTTCTTCATCCTTTTCTGTATTGATTGTGGGGCCTAAGTTTTCCGGCTTCGACCACATAAAATCGTCTCCTAACGTTGTTTTATAAATGTCTAGCCCACCATAACCGCCAACTCTGCGCGATGCAAAATAAACCGTTTTCCCATCGGCCGATAAACAGGGTTGAATATCCCAACCCGGACAATTTACTTTGTTGCCAAGGTTTTTCGGACGATCCCATCCACCTGTCACTTTCTTGGTGTAGTAGATATCGCAATCGCCAACAGCATCGGGTCTTCCGCACGAAGTGAAAAACAAATATCTTCCGCTAGGCGAAACACAAGTAGCTCCTTCAAAATATTCATCGGTTGAAATTGGTCGACCCACTAACTCGGCTTGTTGAAACACACCGCCTCTATTTTCACTGGAAAAAATGTTTTCATCTATCACCCGTCCAATTTTTTCATCACGTGTGAAATACACAAATCGCTCATCGGCAGTTACTGATGGCATCAATTCATCATCTGCTGTATTAACGCCTTCTCCTAAGTTAATCGGATTGAATTTCTTTGGAACCATTAAAGCTTCTGCAGCAAAATCGCAGCTTTTCACTCTGTTGGTAATTTCGTTTTTCTCGCCTTCCGATAATGCACCAGCATCCATTGTTGCGAAAATAGCTTTTGCCTCTTTGTATTTACCGGCATACATATACGCATCTCCACGCATCATGTCGAGATTCTTGTTGTAATTCGGTTTCAGCTCTTTTACTTTGTCAAAACAAATGGCTGCGGAATCATATTGCTGCAAATTTTCGAAATATACTTTTCCCATCAACCACCAGCCATCAACAAATTTGGGTTGACGTTTAACGATTCCTTGGAGCATATCTATTGCTTGCCCAGATTTTCCCAAGGCATAAGCGTTATCAGCTTGCTGGTAATCATCTTTTAAGTTTTTACTGGCATTGCTGAGTGTAACTACTTGTGCAGTAGAGCACATGCTTAATAACAAAATCAGTAGGCTCGATACAAAAAGTTTATTCATGTTTTGGTTTTCAAACGCGTTATGGAATGTTCATGTATTTATGCACCTGCAAGGATATTTTCCATTGCTGATGTTCTTTAACATACTCGATGATAAGAGGCAATAATTCTTCTTCTTGTTCCCATTCGGGTTGAAGATAAAGTTTGCATTGTGGCGATACTTGTGCTGCATATTCTTCAGCAAATCGAAAATCGTTCCTATGGTTGATAATCATCTTCAACTCATGTGCTTTTAACATGTTTTCCGATAAAGGAAGTTTATAGCGTTTGGGCGAAATGGTTATCCAATCAAACTGTCCGCGCATTGGATAACATGCAGCGGTTTCAATATTTACTTGAATAGCTTCGGCATGCAGGGCAGCTGTTAATGGTGTTAAATCGTGCATGGAGGGCTCGCCACCGGTAATCACTACCAACTTGGCTTCGGCTTCTTTTACCCAGCCAACAATTTCTTCTACCGTAAATTTCGAATGCGCATCTACCTCCCACGATTCTTTAACATCGCACCACGGGCATTGTACATCACAACCTCCCAAGCGAACAAAATAAGCTGCATTGCCTTGATAATAGCCTTCTCCCTGGATGGTGAAGAAGTGCTCCATAACGGGCAACAAAGAAGAAGATAGACTCACAGATAACAGTATTCAAAACTATGCATTGCAGTATAGTTCTGCCCACAAAGCATTAATCAATTAATTTCAGCTCGAATATAGCTTTATCGTAGATGGCTTGCTCCAAATTAATCTTATCGTTATCCACAGGGAAGATGATTGTGTAGGGTTCTTGTTCACCTTCTTTGTAGTAGCTTACCTGAAAGGCAAAGCCGGTAACATCTTTCGATTCAAACGCTGCATTGAGCTTCATCAAAATAATCACTTTGCCATCAGGTGCCAATTGGTTACCCGATTCACGCATCGTTAATACTTGCATTTCGGGCGTATAATTAGGCACGTTCACGGCTCCTTTGGCTTTAATGGCAATGCGTTGGAAAAGTTTTGAAGAACTGGCAAATTGCACTATACCATCACCATCTACATTTGCTTTTAAGGAATTACTTTTCGATAAATAAGTGAAGAAACGCTTTTCACTCGTGTTCGGAATGATGGCTTTCAATTCGCCATACGTGAAGTCCATAATTTTTTCACCGTTCTTCATATCGAAGTAAGTGTAAGTATCTTCTTGCTCCCCGGTAGTAGGGTAGTGGGCGTTTACCACTTTGAGCGAATAATCGATATCCGCAGCTTCAATATCTTTTGTCCAATCGATTTTTGTACCTTCTAAACTTTTGCACGAAATCTTGAATTGCTTTGCCGTATTAGCATCTTGCGATAACTCTCGGCTTTCGCTTTGTTCAATACTCAATAACACTTTAGCGCTGTCTTTACCGGCTAATTCTAAAATGTCGAACTTGCTTTCTGTTTTGGAGAAGAATAGTTTGCCATCTTTTTTCGTTACCGAAATTTTGGATGGAGTATTTTTTTCATACACCGAATCTCCACCGGTTGCTGTAGACGTCTCGTTTTTACAGGCATTCAACAGAATCCCTAATAAGATTAAGATACCGAAAATGACGTTCGTATTCGAATAGTTAAAACGCATGTTTATAGGCTTTAAGAGTATTTAATAAAAGGGAAACAACGGTCATTGGACCAACACCACCCGGCACAGGAGTAATGGCTGATGCTTTTGGTGCTACCTCAGCAAACTTCACATCGCCTTTCAATCGCCAACCGGCTTTGGCTGTAGCATCTGTAACGCGTGTAGTTCCAACGTCAATAATCACGGCTCCTTCTTTCACCATATCACCGGTCAAAAATTCGGGTTTACCCAATGCGGCAATAATGATATCGGCTTGTAAGCAAATTTCTTTTAGGTTTTTGGTTTTGGAATGACAAACAGTAACCGTGGCATTGCCTGTTTTTCCTGCACCCGACATTAATATACTCATCGGTCGGCCCACAATATTACTTCTGCCAATCACCACACAGTTCTTACCTTCTGTAGCGATGTTGTAACGTTCTAATATTTTCGTGATGCCCAGTGGAGTAGCCGATACGTATGCATCGATACCCAATGCCACACGGCCAACATTGATGGGATGAAAACCGTCCACATCTTTTTTGGGATCGATGTGTAGAATTACATTATCGGCTGAAATTGTTTTCGGTAAAGGCAACTGAACAATGAAACCGTCAATTGTATTGTCGTTATTCAGTTTCGTGATTTCGGCCATCAATTCTGCTTCCGTAATGGTATCCGGAAATCGGAGCATAGTTGATTGAAAACCTACTTGTTCGCAGGCTTTTACTTTATGCCCTACATAGGTTTCACTTCCTCCATCGTTTCCTACTAAGATAGCTGCTAAATGCGGAGCGCGTTGGCCTTTGGCAACATAGGTCGCTACTTCCGCAGCAATTTCTAGTTTTAATTCATCAGCTAATTTCTTTCCATCGAGGAGAAGTGGTTCCATGGGTAATTTATTTTGATGGGTTTGTCAATCTATACAACGAAAAACAGCCGAAAATATTGAATGCTATACTTAATCGTTCAACTTCAATACCGAAATAAAGGCTTCTTGCGGTACTTCTACTTTACCAAACTGTCGCATTCTTTTCTTTCCTTTTTTCTGTTTTTCCAAGAGCTTACGTTTACGTGAAATATCACCACCGTAACATTTTGCAGTAACGTCTTTACGCAATGCTGAAATGGTTTCACGCGCGATTACTTTCGCTCCAATAGCTGCTTGAATTGGAATAGAGAACTGTTGAGGAGGAATGAGTTCCTTTAATTTTTCGCACATTCTTCTACCAAAATCTTCCGCTTTAGAACGGTGAATCATAGCACTGAAAGCATCTACGCGTTCTGCATTTAAGAGAATATCGAGTTTTACTAAATCTCCTTTTCTAAAATCAATTCTATGATAATCAAATGAAGCATAACCTCGTGAAATCGATTTTAATTTATCGTAAAAATCAAAAACAATTTCAGCCATTGGCATCTCAAACATCATCTCCACTCGGTCTTCCGTCAAATAATTCTGACTGGTTAGGATTCCGCGTTTGTCCATACAAAGCGAAATAATACTTCCGAAATATTCCGGCTTTGTAATCACTTGTGCACGAATATAAGGCTCTTCCAAGCTTTCTATACGCTGAATTTCGGGCATATCGGCCGGGTTGTTAATCACCAGTTGGGTACCATCGGTAAGATATGCGTTGTATGAAACTTGTGGAACCGTGGTAATAATCGACATGTCATACTCCCGCTCCAAACGTTCAGTTACAATCTCTAAGTGCAATAAACCCAAGAATCCACAACGGAATCCAAAGCCCAATGCAATAGATGTTTCCGGTTCAAAAACCAACGAAGCATCGTTCAATTGCAACTTCTCTAACGAATCTCTTAAATCGGCATAATCGTCATTATCCAACGGATAAATACCAGCGAATACCATTGGCTTCACATCTTCAAAACCGTGAATCGCTTCCTCACAAGGATTTGTAGCCGATGTAATGGTATCCCCCACTTTAATTTCTTTCGAGTTTTTGATACCGGTAATAATATAGCCTACATCACCGGTTTTTACTTCCGGACGTGGTTCCATATCCATACGCAAAACGCCCACTTCATCAGCGTTATAAACATTCGCAGTATGGAAGAATTTTACTTGGTCTCCTTTTTTGATTGAGCCATCTACTACACGATAATAGGCAATAACCCCACGAAACGAGTTGAACATCGAGTCGAAAATCAATGCGCGAAATGGCGCATCCTGTTTGCCTTTTGGAGCAGGAATTCGTGCTACAATAGCGCTTAAAATCTCATCCACACCTTGTCCGGTTCTACCACTTGCACGAATGATTTCTTCGCGTTTACAGCCGGTAAGGTTCATCATTTGATCTTCTACCAATTCCGGATCGGCTCCGGGCATATCAATTTTATTGATCACAGGAATAATCGTCATGCCCAATTCTACCGCCAAGTAGAGGTTTGAAATGGTTTGTGCTTGTATACCTTGAGAGGCATCCACTAACAACAAAACGCCTTCACATGCAGCGAGCGATCGCGAAACCTCATACGAAAAATCTACGTGGCCCGGTGTATCAATCAAGTTGAAGGCATATTTTTGTCCATCTTGAAAGTAATCCATTTGGATGGCGTGACTCTTAATGGTAATCCCTCGTTCGCGTTCCAAATCCATATTATCCAAAACGGTGTCCATCATCTGGCGCTCCGAAATGGTTTTCGTAGTTTCAATTAAACGGTCGGCAAGCGTACTTTTACCGTGGTCAATGTGTGCTATAATGCAAAAATTACGGATGTTTTCCATGTCGCGAAAATAATCTATAATATGGGAAAAACTAGTGCAAGGGTGAAGTTAATATCCACTACAATTAAACAATAGCTGAGTTTTACTATTGCCCTTTGGCCAAAACATTGGCTTTGATAATCAGCTCTGTTTGGTTAGGCTCGGTATTAGTTTTAACGGTTACCGTTTTAACCTGCGTTCCGAATTTATCTTTCGAGTCGAATTGTACCTTAATTTCTCCTGTTCCTCCGGGAGGTATTGGCTTCTCGGGCCACTCAGGTACTGTGCAACCACAACTGCCAATGGCATTACTCACCAGTAAGGGATTCGTTCCCGTATTGGTGAATGTAAATGAGGTATTGCTTAACACATTTTCTTTAACGGTACCAAAATCAAATTCCTTTTTAGCAAAGGCAATGGTGGTGATAGGTCCCTTCTGATTTTCTTTTACATCGTAGTAGGGATCTTCCGGAATCTTTGCAAAAGGAGATGTTTCTTTCTCTAAATCTTTAATCTGTTGTTGTAATGCACTTACTTGTTTCGATAACTTCACAATATAGAAGGCGCTACCTCCTATAAGGGCTAGCAATAGAACAATAGCAATTGTAACTATGGTTTTCACTTGAATTATTTTAAGCCTAATTCACCTAAAATTTGCGCAATCCATTTATCTAAGCGCTCGTTGGTTAACTCGTCTTGGTTGTCAACGTCAATACATAAACCAACAAACATATCGCCTCGAAGGGCTTTAGAATGATCGTATTCGTACCCTTTTGTAGGCCAGAAACCAACCAGTGTTCCGTTTTTCTTCTCCACAATATCGGCAAAAACACCTAATGCATCACAGAAATATGACGCGTAGCCGTACTGATCGCCTAATCCGAAGAAGGCTACCTTTTTAGTCGAGAAATCTACTTGTTCCATTTCCGGAATAAACTCTTCCCAATCGCCTTGTAATTCTCCATCGTACCAAGTGGGCATACCTAAAATAAGAATATCGTACGCTTCAAAATCTTCTTTTTTCTTTTTGTAGATTTCTTTCAAATCCACTGTATCAGCGCCTAAAATGGCTTCTAATTTTTTCTTTAAATCTTTCGATACAACTTCTGTGTTTCCTGTATCTGTCCCGTAGAATAATCCTATCTTTTTCATATTGTATGTATGGTTGTCGCTTTGTTTTAGAAGCGCTTATTTCTTTTTCTTACTAATGGATTTCTCTTTTTCTTTCTCTTTTTGTTTGATTTCCTTCTCTACCTTTTTCTGTTCTTTCTTAGTAGGTGTAAGTATGGCGAATTGGTCGGTATTAATCAACTCTATCGCTTTTTTATACGATGTGTTCGATTGGTTCGCTACTTCCCAGAACGTATTATTGTCGAACAAATTGCGGGCAATTAAACTCTTTGTTTGATTTAAGAACAATGGCATAGAACGAGCTATTTGCGCACTGTCGCGGGCAATTGAATCTTTGTCGGCTTTCGCAAACAACAATTCAATAACTTCTGTTTTCGGATCAAAGTTCATTACAAATGCTTCAGCTGTTGGGAAACGCTCCTTTAATTTATTTCTGTTTACATCAACATACTCTGTACAGAAATTGTTCAATACGCCCTTTCTTCTGATTTGTTGATAGTATTCCGAGTTTACTGACGTATCGATAGGGATAAACACATCCGGTACAACGCCACCACCGCCAAACACCTTGCGTTTGTTTTTAGTGAAATACAACAACGAATCCGGGAAGTGGGTAGTGTCGGCACCGAACAATTCTCCACTTTTCAAACGTTTACTGTATTCATCGTAATAGTCTTTTTTGCCTTCGTTATACGGTCGTTGAATACATCTTCCGCTCGAAGTATAATAATGTGCAACAGTCAATCGAACCAACGAACCATCGGCAAAGCTAAACGGTTTCTGCACCAAACCTTTTCCAAACGATCGTCTGCCCACAATAATCGCACGATCCAAATCTTGCATACAGCCCGAAAAAATTTCAGCCGCAGAAGCGGAACCTTCATCAATTAATACTACTAATTTTCCTTTCGGGAACGAGGCTATTCCATTACTGAAATACTCTTCTTTCTTAGCATGTACGCCCTCGGTATAAACGATCGGTTCCTTTTCGATTGGAATAAATTCATTGCAAAGCTGAATGGCTGTGTTCAAGTATCCGCCAGAATTTCCTTCCATATCCATAATCAAACTCTCCATGCCTTGCGCCTTAAGCTTTTCCATAGCTTGGCGGAATTCGTTCATGGTGGTTGCCGAGAAACGAATTACTTTAATATAGCCGATGCCCGGAGCTGCCATGTAAGATGCTTCAACAGAGTACACCGGTATTTTATCGCGGGTAATCGTGAACTCCAATAGGCCTTTTGCACTTCTTCGCACTACGCCAACCTTTACTTGTGTGCCTTTCGGACCACGTAAACGTTTAATTACGCCCTCGTTTTCAATTTTAATATTCGCTACCATCGTATCGTTAATTTTTACAATACGATCGCCTTCCATCAAACCCACTTTTTGCGATGGTCCTCCGGAAATCACCTCATTAATCATAATGGTGTCTTTCCAAATTTGGAAGGTAACGCCAATACCGTCAAAGTTACCTACCAAAGGCTCTTCGTTCCGTTTCACATCTTTCTGCACGATATAAGCGGAGTGAGGATCAAGTTCCTCCAACATCTTTACAATGGCAGCATTTGCAATTTTTTCATTGTCAACGGTGTCGGTATAATAATTGTTGATGAGGCGCATCATCTCTCTCAACTTCTCGCCTTGATCTAATTTTTGCTGACCAAAAGTCTGCATAAACAAGGTGCTTGCAAAAAGTAGTGCGAAATTTCTTATTAATCTCATTTGCGAGTTATATAATTGCGTTGTAAATAAACGGGTGCGAATTTAGAAAAAAATGCACCGCTACATACTGCATTTTAATTAATTAAACATTCTTTGGGTTTGTTTTTGTAGTTTAAGCCCGTTTGAACGCACATTTATTGACTTTTTATATAGAAATACCGCATCATGGAGTTTGATTTTCGAAGAATTGAGGAGGAGTACCGTAAGTATTGGATTGAAAATGAGGTGTATACCGTAACGGAAGACAGCACGAAACCGAAGTATTATGTGTTGGATATGTTCCCGTACCCAAGTGGAGCAGGTTTGCACGTAGGGCACCCGCTGGGCTATGTGGCTTCCGATATTTTTTCGCGCTACAAACGCATGAAGGGCTTTAATGTATTGCACCCTATGGGTTTTGATGCCTTTGGTTTGCCGGCCGAACAGTATGCGATTGAAACCGGAACACACCCGCAAATCACAACCGATAAAGCCATTGCTACTTATAAAGAACAACTGGCAAAAATTGGCTTCAGCTATGATTGGACGCGTGAAGTGAAAACCTGCGATCCCGATTATTACAAATGGACACAGTGGATTTTCTTACAATTATTCGATAGCTGGTACAACAAGGAAAGCAACAAAGCCGAGAAAATTGAAACCTTATTGGCTCGTTTTGAAAAAGAGAACAGAACTGTTGATGTTGATGGACAACCGAAACAGTGGAATTTATTAACAGAAGACGAAAAACAAATGCATTTAATGCATTATCGTTTGGCGTTTCAATCGTACACCGAAGTGAATTGGTGCGATGCCTTAGGTTGTGTGTTGGCGAACGATGAAGTGAAAGATGGTAAGAGTGAGCGCGGTGGTTTCCCTATTGAACGCAGAAAGATGAAGCAATGGAGTTTGCGCATCACTGCTTATGCCGATCGTTTGTTGGAAGGCCTGGAAACCTTGGAGTGGAGCGAATCCATGAAAGAAATGCAACGCAACTGGATTGGCAGAAGTGAAGGCGCTTTGATTGATTTCAAAGTGAAAGATCGCGAAGATTTTATCAAGGTGTTCACCACACGTGCAGATACTATTTTTGGAGCAACATTTTTAGTGTTGTCTCCGGAACACGAATTGGTGGAGCAATTGGTTACTGCCGAGCAAAAATCAACTATCGATGAATATGTGGCGTATGTGAAAAGCCGATCTGATGTAGAACGTCAGCAAGAGAAAAAAGTAACAGGGGCATTTACCGGAGCTTATGCTTTGAATCCGTTCAACGGCACGTCAATTCCGATTTATATTGCCGAATATGTGTTGGCAGGCTATGGGACAGGCGCTATTATGGCGGTACCGGCTGATGACGAGCGCGATAAAAAGTTTGCTGAGAAGTTTGGTTTACCGGTGATTGAAGTGATTGATAAATCGATGTATCCGGGTGCAACTATTGAAGATAAGTTAGGCAAGATGATCAACTCCGAATTCTTGAATGGAATGGAGGTGAAAGATGCTATTGCCAAAATGTTGGATGAAGTGGAAAGCCGCAATATTGGTTCGCGTAAAGTGAATTACAAATTGCGCGATGCGAGTTTCAGTCGTCAGCGTTATTGGGGTGAACCGATTCCTGTCAAATACAAAGTAGTAGGTGAGCCTGATTCTCCTTTGAAAGGGGAAAGCGATGATATTCCGTATGCTTTATCGGCTAGTGAATTGCCATTGGTATTGCCGGAAGTGGATTCCTTCAAACCGAGTGGTGACGGACGTTCGCCATTAGCGAACAATGCCGACTGGGTAGCGAAAAACTATGAAACCGATACCATGCCGGGCTATGCCGGCAGCAGTTGGTATTTCTTGCGCTACATGGATCCGAAAAACAAAGAAGCTTTTGCGGCAAAAGATAAATTAGACTATTGGCAAAATGTGGATTTGTATTTGGGCGGAAACGAGCATGCCGTGGGGCATTTGTTGTATGCGCGTTTGTGGACGAAAGTATTGTTCGACTTAGGTTACTTGCCTTTCGATGAGCCGTTTAAGAAGTTGGTAAATCAGGGGATGATACAAGGTGTTTCAAATTTCTTGTATCGAATCGAGAATGAAAACAAATTTGTTTCATCAAGTATAGTAGATGGATATCTGCACGATGAAGTTAAAGTTGATTCAATTAGAACGAATATTGAATTTGTAGATAATAAATACGAATTGGATGTTGATGCATTTATCAAGTGGAGACCTGAATACAAAGATTTTGATTTTGAAAGATCAAATGGAGCCTTTCATGTAATGAGTGTAGTCGAAAAAATGTCCAAGTCGAAATACAATGTTGTCAACCCAGATGATGTTATCGCAACGTATGGAGCCGATTGTTTCCGCATGTTCGAAATGTTCTTAGGACCTATCGAACAATCAAAACCTTGGGATGATAAGGGTATCAGCGGAGTATCGAGTTTTTTGCGTAAGTTCTGGCGTTTGTTCTACAGCGAAACAGCATGGAAAGTTACTGATGAAACACCTACCGATAAAGAGTTGAAGGTATTGCACAAAACCATCAAGAAGATCAATGAAGATGTAGAGAAAATGTCGTTCAATACATCTGTAAGTCAGTTTATGATTACTGTTAACGAATTGCAAGATTTGAAATGTAGTAAACGTGCTATTCTTGAGCCTTTAGTATTGTGTTTGGCTCCATTTGCGCCTTTTATTACCGAAGAATTGTGGAAAGCATTGGGCAACAAAGGTTCTGTGCACAAAGCTGCATTCCCTGCATTGGAAGAAAAGTATTTGGTAGAAAGCGAATTCGAATATCCGGTGTCTATCAACGGAAAAACACGTGCCTCTATTGCATTGCCTGCCGATATTTCGCAAGAAGATGCTTTGGCGAAAGTAATGGAAATTGAGATGGTGCAGAAATGGATGGAAGGCAAACCGGTGAAGAAATTCGTGTTCGTGAAGGGCCGAATCGTAAACATTGTAGTGTAAATACATTTATGTCTATACCAATTGGGAAAACTGCACAATGGATTGCATTAACAGTGCTGCTCCTTATGTTGATTCCTTATGGTTGGGCATCTCTATCCGCTTTTCCCGCTGCAGATGATTATTGCTGGTCGTGGGATGTAGTGAAGCATCAACTACACTTATATAAATTTTTGTTGTACAGCTATCGTGATGTGCACAGCCGTATGACAAGCGATGTGTTCCTCTATTTCGCTCCGCTGAATGTGCATTCTTTATTGGGCTATAGGCTTGCACCCATTATTTTAATGCTGCTGTTTTTGGGAAGTTTGTTTTTCTTTTTTCAGCAGTTTTTTCGATTTCAATCTTTGGCAACCGCCCTTATGACCATGCTTTTTGCTAGTGGTACGTTTGCATTATTTCCTTGTTTGGCGGAAGCCTTTTATTGGTACACCGGAGCATGGACGTACACGCTCGGTACCATTTTGTTCTTTCCGTTTTTATGGAGTTTGATGCACTTTTCAGCGAATAAAAAGCTATCCGTAGCAGTTCTAATAATTGCCACTTTTGCGTTCTGCTCCACCTGCAGCGAATTGCATTTAATGCTGTGCACCGGCACTTTGGTGCTGACTTTATTGTATCATTTGTATGCCCAAATATTACACCGTTATTGGTTTTTGGTTGCAGGTATATTGTTGGTGTTCGTATTGTTATTGGTGGTAGGACCCGGTAATTTTCACCGCAATAGCATGTTTTCACAACAACGCGATGTGTACGCTATAATTTATCGTTCTACTGTGAATAGTATTGATTTTGCTAGAGCCTGGATGTTTAATCCCTTTGCATTGGTGATGGCATTTGGCATTGTATTGTTTGGCGAACAATTAAAAATCAAGATGATGCCGATTGTGTTTACACTTTTGTTTTTAGCGATGTTGTTGTTGATTTCGGTTTTCGTCCCTACTTATATTCAGGGTATTATAGGGCAATTGCGAACCGTGAATGCCGTTACTCCGGTGTTCTTGTTAGGTTATTTTTATCTCTTGCTTTGTCTACGAAATAACTATTTGCAATCCTTTGTTTTGCAGTTTCCGGCTTCAGGAGCGCTATGGTTTGTACTCGTTGTTGTGGCTATCGTTTACACCAAAAATACTAAAGTACTCTACACCGAATTAGCCGATGGAACCATTGCCAACTGCTATGCAGAGCAAATGATTCAACAAGAAAAAATTATGCATTCTACTGCCCCGAATTTGGAAGATGTTCCATCACTCAGCAAACGAAGTATTATCGTGAACTACGATATAAAACCCGGAGAAAAGAGCTTCGTGAATAATTGTCCGCGTATTTACCTCAATAACATGGGCTTGTTGAAATAGAATTTCTACATTTTCTCATTAGCAAATCAACAAATCAGCACATTATCTGTTATATTGCAATATGCTTCTAATCAACAACAAATCAGCCCGACTCTATATTTTCTTAGCTGCGTTTTTTATTGTCAATGCCGTAGTAGCCGAATTTATGGGCGTGAAAGTCTTTTCGCTCGATGATACCTTTGGGTGGACGCCTTATGTGTTCAATTTCTTCGGACAAGAAATCAAAGGATTCAACCTTACCTGTGGCGTTATTTTGTGGCCCTTTGTGTTTGTAATGACCGACATTATTAACGAGTATTTCGGAATGAAAGGCGTTCGTTTCATTTCTTTTATTGCAGCAGGTTTAATTGCCTATGCTTATATTATGTTGACTTTGGCGATGCACAGTTCGCCTTCATCGTGGTGGACGTATAGCAGTAACTATGGCACAGAGCTCGATTTCAACAAGGCTTATATAGCGGTATTCGGACAAGGGAACAACATCATTGTAGGTTCGTTGTTGGCATTCTTGATTGGTCAGGTATTGGATGTGTTTACCTTCCACTGGATCAAGAAGAAAACAGGGGAGAAGTGGATTTGGCTGCGGAGCACGGGCTCAACGCTTGTTTCTCAGCTCATCGACAGCTTTGTGGTGCTCTTTTATGCCTTTTACATTGCAAAATCGGGTACAGCGCAACAATGGTCTATTCAGTTAGTGTTGGCGGTTTGTACGGTGAATTATATCTACAAATTCATTATGGCACTGGCTATGACGCCTGTTATTTATGCCGTTCACGAAGCCATTGAGCGTTATTTGGGACACGATTTAGCCAAGCAGTTGAAGGCGGAAGCGGCACAGTAAGTTGAAGATAGAATTGCGAATCTTAAACTACTTCAACCATTTTTTAAGCTTAGTTTTGGCTTCAGATTTTGAGATTACCTTGTTTTCAGTAGATTGTAGAAGCCCCTTTTCAACTTTTTGTGTGAAAGTAAGTTCATCAATCAATTGATCCAAAGAGAACTATTCGGGCAATTTACCTATCGTTTTTCTAACTGTCTGTTTCGTGAGCATGCTAAAGATTTCTTTCCAAAGTTAACTTAAAAATAAGAAATACGACTTGGAAATTGAAAAAACGATAGTTCATTAATTTCGGTTAAAATCTGAGCAAAAATTATGTAGGTTTGACTCACAAAAATCAAAACAATATGAATGAAGTATTTATAGTAGCCGTGGCGAGAACGCCCATTGGAAGTATGAGTGGAGTGTTATCGGGTGTAACGGCTGTGGAATTAGGTAAACAGGCCATTCAAAAAGCGATTCAAAAAGCAGGCATTACGGGCGAAGATGTGCAAGAAGTAATTATGGGTAATGTGATTCAGGCAAACAACGGACAAGCTCCGGCTCGTCAGGCCGCTTTAGGCGCAGGCGTTACCGTGAATGCAACATGTACTACTATCAATAAAGTATGTGCTTCAGGAATGAAAGCCGTGATTTTAGGAGCGCAATCGATTGTGTTGGGCGATAAAGATATTGTTGTTGCCGGTGGAATGGAAAGCATGACCAATGCGCCTTTCATGTTAGAAAATGCGCGAAACGGTTATCGTTATGGCAATGGCGGATTGATTGATTCAATTGTGAAAGATGCTTTGCAAGATCCGTACAGCAAAGAAATGATGGGTTGCAGTGGCGATCGTTGTGCAGCGAAATACAGTTTTTCGCGTGAAGATCAAGATGCATTTGCATTGGAATCGTATCGCAGAGCTACTGAGGCACACAAAAACGGTTGGTTCAACGATGAGTTATTCCCGGTTGAAATTAAAGGTCGTGGTGAATCAACCTTCGTGAGCGATGATGAGGAATACAAAAAATTAAAAGCAGATAAGGTGGCCTCTTTGAAACCGGCTTTTGGAAAAGATGGAACAGTTACTGCTGTGAACGCTTCTAAAATCAACGATGGTGCTGTTGCATTAGTGTTGATGAGTGGTGCTAAAGTGAAAGAATTGAATGCTACACCAATCGCGAAATTCATTGGTTATGCGGATGCAGAACAAACGCCTGATGAATTTACAACAGCTCCGGCTAAAGCTATTCCTTTAGCGCTTAAAAAAGCAGGAATTGAATTAAGCCAGGTAGATTACGTAGAAATCAACGAAGCCTTCGCAAACGTTACCATGGCCAACACTAAAATCTTAGGCTTGAACCCTGAGAAAGTAAACGCATTTGGTGGTGCTGTAGCATTGGGTCACCCGGTAGGGATGAGCGGAGGAAGAATCATCGGTACGTTGATTTCAGTATTGAAACACAAAGGCGGTAAATACGGTGTTGCGGCAATCTGCAATGGCGGTGGCGGTGCAAGCGCAGTTGTGATTGAGAAACTATAATCGTTCGAATTCTCTTTGAATTTGAATCAAACAATAAAGGAATGTTGGCCCATGCGCCAGCATTTCTTTTTTAAATCAGACATATGAAAAAGTTTCAATTAGACGAAAACGAATACATCGAGTTGAATAAACTAATGAAAGTAGTTGATGTAGTGAGCACAGGAGGCGAAGCCAATATTCGCATTATGAATGGCGAAGTGAAACTGAATGGAGCAACGGTTTCAGAGAAACGTAAGAAAATCCGCGTGGGCGATAAGATTGTTTACGGTAAAATCATTATAGTAGTAGAGAAAAAGGTTAAAACCGATGCTCCATCGGAGGAAGCCCCAAAGGAATAATTACATTTACCTCGTTTTCATGTCAAAGTATAATTAGCAGCAGTTGAAGTCTTTACGCACCTTACTCCCTTATTTTTCCAATTACAAACTCAAAACGGCACTCGGAATTTTGTTCATTGTGTTGGCGAATTTGTTTAAGACATACAACCCTGTAGTGGTGCGTGATGCTATCAATAAACTAGTAGCCCATTTAGAACATCCTACGGATGCAACATCACTAACAGAGATAGTTGTAGCTTTTTCCATTGTGTTTTTTGTGGTAGCCATATTGGAAGGCATTTTTACCTTTTTTATGCGGCAAACCATTATTGTGGTTTCGCGTTTTATTGAAAAAGACATGAAGGCCAAATTGTTCGATCATTATCAATATCTCGATCAGGCGTTTTTCAGAAGAAACAATACCGGTGATTTGATGAACAGAGTTACCGAAGATATTGCCAGAGTGCGCATGTTTATTGGTCCATCGATTATGTACTCCCTCAACTTATTGGTGATGTTTATTTTTTGTACCGTAAATATGGTGCGGGTAAATTGGCAATTAGCGCTGTTTGTATTGATACCAATGCCTATTTTATCGTATACCATTTATCGCTTGAATAGTAGTATCAACAAAACAAGTGAAGAGTTGCAAGCAAAGCTTTCGGATCTTACTACCATGGCACAAGAATCGTTTTCGGGGATACGTGTGATACAAGCATACGTGCAAGAGAAAATGATGGCTCGTTTTTTTGAAGATGCCAGTGAAGAATACAAAACCGAATCGCTGAAACTTGCGCGAATAGAAGCGTTCTACTTTCCTTTGATAATGTTTCTGGTGGGCTTCTGTTTGCTAATTATCATTTTAGTGGGTGGATATTTTAATATTAACGGTAAAATTAGCATCGGAAATATAGCCGAGTTTATGTTGTATCTTAACATGCTTACTTTTCCAATGAGTGCTTTAGGTTGGGCAGTTGCATTAACTCAACAAGCGGCAGTGTCTATGCGAAGAATAAACGCATTCATGGAAGAGCAACCTTCTGTTTTAAATCAAGATGCTCCTGCTTTTACCTTAAATGGCGATATTGAGTTTAGAGATGTAACGTTTGTCTATCCTGATTCGGGCATAAAAGCGATTAGTCATTTGAACCTGCACATCAAAGCCGGACAGCGTGTGGCCATAATCGGTAAAACCGGTTCCGGGAAATCTACTATTGCCGATTTGTGTATGCGCATGTACGATGTAACCGAAGGGCAAGTGTTGGTTGACGGTAAACCTATTCAGCAGGTAAATACTGCTTCGCTTCGCCAATCCGTAGGGTATGTGCCGCAGGATGTTTTTCTTTTCTCAGATACTATTTCGAGCAATTTATTGTTCGGCAATAACACCGATAATTTGGCTCCGGTCTTAGCAAAACAGGTGGCTATTAACGAAGAGATTGAAAAATTTCCGGAAGGGTACGATACCATGGTGGGTGAGCGGGGGGTTATGCTTTCCGGTGGACAGAAACAGCGAATTTCCATTGCGCGAGCTTTATCCGGGAATCCGAAAATGTTAATTTTAGATGATTGTCTTTCCGCTGTAGATGCGCGCACCGAGAAAATTATAGAACATAATTTGCTTGACGAGATGAAGGCCAGAACCACTATTGTGATTACACATCGGGTGTTTTCATCGATTTCTTTCGATACTATTTTTGTGTTAGATGCGGGGGTATTAATTGAGCAAGGTACACATGCTGAATTGATGCAACGCAATGGATTTTATTCGCATCTTTATAATCAGCAAACGGCAGAATAATTCTTAAAAAGTGATATTATTTGGCATAATTGTTGGCGATTAATTTTTAAAAGCACTATTTTAGATTATTAACTATAACCAAAAAAAGAAAAACGTGGAGAATCAAGGTGGAAAAAACAATGGTTTTTATAGTAGAAAATTAAAAGCAGGGAAACGTAGAACCTACTTTTTTGATGTTCGTGATACTAAACAAGGTGATTTCTATTTAACCATTACCGAAAGCAAGAAAAAGTTTGATGGCGATGGATACGAGAGCCACAAAATCTTTTTATATAAAGAAGACTTCAAAAAATTCATGGAAGCCTTGAACGATACGGTTAATCATGTGAAAACAGAGCTAATGCCTGATTTTGATTACGAAGCTGATCGTTTCATTCCAACGCAAGAAAATAACGGCAATTATTATCAACAAACGGAAACAAAACAAACCGAAACACCACCGGCTGAAAATCCAACTTCAGATTATATTTCTACCGGAACCATCAGTGATGATGAAGAAATTAAGTGGTAATTATTGTTTTCAAATGCTTTCAATTCCTATTTCTTATTGAGGTGAAGGCATCTTATCTATTTTTATATCTTTAGCTTTAAATCAGCTACTCAAATTATGTTTGCTCGAATTATTGTGCTCTTTATTTTTTTTGCAGGATTAAGCATGAATGCTTTTGCTCAATCACCCGCAACCAAAGCCGGTCCAATGAAATCGCAAGGATTTACTAAGCCTCGAATGGCCAACGATGAGTTGCGCAAGGCTTCGGAGGAAATTAACAAAGAAGCATTGTTTGTGGAGCCAATGGATTCATTAGTTACACCACAAGACAATCCCTCTGAAACAAAGCGCATCACACATACTACCATTACGCTTTTACTTTCTTTTGATGCACCGCATGCTGCTTGGAAAATGTCGTCTTATATGAAAGCCGAAGATCCTATTGAGGCTCGAGGTATTAAGATGAAAGAATCTTCACAACAGGCTATGGACTTTTATGAAGGCTTTATGTCGGCCATTAACGAAAGTGCCCCGTTTTTCAATATTCATTTACAAGTGTTTGATGCTACAAAAAGCGACTCATTATTACGTGAAGTATTGAAAAACGATTCGATTAAGCACAGTGATATTATCATCGGACCCGGCTCCATTTCCGGGGCACGAATTGTTTCGGAGTATTGCAAAAAGAATAAGATTATTAATATTCAACCTTTTATTGCCGCCCGAAATATTGCATCACAAAATCCTTATTTAGTAAAACTTGCACCATCAATTGATGCCCATATGGCAAGGATTTTTAGAACTATTGTTGACTCGTTTTCAACCTATAAAACAGTAATTTATTGCTCGAAACGCGAGCGTGATTTTGTTGCCGCCTCGGCAATTGATACTTTATTTAAGCAATATAATTTAACGGCAAAGCGCAAGTTGAATTATGTTTTCGTAAATAATGGAGATACCACAAAGTCTTCCGCAGCAAGAAGTTTAGGTGCAAATGTATCCGGGGGAAAAACGGTTATTGTGTATTGCAGCTACGACCCATCTACTGTGGAGCAAACGTTAAAAACCTTTCAACGCGGCAGTGCTGTTATATTTGGAATGCCAACTTGGTTGAACGAGGAGTTGATTCGTGTAGATTATATGAATAATGCCGATTTGCATTTCACTGATGAATTTTTTGCCGATACTTCCGATAATCAGGTGAAAGATTTTGGAAGACGATATTTGGCTAGCTACGAACATCATCCATCGCAAAGTGCATTTCTTGGCTACGATGTTGCGCAATATTTACTCTTTTCTATGCAACTTAACGGGTATGTATTTCCGGAAAAAGGAATGTCTTCTCCTTACACCGGTTTAGGGCATAATTTTTCAATTAAGAAATATTATGCAAAGGGGAAAACCGACACTGTTCCTGTATTTCAATACTACACCAACGAATCAGTACATCAATTCCGATTACAGGATTACAAGATTTTACTTTCTGAGTAATTTCATTTCGTTTTTTAGTAGTCAGAAAATCGCAACTGTTTGAACAGCAATTACTTTTTTTTCTGTTCGTTGAAAACTAGTGTGTTTAATTTGGTGAGGGAGGAATGAAGTGTTAAATTCATTCAAGTTAGCAACACATTTTTTCTTCACCAAAACCAAACCAAGATGAATACTGCTACTACAGAAATAGGCTTAACCTCTGCACAAAGCTGGTTAGCTGAAGGAAAATCGTTTGATGAAATTCAAAGCATGTTAAATGCTACCGGATTATCGGCAGAAGATGTTGATTCGGTAATGAAACAGGTAAAAGACCAACGTTATGAAGCGCAACGCAGAAGAGGACTCCCTTTAATCGGAATAGGTGCTATGCTTTGTGTGTTAGGATGTGTTGTCACTATTTTAACAAGCGATACCGGTGGAACCGGTTTTCATTTTGCCTTGTATGGCATGACAGGTGTTGGAGCTACCACCATTATGGGCGGTTTGGCGATTGTTCTGGGTTAATACAACAGCATTTAAAAGAAAACAGCCGATAGATTTACACTGTCGGCTGTTTTTATTTGCAATAGTTACTTATCGGATAATTGATAAGTGTTGCATTTGCGATGTTCCATTGGCTAAAGTAATGCGAACGCAATAGTTACCGTTAGTTAAATCGGAAGTTTCTATACGAATTTTATCCCCTTGCAGAGGGGTAATGGATGCGTTTATTTCTTTCCCTAACATATCCAATAGTTGAACTTTTACATCCTTGCTGTTAGTTGATTGTGCGAATGCAATAAACGCCTCATTCAATGCAGGATTGGGATATAGCTGGAAAGGCGAAGTTGAAGCTTGCGATTCGATAGTATTTGTAAGACTTTCTTCAATACAAATATCATCTAATAAAAGATAAGGCGATGCCACAGTATTCCCTTTGATTTTAACACGCCACCATATTTGACCGAAATCTTTGCTTAACCCTGAAGCAAAGACTGTTGCTGTTTGCCAGGTAGTATTGCTGAAATTTGGTTTACTGAAAATGTTTTTGGCCCCAGCGGGAATATTCACCACATTGATACTTCCGCATCCCCCTTGGTTGTTGTGTGTTAATCCATCTGTTAAAACAACATCAAAAGAATCGAGAGGAACATTAGTAGCCAGAGAGGTATAGTAGCGGTACTTAAATGTGATTTTATAGTTTTTCCCCGAAAGGAAATTGTAATCATACGCTGCTCCTTCCGCTCTGTTATTTCCACAAGCGCCAAGTAAAAGACATTGGGTTCCTGATGGGTAATTGATACCAGCTACATCGGGTAATATGCTTGGGCTCCCATTCACAGAAGACCATCCTTCAAGCGGCTGACCGATTCCTCTGAACAGATCAACAGCGTTTTCTTTGTTTTGAATGAGGCCTACAATCGAATCGTCAAAATTAATGCAGAGGGTACTTGCAAGTTCTTCAATACAAAAATCATCCATTAACAGATAAGGTGAATTAGCAACAGGCGATGAAATATTTACTCTAAACCAAAGTTGTGTATGCGGTTGAGAAAGACCCGAAACAGTTAAAGAAGCAGTTTGCCAAGTTGTATCATTAAAATTAGTTACCGATAAAATGTTTGTGGCTCCTGAAGGAATAGCGGGTACTGAAATTGTACCACATCCTCCTTGATTGATATGCCCCAATCCATCCGTAAGCAAAACATCAAAAGTTTGAATAGGTGAATTCGTTGATTGCAAACTGAAGTATCTGTACTTAAATGAAACTTTATACTGTTTTCCGGTTTGGAAAGCATAACTGTAAGCTGCTCCTTCAGCCCTGTTATTCCCACAAGCGCCCATCAACAAACATTGTTTTCCCGAAGGATAATTAACGCCTGCAATGTTAGGGAAAATACTAGGGCTCCCACTTACTGAAATCCAGCCTTCGAAAGGTTGTCCAACTCCTCTAAAAAGGTCGATGGCGTTTTCTTTATTGGCTGTTATTCCAATTATCGAATCATCAAAGTTAAAGCATTTGGGTTGCGCCACTATTAGACCTGAAAGGAATAGGAGCGCGAAAGATAAGTGTATGTTTAGTTTCCTCATGTTCATCATTTTTACGAATATAATGAAATGTTGTTTGTAGCTACCTTTATTGTAAACCTTTAAAGAATAGCTTTATAAGTTTTAAAGCAAAACCAATTACCTTATTTTTTTCAGGAAAAGTCATATTAATCTGTTGTTTGTCCACAGGTTCGTCCACAGGTATAAAGCGCTTTCCTTTTTCTGCATTTCTTTCATAAATTTATCGGTACAGATATATCCATAAAATTCACTCATGAAAAAATATTGTCTATTTCTAGTAGCATTTTTCGTCATACTGGGCAGTAAGCAGATAGTTGCACAACAGTGCGATGTAATTTATGTTACACCCACCGGAGCCTCTTCAGGTGTAGCCGGCACCAAAGCCAATCCTGCAAGTTTAACCTATGCATTAACATTGGTAACTGCGACCTCCAATAAAATTTGGATGGCACAAGGTAATTATGCTTTAGCACAACCTATTCAACTGATTAGCAATGTAACCATAGAAGGTGGTTTTGATGCAACAACTTGGATTAAGAGCAATGCAACACCAACTGTTATTGCGAAGGATAACAGCAATGTAATTGTTGCAGCAAATGCATTAGTGGCTTTTGCTGGGAATGCAGTAAGTAATTTTCGATTACAAGATTTAACCATAACAGTAGCGAATGCAGTAGGTGCGCAAACTTCGGTGTACGGAATTTATTTGAATGGATGCAGTAACTACAATATAGTGCGTTGTAATGTTACAACAGGAAATGCCGGTGCAGGTGTGCCCGGTAATGGAGGAACTGCGGGTGCAGCAGGTGGAGCAGGAGGTGCAGGTCCTGCAGCAAATGGGAATGAACAATATTTTCCCGGAGGAACCGGAGGTGTTGGAGGCAATAATGGCGGAACAGGTTCTACCAATGGCCGACATAGCGGTGGAACCGGACCCGGAAGTCCAGGTGCAGGAGCATGTGGGGGTGCCGGAGGAGCAAGCGGAACAGGCCCATCTTGTACTGCGGGTTGTGCTTTTGGAAGTCCTAATTGCGGGAGTGCAACAGCCGGTCAACCCGGTGTAGCTGGAGGCCCCGGCACAGCTGGAAATGCAGGAGCACCAGGTCCGGCAGGAACGGTTGCTATTCCCGGTTTTTTTGTGCCGGGTGGGGCAGGAGGAACAGGTACTACAGGCACTCCTGGTTGCGGAGGCGGTGGTGGTGGCGGTGGCGGTGGCCGACAAAACAGTGGCCCCGATGATGTTGGCGGAGGCGGTGGAGGCGGAGGCGGAGGCGGCTTCGGAGGTACAGGAGGTACAGGTGGCACAGGCGGTGGAGGATCTTTTGCAGTTTTTTTATATAACAATGGAGCAGGTGGCAGTATTGCCGATTGTGCGCTTAATCCAGGTTTAGGAGGTATTGGTGGCGCTGGAGGAAATGGTGGATCAGGCGGATCAGGCGGATCAGGTGGCCCGGGAGGTGCTGCCGGTTGCGGACCAAACCCAGGAGGCGCAGGTGGTGCAGGAGGAACAGGTGGAGCGGGCGGAGCAGGTGGTGCCGGAGCAAACGGACCAAGCACAGCCCTTTCTGAAAATGGAGGAACACCTGTAACACAAAGTAATATTACGTCTGTGCCCGGAAATCCACCGGTAATAGCAGTCGATAATCATGGATGTACCAATGCGCAAGTAATTTTTACATCACCAACATCCGGAGCTTGGAATTTCGGAACTGGCGCAACACCTACAACAGGAAGCGGATCAGGGCCAATTGCTGTAACGTACAGTAATACCGGAAGAAAAACAATTTCTTTCTCCGGAACTTCATTTACCGATTTCGTGGATATCTATACTTCGCAATCGGTATCAGGAACAATCACTGGGAAAAATGCACCGGCCATCAATGGTTGCCCTGATACATTTACTACAACAATTTCCGGTTCTTTGTATCAGTGGACATTCGGTGCAAATGCACAACCACCGGCTGTTTCAGGAGCGAGTTATCAATCGGCTCCAGTTGTTTTTCTTCAACCCGGTCCGCAATGGGTAGCCGTTTATGTTACAACTCCTTGTTGCGGTATTGTTAAAGATTCGGTGTTGGTGAATGTACAACCCAACTCGATTAATGTATTGTTAGCTGCCTCCAAAGATACAATTTGCGCAGGCGATGCGATTACGTATACGGCTACACCAACAGGCTATTTGGGCTATACCTTTATTGTGAACAATGTTCCGGTACAAAATGGTCCGTCTAATATATTTACTACATCTACATTAAACCCTGGCGACAGTGTTATTGTTGCTGCATTCGATGGTGTTTGTTTTTCTAATCCCAGTGCAGTAAAACATCCGGTGGTGAATCCAATTCCTACAGTAAGTTTGGCGAGTTCCGATGCCGATAACACCATTTGCAGTGGCGATAATGTTACGTTTACAGCAACGCCTAACGGCTACGATACTTATACGTTTTATTACGGAGCAACTGTGTTACAAGCCAATGCTGCCAATACCTATTCAACAACTACATTAGCAGCCGGAAATTCTATTACAGTTGTGGCCACGAATAAAGGTTGTAACAGTCTGCAAAGCACTGCAATTGTATCAACAGTAAATCCTATTCCTGTAATTACCATAAGCTCGCCTTCTCCAAGCTATTGTGTGGGCGATAATATAACCATAACCGCTAATCCAAACACATACGCGAACTACGATTTTAGTTTGAATGGAGCGTCCGTTCAAAGTTCAGCAGCAAATACTTACAGCGCTACAACATTTGTAACTGGCGATATAGTTGCTGTAGTGGCGTCTGCCAATGGATGTAATAGCAGTGTTCAAACATTACCTGCATTAACCGTAAATCCTATTCCTTCTGTAACATTAGCAAGCTCAGATGTCGATAATTCCATTTGTCAGAACGAGCAAATTACATTTACTGCTAGTCCGGCAGGTTTGGCGCTTTATGAGTTTTATAATGGAGCGACCTTACTACAATCTGGAGCTTCCGAAACCTATACCACCACAACACTTCCGTCAGGAAATAGTGTAACGGTTTATGCCACAAATCTCAATTGCAAGAGTCCGGTGAGTAATGCCATTGTTACGGCTATTCAGCCGGCACCAACAGTAGATGCAGGTCCAAATCAAAGTGCTTGTGTGGATGCTGCTGTCATTACTTTATCGGGCAATAATCCGGTGGGTGGAAATTGGACTGGAACCGGAATTGTTAATGCCACAGGCGATTTCGATCCTGCTGTAGCAGGTGTGGGTACGCCAACATTGTACTATTCTTTTACCGATATTGTTACGGGTTGTACAGGGATTGATAGTTTAACGTTCACCGTAACCCCTCTGCCAACAATACTTTTGGCTACACCTGCTGCTATTTGCGAAGGACAGTCGGCACAATTGTCGGCATCGGGCGGACAAACATACACGTGGTCACCGGCAGGCGATTTGGATAATGCGAATAGCAGCAATCCGTTAGCTACACCATTAACTACAACACCATATACTGTTACTGTTACGGATAACAATTCATGTAGCAGTTCGTCTTCCGTTACAGTAACTGTAAAACCAAATCCAATAGCAGATTTCACGGCTAGTGATGTGTGCTTAGGGTTGTCTACTTCTTTCTTGAATACATCTAATCCGAATGTTGGCATTACATCGGTATGGACATTTGGCGATGGGGCAAGTTCTATACTCGATAATCCTTCGCATACCTATGCAAAAGTAGATACGTTTAATGTAACATTGATTGTGGCTTTAAATGGATGCTTGGATACAGTTACGCATGCCGCCATTACTTATCCCGCTACTATAGCCGACTTCAAAGCCTCACCAACCTTGGGTTACGATGCAGGTAATAATCCAATTTCGTTTACGAATCTTTCCAAAAATTCAGATACATGGGTATGGGATTTTGGGGATATATCGGGTTCGAATGTCAAATCGCCAGCACATCAATACACTACAACAGGTATTTATACCGTTCAGTTGATTGCGGCTAATAGTTATGGTTGTGCAGATACGATTACAAAGAATAACTACATCCGTATTTATCCCGAACCGAAAGTATATATGCCAAATGCTTTCTCGCCAAACAGCGATGGCAAAAACGATGTATTGCAGCCCATTGTAAATGGAGTGAAGTTCTTTGATTTCAGTGTTTTTAACCGATGGGGCGAAAAGGTCTATCATTCCAACGACTCACAAACCGGGTGGGATGGTACATTCAAAGGAGCAACTGTTCAGCCCGGCACCTATCCTTATTTGTTAAAGGTTGTGTTTGAAGATGGCCATGTGAGCGATTTAAAAGGCAGTATAACCGTGATTCGATAAACATTTTTTTATTTGCATTACAATTCTTAACAATGGCATTTTTCACTAAAGAGTATTTCAAGTTTTTTTCCGAGTTGGAAAAGAATAATAATAAAGTTTGGTTTGATGCCAATCGTTCGCGCTACGAAGAATTTTTGAAGAAACCGTTCAAAAGCTTTGTAGAACATATTATTGCAGAATTGGCGAAAGAAGACTATACCATTTATCGCGAAGCCTCAAAATGTATTTTTCGTATCAATAAAGATATTCGCTTCTCGAAAGATAAGTCGCCCTACAAACTCAATTGTGCAGCTGTTTTCGGGAAGGGAGGTACGAAGGATACTCGTCCGGGTTACTTCTTCCATTTAGGACACAAAGAAATTTTTATCGGAGGTGGAATGTACAGTCCATCGAAAGAAGAAATAGAGAAAATCCGTCAAGAAATTTATTACAACAGCGATACACTAAATGCTATTGTGAGCAAAAAAGATTTCAAACAATTGTATGGAGAAATCAAAGGCGAGCGGAACAAAGTATTGCCGGAAGATTATAAAGCCTTCATGAAAGAGCAACCGTATATTGCTAATAAACAATTTTATGTTGTAACTTCTTTTAGTAAAGAAGAAGTGTTGGCCAACGATTTCGATAAACAATTATTGAAAGCCTTCAAAGTTATGGCTCCGCTCAATGCCTTTTTAACTCAAGCCTTCAGCGAATAATAAATTATGCGATTATTACTTTGTTTACCCTCACCTGCTCCATTCAGCACCGTTATTGATTATTTGAATCAACACGGAAGTACTATGTTGCCGAAACAAACGGAAGACGTTCAATACCTTTATTCTACTCGGTTTTTGCAGCACGATGTGGATGTAGCGTTTACTGGCGAAAGTTTATTTGAAGTGAATTACAAAGTAACGAAAGCCATTCAGCAGAAATATCATTTAGCCCTGAAAGTGGGATTCTGCGATAGTTTGAAAATCGACTTAGCTGTTGGTACGGTAGTGAATGTGATTAAGGAAAAACCATTATTAATGAATGTGGAGGGGAAAGACGTTTATGAGTCGGGTTTACTGAATGCAAATGATTATCCCCATTTCAAAGGCACTTTCGTGAATATGAACAACAGCTACATGAATGTGTTTTTAGATTTAAAGAAGGTGGTTTCGGGTACATTAACAAGTATTCCAAGCAATGACCTTCAAGTAAAGTATGCGCTCGACACAATTACCAGCAATGGTATTGGATTTGTTTATCCGTGCATGTTTGAGCGGCAGCCTTTTTATCAAGTGAATGTGGTAAAAAGTAATTTAGTCAACGAACAAGCCGATGAAGAATTAGCCCAAAAAGTAATAAATGATATACTAATTGATATTTTGCAAAAAATTTAAACTGCACACAATGAATCAGGCAACAGTAGATGCATACATTGCAAACCAAGAAATACAAGCACAACAATTTATTAAGCGGATAAAAAATCCGTTTTTGTTTCGCTTGTTTATGTTGATCAAATTGCCCATGGCTTTTTTGGCATCGGTGAAAGTGAAAGAAGTGAATGCTGATGTTTGTGAGATTTCAGTGCCATTTCGTTGGTTGAATCAAAATCCGTTTGGCTCTACTTATTTTGCGGTATTAGCCATGGCTGCTGAAATGAGCAGTGGAATGATTGCCTTGATGTACACACAAAATGCAAAACCATCTATTGCCATGTTGGTCACTAATCTTGACGCAAGCTTTATTAAGAAAGCTACTGGTGTAACTACGTTTAAATGCGAGAGTGGTAAAGCTATTCGTGAAGCCATTCAACAATCGGTGTTAACAGGAGAAGGTAGAACGATTACTTGTAAAGCTATTGGCTATTCTAAGACAGGGGAAATAGAAGCCGAATTCAATGTAACCTGGTCGTTTAAGGCAAGAACGAAATAATTTATTTTCATTTACCTCATTTTTGGGGCGTGTAACCGGCTGTCCGTTGCAATCTTTGTCCATAGGAATGGTCAAAGGATTTTCACTGCCATCCGGCACGCGGCTTGGTGAATGGGTTCGATATTTAGTAGTCGATACAAAGAAGTGTGTTATTAACTATTTTATCTGTCTCAATCTAAATGTATTACTTTGATAAAGTCGGATTTAGAAGGCACAAGAACGAGTATAAATACCTGATAAACGCGTATTTATTGTGCTGAATTAGCTCTAATGTAATTTACCTTTGACAAAGTGAAAATTCTGAATAAATAGTTCATTTTATAAAAATTAACCTACAAATATGGAAGCCCTAATAATAGCCGAAGACCCAAATAGAACGATTGTGAAATTTTCGGAAGACTATAGTATAAAACAGTCATTATTTGAGCAAGGAGTTTCATTAACTATAGATGTATTTTGTTCCAAAATTATTCAACCTGCTCATAGTGCCACTTTATATGGAGGTACTCCTTCCCCAAGATATCTCATAAAACCAGCACGAGAATTGATTTCTGATATTAAATTGAACATTACAGCAAAGGAGTTGAAAGGCTGTCGCTTAACTTTTGTATCCAGTATAACAAAAATAGATGTGGAGGGGATATTGTTAACGGATGATGAATTGAATAACGATATTTTGTTAACTGTCAAGTATCTTTTAAAGGCAGGTGAAGATATAATCGCAGATTTTGATGTTAAAGGAAAGTATCCTAGACAAGTAATAGAATCTTTTCGTACTACCCTAAAATTTAAATCATGAAAAATCTAGCACTTTGTTTTTTTACATTATATCTAAATTTTTTTGCAATGGGTCAAACCATTGATCAAATGCGTACACCTCTCTCTCCAGCATACACCATTTTAGATCAGACTCCAACAACAATTGAGCGACCATCATCTGTCCAAGCGCTAAGTACAAATATTCAAAGCGCTTTTGCAAATGGGAAATTTAAGCCTGGTATTGGTCTAGAGTTGACCCCATTTTGGATGATGCTAAAAAAGAACTACACCATCACAGAGTATCTTTCTGCCGATCCGAAAGGAAGAAAAGATTATGGTAAACTTCTATTGCAACATCTCTCTTTTTCCGCTGCTACTTCTTCTTCAGACACTTTTTCCGTTGGAAGTATTACACCTGGTTTGGGGATATCATATGGCGTACGAGCATTGATATGGCCTGGCAATATTTCGAAAAGAACTTTAGCCAAAATTGAAGCGATAAACACAACTGTAAAAGGCAATAGTTATTTAAATGTTGAGTTAGAAAACGTTCTATCGGATATTGAAAGTGAAGACGAACAAACACTTAATGCCGAAAGGTTGAAAAGTATATTAAGTAATAGACTTCATGTTGAATTCTCAAAAAGCGAAGAAGATATATTAAGAGAAATTGATAAAAGGGGCTCATCAGCATTTGAGAAAAATAAAGGTTATTGCTATGATTTTGTGAACGAATACATTAAGACAAAACTTCCCCTATTTGTAAAGGATGCAGTTGCTTTATCCAAAGAGTTATCGAGTGCTAGGGAGGGATTTATGTGGGAGGTAGCTACTGCAGGTTTAACTGTTTTTCAAGAAAATAAGTTTAGTAAGTCTTATTTTGCAAAGGCTCAAGTTTGGACTACTTTATCCTATAGAATTTTATCTGATGATGAGAATCTGAAAAAGAGCGTGGACATTATGATGCTTTTCCGTGGGACATTTAATGATCGTTCAATCGATTCATCCCATTATTTCGATATTGCCGGGAAAATTCAATGGAATAATAATAGTTGGGATTTAAGTGTTGAAGGAGCTATGCGATTTGCAACAAGACCAACCACAATCCCTGACGTAAATGGGAAAATACCTAAAAACTACACTTATCGTTTAGTCGCAAATTTCAACTACAAGATTAATAATGTTATTGGTCTAAACGTCTCATTTGGCAAATCTTTTGATGGTATTTCAACTGAATTTGATAAAAAAAAGGAGCAATCTATTCTAGCATCTGGTGGGCTTAATGTGGGAATTGGAAAACTTAATACAAAATAAGTTTTCTCACTTTGGTTGGTGTTCCGCCACCAACCAAAACTATCAGTGGCAAAATTTACTTGTTTACAATCTGCAAACAGAACAAGCAACAGATAAAGGTAATTCAACCCCATAAGACTTGAATGGTCGAGGATTTAATTTCTAGAAATAGTATTATTCGAAATATTGCTAAACATTCTAAACTATTTATATGCTTTTACTTGTACTTCTTTCTTTTTTGAATAGCTCTTTTAAGCTGTCGCTTACAATTGGTATTGTTTTTACTTTGGGAGCAGTAGCATGAGTGTTTTTTATTTACCGTATCTTAAAAGATAAAGAAATAGATGATGCACGTGCAGACAAATTTATTGAGTTAGGGAAATGGCTGTTTGTATCCGTTGCCATGGTGCTTGGCGCAGCTGTAATTAGTGATAGTTTCAAAGAACGCGATCAAGATGTTAAAGAAATGGCACTTTTTGAAAAATATGCGACCACTTTCTCAACCCTCGAAGGTTTTGATGTAAAATGGAACATGTGTGAATACTTCGCTGCAGTTGCACCTGAGGGACAGTTAAGAGAGTCTTGGGGGAAATATAAAGAGGTGTTAAACCCATATTTTAAGAGTTACACGAATAATAAAATGGTAGTAGGTGTATTGGAAGACAAAAAGATTAAAACGACTTCTGAAATAATGGTGCTAAAAAAAATCCAAGCAGATATTGCTTCTTTAGATAAACCCTTTGTTATTAGTGAAGCGTCAATGAATGAATACTTGATTATTATATCAAACGATGAAAGTTTAGCAGGGGCAACTGATGAATTTAATAAAGTAAAGGCTAATTCGAAAGCTTGCATTATCAAACAAAATGAAAATTCGTTCATCACCATTTTTGACCGTTACAGGACACAGGCAGAGGCTTTGGATGCACTTTCTGCTGCTAAAAAAGTTAATGCAGGAGCTTATATTATGGAGCTCAATAGGCTATGTAGTAAAGGGATATTGCCTTCTACAGATTGTATGATTTGTAATAACTAGTTTAAACTTGAACGCTGTCTGTAATCTGATTATAGGTAAGTTATAAATGTAGTATTGACTTTCTTCAATTCATTACTTCTCTCTTTCTAGTTCGTTTTTAAAGTTTTTTCGAATGCTATATCACCTATACAAATATTTCAAAATGGCAGTCGTGTGTATAACAAGCATACAATTTAAGTTCCTTTCGAAATATAATGTATACAGTTGTAGGTTATCCTAAATTATACGCTCTAGCTAGAGACTATGTGTTTCAAGTTTTTTAGTTTAAAAACTTTTTCGTTACATTGTTATCAAACAAAAAAAAATCAAATTTAGTTCATGCAACTCCTTCCGCTCACACCCGATTGCACCATTATTTCTTCACGCATTCTTGATGCACATGTTGATTTGGTTTACCGTGCTTTTGAAGACCCCGAGCATTTGAAAAACTGGTGGGGTCCACATGGCTTTACAAATACCTTTAACGACTTCGATTTACAAGTGGGTGGCCAATGGAACTTAATTATGCATGGCCCTGATGGCGCAAACTATACTAACGAAAGTGTTTTCTTGATCGTTGATAAACCGCACCGAGTGGCTTGGTATCGCTTAACAAATCCGCTCTTTCACATGCTCATCACTTTTGATGAATTACAAGAGCACAAAACAAAAGTTACCTTCTATATGATTTTCGAAACAGCAAAAGAATGTGAGGCGATTCGATACTATGTTGTAGATAAAAACGAAGAGAATTTTGATCGATTAGAAGAAGAACTCAAAAAGATGACAATTTAATCGTATCTCCACAATAGCATGACACCTACTTTTTTCGCAACACAAGAAGCCTTCCGTACATGGTTGAAGAAACACCACAACACTGAAACAGAGTTACTGGTGGGTTTCTATAAAATAGGCAGCCATAAACCTTCTATCACTTGGTCGCAATCTGTTGATCAAGCATTGTGCTTTGGTTGGATTGATGGTGTTCGCAAATCAGTAGACAGCGAAAGTTATTGCATTCGTTTTACGCCTCGCAAAGCCGTTAGCATTTGGAGCGCCATCAATATTAAAAAAGTTGAAGATCTAACGGCACAAGGTTTGATGCAACCTGCAGGCTTTAAAGCGTTTAGTTTACGAAAGGAAAGTAAGTCGCGCATTTACTCACACGAAAATGAAACGGCTGCACTAACACCTGAAATGGAGCAGCAATTTAAAGCAAACACAAATGCTTGGGAATTCTTTCAAGCGCAAGCACCATCCTACAAGAAATTAGCTCTGCATTGGCTGATAAGTGCAGAGCAAGAGAAAACAAAGTCTAAGCGACTCTTAAAGTTAATCGAGTTTAGTCAAGATGGCAAAAGGCTTTTGTAATGTCTTACCATTTTAGTACTTGTGTTTTTCATCAAGTGCTTAAATTTGTAGAGTGGCTTTCCATTCTTAATCGTTTGAATTTGCTATAGTTTTCGGTATGTAGAGTGGCCGAAAATGTCTTTTTGTTGTCTTAACGGATTCATTAATTGTACTTAGATTTGTTCAACAAAAAATTATGGCGACACGATTTGTATTTTTACTCTTACCGCAGCTTCACATATTAGATTTGGCAGGTCCGGATCAAGCATTACATGAGGCAATGGATTATGGTGCGGATTTTTCAATCGAATATTGCGGGATTAATGAATCTATAGTATCTACAAGTGGTTTGCCTTTCGGGGAAGTGCAACATTTTACAAAAGTCAAATTGAAGAAAGGCGATTTTCTGGTAATTCCAGGTTCTGATTTTACGTACCTGATTTCTCCAAAGTTCCTCGCAAAGAAAGATTTGTTTCAATGGATTGGAACAAATTATACAAAGGGCGTTAATATTTGCAGCATTTGTATTGGTGCTTTCGTGTTGGCCGAAACCGGATTATTAAATGGCTTATCGTGTACAACTCATTTTAAAAAAACAAAGGAGCTACAAAAGCGTTATCCTAAACTAAAGGTAATTGAAAATATTCTATTCACCGATCATAACGGTATATATACAAGCGCTGGGATTGCATCGGGGATTGACTTAATGTTGCACATCATTGAGAAACTAAAGGGGAGTTACTTTGCCTACAAAGTTGCCAGAGAATTAGTGGTTTACAACCGCAGAGCCGGACATTTAGCCCAAGAAAGTGAGATGTTGAAATTTAGAAATCACATACATTCTGGTGTTCATAAAGTGCAAGATTTCATTATTGAAAATATACACCGGAAAATAAGCATGAGCGATTTAGCGAATATCGCCAACATGAGCGAGCGTAATTTTACACGAGTATTTAAAAAGGAAACGAATATAACCGTTAACGATTTTGTAACCATTATTCGGAAAGAGAAAAGTATGGATTTACTTAAGAATCCGGATTTGTCAAAGCGCGAAATAGCCAACAAAGTTGGTCTTCAAAGTGAAAAGCAATTAGCCCGAATTCTCAACAAATAACACATGAAATCAATTTTGCTTTCGTGTATTTTCTATCTATTAATTGCTGATTCAATGATAGCGCAAACAATCGATACAAAACATATTTTGATACACTTAACCTTCGATTGGCAACAACGTCTGGCCGATGGATTTGTGGAGATAACTCTTTCACCTACTCAAGAAACGAATACGATTTGCTTAGATGCCGGAATGTTGAATATAAAGTCGGTTTTCCTTAACAATAAATTGTTATCGTTTAGTTATGATGGTAGCGATACTAAAGACAACCTTCTCATTCAACTGGATAAAACCTATCAAACAAACGAATCATTAGTTTTAAAAATAAATTATACTACTACTTATGAGAATCGGTCTGACCCGAATGCAATTTGGGGGAGTTTTGGCAAAGGCTTGCGATTCCAAGGTCCAACAGCAACATCACCTTCTAAAAGGAGGCAGATATGGAGCAGTGGAGAACCAGAAGGCAATAAATACTGGTTCCCATGTCATGAGGCAATAGAGGATATTCACACTACAGAGGTAATAGCGACAGTTGAAAAGCCATTGATGGTCATTAGCAATGGTACACTTCACCCAGTAACGGATAATGGTAATAACACCCGAACTTTTCATTATACTTCGGATACTCCATTCCCTAATTATCTGGTAGCAATTGTAGTTGGAGAATATGATGATGTAATGCTACAATCGAATACTACAACTATTCACAATTATGGATATCCACACGAGCGTGATGCAGTAAAAGCTACAACTGAACTGCTTCCCAGTATGTTGCAATTTTTGGAACAGAAAACGAATTATACATATCCCTTCAAACAATATTCGCAGGTAGTTGTGCAAGATTACCCTTTCCCCGGTTTAGTAGGGCAACATTCTGTTTCAATTTTGTCGGATAACTATATTGATGATTATGGTGTGCATAAAGATTTTAAATATTTATGGGATGGAGTAGCTGTAGAAGCATTGGCCAGTCAGTGGTTTGGAAGTTTAATTATGCCAAAAAAGTGGGGCGATATTTGGTTGAGTAAGGCATTTGCCCAATATTTTGCCGGCCTTTTTACAGAAAAAGATAATGGCAGAACGGAGTATTTAAGTTATATACAGCCTTTTGAAAAAAGTAATGTGCTGAGTGAATGGGAGGCAGGAGTAATACACCCTACAGCTATTAAGAATGCAGATCACAGATCTTCAGTTATACCTGAACAATATTCCAAATACAGAGGCGCTCTGATTTTGCGTATGCTGCAAAAAGAAATAGGAGAGGAGCATTGGTGGAAGGCTATACAGCTTTTTGTAAAAACAAGTGCATTTAAACAAGTGAGTACAAGTGATTTTCAAAAAACTATTGAGCAGGTTACAGGGAAATCGTATCAATGGTTTTTCGATCAGTGGGTATATAAAATTGGATTACCACATTTTGAGGTTACTCAGCAGTATGATACAACACAAAAACAACTTATACTTATTGTAAAACAACCAGAGAACGAGAAAAATGATAGTGCCTATGCGCAAGTAAAATTTTATACGGGTAAGCTTGATGTTGGAATCGAGAATGCAGTTCATACAATACGTATTGAACCAAAAGCGGAGAACAGGTATGTTTTTTCATTATCAATTCCTCCAAAATTTATCCATTTTAATGTGGATGGGATATGGATTTGTAAGACTGAATTTAAAAAATCATGCGATGAATATTTAATGCAGTTAAAATATTGTAACAGTGTTTTAGCAAAGCAAGAAGCGTTAGATCAGTTGGTAGAAATAGCCAATGATTCTGCCACTGCTAATGAGCTAAGGGAAAGAATAAAGACTGCCTTTTGTAACGAAATTCAATCTAAAACCTATTGGCGATATCGTGTATATGCTATAGGTAGTTTACGTAAGATTGTTGCAGCACCTTATAATGATGGAATTTGTTCAATGCTATTGGATATCATTAAAACAGAACATGCGTGGCTAAAAACTTCAGCTATTTTTAGTTTAGGAAATACTAAAGACGAAAAATATGTTGATGTGTATCTAGAGGCACTAAAAGATAGTAGCGATCGGGTGGTCAATGCTGCCGCTGTTGCATTAGGGAAAACAAAGTCTCATAGGGCGTATGCTGCTCTAATGGATTTAGAACATAAACCATCATGGAAAAATCAAAGTCGAATTAGTGCGCTGAATGGTTTGGAACAATTAGCGGATGATCGAGCAGCCACTTATGTATTAAATTGTATAAAAGATAATACCTCACCACGTTGGTTTTTGGCAACTCCGGTATGGGATTACCCTTATGCTGCTGCAAATACTTTAGTAACTTTAAAAAAGGCTGATGAAGCTTTCCCTATTTTGTTTGAACGGTTTAAACAAGCATTGACCGACAACGACATTAACGATATTTTTCAAAATGTTCAATTGATAGATATACTCAATGATAAAAGAGGTATAGAAGTATATCGTTTACTCAAGGAGAAATTTAAAATGGATACAGTAATCCTTGGCGCAGTTCAAAGTTACGAGCTACAGTATTTGGAACGAATGAAAGACTAGTATTATCTTTTTTTGTTATAGATAAATTGTTCCTCAGTCCACAATTCAAAAAGTAGTATATGTTTTCATCTTATTCTTCCAGGCCTATTCGTTTTATAAAAGTATTGCACCATCAAAATTGGAAGATTAAGCTATATAGCATTTCAGTAGAAAGTGCATTAGTTTCAGTCGATAACATCACCCTTGCCACAAGGTCTTTAGAGCAATGGCTCTCTAAATGTAACGTGTATGCTCTCCCAACATATAATATAGCAACACTTATACTCCATGAGGGCAAAGAAGGATGTTTCGCTATTTTGAATTGGTGGCTTGATCAAAACATGACACAAAACTATATTTACTTGAAGCGCCAACAGGAAAAAGTATTTGAGTTAGTTTCAGATCGAGGAATGTCGGTTTGTGTTTGGGAAATGGCTGTTCTTTGGCATGAACGTAATGCATGGGTAAAACATGTGCTGATGCAACACGAACAGCCCAATTTTATTGGCTATCTAGCCGATCAATTGAATTGTGATATTTAACAAGCGTTTATTCCTCCAAACAAAATTTTAGAATAGATTCTATTGTAACTCTTTTGGCTATATATGTCGGATAGTTGTCCGTATGGTTTTAGTACTTCTCAATAGTTTTGTTCAACAAAAACAATAAGTATGAAAAATTTAATCGTAGTTCTTTTTTTAATTTGTAGTGCTGCTTGTAGAAAGCCAGCTACAACGAATTGTTCTAATACTATTGCCGGCACATTAAAGTACTCTCCTCAAAGTGGTTCATGCATGGATTGGTATATTGTTACGCCATCGGGATGGCTCATGCCTGCAAATCTTGAATCGTTTTTGGTAACACCCAAAGATAATCAACCCGTAAAGTTTTCATATGAGTATGCTGCAACTCCTTCGATGAATTTTGCTTGTAACATTGCCCCGCTCATTACTATTACTTGCTTAGATTCAACGGTTACAATTCGCTGATATTTTTCATCTTCTCATCGCTCGTGCCATTAGAAAAAGTTGAAGTAAGTTTATATAAATCTATAGTTGGTATCCATACCAAACATAGACATTTTTCATGTTTAAGCGGATTGGTTATGGTGCTAATCACCTAAAAAAACGCTAAAATATTCTTAATAGTTTTTCATCTCCAAAGAAGTTCCGCAAATTCAACAATGCGAATTTGTTTTGCTTTGTTTTTATTACTGCCTTGTTTTGGTATGGCACAACTTTCAACAAACATCAATACACTCGATTTTGGCACCTTTAGTGTGGATTCCATCCCAATTAAAATCGTTGAACTCAAAATCACAAACATTACCACTAAAAGTATTCCTATCCATACACTAGAGTGTAATACTTTTCTTTTCAACCCTTCGCTTAACAGAGTTTCAGGCGAGGGTCCTATTCTGTTTCAGATGCCTGAGAAAAACATATTAGTAAAACCTAAACAAACACGCTCTGTTTTTTTTTATCCTGATAAGCATAGATTTCACACAATGGATGTGCATTACGACACTGCATCTTTGTTTAGTATTTGTTACGGCAAAGACTATCAATTTAAAGAGATTCCAATTGTTTACAATGTAGTTCCGAATATACAATGGGAAACAAGTACGTTAAATCTAGGACGATGTAAACAAGGAGATGTGTTAAAGGCTGTCTTTCGATTTAAAAATACAACGGCCAATACCATTCATTGGGAGAACGGTTGGTTTAATGGAAATGGAATTGGGGATAGTGTGTTGTATCCTCGAATAGTTTTGCCGTATGCATCTGATAGTGTTGTTTTTAGAGTAAATACAACATACGAAGCAGATAGTATAATAAAGTCGTTTGAACTGCATCCTGCTTTTAATTTTGAAGATTCAAAGCTAGGAGATGATATGCCCTATCTCTTACATTATGTTTATGTTGTAGACAGTTTTCATTTTTTTGCTACCATTGATTTTGAAGCCACAAGCATCAATACAATTGTGGATCATCTTGGACCCATTGATTTTACGTATGCGTTTAGCAATAAGGGGACAGCTCCTTTGCATATTTATAGTTGTAAAGGTTCAAGCGGCAGTGTTGTTCCTATTTACCCACAACATCCTATTTTGTCCAACGAAAGTGCTGAGATTAAAGTGCATTATGATTGTAATTATGTTGGACCATTTACAAAAACAGTCGCCATTGTATCTAATGCTAGAAAGCATCCTTATAAAGTTTTGGTGTTGAGTGGAAGCGTGAAATAGTTGTGTTGGTATTTCACAAGAGGCGCATCTACACTTAACATGAATACAATTCCAATTGATTTGCTTAAAAGTGACATAAACGCATGGGAGCTAAAGTTCGCCTGCCACAGGCTATGCATAAAACTTGCGCTATCCTGTGCCCAATACAAACTCTGCAACAATTATGATTCTTCTTTTTGATTGGTATTGTTGATTAATTTGGGCAGGTTTGATTAGGCAATCAGTAACAGGAACAAAGTAATTGAGTTGTTGGTTGCATTTATATTGCTAACGAATCCAAAATACGAAGATGATAACACTAGAGAATTACTTAGATAACCATTATATACACCGAAGCAATTGGTTACGGGCATCTGTTTTGGATGCAAACGATGGAATAATATCCATTTCGAGTCTTGCCATTGGCGTTGCAGCAGCAAGTGTGACCCGTGAGCCTATTGTTTTGGCCACCGTTGCAGGGCTTGTAGCAGGGGCATTATCTATGGCAGCCGGAGAGTATGTTTCCGTTAGTTCTCAAACCGACACTGAAAAAGCCGATATAGAAAGAGAGAAAAAGGAACTCGAAGCAATGCAGGAGGAAGTGTTAAAAATATTAGCTCAAATCTATGAGAAGCGTGGACTAAAAAAAGAGACGGCTCAACAAGTGGCGCTGGAATTAACGCAAAAGAATGCCCTAGAAACACACATGCACGATGAGCTAGGCGTAAACGAGATGAGTAAAGCCAATCCGATTCAAGCCTCATTGGCATCGGGGGCAGCATTCTCTGTTGGTGGGGTTTTGCCACTATTAGTTATCCTTTTTGCACCCGTAAAGGGCATGGAATATTGGCTCTATGGATTCACCATTGTATTCCTTGTCATATTAGGTGCCATTGCTGCAAAAACAGGCGGTTCAAGTATACCTAAAGCCGTTCTGCGCATTACGGTTTGGGGTAACATTGCTATGGGCTTATCGGCATTTGTGGGGTATATCTTTGGTGTTCGAGAGTAGTTGTAACGGCCTTCGATTGGAAGTCCAGTAAAAATGCCAATACTCGTCAAATTACTTCTACCCAATTAGATGGGGTTCGCCATCAACCGAAACTTTCATTGGTAAATGTAAAATGAAACACAGACTGCTTCGTTCCTCGCAGTGACGTAATACTTATGCCTTTTTTGTGTTAATGCTGAATGGATACCCAATGCCCGCGTGCGTGATTGCAGTGGAAATCCTTTGGCCATTCCCATGGACAAAGATTGGAACGGAAAGCGCGGCATCACGCCCAATGCATTTGTCGATTTAAGATTTTATTATTTAAGATTTTTGGATTTGGAACTACCGTAAGCTTCATGTATGACTTCAAAATCTTAAATCAAAAATCGCTGAATCTTAAATAATACACAATATCTACCTATCTGTTTACGTTCTAAAGATTAGACAGCACCAACAACCTGTTGATACCTTGCCTATGCAATAGAACGCTTACCTACGTTGAAGTAATATATTTGATTAGACTTATTGTATCTGGTTATGCGAAATTTTTTATTGTTTGGTTTATTGTTGGTGTTCTCGGTGGCGAGGAGTCAGCAAACCTTTGTCTACACCGACCCCAATGCGGCCTTCAGAAAAGGAGTGGAGCTGTTTGAGGAGAAGAATTATGCTTCTGCCAGACGACAGTTCGAGAAAATTTATGAGCAGCGGTTGGATAACACGGCTTCGAAAAATACATTGCTGTGGACAGAAGTGGAGTATATGATTGCCGTTTCGGCTGCCGAAAATAACGATGTAGATGCAGAACCCTTGTTGTTTAATTTCTTGCAGAATCATAGCGATAGTCACCGTAGCGCGTACATTAATTTTTACTTGGGTCGCTACTACTACATGAACAATAAGTATCAGGAATGTATCGATCAGTTAGCGAAGTTATCGGCTGATGAGATTCCTGATAAATACCGCACCGATTATAAGTTTCAGTTGGGTTATTGCTATTTCGTGAAAAAGAAATTTGATGAGGCGAAGCCATTATTCAAGTCGATTAAAGACATTAAAGAAAAGTACTACTACCCGTCAAACTACTACTACGCCTTCATTTGCTTCTACAGAAAAGAATACAACGAAGCGTTGAAAAGCTTTTTAGCCATTGAAGATTCAAAGATGTTTTCTTCTGTGATTCCGTACTACGTGTCGCAGATCTATTACATGAAGAAAGACTACGACAAAACAATAACGTATATCAAATCGCATATCGATAATACAGATGTGACATACCGAGACGAGATGAATCACTTGTTGGGTGAGAGTTATTTCCAGAAGTCGGATTATGCGAAAGCCTTGCCGTTGTTGGAAGCGCATGTGGCAAAGAATACCAAAGTGCGTAAAGAAGATATTTATGAATTGGCCTATTCGTATTACAAAATGGGCGATTACAAAAATGCCATCAGCAATTTTCTGCAGTTGAATTTGGTGGACGATAGAATGGGGCAAAACGCCACATACACGTTGGCCGATTGCTATTTGAAAGTGAACGAAAAGGAAAAAGCAAAGGCGGCTTTTCAGTCGGCAGCCGCGAAAAACTTCGATGTGAAAACGCAACAGAATGCCTTGTTCAACTTCGCGAAATTATCGTTGGAGATGGGCAACCCAACCGAGTGTGTGAGTGCATTAGAGCAATATTTAGCAACGAATCCTTCTACCGATAATTTGAACGAAGCCAACGAATTGATGGCTGTGGCTTTGTTACAATCGAAAGATTATGATAGAGCCTACGAGATTATTGAGAAATTGCGAACATTGAGTCCATCGTTGAAAGAAGCTTACCAACGCGTAACCTATTTCAGAGCATTGCAATTGTATAATGATGGGAAAACACAAGCATCGATAACCTTGTGCGATAAATCGCTCAAATACCCGGTTAAAGGGGAATTACAAGCCGGAGCTTATTACGTTAAAGCAGAAAATTTATATGCACAGAAAAGTTATGCCGATGCGTTTTCATTTTATCAAAAGTGCGATCAGTTGATGACACAAGAGTATGCATCAATACTTGGTTTCGGTAGTAAACATATAGCTTACAATTCGGCTTATGCCTTGTTTAAGTTGAAGCAATATGAGCGTTCTGCTAACTACTTCAAGAAATATATCAATAGTCCAATAGCAGGGCAGGAGCAGATGCTGGAGGATGCGCAGTTGCGATTAGCGGAGTGCTCGTTTGTAGAGAAGGATTTTTCGGTGGCCTTGCGCAATTACGATGTGGTTGCTAAATCGAGTTCAACGGAAGCAGAATATGCAAATTTCCAAAAAGGAATTGTATTGGGCCTAATGAATCGCGATGCAGAGAAAATTGATGTGTTGAAAGATTTGATTCAAAAGTATCCTATCTCTAAAACCTTAGATAGAACATACTTTGAAATTGGGGAAACCTATTTGGATATGGATAATAGTAATGGCGCTATATCGTACTATAATCAACTGATTCAGAACTATCCGAAAAGTTCGTTAGTGCCATCGTCTTATTTAAAAATTGGATTAGCCGAATACAACCAAGGTAATAAAGAAGGCGCATTGAAACAGTACAAATACTTAATTGCAAATTATCCTTCGTCAAAAGAATCGAAGCAAGCGTTATCTGCTATTAAAGATTTGGGGGTTGAGTTAGGCCGCCCGGATGAATACATCGATGTGGCTACCGTTTCGCAATCGGAGAAAGATTCGTTGACGTACCAAGCGGCTGAAAACGCTTACACGAGTAACGATTGCGATAAAGCCATTATTTTATTTGCCAAATATTTAGATAAATTCCCGAAAGGCTACTTTATTCAGGAAGCGCACTTGTATCGATCAGAGTGTTTGTTGAAACAAAAGCAATATACCGCAGTGTTGGTTGATTATGATGCCTTAATACAAATTTCACCGAAGTTTAAAGAGAAGGCGTTATTGAACGCTTCGGGTGTGGCGTTTTTTGAGTTAAAGGATTATGCACGAGCGATGGGTTACTATAAAGCATTGGCGGAGAATTCGAGCACCTATCAAAATACGTATACGGGCATTGTTGGTGTATTGAAATGTGCCTCGAAAACCAATAATCACGGAGAAGTGATAAAAGCAGCCGATCGTATTATCAATAACAATGCATCCAAAGAAACCGATGTGGCAGAGGCTTATTATTTGAAAGCTAAATCGGCTTATACTATCAATAGTAAAGAAGTTGCTTATGCTGCGTTCAACAAAGTAGCTGCTGGACCGTCATCAGAGCGCGCAGCAGAGTCGAAGTATATGACAGCGAAAATTTTGCGAGAAAATAATTTGCATAAGGCATCGCTCGATACTTGTTTTAAAATCAAATCCAAGTTTGCGAGTTACGAATATTGGTATGTGAAGACGTTCATTTTGATGGCCGACAACTACTATCAATTAGGCAATGTGTTGCAAGCAAAGGCAACGCTGGAAAGTATTGTAGCGAATTACAAAGGCGATGATACTTTGTTGGAAGAAGCGAAAGCGAAGTTGGATGAAATCAACAACGAGGAATTAAAGAAATCTCGAATTATGGAAATTGCACCTAGCGATGAAATGCAAATGATTCAGGGCGATTCAATTTTGAACAATCAAAATTTGAAGAAGTAATATGAAAAGCGGAAATACAATAGCAATGAGAAGAGTGCAGTTTGCATTAGTAATGCTTATTTTTAGCGGATTACAGGTGTTTGCCCAAACATCGGTTGGAAACGATGAGGTAATTATTGTAAAAGAACACGATGCGAAAATCAAGGATGCCGATAAAATTTCAGTAGCGCCCAATATTCCGCAGTTGGAAGATCAGAAAATGAATTTCGATTACAGTATTCCGGCTCGCGAGTACAAAGAGATGACTATTGAACCCAATCCAATGAAACCAATTGCCTTGTCGAAAGAGAAGTTGGAGCGCTTCAATCAGTCGTATATTAAGTTGGGTTTTGGCAGCCAGTTATCGCCTTTGGTGGAGTTTATGTACAATGGGAAGGGAAAGAATGTGCGTTATGGAGCAGAGGTGTATCATTTCAATGCAACGCCTTTCAGTATTAAGAATCAGCGGTTTTTCGATACTCGAGTGGGGGCTTACGTAAAGGCTTTCCCTTCTACGTTCCAATTCACTACCGAGTTTAATTTCCGAAATTATATCAACCATTTCTATGGCAATCAAAATGCTGAAACGTTAACCAGAAAGCAGATCCGACAAACATTTCAAGATTATGATGTAGTGGCAACATTCGGCTCATTGAAGAAAAATGCACCTGAAATCGATTTCAGTACTAAGGTTCAATTCAATTATTTCAATGAATTAGCGGGCAAGAGCAATGAATTTTTCTTGCATGGGGGTATAATGGTGGGTAAGAAATTCTTGAAGGTGCATTCACTTTCCGGAAGTTTTGATTTTGATATTTCGAAGTATAAATCATCACGCCAGAGTTTATGGAGAAGTTATTTCTTATTGAATTTGTTGTATGGTTATAACGATCAAAATTGGTTGGCGCGGGGTGGTATTACGCTTGCTGTAGAAGGGGATAAGTTATATCCGCTACCTGATTTGTATTTGCAGAAGAAGTTGTACGAAAAATATGTGCATGCCTTTGTGGGATGGGATATTAAGTATTTGAAAAATTCGTATCGCAATTTTGCCTTCGACAATAATTTTGTGAATTCAGATTTGGAGTTAAAAAACACACGAGTTTCGAACTTGTATGGAGGCTTGAAAGGAACTGCTTCCAGTTTCTCGTATTTGGTTTCGGCCGGTTTCAAGCAAATTGCCAATCAAGCATTCTATTACAACGATTACTTCGACTCGAAACGCTTTTATGTGGCATATGATACGAAAGTGAAGGTTATAAATGGGCATTTAGAGTTGGGGTACAATTTGAAGGACGATTTCACTGCATTGTTATCGCTCGATTATAACCACTACAGTCTTTCTGCTAACGATAAGGCCTGGTATCATCCCGATTTTTCGGCTAACTTGAAATTACGTTACAACTTGAAAGGAAAGATTGTTGTAGGTGCCGATATTCTTGGTTTTACGAACTATTATGGCCATGTAAATCCGTCTGATATTCGCCTAATAAAAGGGACTGCCGATGCGAATTTGAGTTTGGAATATATTTTTAACAAACGATTTTCTTTCTTCGGAAATTTGAACAATATAGCCCACCAAAAATACCAGCGATGGGGCAATTATCCGGTTTACGGTATAAACGGTTTAGTGGGCGCGAAATTTGCGTTTTAAACGCAATTTCAAAATGTTCAAAAATTGTTTATAAATTGCAGCATGAAGTACAGTGTAGAGATTTGCTTACGGGAATTGCTTTTCGTTCAAGAGTGTGTCATCATTCCGGGATTTGGAGGCTTTTTAACCAAGTATAAGTCGGCAGATATTGATTATTTGAACTATACCATTACTCCGCCAACGAAATCAATTAGTTTTAACCGACAGTTACGCAACGATGATGGCTTGTTGGTGAATACCTTTTCGATGTTGAATGGAGTACCATTCAGTGAAGCAAATTTATTTGTTCGTAAATGGGCAAATCAGTTTGAAGCAACGTTAAAGGCCAATACTACTTATACACTAGCTCAAATCGGAACATTTGAATGGGATGCTTTAGGAAGTACAATTTCATTTCTTCCGGATGTTAAGGAGAACTACCTAGTGGAATCATATGGTTTCCCTGCTATTATAGCTAAGCCTGTGTTTAGAAATACCCATGCTGCCGATAATACGGCTGTTGTAGTGAAGTCGGAATCGATTATTACGGATATTATTGAGGAGCCGATTTTATCGGAACCTTTTTTAAAAACGTCACCCGAAGAAGAAGTTTTGGAGCCTGTTACTGTTGAACCGGTGAACACTAAAAAACTTCTACTAGCTTGTTTTGGGATATTCTCTTTGGCGGTTATGACGATGCCTTTTTTCGGATTCCATTCCGATAAGATGAATTTAAACGAGGCCAATGTGTTGTCGGCTTTCTCTACTGTATTTCCGAGTAAATCGGTTGAGGTAGCTCCATTGGTTTTAGATAATATAGCTTCTCCTGAACTATCAGTTATCAACGAAGTAAAGATAGTACAGCCTGTGTTTATTGTTCAAGAAGAAAAGCAAGCAGAAGTTGTTCAGCCGGTTGAAGTGGTGAAAGAAGAAGTAGCTGTTGCTGCACCTGTTGTTGAGGAAGCTGCTACAAAGGCTAAGTATGTTATCATTATGGGGGCATTCAAAGACAAGAAAAATGCCGAGAATTTAACAGCAAGTATTACTTCTGAAAATAAATCGCTCGATGCTCAATTAATTCCAAACGGTAAAGTTTCTTACGTTGCTATACTTGCCGGCAATACAGAAGCGTCAGCCGCTGCTAAGTTGAAAGAAGCAAAAGCCATCAACCCGGATTGTTGGATTAAAAAAATGTAATTCTTTACATGAACGGACAGAAGAACGGACGAGGTTTTCTGTTCATACATCCTTGAAAAATCAACGACAATTCAGGTCCTCCAAATGTTGCAGAAGCAAGGTTCAATTTCGATACGTTGATATCGTAGCTGAATCCAACACTTAACCCTTTAATGTCCACTCTGGTTTGTAATACTACAGCATCAGCCAAGTTAGTTTTTTGGAATAAGCCACGATATTGTGCGCCAAGGTAGAAGTAAGTTTTGCTGGTTACTCTGTTTCCCAATTGTACTTTAACTAAAGTGCCAATGTTATATTGTTGAGCAGGACCTTGGAAAGCAAACATAAATTGTGGCATCAACCATAATTTATCTCTTAACAAGAAAGTTCCTCCTCCATGGAAAATGGTTTTCAGATACAATTTTTGTCCTTGTGTATTACCCACAACAGTTTTAGCAAAAAGACCGGTGGAATTAAACGAAACATCGGGCTGATTCAAATGGAAAGCAGACAATCCAAGGTAAATATTATGTCGGTCCATTCTAAAGTTCTTCGAAAAAATTGCACCTACACCTGCATCCAAATAAATCATATTCGTGCGGTTAATACTTGTTTCTCCGGTGGGAAGTGTAGGATTGTAACCTCCTAATAATGATGGGTCGTATTGTTCGTCATAGGTGCCTTTTGAAGGATTGATGCCACGATGATTAACACCAAATTGCAGTCCAACCGATAGGGAAGATGTTGCTTTTCTATCCAACATAAAGTGATAGGCAAAACTGAGATCGACTCTATTGGTATTCAATCGTAATGAGCCTGCAACATCTGAATAAATGGATAATCCAAGTCCGGCAAAACTATTGAATTTAGTAGGTTTTCCAATGCCTACATCGCCCGATGCCCCAAAAGTGGTATACGTGTTTCCTCCTGAAACTGTATTCCATTGCGTTCTTGCGTTTACTCCAACTCTATAATCGCAGTTATTCAATCCGGCAAATGCTGGGTTCAATTGCAAGGGTGCTGAAGTATATTGCGAAAAATGAATATCCTGAGCAAAAGAAACACTCGTTAATAAAAGCGCTATCGGTAAAAGAAAATAGTTTTTAAAATTCATACGTGGTTCTTCTTATCTGGTTAACGTTACATTACCTTTTCCTGAGAATTTCTGTCCGTTGATACATTCAATTTCATAATCATAAACGAACACTCCAGGATTGGCTTCCATTCCAATGTTATTTAATTTTCCGTTCCATCCTGCTAAATCAGCGTTTGGTGATGCGTCTAAAGCCTCAAAAACTTTGTTGCCCCAACGGTCGAAAATTCTGAAGTGGTTAATTTTTGTCACCCCATTTCCTCGAATTCTGAATACATCGTTATGTCCGTCATTGTTTGGTGTAAATGTATTCGGAACATAAACAATATCCCCGTTACAAGTAGTTAAAACTGTAATTGTTATTTCTGCTTCGTTCGTACACGTGATACCGTTTTTACCATAATAGATAGTTGCTTTATAAGTTGTCGTTTCACGTGGAGAAGCAACCGGATTTTTACATTTTCGGCAACTCAATGTAGAATCCGGACTCCAAACAATGCTATCGATTATACCCGAGTAATTGGCTAATAAACTAGAATTTAAGCCCAATAGAATTTGCTGCGGATCGGCTTCCAAATCGATAGGTACTCGCTGTACAACACCAATGGTTACTGTATCGTATGCCGGTTCACAATTTCCGTTGTAAACTGTTACAAGATATTTGATATTATTTAAAGGGGTAATTCTTACGCTAGGACTATCAGGCAGATTTACCCAAGTACTAGGCGACCATTTTACGCGATCAAATACACCTTGAATACTAAAATCAGCCGATTGTCCAAGACAAATAGTAGTATCAGCGGGTGTAACATTTATTACCGGTGGTACATTTACGAAAATGGTTTTCGTTAATACATCGTTACAACCGTTGGCATCCGAAATCGATAAAGTAACATCAAAATTTCCACCTTGGTTAAAGGTATGTGTTGTTGAAATTCCTGTGGCATTTGGTGGTGAATTCACAAATGTCCAAGCATAAGAAAGCGAACTTAATGGGGCGTCACCTGCTTTAGAGTTACTGGTAAATGTAGCCACTTTGCCAATACAGGTTGGTTGATTTGTAAAGCTAGCAACCGGGTTTTTGTTTACATGTATTTTCTTCACAGCTGTATCAGCACAATTGTTCGAGTCAATCACTATGTGATAAACAAAATAATCACCTCCATTGCTGTACGAATGAGAAACATTCATAGTGGTATAATCCACAACATTATCGGGTTGCATATCCCAAAGATAGCTTGTAATTGGAGCCGATGTTCCTCTTGTAGAAGAGTCATTTAACGTTAATGGCTCGTTCTCACAAATTATGGAATCTCCCGGAAGTATACCTGCATTAGGTTTGTCAAAAATGGTTATGTTTTGTGTTAGAGTATCTCTGCACCCCCTCGTGTCAATAGCAATTAAAGAAACATTTACTGTAGTTGGCGTTGCAAAATATACACTCACATTAGTATCTATCTTATTGAATGGTATCCAATAGAAACTGGCAAGTGGATTATCGCCCGGTGTACTGCTGTTTTCAAAAAGTGTATTCTGTTCTTTACAGTTGTTTTTAACTACAAAGTTTGCAGTCGGTAAACTAAAAATCAGCGTATTTTTGGAAAGCGAAGAACTACATCCGTTAACATCTGTTACTGAAAGATTAACTACGTGAATTCCTGCAGTAGGATAGTTAAAGGAAACCGGTGATAAGTTAGAAACGGTATCAACGGAGGAAGGATAATTAAAATCCCATATGTAATTATTGATGATACCTGATCCTTGTACTGAAGTATTAGTAAAATGACTCGTTGAGCCTAAACACACCGAATCTAATGTAAAGTTGGCTTGTGGCAACGAGTAAACAGTTACCGATTTTTGGAACGATTGAGAACAACCAAAGTTATTATACACGGTTAATCGCACTGAATATGTATTAGCCGTATTATACGTATGCGTAGGGTTTTGATTAGAAGAGTCTACTGTATTATCGCCAAAATTCCAAACCCATTTGGTGATGTTTCCATACCCGGCAACAGAGGAATCAATAAATAAAGTTGGATTTCCAACACAAACGCTAGTCGTACCAAAATTTACCACCGGTAGCGCAATAACGGCAACCGACATGGTAGTATCATCTTTACATCCGGCAGTATTCGTAGATGTAAGGGTTACATTGAAGTTACCATCGGTAGTAAATGTATGGGATGGATATTTCCCAACACCTGCAGCAGGAGGGTCATTGAAATTCCAAGTGGAGGAAGCATAATTAGCGTGAACACTTGCTGATGAGTCAATAAAATGGGTTGGATTGTTCAAACAAACCGAATCCGCAAAAAACTGTGCTGTAACTTTCGAAACGCTTATGTTAATGGTGTCTAACGAACTACAGTTAAAAGCATCTGTTACATACACTTGATAGGCCGTATCAACTGTAGGCCAAACCTTTGTTGAGCCAATGTTTGGATTTGCAATGTTGTAATTGGGCACCCATTGATATGTCACACCACCTGATGCTGTTAGTATTCCAGAATCTCCTAAGCAGATTGTTTTATCAAGTCCTGCATTGGCAATTGGCGGAATTCGAGAGGTTAATGTTTTCATTGCTGTATCCACACAGCCAAATGTATCGGTTATCAAAAGTGTTACAGTGAAAGTGCCCACACCTACATTTTTACTTACATTTTGTGACAAATAGGAATGCGGCAAAGGAACGCTATTGCTGAATGTCCATAACCAAGAGTTAATATATGTATTTGTATCTGGAACAGAGGTATCCCAGAAACGAGCATCTTGGAGTTGACATCCTAAAGAATCATTTTCTGTAAAAGAAGCCTGAGGAGATTTTGGAATAAGCAGGGTTTGGTCTAAATAACTACTACAACCTAAATTATTCTTTTGGCGAAGCGTTACTTTGTATGTTCCCGGTTGGGCATATTTATGACATGGGGAGAAAGATGTATCCATTTGTCCATCCCCAAAATCCCAAAGTATTGAATCTGTTGTTACCGCGCTATTTCCATTTTTTGATAAATTGTTAAAGCATACAGTGCCACTGTCGCAGAGCCCTGCTGTAGTAAAATTGAAATTAAGTATTGGGGTGTCTATTACAAAAGGAACTACCAAATCGTCATAAAGTACTTGGCATTGTGTGTTATCTGTTAAAACCAAAATTGCTTGACAACTATCTATATTACAATGTTGAACAGTAATATCAAAAACACTCGGATTAAGATCTGTTCCAATAGGAGTAATATTAGAAATTGTTTGTGCAGGACCACATCCTGGAACAAATACCGCATTTTTGGTATTCACCAATTCTAAGTGATAGGTAACATTCGTACATGGGCACCCTCCATTAACCGGAGCATAGGAAAGTGTTCCATAAGGTCCGTCAATAATAATGATTTCTTTGTTTATACTATCAATACATCCGTTGCACGATTTTACTTTTAACCAAACTCTAAACTTTCCTGCTTTTCTAAAGAATCGAGTAGGGTTTGCAATATACGAATGCGGACCTCCATCCCCAAAGTCCCAGTCATATTCGCAAATATCGTTAGTAGATGAATCTGTAAACTGAACTAATAAAGGTGGACATGCAGCGAAAGTTTGATCTACTCCATAATTAGCTCTAGGGTTTTGAACCGTTACCGTCTTAGTAATTGTGTCGGTACAATACCCATTTGCATCTGTTGCAATTAAAGTAACCGGGAACGTACCCGTTGAGCCATATTGCGCAAAATAGTCCTTGGATGTTGCATTTGCACCTAAGGTATTACCTGGTGTATTCCATTGGTAATTCACCGTTCCAATACCTGTTGTAGTGTTTAAAAATTGAATGGAATCAGTTGCACTTGAACAAGTGCTAGAGTCAGGAATGGTGAAATTGGCATTGACAGTATTCACAAAAATAGTTTTCGATGCAGTAACACTACAACCATCCGCATTGGTTCTGGTAAGCTTAACCGCATAATTTCCTGAGGTGTTAAAGGTATGACATACAACTCCACAACCTGTGCTAAGTGGTGAGCCATCGCTAAAATCCCAAGTACAAGTGGTTAAACTAGAGTTAACCGCAATGGATGTATCTGTAAAGCAGGCATTATATGGTGCACAACCTGCAGTATCAGATGTGGTAAACCCTGTTCTTACAGAGGTTACTTTAATGTTTTTCGGAATACATACTTCTTCAAAACAGCCTCCGGGATATGTTACTCTACAACATGGCCTATAATTCCCCGGGTTATATAAGTAAGAGAATTGGCCAACGGTAGCTGCAGTGTTATAACTTAAACCATTCAATGTATCTCTATCACATAGTACTTGTGTGGGCGTAGGCGAACCCGGGGCAAGGGATAAACTAAGTAATGCATTTATGGAGTTACAACCAAGGGTATCATTTGTAGTTAAGCTGGCTCCTGTGCAAGAAATGGTAACAGGAATAGTTTTGGAATGACTACATCCTGTTTTATAACTAAAGGCAGTTAAGGTAGCTTGAAAAGTACCGCAGTTGGGGTAAATGACGGTGGGTACAAAATTAGAGTCTGTTGAGCTTATCGAACTTGGAAGACCGGAAGGGAATTGCCAATAAAACGAGTCGCCCAATAAAGTTTTGTTTTTAAAGTAAATTCTATATTTATTGGAACACACAGCCGAATCTTTAAAATTGGCTGCCGGAGCATAAATAGTAACAGTATCTGCCGGGCCTCCGGTGAAAGGAACGCCTCTACACCCTTTGCTTGAAGGAATAACCACTGGTTTGAAGTTGCCAATATTCTGATAGGTGTAACAAAATGTAACACAGCCTGTGTTAAATGTATCGTAAATTTTAAACCGTTTCATAGTGTCTACTGGTGCTTCGGGCAAAAAGATAATACTGTCTAAAGCTGCAGGTCCACATGCTGTTATACAAATTTTATCTTTTTCGTAGCACATCGATTTAGGCGAAATACTGATACTTGAAATATTCACAGGAGTTCCAAAACAAACAGAATCCACCTTTTTCCCAATACATCCGGCTGCGTTTACAACAATTAAAGAATCTCGAAAACAACCAGCAGAGCCATAGTTTACAGTAGGTGGTGATGCAGTTGTAGATGAAGATGGAGAGCCTCCTGAAAATCCCCATGTTAAACTGGTTATGGCACTTCCCGAAGAGGTTGTGTTGGTAAAGTTTACAGCACCGGGTACACAAGGTGTTACATATGTAGAAGAGAAAGAGACATTTAAAGGTGATGCTGTAAAAATAGAGCCTGTTTGAGCCGTGGAGTTACACCCAAATGAATCTGTCAATAAAAGCGTAAATCCGGATGGCGCCCCAAATGCATTAATTCTGTAGCACAAATTAGGTTGATTGGTAGGTCCTATCGGTTGATATTGTGTATTGGTGGTCGACCAGTTATACGTACATCCCGGACATGCACCTCCACTGTAGGAAAGGCAAGTAGTGTCGGGAAGTTTACAAAAAGAGGTATCAGTATAGTTAATCGAAAAGTTTTTTGTTGTACCAACTGAAATGTAATTTCTAACAAGCACAGAGTCTATACATCCATTGGTAAAGGATACAACAAGTTTAACATCATATAAACCTGATGTATTATATCTTACACCGGTAACACTTGCCGATGACGCATTTTGTGGTGTTCCTCCAGGGAATGTCCAAGCATAATTAGCTATGGTTCCACTTCCGGTAAATGAAAAATTGGTGGTTCCTCCTACACACATTTTTTTTACCGAAGCATTAAACGTTGGTGCAGGATTGTTACCAATGTTAATGTAAGTTTGAATGATGGTATCTTTAAAACATAATGTAGTAGTGTCAGTAACCGTTAACTTTACATCGTATACCCCTGTTGCAAAGCCAAAACTGGAAGTATCTTTGCTTGTTCCAAAGGGAATCCAAATGGTTGAAGGTTGTCTTCTATAAAACCATTGATATTGTAAATTGGACGAAGAAACAGTTGTGGTTGCGAAATTAATAATTGTTGGAGTTGTACAACTGCTTGTTTGGGATGCTGTTACCGTATTAATTTTTGGTGCAGGTTTTATCTTAATAGTATCACTGAAAAAAGTAGTATCATCTGCACAACCTTTTGAATTAAGTACATAACAAGTTGGAATGTAATTGCCGAAATTTCCATATGTACAGGTAAAGCTTGGGGTATTGCCGACTAGTTTTCTAACTACTCCATTTCTACAGTCACAAATAATAGAATCTAATACACCACTTCCCGGATTGGTTATGTTTTGAAAGGTTACTGTTGTTGGCGGACATCCGGCTTTTGGCGAAAAAGAGAAATTAGCAGTGGGCTTACAAAATACTCTTAATGCATTAGGTACAGTTCTGGTACATGTTTGTCCTGCTGCATTGGTTACCGTTAATGACACAGAATAATCGCCACAAACACTAAATATATAAGCATAGTTATTCGAAAAGCCGAGTGGTAATGTTCCAATAGGGCCGGTAATCGTCCATGTTCTATTGGTAATAGTTGAGGATGAAGTGGAAGCATCGCTCAATACAATGGCTATAGGAGCACAACCTGAATCTTGTGTAGCTGTAAAATTACAGGTAATTTGTGCTTTTGCTTGGGTTAAACCTAATGCCCCAAAAAACAATATTGTAATGAATCGCAGTATACTTAATCGAAATTGAATCATATAGTTAGTCTTATGTAATATTTTAGAGTGCTTTCAGCATCCGAAAGTTGCAACAATTATTCCATTTTTTTTAGCGTGTGGAAAAACTATTGGTAAGTTTTCACTATTAAAAGTGAGGACAAGGGGTTTTATCCGCTTTGTCTTTTTTATTCCCTTGAAAAACATATCCCAAACCAACTTCAAAAGCGCCAACTGTTTTTGATGCTTTTCGAAAATTAGATACATTAATATCATACGATAGTCCCAGTGAAAAGTTGTATAGATCAAGCTTTATATTCGGAATAACGGCATCTACACCACTGTTCACCAATCGGGCATTCACACCCACTGAGAAATAATTGGTGCTGGTGTATCTGTCCCCAAAAACAAATTGACCGGCAGCGCCTAAATTGGTTTGCCAAATTTTATTTTGAAACATGAAAAGAAACTGTGGTACAACATTCCATTTATCGTTTAATTGAATTTGAGCACCGGCATGGCCAACATATTTTGCATACCATTTTTCGCTGCTGAATGCCGTTTTTTTATTAGCGGCCTGCAATAAGTGGTGGTAAGCAAAACCGGCATAAATATTTAACTTCTTACGCACATAAACATGGTATCGTAGTCCAACATTTGCATCAAAAATCGAATTGCTTTGACCAAGTTTCTCATTGATTCCATCTGAAAAAACAGCCCCTGAAGTATTAAGCGAATTCATCTGGATTTCTGCTCCAACACCAAGGGCTATCGAGTGTTTTATCTCTCTCCCAAATCCCTTCGAATAGGCTAAATTGACCATGGCATCAATAGTGGAAAAAGGATTCGTACCATTCTTATCATAATAAGCGCCTCCACCTACTCCAAAGTAATCATTTTTCAATAAACCCTTAAACAATGAAGCATCCACATAACCTCCTCCTGTTTGAAATGAGCTGTTAAAGTTACTTACTGTTGCCCATTGGTTTCGATAAATGGCACCAATGCGCACAACCCCGTCATGAAACCCCGTCATAGCAGGATTTATATGCATGGGCATCATATGGAACTGACTGAAATGAACATCTTGAGCATTAGACCAAAGTGATGAAAATACAGTCGCGAATAGTATTGCTTTTTTCATATTCATTATTTTACCAGGGTCACATAACCATTTACAATTTGTTTCACCGGCTGGGTGTATGTGCTGTAGGCAATGGTGTAACCATAGTTGCCGTCCATTTCTGAGTTATTGGTTTGGCTGTTCTTCCCATTCCATCGAAAATCAACATCAGTCGACTCAAATACTTTTGCCCCCCAGCGATTATAAATCCAGATTTGGAAGGTCTTAATTCCATCGTAATTCACATAAAAATCATCATTAACACCATCCCCATTGGGTGTAAAAATGGTAGGAACTACTAGTTTACTTTCAGTAGTATCCACATATATGGTCGTCTGATCATTAAAAAGGCATCCTTTCCCGTATGTTGCAGTAGATGAATAAACGGTTGTAACAGTAGGGGATGTGTAATATTTCTTTTCATCATTTACACTTACATTAGCGGGGGTCCAAGAAATCGATTTGATTGCTGCATCGGTTTTGACTTCAATTTGGGCGGTTTGCCCTAATGCTATGCGCTGGTCTGCACCTAAATCAAAAAAGCTACCGTTAAAGGCCGGCACAGTTACACTAATCACTTGGGCACAATTAAACGAATTATAGGCCGAAACCGTATAGTTCCCGGGTGCAAGATTTTTAGCAATGGCAGTTGTAAGTGAAGGGTCTTGTGCCCAAATATAAGAAAACGGACCGTCATTACTCACCGGTGAAATTTCAATGCTGCCATTGTTACCATTTAAACAAGAAGAGTCAACTTTTAATACTTTGAAGGTAGGTGATCCTGTGTTCAAAATTGAATCGCTTTGCGTTACTGAACAGCCATTGATATCGGTTACAGTAACCGCCACTCGCGTTGGACCTACAATTCCGGTGAGCGAATCGGCATTGGTACTGCCTGTACTCCATTGAAAATTGTAGGGCGTTGTTCCTCCTGTAGTATTGGTTACTAATTTTCCATTCCCTTGCTGGCAGTTATCAGCAGTGCTCACCAAATTTAGTTTAACGGAATCAGTTGGACCAGACAGCGTAATCGTAGTGTCTATCGGCAAACAACCTCCATCATTAACGGTGATTGTATAAGGTGTTCCGGAAGTTAGATTTTGAGCATTATTTGTTTTATTGTTTGCATCGTGGCTCCAACTATAAGTGTAATTTCCTGTTCCTCCGGTTACCGTTACCTGAATACTTCCGGTAACATTGCCAAAGCAGGCCACTCCGGTTGTTTGTATATTCGTAAAAGAGGGGAAAGATGAATTATCGATTAGTGCTATCCCTTTAATGGTGTCTGAACAGCCTGTGATGTTATCGAAAACTGCAAAGTCATAAATCCCCGGGGGAGCATTGGTTAAAACCGATTTCCCGTCAGAATAATACAATCCATCTTTAAAATACGTGAACACTAAAGATGTACCGGTAGCCAAAGCATTAATACTGCCATTCGATTTCCCGCAAGACGGATTAGTTTTCCCTAATAAAAGGGCTTGCACAGGAGTTACAATCAATTTTACAGAGTCGGTTACCGTACATGTACCATTTGTCCAATTCACAATATAGGTCTGTGAGGCAGTAGGTGCCACATTAATTGCTGTGCCACTCACAGGAGCTGGCAAATCGCCCCCGCTCCAAATTACAGTACCCGTAAAGCCGGTATTGGCAATGGAAACTGCAGTTGGTTGTCCAACACAAATCGTATCGTTCGGACTGAATTTAAACAGTAATTGACATTGGGCGAATGCTCCCAAACTCAATAAAACTAATAAAAGTAGCGTTGTCGTTTTTTTCATTTATAAAGCATTTGACCGTTGACGAATAGAGCCGTTTGCATAAACGTCAATTTTGTTGTTTTAGTTTTAATAGCTATAAATCTTTATTCTATTTTTTTCAGGGGACTGCGAATGTAATATAAACGCAAATGTTTTGGGGGGAATTATGCTAAAAAAGTGGGTAACTCTATTTTGAGTTAGGGGAGTAATTACCGAAATTCGCCAAAATTTCAAGATGCATTCTGCCATATGTCTTTTGAGTGTAGTTCCCATTCGCGCTTCTTTCACCCATAAAAGTGAACAGATTAGTCAAATGCTGTTCGGGGAAACCTGCCAAATCATCGAGCGAAAAATGGAGTGGTTTAAAGTAAAAACCGACTACGATGATTACGAAGGATGGGTGCAACGCGCACAATTGAAAGAACTTGCCAAAAAGGATCATGATACTTGTGTCCAACAAGTGGGAATCGCCTTGGAAATCGCCAGTAATGCCACTTCAACCGAAACTTCTATTCCAATTCTTTTGGGTAGTTCTTTGCCCCAGTTTGACGGCATTAATTTTAAGATATTAAAAGAAAAGTTCATCTATAACGGTCAGTCGGTTCAAAACGAGCAGCAACTTAATTCTGCTTTTATCGAAAAGATTGCACTCAAGTTTTTAAATGCTCCTTACATGTGGGGCGGACGATCACCTTTCGGCATCGATTGCTCCGGCTTTACCCAAATCATTTTTAAATGCATTGGTATTCAGCTCAAGCGCGATGCTTATCAACAAGCCGAGGCGGGAATTGTTGTAGACTTTATTCAATCAGCCGAGTTGGGCGATTTGGCGTTCTTTCATAACGATGAAGGGAAAATCATTCACGTAGGTATGGTGTTGAAAGAGCAAAAAATTATTCATGCCTCGGGAAAAGTGAGAATCGATACCCTTGACCATTACGGTATTTTCGATGCGGAAAAGAAAAAGTATTCACATCAACTGAAGATTATTAAACGGGTACTTTAATCCCATGAAAAATATAGTTGTTTTAACAGGAGCCGGCATTAGCGCGGAAAGTGGCATTAACACTTTTCGCGATAGTGGGGGATTGTGGGAGGGGCATCGGGTAGAAGATGTTGCTTCACCGGAAGGCTGGCACCGTAACAAACAATTGGTGCTCGATTTCTATAATTTGCGCAGAGCCGATGTGCTCAAAGCACAACCCAATGCCGCACATATAGCCTTAGTGGAATTAGCTCAATATTTCAATGTAGATGTCATTACACAGAATGTGGATGATTTGCATGAACGTGCCGGTTCAAAAAATGTGTTGCATTTGCACGGTGAAATCTTGAAAGTGCGAAGCCAAGCCGGGAAGCAACAGGTATACGAATGGCGAAAAGATTTGAATATTGGAGATACATGTGAATTAGGGTCGCAGCTCCGTCCACATATCGTTTGGTTTGGCGAAGCTGTTCCTGAAATCGCAAACGCCATTCGAATAGTTCGAAAAGCCGATATTTGTATTGTTATTGGAACCTCAATGGTAGTGTATCCGGCTGCAGGGTTAATTCACGAAGCGCCAAGAACAGCTTCCATTTATTTTGTAAATCCGGATGTGAATGCTGTACCCCAAATGCCGAATTTACATGTGATGGCCGAGAAAGCAGCCTCAGGGGTTCCAATGTTAGTGAATCAACTTATTCAAGACCAATGTTAAGTGCCTCTTTTCAAAAATATCAGTTGCAATTTATTCGCCCTGTACTCACCTCGCGCGGAGCTATGGGGGTGAAGAATGGTTATTTTGTTACAGTTTCAAACGGACAAACAAGTGGAGTAGGAGAGTGCAGCTTTATTGAAGGGTTGAGTAGAGATGATTTGTCGATGATTGAACATGAACTTGATCGTGTATGCAGTAATATTCAACATTGGGAAAGCATAAAAGAGGAAGTGTATCAGCGATTCCCATCTATTGTTTTTGCGATTGAAACTGCATTGTTGGATTTTAAAAATGGAGGAACCAAACAATTGTTCGCAACGGATTTCTCTTCCGGAAGTAAAGCTATTGCCATTAACGGTTTAGTGTGGATGGGTTCAAAATCATTTATGTTGGAACAGTTGCAGCATAAGTTGGCACAGGGTTTTAAATGTATTAAGATAAAAGTTGGAGCCATTGACTTTGAAGAAGAATGTGATTTAATCGCATTTATTCGAAGTCATTTCGATGCTACACAAATGGAGATTCGTTTAGATGCGAATGGAGCATTTAAATCGGATGATGTGTTTGCTAAATTAGAACGACTGAGTCGTTTTCAGATACACTCTATGGAACAACCTATTGCCGTGAATCAATGGGACTTAATGAAAGAAATTTGCAAAGCAAAAATTATAGATGTTGCTTTGGATGAAGAGTTGATATACACTGTAGATAAGGCAACTAAATTAAGTATGTTGGATGCTATTGCTCCGCAGTATATCATCTTAAAACCCAGTCTGATTGGCGGTTTCGAGAAATCTAACGAATGGATTCAATTTGCAGAGGAACGTAATATAAAATGGTGGGCTACTTCAGCATTGGAATCCAATATAGGCTTGAATGCTATAGCACAATGGGTTTCAGCAAAGCAAGATATTTTGATTCAAGGTCTTGGCACAGGTGCTCTATATACGAATAATATTGTTTCGCCATTGGTAGTGAAAGGCGGACAATTATGGTACGATACTTCGCTTACATGGAAAACCAAGGATGATGTTACAGATTGATTTTAGTTTACCTGAAGCGGAATGGTTGACATCCGTAAATGCTGAAATAACTTGGCAGAAAGAGATTGTCGACTTCGTTGAATTGTGGTGTAGTTCGGCTATTTCATTTGCAATGCATACTTCGGGTTCTACTGGTACTCCAAAAGTGGTTGAACATTCGCGAAATGAATTAATGCAAAGTGCATTGCGAACAAATCACTTTTTCAAACTCAATCATACATCGGTTTTCTTTTTGTGTTTACCGGTTCAGCATATCGGAGGTCGAATGATGCTTATCCGTGCTATAGTTGCAAAAGCAAAAATTGTATGTGTAGCACCTGCTTCCAATCCATTGTCGATAGGGGGGGATAGTTTGCCTATTACGTTTGCAGCATTCACTCCAATGCAATGCTTTGATGTATTACAACATCAGCAATCGACAACTTTGTTTTCATCGATTCCACATGTAATTATTGGCGGAGGAAAAATTAGTGATGCGTTGCTAACGTTGTTGAATGATATGCCTAATGCTATTTATGAAACATTTGGTATGACAGAAACCATAAGCCACATTGCATTACGAAGTATTGCTCCGTTTAAGGAAAATTATTTCCAATGTTTGGAAGGCATTTCTGTTGCAACCAATGAAGACTCTTTACTGCAAATTAAAGTTGAAAATCAGGCAGCAATTTCAACAAAAGATGTGGTTGAAATTATAGACAGCAAACGTTTTCGATGGTTAGGTAGACAAGATGAGGTAATTAATACCGGAGGAATAAAAGTGTTTGCACATCAAATAGAAAGTAAACTCCAATCTAAATTTTCAGTTCCATTTTTTATTACAGCAATGAATGATGATAAATTCGGACAAAGGGTGGTATTGGTATTGCAATCGCAAGAAGTGGCTGAATCGCTTACTAAATCTTCATTTGAAACTTTATCCAATTACGAGCGCCCGAAAAGTATCTTTGTGTTGAAGCAATTTGAATATTCTGCTTTAGGTAAGTTATTGAAGAAAAGCAGTATTGAACATCATTTTCTAACCCGCATCGATGTATGATTAGTTGTTATAAAAGTCCTGTTGGTGATATAGCAGTAGAGTGTATTGATGATGTCATCATTAGCGCTACACTAATGGATATGGCTACAACTCCGGAAACTACCAATCAAAGTGTTATTGATTTTTTCGATGCTTATTTTATCAGAGCATGGAAACCGGAAGTCATTACATTTGAACAAGAGGGCACAGCTTTTGAACAGCAGATTTGGTCTATTATACAAGCAATACCTTTTGGTTCTACCAAAACCTACAAACAAATAGCCATACAAATTGGCGATGAAAAATATTCACGTGCGGTAGCCAATGCAGTTGGGAAAAATAAATTAGCGATTATTGTACCTTGTCATCGTGTTGTTGGCACAGCAGGCGATTTACGCGGTTTTGCTTGGGGTATAGCCCGCAAAAAATGGCTACTCGATTTTGAATGCGGTCAACAAAATTTATTTTAAAGCATGATAGTAGTAACAGGTGCATATGGTTTTATAGGTTCAAATGTAGTTCGTGGCTTAAATGGATTAGGCATTACCAACTTGTTATTGGTAGATGATTTCGATGCTGTACAAAAAGCGTCTAATCTTGACGGATGTGTTTTTGAAGAAAAAATGAATCGCACTGTTTTTTTAGAATGGTTTCTTGAAAATGCCGATGAAGTAGAATTTGTATTTCACTTGGGCGCTCGAACCGATACTGCTGAATTCAATTTTAGAATCTTAGACTCACTCAATTTGGCTTATTCTAAGGCGTTATGGGAGATCTGTGCACGAAAAGATATTCCAATCATTTATGCCTCCAGTGCTGCAACTTATGGTTTGGGAGAACATGGTTTTGTTGATGATGAACAAAAAATTGGCTTACTCAAACCTTTAAACCCTTATGGTCTTTCCAAGCAATTGTTTGACATGTTTGTTTTAACGCAAGAAGCAAAACCTTCGCATTGGATGGGCTTGAAGTTTTTCAATGTTTACGGTCCGCATGAAACACATAAAGGCAGAATGGCTTCTGTGATTTATCATGCTTTTCATCAGATTAAAGCAACAGGTACATTGAAGTTATTTCAATCGCACCACATCAATTTTAAGGATGGAGAGCAATTGCGTGATTTTGTTTTTGTGGATGATGTGGTAGCGGTGTGTCTGTATTTCTATAATGTGATTAATTCGCAGAAAGTAACAGCTAGTCTTAACGGCATTTATAATTTAGGAACAGGACAAGCAAGAACATTCAATGATTTGGGGAAAGCCGTTTTTTCAGCGATGGGAAAACCTTCAACCATAACATATATTCCAATTCCTGAAGATATTCGCGACAAGTATCAATACTTTACCGAAGCCAATATGGCGAAACTAAAAAGAGCCGGATTCAATAAAGAATTCACGGCTCTTGAAGATGGTGTAAAGGCATATGTTCGCTTCTTGGAAGCCAACACGAACTGATTATAAGTGTTTTTTCAATGTAGCTTCTAACGTAGCTTTCGGCACTGCCCCAACGGTTTTGTCAACCAATTGTCCGCCTTTGAAGAATAAAATAGTAGGAATAGAACGAATGCCGTATTGCATAGGCACATTCGAATTCGCATCTACGTCCATCTTACCGATATTCGCTTTTCCTTCATATTCTTTTGATAACTGCTCCACTACCGGACCAATTGCTTTGCACGGTCCACACCATTCAGCCCAAAAGTCTACCATAGTTACTTTGTCTGATTTTAAAACATCTGATTCAAAATTCGAATCGGTGAATTGTAATGCCATATTGTTTGATTTTATTTTGATAATAAATGTAATTGCTACAAAATGATGCCACAGCTATTACTATGACAATTTTGCAGATACTAATTAAGTGCTTTTTCGATTGCTTTTATAACCTTTTTGTCTGTAGGCTTTGTGAATGATGAATACACTTCAACCAAGTTGCCGTTTTTGTCAACTAAATATTTCCAAAAGTTCCACCAAGGTTGTTGGCTGTTTGTGCCATTTTGTTTCTTATCTGTCAAAAATTGAAAGACTTTGTTTTTGTTATCACCTCGAACATCCGATTTTGCCATGATGGGGAATTTTACGCCATAATTCATTTCACAGAACTCCGCAATTCCAGCTCCTTCTAAAGGTTCTTGTCCCATGAACTGATTAGAAGGAAAGGCAACGATTTCAAGTCCTTTAGGTTGATATTTTTCATATAATTCTTCCAAACCTTTTAATTGCGGAGTGAAGCCACATTTCGATGCCGTATTTACAATGAGCACTGCTTTGCCCTTTAAATTGGAAAAGTCAAACTCTTTGTTTTGAAGTGTTTTAAATTTTAACTCATGAAATTTAGACATGCCTTTTTTCTTTTAGTAATGCAGAAATAAGCTAATTTGTTCAGTTCCAATAGTAATTTATCATTCTTTATAAAAAAAAGAGTCACTTCATTTGAAGTGACTCTTTCAATAATTTTACAATTCAGATTATTTGATGATCTGAATTTGTTTTGTTCCTGCTAATGTTTGTGCTTCAGCGTTTAAGAATACTAATGTATAATTACCAGTAGCCAAACCTTCTACAGATATGTTTGTTGTTCCTGCAGTAACGGTAGCTTCTTTCACTACTTTACCATTCATATCAACAATAGATAATGAATGATTTACAGTTGCTGATGGAAGTTCAACATTGAATGAACCTTGCGCAGGACTTGGATAAACTGAAATAGACTTCATTAAATCAGCATTCTCTATTCCTGTTCCGTCATTATCAACAATGGTAACTGTGGTTGCATTAGGTGTTCCAACGGTTGCTCCAGACGGAGTACCCAATGTTGCGATAACTGTTTCGTTTGCTTCAGTTACAGCATCGTTTACAATTGTAACAACAATAGTGTCGTTTAATTTTCCTGCAGCAAAAGAGAAGCTGGTTTTACTTAATGTGTAATCTGCCGGGTTTGCAGCTGTACCGCTAAATGTTACAGGTGCAGTTACAGCCCCAGTAGCTCCAAATGTTAATGATGCGATTAGTTTCACTGTTCCTCCTGCCTCAGAAACAGATGCAGAAGATGCGCTGATAGACAATGCCGGAGGACCGTCATTATCGTTAATTGTGATGGTTGCAGCAGCAGGTGATCCAACAGTTGCTCCAGATGGAGAAGATAATGTTGCGATTACGGTTTCAGAAGATTCAACAGCAGCATCATCAATAACGGTAACAATAATTGTATCAGTAGATTTTCCAACACCAATAGAGAAACTGGTCTTGCTTAATGTATAATCAGCCGGATTGCTTGCAGTACCTGAGATAGTAACTGCAGAGGTAACTGTACTTGTAGCCGGAGCAGAAAGTGTAGCAATTAATTTAACGGTACCAACAGATTCTAATACTGTTGCAGATGATGCAGCAACTGAAATTGTTGGTAGAACATCATTATCTGTAATTGTTGTAGTTGCCGCAGAAGGAGATCCCAAAGTACATGCTGATGGGCTGCTTAAAGTTGCAATAACAGTTTCGTTTCCTTCAACAAGTACATCATTAACAATAGTCACTTTAATAGTGTCTGTTGATTTACCTGCAGGGAAAGAGAATGTTGTTTTGCTTAATGAATAATCTGTTACGTTAGTAGCTGTACCGCTCATTGTAACCCCTACCGATGAAGCTACCGAAGTAGCTTGAGACAAAGTTGCTACTAAATTATACGATCCACCGGCTTCTCCTATTGAAGAAACAGCAGCAATAGAAACCGTTGGAACAACAGGTGCACCGTCATTATCAACAATGGTATACGTAAGTGCAGAAGGCGATCCTAAAGTAGCCCCTCCGGTTGGTGTTCCCAATGTCGCAATTATAGTTTCGTTTGATTCAACAGTTGCATCGTCAACAATAGTTGCTATAATAGTGTCCTTTAATTGTCCAGCAGCAAACGAAAATCCGGTAGGTTTGTTTACAGAGTAATCTGCTCCATAAGTTGCAGTTCCTGAAGGTGTAACCGGTACTGTAATAGCCGAAGCAGAAGCACTAGACAAGGTAGCGATTAATCGAACGGTACTTACACTCTCTAAACCCGATGTTGTTGCAACCGATAGGCTTACAGATGGGTTAGCAGGCGCTGCATAAATTAATGAAATATCATCAACATACATAACACTGCCTTGGTGAATAATATTATAACTAGTTGCATAGTCGATATGTAAAGTATCTGGTGTATTAGAATTTGCATATTGAAAAGGAAGAGTAATGTAGGTCATAGTAGGAACTGCCCCTGTAATTAAAAAGCCTGTACCTCCAACATCAACAGTTGTTTTCGTTAAATACGCTTGAAAAACACCGGTATCTCCACCTGCAGGTAAGTATGCGATAGCAAATCTAATAGAGTCAGGTCTTCCGGTAAATGCTTGTCCATATGTATCAAATGCTGACCCGTTAAATACCCAATACCCTAATGAACAAGTACCTGGAAGGGTATCTCCAAGTGCAGCAATAAATTTCGATTGAAGTTTTATCGATGCAACACCGGCTTTAATATAGGTGGCATTGGTGTTTTTTGTTTCAAGCCCTTGTCCCGGAAGCCCTGCTCCAGCTAGTACTTGTGTAAATGTACCCCAGCCGGTAACCACATCGGTACTTGGCCAAGTTTCAAAACTTGGATTGCTCGGTTGCTGAGCAAAAAGGGAGAAGGTACTAAGCAGCACCGTGCCCATTAAGAGTAAAAATTGTTTTTTCATGTTTGTGTTTTTATGTTTTGTGTGATATGAAAATAAGTGTTTTGAGCAGTTAAGCAAAATTATGCGTCAACACGTGCATATTTCGCATTTGCTTCTATAAACTCTCTTCGAGGTGGAACTTCGTCACCCATTAACATAGAGAATGTATGATCTGCCACGGCTGCACTCTCAATGGTAATTCTTCGCAATGAACGTGTTGCAGGGTTCATGGTGGTTTCCCAAAGTTGTTCTGCATTCATCTCTCCCAATCCTTTGTATCGTTGAACGTGAACGGAGTCGCGACTTCCTCCTTTTGCAAAAAGTTCTGTAGCTTGTTCGCGTTGCACATCATTCCAACAATATTGCTGATCCTTCCCTTTTTTCACTAAGTAAAGTGGTGGTTGAGCAATATAGATATGTCCTTTCTCAATCAAATCTTTCATGTAGCGGAAGAAGAACGTCAAAATCAAAGTAGTAATATGCGATCCATCCACATCGGCATCACACATAATAACGATTTTATGATAACGTAATTTCTCAGTATCAAGCGCTTTATGATCGTCTACAGTGCCAATTTTTACACCTAATGCGGTGAACATATTTTTAATCTCCTCGTTCTCATAGATTTTATGCTCCATCGCCTTTTCTACGTTCAAGATTTTTCCTCTGAGCGGAAGAATGGCTTGAATATTTCTATCGCGACCTTGTTTGGCCGTTCCACCTGCCGAATCCCCTTCGACTAAGAAAATCTCACTCAAATAAGGATCTTTACTTGCACAGTCGGCCAATTTACCCGGTAAACCGCCACCGCTGAAAGCGCCTTTTCTTTGCACCATTTCACGCGCTTTTCGTGCAGCATGACGAGCCGTTGCAGCCAACACCACTTTATCGAAAATGAATTTGGCTTGTTTGGGATTTTCTTCTAAATAGTTATTTAATACTTCGCCAAACACTTGCTCAACAGCACCGGCAACTTCATTATTCCCTAATTTAGTTTTTGTTTGTCCTTCGAATTGTGGTTCAGGCACTTTCACCGAAATAATAGCCGTTAAGCCCTCGCGAAAGTCATCTCCAACAATTTCTACTTTTAGTTTTTCAAACAATTTATTTTTCTCGCCATAGGCTTTAAACGTTCTTGTCAACGCTCTTCTGAAACCGGCAACGTGTGTTCCTCCTTCAATAGTGTTGATGTTGTTTACATACGAGAAAATATTTTCTGAATAGGTTGTGTTGTATTGTAAAGCCACTTCAACAACAATATTATCTCTAACACCCTCTACGTGTATTGGTTCAGGGATAATGGATTCTCTAGTCGAATCCAAATATTTCACAAATTCCATCAACCCCCCTTGCGAGAAAAATTCATCCGAGCGGAATTCTCCGTTTTCATTCTTATCGCGCTCATCAATCAATGTGATTTTAATCCCTTTGTTCAAGTACGATAACTCACGCATTCTATTCGCTAAGGTTTCGTAGTTGTAAACAGATGCTTGGAAAATCGTATCATCGGGCAAGAACGTAACAATCGTTCCTCGGTAATCAGACGGACCAACTTCTTTCACAGGGTATAACGGTTTTCCTTTCGAAAACTCTTGTACATATTCTTTCCCACCACGGTGAACTTGCGCTTTTAAAGCCGATGACAACGCATTCACACACGAAACCCCAACACCGTGCAATCCTCCCGAAACTTTGTATGAATCTTTATCGAATTTACCTCCAGCGTGAAGCACGGTCATTACCACCTCCAAGGCAGAACGACCTTCTTTTTCGTGCATATCTACCGGAATACCCCTTCCGTCATCTTTCACACGAATAGAATTGCCTTCCAAAATGGTAACGGTAATATTTTTACAATGACCTGCCAACGCCTCATCAATCGAGTTGTCGGTAACCTCATACACTAAGTGGTGTAAGCCTTTTACGCCAATATCACCAATGTACATGGCCGGACGAACTCTCACCGCCTCTAATCCCTCTAATACTGTTATCGAACTTGCTGAATAATCTTTTTGTGATGGTTGCGGACTCCCTACTTCTTCTGTCATTTTTGTCGAATTAATTTAAGTGAAAAACTGAACTCCAAATATACCATTTTCATTTGTAAAAAAGGCGTGAAATCCGCTGTTTTACTGCTAATGTGGAAAGATTGTGCATATTCTTTTTTTTGTCGGTTTTTTCTTGTTAAATCCTTGTTAAATAGCTGGAATGCTTTACCTTCACTTTCAACCAAAATTGAGTTATGCAAAAAAAGTACACTACTTATTTTTTTGTAGGATTGATGTGGTTTTCAGTGAATACTTTTGCTGCTGAAAATCCATTGTATTCGACATGGAAAAGTTTGATTTCCTTCAGTAAATTATCTCCGGAAATCGTAAAGAAAAATTGTCCGCATTTTAACGAAAATGTTCAAAGTTGGATTACGAATTATCCATCGGAAGTTAAGGCCTTTTTAAATCTATCTGCTATCAAAAAACTGAATCCTTCTTTAGTGGATTTAGGACTCAAAAAAGAGGGTGAAGAGGCTCCAAAAACTTTTGGTAATCCATTTTTAAAATGGGTCAACGGAAGCGGTATATCTACTGCCGAATTGAAGTCAGTTGCACCGCATTTTCCAAATCCGAAAATTACAACAGATATCGCCACATCTGAAAAACAATACGAAGCTGTGTTAGCCGATTGGATGGTAATTTATGCCAAAGAATATGAGACTTTGATTAATCATCCTAAGTTGGTGAAAAACAATAAATATTACACTAGTTACCTAAAAATTAATTCGCCTGTAGCCGATTCTTCTTGGAAAGTACTTGCCCCAAGTAAGGTTCAACCCACAAAAGAACAGTTTGATTCAGGGAATGAAGCCCTTGATGCTAAACGGTTTGAACAATATACTCGCGCATGGTATTTCCGGTACAACAAAGTGGAATATTTCCGCATTTACGATCCTAAAAATGCTGAAAACTACTTGAAAGAATTGGAGAGAGAGAATAATGGTGAAAAATAAAAATACGAGAGTTATGACACTAAAACAATACATAAAACCGCTCTATATACTTGCTTTCTTCTTTTTTGGTCAACGTTTGTTTGCGCAGCCCGGAAATGACGGAAATATGCAGGTTACAGTAAAAATTAATAACTTATGGACGAATGAAGATGGTCCCACTGAGTTAGGGAATAATGAAATGCAACAGCGTTTTAAATTGCGCGATTACCCGGATTTAGACGGACAAAGTTTTTTCCACTATCCTGGCGGAGGCTTAGCCCCTTCCCCAACGCCTTATCAGTATAATGTTGGCGATTTTGATCCTGTACCTTATGCGTCTGCTATCCCGATGGAAACAAAAGTGTTTACTTACGGTGCGCCTACAACACTTGGTCCTAATCCTGCTCCACTAGGTATCCAATGGGGCTTCGAAGGCTGGGAAGCCGATTGTTTCGACTGTTTTCGTTGTACAGGTACATTCTTAGGGATATGTACCAGTTGGGCTTGCGATCAATGCGATCGTAACACGTATCATGCTTCGTGTCCATGTAGTGGAAACATTTTGTGCGGTGGTGGATGTAGCTCCGATGAAGCGTATTGTATCAGCGATATGAATGGTGCAGCCTACAGTCCTTTCCGCGGTTTTGTTCCTTATGTTGATGCCTATCGTGGCGTTTTTAGCCAAAGTTCTTATGGCGCAAATTGTGGTAGCGATAATTATGGTGTAACGCACTTCACGAATTGGACTTCTCCTTGTCCGGATACCATCTACACCGATCAACCGGTTTTATGCGACCCGGGTTATACAACATTACGCACAGGTGGTGCAGTCTTCAATGGTGAATTCCGTTGGTATAGAGTGGTTGGCGGAACCGAAGTTTTCCAACAACAAACACAAGATTCCTTCTACACGGTTTATGTTTCACAAACTACAAAATTCCGCGTGTATACGTGTAATACCGATGATACCAAAAAGAGTTGGAGCTATCGCGAAATCGAAATTAAAGTGGGTAAACCTAGAATTACTTCGGTTACCAAAACCGATGTAAAATGTAATGGTGCCAGCGATGGAACAATTACAATTTTAGCCACAGGTGGAAATGGTCCTTTACAATATTCTATTGATGCCGGAACTTCTTTTCAAAATAGCAATACCTTTACCGGCTTAGCACCCGGGGTTTATCTCATCAACGTTACCGATGGCTTATGTGTGGTACCCGATGGCTCTATTCCGGTGCAATTGAATCAACCTTCGCCATTAGCTACTTATGTTGAATCGGCTTCGAATGTAAAATGCTTTGGCGATTCCAGCGGTAGCGTAAACATTTCGGTTGCCGGTGGTACTCCGGGTTATACGTTTAACTGGACGAAGAATGCCGCTCCGTACGCTACCACTGAAGATATTCAACAATTATCGGGCGGTATTTATTATGTAACGGTAACCGACTTTAATGGTTGCTCAGCATCCACCAATTCAGCCATTACTGAACCGGCAGCACCGCTTAGCCTTTCTGCCGTTCAAACCGATGCTACTTGTGCCGATAGCGCCAATGGAGCTGTTGATTTAACGGCCGTGGGAGGTACAGTGCCTTATACTTATTTCTGGACCAATGGTGCTGTAACCCAGGATATATCGGGTTTAGCAGGAGGTAACTACACTGTAGTTGTTACCGATTTGAATAGCTGCACGGCTACTTCAAATTACGCCATCCTTCAACCTGCTCCATACAGCTTTACCGATTCTATTGTGAATAATATTTGTGCAGGAGAAACTAAAGGTGCCATCTTTACAGCAGTATCCGGTGGTACGCCAAGCTATTCGTATGTATGGTCGAACGGACAAAATACAAGTGCAATCTCTAATCTTGCATCCGGAGTTTATAAACTCACATTAAGCGATACTAAGAATTGCGCAAAAGCTTATTCCTTCAATGTTACAGAACCATCTGCTATTTTAACTTCAGTAGCAGGTAACGAACCCGATTGTAACGGAAACTTCACCGGATTTGCAGTTGTTACTGCCACCGGAGGAACAGCACCATTCACCTACAATTGGAGTACTACACCGGCACAAGCTTCAGTATTGGCTACTAAGTTACCGGGTAATCAACGTTACTATGTAACCGTTACGGATCATGCAGGCTGTCAGGTGCGCGATTCTGTGTTTATTAATGAGCCGGCTAAAGTAAATGTATCTGTAGCCGTAAACAATGTAACTTGTTTTGGAGGCAATAACGGAACGGTTGTAGCACATGCAACAGGCGGAACGGGTGTTTATACCTTCTATTTAAACGGTATTTATAGTGGCGATAGCGTGTTCAATAACTTAGTCGCTAACAATTATGTTGTTGTAGCTGAAGATCAAAACAAATGTGGCGCTTCTACAACATTTACGATTGTTGAACCGAGTCAGTTTTCTGTGAAAGCCATAGATGATATTACTGCATTGCTGAACCAACCTGTGAAATTGGGCGTAACAGCATTCTCTTCGAAAGGAATCAAATCGTATGCTTGGACACCGGTGAAATATCTTTCTTGTACAGATTGCACAAGCCCAACAGCAACTTGTGATGTTACTACCGATTTTGTGGTAACCGTTACCGATAGCGATGGTTGTGTGAACTACGATACCGTTCGTGTAATCGTGAAAAACGATTTCTTGTATTTCTTGCCAACAGCATTTACGCCAAACAATGATGGTTTGAATGATGTATTTGAAGTAAATATTTTAGGTGCTCAGAATATCAACATGAATATCTTCAACCGTTGGGGCGAAACAGTCTATTCTTCATCCGATTATGCTAACGGCAAAGCCAATGGCGATAAATGGGATGGCAAATTCCGCGGTAAAGATGTACAATTCGATACCTATACCTACTTGCTGAAAGTGAAGTTATACAGCGGTCGCGAAGAAACCTTAACAGGAACAGTTGCAGTGATGCGATAAACTGAATTCCATTTTTATTAAAGCCGATTCCATCTTGTATGCGAATCGGCTTTTTTTATGCATACAACCTATAATCTGAAACGCTCATTGAAATCGTGTTTTTCAAAATTGAATTATATGTATTATGCATTAACAATTCAAAACCAATATGAAAAACATTTTATTTCGCTTTGCTGCATTAACACTATTTGTTTTTATAACAACTATTGCCGCAAAGGCTTTTGACCCGCCTGCTCAATACTTGGTGAGCTATGAACTGAAATATACCTACACACAAGATTCACTTAATCACTTTTGGAAGAAGACCCATATCCCCCAGATGATTGTACCTGTGCGCAATGCAGTGGATGTGTACGAAGTGGTGTACAAAGGCTTATGGCTTGATAGTACATTCATAATTGCTAAAGGCTCATTGTATATACCGCGCACCACTAAACCTGCAGCTGAAATGGTGTACGACCACGGCACACGCATCCGACTCAACCAACAATACGGCATTGAAGATTTCGAGCAAATTGTTTGCATTATGCATGCAGCCGATAATTACATATCGATTTTCCCTTTCTATTATGGTTTTGGAGGAGGAGAAAAAGAACATGTGTATCAAGACGCTTGGACAGAAGCGATGGCTACTATTTACATGATAAAAGCTTGTCGCGAAATTTATCCGAAAATCGGACGAAGTACTTCCGGGCAATTGTTTTTAACGGGCTATTCGCAAGGCGGACATGCAGCTATGGCTACCCACAAAATGTTAGAGAGTGGTGCATTTGACGAAATTAAACTCACGGCTTCTTCGCCTATGTCGGGGGCTTATGATATGACAGGCGAACAAACTAAAACCATGTTTCGCAATTACACACAGCCACATTACTTGCCGTATTTGATTGTATCGTATCAATACGCATACAACATCTGGAAAGGCGATGTGTACGATGTGTTCAAAGAGCCCTACCGTTCGCGTATGCGCCAAGTGTTTGCACAGCCGCGCGACAAAGATTTTGGCGATGTGAATGCCATGTTGCCTAAGATTCCCGGAGAAATGATTGTGGACTCTCTACTCGATAAATTCGTGAACGATACTACTTTCCCTTTTACGTGTAAGCTGCGGGAAAACTGTTTATGTAATTGGGTGCCCAAAGCCCCCGTGCAGCTCTGTGCCTGTTATGGCGATGATGAGGTAATGGTGCAGAACACGGAAGTGGCCTATGCCTCCATGCGCGCAAAAACCGATGTGGTGCATCGAAGAGTTTTCGGCAAATATTTATCGCATAATCCATGCGCGCCTTTTGCCATTTTATCGTCTAAATTTTTCTTCGATAATTTCAGAAAAGGGAAAAAACATCCCGAGCGATTTAGTGCCGGCAAAAAACTAGTATTGGCTATAGGTGTTGATATTGCTAACCGGCAAGCCAAAGCACACTTGAAGAAAACCGGTAAGGTGGAACACGATGCGCTGGCAAGTAGAAAAGGAAAGAAGAACTAGTTTTTACCATTCCAAAAAGATTTGGGCGTGCCCCCGCTAGGAAGCGCGGTCGGGCTATTCGCTTCAATCTCTGCCTTAGGAAAAGGCAGAGGATTTTCGCTGCTATCCCTCACGGGCATTGCGGTGCATTGGAAATTATTTTTCACTTGTTGTGCTGAACGGAGTGAAAAATTTTATAAAAGGAAGTAGTCGCTCTTAACACAGACTGCTTCGTTCCTCGCAGTGACGGTTTAATTTAGCTTATTCTCCACTTTTAACGGATAAAATATAGATTTCTCTCTGCGTTCGAAATGACACGGAAATAATATTTGAAGCACGATTTGCGTAAGGGGTTGCAGCGGAAAGCCCACAGTGGAGCTGCATAGCGGAACGCGGACTTGCAGCGGAAAACCCGGTGCCGCTCTTGTGGCATACGCCCAACATAAAATCTATTTTTAAAACGTTTTCTACTCCATACCTTTTTCTTAATCCTTTCTAGCCGCTATTGGCTAGAAGCTATTCGTTTCTTCAAATTCTATTTCCCAAATAACAATTGTATATTGGTTTAAATAAGAAGTATTCATGCAAGAACACCATTTCAAAATTGCGTACCGCGAATATGCCCCGAACGAATTGCCTGCTGAAGTTGTAACGCTTTTCCAACATGCCAAAGCAGCATTGAAGGATGCGTATTCGCCTTATTCTAAATTTCGTGTGGCTTGTGCGATTCGTTTAGTGAACGGTGAAATTGTAACCGGTACGAATCAAGAAAATGCATCGTACCCGGCCGGTATTTGTGCCGAGGGAACTGCTTTAGGGGCTTGTGCTTCGTTGCACCCGAATGTAGGCGCAAAGGAATTGTTCATCACCATTGCATCTGATGCCTTTCAGGTAGAACAAATTGCTGCACCTTGTGGTATTTGTCGGCAACAATTATTGGAATTTGAAACGCGTTTTAATACACCTGTTTCGGTGTGGTTAGGCATTGAAGGGAAGCCGGTGATTCGCTTAGCATCGGTGAAAGACTTATTGCCATTGGCTTTCACGAAAAGCGATTTGCTTTAAGATTTAAACACCCACAATTTTTGCAGGGTAAAGTTGAAGCCCAGGGAAACCATGAGGTCTACAATAATTCTGCTGATTTTATAATCGATGCCAAAGTAGTTGGAGAAAGCGTAAGTGCCCGATGATTTCAATAAAATACTTCCGGCCACCATCAATACAAACTTAGGCAGTTGTACTCTTTTTTTGGTATCAGTGGCATTGAAGGTCCACATTCGATTTAAAGAGAAGTTCACAATGGCGCCAATGATACCGCCAATCACAATGCTATAGGTGTAGAAAAAACCTACAATCTCTGTGAAAAAAAGCATTACCAAATAATCTACAATTCCTCCCAGAAATGCAGAAAGTTGAGCTTTGGCAAAGGTTTTCATGAATTATTGTTGCGAAGCTTTTTTGGAGCGCTCTTCATCGTCTTTCGCGTTCGCCAATTGTACCAGTTTGTAGAAATCGACTCCGTTAATCACAAACAAAATGGCAATGCCGGCAACACCAAACCAGAATAAAAATCCGGGAATGAAGAATTCCATAGCCGTAGATGCCGTTAGAATAATTCGCAATTCCGTTGGTCCGAGCAATCCATCGGCATCAATAAGATAGATATCAGTGATTTTATACCGCATCAAGGCAAGGATAAATGTTTGTCCGTACATAGCCATAAATAGAAGGGCTACTAAAGGGGTGTCGTGTAAATAGATAACATAAGCGGCCGTCATCATAGCCGTTGAAATCCAATCTAAGTTCATATCTAGTAACCAACCATACCATTTGCGTGGAGTGTTGCGATAGTATGCTATTCGTCCGTCTAGCGAATCGCCAAACCATTGAATGGCCATACCCGGAATAATTAAAAACAGAAAATAGCGGTTGTAAATGGCAAGATAGACACTCGCTGCTGCAATCACACTCCCTAAAAATCCTATGGCGGAAAGCATATCGGGTGTAACAAACGAGGGCATTATTTTACAAAGAAACTCTATCGTTGCAAACTCAGGTTCACGGAGAATATTCGTTCTCTTTCGGCTGCTTCTTATGCGAACAAGGCCTTCGTCAACTGTTTTATCCATGGTATTTGTTATCTGATTGAAACACTTAGTAGGGTTAAATGTTTCAATGAAAGGTTAAAATTATGCTGCGAATGTACAAAATCATCATGAAGGGAAACGAATAGTTAAAAAATTATTAACGAAACAAAAACAAAAAGCCCCCCAAATGGGAGGCTTTTTACTTTGCTTTTTAACAGTTTATTGTTTAATCACTTTGATTTGCGCTTTGCCCATCTCCGTGTTTAATTTCACAAAATAGATTCCGTTCGATAATGATTCCATTGGAACGTTGATGGTTTGTTTTCCGGAAATACTTCCCAATTCCATTTCGTTTACCGTTTTACCTGAAATATCTGTAATCGATAAACTAGCTTGGCTTGTTTTGCTCAAGGTAAAGTTAACTATCAATGTGCTCGATACCGGATTTGGCGAAGCTGTAAACTTAATTTCTCCGCTGATATCCTCAATACCTACTGAAACCAATTGAGCGGCAGAAGTAGCAGAACAGCCATTGCCATCCGTAACTTTCAATGCATAGTTGCCGCTAGCGGTTGCTGTGTACGTTGAAGCAGAAGCTCCTGAAATTGGATTACCATTCAAATACCACTCATAAGTTAAGCCTGCTGTTGTTGCAGTAAGCACAGCACCAGCTTTGGTGAAAGCTGCATTTGGTGCAGTGAAGGCTGTTACGTTCGCTGAAACGGAAGTGCTTCCGCATGCTCCTGCTTTTGTTACCGTAACAGAATATGTTCCTGCAGTACTTGCATAAATAAAGCTGCTGGTTTTACCCGTACTCCATTTATAACCATTGTAACCGAAACCTCCATCTAACAATACAGAATCGCCAGGACAGAAAGATTTATCGGTAAGTGGTGGTGTTGCAGGAGGAGCGATAAGTCCTACCGTTACGGTTGTTGAATCCGCTTTTGTACATCCCGAAGCTGTTTTGTAAACAACAACCTGATAAGATCCAGGCGTTGTAATCACTTTAGTTTGTGTGTTGGCTCCACCTGTCCATAAATAACCGTTATACCCGGCACCTGCATCTAATGTAACCGTTAAGTTGGAATCCGGACAAACTTTAGGGCTTGCCGGTGTTACCGCCAATGTAAATGAAGGAAGTGGGTTAATGGTTACAACCGATGAAGCCGTAGCCGAACCGCATGTTCCGGATTTTGTAACGGTAACAGTATATGTATTCGATGATGTTACAGAAGCTGTTTGTGCATTACCTAAGGCATTAGACCAAGCATAAGTGGTATAACCAGCCCCAGCATCTAATGTTACCGGTGTACCTACACAACCGCTAATAGTACTTGGTACTGATGTAATTGCAGGTATTGCTGTTCCAGCACTAATGGTCACTGAATCTACACCTGTACTTGTACATGCCCCTGAAGTGAGGGTTACTGTAACGTAGTATTTACCTGGTGTAGTAACAATTTTGGTTTGACTTGTTCCTCCACCGCTCCATGCGTAAGTAGTGAATCCGGCTGCGGCTCTTAATGTATCCGGTTGTCCGGCACATAAGGTGGTAGAAGATGCAGTAGCATTCGCTGAAATTGGTCCACCACCTACTGAAACAGCAACAGCTGTTGATGTATCAGTACAGCCACCTTTAGTAACAATAACTTTGTAACTGCCTGCAGTAGCTACTGTGTAAGTAGGCGTTGTAGCAACGTTTGCTCCGTTTTTAGTCCATATATAAGTAGTTCCTCCGGTTGGAGCAGCGGTTAATAGTTGCGTTCCTCCACCGCAAAGTACAATGGGTCCGGCAGGTGTGATGGCCGATCCAGGAAGTGGATTAACCGTAACAGTTGTTGCTGCAGACGTAGAGGCTAAACAGCCTTTTACTACTTTAACGGTATAACTTCCTGATGCATTCGCAACATATGTTGCAGATGTTGCACTTGGAATTGGAGTTCCTCCATTGTACCATTGGTAAGAAGCTGCTCCACTTGGAGAAGCTGTTAATGTTACTGATCCACCTTGGCAGAAAGTAGTTGGCGTTCCCGCAATGGTTGCCGTAAAAGCAGCACCAATAACTGTAGCTTTATTGCCTGGTGCTAAAGTATCTACCGGTGCACAAGTTCCGGTTGGTGTTTGTACACGTATAAAATACTTTAAGCCTTGATCGGCAAGGTTTTGATTGGCTTGCGAAACAGCTCCAAAAATAGGCACTTGAACGTTTGCGGTTACAATTACTCGTAAGGTGAACTGCCCAACATTGTCGTACGTTGTTCCGGTTACACGAATACAACCTTGTGCGCCTCCATTAAAGCGGTTGTTAGCAGAACTTGCCTTCCAACAAAGACCGCAAGGCAAGTTAGAGATTGTATCAATTTGAATGTAATTCAAGGTGTATCCGCCTCCCGTAGTAGGCACTTTCAATTGAATCGTTTGGTCATATGGAACACCTTGTATTGCGCAAGGTAAAGAGTCGTACGAAGGTGAAAAGCTGGGCAATGTTAAGTTCGTACCCGGTGTACAGACCGATGGACCTGATCCACCACAATATTGCGCAGCAGCATAATCCGTGAAAAGAAGGCAAAAAACGCCTGCAAACAATAGTTTGGTTAATTTCATGTTTTTTAGTTTGGTTTTTAAATTGGGTTGAAAGTAACCCTTTATTTTAAGAATGAAGAAAGTCTACCTTAATTCTATGTTAAATTTCAATCGAACAATCATGCAGTTGATAGAGAAATTATAGACCGCAAAGAGATATTCTGAATATCCTTCTAATTTAGGCAAATGAATATAAATGAACATTTGATTCTGACCATTGATTTGGGTACAAGCGGCCCTAAAGTCTCTGTTTACAACGCTCATACCGATTTGATTGATTCGGCTTTTGAAACCAATCAGGTGATTTTAAAAGACCATGGAGGAGCGGAACAAGACACCGCAGAATGGACGCAATCGATTACAAAAGCCTATCAAACCATAAAGGCTCGGGGATTGTTTAATCCCAAACATATTCGAGCGGTGAATGTAACAGCGCAATGGAGTGGAACTGTGCCGGTGGATAAAGACGGGAATGCCATAATGAATGCCATTATATGGATGGATTCTCGCGGAGCGGAATATGCGCATGAAGTAACAAATGGATTGATAAAGGTAGATGGGTATTCCGTATTCAAGATGTTGAAATGGGTGAAATTAACCGGTGGAGGCCCTACCAAATCAGGGAAAGATTCTATCTCGCATATTTTGTATTTGAAAAATAAGTTGCCGGATATATATGCTAAAGCTTATAAATTCTTAGAACCTAAAGATTTTTTGAACGCTTGGATCAGTGGACAAATATGCTCTAGTTTTGATGCTATTACCGTGCATTGGGTAACGGATAACCGTGATATTTCGAATATCAAGTATTCAGATGATTTATTGAAAATGGCGGGTGTGGAGCGTGAAAAATTACCGGATTTGTTACCGCCAAACTCTATAGTTGGAAAAGTGAGTAAAGCGTTTGCACAGGCATTTGAATTGGACGAAGAATGTGTTGTGGTGAGTGGTTCGCCTGATACCCATTCGGCAGCTATTGGTTCAGGGGCTGTTCATGATTTTGAACCGCATTTATACATTGGAACTTCATCGTGGTTGTTGGCGCATGTACCGTTTAAGAAAACGGACTTGTTACACAATATGGGTTGTATTCCATCGTCTATTCCCGGCAAATATTTGTTGATGAATGAACAAGAATGTGCCGGAAACAATCTTAATTTTTTAAAGAATAATATCCTTTTCCCTAAAGATGAATTGAATGATGAAGATGCTCCAAAAGACTTCTACAAACAATTAGATAAAATGGCCGATCGAATTCCTGCAGGAAGCGAAGGACTCGTTTATTTACCTTGGTTATACGGAGAGCGTTCACCTGTAGATGATCATTATGCGCGTGGTGGGTTTTACAATATGTCGCTGAATCATACCCGTGCTCATTTCGCACGTGCTATTTTTGAAGGTGTAGCCTTTAACAGCCGATGGCTATTAGGGTATGCCGAGAAAATGATGGGGCAGCAGTGCAAGGCGGTTCGATTCATTGGTGGGGGAGCCAATTCAGCCGTATGGTGCCAGATTTTTGCAGATGTTTTTGATCGGCCTATTCACCAAGTGAGCGATCCTGTTCATGCTAATTCGAAAGGTTCTGCCCTCTTAGCCGCAGTGGCCATGAAATGGATTGATTACAAAGATATTTCTACTTTAAGTAAAGTGGAAAATGTATATGAACCTAATCCGGCCAATAAGGTGCTGTATGATGATCGTTTCAATACATTTGTTAAAATTTATAACCGCAACAAGTCTATTTTTCACAAGTTGAACAAGTGATTGAACGAATCCGTTCGCTTTCTGTTACCTTTGCACTTTTCAATTACCATGCGCTACTTTACTACGTTCTGTCTTTTTGTTTTGTTGTTCTCTTCTTGCAAAACGGCTTTTGTTCGAACGGTTATTTATAACGATCCGGGGATTAACGATTTACATATTTTACCCACTCGAGAAATTCCGGCTTCCACAAAACCTTCTCAGATTCCTTATGCTGTTTCTTATAATACGAAACATCTGCCTGATACTTTGGTGGATGCGCTAACCACTACAAAAACCGTTGCTTTTTTGGTGATGAAACACGATAGTATAGTGTATGAGTGGTATGCAAAAGGCTATTCCGATTCTAGTCACACGAATCCGTTTTCGGCAACAAAAGCTATAGTTGGTGTACTTACCGGTATTGCTTTGAAAGAAGGTAAAATCAAAAGTTTAGATGAACCCGTGGGGAATTATTTGCCTTCTTTTTCGCAAGATGAGCGCAACAAAATTACGTTTCGGCATTTGCTAACTATGAGTTCGGGAGTAGATTATTATGATCAATTCATCAATCCTTTTGGAAAGCTATCTAAGCTATATTACGGTAACGACATGCATCAATTGATTAATACTATTCATGCTGAAAAATTACCCGGCACCGAGTGGCGATACAAAAATTGTGATCCTGAAATTCTTACTCTCGCATTGCAAAATGCAGTAGGTAAAAATATGAGCGACTATGCAGCCGAAAAATTGTGGCAACCGATTGGAGCAAATCACAATGCTTTTTGGACCATCGACAGCAAAGAGGCCGGTAACGAAAAATCCTATTGTTGTTTTTATACCAATGCTAAAGATATTGCTAAAATTGGAATGTTGTATGAACATCAAGGAGCAGTGGGCAATCAACAATTGGTAGATAGTTTTTATGTGAAACAATCGGTTACTCCTGTTAATTTACCAAATGGCGAACGGGGTGGCATTCAAAATCATTATGGTTATTTGTGGTGGTTGCGTAATGTAGATGGAGTAGGCGATTTCAGCATGGAAGGGATGCGTGGGCAGTTTGTGATGGTGGTGCCTAAAGAGGAGTTGATTGTTGTGCGATTAGGCGAAAAAGAATGGGACAAATCATCGGAGCGTTTTAAACCCTTATCGCTTTACCCAACTATTCTTCGCTCAGTTTTAGGGCTATGGGGAACGAAGCGCTGAGCGGTAGATAAAATTTCCCCGTAAATACTTGGTTTTATTTATATTCGGGCTCGAATTTTAAACTATGCCTTTTTCTGTTTATTTACAACAAGTGGATCCCGATTTAGCAGGCTTGCTTTCAGCAGTAGCCGATGCTTCCGTTAAATTATCAGATGCAGTGCGTAATGCCCCTCTTCGAAATCTAACTGGCGCAATGGATGCCACCAATGTGCAGGGCGAAATTGTGCAGAAATTAGACGATTACAGTAACCAGGTGTTAATGGATTATTGTAAGTCGAGTTCGGCATGCGCAGGTTATTTAAGTGAAGAGAATGAAGGGGTAACCACGATGAATGAAACAGGCGCATTGGTTATTGCAGTTGATCCGCTCGATGGTTCATCGAATATTGATATTGCAGCTCCAATCGGTACCATTTTCGCAATTTGGAAACGCAAATCAGCTGTTGGGGCAATTCATGAATCCGATTTCTTGCAAAAGGGCGATGAATGCTTAGCTGCAGGTTACGTGCTTTATGGAAGTGCTACTATGTTGATGTTATCAGTGGGCAAAGGCGTTCAGCTTTTTGCATTGAATTCAGGTACAGGCATGTACGAGTTAGTGAACAACACTATTCAACTGCCAACAAAAGGGAAAATCTATTCCATGAATCAAGGGAATTTATCGAAATTCGAAAAGGCAGCGAAAAACTTTGTAGCGTATTGTACGGAAACAGATAAGTCTACTTCACGTCCGTTTTCAATTCGTTATATTGGTTCAATGGTTGGCGACTTATATCGCACGTTCTTAAAAGGCGGAGTATTTCTTTATCCTGCATATGAAGGCGAAACAAAAGGGAAATTGCGTCTGCTTTACGAATGTATACCAATGTCGTTCTTAGCGGAGCAAGCCGGAGGTAAAGGTACAAATGGGAAGGAGCGAATTTTAAGTATACAACCTACTGAATTGCATGAACGTTGTGCAATCGTTATTGGGTCGTCCGACTTAGTAGATCAATACATTGCTTTTTCAAAATAATTTTTAATCCAAAGCATCATCATTCAACACTTACACATGAATAAACATTTTGCAGGTCTTATTTTGGTTTTTGTATCCCTTTTTTCGTTTGGGCAAAGTGCACCTACCGTTAAGAATGATACATTGTCTATTTGTTTAGGACGAATAGATACGGTTGACGTGTTAAGCAACGATTCTGATGCAGATGGCGACAGTATTTTCGTAAAACAAGTAATCCTACAACCTCAACATGGTACGATAGTACAATTAGGCAATGAATTTGCTTATACCCCAAGCGTTGGTTATATAGGTATCGATAGAGTTTACTTTCAAGTATGTGATAACAGTGCGTTCAATCAATGCACATATGAGTTTCTGGTGTTGAATATAGATACGTGTATTCCTGTAAATTTTGCTCCAATTGGCAATAATGACACAACTACGCTATGCTCTTTTGCGAATACGGTTTTTGCTCCTCTTTCGAATGATTTGAATGTAGATGGCGATAGTTTATTTGTGCAACAAGTGCTTACTCACGGTGTACACGGAACGGATACCTTAGTTGGAGGTATAATACTCTATCAAGCAACCGATAGCATTGGCAAAGATACACTAAGCTATGTAGTATGCGATGTGCCTGCTTCGGGACTAACTGCTATGTGTGATACGGCACTCGTTATTGTAAATATTGTTGATTGTTCAGTTCCTACGAATAGAACGCCAACCGCACAAATAGATATTGTGGCTGCAGTGGAGGATTTGGTTTCTTTCCCTCCTTTTGATCCACGCGACAACGATTCAGATCCGGATGGTGATAATTTGACATGGACTCCCGTATTTCCTCCTTTGAATGGAACAGTTTTCCCTTTTGGAGGTAAATGGATGTATCGACCAAATCCGAATTTTAACGGAATTGATGTAATGGCGTATCAACTTTGTGATGATGGGACTCCATCGTTATGCACATTTAGCTTAGTTGTATTTATTGTTGCACCGGTGAACGATGCTCCCAAGGCGCTCAACGATACGTTTACTTTAGCCGAAGACAACACTGTAGTTTTACCTGTATTGGATAATGACACCGATATTGATGGCGATAATCTTGTAGCAGAGATTCTTTCACAACCTTTACATGGCGCAGTTGTAAAATTGACCAATGGTGATTTGTCGTATACTCCAAGTAGTAATTACAATGGACTAGATGAGTTTACGTATCAAGCTTGCGATCCATCGAACAAGTGTTCCAAAGCAAAGGTGATTTTGACTATAACACCTGTTAACGATGCCCCTATAGCCTATGCTGATTCATTATTGTTAGTAGATGTGCAAACTTCTGCAGTAGTTGATGTAACGGCAAACGACAAGGATGTAGAGAATGATGCTTTAACAATTTCGGCAGTTTCAGGAGGAACAAATGTTGCCGGAACTATAGTAATTAAAGATGGAAAGCAGCAAATTGAAGTAACTAAAGTAAATGCAGAAGCCTGTGGAAAAGACTCTTTGTTTTACACTATTTGTGACGGAGGTGGATTATGTTCAACAGGTGTTTTATATGTTGAAGTGCTTTGTAATTTCAAAAATTTGATGCCACAGGGTTTCTCTCCCAATGGTGATGGAATAAACGATAATTTGGTTTTCCCTGGGTTACAGTATTATCGTCCGTTCCAATTTGAAGTATATAACAGATGGGGACATCCTGTATATATTAATGAAGATTACAACAACGATTGGAACGGCTATGCGCAAGACTTGAATCAGCCTTTGCCGGATGGAACGTACTATTATATTGTTCGCTTACCTGATGGACGCGAAATTGTAAACTATTGCATTATTAACCGTTAATCGGTTAGTCGTAAATAAAAATAGCGCCTTGTAAGGCGCCATTTTTATTTATGAACTATTACAGTCCGAGTTCTTTAAACTGCTTTTGCAGTATGGAAGTGATAACTACTTTATCGCCATCAATACCTTTGATGAGCGCCTCCATGGATTCAAATTTTTTCTCATCGCGAATATATTGTATAAACTCAAGGGTGATACGTTGTCCATAAATTTCTCGAGAGAAGTTGAGAATATTAACTTCAACACTTAGATGCTTTCCGCCAAAGGTAGGATTAAACCCAATACTCAGCATGCCACCAAACCACTGCTCATCTACACGCACACGAACGGCATAGATTCCTTTTTTGGGAATTAGCTTGTTGAATTCATCGGGTTGTATGTTAGCTGTTGGATAGCCTAGTTTTCGGCCATTTTGCAAGCCTTTAATCACAATGCCGGATAGGGTATAGGCATGTCCTAACAATTCGTTCGCTTGTTCTATTTCGCCATCATTCAACGCATGCCGAATTTTAGTTGAACTTATGGTAATATCTTCCAGTGTTTGTTTATCTATTTCTTCTAAAGCATACCCAAATTTGGTTTTGTATTTTTCCAATAAGGAAAAGTCGCCTTTTCTATCTCTTCCAAATTTGTGGTCATAACCGATAACGATATGTTTCGGTTGGAAATTTTTCACTAAAAAGTGTTCAATGTAATGATCGGCACTTTGTTCTGAAAAGTCGCGCGAAAAAGGAATAATAACAACATTATTTACTCCATACTTTTCCAGTAATTCAATTTTTTCGTTGGGTGTAGATAAGAGTTGCACCGCTTGCCCATCGGGTTGAATCACTAATCTAGGATGCGGATGGAATGTAATAATTACTGATTCTCCTGCATTGTCTTTGGCTAATTGATTGATACGCGCAATTATTTGTTGATGCCCCAAATGTACTCCATCGAATGTTCCGATTGTAATAACCGCATTTTTGAATGGATTAAGTTCTTCAATATGTCTAAAAACCTTCATGCTTGTTTTACGGTTTCAATATCAGCAATAGTTTTTATCAACGCTTCCAGCTGCCAGGCATCTTCAATGGTAAACGCACCATTCTTTGTTCTTCTTAGTGCCGTCATATAAGCTCCGCAACCAAGTAATACACCAAAGTCGTTCACCAGTGTACGAATATATGTTCCTTTACTACATTGCACTCTAAAATCGATATAGGGAAGTTCAATGCGTGTGATTTCAAATGCTAAAATAGTAATTGTTCTTTTCGGAATTTCAATCGTTTTGTCTTTCCGAGCCATATCATAGGCTCTTTTTCCATCTACTTTAACCGCTGAAAATTGGGGAGGGGTTTGTTCGATGGTTCCCGTTAACTGTTTTACTGCATCTTCAATCATTGCATTGGTTACCCCGGCAAAAGGTTGGTGATTAATTTCTTCCGTTTCAGCATCGAAGGATGGGGTAGTGGCACCCAATTTAAGTGTGCCTGTGTATTCTTTCTGTTGGGCTTGGTAGTTGTCGAGTTCTTTTGTTTTTTTACCGGTGCAAATAATGAGCAGGCCAGTCGCTAATGGATCTAATGTTCCCGCATGGCCTACCTTCAATTTTCCTGTTTTACGTGAAATGGCATAGCGTAATTTGTTTACAACATCAAATGACGTCCAATTTTGGGGCTTATCCACCAATAATATTTCCCCTGATAAAAATTGTGCGGAAGTGAATTTCAAAATTGTTTGTTTTAAGGAATCCTTACTTCAAAATTTGAAATGGTAAATGGAAAACATAAATCCCAACAAGGATTATAAGGCCCAATATGATTCTGTAATAGCCGAAATATTTCAATCCAAACTTATTGAGGAAAGCCAAGAAAAACTGAATAGCAATGAGTGCAACAATAAACGAAGTGATATTGCCATAAACTAGCTGTTCCACATGTACCCCTTTAATGCTTTTGAAGCCTGCATATGTTTTGTACAAAGCCGCAGCAGAAATGGTGGGTACCGCAAGAAAAAAGGAAAATTCAGCCGAATTTTTGAAACTCATTTTTTGGGTTAGCCCTCCAATAATAGTTGCAGCACTTCTTGATACTCCCGGAATCATTGCCACACATTGCGAAAGACCAATAACAAAAGCTTCTTTGTATGTTGGAAGAGGTGGGTATATGATGGTTTCATGCCCATCTTCGTCAATGTGAATTTCTTCATCTTCATGGATCAAGCTATCTTTGAAAAGTTTATCTACCCATATCATTACAATACCGCCAAGAATGAGCATAACTGCTACTACAGGGACACTTTCCAATAACGAATCTATAAACTTATTAAGAGTGAAGCCAAAGACCATCGCAGGAATGAATGCAACAATCAAAATTTTGTAGAATTCAAATGATTGAAAAAACCTTCTGAAATAGGTTACTAATACTGCAAGTATGGCTCCAAATTGTATGTTAATCAAGAATACTTTTACAAACGAAGATTCTTGTATTTGCAGAGCTGCCTGCGTCAAAATCATATGCCCTGTTGAAGAAACAGGTAAAAACTCAGTGAGCCCCTCTACAATGCCTAAAACAACCGCCTCAAATGTTGTCATGCTTCAGCAGGCTTCTTTAAAATGGCAAAAATTTCGATTCCGAAACCAATCATCACAACCAATGGAGCCAAGGTGATTCTTCTAAAGCTGTAAATTTCATCCGCAGGAAACACATTTGGATTTACATTGTTGCTACCAATCATGAGTAAAAAGCCGATGATGACTACCACAATCCCTATAATCATTAAGGTGTAGTTATCTTTATTAAACATAAACGTTGCAGGGGTTTTTGAATTTGTTGATTTAGGCGCATCAACCTTTGGTTTTGATACGGGTTTTGTAGTAGCCATGTTTAAAATTTTAAATATCTTATAAGTGCTAAAATTGTACTAAGCGGTATAAAGACAATAGAGAACAAAATCAATGCCACACTTAGATTTGCGAATGTATATAAATCATTCATTAAATTAAGCTGGGCGAAGGTAAAATTCATATAATACCCTATGCCAAAAATTGTTATCGAAGCTAAAATGGCCGATAATACTGAAACCAATAGTGCGCCTCCTAAAAAAGGCTTCACGATAAACCATCGTGTAGCTCCAAACAATTTCATGCTTTCAATACTTTGTTTCTCGAATGATAGGGTGAGTCGGGTGATAAAAAAGATAACAAGTAAAATAAAAAATACGAGAACGCCCACTACAATGAGCGTAGAGATTTTAACTACAGGTACGATTTTTTCCAATTGCGCGATAGATTCTGCAGAGTAGCGAACATCGTCTATTCCTTTTAGGTCTTTCAACTGCGTTTCGATTTTAGCAATAGAAGAAGAGCGAACATATTCATCTTTAAGATGAAGCTGAATGGAATTATAGAGCGGATTGTTGTCTAAAAAATCGACTGCTGTTTCACCGATTTCGTTTTTGAGTATACTTAAAGCGCTGTCTTTGCTTATAAAGGTGGCTTCTAAGCAATAGTTCGAGCGTTTTATTGCGTTTAGCGTGGATAACGAATTTTCTTGTGAAGAACTGCGATTGAAAACAATTTCTACTACAAACGACTCTTTAATGGTTCGCTCGGCATTGTGTAATTTGTAGAATAATATCCCAAGTAGCCCTAACCCTACTAATGCTATAAATGAGCATAAAAATGTGACCAATAATGCTTTATTCCTTTTCAAGGTAAATATTTCGACAAATTTACTCAATATTTACCGTGCTTCCCAACCCTAAAATGTGGATAAAATAGGCTGATTGTATACTTTGCTAAAATCAATTCATAAAAAATTTTTCATTTTGCAGAAAAATTGTATTCTTTTGCGCTCCCTAATCTAAGAAAAATATGTTTTGGACACTAGAACTTGCATCATACCTTGAAGAAGCCCCTTGGCCGGCTACTAAAGACGATTTAATTGATTTCGCTATTCGAAGCGGTTCTCCGGTTGAAGTAATCGAGAACCTCCAAGAATTGGATGACGATCAAGAAATGTACGAAGGTATAGAAGATATTTGGCCTGATTATCCAACTAAGGAAGACTTTTTCTTTAACGAGGAAGAGTACTAATTATTTAAGTTTTGTGAATAAAAAAGCACTGTTAGTAGCAGTGCTTTTTTTGTTTGGCAAGATTATTGGTTTACATTCAATATAAAATTTAGACAATGCAAAAATTAATGCTTTTAGGTTTGACTACCCTTATGTTTGGTTGTGGTACTTTTGCACAGACAACAACTACAAAAAAGGTTGCTGCCAAAACAAAGGTTGTTACCAAAACAACGAACACTACCGGGAAAAAACCGTCTGCCCCTTCAACGCTACCTACCGGCACAAAATCAACGGTAACTTCTACTACTACAGGACCTAGCAAAACAACAACAACGACTACAACCACTCCTTCATCAACAACTTCAACACCTTCTTCTACGCCTGCATCAAGTGGCGCTAAAAAGGGTGGTTTTGGAGGTTCGTCAACGTCTACGCCTTCTACCGGTTCCACAACGTCAACACCAACCTCAACACCATCAACCACTACTACCGGAACAGGTACTTCGACTTCTGGGGGAGGAATTGGAGATGTTATTGGCTCGGTTTTAGGGGGAGCAACCGGAGGTGGTTACACACAAAGCGATGCTGCGAACGCTATTAAAGATGCGTTATTAAATGGGATTACAAATGGCGTTAAACTTGTATCGGTAAAAGACGGATATTTTGGTAATAGTTTAATTAAAATTCCTTTTCCAACGGAAGCACAACCTATTGTGAGTGCTTTGCAAATGGTGGGAGCCGGAAGTTTAGTAGATAAATTGGTGTTGCAAATCAACCGTTCTGCTGAAGAAGCTGCTGTACAAGCTACACCTATATTTGTAAACTCAATTAAACAATTAACCATTGCCGATGCTGTGAATATTGTAGGTAATCAGCAATCGGATGCTGCTACTCAATTCTTGAAAAGAACGACAAACGAACAGTTAGTGGCTGCATTTCGTCCTAAAATTAAAGGTGTTTTAGATAAAACAATGACCACCCAACTTTGGAGTGAAATTATGGGCACTTACAATCAAATTCCATTTGTTCAAAAAATCAATCCAGATTTGACTGACTTTGTAACACGTAAAGCACTAGATGGTTTATTTGTGATGGTAGCAAAAGAAGAAGCAAAAATCCGAAAAGACCCGATGGCACAGACTACTGATATTTTGAAAAAAGTATTTGGTAAGAAATAAGTTTTGTAATTAAGATAAAAAAAGCGCTCCAATTTTAGAGCGCTTTTTTTTATGAAGTAGTGTTGGGATTAGTACCCGAAAACCTCTTTTAGCGTTAACTCCTTAACATCTCCCATTTTTGCCAAGGCATTCATGTCGATATCCCCTTTGTTGCCAACGACCAAAAATACATATTGCTTTTGGCTTACATTCTCATTAAAAAACGATTTTACTTCAGTATATTTTATAGTTTTTGCTTTTTCATAAATCTCTTTTTTGATATCGTAGTTCAAGCCTCGTTTTAATGCCGTTTGATAGGCCCAATACACATTGTCATTTGTAGTCCAATCGCTTTCTAAGCGTTTAATGAGCGATTGGCGAGACATGTCAAATTGTGCTTGTGCATCCGGCAAATCATTCAATAATTCGGTCATTTTATTTACAGCAGTAGGGAGTTTATCGGCTTGAGTCCCCACAAAAGCAAACACGTAATGCGATTCATTTTTCTTTTGCGGAATACTATAGTTGCCAAAAGCAGAATAGGCTAATGCCATTTTTTCACGGATTTCTTGGAAGATAACCGATGCCATTGAGCCACCGTAATATTCATTGAACATACTCACCACAGGAACAATCGTTTTATCAAACAAATCACCTTTGGAGAGCATTACAATTTGTGCTTGTTTCATGTTGTAATTACAGAAATACACTATAGGTCTTTCATAAGTAACCTCTGCGTATACTTTTGCTATAGGATATTCTTTCAAGGTAGTATTTGTTTTATGTAATTCTTTTAGTGTTGTGCTGACTGTGTTAATGTTGTTCTGACCGTAGTAGAAAATTTTATGCTTATACCCTGAAAGCTGATGGATAATGCCACTCAGTACATTGGCATCAAGTTGAGTAAGTGCATTATTCGAAACAATATCATTATTCGGATTTTTCGCACCATATTTTCCATAGTTCAATAGTCCTTCCCAAAGAATAGCATCTTTGTCGAGCTTTACATCCAATCGCTTTTTGATTACGTTTTGCGCAAATTCATTATATACATTTTGATCAGCTGTACATTCGCTTAGTACATGTTCAAATAATGTAATACCCTCGTTGAGATTTTTTTCTAAGCCTGAAAGTGAGATATAAACTTGATCTCTGGAAGAACTTACATCGAAGACTAATCCTAATTTATAGAACTCTTGCTTTAGCGCTGCCGCATTATATTTTTGAGTGCCCATGTAAGGTAGGAAGTCGATAGCTAAACCTAATAAGGAATCATTATCGGTTCCCATATCGAAAATGTAATTGAGCTTAAAGGTTTTATTTAAATCGTTGTGGACATAGTCTAGCCCAACATTTTGGTTGAGTTGTGTATGTTGGATGGCTTTCTCGAAGTCGCAGAATTTTGGCTCCTGATTGCCTTCAGCCATAGCGTCAAATTGCTTTCGGAATAAAGAGATTGAATCTTTATTTAAAACAACAGGCGTGATGGTTGGTTTTTCTACTTTATATAAGCTTGGTTCGCCCATTCGTTTGTAGCAAACTGCATAATTATTGCCATAATGTTGGTTGGCAAACGCTATAATATCAGCCTTGGTGATTTTCGATAATTCTGCTATTTCTTTTTTTCGGTCTTCTAATGAAACATCTTTTACAAACGCGAATACAATGTCGAAGGTACGTCCTTGATTAGTTTCAGCCTGTTTAATCATGTCGTATTTCATGTTGTCGATAACAGCTTTTAGTAACCAATCCGGGAATTTACCCTGCTTTACAGAATCGATTTGCGCTAGCAATAGCTCTTTTACATCTTCTAGTTTTTGTCCTTCTTTCGGCTGTCCGTAAAGCTTTTGAATGGTGTAATCTTTATTATCACTAAATGTGCTATAGGCATCCAAAACTTTTTGTGAAAGTTTTAAATTTAGATCAATTAAGCCGGAGCCTTTCCCATTCGCTAGGATAGCATCTACAAGTTTCACATATAAAGGATCGCGGGTATTTGCCCCATCAAATCGGAACCCTACATATACATGTTCGGGCTCTTGGCCTTTCTTTTCCGTATAAAGTGGTTGGGTAATTGTAACCGGCTCTTGACGTACAAATTTGGGTACTTCTTTCGCTTTCCATCCGCCAAAATACTTTTCGATAAGGGCAATCGTTTTATCGGGGTCGACATCTCCGCTCAGCACAATCGCACAGTTATTAGGCACATAATAGGTGTTGAAATAGTTTTGAATATTGATAAGCGAAGGGTTTTTTAAATGCTCACTTAAACCAATTGTTGTTTGGCTTCCATAGGGGTGGTTCGGCATAAGCAATGAATCTACAGCTTGTGACGACCACTCCTGATCATAAGACGTGCTAATATTGAATTCCTCATAAACCGCTTCTAACTCGGTATGAAAAATGCGCAATGTTAGATTTTGGAAGCGATCACTTTCCATAAAAAGCCATTTCTCAAGCGCATTTGAGGGAATATCGTTGATATAACACGTTAAGTCTCTATCGGTAAACGCGTTTGTTCCTTTTGCACCAATAGAGGAGACCATTTTGTCGTATTCGTTTGGAATAGCCCATTTTGAAGCTTCATACGAAAAGGAATCAATTTTGCTGTAAATAGCTTTTTTCTTTTCCGGGTTAGGTTCGTTTTTTCGTTGTTCGAAAAGAGCAGAAATAGAATCTAAGTATGGCTTTTCTTTCTCGTAATTAATTGTTCCAAATTGATGGGATCCTTTGAACAACATGTGTTCCAAATAGTGCGCTAATCCAGTTGTTTGCGGAGGGTCGTATTTACTGCCTGCTTTTACGGTAATCGCTGTTTGAATGCGAGGAGCTGTTTTATTAACGGTAATAAATACTTTCAAACCGTTCTTTAAGGTGTATTCTTTTACAGGAAAGTAATCTGCACCTCCAGCATTAGTATTTAAAGCTTGTTTATCTCTAAAACAAGACGAGAGCATAAGTAAGCTTACCAAAAAGAAGAGTTGAAAAATGGTTTGATGCGTTCGCTTCATGGTTATGTTTTTGTTGGCAATAAATGTAAAGCAAATTACGATGAATCAAAACGATATCCATCGATATACAGTCGAAAATATTGGTGTTTTAGACTGTTATGGGTGAATGTCAAAATGCATATTGCTTCAAGTACTCACTCAGAAACTGAGTGGGAAGTTTGCATAATGTTTAAACTCAAATTCCTTAGGCAATTGGTGATAAAATAGCTGAATTACTTCTAATGTATTTTTTGCATGGTTAAAATAAAGCGAACAAAATTTCGCTGAACAACACTCACTTCCTTACATGAAGTATTTCCTTTATAAGATTCCTTTCGCTAAAGAGATAAAAGCGGATAAGCTTTTATACAGAATAAATAGATGCTCTTCATCAAAAGCTTAAAATTAAAATCTTACAGTTTAATTTTTGTGCTGCCACTATCAAGTTGAATGTGACAACAGTCGTGACTAATTTTATACTTCGAATCCACAACCACTTGATTGTTTATATAACCCTGAAAACGAAATTGTTTTCCGCAACGATCTGTTTTTTCAGTATGACTATCGTCAAGGATAGGATATGTTCCTATATTTTTTCGTGTAGTATCTTCAAACAAACTTATTCCAGTTTGTAAATCGATTTCTTCGTTGTTTTCCAATTTAATTGTTCTGTATTTATCCAGCGCAACAGGAAGTCCATTATTGTCTTTAAGCTCAATAGTTATGCTCCTGAATTCCATTGTGCACATTGTATTCGTAGGACATTCAGTGGAACAAGTTTTTGTTTTCTCGCACGAAGTAAAAAGGAAAATGCTCAAAGCAAACAACAACGTTTTCATATATATTGGTTTACGTTAATTACCGACCTCCACCTGCAATTTGTTGATAATAATATTGTGGTAATTGATATTCGGGACTGATATTTATTGCATTGGTTAATGCCGTTGAAGCCTCTTGCATTCTGCCGGTATTCGCATAAGCAATGCCTAGATAAGTCCAAGCTATCTCGTTGTAACTATCGTATTTTACAGCATCTTCAAGGAATTTGATGCCATTCACAAAATCATTTTTTTTCACCGCTTCAATACCATAGTAGTCAGATTTGTTTTCCCGTTTTACAACACAGGCAATAACAGAATTGTCTACTTTAACTTCATGTATGGTACCTTTTGGTGGGAAGAAGTGACGCTTCATCATTGTTGGATCTACGAATTGGGGCAGAAAAACGGCATAATCCCAATTTTGTTCATTGCGTTCACGGAAACGTATGTATTCTGATTTTCGAGACGATTTTCCGCTTTCCCAAGACATATTCAACTCCCAAGGATTGTTGGATACAATTTTTTCTCCTGCATTTAAAGGAACGTTTTTCGTCATCCAATCTGCAGCAGGTTTAGCACTACATGCATAGTAATCCATTTGGTAGTCGCCATAAGTACCATCTACTCCACCGGCCAATTCATTGAAGTACACATAAATCATTGGAAAGTTATTGATAATAAAAAGCGCAGGCGATAACATACCTAAAGCTAAAACTGCATATAGTACATATTGGCCAACCTTTGGTTTAATTAATCGGAAGAGTGTTTCGAATCCTAATGCTGCCATCACACAAAGTCCGGTAAAGGTGAAATAACTGTGTCTCCAGCCATTCAACAAAGCCGATTTTTTATAAATGATATAGAACAGTGGGAAAAGCGACACAAATAATAGTAAAACAAGATACTGCGTTTTATACATTTTGCGCATTGCCGGGAACAGTATAATGGACGCCACTAATCCAAGTAGTGTAATAATCGGGGTAGTGTATGCAATGTAAGTAAGATTATAGTTCCATGGAACTTCGTTAGATGGAATGTATTCTCCTCCAAACAGAACACGAATTACAGTTGGGTAGGTGGATTGTACTTGAAGTGCATAAAACGGATGGGTTAATGGTGCTTTGAGGGCGGCCGGCCAAGTAATAATTCCAATTATCCAAGAGCCAACGAAAACTACAAGAAGACTAATTATCAACGGTCGATAGTAAGTAAAGTCAAATGCAAACAATTTCTTCTTCCATTCCTCTTGACTAAGCAAGGCAATCAGTAAGAATAAACCGAGATAAGCATAAAGTAAAAGTCCCCCAACACGAATCGCAAAGGCCAGCCCAATACCCAGCGTGAGCAATAATGTTGCTTTCCAATTGGGCTTTGGAAGATGCTCAAAGTAATAAATTAATGCAAAAATAGCCATCATGTAACCGGCTGCAAAAGGAGGGTCTTTGGGGTTGTTGAATGCTTCTCCAAGAATTCGCGGTGCAAGTAACATCAGTAGCATGGCTATAGTTCCTGCTCGCCATCCGCCAATTTGTTTTCCGGTTAAACCGGCAAAAAGGAAGAGAAGAAACGTGAAAACAGTGATAACTAAATGCCTTGTTGGTAAAGGATCTAGGTTGAAGTTTTTATACAGTGCTGATGCTGTTACTTCTAATAGTGGTCCGTAGTTGAGCAAAAGTGCACCATCATCTCGTCCGTTCGGAGAATAATGGAAAATCGTGTCGTTCTTTCCGGCTGTTGAAAGATAATCGTAAGAAAAATCTCCAATCACTTTGTGATAGATTTCATCGCTACTTGGTCCAAAATTGTAGCTCAAAATAGGTCTCACAAAAAATATTGCAACCGCAATCACTAAGAATGCATATTTCCAATTGCGCTGTTGCGTATCCGAAAGCGTTGAATAACTTGTTCCGGATTTGGTCTCTGTAACTGAGCTTACGCTTTTTTGTTTTGGTTGTTGTTTCGCCATAAGAAACGTATTAGTTTATGAATTTCTGCAAACAAAAACATAGTTTCTGCTACTGTAATAAGTCAGAACAGGAGAATGCACATCGTAATCCGAAAAGGCTTGTTTTACAAGGCCTTCATATTCCGCTTGTGTGCGAATACTTCTACCGCGATCTGCTTTAGCAAAGAATTTTTCCATCAGCGTCATGTTGTCGAAAATACCGGTATCATAGGTAACGAAAATACCTCCAGGTTTCAGTGCTTTTCGAGCAATTTGCAAAAGATTGACAACAATAGGGTCATCCAAATGATGCATTAAACCAATGGCCATTACAATATCGTAGTTATTAAATTCCTTTACGGTATCTTCCGTGAGCATTTTCTGGAAGAAGTGAATGTTTTTTTCGTCTTTATATTTTTCATTTGCGGAATCGATATAAGATTGTTCACCATCAAATCCGTTGTATTCAAAATTCGTTACATATTTTTTGAGGTGCTCAATATATTCGCCTGTTCCACAACCAATATCTAAAATTTTGCAGCCTTCAAAAGGTTGGATATAGTTCTTAACCATGTTGTTGCGATACATTGGCGCACCGGCAACGAGTTGAATTAAATTATAAACCCAAGGGAAACTAATGAATTGGTATAGTCCTTTTCTATTTTCAGCCATTAAACTTTACTTTGAAGCAGTTAAAAAAATCGATTGTGATACAAAACGAGTAAACGGAATTTTTTCCAAAATATCGCCAATAACAATAGATGGCTTTACAAGGAAATAAGGGATACCGGGAAGCAGAAAATCTTTGTATTCCACTTCTACTTTACCAAAGCCCGCTTTCGTTAACTTTTCACGAATATATGTTCTTGAAAAAGCCATTTCATCCGGTTCTAAGTGCGCCATTTTTCGGAGAAACGATACGTTGAAGATAGCCGCTATATATGGGTTGTACATGTTAGGCTCGTAGAAAATAAGTTTTCCGTCTTCTGCTAATAAGTCTTTGAGTGTAACCAACACTTGATCGAGGTTGTAATAAAGGTGATGCAATATTCCATTGCCGATAATGTAATCGAATTTTCTGCCTTTAATATCCTCCGGATTGTTGAAATCTAAAACCTCATACGTAAGATTATCTCTTTTGAAATTTTCGTTTGCAAAGTCTATAAAAGGTTTACAAATATCAGTTCCAATAACTTTGTGTTGTTTCTTTTCAGCGATCCAAAATGCAATTTCACCTGTTCCGCAACCTATTTCTAAAACTGTTTTGTTATTGCCGTCTGTCATAGCCGACATGAGGTAATCTGCCCGTCTGCGCATACGCACTTCCGTGGAAGGGGTCATTTCAAAACCCTGGTTAAATCCTTGATCGTCTTTTATTGATGCCATTTAATTTCTTGAGGCTTAAATATACTTTTTTTTGAAAAATGGCTTGTTTTTTTTGATGTTCAGATCAAGTAGAAGTAATAGATACATTATGTATATACCAATACATTTCTTTTGATGCTAGTTAAACACCATAGCGTTAAGCGTAATGCAAAAAACGAAAAAGATTAGCGTTCTCTTCTGAAAATACGCTTACGAATAAATTTCGGACGTCTTTTAACTTCCTCAATAATCTTAGCTTGATATTCGCCAATTACAGCAACAGCCATCATGTTCAATCCTCCGAAGAAGAGAATTAAAACAATGATTGATGTTATACCATGTGGAATATTACTATTCACAAAGTAGGCTACAATCTGTATGATGATTGCTAAAAACGAAATTGCGGTAAGTGTTGCTCCAACATAAGTTAGCAATTCCAGCGGCACATAACTAAATGAAAAAATCGCTTTTCTTGCCCAACCGATATTCTTTCTCCAATTGTTGGTGGTAACGCCAAACATACGCTCCGGACGAACATAATCTACACCAATTTGCTTGAAGCCAACCCATGCTCTCAATCCGCGCATAAATTGATCTGTTTCCGGCATTTTCACTAGTTCTTCAACTACTTTTCTATCCATCAACGAGAAATCTCCGGCATCCAAAGGAATCGGAACATATGAGACAGAACGAAACACACGATAGAACAATTTGTAGAATAATGCTAACGATTGATTGCCCTCTCTCGCAACACGTCTGCCATAGATTACATCATAGCCTTCTTGGTATTTCGTGTAGAATTGCTCGATTAATTCAGGCGGGTCTTGTAAATCACCATCCAAAAGAATAACTCCATCTCCTGTAGAAATTTCCATCCCACTTAAAAAGGCCGCTTGAGAACCAAAGTTTCTAGAATGCTCAATGGCAATAACATGTTCATCTTTGTTGACAATGCGCTGCAACACTTCTGAAGCATTGTCGGGTGAAGCATCATTCACGAAAATGATTTCGTAATCCACGCCAATTTTTCGGAAGGTATTCGTCAATCGCTCATACATGTAGGGAACAGCTTCAGCATCCCGATAACAGGCAATTACAGCCGATAGTTTATGCCGAATTTTATCTTGTACAATCTTTTTTTCATACAAAGGCTTCGCATAATCTTTTTGCCATAAGTAAGTAGCATTTAAACCATCTTTTAAACTCGTTTCATTTTGCCATCCTAAAAGCGCTTTAGCTAAATCCGCGTTGCCGTACCAATCTTTTAAGTCCCACTTGCGGTTAGGGAAATCACCCCATTCAGGTTCATTCGAAAGATGGAATACATTTTTTATAGTGTTGGCAATTTCTCGAATAGTTGTCTTTGCGCCACTGGCGATATTGATTGACTTTCCTCTTGTTTTTAGAAAGTCGCTGTTTGCAGATAGTAGCGTAGCATAAACAGTATCATCAATGTAAACAAAATCGCGGGAAATGTCGGGCTGAACTAATGGCGGATATATACCCTTCATGCCTTTATCGATGAGTTGCGGAATCAAACGATCCGGTTCTTCAAAAGGTCCGTAAATAGAGTAATAGCGAAGATTCAACACCGGCATTTCTTTAATGGTGCCGTAGAACTTAATCATCTGGGCGGCTGCTGCTTTTGTTACAGCATAATGCGAATTGGGTTGCAATGGTGCGTCTTCGTTTGGAGCAGCACAGTTCAATCCGTACTCCGATGAACTTCCTGCATGAATAAAGGCTTTTATCGAAAACTTGGAGGACAGTTCGAGTAGATTCAGTAGCCCGATATAATTAGTTTCGTGAATTAAATCAATATCATCTTGCTTTGAATAGGCACCATAAGCTGCAAGGGTAAAAATGGTTTTGAATTGATGTTCTTCAAACAACTGCTCTATATCCGATTTTTTGGTGATGTTGCAATGCAAAATCTTTTTATGATCGCAATCATCTAAACGCCAGGGTATAAAAGGCTTACTCGTAACGGCAAAAACATCTTGGCGGTATTGCGCAATTTGGCGAAACAAGTTGGCGCCAATAAATCCACCTGCCCCGAAAATCACAATCGGTCCTTGAAGTTTTAAGACTTCCTCTTGAATTTTTTCTGCTAAAGACATGGCATAAAGATGCAGAAATTATTGAATAATTCTAAAAAGCACCTTCGACTGTCTCAAAGAAGGCGAGAATCACCAATTACTTCTCAATTTCAATTGGTGGATGTGTTCGAAATGGTGTTTTGAGTGCCAAACATAGGACCCAATGATATATTTTACCGACATGCTTTTTTCATATTGCGGATGGTAAACGGTTCGTTGTAGTTCGTTTTCATTCAACGATTGAAGAAACATTGCCCAGCGTTGATGTACACCTTCAATCAAACTTAAGGAAATGCTAATGACAGGTGATTTTCCATCAATAGTTTCCGACCAATATTGCTCTTTATAGGGTTTAATAGTAGGATTGTTTTCTGTAATGGCCAATTTACAACGAATATAGGCATTCATGTGGCTATCGGCTAAATGATGCACCACTTGTGCTACAGTCCAACCATCGGGCCGATAAGTGGTTAATCGTTTCGGTTCATCGAAATCTTGAACTAAAGCATTTAGTTGTTGCGGAAAATCAGCAAGCCATTGAATTTGTTCTTGAACTGCTTCTGCAGAAATAGTTTCATCAAAAATAAATTTGCCAATAGGGAAGCGAAGTTGCTCTAATGCTTCAGCAGTCATTTGTTGATGAGTTTTTGAACGGAATCAAGAAGCGCTGTTCCAGCTAATCCGTTTTCTTCTTGATGCCAAAGTTGATTGCCATATTTTCCGCTAGGGTAACCTGTTGCGTAAAGTGGTATGTATGTGTTTACTTTATTCCCGTTTTGCAAGAAAAGAGAGGCTAATGCTTCGTGCATGCCACATTGACCTTGATGTTCTTCAATGGTTAATACTTTCCCGATGGTATTTATTTTGTCACTTAATTCAGTTGGAATATGATTGACAGGGAAAATACTCAACAACCATACTTCTAAATCCTTAGCTTCTTCTAACTGCAAGATGTTTTCCAACACCGGTCCGGTGCCAATCACCACACCCTTTGTACCCTCTTTTATTTTACGCCATTGCTGAAATGGAGTGGTAATGGTCTTTGCCGCCAAGTTCAAACGCAGATAATTAGGGTGTTTATCGGCAATCATCCACTGAATGGCTTCTCCAACATCAGTTCCATTAAAAGGAATAACAATGCGCATGTTTTGCAACAAACGCAAAGCACCAATATCTTCAATATTATGATGGGTTGCGCCCATAATTCCATATCCGAAACCTCCACCATTGCCTACAATTTTTACAGGCAAATTGTGTAAACACACATCGTTTCTAATTTGCTCATATGGCCTAAGGGTTACAAAAGGCGAAATGCTGTAACACCATGGAATAAAACCTTCATGTGCCAATGAGGCCGCTACAGTAATCATGTTTTGTTCTGCAACACCAGCATTGATAAAATGCTCGCCAAATGTTACTTGCACTTTTTCTAATGCCATATAGCCTAAGTCTCCGGTGAGGAAAATAAGGTTATTGTGTTCCGTTTTGGCATTAATGATTGACTGTGCAAATTCGTTACGCATGGGTTAAATGTTCTCCGACAAAAGAAAGATTAAATCTATGGAATACCAAGCCTGTTTGGGTAATGTTTCAAAAAAAATACCGCTGAAGTTTTCAGCGGTATTTTTGGAATATTTTAGAAGTAAATATTTCGTCTTACTCCGGCTAAGTGCTTTGCTAATCGCATCACCTGGCAAGTGTAACCATATTCATTATCGTACCAAGCATAAATCACGATGTTTTGTCCATCTTCCGAAACAATCGTAGCATGACTATCAATTTCACATGCTTGTGGATTTCCGATTACATCCGATGAAACTAATTCGGCTGACATAGAATAATCAATTTGCTCTACTAAATCGCCATACAATGAAGCGTTTTTCAATAGATTATTCAACTCCGCAACGTTTGTTCCTTTTGCAATTTTTAAGTTCAAGATCGCTAAAGATACATTTGGAACAGGAACACGAACTGCATTTGACGTTAATAGTCCTTGCATATCCGGGAATACTTTTGTTACTGCTTTTCCTGCACCTGTTTCAGTAATTACCATGTTGGTAGGAGCTGAGCGACCTCTTCTTTCTTTTTTGTGGTAATTATCTAATAAGTTTTGATCGTTGGTAAACGCGTGTACGGTTTCAATATGACCTTTTTCGATGCCGAAGTTTTCTCTAATCACTTTGATAACAGGAACGATTGCATTTGTAGTACAACTTGCTGCAGAGAAAATCTGTCCATCACGTCCAGCCTCATATTGTTTGTGATTTACACCGTAAACGATATTAGGAATATTGCCTTTGCCCGGTGCAGTCAAAATCACCATGCTAACGCCTTTGGATTTCAAGTGTTCGCTCAAACCTGCCTCATCTCTCCATGCTCCGGTATTATCAATTACAATTGCATCGTTAATGCCATATGCAGTGTAATCTACTGATGAAGGCGAAGCGGCAGTAATCATTTGTACTTTATGTCCGTTGATGATGATGCAACCGCTTTCTTGATCGGCTTCAACAACACCTGCAAATTTTCCGTGAACAGAATCTTTACGTAACAATGATGCTCTTTTTACTAAATCATCCGTTGCTTTATCGCGCGTAACAATAGCTTTCAAACGCAATTGGTGCCCAGAGCCTGAGTGCTCAATCAAAATTCTTGCCGCTAAACGACCAATACGTCCGAAGCCATATAAAACAACATCTCTTGGTTTTAGTTCTTTTGGTTCAGCGTTAATTAACGAATCTAACTTCGTTTTTACAAAGGCATCGTAATCCGGATTTGATCCGTCTTCAATGTATTCTTTTGATAAACGACCGATATCGATTTTAGCAGGAGCTAAATTTAACTTTTCAATGGCGGAAGTTAGGTTCAATGTTAATTGCACATTGATAGGTAGCCCGGTGAATTTTACTGCGTATGCGTGGTCGTTGATGATTTCACTTACGCGTTTATCGAATAATTTTCTTCTGAATAGTACTAATTCTACCGAGTTGTTGAGTTGTAGTTTACTTGCTTTTTCTAAAAGCTCCAAAGTTGCTCGCTCGTTGTTAATCCAGTTGTTAAGCTCCGCTTCGTATCTGTCTGCCATTTCGATTAAAGGTTTGTTTTGTTAATAAAAAAAAGTCCATAACTGAATGTATGGACTTCCTAAAGTTTTTATCCTAAGTAAGATTTTAACAGCTCGCTTTTCGCGCTGGCTTTTAGGCGCATCAAGGCTTTATCCTTAATCTGACGAACACGTTCTTTCGTCAAATCATATTTCATAGAAATGTCTTCCAAAGACATAGGATGATCCATACCAATACCGAAATACAATTTCAATACTTCAGCTTGTTTTTCATGTAAGGTGCCTAATGAACGCTCAATTTCCTGACGCAAAGAATCGTGATATGCAATTTTACCATCCGCTGATTCCGCATTTGGGTTCACCAAAACGTCAATCAAAGCATTTTCTTCTCCATTTACGAAAGGCGCATCAACAGATACGTGACGACCTGCAATACCTAATGTTGTTCTTACTTCATCTTCCTCTACATTCAACAAAGTCGCTAACTCTTCCGGAGATGGCTCACGTTCGAATTCTTGCTCCAATGTTTGGAACGCTTTGTTGATTTTCGTTAAAGAACCCACTTTGTTCAATGGCAAACGCACAATACGCGATTGTTCAGCTAATGCCTGTAAGATAGACTGACGAATCCACCACACCGCGTAAGAAATGAATTTGAAACCTTTGGTTTCATCGAAACGTTGAGCGGCTTTGATTAGACCTAAGTTTCCTTCGTTAATTAAATCGGGCAAACTTAAACCTTGGTTTTGGTATTGTTTAGCCACAGAAACCACGAAACGCAAGTTGGCTTTCGTTAATTTTTCAAGGGCTCTTTGGTCGCCCATTTTTATCTTTTTCGCCAAAACCACCTCTTCTTCAGCGGTAATCAAGTCTACTTTTCCTATTTCCTGTAAATATTTTTCTAATGAAGCACTTTCACGATTCGTAATTGATTTCGTGATTTTGAGTTGACGCATTCCCACTATTCCTATAATTTAGAACGCGAATATAGTACATTTTAGGCAGATGCGCAAGGGGGATTCCACTATTTTGGATATTTTTATTGATATCAAAAATTGTACCATAATCTATAAATCTTGGAATTTCAATTCTAAAATTACCTTTGTAACAATGAAGATATCTGCCTCCATCTTTGCACAAAATCAAAAAACAATTGATGCGCTTGTGGCTGAACTCCAAAAAATTGGGGTAACGATGTTGCATGTAGATTGGAAGGGAGAAGCAAACGTTATTGCTTTTTTGGAAGAAAATTTATCGCATCTCACTTTGCCGTTAGATGTGCATTTGATTCATGCGCAACCGCAACAGTTTTTTTCTTCATTATCTGCCATAAAACCGCAACGTGTTTGTTTGCAGTTTGAGGAAATGAATAGTATTGATTCCGCTTTTTTCAGTTTGCCTGCACTGAAAGGCATGGCGATAACTACACAAACACTCATAAGTACATTGGGTTCAGCACTAATAAAGCAATTAGATTTTGTGATGTTGATGTGTACGACTCCCGGTGAAAGTGGCGGAAAATTCCAAAAAGAGAATTTTCAAAAAATCAATCAACTTAAATACGAATATCCTAACCTATCCATTACTATTGATGGTGGTGTAAATAGTGAAGTGGCCTTTATTCTTCGTTTGTTAGGGGTAGATACCATTGTTTCCGGCTCCTACCTGATGGATAAAAGCGAGTATGGCGCCAACATGTTGAATTTACTTCGTCCGTATGCCGGAGAAACCTTTTGCGTAAAAGATTTTATGGTGAGTAAAGCCTATTTACCAATGCTCAAAACTGGTACATTTAGTTTTAAAGAAGCCGTGCAAAAAATCGAAGATTATAAGTCGGGTTACGTTTTGATAGAAGATGAAAATGGCCGATTTTGTGGGATTGTATCGAATGCCGATGTGCGCAAAACTATGTTGAAACATTGGACGAATTTAGATGGAATTGCTGAATCCGATTTTGTGAATGCAACACCTTTTTCAGTGAATGAAAATGCGACCGTGCGCGAAATGTTGAAAACGATTGAAGCAATTGGCAGGGTAATTTTATTTTTACCGGTGATTAATAACAATAATGAACTCACAGGATTAGTGCCTTTGAACAATTTGGCAAAAGGCTAATCTCAAATCTGAAACTGATGATATTACACTTACATAAAGGAACAACAGAAGAACATGCGCAAACGCTGGCAAAAGAAACGAAAAGCACTATCTCGTTTGATGGGGAAAAATATGTTTTGGTGACTTCGTCAAAAGTAAAAGAGGTGCCTGAAATCGCTAAAACATTGGTGTCAGAGTCTTTTGTTACATCATCTGATATTCAATTGGCAAGTAAAGAATATCAGCAAGCGGTGCGCACTATTCAGCTTAACGATTTTGCTATTGGCGGAACAACTTACAATACCGTAATGATAGCGGGACCTTGTTCCGTAGAATCGGAGGAACAGATTGAACAAGCTGCAAAGTTGTGCGTAGAGTTAGGCGTGAAAGTATTGCGTGCCGGGGCATACAAGCCGAGGACATCACCATATACGTTTCAAGGTTTAGGATTAGACGGATTGAAGTTATTGGCCAAGATGCGCGATAAGTATGGCTTACAAATCATAACGGAAGTGCGCGACAGTACGCATATTGACGAAGTAATTGAATATGCCGATATCATTCAAATTGGCGCAAAAGCCATGTACGATCATGGTATATTACGCAAATGCGGAGAAACGAAAAAGCCTGTATTGTTGAAAAGAGGCTTCGGTACTACATTACAAGAGTTTGTACAAGCGGCAGAATTTATTTTGAGTGGAGGCAATCCCAATGTGATTTTGTGCGAACGCGGTATAAGAACCTTTGAAACCAAAACCCGTTTCACACTCGATTTGTGTGGCGTTGCTTGGTTGAAACAATACACGAATTTGCCGGTAATATTGGATCCTAGTCATGCTATTGGCTATGCTTATGGAGTGCCTGATTTGGCTAGAGCTTGTGTGGCCATGGGTATTGATGGATTATTGATTGAAACGCATCCAAATCCCAAATTAGCACAATCGGATGCCGATCAACAATTGAATTTTGATGAATTTAGACATTTATATGCCTCGTTAAATGCAGTAGCTTCGGCTGTTTGCAGAAAGATGGTGTAATGGTTTTGAAATATTAACAGCGAAAGTCACAATGGAAAAATACCTACAACGCGGAGTATCAGCATCGAAAGAAGATGTACATAATGCAGTAGCGCACTTAGATAAGGGTTTATTCCCGAAATCGTTTTGCAAGATTTTCCCCGATTATTTTTCCGGAGATGCCGATTATTGTATTGCACAAAGCTCTGATGGTTCTGGAACGAAATCGGTGTTAGCCTATTTATATTGGAAGGAAACCGGAGATGTAAGCGTTTGGAAAGGCATTGCACAAGATGCACTAGTGATGAATTTGGATGATTTGCTCTGTGTAGGGGCTACCGATAATTTTCTCTTTACTTCTATCATCAATCGCAATAAAGCGAATATTCCCGGAGAAGTTATTGCGGCTATCATCGAAGGCTCAAATGCTTTCGTAGAGAAGATGCGCGGATTAGGCGTTAATATTCATTTTACCGGTGGAGAAACAGCCGATTTAGGCGATGCTGTTCGAACCGTAACTGTAGATGCTTCTATTGCCGTGCGCATGAAACGTGAAGATTTGATTCTTACGCAAAATATTAAACCGGGTTTGATGATTGTGGGCTTTGCATCAGACGGACAAGCAACCTACGAAGAAGAATACAATTCAGGGATTTCAAGCAATGGATTAACCTCTGCCCGACATGATTTACTATCGAAATATTATGCCGAAAACTATCCTGAAACTTATGAGCCTTCATTAAATCCGGCTATAGTGTATTGTGGATCTAAACGTGTTACAGATACATTAGAAGGTACGCCACTCAATATTGGGAAGGCTTTACTTTCACCTACAAGAACATTTGCTCCAATTATCATGCAAATGCAAAAAGAGTTGCGAGGTCAAATCAAAGGTATTATCAATAATACAGGTGGCTCACAAACTAAGGTAATGCACTATGTAGAAGACGTTCGCATTGTGAAAAATAATTTGTTGCCTATTCCTCCTTTATTTGAATTGATTCAACGCGAATCAAATACCAATTGGAAAGAAATGTTCAAAGTGCTGAACTGCGGTACACGCATGGAGGTGTATGTGGAAGAGCAATATGCGCAACAAGTAATCGCCATAGCCAAATCGTTCGGTGTACATGCTGATGTTATTGGCTATACAGAGGCGCACAAAGGAGTTGAAGTGAAAGTGCAATCTACATTTGGGGAGTTTTTATACTCTTAATGGGAAACATCTTTGATAAAAATCATTAACATAAGGTGTAGATTTATTAATTTTCAACTATACTATTATATTCGTCAAAATTCTTTTTTGAAAAGTATTCTCACATATTGCTCAATACTATTACTGACTTTACTTGTTTCCACTAAACCACTATTCAGTTTAGTAGGTAAAAGCAAGTTGTTTTCAGTTTGTTATTTGGTTGAAAGCGAAAGTGAAGAAGATTCTAAGTCTAAAGTTATAGAAGAGGAGTCTGACAAACTAATGTATTCGCAATCTTTTTCCGCAACCGATTTCACCAGCATCGAGCAATCGGAAAAAATAATTACAATGACTTTTTATATATTAGGGAAAATCGATTTCCCTTTTATTCAAAATGTATTGCTTCCTCCTGAACTTTAATTTCCCCTTCCTTATTGCGCCTATATTTTGGCGCTTTTGCCAATCATTTGGCTTGAGTTATTCCTCCCAAATATTTTTTTTGGAAATGATAGCGAGTATTTAGTAGTTACATAAAATGTTATATGAAAGAAAGTGTTGAGAAAATGGGGTTGTTTTCCCATTTAGGTGATGATGTAAAATCCGGGATAGTTGTATTTTTGGTTGCATTACCGTTGTGTTTAGGAATATCATTAGCTTCTGGAGCTCCATTTTTTAGTGGAATTATATCCGGAATTATTGGCGGTGTAGTGATTGGAATTTTAAGTAGTTCCAAGTTAAGTGTTAGTGGACCTGCTGCCGGTTTAGCAGCTCTTGTTTTGTCCGCCATTACTAATATTGGGGATTTTCGACTATTCCTTTGTGCTGTTTTATTGGCCGGGATTATTCAAATTGGGATGAGTTTCGCTCGATTAGGAGGGTTAGCTAATTATTTCCCTTCTAGTGTAATAAAAGGAATGCTTACCAGTATTGGCATTTTGATTATCGCTAAGCAAATTCCACATGCTTTGGGTTACGACAAAGATGAAAAGGGGCATCTTTCTGAGCTACTCCCTTATGGCGATATACACGAAATCTTTTCACCACTTCAACATGTTGATATGGGTGTTTTTATGATTTGTGTTGTTTCAATAGTGATCATGTTACTTTGGGAGCGACCTTTTTTTAAACAAAAATTTAAATTTGTTCCGGGTGCTTTAGTAGCTGTAATTGTAGCTATTCTTATTAGCGAGGGTTTGAAAGCTATCCAAAGTTCTTTCGCAATTGAACAAGATCATTTGGTTACGCTAAAGGCAGCCGGAAGCGCAAGCGAGTTTTTGAGTTTTTTCACTTTCCCTGATTTTTCAGGTTTTTTGAATAGTCAGGTTATTGTAACGGGGATAATGATTGCCGTTATTGCTACACTGGAGACGCTTTTAAGCATTGAAGCTGTTGATAATATTGACCCCGAAAGAAATGTAACGAATACAAATCGCGAGTTACTTGCACAAGGTATTGGTAATGCTATTTCAGGTTTAATAGGAGGATTGCCAATTACAAGTGTAATTGTTCGGAGTAGTGCCAATATTAATGCTGGTGCTAAAACAAAGCTATCGGCTATTTTTCACGGACTACTATTATTGGTTTGTGTAATTGCGATTCCAAGTTTGTTGAATCGAATTCCTTTATCAGCACTAGCGGCAATACTTCTACTTACGGGGTATAAACTTTGTAAGCTGGATGTGTTTAAACAGATGATTGGTAATGGAAAATATCAGTATATCCCATTTTTCGTAACAGTATCAGTAATACTTGCAATTGACTTATTCGGCATTGTTCATCACCTCAAAGGCGAAGGCTTGTTAATTGGAGTTGTAGCCGGTCTCATCACTGCATTTATTGCCATTCTTCATGGGAATTTAAAGAACTCGTATTTTTTTCATCGCGAAAACCATACGGATGGAGATATAATCCGAATTCATTTGGCCGAGGAAGTTTCATTCTTAAATAAAGCGAGTATTCGTGAAACATTAGATCATATACCGGCCAATGCAAAAGTGGTGATTGACGCTTCTGATACCCATTACATCGATTTTGATGTGTTAGAATTGATAAAAGAGTTTAGAGATATTAAAGCTCCACTGAAGCAAATTGTTTGCACAACAGAAAATTTTAAAGAAGTATATAAAATAGATAATAGTTATAACGTCTCATCAGGACACTAAAATGAATTAGAAAAATGGAAGAATCATATCAAAAACTTATAAGAGGAAATAAATTGTTTGCTGAAACTAAGTTGTTTCAAGACCCCGATTATTTTAAAAAATTAGCTGAAGGACAAACCCCTACCTATCTTTGGATTGGTTGTAGTGATAGTCGTGTACCTGCCAATGAGATCACGCACACACAAAGTGGTGAAATTTTTGTACATCGGAATATCGCCAACTTGGTGGTGCATACCGATTCGAATCTGTTAAGTGTATTAGAATATGCGGTGAATTTTTTAAATGTTAAACATATCATTGTATGCGGGCACTATGGTTGTGGTGGAGTGAATGCAGCCATGTCGAATTCGTTTCACGGTTTTGTTGACAATTGGTTGCGCAACATAAAAGATGTTTATCACAAGCACGAAAAAGAGTTAGCTGCTATTGAAGATCGAACGGATCGTGCGAATCGCCTTACTGAGCTTAATGTAATCGAGCAAGTGCGAAATCTAGCTAAAACTACCATTGTGCAAAAGGCATGGTCTGAGCGACCTTTGTTTTTGCATGGTTGGGTATATGGATTAAATAATGGCTTAGTGAAAGATTTAGCTGTGATTCATGATGAAGGAGAAGACATCGACCCGATTTATCGCTTCGATATTTCAAAAAAGACAGATCATAGTTGAATGGAAAACATATCGTCATTTGATGAAATGCATTTGCTGCACGAACTAAAGCATTATTTGCCTTCGCAAACTCCGCTTAAAGATTTCATCCATCATAACTCGCTACATGCGTTTCAGGAGATGAAATTTTTCGATGCAATTTTTAAGGCTTCCACTATTTTTGGATATCAAGCTACTCTGCCATTACAGGATTTCAGAAGTTTGTATCACATTGGAAGAATTGATGATGATGTTCTGAGTCGAGTTATTGCAAATCGAAAAGGTGTTGAGGCAATTGAAGCATGGAAATCAAATTGTTTGCATAAACAATACGATGAAGTAAACGTGCCCAGAATAGGGTTGCTTAGACAGGAATGGAAACGCAAGTATAAGATTGATGTCGATAACAGTGTACAACCGCTATTGTTTCGAATACTAGTGGGTTATCTTGATCAAGGAATAGCGCATACTTCTTTTCCTGCAACCGGATTAGGTTTTCTTGATAGTATAAGGGCATTAGAGCAAAATAGTTTTACCAGCTTTTTCACCTCTTCTCGGGCTAAACAATTGCTTCAGAAGTCGAGTATTACGATTGCAGAGTTGTTGGAAATTGTTGTGGGAAATGAAGCATTTTATGAACAATATATTTTCGATCAACAGTTTAGTCATAGAGGTTGGAGTGGAATTGTTGCGACTGTAGAGGATCGTCCGGAAACCTTACTCAGTCCGAAGAAGATTTCGCTTCATGATGTAATTGTTTTTGAGTTGCTTTTAGAAATCGATAGGCTAGATACTGTATTAGGTGAACTATGGGAGCCTATCGCAAAGGATTCAATATTGAAACCGATTGATTTATTTGCTTCTATTGAAGAACAAGAATTTCACGAGATTTTAAAAATTTGGCAAGAAGCTTTTGAATGGAGTTACTATGATGAAGTATTGGCCGGTATTCAGCAATTGAAAATGCAGAATTCTACTGGAAGTACAACAACTCCTAAGCCATCATTTCAAGCTTTGTTTTGTATTGATGAACGCGAATGTAGTTTAAGGAGGCATATCGAAAGCACAGTGCCTAGCTGCGAAACGTTTGGTACACCTGGATTTTTTAGTGTTGAATTTTATTTTCAAGCTTTTGGTGCTAAGTTTTACGATAAACTTTGTCCTGCTCCTGTAACACCTCAATATTTAATCAAAGAATACGATGTTACTGATGCGCGGAAACATGATTTATTATATACTTCTAAGACACATCAATTAGCAACCGGCTTTTTAAGTTCATTAACGTTTGGCTTTTGGGCTGGGTTTCGTTTGATACAAACTATCTTCAAACCTAAAATGAGCCCTGCTATTTCAAATGCTTTTGCGCATATGAATCTTCAAGGGAAACTGACTATTGAGAACACTTCACTCGAAGACAAAGAGAACGGGTTACAAGTTGGATTTACTGTTGATGAAATGACATCTCGTGTAGCCGCTTTGTTGAATGGTATTGCATTAACCAAGCAGTTTGCACCTATAGTATATGTTGTTGCACATGGAAGCAGCAGTGCGAATAATCCGCATCATGGAGCACATGACTGTGGGGCTTGTAGTGGTCGACCCGGATCCGTGAACGGAAGAGTTTTTGCCGCCATGGCTAATCATCCTAAAGTTAGACTTCAATTACAAGCATTAGGCATTTTTATTCCGGAATCAACTCAATTTGTAGGTGCGCTTCATGATACCGCTGCCGATGAAATGGAGTATTATGATGTAGCTATTTTAAATGATGAGAACAGGCTATTGCATATACAAAATGTTACCGCTTTCGAACATGCATTGGATTTAAATGCTAAGGAGCGTTCAAGGCGATTTGCATCTATTGATACCAAACAAGACATCAAAAAAATTAGGAAGGCGATTAAAGATCGGTCGGTTTCTTTGTTTGAACCTCGTCCGGAGTTAGGTCATGGTACGAACACTTTATGTGTTGTAGGCAAAAGAACGCTTACTAAGGGATTGTTCTTAGACCGCAGGGCATTTCTTAATTCTTACGATTATGAAACAGATCCGGAAGGAAAATTTCTGACCGGAATTATGCGCCCACTTGGGCCTGTATGTGGAGGGATAAATTTAGAATATTATTTCTCACGAGTAGATAATCAAAAGCTAGGTGCGGGCACAAAACTTCCGCATAATGTAATGGGGCTTATTGGTGTAGCCAACAGTAGTGATGGCGACTTACGTGCGGGTTTGCCTTGGCAAATGATTGAAGTCCACGACCCACTGCGTTTAATGATTATTGTGGAGCATTTTCCTGAAATAGTTCTTCAAGTTATAAAGAGCGATACTTCAATGTATGAGTGGTTTATTAATGAATGGGTTCATCTTGTTGCAATTCATCCTGAAAGCGGTGAATTATTTTATTTCAGAAAAGGGAACTTTGTGCATTACGAAACTCTTGCAAAGGATATTCACTTCTATAAAGATGTTCATACCTTATTAGAGGGCGCGAAAGAAATGGAAACCAATCATATTGTTCATGCCACGCAGGAAAATTTACCTGTTCATTTATACGATTAAATCATGCTTGTAGTATTGCAGTTTTTAGTGTTTTTACCTTTACTCGGTTTTTTTTTAAGTCTGTTGTTTAGCGGACAAAAAGAAAGATGGATATCAACGGTTACATTCGGTGCACTTGGTTTGCATTTATTGCTGGTTATTGTTTTCAGCGGTTTATGGGTAGCCACTGATGCTGAAGTACTCGACTTGAAACATATTGTGTTTTATAAAGAGGATACTATTGAAATTTATCTCGATTTTTATTTTGATCATTTTACAGCGGTATTTAGTGTTTTAGGCGCATTTATTACATTCTTAGTGGCCATTTTTAGTTCTTTTTATTTACACAGAGACGAAGGTTATAAACGTTTTTTTAATACCCTTTTGTTGTTCTATTTCGGTTATAATGTCGTTGTGTTTTCAGGGAATTTTGAAACTTTGTTTATTGGTTGGGAATTTTTAGGGATCACATCTTTCTTACTGATTGCCTTTTACAGAGATCGTTATTTACCGGTAAAGAATGCCCTTAAAACTATATCGCTGTATAGGGTTGGGGATGTATGTTTAATTTTAGCGTTATGGATGAGTCATCATCTATGGCACGAGAATATAACGTTTATAAAATTGAATCATGTAGACTTAGTCGTAGCGCATATTCAAGAACACTATTATTTTGTGCTGTTTATCATACTCATGTTGGTGATTGCAGCAGCCATTAAATCTGCTCAAATTCCCTTTTCATCGTGGTTGCCAAGAGCAATGGAAGGCCCAACAACATCGAGTGCAGTTTTTTATGGTTCACTTTCAGTGCATTTAGGTGTTTTTTTACTGCTCAGAACTTATCCTTATTGGGAAACTATTGGCGTAGCAAAACTTCTCATTATTGCTATTGGTGTTATAACAGCCCTAATTGCATCTTCAATTGCTAATGTTCAAGCTTCTGTAAAAACACAAATTGCATATAGCTCCATTGCGCAAATCGGGATAATGTTTGTTGAAGTTGCCATGGGATGGCATACTTTAGTATTGATGCATTTGGTTGGAAATGCCTTGTTGAGGACTTATCAATTACTCGTATCGCCATCTGTTTTGGGGTATATGATACACGATCAGTTTTTTAATTTTCAGCCTAAGGAAAAGATAGCACAAACTGGATTTTCTTTAAAGTGGAATTCAACCATTTACATGCTTAGTTTGAAAGAATGGGAAATGGATAGACTTTTTATGTTGTTGCTATGGCGACCGGTGAAATGGATGGGAAGAAAGTTGAATTTTGTTTCCTCTAAATGGGCAATTGTTATTCTTGTAATCGTTTATATAACCGGCTTAGTTGCCTTCTCGTTCGAAGAACAAATTCCACAGCAACTTGACGAAGATATTCATTTGTTGTTTGGCTTTATTGGATTGATACTTGTACTGCGATCATTTGTTGAGCGCGATAATGCTATTAGAGCTTGGGCTTTAATTATTTTTAGTCAGTTTTTTAACGTATTATCAATTGCCTTACTCAACGATAAATACGAGTATCAAGAGATCTTATTGTACATCAGTGGATTATTGATTTCGGCAGTAATTGGATTAGTTTGTTTGTTCAAGTTGAAAGCAAAAGAAAGGAAAATTGATTTGCAATCTTTCTATGGAAATGTATACGAGTATCCAATATTAAGTTTTGTTTTTCTTATGTCCTGTTTAGGTTTTGTGAGTTTACCGTTTACGCCTTCTTTTATTGGGATTGATTTGATGTTTAGTCACATTCATAAGCACGAATACCTACTTATTATTTTTACTGCTTTGGGTTTTCTATTACTTGAAATAGCTGTATTGCGTATTTATGCACGATTGTTTCTCGGCCCCCACAGCAAGTTATATCACCCTGTTGCGTATCGTTCATCCTAAATGGATTGTACAAGTTGAAAACTATCTACAAATGTGTTCAATTTAATCTGTGATAATTTGCAAAGACGTTTATTTTAGCCGAAAATTACGTCTTGTCATACCATTTCATCACGATTGAGGGTTGCATAGGAGCCGGGAAGACCACATTGTCGAAAATGTTGGCCCAGGAATTCAATGCGCAATTGATTCTGGAGCAATTTGAAGACAATCCATTTCTCCCCGGTTTCTATCAAGACCCAGAGCGACATGCCTTTCCGGTGGAGTTATATTTTATGGCTGAACGTTTTCAGCATTTGAAAAAACTGTTGAGCGAAGGAAGTTTGTTTCAAACGTTTACGGTTTCTGATTTTCTTTTTCAGAAGTCGTTGATTTTCGCCAATCAAAACTTGAAATCCGATGAAGCCAAGTTATATCGGATGTTGTTCGATATCATCAATCCCTCTTTACCCAAACCGGATCTAATTATATACTTATATGCTCCGGTAGAGAAATTGTTGAGCAACATCAAGCATCGCGGACGGGATTACGAACAATCCATCCCAGCTAGTTATCTAGAAAATATTCAACAAGCTTATCTCGATTATTTCAAATACCAAAGTCAACTTAAAGTTGTATTGGTAGATGTAACGCATCTTAATTTCTTGGAAAATAAAGCCGATTACGAATTCTTGAAATCCCTTTTGAGTAGAGAGTTTCAGCCCGGAATAAATCATGTGGAAGCCTCTAGCTTCTAGTGGCTAGAAGCTAGAAGCTTCTTAGTTGTTTCCAAATCACTCAAGAAGTAATCTTTATCTTCTTGTTTGGCGATACCCTCAGCCGAAGTTTTGGCTAGATTATAGTAATGTAGCGCTTCTTCGTTGCGTTTCAGGACAGCTAAAGCTCTGGCCATAGATTCGTAGCCAAACGAGAGGTCAAAATCTTTAAAATCGTGCTTTTGTGTGAGTTCCAAGCAGCGTTTAGCATGGTAAAGCGCCATTTCGCCCATCTCGAAAACTGCATAAACACGGGCAATCATCCATTCGCCCCGCTGTGCATTTATAGCTTCGCCACATTGCAGCCAATGCCAAAGCGAGGTATGCGCCAATAATATGGCTTCTGCTTGGTCATCGGTTGTCTTTTCAAGTTTATCTAAGACGTTCCAGGTATTGTTAAAACAATCTACGGCAATCTTACGGTGTTCGGTTTTTTCCATGATTTCACTTAAAAAGTAACCGAATATAAACAGTTCATCCGTTTTTATAAATTCAATGCTTATTTTAGAAAATTCAATACTATTGTAAACGCCATGCGAAATGCTTGGTTTCAAAAAATAAAACAACATGAGAGAAGCGTATATCTATGATGCTGTGCGGACACCGCGCGGAAGAGGAAAGAAAAGCGGAACGTTGAATGAGGTTCGGCCCATTGATTTATTGGCGCAATTGTTTCGTGCAATCAGCGAGCGGAATGGTTATTTTGATACCACAAAAGTAGATGATGTGGTGATTGGTTGCGTTACTCCCATTGGCGAGCAAGGGGGTGATATTGCTAAGTTCGCACACATGTATGCCGGTTGGGATCAAGTGGTTTCGGGCATGCAAATCAATCGTTTTTGTTCATCGGGATTAGAAGCGGTGAATCTAGCTGCAATGAAAATTCGTTCCGGGTGGGAAGAAATGATTGTGGCAGGAGGAGTAGAGTCGATGAGCCGAAACCCAATGGGGAGCGATGGTGGAGCATGGTACATGGATCCGATGGTGAATAATCAATTGGGTTTTATTCCTCAAGGCGTAAGTGCCGATTTGATTGCAACCATTGAAGGCTTCACGCGCGAAATTGTAGATGAGTATGCATTGCGTTCCCATCGTTTAGCCGCACATGCTCGCAAAAATGGTTATTTCAACAAGTCGATTATTCCGGTGCGCGATATGAATGGCTTACTGATTTTAGATAATGATGAAACCATTCGTGAAGATGCGAATATGGCGAGTTTAGCTAAGTTGAGTCCATCGTTTGAAATGATGGGCGAAATGGCATTCGATGCAGTTGCGCAATTGAAATATACGAAAGTGGAGAAAATCAATCACGTACATACACCCGGTAATTCTTCCGGCATTGTGGATGGTGCGGCTTTAACGCTGATTGGTTCGAAAGAAATGGGAGCTCAATTGGGTTTGAAACCACGTGCGAGAATTGTTTCAGCAGCTGTTACTTCGGCCGATTCAACGATTATGCTTACCGGTCCTTCATTCTCTGCTGAAAAGGCGTTGAAGTTAGCAGGAATGTCGCCAAAGGATATTGATATCTACGAGATGAACGAAGCTTTTGCATCTGCCGTGTTGAAATTTCAACGCGAATTAAATATTGATGACGATAAGCTGAATGTGAATGGTGGCGCTATTGCCATGGGGCATCCATTAGGCGCAACAGGAGCGATGTTGGTTGGAACCGTATTAGACGAATTAGAGCGTACGAACAAAACTACCGGATTGATTACCCTTTGTGTAGGCGGTGGAATGGGCGTTGCTACCATCATTGAACGAGTATAACAAGCAGCATTTTTGAAACCATAAAAGAAATTCATCATGATAAATTATTCAAAAGATAGTGACAATATAGTAACGTTAACGCTCGATAATCCAAACCGAAGCGCCAATCTGATTAACATCGCCTTTGGAGAAAAATTTCGCGAAGTATTAGCGCAATTGCAGGCCGATACTGACATTCGCGGTATCATTATCACTTCCGCCAAAGATACATTTATGGCCGGAGCCGATATTGATGAGCTGTTTGCAGAAAGCGATGCACAATCGTTTTTTGATCGCGGACAAGAATTGAAAGCAGGCTTTCGATATCTAGAAACACAAGGGAAACCGGTGGTGGCAGCCATGAACGGCACAGCATTGGGCGGTGGTTTTGAATTATGTTTGGCAGCACATCGCAGAATTGCCATCGATAATCCGAAAACACAAATTGGTTTGCCGGAAGTAACATTGGGCTTATTGCCCGGAGGGGGAGGAGTGGTGAGAATGGTTCGTCTGATTGGCTTACAGCCATCACTACCATTCTTAACGGAAGGTAAAAAGGTATCGCCTAAAGAAGCATTGAGCAATGGATTAATTCATGAATTGGCAACAGATAAAGACGATTTATTAGCCAAAGCCAAAGCGTACATCCTCGAGAATAAAACAGCAAAACAGCCTTGGGATCAAGATGGATATAAAATGCCGGGTGGAACACCACTCACTCCGAAAGTGGCGCAAATGTTGCCGATTGCTCCAGCCATGTTAGCGAAGAAAACCTACAATAACTATCCTGCGCCATTAGCTATTATGGCTGTGGCTATTGAAGGCGCTGTGGTTGATTTTGAAACAGCAACACGCATTGAGTCGCGTTATTTCGCAAAACTGGCAACAGGAAATGTGGCGAAGAATATGATTAATGTGTTTTGGAAACAATTGAATGGTTTGAATGCCGGAGGATCTCGTCCGAAAATTGAGCAGAAGTATTCTTTCAAAAAAGTAGGTGTAATAGGTGCCGGAATGATGGGAAGTGGTATCGCTTATGCTTGTGCGATGAGTGGCTTAGAGGTAGTGTTGAAAGACGTTTCGCAAGAAGGAGCCGATAAAGGGAAAGCCTATTCTGAAAACTTGTTGAAGAAGCGCGTAAGTAAAGGAAAATCAACCAAAGAAAAGGCCGATGAAATTTTAAATCGCATTAAAGCAACGGCTGATGCGAATGATTTAGCTGGATGCGATTTGATTATTGAAGCTGTATTTGAGAATCGTGAATTGAAAGCAAAGGTAACTGCCGAAGCAGAAGCGGTGATGGATGCAACGGGTGTGTTTGCGTCAAATACTTCAACATTGCCGATTACAGGCTTAGCCGAAAAATCTTCTCGTCCAAAGCAATTTGTTGGATTGCACTTTTTCTCTCCGGCCGATAAAATGCCTTTAGTAGAAATCATTATCGGCAAAGAAACTTCAGATGAAACATTGGCAAGAGCCTTTGATTTTGTGAAACAAATTAAGAAGACGCCAATTGTAGTGAACGATTCAAGAGGTTTCTACACATCAAGAGTATTCGCTACCTATGTGTTAGAAGGTATTGCATTGTTGGAAGAAGGGAATCATCCACGTGCCATAGAGGCAGCAGGTTTGAAAGCCGGAATGCCAGTTGGGCCGTTGGCGTTAACCGATGAAGTTTCATTGTCGTTATTCGCGCATATTCGCACACAAACGAATTTGGATTTAGCGGCTGAAGGCAAAGCGATTCCACAACATGCCGCCTATCGTGTAGTTGATAAAATGTTGGAGATGGGTCGTGAAGGAAAAGCAAAAGGAGCAGGGTTTTACGAGTATCCGAAAGAAAGTGGTGCGAAGAAATTCTTGTGGCCGGGCTTAGCAGAACAGTTCCCTAATACTATCGATTTAACGGAGCAAGAAATGATTGAACGTATGTTGTTCATTCAGTGTATAGAAACTGTTCGTTGCTTCGATGAGAATGTATTAATGTCGGTACCAGATGCCAACATAGGTTCTATTTTCGGATGGGGCTTTGCACCATTTAAAGGTGGAACATTACAGTATATCAACGATTATGGTGTAGCTAAGTTTGTTGCTCGTGCGAAAGAGTTGCACGCTAAATACGGTGAGCGTTTTGCGGTTCCGGCTTCATTAGAGCAAAGAGCAGCAGAAGGGAAAGAGTATTAATCTTATCTGCCCATGCCATGCAAATGAAATACCCTATTTGGTTTAGGCTAATTACTATATGTACTTTCCTCTTTTACATCCTTATGGGTTGTTGTTTTGGAGAACGATTCATTTATGCAAATGTATTTATTGATTATTCAGGCTTTGTATCGGATACAACATATAATCAATACTACCTAGTTGGATCTTTTCAAAGCGATACCTCTCTCAATAATCCGTTTTCAGGTTTTAATTCGCTTAAAGGTTGTTATTTATCATTAGAACATTTTGATGATAACGATTCTATAAAGGTCATTATTGAGTTGAATCAAACCGGACATCGGGATACGTTTAGCCGAGGTAAATATCAACTTAAAGGGGAATGCAGAACTGATACTTATAATGAATCGGTATTCGTAAATCAAGAACAAAGATTTGGAAAATTGATATCGATTAAACCATAGATGTCTATCGTTCTCCAAACAAAATCGACCCCACACGAATCATTGTAGCGCCATGTTTTAGAGCCAATTTGTAATCGGACGACATGCCCATGGATAACTCTTTGAAATAAGGACTATTAGAGAAGAAGTTGTTTTTTATACTTAGAAAGAGTTTGTGCAAGGTTTCAAATTCTTGCTCAACTTGATCTTCATTATCGGTGTTGGTGGCCATTCCCATTAATCCATGTATTTCGATATTGCTGAACGATTGAAACGAAATTGTGCTCAGCATGTCCAAAACTTCCTCTTCCGAAAACCCGAATTTTGTTTCTTCTTTCGCAATATGTATTTGTAATAAACAAGGAATCACTCTTTTGTTCTTAATCGCTTGTTTATTAATTTCTTCCAATAGTTTTTCCGAGTCAACCGCATGAATGAGGGAAACAAAAGGCGCAATATATTTCACCTTATTGCTCTGCAAATGACCGATTAAATGCCATTCAATGTCTTTGGGGAGAATAGCCGCTTTATCGCACAATTCCTGAACTTTATTTTCGCCAAACAAACGTTGCCCTTTATCGTAAAAAGCTTGAATAGCCTCAACAGGTTTAGTTTTTGACACTGCAATAACTTTTGCTCCGAAACTATTCGCTTCGTTCAATATTTCTAAATACATTCGTTCATTCATAATAGTATGTCAATCAGAAACCAAATAATCTTTTTATTGCTTTTTGTCTTTTCTTCTTGCGAAAACGATAAGCCAACCAAGCCAAAGGTATTTATTGAAAAAGAGAAAATGGAACAAATACTTATGGAAATTCATATTTCCGATGCCATTGCAGCTGAAAAAGCCAACGGTAATGCTGCTTTAGAAAAAAATATTGCCGACCAAGGATTGGCTCAAATATTAACGAATTATAAACTTACTAAACGGCAGTTTGATTCTGTCTACGTTTATTATGTTCGTCAGCCCGAAGTTTTGAACGAGATGTATGCCGATATTATCACCGAATTAAGCAAGAAACAAGCACAACTTGCTCGATAAAAAGCATTTTCTATTTTTACAAAAAAGACATATCCAATGGCAATAAATAAAGTAGTGAGCGGAGCAGATGAAGCCGTTAAAGATATTCCCGATAATGCTGTGTTGATGTTAGGGGGCTTTGGCCTTTGTGGTATTCCTGAAAACTGTATTACTGCATTGATTAAGAAAGGTGTAACAGGTTTAACATGTATTTCCAACAATGCAGGTGTTGATGAATTCGGTATTGGTTTGATGTTAAAAACACGTCAAGTGAAGAAAATGATTTCGTCTTATGTTGGAGAAAATGCTGAGTTTGAGCGACAATTATTGAGTGGTGAACTTGAAGTAGAATTGATTCCGCAAGGTACTTTAGCGGAGCGTGTTCGGGCCGGTGGTGCGGGTATTCCTTTGTTTGCCACTCCAACAGGTTTTGGAACTGAAGTGGCGGAAGGGAAAGATACCATTGAGGTAGAAGGTAAGATGTATGTGATGGAGAAATGGTTGAAAGCAGATTTTGCCATTGTTAAAGCTTGGAAAGGTGATACGATGGGTAATTTGATTTATCGTGGAACGGCACGCAACTTCAATCCAATGATGGCTACTGCAGGAAAAATTACCATTGCTGAAGTGGAGGAATTGGTTGAGCCCGGTGAATTAGATCCCAATCAAATTCATACTCCCGGAATTTTTGTGCAACGTATTTTCCAAGGAAACAATTATGAGAAACGTATCGAACAACGAACAGTTCGAAAATAATAGGATTAACTTGATATAGTTTTTTTAGAAGCGCTAAATAAAATTGAAATGCAAAAGATATTAATTGACTTAAGTACAAATCTGCAAAAATTGCAATCTGAACTGCTTAATCTCATATCCACTTTTTTCGAAAATAACCTTTGGGAGTTTGCTGAACAGTTGACTAAACAAGTAACGCTATTCTTTAGCGAATTGTCAATATTGTTAGAACATCTGAAATTAGGGAAGTTGGCAGATGCTGTACTTCATTTCTTAGACAAGACCGAAGCTTTTTTGACAGATGTATTTGCCCGCTACCATTTACCTGATGCAGCCACTTTGGATGCAGGCTCAAAAATGCTTATTCATTTAGTTCGTACTCAAGTTATATACCTTGACCAACAGCGCCAAAGTTTGCTGACGTTCTAATCCTATACATCTTAAATCAAAACATCTTAAATCATAAAGTCAATGGGCTTAGATAAATTTCAAATTGCGAAACGAATTGCCAGAGAGTTGAAAGACGGGTATTATGTGAATTTGGGCATTGGCATTCCAACGTTGGTAGCGAATTATATTCCGGAAGGTGTGAATGTGGTATTGCAATCTGAAAACGGTTTACTGGGTATGGGACCATTCCCCTACGAGAACGAAGTAGACCCCGATATGATTAATGCCGGAAAGCAAACCATAACTACGTTGCCGGGCTCTTCAATTTTTTCTTCTTCCGATAGTTTTGCAATGATTCGCGGAGGGCATGTGGATTTGACGATTCTTGGCGCTATGGAAGTATCGGAAAATGGGGATATCGCCAATTGGAAGATTCCCGGTAAAATGGTGAAAGGCATGGGCGGTGCTATGGATCTTGTGGCCTCTACCGATAACATTATTGTGGCGATGATGCATACCAATAAAGAAGGCGAATCGAAGTTGTTGCCCCAATGCGAGTTGCCTCTTACCGGTAAGAACTGCATCACTAAAGTGGTTACCGATTTAGGTTATTTTGAAATCATAGATGGCGCATTTCACTTAAAAGAACTTGCTCCGGGTGTAACTGTTGAAGAAGTAAAAGCCAAAACTGCCGGTAAATTGGTAGTAGAAGAAGGCGTGAAGGAGATGGTATTTTAGTTTAATTAATCTACATGAATACTTCCGAAGTTCAACCACTTCAGTATGGCGATTTTTTTATTGCAGTGGCGATTTGGGCTTTATTGATACTCCGTTTCGGTTATTGCTTTGGCACTGGTGATCATGTTGAATTGTTGCCTTACACTAAGTTTTTAGCGGACCCTACATTATATCCGCACGATTTTTTTATTCAATCTTTGCATGCTACCATTCCCAACGAAAGAACCGTTTTCGCGAATTTGCTATTGCCTTTTGTAGCGCATTTAGAACGCACTATGTTCTGTTTGCATCTGCTGACAACAGTTACTTTGTTGTTAGGTTTGAAAAAGGTCGCTTCATTTTACATGTCCGCTTTTCCGGCTTGGTTGGGTATCATTATTTCTGTTCTACTATTGAACGATAAGGCACTTGGTAACGTTGATTTATACACTCCTTCTGTACAAGCAACTGATGTTGCCTGTGCTATCATTGTATGGGCGGTGGTCGCTTTTCTGCAAAAAAGATATTGGCGTTTTTTGACATTAATGATTGTAGCTACTTTCATTCATGTCTTAGAAGCATTGGATGTGATGCTGCTTTTTTCTACTATATTAATGATTGAAACCTTAGTTCACAAACAGATGTCAATAGCAAAGTTTTTATCGCTTCACGTTTTGTATTTTTCAACAGCAGGCATTTATTTAGTATTGATTTTACTGGGTAAATCTAGCGTTCCATCTACACTTACAGATAGTACTTTATTCACTATCTTATTTGAGTTCCGCCATCCCCACCACTTCATTTTCAGTACGTTTCCCTTGTTTAATAAGTTATTATTTGTAGGAACAACATGTACAGGATTGGTCTATTTTTATTTACAACGAAGTGCATTGTTTTATTTCTTCTTGTTCGGTTTCCTTGGTGTTTTGGTATATATTTTTGCAACCGATTATATGCATTTTATTCCCATAGCTAACTTCCAATTCTATAAAGTTACGCAATGGATGAAGGTGTTTGGTATCCTTAGCACAGTGGGTTTGTTGTTTAACTTCTTGCCAACCTTTAATGCTATAAAGCCAAGTATAATTGCAGTTTGCGCTTTAGTAGTCGTTGGGTTTTCGTTTGGAAGTATTTACGCCAATGTCTCGCCTTTCAAAGCTAACTATCAATTCGGGACAAAATCATTTGAACAACCGGAGATTGACATTGCGCGGAGAGCCAAACAGTGTACTGCAATCGATGCTATTTTTGTAGTGCCATTTGCCGCTAATGAATTTAAATTTTGGTCGGAACGAAACGCTTTCATTGAGTTTAAAGCAAATGTTCGAAACAAACAGTTTGTAGGAGAGTGGTACAGAAGAATTGGTGACGTGTATGGTGTAGATACTACCGATCCGCATATTGGATTTGAAAAGCACTGGACAGCCGATCGAGTTTATCGGGAGAGAGCGAATAGCGAATTCTGCCTACAATGGAAACGAGAAGGCGTTTCGCATATTCTTATTGATGAGCATTTGACGAATCCCTTGCTCACGCTTTTAGATTCGAATGCACGTTATTATATTTATAAAATCAACTAATGGCAACGGCTTGGCATAATGGTTTTTGGGTAGATGATACCACACCGGCATTTAATCTGAATCATCGGATTACACGTTATGGTGATGGATGTTTTGAGACCGTTTTGGCCGTTAATAATCTTCCTGCATGGGCAGATCTGCATTATACACGGCTTACAAAATCAGCACTGCTATTAGGTTTGATACTTCCAGCCGATTTTTCATTTGATGTTTTTCAAAGCACGATTATTCAATTGTGTGAAAAGCATACTGCTCCATACCAACGTGTTCGTATTGTTCTATATCGCAATGGTAGTGGCACCTATTTACCAACAAGTAATTATGCCGGTGTGTTTATGACATCACAAGCCCACTCTTTTGATTCGGAGGGTCAGCAACTCGCTAATGTGGGTGTTTATGAAACTATTGCTAAGCCTATGAATGCTTTGTCGGCACTGAAGTCTTCCAATGCATTGCTCTATGTATTAGCTTCTAATTTTGCCAAAGAAAACAGTTTCGATGATGTTGTATTACTCAATGCTGCAGGCCGAGTGTGTGAGGCCACTAGTTCCAATTTATTTGTGATTAAAGACGAGAAGATATTCACGCCATCAGTTACAGAAGGTTGTGTAGAAGGTGTTTTAAGAACAGTTTTGTTGAACCATTTCAAGATGGAAGAAACGCAAATTACAGTAGAACAATTAGCAACGGCTGATAGTGTATTCTTGAGTAATACTATTCAAGGTATACGTGCGATTAGATCCATTAACGGTGTGAATTACGCAATAGAACCTGTAAACTCAATTCATCAGCAACATCTCGAGTTACTTTCCGCTAACATTGGGAAACCTTTCTCCTGAAAAAGTGTTTGCTAAAGATGAAGAAGAATGTTACCATTTGCTGGCTCCGAAGAGATTTACGATTAGACGATAATGCTGCCCTCTATCACGCACTTAAAAAGCATACCAACGTTTTACCCTTATTTATTTTTGATACTACCATTTTAGAGCAACTCGAGAATAAATCCGATCGCAGAGTTCAGTTCATTCATCAAGAAATTACGCAACTGGCTATTACTCTTAAAACAGAATACCGTTCAGGGCTGTTGTGCTATTATGGTAAACCACTTGAGATTTGGAAGAAAGTCCTTTCAGAATTCACTGTTGATGCTGTATACACCAATCACGATTTTGAACCCTACGCCATTCAAAGAGATAAAGCGGTTCAAGATCTTTTAGCTGAGCAATCCATTCCTTTCTATACATATAAAGATCATGTTGTTTTTGAAAAAAGTGAAGTGACAAAAGACGATGGTTTGCCCTACACTGTGTTCACGCCTTACAGCATAAAATGGCGTGCTAAACTCAACGATTTTTATGCTCGTTCCTATCCAACATTGAAATATTCTTTCCATTTCTTAAAGCATGAAAGTTTCGCTATTCCTACGCTTGAAGCAATGGGTTTTAGTGCTACTAATTTTGAATTTCCTAAGCGTATGATATCCTCTTCAGTAGTTTCTAAATACACGGAACAACGCGATTTTCCTGCCATTGAAGGGACAAGTCATTTAGGATTGCACTTGCGTTTCGGCACATTAAGTATTCGAACATTATTGCGTTACGCGCTTTCAAAAAATCAAACATTCGTCAACGAGTTAATTTGGCGCGATTTCTATCAACAGATTCTATGGCATTTTCCGCATGTGGTGAAAGGTGCCTTTCGAAAGGAATACGATGGTATTCAATGGGAAAACAATGAACAGCATTTTGCGGCATGGTGCCAAGGGAAAACAGGTTATCCGCTGGTGGATGCCGGTATGCGCGAACTAAACGCAACAGGTTTTATGCATAATCGGGTGCGAATGGTAGTGGCCAGTTTTCTTACCAAACACTTACTCATCGATTGGCGTTGGGGCGAAGCTTATTTTGCTGAGCATTTGCTCGATTTTGATTTAGCCGCTAACAATGGCGGATGGCAATGGGCAGCAGGCTGTGGCACCGATGCTGCGCCTTATTTCAGAGTGTTTAACCCTGCTAGTCAGTTGGAACGATTTGATAAAGATTTCATCTATGTAAAAAAATGGGTGCCAGAATATGGAACACCCGATTATGTTTTGCCTATTGTGGAGCATGCATTTGCACGGAATCGTTGTTTGGAAGTGTATAAGAAGGCTTTAAAACCATAAAAAAAAGGAGCTGATGCAATCACCAACTCCTTTTTAAAATGTGTAATTTTTGATTATTCAATAATCAATTTCGATTCTTTATTGAAATGATGACCTGTTGCTTTTACTAAATACAAACCTGCATTTAAGTTCAATGTTGATGTATTCAACTCTACTTCATTTAATCCTTTAGTAACTGTTGGATGAAGAGTCGTAATCACTTTTCCTTGGATGTCGGTCAATGTAATTGTCAACTCATCTACTTCAACGGCATTTATAGCAATGGTCGCTTTACTAGATGTTGGATTTGGATAAACCAATAAATCAATGCTCTGCTCATCTTTAATGGTAGAAAGACCTGTAGGATTCGCTAATTCATTGGTGTACATGTAGTAGAATAACTGCATTTCATCAGCTGTTGTAAATCCAAAAGTTACAGGAGCAGCTTGTGTTACATTCCATTTAGTAACAATTCGAATACCTTCCGTTTTCATATTCACTGGCACTTGTGGAACAAAATATTTTATTGAAGGATGTTCCCAATCATAGAACCCTTTGTCGAAGTTTGTAGCATAATCAAAGTTGCCTTTGTATAGGGTGTCTCCTAGCTGATTCGGTTTTGCGTTATCTTTTTTGTGAATGTCGAAGTACGTTCCGAATTTATGGGTATGTGAAGACATCATCCAAATATGTCGTGTTTCATTTTTACCGTTGGAATTGTCGTTGTAATATTTGGTTTGTTGCCCCGGCAAAAGGAATAAAGTAGCATTATTAATCAATGCTGATTTCATTTCGATCGTTGAGGTATTTATCGGACGAGGTTTGTAGGCAATGTTCAAATAGAAATCACACGGCAAAACTCCGGGGTTATTATAGTTTTTCAAGTGGTAGTTAAAATCTAATACCGTGTTTTTATCCCAGAAAATAGCAGTTCCTGCAGGTAAATGAATTTCAGCATCATCTTGCCAAGCTCCGGTTAAATCTTTATTGCCGTCAAATGAAGTGGTACCTCCGGTTAAACTTACAATACGTAATCCTTCAGGCATAGATGCTGCCGAAGCAGAATCTTGATATTTAAACAACAATAAGTGATGCGATTCAGAATTCATGAAACCATCAATTTGGCTAACTTCCACGTTGTCGTCAAAATCTACTTTGTATTTCAATAGATACTCCATTTCAGTATTTGCACTTCCTGCAGGTGGCAAAAATACAGGTCCAAAACGAAGACGTTTAACGCCTGCCGGCTTGAAAGGTTTGTTCAAAAATGGTGTTTTATTCGGATCATTATAATAGGCATTAATACGAGCAGTATCAATGGTTACGCCCGTTTTCTTAGCGCCATTCATTACCCACTGACGGATATATTCAATCTCTTTATCCGATAAATTATTGCCGTTGATATCTTGCATAGGATTACCCTCATTGGCCTCTAACGCTAAATCAGTATCAAACCATCCTCCACATTTACGCAATAAATAACTCTCATAAGGTTGATTCATTCTTAGGTATTTGTCTTTTCTTGCAGCAGCAGCAGCATTTTGCGGAACTACATTCACCAATGCGTTATAAACAGCGGTGCTACTTCCATCAAACTGTAACGAAGAACCACTACTCGTTGCACTGTGGCAACTTCCGTTGGAACATTTTGTATTCAATGTTTTGTACACTAAATCGTATGAGTTTTGAGCAAAAAGCCCTGCACTCCACAAAGAAAGGAATCCGAGTAAGGTTTTTTTCATGTTATGTTATTGGTTTTCGTTTTAAAAATTAAAGGCTAAAATGTTATTTTTCAAAAGCTTAATAGGAGAACAATAACATGAATTTAGTTTTTTACACTGATAAAAGAAATTCTATTGTGTTAATTCCGTCAGCATAGTCATTTAGTTCAGGAAACTGTGTTTTGCCAAAGCCAACAGTTCCATTATATCCAAGTGCTTTTTCGGTCAGCGATGCACATACAATACATTGAATATCAATACTTAACACAAGCAGCTCTTTTTGAAGTGCTTCAATATTTTCATAATGTTGGTAGTAAAGCATAGAAAGGGGAGTGGATAGGGCTTTATTTTCTTGCATCATCACTTTGTCATCCGCCAAATGTGGCGTTTGATTGAGCAACAGAATTGCCCGGTGGTAATCGTAATTATTCATGTATTTGGAGTGTTCATGCATCCAATTATACTTATCGAAATACGGGAAAAGGCTAGTAATGTCAAATCCTTGTGGTACATAAAGTTTGGATACATTTCTACAACCTAATCCAAAGTACATAAATATATCGTCAGCCAATCCCAATAACTCATCCTTAGTTTCATTGCCTGTGAGTATGGCTACAGAGGTTCTGTTTTTGCGCAAAATATTAGGTCTGTTTCTGAAATAATATTCAAAGTATTTGTATGAATTATTCGAACCGGTAGCTATCACTGCATCAAAGTTTTCCAATTTCTCTACAATGGCAATTTTTTGCCCTGCATCACCTTCTATTTCTTGCAGGAGCTGGATGATAGTGGCGGTTAAAATATCATCCTTCGAAGACAATTTTATATTGATATTATATCCGCAAACATAAGCACAAAGCAAATCATGAAAGCCCACTAAGGGTATGTTACCGGCCATTATAATGCCTACAGTTTTATCCGTGGAAAATGAATGGAATGCCGGGTAAGCCAACAGCCATTGTTCTAATTTCTCCTTTTGTAACATACGCTCCGAAATAGCATTTACTGCACTTTGCACAAATTCAGGTGTGAAAAAGGGATTTTTTTGCCCTGCTCGTTCTTTAGCAGTAACAATGCGTTCATCGTTTTGTAGTAACTCGCCCAGTTTCACTATTTTTGCTATGTTGTCTACTAAATTAGTTTTCATCTTTTGGCTGTTTAAAAGCTTTGGGGCGAAGATAAATTTGTAAAACAGAAAGATTTACTTTTAAATAAGAATTTAAGGATAAAGCAAAATCAAAGAAATGACTAGAAATATTGCGGTAATTACCGGAGGAGCCGCTTCGGAAGTAGGAATAGCCCTCAAAAGTGCTGGCGTTGTAGTGAAATATTTGCGGAAAGCTGAATATAATGTGTACAAGATTTTGATTGACGGCACCGATTGGTGGTACGTAGAAGACGATCAGAAAATCACTTTAGTGGATAAAAATGATTTTACGCTCACTTTAAATGATCACAAATTACATTTTGATGCTGTGTTTATTGCTATCCACGGAACTCCGGCTGAAGATGGCAAATTGCAGGGGTATTTCGATTTGTTGAATATTCCCTACAATACCTGTGGTGTGTTTCAAGCGGCTCTTACGTTCGATAAGCAACGTACCAAAGAATACTTATCCTTATTCGGGATCAAATCGGCTAAAGCCATTGTGTTACGCGATGCTGCAGCCATTGAAGCGGCCATGCAACAAATTGTGAGCGAGATTCCTTTTCCTGTATTTGTAAAACCGAATCGAAACGGCTCTAGTTATGGGGCAGCTAAGGTGGAGCTGCTGGAAGACTTGGAAACTGCATTGCTCAATGCCTTCAATTATGATGATGAAGTGTTGGTGGAAGAGTATTTAAGAGGGCGAGAAGTCACCAACGGTGTATTTACTAAAGATGGGGCGGTAAAGGCGTTACCGATTACTGAAATTATCACTAAAAATTCGTTTTTCGATTACAAAGCCAAGTATGAAGGCGATTCCAAAGAAGTTACCCCTGCTGAAATTGATGCCGATTTAACCATTGCAATTCAAGAAAACACGAAACGTATTTATCAGTTATTGGGTATGAAGGGGATGTCGCGTATCGATTATATTATTACTTCTAAAGGCTTTTATATGTTGGAAGTAAACTCTATTCCGGGCCTTTCTGAAGAAAGTATTATTCCACAGCAAGCGCGCGCTTCGGGTTATACATTAGAAGAGTTTTTCACAATTAGCATTGAAGAGTGTTTGAGGAAATAAAAATTCTTTAGACTTGTGCTGTTAAAACTAAGTCATTGCGAATTCTTCAGCTAACAAAGAAAGTACCTTACCCGATAAAAGACGGTGAAGTTATCGGTATTATCAATCTCACTATTGGTTTTGCCGGGCATGGACATTTTGTCCACGTACTTTCACTGAACACGAATAAACATCACTTTAATGTAGCCGAGTTACCTGCTGCTATTGCGGCTCTTGGTAAATTTGAAGCGGTGGATATTCACACCGATGTTACCATTAGTGGTGCGCTGAAAAATTTATTCACCAATAGTTCGTATAATGTTGAACGCTTTTATTCAAAAGCGTTTGAACAGTTAATATACAATACCATAGTTAACGAGCCTTTCGATTTTATTCTACTGGAAGGTATTTATTTAATGCGTTATATAGATGCCATCAAAGCTGCACGAAAGGCTTCTAAACATAACCAACACATTCTAATTGTTCAACGTCCGCAAAACGTAGAGTATAAGATTTGGGAGCGATTGGCAGAACAAGAACAACAACCGTTGAAACGTTTTTACTTGTCGTTTTTAGCAAAACGGATGAAAGCATTTGAATTGAAAATGATGAACGAGGCTGATGTCTTCATTCCGGTAAGCCAAACCGATTTGGATATTTTCCAATCTCATGGCTGTAACTTATATTCTAAAGCTATTCCAACAGGCTATGTGTTCGATACACTGCCTCCAATTGAATATTCGGCAGAAACCAATACTGTTGCTTTTATTGGCGGGATGGATTGGATGCCTAATCGTGAAGGCGTAGAGTGGTTCTTGGACGAAGTATGGGATAACGTTTTAGCGGTATTACCTGATGCAAAATTCTATTTAGCAGGCAGGAATTTCCCTGATGAAATTAAGTCTTTAAAACAACAAGGGGTATTCATTGTTGGCGAAGTGGAAGATGCCAAGCAATTCATTCAAAGTCATGCGGTATCTATTGTTCCGCTGTTTGCAGGAAGTGGTATGCGCGTGAAAATTGTGGAAGCTATGGCCTGGGGAAGGGCAATCGTTTCTACTTCCATTGGAGCTGAAAGTTTGGCCTATACGCATCAAAAAGATATTTTAATTGCTGACACTGCTTCCGATTTTGCAAATGCCATTATTGCTGTGTTACAGAGTGCTGAAACCCGCAAAAAGCTTGGCGAAAACGCCCAACTCCTTATTGCCGAAAAATACGATAATCGTAAAATTTCCTCCGCTATTGTTGAATTTGTAAACAGCCGCCCGTGACGATTTTCCTTGTCATACTATTTTTTCTTTCTGCCGGCTTGATCTTTCATTCGTATGTGCTCTATCCATTGTTAATAAAGTGGATGAACGGTAATAAACAAGGGAATAATAATGTGTATTCACACGATGATTTACCCGCGCTATTGATTTGTATGTCTGTTTTCAACGAAGAAAAAGTAATACAACAAAAGTTGGAAAGTATTCTCAATACGTCCTATCCGTTAGATAAATTAAAGGTATGGATAGGTTCCGATAATTCCACCGATCAAACTAACGAAATCATTCATGCTTATACTTTAAAATATCCATTTATTAAACTATTTGCCTATGCCGATCGAAATGGAAAATCGGGCGTACTCAATAAATTACATCAGCAATTGCATACCGAGTATTCACCTGCTGCATTGAAAAATTTAGTACTCGTTCTCACTGATGCGAATGTTTTTTTTGAACAGGAAACGTTGTTTGAACTGGCAAAACATTTCAAAAATCCTTTGGTGGCGCAAGTTGGAGCGAATATCCTCAATAGCGGTTTGCGCGAAGACGGTATTTCTATTCAAGAGCAAAGTTACATCCAACGCGAGAATTATATTAAACATTTGGAAGGGTTATCGGGGACAATGCAAGGTGCTTTTGGCGCTTGCTACGCAATACGTGCATCATACTTTCCTGAAATACCCGCTAATTTTTTGATGGAAGATTTTTATATCAGTATGCATGTGCTTGAGGCAAAGCAACAAGCCGTTTTTGAGTTAAAATCCATCGGTAGGGAAGATGTGTCTAACGAAGTAGCCGAGGAATTTAAACGCAAAACGCGCATCTCGGCAGGTAATTTTCAAAATTTACTTGTCTATTGGCCACTATTGCTGCGTTTCGATTTCAATGCCTTTTGTTTCTTTTCGCATAAGGTGTTGCGTTGGTTTACCCCGATGTTGATGTTGCTTTGTTTCTTGAGTAGCTTGCTATTGCTTCGTTTTACACTATTTAAGATTTTTGTTTTACTCCAATTGCTTTTATTCAGTACACCTTTTATAGATTTGCTGTTGAAAAGGTTGGATGTTCACAGTAAAGCCATTCGCTTAATGGCCTATTTTATAATGATGAATGTGGCATTAGTGAACGGACTTAGAATGTACTGGAGCGGAGTGAAAACAAACGCTTGGACGCCAACAAAACGTAATATATAACTGTTAGTTGATAAATAAACGCACTATGAATACTATTGAAGAGGCCATTGAAGAAATAAAGAACGGTAAATTGGTCATTGTTGTAGACGATGAAGATCGGGAAAACGAAGGTGATTTTATTACCGCTGCCCGCAACGTAACGCCTGATATGATTGCCTTTATGGCAAAAGAAGGACGAGGGTTAATCTGCGCACCAATCAGCAAAAAATTAGCAGAGCATTTGCAATTAGATTTGATGGTGGGTACCAATTCCTCAAGCCACGAAACAGCATTTACGGTCTCCATTGACTTAAAAGGCTATGGCTGTACAACCGGGATTTCTTCGCACGATAGAGCAAAGACGATTCAAGCCATGATTAATCCGATGATAAAGCCCGAAGAGTTTGCAAAGCCGGGTCACGTTTTTCCATTGATTGCTAAAGATGGAGGTGTGTTAAGAAGAACAGGACATACAGAAGCTACAGTAGATTTAGCTCGTTTAGCAGGTTTCGAGGAAGCCGGTGCTATTGTAGAAGTTGTGAATGAAGATGGTACTATGGCGCGTTTGCCGGAGTTGATGGTGATTGCCGAGAAACACAATTTGAAAATAATTTCTATCAAAGATTTAGTGGCCTATCGAATGAAACACGAGCGGCTAATAAAAAGGGAAGAAGAGGTTCTAATGCCAACTGCATATGGCGATTTTAAATTATATGCCTATACACAAACGAATACTAACGAAGTGCACATGGCTTTAGTAAAAGGAGAGTGGGCTAAAGATGAACCCGTTTTAGTCCGTGTGCATTCCTCCTGTGCAACTGGCGATATACTTGGTTCTATGCGTTGCGATTGTGGCGATCAATTGCATGCGGCCATGAAAAAAGTGGAAGCTGAAGGCAAAGGGGTTATCTTATATATGCAGCAAGAGGGTCGTGGTATTGGTCTAATTAATAAATTGAAAACCTACAAGCTACAGGAAAGCGGAATGGACACCGTAGAAGCGAATTTGCACTTAGGGTTCAATATGGATAACCGAGATTACGGAGTTGGTGCACAAATTCTAAACGACTTAGGGGTAACGAAAATGAAATTGATGACCAATAATCCGAAAAAGCGTGTAGGCCTAATTGGATACGGGTTAGAAGTTACTGAAAATGTACATTTGGAGGTACATCCAAACCCACACAATCTCTTTTATTTGGAAACAAAAAGAGATAAAATGGGACACGAAATTTTAGGTAAGCTGTAATTGAATCCTGTAAAAGGGAAGACTAATATTTATTTCCATGTCATTCAGAAATGACAATCTTATGACTTTCGTTTTTTATTTAAAGCGTAGTTTTAGGAAAATTCTAACGATATGAAAACGCGCATACTCCTTGTAGAAGATGAAGAGCATTTAGTTGAAGTAATCAAACTTAACTTAGAACTCGAAGGTTATGAAGTAGAAGTAGCCGATAATGGTACAACAGCCATAAAAAAAGCATTAGAGCAGCGTTTCAATCTCATTGTATTAGATGTAATGCTTCCGGAAGTAGATGGATTCGAAGTGTGCGAGAAAATTCGCTTGGAAGGCAACGAAACGCCTATACTGTTTTTGACCGCAAAAGATTCAGGGCAAGATAAAATACATGGTTTAAAACTTGGAGCCGATGATTATTTGGTGAAACCCTTTAATCTCGAAGAATTTCTTTTACGGGTGAAAGTACTCGTAAAACACAGTGTAAAAGGTACTCAAACCGGTCAGTCGTTAAATGCGGTTCATTTTGGTGGCAACGAAATTAACTTTGTAACCTTTTCGGTTAAGAATTACGAAGGGAAGACTTTTGAGTTGTCGAAACGAGAAATTGCTCTGCTGAAATTGCTGATCGACCGAAAAGATAGCGTTGTTTCCCGAAATCAAATATTACAATATGTTTGGGGCTACGATGTTTACCCCTCCACCCGCACAATCGATAACTTCATATTGGCTTTCCGTAAATACTTTGAAAAAGATGTTCGCGATCCACAGCATTTCCACTCCATTCGAGGGGTAGGATATAAGTTTACTGCTTGATAAGTGCCCTAATTTCATTGCGTTTAAGCTATTTTCTTCATTTAGTGCAAACCTTTTTTGAGCTTTTGTGTTTCTTTGTCGGAAATACATAATTCATTCGTTAACAGCACACGAGGGAGCCTAAAAGAGGAGTTTGAAAAATTTTATGTAACTTTGCCGTGCAAAAAAATAAAAACATGTCAACAGCAACAGAAACAAAAGTAAACTACAAAGTTAAAGATATAGCTTTAGCTGAGTGGGGACGTAAAGAAATTAAATTAGCTGAGGCCGAAATGCCGGGCTTAATGTCGATTCGTAAAGAATACGGGCCGCAACAACCTTTAAAAGGCGCAAGAATTGCAGGTTGTTTACACATGACCATTCAAACGGCTGTGTTAATTGAAACGTTAACTGCCCTTGGTGCAGAGGTAACTTGGTCTTCATGCAACATTTTCTCTACACAAGATCACGCTGCTGCTGCTATTGCTGCTGCAGGAATTCCGGTTTTCGCTTGGAAAGGCTTGAATGAGCAAGAATTCGATTGGTGTATTGAGCAAACATTGTTTGCATTCGAAGGTGGCCAACCACTAAATATGATTTTGGACGATGGTGGAGATTTAACGAATATGGTATTAGACCGTTTCCCTGAATTAGTTGCCGGTATCAAAGGACTTTCAGAAGAAACAACTACAGGCGTTCACCGTTTGTACGAGCGTATGAAAAACGGAACGTTATTGTTACCTGCAATTAACGTAAACGATTCTGTAACGAAATCTAAATTCGATAACAAATACGGTTGCAAAGAGTCGTTGGTAGATGCTATCAGACGTGCAACAGATATTATGATGGCCGGTAAAGTGGCTGTTGTTGCAGGTTATGGTGATGTTGGGAAAGGTTCAGCTGAGTCGTTAAGAGGTTCAGGATGCCGCGTTTTGGTTACTGAAATCGATCCTATCTGTGCGCTTCAAGCGGCAATGGACGGATTTGAAGTAGTTACCATGGATGATGCTGTTACTCGTGCGAACATCTTCGTAACTGCTACCGGAAATATCAATATTATCCGCGATCGTCATTTCAAAAAAATGCGCGATAAATCTATTGTTTGTAACATCGGTCACTTCGATAACGAAATCGATATGGCTTGGTTGAACAAAAACTACGGTGCTTCTAAAGATACCATCAAACCACAAGTTGATGTATACAATGTAGATGGAAACGAAATCATTATTTTGGCTGAAGGTCGTTTAGTGAACTTAGGTTGTGCTATGGGTCACCCATCTTATGTAATGAGTAACTCGTTCTCTAACCAAACATTAGCACAAATCGAACTTTGGTTACATGCAGATAAATACGAAAATAAAGTATATGTTTTGCCTAAACATTTAGATGAGAAAGTGGCGTTCTTGCACTTAGCTCACGTTGGCGCAAAATTAGAAGTTTTGGAAAAAGACCAAGCTGATTACATCGGTGTGAAAGTGGAAGGTCCTTTCAAATCTGATATGTACAGATATTAATCATCAACTGATTAGAAGAATGGCCTCGAATATAGTTCGGGGCTTTTTTTTGCCTATCCCTTAGAAATACATTACCTTCGAGCACCAATGTGAATCAAAATACTACGATTGTGAAAGAGATTTTCCATAAAATTGACGATTTAATCGAAAAGGCTAAAAATCAGAATAGTCAGATTGTGATTTTAAAAAGTCAGCTTACCCTTTTAACAAAAAAGGCAGAGGAGCAGGCTAAAATCATTGCCGACCAAAAAAATACAATCGAAAATTATCAGGAACAGCAAAAAATAGCTACTTTGGCGGGTCGGTTTGAACAAATTGGACAAACCGATAAGGCAACGTTAAAAAGACAAATTTCTGAATTAATAAAAGAAATCGATCGAGGGATTGAGTTCTTAGATCAATAAAAAAGTGGAATGACCCAATTGAATGTAAATATTGCAGGCAGATTGTACCCACTCAAAATTCGGAAGGAGGAAGAAAATATAATTCGTGACGCAGAGAAGTTAGTAAGCCAAAAAATCCAAGAATATCGCTCTTCCTACGATGGAAAAGATACTCAAGATTATTTAGCTATGGTTCTAATCAACTTGGCTGTACAATGGGTTAGCAAAGGGGAAGAAGACTCTAAAGGAGTTGAATCACTGGCGCAAAAACTTGGAGAACTGGAAGCAGTTTTCACCTCATAACTCTCTTTCTCGTTGCTGTTGAATATTTTATATAACTACAAAACAACAGCAAAAAAATGGAAATTGTAATTGCGATAGTGAGTGCTGTGGTAGCTTTGGGAGCAGGTTTCTTCTTTGGTAAAAGTTCGGTGAAAAGTACACTGGGAAAACAAGAAGAAGAACTTAAAGCAGCCGCTGAACAACAATTGGCCGATGCCAAACGAAAATCTGAACAAATCATCAGCGATGCCAATCGCTCTGCCGAAAATACCAAGAAAGATAAAATGCTCGAAGCAAAAGAGCATTTTCTGCAGTTAAAGGCAAAGCATGATGTTGAAACGGTAGAACGAAACAAGAAAATAGTTGACAAAGAAAATCAACTTAAGCTGGAACAACAGCAGCTTTCTTCTAAAATTGGAGATCAAGCAAAAAAAGAAAAAGAGTTGGATTTGTTGCGTGAAAACCTCAACAAGCAATTGGAAACGGTTACAACAAAACGCGAACAACTCGATAAAAGCCACGAAACTTTCGTGAAAAAGTTAGAGCAAATCAGCGGATTATCGAAAGATGATGCAAAACGTGATTTGATCGATACCATGAAAAAGGAAGCAGAAAGCGATGCTTTGGCGCATGTTAAGCTCATCATGGACGAGGCGAAAGCCAATGCCAATAAAGAGGCTAAGAAAATTATCATTCAAACAATTCAGCGTACCGCTGCTGAGAATGCCATCGAGAATACAGTTTCAGTATTTAACTTGGAAAGCGATGAATTGAAAGGACAAATTATCGGTCGTGAGGGTAGAAATATTCGTGCTTTGGAGGCCGCTACAGGTTGCGAATTCCTAGTAGATGATACACCGGAAGCCATCATTATTTCCGGATACGATCCAATTAGACGAGAAGTAGCGCGTTTGTCGTTGCAGCGTTTAGTAACAGACGGTAGAATTCACCCGGCTCGTATCGAGGAAGTAGTGGTGAAAATCAAGAAACAATTAGAGGAGCATATCCGCGAAATTGGAGAACGTACGGTAATCGACATGGGTATTCAAGGTCTACATCCGGAATTAATCCGTTATGTAGGTAGAATGCGTTTCCGTTCGTCATACGGACAAAACTTATTGATGCACTCGCGTGAAGTAGCCAACCTTTGTGCTACCATGGCGGCTGAATTAGGCCTAAATCCGAAGTTAGCAAAACGTGCAGGTCTATTACACGATATTGGTAAAGTGCCTGATGAAGAATCTGAATTATCACACGCATTGTTAGGCGCTAAATTATGCGAAAAGTATGGCGAACATCCTGCCGTTGTGAATGCTGTAGGTGCTCACCACGATGAAATGGAAATGAAATATGTTATCTCTCCTATTATTCAAGCTTGTGATGCCATTTCAGGTGCTCGTCCGGGTGCTCGTAGAGAAATGATGGAGGGTTACTTACAGCGTTTGAAAGATTTGGAAGCGATTGCACAAGGATACGATGGTGTGGAGAAAGCGTATGCAATTCAAGCCGGAAGAGAATTACGTGTAATTGTTGAAGCCGATAAAATTGATGATGCTAAGTCTGAAGAATTGTCGTTCAGTATTGCACAGAAAATCGAAAAAGAAATGACCTATCCGGGCCAAGTCAAAGTTACAGTAATTCGTGAAAAACGGGCGGTAAACGTAGCTAAATAACAACGTTAGAAACTATTGGAAAACCGCCCATGTGGCGGTTTTTTTATTCTTATTACAAAACGAAAAACTATGATACAGCAATACGATAAATATAAACAAGAAGATCATGCAGTATGGAAAATATTGTTTGATCGACAGGTAGACAATTTGAAAGATAAGGCATCCGCAATGTATATAAACAGTTTGAATACCATGAGTACGGTGTTGAATGCAAATCAAATTCCTGATTTCAGACGATTAGACGATTTCTTGTTAGCCAAAACAGGCTGGAGTATTGAGGTGGTTAAGGGTTTGATTCCGGTAGATGATTTTTTTGAATTGCTTTCGAATAAGCGATTCCCTTCCTCGACTTGGCTTCGAAGCCGAGCGCAACTCGATTATCTAGAAGAGCCGGATATGTTTCACGATATATTCGGACATGTACCCTTGTTAATTAATGAAGAATATTCTGATGTAATGCATCATATCGGGAAGTTGAGTAAAACGCGGAAGTACGACAAAGCTTTTGTGCAAATAATGGAACGATTTTATTGGTTTACCATTGAGTTTGGATTGATAAAAGAAAAAGAGCAACGAAAAATTTATGGTGCCGGCATCATCTCTTCATTCGGTGAAAGTAAAGCAATCTATTCTGCAGAAGTTCTTGTAAAACCATTTTCGATTTACGATGTAGTCAATCACGATTTTACCAAAAGTGAAATGCAACAAGAATATTTTGAGATTGATTCTATCGCTCAGATTCGTGACGCTTTAAGCTATTTTGAAAATATGATTTAAGCCTAAGTAAAAGTTCCTCTGTTTCGTATCTGTTTCTTTACTATTTTTAGTTATTCATTAAACACATTAAATTTTTAATATGCGATTGATTTCTATTCTTTTTATAACTATGATGATTATTTCGTTTAAGGCAAATGCACAATGCGTAGTAGATACTACTCGTTTTACAGGAACAAAGTATTCATACCCTGATTCTCTCCCTTGTGCTGTGAAAGGAACCATTTACGACACCACTGTTCAAGTAAAATTACCCCGTAACGTATATGCTGATGAATTTTCACCTTCTTATCCACATATTTTAGTACGTGTTGATTCTGTTAAAATCGACAGTATTACTAATTTGCCCGATAGCATAGGATGGAGCATGACACCGGCTTCTAAAAAGATTTATGCACCCGGTTATGGATGCTTTGGCGTGTATGGAAAAGCGGTAAGTGATACCGGAACGTATGACGTTGGTGTTTGGGGAACCATTTGGTTTAATGTAATTGGAAAAGATACTTTCCAAAAGGGTAATTTTAGTGCTGTGTTTCCGGTTAAGATACGTGTAATTGAACCAGGAACACCTTGCTATGGAAAAGTTTCAAGCATAGCCTATGAAGCCGTTCAGAACGTTTCAATCTATCCAATACCATTTTCTAAGTTTATAAATATAGAAGCAGACGGCAATAGCATTCAAAATGTTGAATTGATAGATGCGACCGGAAGAGTAATAGAGTCGAGGGAAAAACTTAATGTAAAGAAATATATGCTTAGCACTGAACGTCCATTAAGCTCAGGGTTTTACACCTTAAAGGTGACCACCAATAATGGAACTATGCGAAAGCAAATTGTTGCTAACGAATAATTGAACATCATGAATAAGCTGTTTGCGATAATAGGATTAATTCTGTCTTCAATCTCTTCTACCGCCCAAAATATTGGTGGCGTAGTGAACGTGTATACTAAGGTGCAAGCCATCAATTACTGCTCAAATACTGTAACAGTTGCTGATGGCAGTGCATTTAATGTTGGCGATAAAGTGTTAGTTATTCAAATGCAAGGCGGAAATATATCTTCCAACGATGATCCATTATACGGAACAATGCAATTCTTCAATGGTGCAGGAAATTATGAAATACAGAAAATAAAAAGCAAGACGGCTAACACCATTACATTTGAGTTTAACATCGAACGTTTCTACGATGCCAATGGAGCTGTTCAAATGATCTCTATTCCTCACTATTCAACAGCAACGATAACTACTCCGCTAACCTGTAAGAAGTGGGATGGAGCCACAGGAGGTGTGTTGATTTTAGACGCAGATACACTTTTGATGAATGATTCCATTACTGTTTCTGACATGGGTTTTCGCGGTGGATTGTTGTATAATGAAACATCTTGTTTTAATAGTGGTGTAGGAGGCGCATTAACCTACCGTTGTGCTACAGGCGGTAATTGCGGTGCTACAAAGGGCGAAGGCGCTACAAATTTACCTTTTGCTTTAGGTCGTGGTGCCAATGCCAATGGTGGTGGCGGTGGAAACGATCACAATACCGGTGGTGGTGGCGGTGGTAACTATGGTAAAGGGGGAAAAGGTGGACAACGACTAAATGTTTCGAATAACTCTTGTCCGGGTCCTGCACCGGGTGAAGGGGGTATTCCATTTTCTTATTCAGGTGCTACAAACCGTTTGTTCATGGGCGGTGGAGGAGGAGCTGGAGATCAGAATAATAACGAGGGAACAGCCGGAAAAGATGGTGCAGGAATTATTATCTTGAATGTTAAGCAACTTATTGCCAATGGCAAACGAATTTGTGCTAATGGTTCTTCAGTGCCTATAAAAGCACAATCGGATGGCGCAGGTGCAGGTGGCGCAGGTGGATCTGTTTTGATTAATGCTACATCGATTAATGGTGCATTAAATATTGAAGCAAAAGGAGGAAAAGGCGGTAATTTAGATAATGGCGGCAGTATGACCTTTTGTTTTGGTCCGGGCGGAGGAGGAGCAGGTGGTGCTTTATTAGTGAATAATCCCACGCTATTAGGGAGTATTAATTTTATTGCAACCGGTGGACTCAGTGGAGCCCAAGTGTTTGGTATTAATCCACCGGTTTGTCCGCTCGGTTCCGTGAATGGTGCTGAAGCCGGACAAGATGGAGGTACCGTTACCGGTTTTTCGATATATACCGCTTCAACCCCGTTTGCACCCCTTCAACTAACAGCACTAACACCCGATAAAAATGTATGTGTAGGCGAGCAAGTGCTATTGGAAGTAGATGCAACTTCATCCTATCCACTCCAATTTTCTTGGGATAATGGTGTTACAGGCAAACAAAATAACATCACAGCGCTCAATACAAAAAATTATACGGTAACTATAACCGATTCGAATAATTGCAAAATAACAGCAATGATTATCATCACCGTAAATGTAGTTCAGCCTATTATTACGGCAGTTCCTGATTCTGCTATAATTGAAGGACAAACCGTACAACTTACAACATACACTCCGGGTTATACTTATCAATGGTCGCCTGCAGCAACGCTCAGTTCGGCCAGTATTTATAATCCATTGGCCAAGCCGGAACGCACTACAACCTATTGTGTTACTATAACTGATGCTGTTAATTGTAGCGGGTCAGTATGTAAGACGATTGATATGATTACTCCTGAGATACGTATTCCTACAGCCTTTACACCCAATGCCGATGGGAATAACGATGTGTTCAGAGCCATCGAAGCACCTAAAACTTCTGTAGTTGAAATCAAAATTTATAACCGCTGGGGGGAATTGATTTTTCAGTCCGATAACAATTCCGGTTGGGACGGCAAATGTAAAGGAGTAAATCAACCAACAGAGAGTTATGTTTGTAAAGTAGGCTTCACCAGCGTTTTAGCGCCAGATAAAGTGGTGTATAAGATGCAGAGTTTTAGTTTGTTGAGGTAATATTAACGACTCACCACAAAACGTTTTACCTCACTTTTCCCTTCTCCTGCAATTCGAAGCAAATAAATACCTTCAGCAAAAGTATTACAATCGATTGTTGTAGAGTTGTTGTTAAGCGCTTGCTGAAAAAGTGTTTTCCCTGCTATATCGCTTATGGCGATTGACTTTCCTGAAAACGCTTCCACTTCCAATTGAATAAGGCCTGAGGTTGGATTCGGAAACAACGTAGCATTTAATTTACTGTTTGCTTCAATTCCTGTGGCATTGTCACAAGCAACAGCGTTAAAGACAAATGTATTTGTGCTTGGATTATTCGGTCCGAAACTCATATTGTAATTACCAGTTGGTGTTTGAATATGAATGTTTTGATCAGTAATGATTTCTGCAAGCGTGTCGTTCCCCATCCCGAACTCGCCCATGGAGTTGTAGCGCACATCGTACTTTTGGTTTTGATAACATGGGATAACCCAGTTGTTTTCAGCAGAACAAGTATTGTTGATTAAAGGACCTATTTTTGGGTTGCCATTAGGATCATTGTATGTGCAATACTGAACATCCCATGTTGATGAGGATGGTTCTCTATCTTTCACTAAGCCTGTTTGTAAATCTAGGTAAACAAAGTTTTTTGTTGGGTAAGGTTTTTTATTAACCTTCACAAGGTTGTTAAATGAATTGTCAATGCTTGCATATTGGACGAAATACGTTGTATCATAATCAAGTTTTTGAATAGCAAGTTTGAAAATTTGACCCGAAGGTAATTGTATTAAATATAACGAGTCACCTAAAATTGGGTGAGAACCTGCAGAACTATATTCCCCCCATCCAAAATTAAATGCATCACTTAACTTAATATTTCGATTGAAAGCGCCCATCCACATAGATGTGTCACTATCATGTAGTTGTTTCCAATTCCTCCAACCTGTAGTATCTACACTTGAAAAGTCAGCAATTCCTTTATTTGGAACTTTAAACAACTTAACGCCATAGTATTCATTTATGCGTATGGTTGTTGCCGCTAAAAGTCTATCTGGAAGTCTGAATCTAACCATAGAAAACGCCAAATGCCAATCATCGTTTGGAATGCTGCTAACTACACCGTTTTTCAAGCTGTAGTAAACGACTTTATCTTTGTTGACTCCCAACGAAACACTGTCGGTCACCGCATAAGATGAATGAGAAAGAATAAGGAGTGAAGTGCACAGTAAAACAAATCGTATCATGGTGTATAATTTTCTAATTTTGACGCAATTAAGCCCATTCATAAATATCTTTTGTCATGGATTTGTCATTTTTGCCCGCCTCTTTTCCCGATACCGCTAAAGTGTGGATTTATCAAGCTTCTCGCGCCTTAACACCTGACGAAAATCAGTTGCTTTCCGCCAAGGCAAAAGCCTTTACTTCGGGTTGGACAGCCCACAAAATGGCCTTGCAAGCTAATGCGGCTGTAGTGGAAAATTTATTTTTGCTTTTAATCGTGGATGAAAATCAAGCCAGTGTAAGTGGTTGTTCTATAGATTCTTCGGTACATTTCGTGAAAGAAGTTGGAGCCGAACTTGGTGTTGATTTTTTCAATCGGTTGAATGTGGCTTATCTGCAACAAGGCCAAGTGAAATTAGCTCATTTTCAATCATTGGTGGAGCAAATTAAATCAGGAACTGTAAATGCTTCCGAGATTAGTATCTTCAATAACCTAGTGGGCACTGTGGCTGAGCTCAAAACCAAATGGCTTTTACCGGTAGGGGAGAGTTGGATTGCAAGAAGCATCTAGGAAGCTGCTAGCCATTAGAAGCTAGTTACAAGAATAAATTCAATAACATCTTTCGGCTTCTAGTTGCTAAACGCTAGCAGCTAATAGCTAAAACAAAAACATGACAGAAGAACTAGCCCAATTAAAAGTAACCAACCGCGAATCTTTTTCTGAATTTATCGAATTGCTTCGGCTCGACCTTGCCTGTAATCCCGGTAGCTGGGAAAACCGAAATTTAAACGATTTCTTAAATGCGATGGCTAATTTTTCGGAAGATATACAAGGCGTTTACGACAATGCCAAACACAAAGTAGATGCCGATAAAGCCAGTTGGCAAACCTTTGCTGATATTTTGAAGGGAGCAACAATGTATGAATGAGGAAGCGGCTAGCTGTTAGCCACTAGCTTTTAGAGAGGAATTGTTCAGTATCTAGCTTCTAGCTCCTAGAGGCTAATAGCTTCTCCCTAAAAAAGAAAGAGGTCGCCATTACTGACGACCAATTTCTAACCTATGAAAACCAAGTTGAATTACTTCACTTTCGCAACAATTGCTTTGAAAGCGTCAAGGTTGTTTAATGCTAGGTCAGCAAGAACCTTACGGTTGATTTCGATTCCTGCTTTATGTAATTTGTTGATGAATGTAGAGTAAGTTAATCCTTCTTCACGAACTACTGCGTTGATACGCACAATCCATAATGAACGATATTGACGTTTTTTAAGTTTACGACCTTTGTAAGCATATAAACCTGCTTTCTCAACAGCATTTTTAGCTACGGTATAAACGTTGTGACGGCTAAGGAAGTATCCTTTTGCTTTTTTAAGTATTTTCTTTCTTCGTTGACGACTGGCAACACTATTTACTGAACGTGGCATGACTTTCCGATTTTAATAGATTAAGCTAAATTTAATAATCTCTTGATTCGGTGTTCGTCTGACACGTGCACCACACCACTTTGAGATAATTCTTTCTTTCTTCCATGGGATTTTCTACCCAATAGGTGGCGATGGTACGCCTTAGATCTTTTGATCTTTCCCGATCCGGTAACGCGGAAGCGTTTTTTGGCACCGGAGTTCGTTTTTACTTTTGGCATTTTAATTAAATTTTAGGGTGCGAATATACAGTTTTTATCAGAAAAGGCAAATCCTACTTCTTTTTCTTCGGTCCCATGGTCATCATCATCCGTTTTCCTTCCAGTAACGGTAACTGTTCTACCACACCAAATTCCTCCAAACGCTTGGCAAATTGCAATAATAACAACTCTCCACGCTCTTTGAAAATGATATTCCTACCTCTAAACATCAAAACGGTTTTGATTTTGTTCCCTTCTTCCAAGAACTTTTCAGCGTGTTTTGCCTTGAACTCAATATCGTGTTCATCGGTATTAGCCGTGAAACGTAGTTCTTTCACCTCAACTTTCTTAGCGTTGGATTTAACCTCTTTATCCCGCTTCTTTTTCTCGTATAAAAATTTGTTGTAATCTACGATTTTGCACACCGGAGGAACGGCATTCGGGGATATTTCTACCAAATCTAGCTCTAGGTTATTGGCTATCGATAAGGCTTCTCTTGTGGAATAGACACCCGGGGTGATGTTTTCCCCTACTAATCTTACTTCCGGTACTCGAATAAGTTCATTGATACGATTTTCGAGTTCCTTTTTTTTGAAAACGGTTTTAGACATTAATTGATTTTTGTTATAAAATTTATGCGAATTTAGTAAAAATCGGCTACGTAAAGCATGTATTTCAAAAATTTCGCTGATGATAAGAATTATTTCATCCAACGGGGTCGCGGTTTGCCTCCTTTTTTTATCTTCGTGCCCGCTCAAAAGCAAATAGACTATGATAAAGATTACATTACCGGATGGCGCGCAACGCGAATATAACGAGGGCGTAACTTCGTTGGAAATCGCACAAAGTATTTCGGCAGGATTGGCCAAAGCAGTTGTTGCTGCTGAAATTGATGGACAGGTATGGGATTTAACGCGCCCAATTACGAAAGACGTAGCGTTCAAATTATTGAAATTCGAAGACGATAACGGAAAGAAAACCTTCTGGCATTCTTCAGCCCACTTAATGGCCGAAGCCTTGGAATCATTATACCCTGGCGTAAAATTCGGTATTGGTCCGCCAATCGAAGCCGGTTATTACTACGATGTAGATTTGGGCGGCCGAAAATTCTCGGACGAAGAGATGGTAACGCTTGAAAAAAAGATGTTGGAATTGGCTGCTAAAGACAATCAATACATTCGCACCGAAGTATCAAAAGCCGATGCTGTAAAGTATTTCACAGAAAAAAATGATGAGTATAAATTAGAATTGATAGATGGTTTGAACGATGGCGAAATTACCTTCTACCAGCAAGGTGAATTTACCGATTTATGTCGTGGACCACACATTCCAAGTACTGGTTTAATTAAAGCTGTGAAGATTTTGAGCATCGCAGGTGCTTATTGGCGGGGCGATGAAAGTCGTCAGCAACTTACCCGTATCTATGGGGTTACTTTCCCTAAACAAGCGCTTTTAGACGAACACATGCGTTTGTTGGAAGAAGCAAAAAAACGCGATCACCGAAAAATCGGGAAGGAATTAGAGTTGTTTGCTTTCTCAGAAAACGTGGGCATGGGCTTGCCATTATGGTTGCCCAAAGGGGCTATGTTGCGCGATAAATTGGTAGATTTCTTGAAACGTGCACAAACGAAAGCGGGTTACTTACCGGTAGTTACGCCACATATCGGCAATAAGAAATTGTATGTGACTTCCGGCCACTACGAAAAATACGGAAAAGATTCGTTCCAACCCATAGAAACACCGCAAGAGGGAGAGCAGTTTTTCTTGAAACCGATGAACTGTCCGCACCACTGCGAAATCTACAAAACGAAACCACGTTCGTATAAAGATTTACCATTGCGTTTGGCTGAATTCGGAACGGTGTATCGCTACGAGCAACACGGTGAATTACACGGTTTAACGCGTGTGCGCGGCTTTACACAAGATGATGCCCACTTGTTCTGTCGTCCCGATCAATTGAAAGAAGAGTTCTGTAAAGTTATTGATTTGGTGTTGTATGTGTTCCGTGCATTGGATTTTCAAGATTTCACCGCACAAGTCTCGTTGCGTGATCCGGAGAACAAAACCAAATACATTGGTAGCGATGAAAATTGGGATCGTGCTGAAAAAGCCATTATAGAATCGGCTGCTGAAAAGGGTTTGACTACTGTTGTAGAGTTAGGCGAAGCCGCTTTCTATGGTCCGAAACTCGACTTCATGGTAAAAGATGCGATTGGTAGAAAATGGCAGTTAGGCACCATTCAGGTGGATTACAATTTGCCTGAACGTTTTGAATTGGAATACACCGGTGCCGATAATCAGAAACATCGTCCGGTGATGATTCACCGTGCACCATTTGGTTCATTAGAGCGTTTTATTGCGGTATTGATTGAACACTGTGCAGGAAAATTCCCATTGTGGTTAAGTCCGGAGCCGGTAGCGATTTTACCTATCAGCGATAAATTCCATGCTTTTGCAGAAGAAGTACAAGCAAAATTGATGGCGAAAAACATTGGTGTTTTCTTAGACGACCGGGCTGAAAAAATAGGCAAGAAAATTCGCGATACAGAGTTGCGAAGAACACCGTATATGTTGATTGTGGGTGAGAAAGAAGCAGAAACGAAAACCGTTTCAGTACGTAAACAAGGACATGGCGATCAAGGCGCTTTGGATGTTGATCAGTTCATAACGAACTTGATTACAGAAATTGAATCGATGATTTAATTCAGCGAAGCCGGTTTGTTGTGCAACGATTTTGAAATGGTGAAGTGGAATGTAGTTCCCTCACCAATTGTAGAATCTACCCAAATTTGGCCATGGTGAATATCCACTACCTTTTTACAAATCGCTAAACCTATTCCTGTACCCGAATACTCAGTGTCGTTATGTAAACGTTGAAAGATGAGGAAGATTTTTTCTTTGAATTCGTCTTTGATACCTATACCATTGTCTTGTACACTAATCTGCCAATGCGTTGGTGTTTCTGATCCATACACCAATATTTGAGGATCCTTGTCTTTCACAAATTTCATGGCATTATCCACCAAGTTTTGAAGAATCTGTGATATTTTATAAGGCTCTGCGAATACCTTTGGCAAATTACTGAATTCAATGATGGCGTTTTTAGAATCAATGTTCGACTCCAAGTTCTTCGTAACGATAAACATGATATCGCTCATTTCTACCCATTCGAACGGACGAGGTTCTGTGTTCAAACGCGAGTAGTTCAGCAAGTCGGAAATGAGTTGACGCATTCTCGAAGAAGCCGAAATACAATAGTCGATAAACTCTTTACCATCGGCATTCACCTGTGAACCATAACGCTGTTCAAGCAGTTGTAAGAAACTGATAATGGTTTTTAAAGGACTTTGTAAATCGTGTGATGCAACATAGGCAAAGCGTTCTAACTCTTCATTAGATTGCGCGAGTTTGATGTTATTTTCTTCCAATTCAATCTGCGCTTTCTTCAACTCAGTGATATCTAAAATCACCACCAATCCATAGATCACCTCACCGTTTTCATCGCGAATTGGGTTGGCGTTCACTAAGAATGAATTTTCTTTTTCGGTGGTTTGAATGATTTCTGAATAGCCATTTAAAATTTTTGAATAGCGTTCAAAACGTTCATTCAGCACTTCTTCCGGTTCACCGGTTTCAAGTACATGCTTACCTTCGATTTGTTCTTTTGGTAAGCTGATTTTACCAACTAGAGAACCTTCTGCTAAAACATAACGCAATTGTTTGTCGAATACGAAGATGGCAGAATTGGGTACGTTACTGGCAATTTGGCGATAGAGGTTCTGCGAGTTTTGCAATCGAATTTCATTGTTTCGCATTTCAGTGATATCTACACAGATTCCCAGAATATTGTATTCATCACTTTCAGGATCTTTAATCGCTAGCTTGTATATTTTGATGTGATGCGGTTTTACATCATTGCCTACATAAATATCTGCTGTAAATTCAAATTGCGAATCGGGGTTTTCAAGAACAAGTTTATCTTGATCTATAAAGTCTTGAATGTTATTTGTTCTTGGGTTTATTTCATCATACTTCAATCCAAAAACCTTGTCTTTTTCTTTGCTATAGAATCGAGCGAATGACTCGTTTACCATAATGTATTCCCCTTTCTTGTTTTTGAGGAAAATTTGGTTTGGATTTACGTCAATCAACATTTGAAGGAAATCTTTCTGTCGGTTAATGGCGTTTTGCGCATAGATACCAAACTGAATCTCTTTCTGTAGTTTTTTGTTGGTGTCTTCTAATTCGGAGGTACGTTCTTTTACCTTTTCGTCCAGTTCCAAATTTTTCTTTTCCAAATTGCGCTGATATTCTATTCGTTCAGAAATATCTCGAGCGTGAAGGAGAATTGCAAACTGACCGTTGAAATCAATAATGGCCGATTTTACTGCAATAGGGATTTTTTTACCTGAAGAATGGGAAATCTCTGTTTCGAAATAGGTGAGTTCTCCGGTAACTAATTTTTTTTGACGTTCAACAAATTCTTGCTTATTCTCCACTTTCGAGAATTTCATCACATTTGTGCCCACAAGCTCTTCTCTTGATACACCATGTAAGATGGCTGCAGAGTCGTTAACATCAATTACATTCCCTTCAAAGTCTTCTACGAAAATGGCCTCCGGTGAACTATAGAACAAATCTTTAAAACGCTTTTCGCTATTTTTGAGCGCTTCCTCTGTAAGCTTTCGTTCTTTGATTTCAGACACCATATGGTAATTGGCAATCGTAAGCGCCCTTGTTCGCTTTTCCACTTCCGATTCCAAATTCTCCATGCTTTTCTTTAGCCCTTCTTCTTCTTGTTTTTGTCGGTCTATATCTTTAATGCAAAGGAGCGAACCAATAAATTTTTTAGCTGCATTGATTACAGGGGATGCATGTACAGAAACCAAGATTTTTTTTCCCGATTTCTCTTTTAAGGTCATGTTATATTTACTCGATTGCCCTTTTCGTCTTTCCGCAACTCTTTTCTTTATCTCTTCCGATTCTGCGGTTTCATCTGAAACAATGCTTGAAGGTTGATTCAATAATTCTTCTTTGGTGAAATCACACAGATGAATAAAGTGTTCGTTAATAAAAAGTATAATACCTTTTTCACTTACTATACAAGCAGGAGTATTACTCCAATCATTAAAATACCTTTTTAGGTCAGCGTCTACCAATCCTAGATCCGACAGTTGATTATAGTCTTCGAACAGTGTTCCAAAAACCTGATTAATACTTTCCTTATTTTTCTCGCTTACCATCATTCCTTCTGTCTTCTACGTTAAGACTATATAGTTGTTTCGGTATAATATTAGTATAAATTTGTTACAAGAAATATGGATTCGACAATTGTGTTGAAAACGAGTTCATTAAAATATTTTATTTCATCATTGCACAAGATATATATGGGAAAGATAATGCTTTTAGGCTCAGGCGAATTGGGTAAAGAACTAGTAATTGCATTTCAGCGTTTAGGACAATATGTAATTGCAGTTGATAATTATGCAGGAGCGCCTGCCATGCAAGTGGCACATGCGTTTGAGGTGATTAATATGTTAGATGGAGAACAATTGGATGCTATTGTGTCTAAGCATCAACCTGATTTGATTGTGCCGGAAATTGAGGCTATCCGCACGGAAAGATTCTATACATATGCGCAACAAGGGATACAGGTAGTGCCGAGTGCACAAGCGGCTAATTTTACAATGAACCGAAAACTGATTCGTGACTTGGCTTCGAAAACGTTGGAATTGCGTACCGCAAAATATGCTTATGCATTAACCAAAGCCGAATTTGATGCTGCCGTGAAAGCGATTGGTATTCCTTGTGTAGTGAAGCCGTTGATGTCGTCTTCAGGCAAAGGGCAATCTGTCGTTAAAACGGAAGCCGATATCGACAAGGCTTGGCATTATGCCATTGAAGGCAGCAGGGGAGATGTGAAAGAAGTAATTGTGGAGGAGTTTATTCGTTTTCATACTGAAATTACTTTGCTCACTGTAACGCAGAAAAACGGACCAACGTTGTTTTGTCCGCCTATCGGACACCGACAAGAGCGTGGCGATTATCAAGAAAGTTGGCAGCCATGTGCCCTTTCCGATAAAGATTTAGCTGATGCGCAAACAATGGCTGAAAAAGTAACGAAAGAACTTTCGGGTGCAGGCTTATGGGGTGTAGAATTTTTCTTAACCGATAATGGGGTTTACTTCTCCGAATTGTCGCCTCGCCCACACGATACCGGCATGGTTACTTTAGCCGGAACGCAGAATTTATCGGAGTTTGAACTCCATGCAAGAACTATATTGGGCTTGCCCATTCCTAAAATTGAATTATTGCGAGCCGGTGTGAGTGCTGTAATTTTAGCAGATACAGAACAAAATACAGCACCCACATACTCTGGTGTAGAGAATGCTTTAGCCAACGAAAACGTAGACATCCGTATTTTTGGAAAACCAACTACCCGAAAGTACAGACGAATGGCTGTTGCCTTGGTGAACGAACCTGTTGGGTCTGATATGGACGCCTTGCGCAAAAAAGCAAAGGCTATGGCAGATCTGGTGAGCGTGAATTGATGTGCGATGAAAACGATTTATTTGTTTAGTGGTTTAGGTGCAGATTATCGCGCATTTCAAAACCTAGAATTGGACGGGTTCCATAAGCAGTTTATAGTTTGGGAAGTCCCACTAGCAAACGAAAGTCTGACGGCTTACGCCCAACGATTGCTAAATCAGATTACATCCGATAAACCTATACTAATCGGACTTTCCTTTGGGGGAATAGTTGCAACCGAAGTAGCTAATTTAATACCTGCAGAGCAAGTCATTTTGATTTCCTCAGTAGCTACACGAAGCGAACTGCCTTTTTACTTCCGGCATGCCGGCATTGTTGGATTACACCGATTAATTCCATTTCTTCAGTTAGTAAAATTTCAGCGCTTAAATAACTGGTTGTTTGGTGTGAAAAGTGAATCGGATAAAAAGGTACTTAGTGCAATTATTGCGGATACTCAGCCTGATTTTTTACTATGGGCCATCGATATAATAGTAAGATGGAAGAATAACACACGTTTGTCTAACATTGTACAATTGCATGGTACTGCAGATAAATTGTTTCCTATGTATTGCAACAATGCAGGTATACGAATTCCAGGTGGAGGTCATTTCATGGTCTTAAACAAAGCCTTTGAAATTAACGTTCATCTCCGCTCTATCTTAAACCCATAAGACTTTATTTGCCAGCCAAGAATTCACTAAACCACTTTCCTGAGGCTTTAACGGTGCGTTGCTGTGTTTTGAAATCAACCCCAACCAAGCCAAAGCGCGGGCGATTGCCTTCTGCCCATTCGAAGTTATCCATGAACGACCAAATGAAATAACCGCCTACATTAACGCCCTCTTTCTTAGCTTTCAATACTTGCCCTAAATAATCTTTCAAGAACTGAATACGTTTCGGATCGTTAATCTCGCCATTCACATTCACATCCGGGAATGCTGCTCCATTTTCAGTAATCATAATTTGCGGCATATCTTTATAGCTGCCAAATTTTTTAATCACATTATAAATACCCTCCGGATAAACTTCCCAGCCCATATCTGTTATATCGTGTCCAAGTTTTTTAGCCGATACATTGGCGAAATGTATAATTGGAATTAATCCTAAATTATGCACCACCATTCGCGAGTAATTCTGTAACCCAATAAAATCAAAATCAAATTTCATTTTTTCTGCATCACCCGGTAACATATGTTTTTCGATATGTTTGCAGGCCGGCAAATCTGCTTTCGGATAACCTAATCCCATCACCGGATCAATGAATAGGCGATTAATAAAGGCATCTGCACGTTTAGCTGCTTTCACATTTGAAGGTTTATCATTCTTCGGGTCGATATGGCTGCACGAAAATGTAGTACCGATTTTCGCTCCGGGTACATTGGCACGAATAATTCTACCCCCTGCACCATGACTCATCGTTACGTGATGCACCGCTTTGTAAAACTTACTGAAATTCACATGTCCTGGCGCATGCATCCCCACCAAATAACCCAGCGGAACGAATGCCATAGGTTCATTAAATACCATCCAGTTTTTTACTTTATCGCCATATGTTTTTGTTATCAGTTCAACATATTCTTCAAACCATTTAATCGAATCGCGATTCGCCCATCCTCCTTTATTTTCCAATGCTTGCGGCAAATCCCAATGATAGCAAGTTACCCATGGCTCTACTTGTTCTTTCAAACATTTATCAATCACCCGATGGTAATAGTCTATTCCTTTTTGATTGACTGCTCCGGTGCCTTGTGGTAATACTCTCGACCAACCAATCGAAAAGCGGGAGGCAGGAATATTCATTTTGCGCATCAACTCAATATCGCTTTCGTAGCGATGGTAAAAATCACAAGCTACATCTCCGTTTTCGCCCGTTTTTATTTTTCCTTTTTTGTGGGTGAAATGATCCCAAATCGATTCGCCTTTACCGTCTTCATTCCATCCTCCTTCAATCTGGTAAGCAGCTGTAGCTGTGCCCCAAACAAAGTCTTTTCCAAAGTCGCTTCGTTTTAGTTCTCCATCTGCAATCATCGCGGCTAAAATCTCTTTTGGAATAAGTGCTCCTGCTCCTAGTGCGGCAGTTATTTTCAGCCATTCTTTTCTGTCCATTTTCAGCTTGTTTTAGTGCATTGAAACTACTAATTCTGCCTGTAATTCAAATAATTTTGAATTATTCTTAATCCATTTACCGTTGATACGAAGAATAAGGTCGCTTAGATAGACTTTCATGGCATTTATTGAAAAAAATGGGTATCTCTGCACCCCTTTGTTAAATTTAACGTATGAAAAAAGCAATTATCATTGGAGCCTCTTCAGGAATAGGGAAGGAGCTAGCCATAGAACTATCAAAACGCGGCTACGAATTGGGTCTTACTGCACGCAGACTAAATTTATTAGACGAATTGTCGAATTTATGTGTCAATAAAACATATATCGAATATATGGATGTGGAGAAGCATGAAGAGTCTATTGATATTCTTCAGAAGCTGATTGAACGAATGGGCGGTTTCGATATCCTAATTTACAATGCCGGCATTGGCGATTCTTCCGGTTTGTTCGTGAAAGAGAATCAAATGTTCAACATCAATATGATTGGTTTTGCTGCGCTTTCACGCCATGCCTACCATTATTTCAAGAAAGAGAAAAAAGAAGGCCATATTGTTGGTGTTTCAAGTATTGCAGGGGTTCGCGGCATGCGGATGGCTGTGGGCTATGCGGCAACTAAAGCCTTTATGTGGAATTATATGGAAGGATTGCGCCATAAAGCAACTGCTGAAAAACTACCCATTGCGATAACAGATATTCGTCCGGGGTTTATTGAAACCGATATGACGAAAGGTCAAAAAGGTATGTTTTGGGTACAAACGGCTGAAAAGGCAGCACGACAAATCGCTGATGCTATTGCGCGAAAGAGCAAAGTAGCCTATATCACCCGAAGATGGTGGCTAGTGAAGCAGGTGTTTTCTTTAATGCCCGATTTTATGTGGAATAAGAGCTAGAGCGCTAAAAGGTAAAATGAATTTGCCCCCCATAACTAAAACCGGAATACGCATAGCTTCCGTAAGCCGGACCAAACGATGGTTGTACATGCATGGTGAGTTTATCGCTCATGTTGAAGTCAAACAAATGGGCATCCACTGCGGCATCGATTAAGTTTAGGCAATACCACAAACCTAAACAAAAACCGCTGATGGTGAGGTTGCGTTTATGATAATCCCTATACTCTTTCAATGTTGCCTCATTGGAAGTACCTTGAAACGAACCAATGGTGTTAGGGTCGCCATCTGCTTGTAAACGATAAGCATCGCGCGCATTCTTATAGTTGGTTGCTGTGTAATATACCGCATAACTTATTCCCGCAAAACCGGCATATACAATAGGAATCTTCCAGTACTTTTTATTGTAAGCTTGTCCTAAGCCCGGTAATACAGCTGAAAAGAAGACAGCTCTTTTGGCACTGTGTTTTTTGCTATTGCTTTTGGCTGTGTCTAATGGCGTAAAAGCTGCGGTAGAATCAAATGTGGAAAGTGAAGCAGGAAGAGTGTTCAGTCCTGTTGTATCGCCAATCAAACGTTGTTCAGAACGTGCAATCGCAATAGAATCCTGGATGCGTCTTGCCTCATCAATTTGTGCTAAAACGGAATGCGGCAGCGCTATGCACACCACACTGCAAACAAAAAATATTTTCTCCCGCATCTTTAAAATGCAAGATAAATACCGAACAATCATTTTATGTTCTTTAGTATATCGCAAAGTCTATCTAAATCGCCATCACTGAAAAATTTGATGTTGATTTCGCCTTTTCCTTCACGAGTGCGGATAATATTCACTTTGGTCGCCAACGATGAACCGATTTCATCTTGTAGTTTTCGTAGGAACACATCCGAAGACGAATTCTTTGCTGCAGCTACCAATTTCTTTGGTTTTGTACTTACACCTTTCACTAAATCTTCCGTCTGACGAACCGATAAATTCTTCTCTACCGTTTCTTTAAACAAGCTCAACAAGGTGGGTAAATGTTCAACACCCAACAACGCTTTCGCATGCCCCATCGAAATACGGTTATCACGCAAAGCTGCTTGAATATCCGGTGGTAATTTCAACAAACGCAAGAAGTTCGTTACTGTACTTCTGTTTTTACCCAAACGCTCTGAAAGCTGCTCCTGTGTTAAGTCGCACTCATCCATCAAACGCTTGTAGTTAATCGCAATTTCCAACGAGTTCAAATCTTCACGCTGAATGTTTTCAATCAACGCAATCTCAATCGATTCTTGATCGGAAGCGGCACGTACATAAGCCGGAATCTCCGTTTTGCCCGCCAATTTAGTAGCGCGTAATCTTCGTTCCCCTGCAATTAACTGATACTTATTATTCTCAATTTTACGAACGGTAATCGGTTGAATTACTCCATGAATGCGAATCGAATCCGACAAATCTTGTAAGCTCTCTACCTCAAACGTTGTCCGCGGTTGAAACGGATTCACCTCAATTTGCGTAAGCGGAATGTAAATCACCACACCGGCCTGATTGGCTATAGACGAAGCGCCTACTGATTTCGAATCGCTTTTATCTTCCGTTAATAATGCACTCAGTCCTCGGCCCAATACGTTGTTTTTTTTCTTATTCTCCATCTTCGTCTATATTAAATACTTTTTGATCTTCCGGAATATTCGTGGCATTGTTGCGTTGTAGAATTTCGCGTACCAACGACATATAATTCTGCGCTCCCTTGCTATCGGCATCATACATAATAGCCGGTTTACCGAAACTCGGTGCTTCACCCAACTTCGTGTTGCGCTGAATTAACGTGTCGTACACAATATTTTCGAAGTGCTTTTTAATTTCTTCTACTACTTGATTCGATAAACGTAAACGTTGATCGTACATCGTCAGCAAAATACCCTCAATTTCCAAATCGGGATTTAAACGCGTTTGCACGATTTTAATTGTGTTCAATAACTTACCCAATCCCTCCAATGCAAAATACTCGCATTGCACCGGAATCAACACCGAATCCGAAGCCGTAAGCGCATTCACCGTAATCAAACCTAACGATGGCGAGCAGTCAATCAAAATGTAGTCGTAATCGTCTTTGATTTCCGCCAACATTTCTTTCATAATCTTCTCCCGGTTCGGGTGATTAATCAACTCAATTTCGGCACCCACCAAATCCAAATGCGAAGGCAAAAGGTAAAGGTTGGGGGTGTTGGTTTCCAAAATAATATCCTTTGGTTTCACCTCGTTGATTAAGCATTCGTACAAGCTTACTTTTACATTGCGCAAGTCGAAACCCACGCCCGATGTGGCATTCGCCTGCGGGTCGGCATCAATCAATAAGGTCTTGTATTCCAAAACACCCAAACTGGCTGCAATGTTAATTGCAGAAGTTGTTTTTCCAACGCCACCTTTCTGATTGGCAAGTGTGATAATTTTTCCCATTTTATAATTCTATCGTTTCTCCAATACTTGGAAGTAGTAATTCAATTTCTTTTTCGCCAAAGGTCACCTTCGCCTTATTGTGATCGATTTTTATGTAGCCAAACGTGTCGTAATGCAAACCCACCACTTTGCGCGCTCCACAGAACTCCGCAGCCAAAGCTGCATCATCCATACCCATAGTAAAGTTATCGCCAATGGGCAATAGGGCGGTGGTTAAATGCGGACAAAAATGCGGTATCAATTTCATGTCCATCGTTAAAGCCGTATCTCCGGCATAATAGAAGGCCTTGCCCTCGCCACCGTCAATAATAAAGCCCATCGGGTTGCCGCCATTCGTACCATCGGGTAAAACCGATGAATGTTGCGCCACCACACATTTCACAGTACCGAAGTCGAAGGTCCATTTACCGCCCGTGTTCATCGGGTGACCGTTCTCCAACCCCTGCTTTTGGAACCAAGTCACAATCTCAAAATTGCTCACAATCTTCGCCTTGGTGCGTTCCGCAATGCGTTTCACATCCGCCACATGGTCTTCGTGCCCGTGCGAAAGCAAAATGTAGTCGGCCGGAATCTCATCCACATGGATGCTTTTAGCCAATTCGTTGTAAGTAATAAACGGGTCAAACAACAAGGTTTTTCCATTCACCACCACCGAAAAGCAAGCATGGCCATAATACGTAAACTGCATACCTTTTTCTTTGGCACAAATGTATTCCAAAGGCGCTCAAAAGAGGGCGCCAATTCTCAACTTGTACACAAGAAAAATGTGTGAATGTATGTGGATAACAGGTGGAAAACTCCATATTCCTGTGGGTAAAGTGGTGTATATTGTTTTGTTGGGAGTTGCGAGTTGAGGGTTGGGGGTTATTGGTTGGGAGTTGGGAGGTTGAGTTTGAGATTTGGAGTTTAGAAATTTTTGCCAATGGTCGATGTTATTACCGCACCATTCCTTAATGAATTTGGGCGTGCCCCCGCTAAGAAGCCGGGTCGGGCTTTCCGCTGCAACCTTTTTGCCTCACCCTTAGCCACGCAAAAAGGGTTTTCGCTTCAATCCTTTAGGTTCGTATTTGAATAGAAATATTGAATTTAGCTAAAAGAGAAAGTGTTTAAGTAAACTACGCTTCAATCTGAGTAAAACTCATTTAGGGATAAAGACTTAAACACTTTTTCATCAAAATCTCAAA
>JAEUUZ010000015.1 GCA_016786765.1 Chitinophagales bacterium
AATAGATCCGCTCGCTCAAATTTTTATTGACCACGATTTTGAGATAGTTCCTGTGTTGGAGACATTACTCAGTAGTGAGCATTTTTTTGATACCACCTTCAGAGGTTGTATCGTTAAAAATCCTGTCGAGTTTTTTATTGGGAGTATGATACAATTTAATGTGTTGGAAGAATCAAACCTAATTGATAATCATGAAATTTGGATTGACTTCTATGTACAATTAGGGTTTCTTGCAATGGACCCAGGCAATCCACCTTCTGTTGCAGGCTGGCCAGCATATTACCAGCCACCTAAATTTCATCAATGGTGGATTAATTCATCTTCGTTAAATTTGAGAGCAAAAATAGTAAGTGACCTTTGTACAAAAGAAGGGTTGTTTTATAATGGATTTACGTTTAAATTTCATTTTATTCCATTTGTATCAAATTTTGAGCATCCTGAAGATGAGCACATACTTGTGGAAAATTGTATTTCGTTTTTGTTTTCCGTTGCTATAAATGACTCTGAAAAAGAAAAATTAACAGACCTGCTTAATGGGCAAGCAAACCAGCAAGAAAGCTGGACAGAACTATGGAAAAGTTATCAAAACAAAAAGGATGATATAGAGAAGAGAGAGAGCACAGAAAATAGATTAAGAGAGTTTTTCAAAAGGTTGTTAAACCTGCCGGAATTTCAAATGATGTAGTTTCAGTTTTTATTGTATTGATTGATTTTTTCAAAATGGACGAATTGCATGCTACCTTCCCCTACATATAACCTAAAGCCCATTGAGCGCAAGATTGAAAAGCAAGAATTAATTCACCTGCTTAGACGCTCACTGTTTGGCGTGGGACACAAAGAGTTGAGTTACTTTAAAGAGAAAACAATCCAAGAGATTTTGCATATTCTTTTGAAACCTTCTTTACCAGCCGATATTCCACTTCAAGACGACCCTGATATAATTGACCCCATAGTACCAAAAGGCAAAACATGGATAAATGCACCATATGAAAATGATGATATAGATAAATACAGAAGAATTGCTCTTCGAGCTTGGTGGACTGGAAACATAATTACCCGAGATTTTTCGTTAACAGAAAAGATGACCTTGTTTTGGCACAACCATTTTGTTACAGAAATGGATGTGGTAAAAGATAGCCGGTATTCATACAGCTACGTTGCCTTGCTGCGTAAACATGCTTTGGG
>JAEUUZ010000017.1 GCA_016786765.1 Chitinophagales bacterium
AAATTATGAAACTGAAATTCGTGCAGGAGCTAGAGAAAGAGTTAGTGAAAAATTTCGTAAAAATGTGTGGAGGAGACCCGAAAAAAGTTGACAACTTTCTCAATTTCAACTCTTCATAAGTCTTCCGAACAGTTGGGGTGACGAAACGAACCGAGGAAAAAATATACACACATGCAAACACACCAATTGGCGGGAGATATACTTGGCGATGCATTTTTCCATTATCCGTTAATGGAATATGCCTTTGAAGGGAAAACGGAGGAAGAACGTAGCAAAGCGCTACATCATCTTTATCGACACTGTGCTAAGGCTGCTGCTATGTATGGGGGAGTTGTGCTTACCCCCGATAAGCAAGGCGCATTAATTTGGCTCTCCGGCAAACATTTTCCCTTAGGCATTCTTCGAGAAGCAAAATCGGGAATGGCCGGTATTCCCTTTAAAATAGGCGTAAAACCTACGCTACGCCTTATGCATCACGATAGTGTTCCTGAAGGATGGATTGCAAAAAATGCCGGAGAAAAGATGGGTTACATTTGGTGTTTAGGTGTAGCCGCCAACCAGCGCGGCAAAGGGTTGAGTAGGACACTGATTGATCAAAGCATTGCCGACATGCGTGCACAAGGCATCAATGCGTTTTGGTTAAAAACAGAGGATCCCAAAAATGTACTTATTTATCAAAAGCTTGGTTTTGACATTGTGTATGAAACTGTTGTGGAAAGCAGCGGGATAAAGAGTTGGGTTATGAAGAAATGAAATAGGATACATAATATCTCATGCTCAGTTCGTGACCCACAACCCGAAACCTCAATGTTGAAGGAAGGATAATGCCGCGTGAAGGATTGCAGCGAAAAGCCCGCAGTACCGCTGGAAGCGGTACGAGGACTTGCAGCGAAAAGCCTGACCGCAGTGCAACGGAGGACACGCCCATACTTACGCAAATAATGTGCATGGCTTGTGGCGGACAAACTTGTGTCTTTTCAAAATATGCGCAAAAGCGAAAACGCTGCTCCTTGCCCCCATGCAACCAAATGCCACCTTCCACGTATCATAGAAGAAACTAAAACATTAACCATGCGCACAAAATTTACGTTATCTATTGTTTCAATGCTGTTGTTACTTACGCTCACGCAGTGCAAGAAAGAGAGCACTAGCACACAATTGCCACCGAATGTAAGTCCATCGGCAAAGGAGTATGTTACGTTTAATGTAGAGGGTTTAACCGGCTTAACAACATTTACGTTTCAGGATGTAGACGGCTATGTTTTTAAAGGCTACCACGATCGTTGTCCGCTCTCTCCAACATATGTATTACACGAAGTAGCAAAACAAACAGACCCTTACAACAATCCGCGGTTTACTATTTATTTAGGCACAGCCAAACAACCTGCAAAGTTTAGCGATGGTGTAAAAGTACAGCCCTATGCTGTGAATAGTTTGCAGGATGGCAATGCTGCTGTTAGCTTTTGCCACAATAATGTAAACGATGGCGGTCTTTGCGCCTCTACCATGAATACTACACCGGGCAATTATTTTGAAGTGGAGAAAATTGAAACGGAAGGTACTACCCAATATGCCGTTGGCAAATTCGGAATATATGCACACACTCCTTCACCGGGCAACACCGTTTATTTTTGGATGCGCGAAGGTCATTTCAGAATTAAAATATAACAACACAGCAAAAGCTTTGGTTTCAAAAAGGGCTTGGCTAAACGTTTGCTTTTTAGGCAGTCATCCAATCTTTGAATAACAAAAGTATAGTGTGTTGCACCCGATGCGTTTTAAAATTCATCAAAACTAGTTTCTTGCTATGTGCGAGTTCCTCTCGGAATCGGAACCGCGCTGTACGTTGCAATCTTTATCCCGCTATGAAGCGGGAAAAGGATTTTCACTTCCATCACTCTCGCAAAGCATAGTGCTTCAATGTTGTTTTGTGGTGCTGAACAATGTGAAGCATTTGCGCCATTGCTCGCATCTTGCGAGCAATTTGAATTACTACCTCCTGTATGTATTCATGTTTAGCCCGAGGCTTTTTGAAGGCTCACTCGCTGGAAGCGAGCGAAGGCGGTAAGGCGGTGGATAAGATATTTATAAAAAAAATCCACATGGTGCAAACCTTTACGAATACTCCAAAATATAATGTTCGTTTCCTCTATGCTTCAAAGCTCCGCTCGGTTGTCGATCAGAATAGGACACCGAAACAATAGTGTTGGTTGGCTGTTCCCCATTCCCAATGCTCACATATACGGAATCAGCGGTTTCCCAATGCAGGGTAACACTATCCTTAATTTGCTGTTTGATCAAATCAAATAGATGAATGTTTTTTCCTTGTTCGCGTGTAATAACCAATATGCAATCTTTAATCGAGCAAGTTCCCCATGTTTGAATTTCTGTAAAATGAGTCTTCAAAATGCCATCTAATATAAATCGACTATTATCTCCGTAATGAATACACTCAACACCCATTTTGCTATAATAATATATACCGTCAAAGGATATAAAATGTCCTGCCAAGTGGTAATGTCCTTCCTCTGTCAGTACTTCTTCTTTGCCCGTTTTCAAATCAACACTTATTATCTGCATTTGATTTGCAGATTCGGTGGAGTTAACTCGTGTTAGTACCATGCGGTCATAGTGGTCACTCACAAAATCTGTTCGGAAAAGGGAATCGAGAAATAGGGTTTCGCCACCACTCCAAATTTGTTGTCCTGATTTACTGTTAACCGATACTTTGTAAAATTCCGGAGCATAAAACATGGCACTGTGAAAAATAATTTCCACCACATATTTTTCGGAAGTATAAAGATGATGTGTATCATTTTTAATGTGAGCCGGACGTGAAAAACGAGACGTTAATTTATATCCGGATGGAAGAGGCAATATTTTCATTAGGCATTACAATTTATGGGTCTTCCAAAGCGTATTGAGCGAAGAACAAAGAAGCGTTGGATCTGTGTTTAAGAACGCTCCCCAAAAGCTCGATTCCCTTCCATCGATGGTTTCAATAACTAAATCTATGCTGGTAGAGCTAGTCATGTTGCCTGTATTAAACGAGCTTGTTTTTTCTATCCGAATATCCTTTACTTGATTCCATGGTACAAGATCGAGCTTGCTTGTCCAGATGCCTTCTTTTGTTGCGCGGATAATAACTTTTGTAAAAACCATTGCAGATAGCGAATTCATGCTCAATACAGTGCTTACACCTACAAGGATGAAAACATAATACAAGTATGGCGGCTGAATTTTTAATACAGAATTGACAATGCCAAAAACAATAAGGACAGCCATGTAAATGAAATAGTGCGCAGAACCGCCTCGTTTTACTATTAGTTCATTACTCATTTTTGGGATTTGATATAAACGTTTATTGTGTTTTGCATTTAATAGAGCATAGTTGGTAGATTGTATTCATGTACTTTTCGTCTTTTGAAACAATTATAGTGCATCCAATTTCCTATTAAAACTAATTCAAAATTATTGATATTCAATAGAGGTATTAATGTTTTTAAATCTTGAATAAACCAAGTAGCCAAAGCATAAGGGTATTCGTGGGCAACGACCTGGTCCGGAGAATATGCCAAGCAATGCAAATGGTTAGTTCCCTAAAGATTAAAATTTGTCAAACAAAGCAGCATACTTAGTTTTCGTAGTATCTTCATGTTAAACGAAGTAAATCATGGAAGCAACCGCATACAAACCCATTCACAAACTCAATTTTATTGAATTGTGGAACGCCAAGAAAGATCGCTTTACCTTGATGGCAAAATCGCCCGCCAAATATCCGGATGTATTTGGTTTTAAAGTGCCAGGACGTGATGTGCTGGTGATCAATAACCACGAAATGGTGCAGCATATTATGGTGCGCAATATGCGTAATTATCAGAAAGACCATGGCTACAAAGTACTGTCGATATTGGTAGGCAACGGCCTTATCACCAATACCGACCACAGCAGTTGGCGCAGTCAGCGTACCTTATTGCAGCCGCCCTTTCACCGCGAGAGTTTACAAGGCATGTGCGATATTGTTGGCGATGCTACTACACAGTTACTCAAACGCTGGAAAGCAAAAGAAGGAACCGAAATTAATTTCACGCACGAGATGGCGCGATTGACCATTGATATTGTGTGCAGAACACTTTTTACTTCTAATGTTACTGAAGCGCAAGTGCAAATGGTTTGGGAAAGCCTCAATTACATGAATGCCATAGGCGCAAAAATGGCGATGAACCCTATGCACATTCCCTTTAAATATCCATTGCCGAGTTATGTCAAAGGACGAAAATATATAGCCGAACTCAACGCCATGATCTACGGCATTATCAGCAAACGCAAAAGCGAAAAAAATCCGCCTCACGATTTGCTGCAATTGCTTATTGAAGCGAAGTACGAAGATGGTACATCTATGACTGATGAACAAATTCGCGATGAAGTAATGACGGTTTTTTTGGCAGGCCACGAAACCACCGTGAATGCGCTATCGTGGACATGGTATCTCTTAAAGCAACACCCTGAAGCCGAACAAAAACTGTATGCTGAATCCAAAGTTTTTGAAACGGAAACACCAAGTTTTAAAGATATTCCGAATTTGCGTTACGGTTATCAAGTGATGAACGAAGCTATGCGCATTTATCCGCCTGTAGCCGCCATCGGCAGAGCAGCTGTAGAAAGCGAAGAAGTGAACGGTTATTTCATCAAAGCGAGAACCATCACGCTCATCAATATTGCCGGCCTTCATCATCATCCGGCTTATTGGGAAAATCCATTTGCTTTTCAGCCCGAGCGTTTTGAAAACTTCAACATGAAGGGCGACAACCGCTTTATTTTCATGCCTTTTGGCGCAGGTCCACATATTTGCATCGGCAACAATTTTGCGATGATGGAAATGCAACTTATCAATGCCATTCTTTCGGCAAGAGTTGAGTTAGAATTAGTAAGTAAGAACATCAAACCGGAGCCGTTGATTACATTGAAGCCCGGCAATGGGGTGATAGTGAAGATTAAGCAAGTGAAGAGTTAGTATATTTTGTATTTTTTTATCTCAATCAAGAACATAAAATGAACAACCATAAAGTCTTTTACACTATTGTATTGATGCTCATTTTCGTATCCGTAAATGCACAAGTCGGAGCAATTGGCGGTAAAATTGTCAATACAAGAGGTGATGAAATTTATAAGCCCAAAATTGTTGTTACGAAAAGCGCAGATGGATCTTTTGTGAAAGAAGTTGTTGCAGATAAGTATGGCAATTATGAAATAAAGCCCTTGCTTACTGGTTCATATAACCTGCAATTTTTAGCAAAAGACTATGATTCCCTAACACAAATGGGTTTGTTGGTGAGAGAAGATACTTATACACATCTTGACGTTAAATTGAAGCCAATAGACAAGAAGAAAAAGTAAATCATGAAAAGAACACAACGTTCAATGTATAGACTACTTGTATTGAGCATTGTAAAGGTATAAGCGCTGATGTTTTCTCTTACCTAAGTTTTTGTAAACTGCATTACTTTACGTATCTATATTTGCTGCTGATTATGCTGAAACCGTTTTCCTATTTTTTGCTCATTGCCTTTGCTTTGATGGGGTGCAAAGCCTTTCAGCCATCAGCAAACCTCAGTCATTTCAATGGTTATTTTGCACCGTCAGTCAACGACAGTATGGTAGAAAATGGTCGACTTAAAGTAACCTTCTTTGGTACTTCCACCTTGCTTTTCGATGATGGCGTTTCGCAAATTATTGTCGATGGGTTTTTCAGTCGCCCTAAAACCGGCAAAGTTGCTTTTGGAAAAATTCGAAGCGATGAAAAAGTAATACGTGCAATGATAGCAAAGTATCAACTGCACCGATTAAAAGCCATTTTTGTTTGTCACTCTCACTACGACCATGCGCTAGATGCGCCTTTGCTGAGCCAACTCACCGGTGCGAAATTATATGGTTCTTGCTCTACTTTAAATTTGGGGAAAGGAGAAAATCTATCGGAAAATGCGATGCAGCTGTATGAATCGGGTAAACCACTTAGTGTTGGATTTTTTACGGTTACCGTATTGAATTCTAAGCATACACCTCCATTTAAGATTATGGGGAAGAGCAATGCCACCGACCCGGCTCATCCCAACATAGATCAGCCACTTTCACAACCGGCAAAGGCAAAAGACTTTATTGAAGGAGGCACTTTTGATTTTTATATCACGTATGGCAGCCAACGCTTTTTGGTGAAGGCCAGCACGAACTACATTGAAGGCGCTTTGCAAGCATATCCATGCGATGTACTCTTTTTAGGTTCCGCTATGCTCGGAATTCAACCAACAGATTTTCAGGAGAAGTATTATAAGGAAACGGTTGTAGCGACCAATGCCAAAACGGTTGTACCCATTCATTGGGACAATTTCATGAAACCGCTTGGACAACCTTTGATTCCATTGCCAAATATCAGCGATAATGTGGAGGCCGGGTTTAATTTTTTGATTTCAAAAGCGAAAGCAGATAACAGAAAACTGCTGCTTTTGCAAAGTGAGTCGTCTGTTTTGTTTTGAATTCAGTTAACCGGGGTTTCGTTATTTTGCATCGTTAATGCGATAAGGTATGATGTAAACTGTTTGGCCATATTGTGTTTGCCTTTTGGGTCGAGGAATAGGAAATAACCCGGTGCGTTGCATTCTAGAAAGTAGTAGCCGTTTTGTTTACTTCGAATAATATCAAAACAACCAAATAAGATGTCCATGGCTTTCATATAGGCTAGGCAGTTTTGGGCCACGGGGAAGTTAGGGATGTGGGTGTAATGCAAGTCGTTCAAGGATAAGCGCCAATCAAAACCTTTTGCGCCATCAATGCGGAAAGCCATTACACAATCTCCAAAAACAGTAACGCGATATTCTTCCATTCCTTCAATTTGTTCTTGAAAGTGATGGATATGGAGTTCAATTTTATTCAAACGAATGGCGGCTAATAACGGTTTATCTATTTTACGTACTGTGGCAAAAAACTGTTGCTTGTTTTTGGTGATGTACTGCGAGTTAGAAACGGGTTTGTAAACAGCATTGGTGTGCCATGGTTTGTTTAAGTATGAAGCTGCGCTATTAGCGATAACTTGATTTGGCAAAGCAAAGCCACATTGAACAGCCACTTTTTGTTGATAGGCTTTATGTCCGGCAATGTAATGTTTTATAGGATGGTTTAACACGGGTATTGTATCCGGCAAACAAGAGAGAATGGCAATCAATGTTGAATAATATTCTTCATCGATAAACTCGCGCAAATGCGGTTCAAACATTTGGTGCGTATTTCCGGGTAAAGCATACCTCGACCACCAAACAGCACCAACAGTAGATTCAGTAATCGATGCACCTGTTTTACGGTGTGTGAGTTTGAACGTTGAATGTCCCGGATCAATTTCAATCGCATACCTATCGTGAAAACGATCGGCATTTAGTCTGAAAAACGAAACCTTGTTTTTGACTAAATGCCGATGTATGCTATCGCACTCGCTATCCGCAGAGGACGAAATAATAAGCAGTTGTTTCATGCAGAAAAGCGTGCCATGCTATTTTTCTAGATTTATCTTTTGCGCGTTCTCCTTTTTAGCTGCTTCAAGTTTTGGTTTTTTTTGTGCGGCAACAGCTTTTGTTGCTGTTTTTTTCACCGGCTGTAAGGCAGCGGCAGTAAGCGATTTGCTTTTAACAGCTGTTTTCTTTTTTGGCTTAACAGCAGCTTTTGGCGACTTTATGGCTTTCTTTTTTGCCTCGTCTAGTTTTGCCTTTTTGGGTGCCACTTTTTTTGAAGCCAACTCTTTTTTCTTGCGTTCTTCCAATATCGGTTTTTTGGTGGCTACTTTACTTTTTTGAACTGCTTTTTTTACCGGAGCTTTTTTCTTGGCTTCTTCTTTCACCGCTTTCTTGGGCGCTACTTTTTGTTTTGCTTTTTTAGCAGATTCCGATTGTGCTTTCTTTACCGGAGCCTTCTTAACGTTAGCCTTCTTTTTGGCTTCTTCTGATAATGCTTTTTTTGTTGTTGCCATAATAGGTTTGTTTTATGTATGATGAATTAGTCTAATGTACAACTATATTTCATTTTCATAAAAAGAGTTTTCATTTAAAGTAATCTATATTTAAGGGAAGAAATGCATTTGAAAGCACCAAATACAGCAACCATGAAAAAGCAGCAATTTGTAATGTATATCCTACTCGCATTGAGCATTGTTGAAGCTTACGCAGAATTTACAGGCAATAAGGCGCTTATGTTCTACACCAAGCCCCTGTTGTTGCCCATGATAATGCTATATGTATATGTGGTGATAGATCATCGTTGGAATATGGCTTTAAAGTTCTTATTGTTGGCGCTGTTCTTTTCTTGGATTGGTGATGTATCGTTGATGCTCACACCGGAACATCCATTGGATAATTCGGTGATGGGGGTACCTAAAAGCAAATACTTTTTCTTGTTGGGGTTGAGTTCGTTTTTGATCAATCATTTGTTTTTGATTGCTATTTATCGAAAAGTTACAACAGAAAATGGAGAAAGTCTTTTCCAACAAAACAAGTTTTCTTTTTTGCCCTTTCTAGCCTATGGTATAGTAATGGTAAGTGTTGTAGTGCCACCGGTGTATAATAATCCCGAAAAGAGCTTAGCCACAATTCCTGTAATATTGTATGCTGCTATATTGTTAAGCATGTCGGCTTTTGCGTATAATCGATATCGTTTTGTGAGTAATAAAAGTTTTTGGCTGGTGTTTATCGGAGCTGTTTTGTTTGTGTTTTCCGATTCTGTTATTGCTTTGAATTTTTTGGCCTTCCCGGGTTTAATACCCAAGCCCGGCTTTGTGATAATGACTACCTATGTTGCGGCCGAGTTCTTAATTGCTAAAGGAATATTGCTCCAGTTTTTTGAAGAAAAATAGGCATTGCTATTTAATCAAACCCACTATTCGCCCTACATTCCAAATGTTCATAAAGAATGCGCTGTAGCGATTGCGCTTGGCTTGTTGCTCTTCGCGATTCCAAAAATGGAGTTGACTAGCCGGATATAAGTAGCCAAAGTGATAGGCTGTGTGATCCCAACGTTTTCGGGCAATACGGTCGGTAGGATAACGGTATTGCGCTTCACGGGCGGTGACAATTTCTTGTGCACGTTGTCGTATTGAACCGGCATCAGCGAGATGATGTTGCGCTGCTGCCTTTTGTTTTTTTGATTTAGCGGAGTTAAGCGCTATCAAATACCGAAGTATGGCTGCACGGTGAAATCCACGGTAGGCGGTAATTTCAAGTCCATCGATTAGTTCGTTGCTTACCACATCTTTGTCGCTTGCATTTATCCGCATGGCACGACTCAACTTCAATGCCTTATGGGAAAAGCTGTCTAAACGAAGCAGATACTTGTTTTGAATTTCGCTCAATTCATTGGCTGTAGCCTTGTTGCGAATGTATTTGTACGAAAGTTTCGGACGTGGATGATATTCATTGGCTAGGGCTTTGATACCAATTTCATCGGTGATGGTCATGGCCGTCATCCATTGCATGAGCGAACTGTCTTTTAAATATTCTTGTTGCAGATTCAACATGTTTATGAATGACTTGTGTTCCTTTGCCGGCAAGAGTTCTTGTGCATACATGTCCGGAAAACGTTGCTGTTTTTCACCATTAAAAGTATGTTGCCAACTCCATCGCGCAATACTCCAATCGATTAGCCAATAGCCCCATTCCCATCCCGATGAAAAGGTAAGATGTCCGGGAATATGATGTGCTGCACAGCTATCGATATCGGTTAAGCGGGCTTTCAAATACGGCAAAAGTAACATGGGTACCGACACATCAAAGGTAATCCAGTAGGCGCTTTCAGGGTAGTACCAGGTTTCGCGTTTTTGATGTTCAGCCAAAAGAAACCGATACATGTGTTGTTGGTTTTCGTTTTCATATACCGGTGCATGGGGTTTCGACATGTCGTAAAACATCACCGTATGCGCCATTACACCACGTTCTTTATCGAGCGCTAACGATGTGCTATCCCAAACAAATTCATTTTTGGCTTTTGTATTTTTCGCTTTGTGTTGCACTACATGTTGTCTTCCCATCAACTTAGTATGCGAATTGTCTTTCAGCCATTGAATCACGAATTGGCGTTGCTGTTCCTTTTTCTTTCTATTGCCGCTGATGAATTCTGCAGTAGAAAACTCCATGTTAATCATATCCCAATTGGCTTTATTTAGCCATGCAAGATTTGCAGCAATTTGCTTTTTTTTATTGATGGGCGAAGTATACAATTGAAATGTTTTCTGCTGTATCATATGCAGCGAAAGATCAACACCGGCAAGCAATCCACGATGATGTACATAATCAGTAATGTTTTTAGCGTGGTCGATCCAAACGCGTTTATCAATGCTGTTCAATAAACAAAATTCAAAATAATTTTGTCCGTTTCGCGTAAGCCAATTGATGTATTCTTTCACATCATTCAAGGCATTCGGTAATGTGCCATCGTGCAGTTGTTCTGTGAGTTCCAACGGATGTTGGGTATGGAGATGAAAACCGTTTTTATCGAATAATGCTTTACTTTCCCAAGTGAAGTTTTCAGTAAGTGGCCATTGTTTAAACTGCGGAACGAAGGTGTTGCGCGGATGATAAAATTTGAAGCGTAACTTTTCCTGCAACAAGCCATAAAGTCCGAAACTAATGCCTTGCCACGAATCGGCAGAAAGCGAGAGCAGAAATTTATCGCCCCATTTCTCTTGCTTCCAAGCATAATCGTGTCGCGGATAATGTTGGTAAGGAAATTGTGCAGCAGCAGAAAAAGTAGTAGGAAGTGAAGCGGATGCTTGATTTGCCTCCGGCAAGAAAATTTGAACAGATGCTGAAGGATTATTTAGGGCTACTTCGCAGGCGCAGGCTTCTTGTAAAAGACTGCGAACATCAGTAATGGTAATAGCTGTAATGCTTGTATCTAAAAGCGATTTAGGGGCATTGATAGAAATACTGCATTGGGCGAATAATGTTGAATTAGCCCAAAGTAGCGAGGCGAGTAGCAAAGCGTTTTTCATCCCAATTGTTTTTCTAATATATCAATTGGATATGAATTTTGATTTATTGCGATACAATTCGCACTTCCGTTCTTCTGTTTTTTTGTCTGCCCGCTGCTGTGTTGTTGTCCTCGACAGGCTCCGTATCGCCATACCCTTTTGCTATTATCCGTTCGGGAACTACACCTTTCTTTTCCAAATAGGTTTTTACGGTAATAGCTCTGTTTTCGGAAAGTTTGAGATTTGTTTCCGGAGCGCCAACATTATCGGTATGTCCGGCAATTTCAATCACCAACTTCTTTTTAGCGAGCATATATTCTGCTAATTCATTCAGTTCGTTGTTAGATTCCGGGCGCAATGTAGATTTTCCGGTATCGAAAAGCACATCATCGAGGGTGAATGTTCTTGGCGGTGTAACCGTTATGGTATAGGTCATAGCGTAAGGTTGTCCACGTGCCGGCAAGTCCACTTCTAAGTTACTTTCAACTATAGTAACTGCTTTGTATTTTACCTTGTATTTCTGGCCAACAGGAAGCAGGATAGCGAATTTCCCTTCTGCATCTGTATTGCCGGAATATTCTTTTCCATCTTTCGTAGAAGAAAAAGTAATGGTATTCTGCGCTTGAGGTAGACCGTTGTCGTCAATGGCCTTTACTTTCATTAAGGCCTGTGAAGCAGTCGGCTTTAAGTCTTGAGCTCTGCTAGTGATGGATAATCCAAGAAGGAGAAAAAGGAAAGATGCTTTCATGTTGAAATGGTTTATTTTATTTCAACGTATAGTGAATGAATATTATTGTATGAAAGTGGTGTGTGATGACACAAAAGCCAGTCAGACAAAGCAACCATCTTTTATTAACGCAATCGAAAATGTTGGTTGTATTTACTTTTTACGCTATGTTCTTCGTTCAATAACCACTGCATTACCATCTTTGGAGGAACCGCCACTTGCTCCACTGTTTGATAGGTTTTGAAAATTCGATCCCAAAGCGCTGTTGTAACCCCGTGATTGTTTTTCGGGTTGCCGAAATGATGATAAAAATGATGTTTTCGCATTTTCAATCCATAGCGAATAAATGGTTCACGCACATGAAATGCCCTATGTGTAAGTTCGTAAATAAAATACATACCTGCTAAACCAAAAGCAAACGCAAGCCCATTTATTAGTCCGGCTAAGGCGCCTACCATTATAGCACTCATCACTAACACGGCTATGGCAATTGGAATTTTTTTATAGAGTTGCACAAAATAATTTGCCTTTGCATGATGTTGTAAATGTTCTTTTCGAACAGGACCGTTCCCATTCTTTTTATGTCCACGAAAGCGATGAATAACATATTCTAAAAAGGTCCACGTAAACGCACCTAATCCAACGAGCAATAGAGTAGTCAGCATTATTTTTTTCTTTAAAACTACGTGCAGGAAAGGATTATTGTCGGTATGGGTTGTTAATAAATACTATTAGAAATTCGAATTTCAGCGTGCTTTCAAAATCTATAAACGAAAGCAGGTGAGACTTTGAAGCGGCCTCATAGAGCAGAAGCAAAAAAGTCCGTGGGCTTCAAAAAGGCAGTTTAAAGTGCCTTTTCCATTTATTTCAGCTACCTTGCGCCCTTATACGTAATATGAAATTTGAAGAATTAAACATCATAGCGCCTATTCTTAAGGCTTTGGCGCATGAAGGATACACCGCACCCACACCCATTCAGGAACAAGCAATACCTATCGTTTTAACCGGAAACGACTTATTAGGTTGTGCGCAAACCGGCACCGGAAAAACAGCTGCTTTTGCTATTCCTATTTTGCAATTGTTAAGCGATAGAACACCAGTAGCAAAGTCGGCACGACCGATTCGCAATCTTATCCTTACTCCAACGCGTGAATTGGCGATACAAATTGGTGAGAGTTTTGCAGCTTATGGGAAAAATCTACATTTAAAGCATACGGTAATTTTTGGAGGCGTTCCTCAAGGCGCACAAGTAAGAGCGTTGCAGCATGGAGTAGATATTTTGATTGCAACACCTGGTCGTTTGCTAGATCTAATTAACCAAGGGTTTATAGACTTAAGCAAAGTGGAAATTTTTGTGTTGGATGAAGCCGATCGTATGCTCGATATGGGTTTCATTAACGATGTGAAAAAGCTCATCACCAAAATTCCTACAAAGCGACAAACGCTTTTCTTTTCGGCTACTATGCCTACAGAAATTCAACATTTGTCGGCTACCATTTTAAAAAATCCACAGAAGGTAGAAGTAACGCCCATTTCATCTACAGCGGATACCATTCAACAAGCCGTTTTTTTCGTAGAGAAGAAAGACAAACGCAATTTGTTGCAGTTTTTATTGAAGGATAAAAAGATTGTTTCGGCTTTGGTATTCACCAGTATGAAACACGGTGCCGATAAAGTGGTGAAAGACCTACAAGCTGCTGATATTAAGGCAGAAGCTATTCACGGGAATAAGTCACAAGCGGCTCGTCAGCGCGCATTGGGAAATTTCAAATCGGGCACTACACGCGTTTTGGTGGCTACTGATATTGCTGCAAGGGGTATTGACGTTGATAACCTTTCGCACGTTATTAACTACGAATTACCGAATGTGCCGGAAACCTATGTACACCGTATTGGTAGAACAGGCCGTGCAGGTGCCAGCGGCATTGCTTATTCTTTTTGTAACGAAGAGGAAAAAGAGTACTTGCGCGACATACAAAAACTGATTGGGAAAACTTTGCCGGTCATATTAGAACACCCGTATCCTATGGCCAATACAAGTTTGGAGAAATTCATTCCGCCTAAATTCAACAATGCACCAAAGCCACAAGGAGCATCGGCTAAGCCAAAGCAAAAGAAAAAATACTGGGGTAACAAACCGGGAGGTAAGCCAAAATCGGGTTATCCAAAAGGCTAATTGAACCCTATTTGCACTCACCTTTTGGCGTACAAACAGCTCCTTCTTTCACTTCTATCACAGCAGTTGGATTAGCACTTTCCCACTCAGCATATGCTTTCTGTAATACCTCTAGAAATACTTTACTATCCTGCGCACCACTTACCGCGTATTTATTGTTGAATACGAAAAAAGGCACTCCTGAAACGCCCACTTGCGATGCTTCGTAAATATCTTGGCGAACTTCTGCCGCATATTTATCGGATTGTAGTACTGCTTTAACAGCTTGTTCATCTAGCCCAACGTGAACCGCTAATGCCATGAGTGTAGCGTGATCAGCAGTATTTTTGCCGTCCACAAAATATGCTTTAAAGAGTTCTTCTTCCATTTCGTTTCCTTTACCCATAGCTGTGGCATAGTGTGAAAGGCGATGTGCATCAAACGAATTTGCTACAACGGCCTTGTCGAAATTGTAATGCAAGCCAACCCCTTCCGCCATTTGCATTACATGCCCTATCGCTTGGCGGGTATAGTCCATCGTCCAACCTTTTGATTCGGCTAAATGAGTAATAGTGTTTTTGGTGGTATCGGTCACTAGGTCGGGTTGCAACTGGAAGCTTTTCCATGTTACTTCGATAGCAGCACTATCAGGCATTTGCGCCAATGCGGTTTCGAATTTTCGTTTTCCGATATAACAAAACGGACACATTACATCGCTCCAAATTTCTACTTTCATTTTATGGGTTGGCATAGTATATAATTTTGTTTTTTGAATGGATTTCCCTTTCGCTATAAAAAAACTTCCACATAAGCATAGGAGCAAAAAAGACAGATAAGTCAATGGTTTCAATCGGAACTTCATGTGGTGCAGCAATTAATAGCATTCGAATTTATGAATTTATAATTTCCCGATTTACCATATATGGAACACGCCCTATACAGAATAGTTTATTTCACTATTTTTACAAAAACGCCTACTGTGAAATATATTTTTACGCTGCTTATTACTATTGCTTTTGTTTCTTTTGGAATCTCCCAAGACCTTAAATACTGTGGCGCAGACGAAATGTCGTTTGATTTGTATCAGTCGGAGCCCGGTTTACAAACGAAAATGAAATTGAATCGTGCCGAGCTGAATCAATTTACACAACAGTACATTGCGAACATCGCCAAAAATAGGGGTGCTGCAGATTCGTTGTACACGATTCCGGTTGTGTTCCATATTATTCATACCTATGGTGCCGAGAACATTACCGATGAACAAGTGATAAGCGGATTGAAAGTGTTAAATTGGAATTTCAGAAAGCAAAATCCGGATACAGCGCTTATTGTTGCTGCGTTTAAACCCATTGCAGCCGATTGTGAAATTCAATTTAAATTAGCGCATATCGACCCTAATGGTAATTGTACTAATGGTATTAATCGAATAGCCTCTCTCTCTTCCATTGTTGGCGATCATCGAGTAAAAGACATAATACACTGGGATCCTACAAAATATTTAAATGTTTATGTAGTGAAACAAATCTCCAATTTGGCCGGTCATTGTTTAATGCCCGATCAAGCCGATGCTAAGCCCGAATGGGATGGAATTGTTATTGCCAACGATTATGTGGGTGATATGGGAACATCGAACAAGCTTCGCTCTGTAGTTATGGCACACGAGTCGGGACATTATTTGAACCTCTTTCATATTTGGGGCGGTAACAATGTACCCGATTATTATTATTTGCCTGTAGGTCAAACTACGAATTGTTCGATTGGCGATAGTGTGTCGGATACCCCGCCAACAAAGGGTTGGAGTAGTTGTAATTTATCGGCAGCATCGTGCGGAAACGTAGTCGATAATGTGCAAAATGCTATGGATTACAGTTATTGTAATTTCATGTTCACGCAAGGACAGCGCAATCGAATGCGAGCAGCATTACATTCGCCCATAGCCGGAAGAAGTAATTTGATTTCGCCACAAAATCTATTAGCCACCGGAGTGAACGATAGTACTTTGTGCAAAGCAAAGTTTGAGATCAATCAGCGCACGGTTTGTGTAGGAGATAGTGTTCGCTTTACCGATAAAAGCCTTTGGTATCCTACTTCTTGGACATGGGATTTTGGCGATGGTAGTTATTCTTCCGATCAAAACCCGGCTCACGTTTATGCTGCCGGTGGCGATTATTTCGTAACCCTTACGGTGATGCGCAACGCAACAACATTACAAAGCGATTCGATACTGATTCGTGTAAATGACGCAGGCACTTATCCATTCTATGTTCAGCGTTTCGACAGTTTACCCAACTTCGGACAAAGCTATTTATGGAACATCAGTGACAACAACAACTTGACATGGAAACTATCGGATAACGGACAAGGATATAACAGCGGTTTATCGGCAACTATACGTCCGGACGATAGTACTGACGCATATTCCGGCAGAACTATTTTATATTCACCGGCTATTAATCTTGCAGGACGTGTAAATCCGGAATTTAATTTCAAATACGCTTTTACGCCAAAGATTACCAACAGTTATGATCAATTGGAAGTGTTTGTGTCGAAAACCTGTGGTGCAACATGGCAAAGTTTAGGCAAAAAAATTGGTGGTAATTTAGCTTCTATTGCCACTCCTGTTGATGATAAAAATTGGACACCGGCCGATTCCACACAGTGGAAAACATTCAGTTATATAGTGCCCGCTAACCTTGCTGTTCCTAATTTTCAATTCAAAATTGAATACACGAATTATCGCGGCAATGTACTGTATATCGACAACATCAATATCAATGCTGCAGAGTATACGAATGTAGAGGATTTGCATTTACAAGAAGTTATTCTTTATCCGAATCCCGCAACCAATACCTTTACGGTGGAAGGTGAATTTGAGCAATTGAGTATGATCATTACTGATTTGAATGGTAAAGTGTTACGCGCATCAACACCAATTCAATCAGGAGAACAGCACGATATTAACAGCTTACCACAAGGTGTGTATATTGTTTCGCTACAAAGCAATACTACTGTGGTTCACAAACGTTTGCTGAAATAGAAAACAATGCTATAAACAATACCTGCTTTTTTTACCTTAATATTGAGCATGACATTTGAGGATTTAAATATTAAACGCCCTGTGCTCAATGCACTTAGCGATATGGGTTTGGTAACCCCCACTACTATTCAAGAGCGTGCCTTTTCTGTAGTGATGTCGGGCTGTGATGTAATAGGGATAGCACAAACAGGAACAGGAAAAACATTAGCGTACTTGTTGCCTTGCCTTCGCCAATGGACGTTTACAAAAGACACTGCCCCACAAATATTGATTTTGGTGCCTACTCGCGAGTTGGTAGTGCAAGTGGTGGAGCAAGTGAAAAAGCTTAGTGCCTACATGAGTGTTCGTGTTGAAGGTGTTTACGGAGGCGGAAACATCAATACGCAATCGGCTCAGATTGAAGCGGGTTTAGATGTGCTAGTAGCCACCCCAGGTCGTTTAATCGATTTTTTATTGCGTGGAACATTGAAAACCAAATCCATTAAGCATTTGGTGATTGATGAAGTAGATGAAATGTTGACGTTGGGCTTTCGTCCACAACTCACTACGATACTAGATTTATTGCCTAAAAAGCGTCAGAACTTAATGTTTTCGGCTACTATGTCGGATGAGGTAGAAAGCTTGATTAGCGTGTTTTTCAATCATCCCACAAAGATTGAAGCTGCACCAACGGGTACTCCATTGGAGAATATTGAACAGACCGGTTATGCTGTTCCCAACTTCAATACGAAAGTCAATTTACTGGAAATGCTTTTATCGGATGCAACCGTTTTTTCGAAAGTATTGGTGTTTGCGGCCACAAAAAAATTAGCTGATGCGCTCTATGAAAAATTGGCACTTCAATTCCCCGAAACTATTGGTGTGATTCATTCTAACAAGGATCAGAGTTATCGTTTCAGAAGTGTAAACAATTTCAAGGATGGTTCATTTCGTGTATTAATTGCTACAGATATTATTGCGCGCGGATTAGATATTTCGGATGTAACCCACGTCATTAATTTTGATGTTCCCGATGTGCCTGAGAATTACATTCACCGTATTGGACGAACAGGTCGTTACGATAAAAGGGGAATCGCTATTACATTCATAACACCAAGTGAAAGCGAAAATCAAGCGGCCATTGAAGGATTGATGAAGTTTGCTATTCCTATGCTTGAATTGCCTGAAGACCTCGAAATTTCAACAGTGCTCTCACACGATGAAATACCGGAAATTAAAATGCCTTTCGGAAAATCGCGTACACCTAAGAGCGAAGCTAAAGGACCTGCTTTTCATGAAAAATCGAAGAAAAACCAAAAGGTAAATGTAAAGGTGCGCCACTCTGAAAAAATGCGTGCCAAATACGGAAAACCTAAGAAACGTAAGCCGAAAGAGGGCAAGTAGTCTTCTTAAATAGCATAGTATTGCTGTTTTCCTAATTTGATTTTTTATCTTCAATACTATGAATTGGAAAACTAAACTTGTGTTGCTGTTTGCAAAATTGCAAAAGCCAATTAGTGTTGAAGATGGAGTTGATATAATGGCTTTGCGCAAGAAGTCGTCTAATGCTTCGAAGTTGGGTGTTAAGTTATTCGACAAAAATGTAAACATTGCAACTACTTATGATGCGATTGCGAATGGCGTTCCGGTACGCATTTACAAAAATAGCGAAGCCAAAAACCAACGCGTGATTGTGTTTTACCATGGTGGAGGTTTTGTGTTATATGATGTTTCTTCTCACGATAATTGTTGTAGAAAACTATGTAAGATGAATAACAGCATAGTGGTATCGGTAGATTATCGTTTGGCTCCGGAATGCCCTTTCCCTGCAGCACATGAAGACGCCTTCACAGCATTGCAATGGGTGCGCGAAAATGCAGAGCAGTTAGGAGCAAACGCTAGCGATATGATTGTTGCTGGCGATAGTGCCGGTGGGAATTTAGCAGCATGTATGGCGCACCGTTGCCGAAAGGAAAATATTCCGTTGAAGGGACAAGTGCTAGTATATCCTTGGATTGACGGCAAACTGAATAATCCTTCTATCAAAACAAACGGAGAAGGCTATTTGCTCGAAAAGCGCACTATGTTTTGGTTTCAACAACAATACACCCCTCGTCCCGAAGATCATTGTGTGCCTGAAGTTTCGCCTTGTTATGAATCAGATTTTACCGGATTAGCACCCGCCTTTATTCTTACTGCAGCTTATGACCCTTTATTGGATGACGGAGTCAATTACTTCCATCAACTGCAAGCAGCAGGAATTAAAGCGACTTACAAATGTTATCCCGAATTGTTTCACGGCTTTTTCAATATACCTGGAATTGATCCGGTGGCGATTCAATCGTATACCGATATTCAACTCTTTTTGGCAGAGTTATAGTGTTAACTGTTGTACAAAAACGACCAAGGTTGCGCCATTTCAATTTCGTAGGCTAGCTCTAGTAATGTTTTATCTTGCCCAAGTGGTGCAATAAATTGTACGCCAATGGGTAGTCCATCGCTGGATTGACTCATAGGTACGGAAATAGCCGGTGAACCTGTTACATTTTGTAAGCCTGTATAAGAAGCAAATGAAACCGCACGATGCGCAATTTCCTGATACGGCAACTCCATGTTGAAATGCCCTATTTTAGGCACTTTTTGCGAAAGCACCGGTGTCATAATCAAATCGTATTGTTTCAAATAGCTTTCGGCTTCTGCTCCCGATTTTTTGAGAATACGTAGACTTTTCGGCAGTTTCAGTGCATTTTTTTTGAATTGAGCACTTAAACCTGTTGTGAAATTTTCCAATTGCTTTTTATCTACTTTGGCTTTAACCATTAAACCACTCATACTCGTGAAGGCAAAAGCAAAGAAACCGTAATAGTTTAAAAAGTGTTGCGACATTTCTCCAATATCAAATGGGAAAGGAATTTGCTCAACGGTATGTCCGAGCGATGTCATTAGTTTGGCAGCATGCAACTGTGTTTGATAAGTGTCTGCATCTTGATGTCCGATTTTCCCTTCTGCAATATTGTCGAAGAACAATACTTTCAATCGTTTCTTACCCGGATGCTGTACAAGCCCCATGGCCGGTAGCTTTGGATTACAGTAATGTTTTTCTGCAGCTGCATAAAAGGCAGCAGTGTCGCGTACCGTTCGCGTTAAAACACCTTGGTAGCCAAGGTTTAACGGTAAGATTTCAGAGCCATCAAAATTAATCAATCGATCACGCGATGGCTTTAAACCTACCAAACCGCAACACGAAGCCGGTATACGTGTAGAACCCGCACCGTCATTTGCTGTGGCAATTGGCACTACACCACTCGCTACCAATGCCGCTGAACCCGATGACGATCCGCCTGTTGTGTAATCGGTGTTCCAAGGGTTACGTGTAATGCCCCAGTTCGGATTTTCAGTACTGCAAATTAATCCGAATTCGGGTAAAGTACTTTTGCCCAGCGGATTCACCCCAATCGATAAATATTGATCTACGAATTTGCTATTTCGTTTTGCCAATTTAGAGGTAAACGCATAAGTACCAAGTTGAGTTGGCAATCCTTTCATGTTGTCGTTATCTTTGATGAATGTGGGTACACCAAAGAAATCGCCATGGGGTTTGCTTTTCGTTTGCTCGCGGGCTTTGTCATATATCTTAATTGCGATCGCATTCAGTTCCCCATTCACTTTTTCTGCACGTGCTATCGCTGCTTCAGCCGCCTCTTGTGCCGAAATCTTTCCACTGGCAATCGCTTCAGCCACAGCCACTGCGTCCATTGTTCCTAAAGCATCATCGGTAAATGCACTAATTTTTTTCATAGTCGTGTTAGATATTGTATATTTCAAATCTATACTATCCAAAGCACGTCCGGCTTTCTTTTCAGCGTTTGTGCTTAAACTTCCCATGAAAAAAGTTTTAGCTTTACCGCATGAAAAATGCTTCTGAAAGTATTCAGGTAAATAAGTACATCAGTTCATCGGGTTTTTGCTCGCGCAGAGATGCCGATAAGTATATCGAGGAGGCCCGTGTAACCATCAACAACGAAATTGCTTTGCCCACTTCGCGTGTAAATGCAGGTGATGTTGTGGCGGTTGATGGCGAAAAAATAAAAATCAGTAGAAAACAAAGTTTGTATATCGCCTTCAACAAACCAAAAGGCATTGCTTCCACTACCGATCCTAGCGATAGAAGTAATATCATTTACTATATCAATCACCCGAAGCGAATTTTCCCTATCGGTAGATTAGATAAAGATTCAGAGGGCTTGATTCTATTGACGAATGACGGAGATATCGTAAATAAAATTTTGCGCGCAGGGAATGAACACGAGAAAGAATATATTGTTACTGTAGACAAAGCAATAACAACCGAATTTGTGAAACGTATGGCCGGTGGCTTGCCGGTGTTGGGTACAAAGACCTTGCCTTGTATAGTTCGACAAATGGGCAACCGAACTTTTAAGATAATTCTTACACAAGGCTTGAACCGACAAATACGCAGAATGTGCGAATATCTTGATTATAAAGTGGTCAGTTTGAAACGTATTCGCATCATGAACATTCACTTAAAAGATTTACCTGTGGGTAAGTGGCGCGTGTTAACTCCTGCTGAGATGCATGAATTGCAAGGTATGCTAGTCCACTCGGTGAAAACAGAGGAAGCTTCAGTGATAAAAAAGCCGAAGAAGAATAAAAACACCGACTATTTATACTAATTGACGCTCTTGCTTTTGTAACAGCCCCTTTAGTCTTAATGCATTTCCTACCCTGCAGGAAAGTAAGCCTACTATTATTTCTTCCTCCACCAATCACTCACCGATCAATAATTTCATTGTATATTGTAATCAATTATGAAAAAGCGAATTCTGATTTTAGGAGGAACCATGTTTACCGGTCGTGCACTGGTAGAGCGGCTAATGAATGATGATCGTTATGTTCTAACTTTATTCAATCGTGGGAAATCCAACAGTGGTATTTTTCCAAGTGTAACACAAATGCATGGGAATCGCGAAACTGATGATATTCTTCAGGTCTGCGATCAACATTGGGACGTTGTGATTGATTTTAGCGGCTATTACCCTAAAACATTTTCGCAGTTATTGAATAGATTGAGCGGTAAAGTAGGTCGCTATATTTTCATTTCTACCATTTCGGTTTTTCCATTTGGAGATGGGGATGTGCAACATATAGGAGAAGAGGATGTAACATTGTCTTGTGCTGAAGAGCAGATGATATCTCCTTTGCCGGATGCCTATGGCGAGAAGAAAGCGGAAATGGAACGTATTCTACTTACCCATCCTGAATTAGATCCATTGATATTACGACCGAGTTTTATTTATGGACGATACGATTGGACCGACCGTTTTTACTATTGGTTGTACCGAGCAAAACAGCAACAAAAAATGCTGTTACCGGAGCCGAAATTACTTTCGCTTACCTATGTAGAAGACTTGGTAAATGGGATTTTGAGCGCTATCGAAGTGAAAAAGCATCTCCCGTTCTATAACGCCATTACACATACCAATGTTCGAATAAATAAGGTGTTGGAGTTTATTGCAAAGCATCAGAATACAACAATCGAAACCATCCATTTTACCGAAGCTATGTTTGAAGAGTACACGTTTGAGGGGAACGAATTTCCTTTGACTTTACCTTTCGATCTTCATGTAGAAGGAATACGATGGTTGAACGATTTAGGATTATCTCCAACTCCTTTTAATGACACTTTATTGGAGAGTATGCAATATTTTGACCGTATGCATTGGCCACAACCCAAAACAGGATTGACTTTAGAACGAGAGGCTGAAATCCTCTCTACATTACAACAATAAAACCTTTCCCTGCTTTTAGCTACTCTTTTTTGTTCCAGCGAATGGCTATAAAATTTTTTATGCATAATATTTGGATGCATCAGAATCTTATGTATCTTTGTTTCAACAAATCAGAATTATGCTATTTTCTTCAGAACTTATAAAGGGCACATTAAAGACCATTGTGCTTAAATTATTGGCCGACAATAAACGCATGTATGGCTACGAAATCACGCAAAAAGTGAAAGAACTAACACGCGATAGAATACTCATTACGGAAGGTGCATTGTATCCCACCTTGCACGCTTTGGAGGCCGATGGATTAGTGGTAACAGAGTTGGAGTATATCGGCAAACGCGTACGTAAGCATTATAAGTTAACGCCAAGCGGTAAGTCGAAGACAAAGGAGAAAGTGAGTGAACTTATCGAGTTTATGCAAACGATGCATGTGCTTTTAGACATCAACCTACAAACCAACTAATGTATACGCTATCAGATGATCAGGTTGAATTTATCTTAAAGGATATTCAACAGAAAGGTATTTATACTGAAGACTTGCAACAGAATTTGTTGGATCATATCTGTTGTATCCTTGAAACAGAAATGAAAGCAGACGATGATTTTGAAAGTGTTTATGCCATAGTTCTACAACGCTTTTATAAAAACGAATTGCTCGAAATCGAGCAAGAAACACAAGATTTATTAACCTTCAAAAACTTTTATTTTATGAAAAAAGTAATGCTTTTAAGCGGTCTGAGTACTGCAGGAACCTTTATGTTGGGATCAGTTTGCAAAGTTATGCATTGGCCGGGTGCTAGTTTCTTTTTTGTTTTAGCTATTGGGTTATTGAGTTTTCTTTTTCTCCCGCTTTTGTTTCTCTTAAAACAGAAAGAGCTAAAATCTCTACAGGAAAAATTGGTACTTTTGAGTGGTGTATTGGTTGGTATGCTTTATACCGTAGCCGTTTTAGCATCAGTAATGCATTGGACAATGGCAAAGTCCGGTACCTATTGGTTGTTGATGATAGGATTCTCCTTTTTCGTATTTATTCCGTTGTATTTCTTTAATGGAATTCGAAAGCCGGAATCGAAAATCAACACTATTTTGGTTACCTGCTTGATGGTGATTTTTATGAGTCTTCAGTTTTTGATGGTGAGCCTAAAACCAGATATTCAAAAGCAAATTACAGCAATAGAAGCAAAGCAATAAGTAAATGCAATCATTATAAGAAGGAGTGTTATTCGATGTAATTCGAAGGACACTCCTTCTTGCATTATGCTATCAATCGTTTACACCGCCAATTCATATAATTCACCAATAACCAGAAATTTTTAAAAGCTTTGTTCGTGGTTTGTTTGTGGTGATAGCGGAAATAAATTTGTTGCATGATTACTGCCAAACGGAAAAGACCATACACTTCATAGAACGTAAAATCTTTCGCATCAAATCCCATTTGATCGCAGTAATATTGAATGACTTCTTTTCGGGTGATCATACCTTTCAAATGTGTAGGTTGTCTGCGTGTTTGCTTTGCCACAAAATCATCATCGGCTTGAACCCAGTAGGCTAATGAGTTCCCTAAATCCATCATCGGATCGCCAATAGTCGCCATCTCCCAATCTAATACACCAATTACTTTTGTTGGATTATGTTCGTCTAATACCACATTGTCAAACCGGAAATCGTTATGGATGAAACAGGTTTTTTCTTGTTTGGGAACATTCGCTTTTAAATAGTCGATGACATAATTGCAAGGAGGTACGTTCCAGGTCTTTGCTTTTTTGTAGCGCTCAGACCACCCGTCAACCTGCCGCTGACAATAGCCAATCCCCTTGCCTAACTCATGTAAACCGGTGCTTTGAATATCAACCTTGTGTAGTTCAATCAGTGTGTCAATAACATTTCTGCAAAGCATATTTACTTCAGTCTCACTTAACGTTAGCGCTTTAGGTAAATTCGCTCTTGGTATAATGCCTGAAATTTTCTCCATCACATAAAACTCTCTTCCGATAACGCTTTCATCACTGCATAGCGCTATCATTTCAGGAACATATTCATAGCTTGGCTTTAATCGCTCCATAATACGAAACTCACGCGCCATATCGTGCGCCCCTTTTGCTTTTGTTCCTTTAGGAGATGTTCTTAAGATAAGGGAAACATTGTCGAAATTCAGTTGATACGTGAGATTAGAGGCACCTCCCGGAAACTGTTTTATGTCTAATGCCCCATGTGCATTTTGGTAATGTGATTTCACAAAAGCCGCAACGGCATTTACATCTAAAGCATCTTCGGCTCTGGTTGCTTTGGGTTGGTCAATCAAACTCATGCCTTATATTTTAAAAGCTCAAGCCTTGCCACAACACCACGGTGGACTTCATCGGGTCCATCAGCCAAACGTAAAATTCGCGCATAGGCATACATAGCAGCCAGTGGACTATCATTGCTCAAACCCTTTCCGCCCAGGAGTTGTATAGCTTGATCTACAATTTTACAAGCAACATTCGGGGCTACAACTTTAATCTGACTCACCTCGCTCAGTGCACCCATTGCACCAACAGTATCCAGTAAATAGGCTGTCTTCAGAATAAGTAATCGCGTCATTTCTATATCAATGCGCGCATTTGCAATGATGTCGCGATTTCCACCCAAATTAATCAATGGTTTTCCAAAGGCTATTCGTTCCATTCCTCTTTTAATCATCAGTTCTAAAGCCCTTTCCGCTACACCAATTTGACGCATGCAGTGGTGCACTCTCCCCGGACCTAATCGACCTTGTGCGATTTCAAAACCTTTCCCTAAACCTGCAATAACAGCTGTTTTGGGTAATCGTACATTTTTGAAACTCACTTCTCCATGTCCATAAGGCGCATCAAAACTTCCAAATACAGGAAGCATTCGCTCAATCGTTACACCTGCTGTATCCATAGGGACGAGCACCATCGAGTGTTGCAAATACTTATGCGCACTTGGGTCTGAAAGTCCCATAAATATTACCACCTTGCAGTTTGGATGCCCTAGGCCGGTGCTCCACCATTTAGTGCCGTTGAGCACAATTTCATCGCCATCTTCAACAATAGTAGCCTCCATGTTTGTGGCATCGCTTGACGCAACATCAGGTTCAGTCATACAAAAGGCAGAACGAATTTTCCCTTCCAATAAAGGTTTCATCCATTGTTCTTTTTGCGCTTCGCTGCCATATTTCCAAATCACTTCCATGTTTCCCGTATCGGGAGCATTACAGTTAAAAATTTCGGGTGCGAGGAGTGAATGTCCCGTTATTTCTGCTACAGGAGCATATTCTACATTCGACAAACCACTAATTTCCGGTAAAAATAAATTCCAAAGTCCTGCCGCTTTTGCTTTTTCTTTCAGCACTTCAATACGAGGATCTACCATCCAGTTTTTCCAATTGGCATCTTCCGTATGATGTTGTAAATATTCGCTTTCGAGCGGAAGAATATGTTCATCTAAAAACAGACGAACTTTTTTTATCATCTCTTTTGCTTTTTCTGAATGTTCAAAATTCATAAACCGAAAATTTAACTGATTTGTAAAATAGCGTTATACATTCTTCTCTGCCTCTTTCGAATACTTCAACAAATAATATTGTTGCATAAACCAAGCTTCAATTCTGTTGATAGCCTTAGCACCGCCTAGTGCTTTAGCTTCAACAAATACCTTTGCTGTTTTTTCTAATAGCTGTGCTGCAACGTAAGCATCTTCCAAAGTATTGCCAATACAGATACTTGTTCCATCCAATACATTTGTGGCAAAGCGATTTTTTATGGCTTGTAAAATTTTTTGCTCCGAATCAGCTAGACGAATTGATACGCCCAATAACTGCGCCTGATCGTCTAGTATAGGCGGTATTTCTTCTTTTGCTTGCGATGCATACTGCTGTTGTGTTTTCAAAACAACTTGTATTTTCTTTCGTGCATTGAAAAGGCTTTGGTATAAAGTATTTTCACTTTTATGATAAACAATGTCTTCTGTTTTTACTATTTGCCAATCGGTTGGTAATGATGCAAAAACATATCCACCTTCCTCTACTCGAATGGCAATAGCCATTACCTCCACTTTCCCCCAGGTGCTATATCCTTGCTGATGGTGGCTTAAAAAGGCATTAAGATGGAGAATGGTTTCAATAGCTTTTGCCTTGTTCATGCTTTTGCTTTTTTTCGTGAAGCAATAAATAGTTCGCAGGCCAACTCCAATGTTCGCGCCACATTGAACGCGCCTTCTAAATGTGTTCCAATACACACCACTCCATGATTCGACATCAATGCAGCATTCGATGCTTCAATGGCTTTCTCCGTAGCCATTGTAATTTTTTTGGTATTTGGCAAGGCATAGGGAGCAGCCTTAATCACTTTACCTCCCAGTATTTGCTGATGTTCCGGCAGAAGCACCTCTACATCCATTTGCGCAGCAGCAACAATCGAAGCATTCATCTGGTGGGTATGAATTACAGCCTGAATATGCGGTCGTGTTTTATACACTTGGCAGTGTAACTTCAATTCCGATGAAGGTTTAATTTTTCCTTCAAACTTCAAAGTGTAAATATCTACCAACACCATGTCATCCGGATTTAACTCATCGTATTTTCGTCCGCTAGGTGTAATCACCATTTGATGGTCGTTTACCCGCATACTCACATTGCCCCAGGTACGCGCCACCAAACCCTCTTGCAGTAACTGTTTTCCGGCTGCGCAAACTTTTTGTTTTATTTCTTCTATGCTTATCGACATATAATTAGTTGCGCTTTTCTACATGTTTAAACACCCGCTCAAAGCGATTCAGGGCCTCATCTACTACCTCATCGGTATCGGCCATGCTGCAATACAATCGGCTACCCGCAAGGGTTACAATGCCTTCTGCCATATAAGCTGCACCGTATTCTTCCATTAGTTTCTTGCGCTCATTGATTTCAGCTAACACCGATTTAATTTTTAATAATTTAATCTTCACAAACAAAGTGCCCGCTGCTTCTAAATGACAAATAGAGCCTTGGTTGTAGGCCACAAACGGCAATCCATATTTGTCGATTAATCCATTCAAGCCCCTGGTAATTCTATCGCCTGCTTCGCCTGCTTTTTCACAAGCATTTGTTTTTTCGATTTCGAGCAATGTGTAGTAACCTGCGCAGCAACTCAGTGGATTCGCGGCCATGGTTCCACCTACCTTTACTTTCTTGCCGCCTTGCAAGCCTGCAGCTAGACCATCCATTAAATCAGCTCTTCCGCCAATACCACCGGCCGATGGATAACCACCGGCTACTACTTTTCCGAAGATGGTCAAATCCGGCTTCACACCAAAATAACCTTGCGCGCCACTCATGCCCACACGGAAAGCCGTCACCACTTCATCAAAAATTAATAATGCACCGTACTTATTGCATAACGCTCGTGCTTGTTGTGCAAATTCTTTATACACCGGATAGGTACCACTCTCCGGCCCTAGCGGTTCAAGGATTACAGCCGCAGTACCACCGCGTAGTTGATTCCATTTCAATGTGCTTTCTAATCCTTCAATATCGTTAGGTGGAACAGCTTGTGTATGCCAGTGCATCATAAACGGAATGCCTTTGGCATCGAAAAAACGTGTACCCGGAATACGCAAATCATATACCATTTGATCGCTCCAACCATGATAAGCGCCCCCAATTTTGATGATTTTTTTCTTGCCCGTTTTTATACGTGCCAAGCGTAAAGCGCCCATCACCGCTTCAGTTCCGCTACCCAACATTCTGAATTTTTCGACCGATGGAATATGCTTGCAAATTAATTCTGCCAACTTGTATTCGTACTCATGCAACAAACCTGTTGATGGTCCGCATTCATTGATAAGCGCAATCGCTTTTTCGCGCACCGATGCATAGTTGCTTCCTAAAACGGTTGGTCCACCTGCTTGTAAGAAATCGATATAACTGTTACCATCAATATCATACAAGTAAGCACCATCTGCTTTATTGAAGGCCAATGGAAACGGATGATTGAAGGCCAAGTTATGTTGCACTCCACCCGGAATATACTGTTGTGCTTTTTCATAAACGGCTTTGGAGTTCGGACATTTTTGATTGTAAAAATCCATATACTCTTGCATTTTCTGCGGGGCAATATGTTGCAAAGGCAACGAAACTAACTTTTCGAGTTTCTGATAGATGGGCTTAATGTCGTGATATTCACTGATAGCAAATCCGGAAGCGCTCATGGTATTCAATCTTTCCAACAAAATAATAAAAAAAGGCTGACGAAAAATCATCAACCTTTTTTTGTTTGAAAAAATGTTTTGCTTTTATCGCGCAATCACCACGCGTTTCTTGATTTGTTGTCCGTTGGCAAAATGCCCATCAATGCAATACATTCCGGTAGGGAGGTTAGAAACATTCATGTTCAGTCCTTTTACATTGTTCCATTCCTGTATAATCTCACCTAATGGACTGATGAGTTTAAAATCGCCTGCACTATTTTTTTCGCAGCTTACAACAAGTGTTTGATTTGCCGGATTAGGATAGACCGAAAAATCAACAATTTCTGCAACCGTTGTAATTGCAGTAGGTTCGTAGTTAATTTCAGTGGTATCGGCACCCTCGTTTAGTTCAAGTGGTAGGCCATCAGCATCTGTGGCGACTAAAGAAGTGATATACGCTTCAAACGGAAACGTTGCATACATTTTACCATCAATGTTATCGGTATTAATCACCAATTTCACTTTGCCAATTTCGCCAAAACCACTGCGGTTGGTGTGGTCTATGCGGGTAATAGCTGCTTTGATTTCCCCTTGTTGCGGAAAGTCTTTTGCAATGCTGATTTTGTCGATAGCCGTTCCTAACCACGATGGACCAAATTCAATGCTGGTTTTTGTTGAATCGACCACAATATTCGTGTAGTTGAAGGTAAATGCAATGCCATACACATTACTGGCGCTGATATTGATATCGCCCAACTGTAGACTAGCTTCCACCGTATCGCCATTTAATGCCTGATTGGGTGAAAGCACTACTTGAAGTGCCGGAATGAAGGCACGATAAGCCTTTCGTTCATTTGTTTTGCTGTGGGTGGAACCCCAGTTTTGCATAATAGCTACAGTGTCATTCGCATTCACTACACCATTACCGTTACAATCGGCATGTTTTCGATTGATGTTCCAAGTGGTGGTATCGCTCCAATCATCGGCATAGCTTGGAGCCCATACTAAGCTTTGATTTGCGCGAACCGGACCTGTACTATCATACGCCAAACCAATAGCCAATAAATCGTTGTTGTCTACTAAGCCATCGTAGTTTGCATCGCCCGGAAACACACAATCTTGGCCAAAAGAAACGGCACGGTATGATGTATCGCTACAACCAATGTTGTTGATAGAAATAAGCCTAACATCGTAAATGCCAAGAACCGTAAACGTGTGTTGTGGTGAAGGGTTAGGGCTTTGTCCGCCATCCGCAAAATCCCAATTGGTTACAACTGCAGATGCATTTGCTTGTTGAAATTGCAGCAGCGATTGTGTTCCACAAGTAAGTGTGTCGCTGAAAGGCGAAATGATGCTATCCTGAAAATCAACAAACGTAATCCTGACAGAATCTAAAGCTACGCAACCATTCATATCCGTTACAGTTATGAAGTATAGGCCTTCGTTCTGCTCAGGAATATAAGGCCCAAGCCCGGTATTCGACCACGTGTAATTATATACCGGTGTTCCGCCCGATGCGCCAAGATTATTGCCTATCATGGTACTTGTTCCCTTGCAAATCGTTTGATCAGCACCTGCGTTGAAAACAAGTTGTGTGGGTTGTCGTATGGTATCTAAAGCTGTAGCGGTGCAACCATTTGCATCGTTAATAGTTACAGTATAAATAGCAGCACTAACTAAAATCAAGGTATCATTGGTTGAGCCAATATTCCAAGTATAAAGGTAAGGTGTTGTACCTCCTTGTCCAGTGGCAGCAATACTTCCATCATTACCCCCAAAACACGATACGTCTTTTTTGTAACTAATAGATGCAGTTAGTTTTGCCGGTTCCGTGATGTCGAAAGTATCGATAATATTTGTGCAATAGGCGTCAGTAATAGTAAGAATATAGGTGCCCGGACTTAGATTAAAAATAGAATCACTCACCGATCCGTTCGACCATAGTAATTGATAGGGCGCAATTCCACCTGTTACGTTAACTTTAATGTTCCCATCGTTATTTCCATGGCAAGAAATGGTATGGACGTTGGCTTGCATTGCCATTGGTTTTGATACAATAATATATACAACCGCAGTATCACATTGAATGGGTGGCGAAACGAAAGCAGATGCACTGTTGAAGTCGCAGGTCATATAGCTTAATGTATCTGCTCCAATGAAAGAAGGGTTAGGCGTGTAGTTAATTGTAAGGTCAGCATTAATTGCGACTGCTCCATTAGAGGCAGGTTGTATGATAGATACATTGGTTAATGAATCGCCATTTTGATCAAAATCATTTCTTAATTCGTGAATAACAACGGGTTGGTTAACGCCTGTTCCAATAAAATCATCCGCCAACGAAGGTGCAATGTTATTTGATTTCCCGCGAATGTAAAAGTATGCAGTGGCGGTATCGCAAAGCGCATGAGGTAGCGTGTCGCAAACAACATATACCAAAGAGTCTAAACCTTTTGAAATTGGATTCGGATTGAACACCAAGACAGTATTAAATGCAACAGCTGTTCCTGAATTCGGGAAAACAATAATTTGTGGTGCAGAAAATTTATCTCCGTTTGGATCATAATCGTTAGCCAATAAATTAATGGTAGATGGCCAAGCCGAATCCACTAAAAAATAATCATCATTGGCAATAGGTGCTAAATTGGTTTGTTGATGGTTTGAATCGATAATGGTGCACCAAACTATTCCTCCGGCAGATGCAACAGAAGGCAGCCAACTGCTGGTGTCGAATACAGTGTATGGAATAAAAACATCGATACCCGGGGTTCCGGAAATGCATCTTGCGGTGATGTTGAAGGTTAACTGTCCGGTTTGAACCGAGCTTATTGCAGTAGGGTCTGTAGGTATGCCCAATTGAAATGTCAAGGCTCCTCCATCCGGATCTATGCTCGATGGCGCCAAGTTTACAGCAGTTGAATGCCCGGAAAAGCAAATCACATGAATGGTGTCGTCAGCAATTGGATTGATGTTTAACTGTGCAAACGTATTGAATCCGGCTGCAACCATAATGCTGAGCAGTAAGTGGCGAAGCGCAAAGCGTGTAACTGTTTTCATAACATAGTGTTTAATAGAGCCAATTATTTACGCAACGAAAATCAGAAGATAGTTTGGCTTAATGAAGTACATTATTTTGATATTGTACGATAAAAAGAGCCAAATAGTTGTTGGTTTTTCAAGATTTATAGTAGTTTTTTTATATTTAGTTGTACGAAAAATAAATTATGCTGTTTTCGGAAACCAAATTGCACGATTATCTGTCGAAACTGAATGTTTACGAATGGAATCAGTTCCTAAAGTATTTGGCTTCCCCGCTCCACAATAAAAATAACGAAATACTCGACTTTTGTCAATGGCTGTCGGGTTTCTATAAAAATGAGAAAGCACATAAACTCACCAAAGCAGAAGCATGGAAAGCGCTCTACAAAACCAAAGCCTATAACGATTTGCGTTTTCGAAGAGTTTGTTCCGATACTTTAGCTTTGGTAGAAGATTTTTTCGCCTACCTCCAATATCGAAAAGATCCTAATCAGAAATGGGCTTTCGTGTTGGCCGCCATGAACGAACGTGACCTCGGAAAATACTTTCCGGCCAACTACGCTTATATTGAACGTATTCAGGAAAAAGATCAGGCCATTGATAGCTACGATTATTGGTTGTCGTATTTCACCGCCCTGCAAAAGGCCAGTTATTTGGAGAAGGAGAGTAGTCGCTTATCCGACAAAAATATTCGCGAAACTGTGAGCAAGCTCGATGATTATTATCTCATCATGAAATTGCGTTTCTACGCGGCACAGTTGCACTATCAACAAATTTCTGTAGTGCGTGAAGATGATTTATTGATGCAGGATATTCTCAACTATTTGCAGAAGCACTCTATTACGCATAATCCTATTGCCAATATTTATTACCATATTATTGGCACCTTCGAACATAAAACAGAGCCTGCGTATTACCATAAACTGAAAGCCTTGTTGCTGAAGCATTCTTCGGGTATTGCACACGAAGTGTCGCGCGATATGTATGCCTTTGCGCTCAACTATTGTATCCGGCAAATCAATACTGGAAACATTGCCTATCAGCAAGAAATTTTTGAACTCTACGAGAAGATGCTCGATGAACGTTTGTTGTTGGATAAGGATGAATTATCGCCCTTCGATTTTAAAAACATCATTACCATTGCCTTGCGGATAAAGCAATTCAAATGGACGGAAAAGTTCATTGCCACATATCACTCCACATTGCCAAAAGAACATCAAGCCAATGCTTTGTCGTTTAATACGGCCCGCTTGCATTTCGCTAAACAAGAATACCAGAAAGTATTGCCGTTGCTGCAAGATGTGGAGTACAGCGATGTGTTTTATATGCTCGATTCGAAAACAACCTTGTTCAAAACATACTTCGAATTAAACGAGTATGATGCGCTGCTTTCGCTCGCAGAGAGTTTTCGCGTTTTGCTCAGTCGAAAAAAAATTATCTCCGAACAACATCGAAATAATTACACGAATTTCATTCGCATTGCACTTAAAATTTTCCGTGCAGAACACAAAAATAAAAAGCAGTTAGCGCAAATTGCGGCACTGTTTCAAGAAGCTAAAGGCATAGCCGATAAGGGTTGGCTACTCGAAAAATACAAAGCTATTGGCGGAGAAGCACTGTAATGCTTAATGTATCACCTGTATTCTTCCAATAGTCTTCCTTGCATTCGAAGCTCCTGAAACGCAAACAGTATATATGCCTGAAGGCAATCCGGCAATATCTGTATTCATTACCGGCTGTTGCTGATAAGATACCGATTGTACTTTTTGTCCTAAGGCATCATACAAAATAATCGCAGTAATGTCTGTACGATCTTCCGAACTCAAAGCCGATAAATCTATGTTCAGTTTACCCGAAGCCGGATTAGGATAAAGCTTCACGGCAGAGGGATTGATTTCATTGATGCCTTCAATCACAATATATACACTGTCACATAATGTTTGAGCGCCACATGAGGAATAAAAGGTACAACAGGCTCTAACACTAGTATTGTCTATACTAATATAGTCTGGGTAAGCACCTAAAATTGAGTTTTTTACCCCAAAAGAATCAATATTGGTTAAGAAAGTGTCCAACAAATTTGTTTCAGGGAAAATGTTTGTCAAATGCCATCTTAACGAATCAACAGATGAATGAGTAGCAACAAACTTGGTAGACCAACCACAAAATGAGCCTGCATTTCCATCTGAGCAGACATGTTTTATTCCAGCACTCGGCCAATTACAAGCCCCCACATTTACTACCACCATTCCGGTGTCGCAAAGTTGAGGCGATTTGTTGTCGCATACTTTATAGTAAAATGTATCTACGCCTGAAAACACACTATCGGTTGGGTTGTAGACCACCGAGTTACAACCGGCAATAGTTAACCACGCAGCAGGACTGCCCCAAACCGCTGTAACACAAAGCGGATCGTTATCCGGATCGGTGTCGTTGCCTGTAGGACTAACCGTTACTTGCCCAGGTTGTGTCATGGATGCATTGTCGTTAGTAGCAATTGGTGCAAAGTTGGAGATATGTACCGAATCGCAGAACATGTTAGACCCACTAGGGTTAGTTACGGTTAAGCAAACATAATAAGCTCCACTTGCAGCATAAGTGTGTGTTGGGTTTTGCGCAGAAGATGTTGATGAGCCATCGCCAAAATTCCAACTGTAGGTATCCGGATAGCCATCGGTACTATCGTGGAAACTTACTGTACCACCATTCACTGTTGCTCCAAAATCGGCAATACATAAGGCAGGTGGAATAGTAGACCATGTGGCTTTTATAGGTTGATCAATCGAATCAAAATCAAAAGTGATTACACTTCCTTTGGCTTCTTTGGTTAAGTAGTAATAGCGAACATTCGTATCGCGAACAGTCGATAATGCCGACCATGGAGAAAACGAAAACAAACGAAATTCAATCAAGGTTGTGCTGTAGTCGATTCTCTTTTGGCGAAGACATTTATAGCTTCCAACTGGTGTTGTTACTTTCCCCCAACCATCAATGGTGTCTACTGTGGAAACGGTGTTGGTGGCCCTCACTGCATCTACGGCCTGCCCTAAACAAGAACCTGCAATTTGTTGTTGAAAACCAGAGTTGTTCGAAAATTTCCCGCCAAATTGTGTAGGAAATTGATAAAAAACAGGCGTAGGTGAATAGCTAGCCCCAATAGTACAGCTTCCAATAATGCCTTCTAGACCAATCCATTTATAGTCGGTTGCAGAAGTTTTTGAAAAAATAAAATTCAAATTGTCAGCTGTTGCTGCTACATCAGCTGTAGGGTTAGCCGCTTGTTGACTGCTTGTCAATGTTTTATATTGGATGGTATCAAACAGCATGGTTTGAAAATTGGTGAAGGTATACACTTGATTGGCACCTTTATTCCCCCAATTTTGGGCTGAAATGATGGTGTCTTTCGCCACCTTATGATTCCATCCAACAGTGGGCATATCTGTTGCATTCAGCGCTATTTGCGCATGAATAAGAATAACATTCGTTACACAAGCAAGGAGTAAAAGCTTTTTCATTCAGCGTTGTTTTCTCGAAATTAAGAAAGAAAATAGGTAGAGTGTAATTTATTTTTGTTTCGAAGGCAACACAAACCAAATTAAACCACCAAACAAGAGCAATGCTTCAATAACTACTAGTATCCATTTTAAGGAAGAAAAGGCAGAAGTAATGTTAATGTGAATGTCAGATACAGAAGGGAATGTATAAAGCAATGATGCAATGTTTATGTTTTCGGCATAATCCACAACAATGATGAGCAATGGTAGTAGCGGAAGATAGAACAACCAAGGGAACTGTTCTTTTCTTTTTCGAAAAACCAGGCAACCTGTTACAATAAAAAGAAAGCCATACACCAATGGATAAATGGTATCAAACACCAATCCAAACACCATCCCGAACTGTTTGGCTTCTGCTGTATAACTGCCTAAAATGGCTCTTGTGTTTTCCGGGGAGGAATGAAATTGTAAGTCTAAAATTTCAACCTTTTGTTCGCACAAATCCTGAATATGCTGCATACCTTTTGTCATCACCAAACCGCCCCATAATACATATGCAAGCAATGCAACTACAAAGGTTTTCCATGTTGAAATTCGCCAAAAGAAGGCTGATATAGTTTGAAGCATAGTTATACTTTAATTCCTTTTTTAGTCATACCGATTATAGCACCGTCTTTCATTTCAATCACACGGTCACTATTCTGCGCAAACTCCTCATCGTGCGTAACGGCTATAATGGTTTGGTTTTGCACCGAAGTTAACTCGCGAAAAATTTCAAACACATTTTTGGTGTTGTTCGAATCCAGATTTCCGGTGGGTTCATCGCCCATAATAATGTCCGGATCGTTAATCAATGCTCTTGCAATTGCTACACGCTGTTGTTGTCCGCCCGAAAGTTTTGAAGTGAGTTTAGTGGCGTATTCGTGCATATCCAACTGTTTCAATTTCGTATATGCGCGATCTTCAATTTCGCTCATCGAATATTTGCCCAACTTCTGTGCCGGAATCATCACGTTTTTCAAGGCTGTAAACTCAGGCAACAAAAAGTGGAACTGAAATACAAAGCCAATGTGTGCATTTCTAAATCGAGCTAATTCATTTTGCGATAAACCGGTAACACGTTGTCCGCTAATGTCTATTTCGCCCTCGTAGTCGGTATCTAAGGTGGAAAGTAAATAGAGTAAAGTTGATTTACCACAACCAGATTTCCCAACAATAGATAAGAATTCTCCACGTTTCACTTCCAAATCGATTTGCTTGAGCACTTGAAATTTTTCAGGCTCGTAGAAATACTTGGTAAGTTGCTTTGCTTTTAAAACGGTGTCTTCCATATTATCCTCTTAAAATTACTACCGGGTCAACTTTACTGGCATTCATAGCAGGAATTAAACCTGCAAAAAAAGTAGTTACCATCCCAAATCCAAGTCCAAAAGCGTAGTGGTACCAATGGAACGTAACCGGATAATGGGTTATGGCAATCATGTCCGATTTCGGGAAAGGCAAGTTAAACACCAAGGTCGAGAGCGCATAGCCGAGCATAAGGCCGGTAGTTGCTCCTAAGAAACCGATAATCACCGATTCGGTAAGAAATATCTGCCGAATATCTTTTCCTGCAAAGCCTTGTGCTTTCAATATGGCAATGTCTTTCAATTTGTTTTGAATGGTCATGCTCATAATGTTGTAGATGCCAAAACCGGCAACAAGCAGCAAGGTCAAACTCACCACAATGGTCATTACATTTCGAATTAATATAGAAGCCATAGCCGAAGAATTAGACGTTTCCCAATCGTCACATTTATAGCCATACTTTGCCGAAAATTCTTGAGCAACTGCTTTTGAGGTATTATAATCTTTCAGCTTAAGACCAATATCGGTGATATATTGATTGTCTTTGCCTAGTAACTGCTGCACTTTGCTCACACTTACATAACTTCTAATTTTATCTACAGCTCCCATACCAAATTGAAAAGTGCCTACAACTCTAAATCGCATGGAGGTGCCTTTGGGTGAAGTCAACATCACCATATCGCCTATTCGTACATTGAGAGTGTTCGCTAAGCCTTGTCCCAGTAATATTCCATTGTCTTGTGTAAGCAGGTTTTCGATTTTTCCGGTTTTCATTTTATCTACAAGTCCAGAAAGTTTGGCTTCTTCAATAATGTTTACGCCACTTAATGTACCGTTAATTTGCACCGGACCGTTGTTGTAAAATACTTGCGTTGATAATTGAGGAGCTACAGAAGCCACTCGTTTATCGCGTTTCAAATCAGACATAATCTCATTCGCATTCTTAATATTGGGATTGATATCTTTGGGGCGCGGATGATGGACTACGGCAATTTCCTTCGTACTGTCGATAAAATCGTTAACCAACATATGCGAGTAGTCGGTTTTGATATCGTTGTAAATACGTACATCGGGAGTGGAAGAGAGCAATGTGTCTTCCAAAAATTCGTTGAAACCGGTCATGAATCCAATCATTAGAATGTACATGCCAATGCCAAAGGTTACACCTAACATCGCCACAAAGGTCTGCCGCTTTTTGGCTAACAAATGCGTTTTAGCAATTTCGATATTTACACCTAAAGCCATTATTTAATTTTTGGATATTCAAGTTCATCAGATGCTTTAATGCCTTCTAGCACTTCTACATATTCCAAATTTTGCAATCCTTTTTTGATGGTAGTTTTAGTACCTCCTTTTACTTGCACTTGATTGTTGTCTTGAATGATATCTATAGGAATCAACAATGCATTGTCTTTTTTATGGATGACGATATTTGCTTCCACTGATGAGTGTGAAAACTGGAATTGATAGGTGCTGTCAAATTCCGCTTCCACTTTAAACGATTGGTCGTTTTGGTTCATGAGCGGATAAATCTTCGATACTTTTGCTTTGTAAATGTTATCGGCAGTAGCATCAATTTTTACAATAATTGCTTGTCCGACTTTTACTTTTTCTATGTCTTGTTGATCAACATTCAACTGTAAAATTTTATGGTCGCCATTACCAATCATTGCGAGTAAATCATTTCTGCGAACGGCTTCTCCAATTTCTTTATACACATCATATACTAGGCCTTTCATTCGGCTCTTCACGGTAAAATAACCCAGATCTGAACCCGATGATGTTAGCTGACTCTGCGCATTTTTAGCCTCTACACGCAATTGATCGCGAGTACGTTTGTAGTTTTCTTTAGCCGAAAGCAACTCGTTCTGCGAAGTTTGATAGGTGAGGGCAATACGATCGTAGTCAACACGCGCAATAGCATTGTTTTCCAACAAATTCGTGTAACGTACAAAGTTCATCGAATCGTTGGTGCATTTGGCTTGTGCAGTGTTTACGCGAACTAGTAAATCGCGAAGAATAGGAGAGTTGTCGCCCAAATTCTGCGATGCAAAATCAAATGCTGTTTGCGAAGCGGCATAGCGTGCCGAAGATACATCGCTCTGTATTTTGAATAATGGCTGATCGAGCACTACGGTATTTCCCGCATCTACATTGCGTTCTGTGATGTAGCCATCGGCTAAGGCATATACCTTGTATTCATCTTTCGGCACAATGTAGCCTGAGGCATAAACCGCTTCAGTGATTGATTTTCGAACCGGCTTAACTGTTTTTGATTTATTACAACCTGCAATTAGAAATACTGCAATTGCAGGAGAAATGAGCATCCATTTTTTCATTTGCATTACTGATTTACGATGGCTTGAATTTTATTTTTCACGGCATAATAGCCCGAGATTTTTTCGAGATATTGTTGTTGCGCATTGAGCAATTCGGTATACACATTCAATAGTTGGTCGAAAGGTAAAATCTGATTGCTGTATTTGTAATTGGCTAAAGTATAGTTGCGTTCCGAAAGCTGTAACAATTCAGCTACCATGCTGATATCAGCCACCGATTTTTGGTAATCCAAACGAAGGGATTCATTGTCTTTCGAAATATTGTGGAGTGTATTATCGAGGTCGATTTTAGCCGACTGGTAATTCAAATCTGCACGTTTTACGGCAAATGCTTTTTGTCCGCCTCCAAAAATCACTGTTTCAATTTTCAATCCAATAGCGCTTGCTTTGAACCACTTTTGATCAGAGAATTTATCGCTTTGCGACTGCCAATTATAATTGCCAAAGAGATTCACATCCGGCAAGTATTTCAATCCTTCTTTTGTACGATTCATCTTGGCTACTTCAACCCGCATTGCAGCTACCTTGGCTTGTGTGCGTTTCGATTGGTCGTTCAGAACAGCCAAGTCGGCTTCTAGGGATTGTGGCACAGCTATACTTTCGGTAATCACTAATTTTTCGGTTGTAGGCAAATTCACCAGTACTTTCAATTCATTTAATGCTTTATCGGCTAGCGTTTGGCTTTGCGACAAATTCAAGGCATTGCGAAGATGCTGTGTTTTTGTGCGGTTCACTTCCAATTCATCCACAAGCCCGTTGCGGAAACGCGTAGCTGCAATTTTCTTCAGTGAATCGCTCACGCTCAAGTTCTTTTCAACAAACAATAAATTCGCTTTGGTAAGTAAGTAGTTGTAGTAGGAAGAGGCTAATATTGTTTTCAGTTGCTCTTCATTGAGTGAGGCACTAAGTTTGGCAATTTCCATGTTCTTTTTGGCGATGAGTACTTGCTCAACACCGGCCGCGTTCATTACATTCCATGAAGCATCAAAACCGGGTTGCATCAAATATTTTCTGCCGAATTGAAAGGCTAGGGAGGTGTCGGGCCGACCAATAAATGTACCCGGCACAATGGTGGTAGGACGAATCAAGTTATCGGTAAGGTTAAAGGATGCACGCACCACCGGCAAAACTGCACCAATGCTGCTGTAATAATTTTGGCGTTCTATCAATTCGTTAATGGCAGCTCGTCTTATATCCGGATTGTTTTTGATGGCATAGTCTGCATATGCTTGAAAGTTGTTGAAGGTTAACTGGGCATGCATTGTATGCGAAAGGAACAACGATAGCAAAAGAAGAAAGTAACGAGTCATAGTAAACCGCTTTTAATCGGGGGCGAATTTAGATAAAGAAAAGACGTGTAACTAATAATGCGATTGATAAATTAGACAAACTGATTTTTGTCACATAATTAGCTAAAATTCAATGCATTTGTGTTGCTTTTTTGGTCCAGCGATGCTTTTGGCAAGGATTTTGGTAGTTTTGCATGAACAAAAAAAAGAAACAATGAAAAAAGTAATTTTTACCCTCAGCACGTTAGCGATTTCTGTAGGATTATTCGCACAAATCGCTCCGATTTCAGATGTAAAAAAGACCATGAGCAAAGGCGAAAACCCTGCGTTAGAGGTATTGATTAATAAAACAACTTCGGCTGATGTAGCAAAAGTTTTTGAAGCGAAAACCAAGGATTTTAAAGGTAAATTCATCAAGCCGGAAAAAGGAAATGTGGAGTATTTTATTGATGATGCAAAAATTGCAGCTATCAGCGATCAACCCGTTGATATATATGCATATTTCTTGCAAGAAGGAGAGAATGTTCGTTTTACAAGTTTTTACAGTGTAGGAGGTTTGTATTTTAGTCCGGCAAATACTACGCAATACAACAGCGCAAAAGGAATTGTAGAAAGTGTTTATAAACAAGTGTTGTTCGATCAATTTGATGCAAAAATCAAAGAAGAAGCAAAAAAGCAAAGCGCTATTGAAGACGCAGTAAAAGGATTGGAGAAGGATAAAGACGGATTGCAAAAAGACATTAAGAAGTCGAACGATGTAATTAGTAAAAGCGAAGGTGAAATTGCGCAAGGTGAAAAAGATAAAGCAAGCAACGCCACAACAGTAGAAACACAAAAAGCTGCTGTTGCAAAACAAAAAGAAGAGCTAGCAAAATTCGACAGAAAGGCTTTAGAGACAGAAGTAAAAGCGTTGGAAAGCGATAAAAAGGGGGTGGAAAAAGAAATGGAGAAAGCGTCAAAAGAGATTGGTGCTAAAACCGCTGAAATCGAAAAGTTGAAAAATGAAATTGCAACACTTACCACACAAGTAGAAAGCAACAGAAAATCAATTGACGAGAAAACAAAGTTAATTGCCGAGAAACAAGCAACCATTAACAACAATAACCTAGAGGAGAAAGAGAAGGCGTTGAAAGAAGCACAAAAGCAACAAGAAAAGCTGGAAAAAGATGGTGAGAAAATTGTGAAAGACATTGAAAAAAACAAGAGTGCAGTTGTCGACAATAAATCTAAAATTACAACTGCTGAAGCAGGGATCAAAGACAACGAAACTAAACTAGCAGCTAAAAAAGCCGAGCTGGATGCGCAAAAAGAAGTACTAAACAAACTCAAGGAAGAGCAAGCGAAATATAAATAAGCTTGTATCAAATGAAATGCAAAAAGGTCGAGGCTATGCTTCGACCTTTTTGTGTTTCAAAACCATTATGCGAAGTTTACGTAAGCTGATACATTAAACCTATTCCCACTTCGATAGTCGAATAGGCAGTAGAAAAAAACAGACTGATGCGAAAACACATTTACACGTTAATATTGAGTTGCTTTTTAGGAGGGATACAGGCACAAACCTATACACTTACAGTGAACAATGGATATGGTAGTGGTACTTATGCTGTTGGCGACACCGTACATATTTGGGCAAAAGAATTTCCGGCCAATGCTGTTTACGATAAATGGACAGGTGATATCGCCAATCTTGCAATGCCTGCCGAATGGCATACCACGCTCGTTATGCCAGCTTCAAATGTAATTGTAACTGCCAATTTTAAAACCTTTACTCCTTTTACGATTGCTTTCGATAGTATTCAAGGACAAGTAATCAAGAAACCTGTTTATTCCTATTTCCCTGCAAATTATTATGGAGTGATTTACTTTTTTCATGGAACGGGCGGACATGCATCCAACTGGATTAATTCATTGGAATATAGGCAAATGATAAATCAAGCAGTGGCCGATAGTTTTGCTTTTATTGTTACTGAAGCCGATGAGGCAACAACTGGTATTGATGCCAATGGCGATGGAAAACTTCGCTGGAGCACTTATCCGCTCGATAGTGTTACGAATGTGGATATGGCCAACATCAAAATTATTACCGATACCTTTATCAATAGAGGGTATATGAATAGAAACACCAAACGATTTTCAATTGGCATGAGTAACGGTGGAGCATATTCCGCAAGTTGCTCTTATTTGTTTGGTTTTAATGCCGGTATAAGCTATTGTGCACAAGGTTTGGTTCCGGTGTTTGCAGCGTCAACAGTGCCATTCCAATTTTGTATGGCAAAGTATGATGCCAACGACAATGTAGGTCCGGTAGGTAATGCAAATGCTTTGTCGAATGCAAATCAATTAACCTCCAGAAATATTTGTTCGCGCTATTATTTACACGATAAAAGCCCGGTATATCCGGAACGATTTATGCGTATTGCCGGGGTAACATTGGCAAAATCACAAGGTGTTTTGAACGATTTAGTGAGTAATGGAATGGTCGATGCCAATAATAATTTAATCCTACTTCCCGATACTATTGTCAGTAGATATTTAGCTACACCTTCGCTGTTTCCGGGATTTAATGCCTTAAACCTCTTACAACGCAGTGAAATTCCAAGTCAAATAAAAGCAACTTATGCCGATCATCAATTTTACAGCGATTATAACACGCTTTCATTAGCCTTTTTGAAAGACCCATGCGACAGTTCTCTTCATCTGCCCAATGCTATTCAAAAAGTAGAGCAGGAAAGTAAACTAAGTGTTTTTCCTAATCCTGTTTTTTCTTTACTAAATATAGACATTTCTACCGCTGACTTTACTGCGGAAATTTACAACAGTATAGGAGTACTGCTGTTATCTGTGAAGGATGCGAATTCAATTGATGTTTCTTCTTTTTCTTCAGGTATATATATTGTTCGCATACAAGAAGCAGAAAAAACGAGCACTGTTCGTTTTTTCAAGCAGTAAAAGGCTATAAACCTATTGTTTACTGGGCAAGACTATAGCACGTTGGTATATAGTCTTTTTAAAGGAATTCGGAAACCAATATTGTGCTTTCTGTGTGCCAGTAATTGTTACAATTAAAGGACTATGCGGTTTTTGCAAAAGCGGAATAGTGTCGTTGATAGCAGTGCCATCAATCGGTAGTTGGTATCCCTCCTTACCTGGTAACTTATTTTTACTGTAAAAAGGTTTAAGTGTGGAGTCGTATTCTTTTTTTCTATTCAACACGATATCTCCACTACCTAAAATGTTGCCGACTGAGTCTTTCACTTCGAAATGGGCAGCATGTTCAGTACAGAGCGTTAATGGGTGCGGCAGGCGCGAGTTATTCCAAGAAACAATTACCTGATTGTTGCTAGTATTATACTGTGCTGTTATGTCTTCAAAAATTATTAAACGGCTCGGTTTGGGTTTGTTCGAACTGTCGTTTCTCCAATAAATATAATGTGTGCTCTTTCCTGTATTATCGTATTCTTGATGGCATTTCAAACAGTTGGTTTCTACTTTTTTTCCAGCAATGGTTGGCGACATTCTTGTTGTTTCTTCTGTATGGCAAGTAATGCAATTGGTGTTAGAAGAGAATAATTTTGAACCAACAGGGTTGCAATATGACGGGCAGTCAGCATTGAAATTTCGCTTAAAGTTGAAATTTGTTACAACGTTTTTTCCATCATAATGACAACTTAAACAATCGTCCCCAGTTTTCAAACCTTCTTCTGCTCCTATTCGTGCTTCTAAGGGGAGTCTTAATAATTTTAATAGCGAAGGAAGCGAATCTTGATTTTTATTGAGCTTAAGCAATAATGTTTCATATACGTTAACGGAGGTGTGGCAACCATCACAATAAGGCGCTCTTTTCTTAACAGAGTTCACATAGCAACTATCGTTATATGCATCGCTCTTGATGAACTCAAGATGTTCCCTCAGTTTCAAAAATGAATTTGCATGCGGCCCCAGCTGCTCGTTTAAAAGTGCTTGTTGGTGACAACTACCACAAACCTTAACTTGCTCCGATCTACTCAATCTATTAAAGGAATCGATGAGATGTTGTGGCTTACTTTTATATACAATATATTCTTTTTTGTCGGGATGACATTGAGAGAGCAATAGGATTATTCCACCCAAAAGACTTATAACTATATAGGACTTAATATTGTATCGTAATGTGTTCACTCTGTAATAATACCGCTAAAAAGGAGAAGAGTAGTAAAATCAACTAATTTTTCGAATGATATGGAGCATTTCATCGGCTAACCGCATGTTCCATTTTTTTTGAAAGCGAGAATTGAGTATGGCGGAAAAGTGATCTGCTGAAAAGAGCGCGTTGTTGTTTACCAATTGTAAGTAGGGCTCACGATATAAATAATTAAAGAGTATAAATTCAATTCGTTTCCAAAATCCTAGTTTCGTATTAAGGGAACGGAGTATGATGTGTTTGATAGAGTAGAAGTCTCGAATAAAAGCAACAGCGCCTTGCAATACAACATCTGCTTCTACGTCAGTAGGCAAATAACTTAAGTGTACGCCATCATAAACGGAGATGTCATCAGAAAGAAAAGAGCCTTTCTTCTTCATGTTTTCTGCCACCTTCGTTCCGGGATTATAAGTAAGGAATGTCAGTTTTACATAGATGATACCCATGCGGTGAAAGAAATTGAGGCTTTCTTTAAATGTGTTTTCATTCATGCCGTTAATTCCCAAAATAAAACCTGAAGCTACTTGTATGCCATATTTTTGAGCCTTTCTGATAATACGCTCATAGTTTTCGACATGGTTCGTGTTCATTTTATGAACACCTTTTAGCGCAACCATATCGATGGATTCAAGCCCACAGTAAATCATCCTGCAACCACTTTCTTTTAATGCAATCAACACTTCTTCGTTGTCTAGCGATTCAATGCACATTTCGGCCATCCATCCATGAACGTTAGCAGATTTTATGGTTTTGGCTGTTGCTATTACATGTGTAGGATCAACGCCAATATTATAATCAATAACATTTACAAAGCTTCCATTGTAAGCTTCCAATTCGTGTTGAAGTTGTTTGGTTCCTTTACAGAAATACGTTTTTTTCTGCATGGTATGTACCATACAAAAGGCACATACTTCGGAACAACCCCTAGACGTTTCTAAAGGAATTCCCATAAAATCGTAATAACGACTTTTGTCAATAAGATGTAATGCAGGGGGCGGATAGGTGCCTAAGTCACCTTTATTTGTGCCGGTATAAATGGGTTTGAGGTTGTTGCTTTCCAAGTCGGTAATAAACGCATCTGCTATTGATTCAAAAAGACTTTGAACAACTGTGTCGGCATATTCCAAGCATTTTTGCGGCAGAAGCGAAGGAAGTTCACCGCCCCACAATAATGGAATATTAGGAAACAGTTGTCTTACTATTCCTGAATAATGTATAGCATGTTTTATGTTTTGTGCACTAACTTTAAAGCCAATAAAAGCAATGTTGCTTTTTGTTTTAATGGAATTGATAAAAAGGTCTTCTTGAATTAAATTCAAGTCAATGATTTCGGTTTGATATTGCTTTGGAAAACAAGCCGCAACTGCAGGCAAAGACAAGCTTAATACTCCTTTAGGAAATACAGGTAGATCGATGAGAATGACAAGTTTTTTCGTCAAAATTCACTTCATTTAATGGCAAACAAAAAGTTGATTACTCCTGTGCTGTTGAATTTATCTTTTGTTCCCAATCCCAAGCGGTTCGCATCATATCGTCAATACCATAACGAATATGCCAGTTTAGTTCTCGTACAGCTTTATCGTTATTGGCATAAATGGATACAACATCACCTTCGCGTCTTCCCACCAATTCATAATTCAGTTTCTTGCCGGAAACACGCTCAAACGAATGAATTGCTTCCAAAACTGTTACTCCGTTCCCGGTACCCAAGTTGAATATTTCCACTTGTTGCGTATTCCGTTTTTCTTGTAAAAATTGTATTGCCTTAGTATGCGCATTGGCTATATCCATCACATGAATATAGTCGCGAATACACGTACCATCACGAGTAGGATAATCGTGTCCGAAAACCATCAATTTTTCAAATTTACCAATGGCTGTTCCCGTAATTCGAGGAACAATATTGTACACAATACCTAACGGGTTTTCTCCGATCAAATTCGAGTTATGTGCACCAACAGGATTGAAATAACGGAGTAAAACAAATTGTGTTGAACTAGTCTTGGCAAAGTCGGTAATAATGGCTTCGCCAATTTGTTTGGTATGTGCATATGGACTTTCAGCTTTTTGCATTGGCGCTTCCTCAGTTACAGGTAACTGATTTACGTTGCCGTATACAGAGCAAGAAGATGAGAATACAAAATACGGGATAGAAAATTGCTTGCAAGCCTCTAATAAATTCATTAGCGACTCTAAGTTGTTTCTATAATATAACAAAGGGTTCTCCACTGATTCCGGAACAGACTTATAGGCTGCAAAATGAATGATGCCTTGGATATCGGTATGTTGTTCGAAAAATGAAAATAGAGATGTTTTGTTGCATAAATCAAAAACAGTGTTCTCAATTTTGCGCTTTGCGATTTTGTTTATCGCTTCTATTGTTGTTGTTCTGGATCGGGAACCGTTATCTACTGAAACAGACTCAAAACCATTCTCGTCTAAATCAACAATGGTATGCGATCCGATGTAGCCGATGCCTCCGGTAACAAGTACTTTCATTAATAGTGATATTGATTTGACTCAATCGTTTTTCTTATACCATCCGGAATTGTGGTTAGTTCACGACCTAATAAATCGCGCATTTTTGCAATGTCCGGTTTTCGTCTAGTCATATCACCCTCTTTCAAAGGTGGAAGGTAAACGATTTTGGATTTAGAGTTTGTGATCTCAATAATCATTTGCGCCAACTCCAACACCGAAACCTCAAAGTCGCTTCCAATGTTAACAGTATCATTCACATGCAAATTGTTGTAAAAGGCATTTGCACATGCATCAACGTTATCTAATCGGTAACAAAATGTTCGTGTTTGAGAGCCATCACCGTAAATGGTAATATCTCTGTCATTTACTGCCGCATTGATAAACTTCGACATAACAAAATCCTGACTCTGTTTTGGTCCATAAGTGTTGAAAAACCGAAATATAGTATAGTCTAAATCAAATTCTTGTTTGTAAGAACGTAAAAAAGATTCGCCAACATTCTTAACAACCGCATATGGTAAACGCGAGTTAAGTGGAGTAGTTTGTTCATTTTGCGGATGCTCGAAGGGCTCTCCATATACTTCAGAAGACGAAGAGAAAAACACACGTTGAACGCCTGTGTTTTTGCATAAGTCAAGCAAGTAACGAAATCCGTTAATATCGTTCAAGACCGAAACAGGATTTTCGATGGTTCGTTTTACACCCACCACTGCTGCATAATGAAACACAAAATCGAATTGATACGACATCATTACAGCTGCTAAATCCCTATAGGAGTTCGCATCACATTTAATAAACTTCCATCTGTCTTGATGGGTTGTAGGCAAACGACCTATGTTTCCGGTGCTTAAATTGTCGACAACAATCACCATATTGTTTTCGTCTTCAATAAGTTTATCTACCATACACGAACCTACAAAACCGGCCCCCCCGGTTACCAAAATTTTTCTTTTCATCTTATCTGATTAAATCCATTAAATACTTCCCATATCCACTTTTCATTAGGGGCTCGGCTAGTTTTCTTAGTTCTTCTTTGCTGATAAATCCTTGACGGTAGGCCTCTTCTTCAATACAGCCCACTTTTAATCCTTGTCGTTGTTCAATCACCTGCACAAATTGCGAAGCTTGCATTAGCGAATCAAATGTGCCGGTATCTAACCAAGCGGTTCCACGGTCGAGGATACCTACTTTCAAATTCTTGCGTTGTAAATATTCTTTGTTTACATCGGTGATTTCGTATTCGCCTCTCGGACTTGGCTTCAAGTCTTTTGCGATTTGAATCACATCGTTATCGTAAAAATATAGTCCCGGTACAGCGTAGTTCGATTTTGGCACCAATGGTTTTTCTTCAATCGAAATTGCTGTTCCGTTTTCGTCAAACTCTACAACACCGTATCGTTCAGGGTCTGAAACATGGTAGGCAAAAACAACACCGCCATCGGGGTCGCTATTGGCTTTCAACAACTGATCCAAACCGGTTCCGTAGAAAATATTATCGCCCAAAATAAGAGCGGCTTTATCCTTACCGATAAAATCTGCGCCCAAAACAAAGGCTTGTGCGAGTCCGTTAGGTTCGTGTTGAATTTTATAGGAAAATGAACACCCATATTTTTTCCCATCTCCAAGTAATCTTTCAAAATTAGGCAAATCAGTAGGTGTAGAAATAATTAAAATTTCATTTATGCCGGCTTTCATCAATACCGATAGCGGATAATATATCATTGGCTTATCATAGATGGGCATAATCTGCTTACTGATCGCGTAAGTGATTGGATATAATCGAGTGCCCGAACCTCCTGCAAGTATAATTCCCTTCATCAATTGTTAGTTTACTATTTCAATGCCAATTTAAGAATATTCTGATTTTTTTGTATTCAGCGCACCAATTACTTGATATTGTTGAGTTTTTGCTGCACAGTGTTCAGCACGGCATTCTGTTTTGCAATTACATCTTTTTGTTTCTCTTGGTTGCTTTTCGCGGTACCGATATTTGCTTCTTCTTCTTTAATTTTCTTTTCTCGATTAGCAATTTCGACTTTGTGATCTTCAATGTTGCCTTCTGCCTTTTTTTGGTCTTTCACAAAACCCTCGAGTATTTTTTGCTCAGCTTTAGCTTTATCTTTTTCGTTTTCCAATTCTTCTTTTACCGCTTGTTTATATTGTTCAATGGCAAAATCTTTTAAATACTTGTTGACTGCAATGCTTTTGTCGGGTGTAAGTTTTGACGACACAAAACTTTCACCGTCTGCCACCCAAATGCTCACGGTTACGCCTTCCGATGATTCTACAAATCGCCCAAAAATAGAAAAGGGCATACTGGAGATGTTTTTGTTTACCGCACCCAATAGACTGATTTCGCCCTTTTCGTCAGTCAATTTTCCTTTCGCATCTTTCTTGATGTATTTTTTAAAATCGTTCACTACATCTTTTAGTTTTGCTTGTGGAATATCTACCACGTATGCATTCCGGGTGCCGATGCTCATTTCTTTTTCTTGCTCAATAATTTTTAATTCTTTCTGTCCGAAACTTAAAAAGGGAAGCAATGCGAAAAGTAGGAATGTAAATGGCTTGAATTGCATGATTATTTATTGAATTAACCAGTGAAAAATTTCTTTAAAGCTAATCTTTTTGCCATACATCAAAACCCCAATTCGGTATATTTTTCCGGCAAAATAAGTGATAAGCACAAAAGTGAGTATTAGCAGAAACAAAGAGAGTCCAATTTGCCATAATGGGGGCTGGTAAGCTAATAGGGCAGGCATTATTACAGGCGATGTGAACGGGATAATACTTCCCCAGAATGCAACATTGCCTTCCGGATCATTTAATGCGGTTATCATCATCATAAAGGCAATGATAATCGGCAACATAATAGGAAGTGTGAGCGACTGAGCGTTCGTTTCATCATTACCCACAGCTCCTACAGCTGCAAACATGGTTCCGTAAAGAAAAAAGCCAAGCAGAAAATAAACCAGCACTCCAATGCCTATCCACCCGAAATGAATGTCTTTCAAACTCATAACCATGCCCTGTATTTCAGACTGATCGACCGGACTATTCATGCCGGAAGGTGCGCCCGATATGCCGTTAGCGTCTACACCGATCAAAAAGAGTAATGGCGCTAAAAACAAATTCCCAATAAACAGTAGTGCAATCCAAACTGAAAATTGAGTAAGTCCAACTGCGCCAACACCTATAATTTTACCAAACATCAACTGAAAGGGTTTCACGCTCGAAATCAATACTTCCATTACCCGATTCGTTTTTTCTTCCATAACACCTCGCAAAATCATGGTGCCGTATATGGTAATGGTTATGTAAATCAACATTCCGGTGAGGTAGCCAATCACAGAGGCCAGATTAACAAAAGCACTCTTATCGTCTCCCGATTCGAAGCGTTCGTAATTTATGGTAACTTCTTTTTCAAAATCAACATCCGACACATTGCTTTGTGCAAAGTGTTGAAACCGAAGTTTGAGCACTGCTTTATTGATGGCCTTGTCTATGTAATTTCTAACGCCTATCCCTGCTCGCTTTCTTGAAATAAACGTAATCGGAGTTCGTCCGCTATTTTTTAAATCAAAGTCAGCCGGAATTAGCACAAGCCCGTCATACGAAGCGGTTTCAAATGCGGCATCGGAATTATTTTCATTAATCGTTTTTTTGAAGTAGAGGGAGCCATCTTCTTTATCGGCAAAGGGAATGTCTTTAAACAAGCCGCTTTTATCTTCTATGGCAATTTGCTTTATGCTATCGCTGCCCGATTTTGTCAACAAAACAGTAACGATTGGGAGCCCTAAAAACAAAAGCGGTGCTAGGAGTGTGGTGAACAAAAACGATTTTGTTTTCACTCGCGAGCTATATTCCCTCCAAATTATGTAGCCAATCTTACGCATGTGTACTACTGTTTACTTGTTGAATGAAAATTTGCTGCACCGTTGGCAATATTTCTTGAAAAGAACTGATTTGAAGCCCTCTATCCAAAAGCAAGCGAAGTAATTCCGCATTTGATTTTTCATTCGCCTTCAGCACCATGTGGTTTGCGCTTTGTTCCACTACAGCTATTCCTGAAATAGCTATATTTTCGGTACTTTCAGAAAATTTCACTTCAAAAATCGATTGTTTAAATCGGCTCTTTAGTTCCATTACATCTCCATGTAAAATTAAATGTCCTTTATTAATGAGTCCAATTTCATCGCATATCTGATCCACTTGCTCCATGCGGTGGGTAGAGAAAATAATAGTTTTTCCTTCTGCCTTTAATCGATGAATTTCTTCATCAATGATTTGCGAGTTGATGGGGTCAAGTCCCGAAAAGGGCTCATCCAAAATCAACAATTCCGGCTCGTGAATGACAGTGCCTATGAATTGCACTTTTTGACTCATCCCCTTCGATAACTCTTCGATTTTTTTGTCACGCCACGACTCAATAGCTAAGCGCTGAAGCCACTGCACAGTTTTTGTTTTAGCATCATTTGCGCTCAAGCCTTTGAGCTTAGCTAGATATACTAAGTGGTCGTATACTTTCATGTTTTTGTACAAGCCACGCTCTTCGGGCATGTAGCCAATACGCTCGGTATGCTTGTCGTTATGCGGTTTTCCGTCAAACAAAATGGTTCCTGTGTCGGGCAAAAGAATTCGCGTAATCATACGAATCAACGTGGTTTTGCCTGCTCCATTCGGCCCCAGCAATCCAAAAATTTTTCCTTTTTGAATCGATAAACTGATATCGTCATTCGCTTTGTAATCGCCAAATTTTTTCGAAACATGCTCGATGGAAAGAAAACTCATTTTGCTGCGCTTAGTATGTTCAATTATTTTGCTCGTTTCACCGTTACTGAAACAAAAGTGAGATGAAACTCCATTTCAGTGATTTGTCCGTCTTTGTAACGATACACATTTCGATTGCCATCCGAGCTTTTAAATTCGTAGGCATCTGGGGCAATTTTTTTTATATCGGCAAAAGTACCATCGGGTTCGTAGAAAATGCGTTTCACATTTTTGGGCTCTTGAACATATAAACTGGATACAGAATAGGTTGGTGTTTCGTTTACAGTAAATGTTTTACCGTTTACACTCCCCTTATAGCCGTTTTTATCGGAGGTAACTTTGCAAATTCTTTGACCGCTGGTATTTTCAACTTTGTCGTGCACCGAGCTCACCAATTTTCCGTCTTTAAACACCACCTCACATCGGGTTTTACTGGTTCTGTCAGTCCATAAGATTTTTGCACGCGCATCAGATGTCATTACAAAATAATCGGAGCCGTCACTGCGCTTTTCGTGGGTGACTATTATTGTCCCGATTTTGCTTCCCAATAGGAACATATCGTATTTATATGTATCGGTTGCAAAAGTGCTTACCGAAAAGAAAAACAGTAATAATGTAGTGGATAAAGTTCTCATGCTTAAAAATAAAAAAGCAACCCAATATTTTGAGTTGCTTTCTATAAAGTAATTGTAAATTATTTATGAAGTTGGCTTATCGTCATTTTTGAACATGGTTAAACCAATAAAATACCCAAGTCCGCCAAACAGAAGCGCAAAACCAATCACAATAATAGTTCCTTTTGAATCAGGTGCTGCTAAATAGGGTTTAGCGATATAACCCACCAACAAACCAAGTCCAATGCCGGCATAGGCTAGCGCTTTCACAACCGGAGCCGTTGCCCCTTTTTGCGGCTTCCCTTCATAAGGGTTTAAGCCTTTTTCAATCATAGCCAATCGTTCTTTGTTTTTCGTGTAGATTGAAAAAATAGCCATTCCAACGCCTCCAATGATGGCAATAATGGGGATAAATACTCCGATGATGTTTTCGTCCATAATTTTTGTTTTTGATGTGATGAATGTTTGTTTGAAATCTATGACCAAGATTCCAAACAAAAGGTTACAGTTTTTTAAAAAAATAAATTTTCCGACCGAAATGGTAACCTTTCTTATTATAGTATAGTCTAAGACAATAATGATGACGGAAGAGCAACTTATAGCATCGGTGAAGGCGGGCAATGTGCATGCCTATCGTTCGTTAGTGGCTAGGCATCAATCGCTTGTTTTTACTATGGTGTACCGAAGGGTAAATAGCCGTGAAGATGCTGAAGAAATTGCGCAGGATGTTTTTGTGAAAGCCTATAAATATATTGCATCGTTTAAAGGGGATGCGAAGTTTTCGACTTGGTTGTGTGCTATAGCAAATAATTCAACGTCTACTTTTCTTTCGAAACGAAAGTTAGTATTTAGTGAATTGAATGAACGACATGAACAACAGGAAGATCACGAAATCCTTTCCAGTCCTGAAGAAGAGCAGCTAAAATTAATCGAAAAGGCCATGTTGAAACTTCCGGCCGATGATGCACAAATTATTTCGCTCTTTTACCAAGGCGAACAAAGTTTGGCAGAAATAGCGGCTATACTTCAAATGGAAACCAATGCCGTGAAAGTAAAATTACACCGCGCGCGCGTGAAACTGAAAACAACAATTGAACAATTGACGATTCAAAAATAAAGATTATGGAACGGGATGAAAAAATATTGGATTATATAGATGGACTGCTTTCTGCGAAAGAAGCAGAACAGGTGCGTGAAATGGTGGCTAGTGATAGTGAGTGGAAAGCCCGATACGATTCGTTTTTGGAGATGAATGCATTGTTTAACAGCACTGAACTGCTTACACCTTCAACTTCATTTGTTGATCAAACGATGGCGCTTATCGACACGGAAACAAAAGCAGAAAGCAAAAGTGTTTCACCCATTCTACGCTTCTTTCAGCTAACGGGTTGGCTATGGTTAGGATTAACGATGCTACTTTTTACCGATTTCAACACATCCGTTTTTTCACAGCTAGTGCAACTAGGAATTGCTGATTTTGCTTTCATCAGTAAAAGCGGAATTCATTTGCTTTTTGGCAATAGCGCTATGCTTTGGGTATTTGGTGTGATGTTCATTGCATATATTGCTGTGAGTAACTACGATGAAGACAATAGTTTGTTTAAGGAGATACTGAATTGAATTACTCCCCAAAAATATCCTTCATTTTATCGAAAAAGCCGCGCTCGGTTTTTAATCCACTTTTCGGTTTGAAACCCGGAGATTCGCGCATTTTTTCCAATAACTTTTTGTCTTCAGCATTCAATTCCGTTGGTGAATACACGTTCACAATAATCAATTGATCGCCTTTACCATAGCTGTTCACCGATGGCAAACCTTTACTGCCCAAACGAAGAATTTTGCCTGCTTGTGTGCCGGCAGGTACTTTTATTTTTGCTCTTCCTTCGATGGTTGGCACTTCAACACTACAACCCAAAACAATATCGGCATAATTCAAGAACAAATGATAAATCACATGTTGCCCGTCTATTTCTAATTCCGGGTGTTTTTCTACTTCTATTTGTACAATTAAATCTCCTGCCGGTCCGCCTTGCTCACCTGCGTTCCCTTTGCCGGTAACCGACATTTGCATGCCTTCTTGCAAACCTGCCGGAAGGTTCAAGTCTAATTGCTCTTCGCCATAGTCCGTTCCAATACCGTTACACGTTGTACATTTTTTGGTAATGGTTTGTCCGCTTCCGTTGCAATACGGACAGGTAGACTGCGTTTGCATTTGCCCCAAAAAGGTATTGGTTACTTTGCGCACAACACCCGAGCCTCCGCAATGCGTACAACGACCAACCGAGTTTTTATCTTTCGCTCCAGAGCCATCGCAAGTGGCACAAGCTACCTGCTTTTTTACTTTAATAGATTTTGTAACACCGTTCGCTACATCTTGTAAAGTCAACTTTACCTTAATACGCAAATTCGCGCCTTTACGTCCGCGTTGTTGTCCGCCACTTCTTCTTCCACCGCCAAAAAAGTCTTCGAAACCACCGCCTCCTCCGCCACCGCCAAAGATGTCGCCAAAGTTTCTGAAAATATCTTCCATGTTGCCATAGCCACCACCGCCATAGCCACCGCCCATATCGTTGGCTGCATGTCCGTATTGATCGTATTTCGCTTTTTTTGTAGGGTCACTGAGCACCTCATAGGCTTCAGCTGCTTCTTTAAATTTATCTTCAGCCGCTTTGTCGCCCTGATTTCTATCGGGATGATATTTCAACGCCACTTTCCGGTAGGCTTTTTTGATTTCTTCTGCCGTTGCGCCTTTGGCTACTTCCAATATTTCGTAATAGTCTCGTTTTGCCATGTGTTTTTTGCTAAAATTCTGAATGGATAAAATGAAGTGGTGATTATGCTTTTGCCCCTACTACCACTTTCGCGAAACGGATAATTTTATCGCCCAAATAATATCCTTTTTCGATTTCGTCAATCACCTTGCCTTGCATATCTGGCGTTGGCGAAGGAATTTCCGTAATCGCTTCGTGCAATTCTACATTGAAATCGGTGTTTTTCGACTCAATGGCTTTCAATCCCTTTTGTTGTAAACTGTTCAGTAGTTTGTTGTGAATGAGCAGCATACCTTCTCGTGCTGCCGCAATGTCGGTAGCATTTTCGGTAGCTTTCAATGCACGTTCGAAATCGTCTAGCGTTGGCAATAATGCCGTAATCACATCTTTTCCGGCTGTTTGAATCAACTCCAAACGCTCTTTGGCATTACGTTTTTTAAAGTTGTCGAAATCGGCAAACAAGCGTAAATACTTGTCTTTTTGCTCTTCGATTTGTTTTTTTAGTTCCTCAATTTCAGCATCGCGCGGGTCGATGGTTTGCGCCTCAATATCATTGAGCAACTCCTTTGTTTGCTCCTCCGAAAGCATTTCGTTTTGTTCCTGTTCGTTCACCTTGTCTTGATTTTCCATATCCATCTTTCCCGCAAAAATATCAAATACTTTGCCAAGCCACGGTATGGGACAATTTGACAGAATTTTCCGGAAATTACGCAACGTTTCGTCTTAACGATTGCACTAATTCCGATTTATAGGCCTTGCCGAAGAGTAATAAGTGGACAAGAAGAGGATAGAGGTTCCATAACGAAACCCTTTCCTGCCAACCGTTTTCCAAAGGATAGTTGGCATGATAGGCCTCGTAGAATATACGATCGAACCCGCCAAAAAGCATGGTCATGGCAATATCGGCTTCGCGATTGCCAAAGTAGCAGGCAGGATCCACCAAAATAGGCTGCTCTAGCTCGTTCACCATCACATTCCCATTCCATAAATCACCATGCAGTAACGCTGGCGGTTCTGCCGGAAACAACTCGGGTAGTTTTTGATATAATTCCACAAATTTGGAAACGTCTTCTAGTTCTAATAACCGCATGTGAAAAGCCTTGTTCACCAATGGTTTCAGCCGGCTCTCAATAAAAAAATCGGCCCAGGTTTCGCTAGGTTTATTGAATTGTTGCAGAATACCCATGTAGTTGTTGATGTGCAAGCCGAATTGCGGTTGAGTTTGTCGGTGCAATTGTGCTAAGCGTTCGCCTAATTGTTCCATCGACTGGTAGGTTCTGAACCCGGGCTTAATGTATTCCAATAGCAGGAATGCTGCATCTTCCACTTCACCTGTTTCTATCACTTGTGGAGCGAAACCTGTATTGGCATTGGTGATGAGTTTTAGCCCTTCTGCTTCTGCTTCAAACATGCCCGGAAACAATAGCGCATCGTTCCATTTCACAAAATAGGATTGGCTTTCAGTAGTCACTTTGGCTACATCGTTGAGCGTACCTCCCTTTATCGACTGAGCGTCTTTCGCATGGTACTTGGTTTTCAAGTACTCCCAGAGCTCAGTAGGTATTGGGTTGTGGTTCATTTATACTCTGTTTATTTTGGCGCCCAAGGCGTTCAACCGTTGATCGATACGTTGATAGCCACGGTCGATTTGGTCGATGTTGTTGATGGTGGATTTCCCTTCGGCAGAGAGGGCGGCAATCAACAGCGAAACTCCAGCCCGAATATCCGGTGACGACATGGTAATTCCCCGCAGTTTATAGGCTTTGTCGATGCCTATCACCGAAGCGCGGTGCGGATCGCACAAAATAATTTGCGCGCCCATGTCAATCAATTTATCTACGAAAAATAAGCGCGACTCGAACATTTTTTGATGAATCAATACCGAGCCTTTTGCTTGAGTAGCGGTTACCAACACAATACTGATCAAATCGGGTGTGAACAATGGCCATGGACCATCTGCTACGGTCAAAATCGACCCGTCAATGAAACGTTGAATTTCGTAATGATCTTGCGATGGAATGAAAATATCATCGCCACGGAATTCCATTTGAATACCCAGTTTTTGAAATACGGTTGGAATATTTCCTAACTGATCGATACGACAATCTTTAATTAAAATTTCCGATTGGGTCATGGCTGCTAGACCAATAAAGGAGCCAATTTCAATCATATCGGGCAACATGCGATGCTCCGTGCCGCCTAATTCCGCAACACCGTCAATGTATAATAAATTTGAACCAATACCATCGATTTTCGCACCCATGCGCACTAACATATTGCACAATTGTTGCAAATAGGGTTCGCAGGCTGCATTGTAAATGGTGGTTTTGCCTTTGGCTAGAACGGCCGTCATCACAATGTTTGCGGTTCCGGTCACCGATGGTTCATCCAATAAAATATAAGTACCCTGCAAGTTGGTGGCTTCAATGGAAAAGAAACTTTCTTCAGAATCGAAGTTGAACGTAGCACCTAATTTCTCAAATCCTAGAAAGTGCGTATCTAAACGTCTGCGGCCAATTTTATCGCCTCCCGGCTTAGGCATGAACGCCTTTTTGAAGCGGGCTAATAGCGGACCAATAATCATGATACTTCCTCTCAGCGCTGCTCCTTTTTTGCGGAACACATCGCCTTGCAGGTACTCCATGTTAATCTCATCGGCTTGGAAAGAATAGGTGTCATCGTTGATACGAGTCACTTTTACGCCTAAGTCGCCTAAAATTTCAATCAATAAATTTACATCCCGGATATCAGGAATGTTGGAAATGGTCACTTTTTCTTTGGTGAGCAATACGGCTGAGATAATCTGCAACGCCTCATTTTTCGCACCTTGTGGCACAATTTCACCTTTCAATTTCTGTCCCCCGATAACTTCAAACGAACTACTCATTCCCTAAACATTATTATTTGTAGTTTAAATGTAAAATGGAAATCCATGGTGCATAGGTTTCAGCCACAAATAGAAATAACAGTGTGGTGTGGATTGTACAAATTTCCTGCAATGTCAGGCAAACACACTCTCAAAAATGTGATGCGACTGAATGTTCCGAAACGAATCAATGTGCAGCGCGTAGTATTGTAGGAGCTTTTCCAGCACATTGTTTTTAACCTGTCTGTCGCAAGCAATATTCGGTTTTTCAAAAGGAGTGGAGTGGAGTAAGGCGTTCAGTACAGCACTTTCTGAAGCATTCATCATATTGGGTAAAGCTCCGTTACCATTGCAGAAATGCCCCGATTGCAAATCAAACACCGGATTGTGCTCCGAATAATTGAGCGTAGGGAAAAAGCCCAAATGCTGCGTGAAGAAGAGTAAAAATTGTAAATGATAAAAGGCGTTCACGACCAATGAACGGTCGAGTTCCGCCAGTTGGTCGTATACAAATTCGAATTGTTCTTCGTTCTCTTCATGATCGTGTAACGAGTGCGACACCACTTCAATAATAAACATCAGCATGGCCGATTTTCGGGTATCGAAGGGAATGCTTTGGTACACATGCGCCCGCTTGAAATCCTTGATATAGTGGAGTTTCTTGTTTTCTTGATATAAAAAATCCATTTCTAGCAAGGTGCCGGGCTGCAGCATGGCGGCTTTGGACACCGATTTCGAAGTACGCACACCATTAATCATGAAGGAAAGACGGCCCAATTGTTCGGTATAGATACGCGCAATCACACTTGTTTCGGAGTGTTTAATGGTCTGCAATACGACACCTCTAGTTTTTAAAAACATGGCCTAAAAATTTTCAACTTCTTTCCACCCCATACCTGATTGATACAGGTATAATGCGTTTTTAGGTTTTTGTTTAAAATGGATTAAGTAGCTGTGGCTCCAATCGTCAATGGTGGTAGAATATATAGCATTATCGAGGTTCGTAGCACCGGCTTGTGCTTTCCACCACCAGTTGCCCCATTGTTCGAACTCCACTTTCAAAGTGTTGCTGTCTACAACAAGCACATTAACTTTATCGGCTTTACTTTGCATATTAAAGCCATACACTTCATTGGTTTGTGCAATGTAATCGCGATGGTGTTTGATACGCATCACTTCTGTAAAAGGTGTAGCTAGCCGACAGCGATACATATATGCACCTTTGAAATTATCGGCTTCCGCTAAAATGAAAATCGGTCGTGTTCCGGCATCGGGAAATGTGTTTTCTAGTTGGTACATCACTTCACCTGCCGCCTGCCAATTTTTGATATTCTCATTTAAGAAAAATAATGATGCCATCCACCAAAGCAATCCATAGCCCAAAGCAATGTATCGATGAATACTGTATAACGCCACCAATACTGCTGCAATAAAGAATAGCGATGGCAAGTACCCCAATCGATCACCATGAATAGGAATCCAAGGAATGAAATAGAGGTTCAACACCGGAATAACAAGGCCGGTAAATGTGATAAAGAGGAAAACACTGAGTTTTAAAGTGGAGCTTTTTCGAGCAAACCAAAGCCACAGTCCACCTACTGCAATTAATAGCGCGGCACTTCTTAACACATGCTGTTCTATAAACTGATAGCAGGCATCACGCCAATGGGGTTCCCACCAATTAGTGAACAACAAAAACTTACACCAATATGAAATATAAGTAACAACGATCTGCTGTACATGAATTTGTGTGTGCTTATCGATGCCGTAATGGCCTATCCAAACACCTAAAACAATTTTGTTGATGACGAAATAGAGCGGGAGAAAACTCAGTATCATCAGCACTTCCAATCGCAATAAAGCTTTCCACCGTGCAACAGGAAACAAAAGCAATACAAGGAAAAAGACTGCAAATGGGAATACAAAGGCTAATTCGTGGGTGAATATGGCAAGTGCAAAAAAGACGACATGGATATAAAGAAATTTTGTAAGTCGTGTTTCGCTATATTGAATGACACTCCAAAGCATTCCCCAAAACAAGGCAAGAGTAATAGCATATAAATTACCTACACCCCATACTACCACCTCGGTTTGATAAGGGAAAAAAAGGAAAATTAGGCCTGCTAATATACCCAATAGTTGATCTCGTTGCGGTACCATTCGATGGATAAACCATACTATCATTGTGGCATTCAAGGCATGTAACAACACACAAAAAAGCAAAGCAACAATTTCGTTTAGGCCAAAAATTGCATAGCCAAAATACGTAATAAATAACAAGAAGGGCCGAAAAGAGATATCTCTGAAATTCACGAGAAAGCCCTTAATTCCTAATGCATCAAAAGGTCTTACCCAATCTAGTGCATCAAAAGTAAACACACCGGCTTTGGCGCGCCAATACATAGCAAAACTGCCAATAGTAAAGAGGATAAACAGTAAAAAATAGCGATTTCCTGTAGCCTTTTTCATGCTGCAAGATAAGGGATTAATTGAGCAACACTATTTTCGCCACCGACTTTTCCTTGCCTAATTCTGTGGCAGAATAAACAATATAAACCCCCGATTTTACTCTGTTTCCTGTATAGCCTTTCCCATCCCAAATCATTTGTCCGCCATTGGCTTTGCCTTGGTATACTAACACTCCTGCAGCATCAGTGATTTTAACATAGGCATCATCTACTAAGCCTTTAATAGCAATTGGTCCGGTATAGGAAGGTTGAACCGGATTAGGATAAACCAATGCCACACCTTTTTTCTCGCCTCCTTTAATGGCATCGCCTTGGTAGCTTACCAATCCGTTTTCGGTACCAATAAACACTTCTCCATTTTCATCATTTACTTTAATGTCGGTGATGAAATTAGAAGGTAAAGGACTATTGTCTTTTGTGAAGCGAAGGAGTTCGTTCTTTCCGTCTGCACTAATGAGCCAAACCCCATTACCCGATCCTACCCATTTTCTGTTCGCGCCATCCACAGCAATGGCCTTAACACTTTCTGTACTGAATAAATAGCCAATAAAACCATCGCGATCTACTTTTATTTTATCGGCATCGCAACCGCTGCTGGTCAACACACTTGAAGCGCAATAAAACGTGCCTATACCTTCGTCAGTTCCTACCCAAACATCACCATTTTTGTCTTCTACTATACTCCATGCACTATTGTTGGGAAGTCCGCCACTACCGGTTCCTGAGCCTAAGCTTCGGTATTGGTCATCGCTTTCATCGTCAATATCTTCTCCCGGATTGTATACAATAATATTTCCCGGACGATTACACATCCAAATGGTTCCGTCCACAGCTATCATTTTTCGGGTTGAACTGAATGAATAGGGTACATTAAAACTTTTCCAAGTGCCATCAGGTTTTAAAACAATGAGTGGGCGCGGAGAATTGGCATTGCTCATCCATGTGTTGCCCAAGGCATCTACACAAACGGCAGTAACTCTGAATGTTTTGGTACCCGTTACCGGACGAATGGGGCTATTGCTACTATCATAAGTGTTAATGTTGTTGTTGTTTAAGTCAAGTTCTGCCAAACCGCCTTGAAACGAAGCATAATACACTTTATTGGTAACCGGGTTGTGGGCAACCGATAAAAAATCAGCATAATTAGCAAGTTGACCATAACTGTATCGTGTGTAGGCTCTCCAATACTGCTCTTTATAAAACACAAGGCCATCGCGGTTATTCAGGTAATCGCTATAGGATGGATCTGTTCCCCCTGCTGCTAAATAGGTTACCCCATCGGCAATAGCCATGTTAAACACCCCGTTGGATACCGGTCCGTTTGGAATGAACGATTCAGGTGTAGCGCCCGGTGAACTATATTTTAAAAAGCCTTCCCATGCATCGGCAATCCATAGGGTAGATCCGGTAATCAGAATATCGTTTGGCTTTAACGATTTAGTATAATTGGTTTCAACATAAGACCCATCATCGCTAATGGCTAAAATAGTGCGATTATTGGCTTCGTTCGTATCGTTCCAAAGGCATACAGAAAGCACATTTCCATTGGTTTTAATAGCTTTCACATCCCAAACGGGAATTGAATACACTAAACTCCATGCGTTTCCATCGTATCGGAAAATACTATCGCGCATGGATGCAAAAACAGAATTTTGCGAACGACCTATAAAATCTGTCGGTTGAGGGGAGATGCCTGCTGTTTGTAAAGTCCAGAACGTATAATTCTGTAAGTTGGGACTGTTTAATGGCGCTACTTTTACACCTTCAGCTGTTGCAGCAAAAATTTTACCATTATTGATGACAACTCCATTCACCACTACATTTCCACCATTGTTGCCAATTACATAGGTCGATTTAATTTCTCTTTTTACTAAATCCAAAACGGCAACACCAATATCTGTTGATAAATACGCGAAGTTGCCATACACAAAAATGTCGTTAATATTCTTAGAACTACTGGTGATTTTATTTTTAATATCGGGGAGGTTGTATATGTTTTCTCCATTTACCAACAAATCGAGATTACTGTTTTCATAAGCAACAATAAGCGTTTTAGCCGAAGCGCTGTATTTAATTTTTTTGACACCTACATCGCTCAATCCATTCGCTTTGTTAAGGGTTTGAATGCTATTGTCGTCTTTATCGATATAGAAAATGGCTAGCGTGGAGGCACAATAAATTTTATCCTCGCCATCTTCCACCTGATAGCCAATGGAATAAGGAAAATGCGCTTTCCATGTACCTATGGCGCGTTGTTGTGCAGACAATAGCGAACAAAACAAAAGGAGCGTAACTGTATATATCAACCGATTCATGAGCCTAAATTAATCATTCACCCCAAACGGACGGAACAAAAAAATATTGTATAGTCTTAAAATTCCTTAGAAATACGAGTTACATCCCCCTCGATTCGCCCACTCTTGTAAATTTCCTTATTTTACCCGCTCAAAAAATGCTCGGTTAGCGTGCCGGCAAAAGATTATTAGCGGATATATGAAACGAAAAGACAGTAATGCTTCAGGTTTTCCTGAATATGCGATGATGGATTTACCAACCATGGAAAAAGAAATTTTGACTTGGTGGGAAGATAATAATGTATTTGAAAAAAGTATTAGCGAGCGCCCCGATGATAAACGATTCGTGTTTTTCGAAGGCCCTCCAAGCGCAAACGGTTTACCGGGTATTCACCACGTAATGAGCCGTACCATCAAGGATTTGTTTTGTCGTTTCAAAACATTACAGGGCTATCGTGTAGAGCGAAAAGCAGGTTGGGATACCCATGGATTGCCTGTAGAACTTGGGGTGGAAAAAAAAATTGGCATCACTAAAGCCGATATAGGAACAAAAATAACAGTGGCCGAATACAATAAATTGTGCCGCGAAGATGTGATGAAGTTCACCGACATCTGGAACGATTTGACCCGAAAAATGGGCTATTGGGTGGATATGGAGCACCCCTATATTACGTACGAAAATAACTATATCGAAAGTTTATGGGCTTTATTAAAAAAGCTATTCGATAAAGGATTATTGTATGAAGGCTATACCATTCAGCCGTATTCTCCGGCTGCCGGAACAGGTTTAAGTTCACACGAATTGAACCAGCCGGGCTGTTACAGGGATGTGAAGGATGTGAGTGCTGTAGCTATGTTTAAAGTAGTTAAAAATGAAAATTCGAGTTTTCTTTTTGATAACGATGGTGAAGATGTTCGGTTTTTAGCTTGGACAACAACTCCATGGACATTACCAAGTAATACAGCATTGGCTTTAGGATCGGAAATTGAGTATTTAAAGGTTAAAACTTTAAGTCGCTATACAGGTAAACCCATTACAGTTATTGTTGCATATGATTTATTTTCTAAATATTTTTTGGTAGCAGACAGTAATCGTACGGAGTTACTAAAATCGAAAGTTTTTCCATTGTCACAAATAGCAAATAGTGATGAAGAGCCCTTAATATATCTAAATAACGAAGTTAAGGATACTGCTAAACTTATCACATCTGATAAAGTTAATAGTTGGTTGGTAGAAAAAATAGTCAAAGGAGCAGAACTCGAAGGTATCCGTTACGAACAATTGTTGCCCTATGCACAGCCTACCGATGGCGATGCATTCCGTGTAATTTTAGGTGATTTCGTTACCACTACCGATGGAACGGGTATCGTACACATCGCGCCAAGCTTTGGGTCTGACGACTTTCGTGTGGCAAAGCAAAACAGCATTGGTTCGTTAACATTAGTCGATAAGCAAGGAAAATTTGTGGATGAAGTGAACGATCCGGTTTTTCCGCTCGATGGACGTTTTGTGAAAGAGGCCTATTTTACTGATGCTGAAAAAGAGCAGGAGTTTCATTTACAAAAGGAAATTCTGCGCGTCAATAATATTATAGCCGATTTGAAGAGTTTCATGAGTGCTGATGATTTGATTGTATTAAAATTGAAGCTCGAAAATAAATTATTCAAAACCGAGAAATACGACCACAGTTATCCGCATTGCTGGAGAACGGATAAGCCGATTATCTATTATCCGCTCGATTCGTGGTTCATTAAAACTACAGCGATTAAAGAACGTTTGATTGAACTCAATAAAACAATCAATTGGAAACCTGCACATACGGGCGAAGGCCGATTCGGACAATGGTTGGAAAACTTGGTGGATTGGAATTTGTCGCGTTCGCGCTATTGGGGAACTCCGCTTCCTATTTGGGTTTCGGAAGATTATGCAGAAACAAAATGCATTGGCTCTATCGCAGAGTTAAAAGTGGAAATCGAAAAATCAGTGAAAACCGGTTATATGCAATCGATGGAAGTAACCGATTTGCACAAACCTTTCGTTGATGAAATTGTATTGGTGTCGGATACCGGTAAACCCATGAAACGTGTTGCCGATTTGATAGATGTATGGTTCGATTCGGGCGCTATGCCTTATGCACAGTGGCATTATCCGTTAGAAAACGAAAGCACGTTCAAACAAAATTTTCCGGCCGATTTTATTGCCGAAGGGGTAGATCAAACCCGAGGTTGGTTCTTTACTTTGCATGTGTTGGGAGTGGCTTTGTTCGATTCGGTGGCCTACAAAAATGTGGTGTCTAACGGTTTGTTGCTCGATAAAAATGGCAACAAAATGAGTAAACGTTTAGGCAACGTGATTGATCCGTTTGAAACCATTGAAAAATATTCAGCCGATGCTACACGCTGGTACATGATGCGAAACAGCGATCCATGGGAGAATATGAAATTCGACATGACCGGCTTGCAAGACGTAATTCGTTCGCATTTCGGCACCTTGTATAACACCTATGGCTTTTTTGCTTTGTATGCTAATATCGATAATTGGAAGTACGATGCTGCGAAGAAAATAAGCAATGAAGCTAAACCCGAGTTGGATCGTTGGATTATCTCAAAATTGCAAACGCTAGTGAAGGACGTTACGGGTTTTTATGAAGACTACGAGCCAACCAAAGCTGCACGAGCCATCGAAAAGTTTGTGGACGAAGATTTGAGTAACTGGTATGTACGCTTGAACCGCAGACGTTTCTGGAAAGGTGAAATGAGCGAAGACAAACAAGCTGCCTACGAAACGTTGTTCGAGTGTTTGAATGCAGTGTCGCAGTTGATGAGCCCTATTGCTCCGTTCTTCAGCGAATGGATGCACCGTAATTTGAATGAAGGCAGTGCTTCGGTACATCTTTCCTATTTGGTGGAAGCCGATGAACGCTTGTTGGATAAAGACTTGGAAGAGCGCATGGAGCTGGCACAACGTTCATGCTCATTGATTCTTTCTTTACGCAAAAAAGAAAAAATAAAAGTTCGTCAGCCCTTATCTAAAATTTTGATTCCGGTGGTGAATGCCAAAACGCAAGCACAATTCGAAAAGGTAGAAAGCTACATTTTGAGTGAAGTGAACGTGAAAGCTATTGAGTACATCAGCGATGCATCGGGTGTGGTAAAAAAGAAAATCAAACCGAATTTCAAAGAATTAGGAAAACGTGTTGGCTCGAAAATGAAAGCCGTGCAAAACGCGGTATTGGCTTTTACTGCCGATGATATTTCGCAAATTGAACGTGATCAAAAGTACGTGTTGAATTTAGAAGGAGAATCGTTCGAATTGTTTTTGGCCGATGTAGACATTCAAACCGAAGATATTCCGGGTTGGTTAGTAGCTTCAGAAGGTGCGTTGACAGTGGCTTTGGATGTAACATTAACAGATGCTTTACGCCAAGAAGGGAATGCGCGCGAGTTCGTGAATAAGGTGCAGAATCTCCGAAAAGACAAAGACTTTAAAGTGCTCGATCGCATTAAAGTGAAAGTGATAGCGAACGATATGCTCAAAGAGGCTATTGTGAATTTCCACGATTATATCGCCAACGAAATTTTAGCGAAAGAAATAGAAGTGGTAGACACCTTGGATAGCTTTGACGAGTTAGAGTATAATGAAGAAACCATAAAAGTATATGTTGCCGTTGTGTAACAATATTTATAAAAATCAGCAAGCAATGAAAAGAAAGTACATCATATCTGCCCTTATTATTTTTACCATTTTGGCCCTCGACCAAGGTTTGAAAATTTGGGTAAAAACCCACATGATAGAGAATCAGAACATACCTCAGCACTACGACAGTTGGTGGAATATTCATTTTGTAGAAAACCCGGGAATGGCTTTCAGTATTGAGTTGCCTGGTCCCTATGGAAAATTGGTATTATCTGTATTTCGCTTTTTCGCCATAGGCTTTATCTTCTACATGATTGTAGATTTGATTCGCAAAAATAAGCCCGAAGGGTTGGTGTATTGTGCAGCCGCTATTTTTGCCGGTGCAGCCGGAAACCTTATCGACAGTGCTGTTTACGGATTGATTTTTACCGATAGCTATGGCCGTGTGGCAGAGATGTTCCCGGCAAAAGGCTATGCGGGCTTCATGCAGGGGTATGTAGTAGACATGTTGTGGTTCCCTATTTTAAGAGGCGAATTCCCGAAATGGTTGCCGTTATGGGGCGGTGAGCCGTTCGAATTTTTTCGTCCGGTGTTTAATATTGCCGATGCCGCTATTACAGTAAGTGTTTTCTTTGTGCTGATTTTTCAGAAACGATTTTTCCCCCAAGAAGAAACTACGTCTACTTCCAATGAACAACCTTCAACGGAAACAACAACAGATGCAGTACAGCCAACTCCAGAGGCTTAGTTAATCGATAGCAGTTCTACTTCAAAAATTAGCGTTTCAAGCGCCCCGATTGGCCCTGCGCCTAATTCGCCATAGGCTAAATGTGATGGAATGAAAAATCGGAATTTAGCACCTTCATTCATGTATTGCAAACCTTCTTGCCAGCCTTCAATTACATTTTTCAAGGGGAAAGTAGCGGGTTTATTGCGTTTCACGGAACTGTCGAAAATAGTATCGTTAAGCAATTTTCCTTCGTAATGCACAGTAACCTTATCGTTTATGGTAGGTTTTGTTCCGTTACCTTCAGTTAGAACTAAGTATTGCAAGCCCGAAGCGGTAGTTACCACACCTTCTTTGGCTTGGTTGGCGGCTAAAAATTCTTCGGCTATTTTTCGTTTTTCATTCAGTTTACGTTGACGTAATTCTTGTAGTGACATGGTTTAAAATTGAGATTAATAGTACTAAAAAAATAGGTTTAGCAAATAAGGAACAAAAACAATCGCTCCGATAATCACAGCAATTATACTTGCGAATAATACTGCCCCAGCAGCAATATCCTTGGCACTTCCAATGGTTTCATCAAATTCAGGATGAAGTTTATTAAGTAGCTTTTCGATGGCCGTGTTGATTAATTCAAAAGCAATCACCAATGCCATACAAAGCAATACCAGTGCCCATTCCGTATTTGTAATTTTGAAATGGAAACCTATAAATACAACAATAACTACGGCTAATAAATGTATCTTCATGTTCATCTCCGATTGAACTGCTGCAAATAGTCCTTTAAAAGCGTAACGAAATGATTGTAGAAATTTCATACTATTCTTTTATAACTGTGCAATGATAGTTCGAAGATTGTTTTTCCCTTCGAAAGAATGAAATCCACTGTATTTTTTTACTTCCATTAACGCTGTGTTGAGGTCAAAATTAGATTGTTTGTAGCAAGGCGCAATATTTTTTTGTTGAAAGTAGTCCCCTAAATATATCTGCTCTGTTTGTCCGGGTGTGGGAATGAAAATTACTTTCTTTTCCGATGTTGCTAAATCCATAACTGAGCTATATCCTGACCGACAAATCACCACATAAGAAGCACAAATGGCTTGATTTAACTGAGCTGCGTTGAGGAAGGGAACAACAGTACAATTTCCAATTTGTTTTTCAGGCGAAACTTCTGTGGCTTTTCCGCGAACAAGTAGTGTTTTTAATGACGAAGCAGAAAACTGTTCTTGAAGAATAGCTTCAAAATAACTGCGTTGCGGCTCAGGTCCCGAAATCACAGCAATGCAATCGTATTTTTTTGCTGTATCCATTTTTTGAAAGCGGCTCAACGGCCCTATATAGTGTACGTTGGGCAAGCTCGATGTACTTAACTTACCGGCAAATTTCGCTTTCGGGTCTTCCCTATCCGGAATCCAATGTTGCTCAAATTTGCGGAGTAACTTGCGATGTAAGCTGTTCGCTAGGTATGAAAACACAGGCACCAGTAGATGATGTTGGTGACAAACGAAAATGTTTTTGGTGAATGAAGTGTAGCAACCGTAACGATTATCGCTGATAATGATTTCTGCACCAGTGTTTTGGGCAATGGTTTCGATGGCTTGACGCTCTCTTTTAATCGTACTTAATATGTGCGGAACTCGCTTCAGCACACTGAAAGCAAAATGATGTCCATACTCGATATTATAGGAAGGGAGTTCAAAAGAGGTTAATTCCGGAAATTCCAACTGAAGTAACTGCAGCGCATCGCCATCTGAAGCCAAAAGCACTTCAAATCCTTGTTCAATCAACAAATGAATTATGGGCACACATCGGGTAGCATGACCTAATCCCCAGTTGAGCGGAGTAACTATTATTTTTCTTTTCGCAGGCAATACTTATTTTAGATTAAATTCGTTTACTAATTATGAATAAAAATAGTCTTCGTAAAATAATGATAGCAATTATTTGCTTTATGGCGCTGGCCCAATTACCGTCATGTGCCTCTCAAAAGTGCGATTGTCCTAAATTTGGTCGACAACATTTACCACATTAGGCCTTGACAAGAGCCGCTTTATGTACTATATTGGCCCACAGATGAAACGACTAACCCAACTTAAAAAAGGTGAATTTGCCTTTGTAGTAGATCTTAGAGACCCCATAGTATGCCTAGAAATGCTTGACAACGGGTTCTTTCCGGGCGAAAAGGTCGATGTATTGGAAAACATGCCCGATGCCAACCATATCTTGGTGGCGATGAACAATAAACATTATCGGATTATTAAAAATAAAGCCAATTCTATCATCACAAATGTGGTGAGTTACGACATTCACCTGAACTAGGGTTTGGCAAGGCGCATTTTTTTTGTACGTTTGTTGCACTTAAAATTAAAACAATCATGGGAAGAGGAGATAAAAAAACCGAAAAAGGAAAACGTTTCAAAGGTTCTTTTGGTAATGCAAGACCAAGTAAAGTAGAAAAAACAGTTGCTCCTAAAGCAGCAAAAACGGAAGATAAACCAAAGAAAGCAGCAGCTAAAAAAGCTCCAGCTAAAAAGAAAGCAACTGAAGAATAATTTTTCAAGCTATAACTTTTTAAAGCCTCACCCTGTTGAGGCTTTTCTGTTTTGTGTACTATTTCTTCGTAAATAGTATATTGCAATGCCTAAAAAGTAACCGCATCAATGATTTCACCTATCTATATCTTATTGTTTATTGGGTTTTACTTTTGTATGCTATTGCTGATTTCGTGGATTACTTCCCGAAATGCCGATGAAGCCAGTTATTTTCTAGGCAACAAACAATCGAAATGGTATTTGGTGGCCTTTGGTATGATTGGCGATTCTTTATCGGGTGTTACTTTTATTTCGGTACCCGGCTTGGTGGCCAAGGATAAATTCAGTTACCTGCAAGTGGTGCTGGGCTATGTGGTAGGTTATTTCATTATCGGGAAAATCTTGCTACCGCTTTTTTACGAACGCAATCTAACGTCCATCTATACCTATCTGAAAACCCGATTTGGCGTGTATTCTGAGCGAACCGGGTCGTTCTATTTCTTGATATCCCGATTGTTGGGTGCAGGAGCACGTTTGTATTTGGCGATTAATGTGTTGCAGCTTTTTGTGTTTGACGGATTACATATACCATTCGCACTTTCGGCTTCTATTGTTATCATCCTTATTTTAATGTATACCATTCGCGGAGGTATAAAAACCTTAGTATGGACAGATGTATTTCAATCTTCTTTCCTATTATTAGCTGTAATTTTTTCGATTGTCGCTATTGGCAGTCAATTGAATTTGTCGTTTGGTGGCATCGTTCAGGCAGTAGTAGATTCTCCTAACACACAAATTTTCTATTGGGATTGGATGCCGAAAAACTTCTTCTTCAAGCAGTTTATAGGAGGTGCACTCATCGCATTAACAATGACCGGTCTCGATCAAAATATGATGCAGAAAAACTTGAGTTGTCGTTCACTGAAAGAAGCACAAACCAATATTTTCACCTTTAGCTTTATTCAGTTAGGGGTTAATGTGTTGTTCTTATCGCTGGGTGCATTGCTCTTCCATTTTGCAACCGTCCAAAACATTGCCATTCCGGCTAAAACCGATCAATTATTCCCGATGTTGGCATTGCAACATTTGGGTTGGTTCGCTTCCATTGTATTTATTGTAGGGCTCACAGCGGCTACCTTTAACAGTGCCGATTCGGTGTTAACCACGCTAACTACATCGTTCTATTTCGATTTTTTGCATAAAGACGAGCAGAGCAAGAAATCGCGTCAAATCATTCACTTATCCTTTGCCGCGCTTTTGTTGGTGGTGATTTTAGGCTTTAAAGCAGTGAACAGTGGAACGATTATCGGCACCATTTTATTTCTTGCCAACATCACCTATGGCCCGTTATTAGGGCTATTTATGTTTGGCATTTTATTAAAACAAAAAGTACACGACAAACTCGTTCCTGTCGTTTGTATTGTTGTTCCGGTACTTTGCTATTTGCTCGATGCCTATTGCAAAGCTCATCCGGACGGGTATCAAATTGGGAACGAACTATTATTAATAAACGGACTACTTACAGTAACAGGGTTATTTTTGATTGCTAACCGCCAACCGGAAAGCCAATAACCCTTTCAAATCAACACAATTGTTATGAAACAGAAAAAATGGAGCAATAAGAATCATCATGCCGATTCGTCTTGGAGAATGTTCAAAATTATGGCTGAATTTGCCGATGGCTTCGACCGTATGGAGCAATTCGGACCATGTATATCTATCTTTGGTTCCGCACGAACTAAGGCCGATAATCCGTACTACAAACTCACCGAAAAAATTGCTGAGAAATTGGCCAAAGAAGGCTATGGCGTAATTACCGGTGGCGGCCCGGGGGTGATGGAAGCCGGTAACAAAGGAGCAAAAAAAGGTAAAGGCAAATCGGTGGGGTTGCATATTATTCTGCCTCACGAAGAAGGAGCAAATCAATATGTAGATCATAACAAAATTTTTATGTTCCGCTACTTTTTCGCTCGTAAAGTGATGTTTATCAAGTATGCGCAAGCCTTTGTGTATATCCCAGGAGGTTTTGGAACAATGGATGAATTATTTGAAGTACTTACCTTGGTGCAAACCAAAAAAATTCAACCGGTACCTATCGTTTTGATAGGAAAAAGCTATTGGAGCGGCTTGTTGGATTGGATTAAAACTACGATGCTCGAAAAGGAGCACAACATCAATCCGGCTGATTTGAACTTGTTCCATGTTACCGATGATCCGGATGAAGTAGTAAAGATCATTAAATCGCACTATAAGAAAGCCGATTTGAAACCGAATTTCGAGTAAGCTCAATTATCCCTGATTTTTATTATTTTTGGCCACTTTCGTTTAAAATAAAATAAAGGATTTTCGTTATTCCACTCATGAGCCTGAAACAACATATCGACCTAGAGAAATTACCGCAACATATTGCAGTGATTATGGATGGGAATGGCCGATGGGCAAAGCAAAAGGGCATGAACCGCATTTTTGGGCATACCGAAGGCGTTTCTTCGGTACGCGAAACAGTGGAAGCTTGTGCAGAATTAGGGGTAAAACACCTTACCATGTATGCGTTCTCCACCGAAAACTGGAATCGCCCTATGGACGAGGTCTCCGCATTAATGAAATTGTTGTTAAAAACAATTCGATTAGAAATTAAAACGCTGAATAAAAATGATATTCGCCTGCGAACCATTGGTAACATAGACGCACTGCCCGAATCCACATTAAAGGAGTTGAAACATGCAATCGATGCTACTGCCGGAAACAAACGAATGGATTTGATTTTAGCGCTGAACTATAGCGGAAAATCTGAACTAACGCGAGCGCTGAAAAATATTGCCACAGCAATAGAGCAGAAAACGGTTACTGTGGAGGATATCAACGAGGCAATGATTGACAGTCATTTGTACACGGCAGGAATTCCTGACCCGGAACTGATGATTCGATCGAGTGGGGAGAAAAGGTTGAGTAATTTTCTGTTGTGGCAATTGGCCTATTCAGAATTTTATTTTACAGAAACGTTGTGGCCGGATTTCAATAAGGAAGAGCTCTACAAAGCAATTCTTTCTTATCAAAACCGAGAAAGACGATTTGGAATGACATCAGAACAATTGAAATAGCAAACATATCTCATCTATAAGTAAACATTTTGAACAAGTATTCATTGTATATAAAGCATCTCTCGTTAACCCTACTCGCAGCATTTTTTGTTCAGTTGGCATTTGCGCAAACCGCACCGGTAATGGATTATGCCAAAGCCAAAGAATATGAGTTGGCCGGTGTAAAAGTAGAAGGAACAAAGTTTTTGGACGATCGTGTGCTTATCACACTTTCCGGCTTAACCATTGGGGAAAAAATAAAGGTACCGGGCGAAGATGTTGCTAAGGCCATCAAACAATTATGGAAGCAGAAATTATTCACCAACGTAGCCATTGAAACCGATCGCATCGAAGGCGAAAAAATTTATCTGAATATCATTTTGGAAGAACGGCCGCGTTTATCGCGCTACAACATCAAAGGGGTTAAAAACTCAGACTTAGATGAGTTGAAAAAGAAATTGGATGTTCGGGCCGGAAGTATCTTCACTGATAATATCAAGATGACTTCCGTACATCAAATCAAACAATATTTTATTGACAAAGGCTATTTGAACACACAAGTTGAAGTACGCGAATTGCGCGATACAGTATTGAAAAATGCGGTGCATGTTCAATATTTCGTGGATAAAGGCGAAATAGTAAAGATCAAAGAAATTACTTTTGAAGGGGCTACTGCTTTTACGAATGTACAATTGCGCAGTAAAATGAAGGATACCAAAGAGAAAGTAAAATTTGATTTACCCGGTATCTTCCGATTTAAAAAGAACTTCCAAACCGAACCAAACCATCCGCGGTGGTATCAAGTTATAGGTAACTTTTCGCCAATTCGTTCCTATGAATATTTAAGTCGATTTATTAATCCCAATATCTTCAAAGCTTCTCGTTTCAAACGAAAAGAATATGAAGACGACAAAAAGAAAGTGCTTGATTATTACTTAAGCAAAGGATACCGAGATGCAAGAATAGTATCGGATTCCGTATACAAACTCGACCAGAAAAATTTAGCTATACGTTTGCGTGTTGAAGAAGGCCGACAATACTATTTCCGAAACATTGAGTGGAAAGGAAATACGAAATACTCTGATTCGTTATTGTCGCGAATTTTAGGCGTAAAGCGCGGTGACATATACAGTACTAGAGCTTTAGAAGAAAAGTTGTATCAGAATCCAAACGGAGGCGATGTAAGTTCATTGTATATGGATGATGGCTATTTATTTTTCAATGTAACTCCAACCGAAATTAAAGTAGATGGTGATTCTATTGATGTTGCCATGGTGATTAATGAAGGACAACAAGCAACCATCCGCGATGTGCGTATTATGGGTAATACCAAAACAAACGAGCAGGTTATTCGAAGGGAGTTGTACACCTTGCCGGGTAGTAAATTCAGCCGTGCCGATTTGATTCGTTCTCAACGTCAGATTGTAAATTTAGGGTATTTCGATCCTCAGCAATTAGATGTAATTCCGGTGCCTAATCCGGAAAATGGTACTGTGGATATTGAATATCGTGTAACCGAAAAACCTTCCGATCAATTGGAGTTATCTGCCGGTTATGGAGGACAAGCACAAGGCTTTGTTGGTACATTAGGGGTTACCTTCTCTAACTTCTCGCTACGCAATATGTTCGATAAAAAAGCATGGTCGCCTTTGCCTTCAGGAGATGGACAGCGCTTGAGTTTACGCTTCCAATCCAGCGGAAAAAGAAGTCAGTTTTACACCGTATCGTTTACAGAACCTTGGCTAGGCGGGAAGAAACCAACTTCATTAACTGTAGCGTTCAACCGTACACAAATCAACAACCTTGATTTTAGTGTAACCAACTATCCTATTATTGGTAAGTATGCTGCAACAGCCGTAACACTTGGTTTAGGTACAAGGTTAAAACGCCCTGATGATTTCTTCACTTTTGAAGCAGCATTGACTTATCAGAACTACTTAATTGATAATTATCCCGGATATTTCCCATTGTTCAGCAACGGACAAGCACATAACTTAAACTTGTCGTTAAACCTCAGCAGAAACTCAGTAGATGCACCATTGTATCCTAAACATGGAACCAATTTTTCTTTAACCGCTTCTGCCACCTTGCCATACTCGTTAATGTTTAACGACTTGAAAAATTTGAATTACGAAAGCGACTCGTTGCCTGCCAATCAACGCTATAAAATGATAGAGTTCTGGAAAGTGAGAATGCATCTAGATTGGTATACCAGTATATGGAAAAACTTAGTGTTCAAAGCTTCAGTGAAAATGGGATTCCAGGGCTACTACAATGCACGTATCGGAAACTCTCCATTTGAGCGTTTTGAATTGGGTGGTGATGGTATCAGTAATTTCCAAGTTCTTGGAAAGGATATAATTTCTTTACGGGGTTATCCTGTAATCACACAAAGTACAGGAGCTACTATTTTCAACAAATTCTCCATGGAGGTGCGTTACCCGATTTCGTTGAACCCATCAGCCACAATTTTTGTTCTAGGATTCATGGAGGCGGGAAATGCTTGGTATTCGTTTAAAGAGTACAAGCCATATCAATTGAATCGTTCTGCGGGTATTGGTGTACGTGTGTTTTTACCAATGTTTGGTTTGTTGGGTGTTGATTACGGATTCCCATTAGATAAATTGTTCGACACAAATGGAACTCGATTGGATAATCCGAAAGGCGCACCGCGAATAATTTTAGGGCAAGAGCCGGAGTAGTGCGAGTATGTTGATCTGTTAAGAAATCGAAAAAGCAATGACATCGATTTTACTTTGGCAAGGAATATGACTCTTAACATTATAAAATAGTAAAAAATGAAAAAGCTTGTTTTGTTATCTGCGATAGTTGGCGGAATGTTCGCTACTATGAGCGCTCAGAAATTTTGTTTTGTGGATATGGAGTATATGCTTAATAAGATACCTGCATATGCTGATGCCCAAAAGCAATTAGATCTTATTTCATCGGGCTACCAAAAGGAAATTGATACGAAGAGAAAATCAGTGGAAGATTTGTACAAAAACTATCAAGCCGAGCAGGTGTTGATGACTGAACAAATCAAGCAACAAAAAATCAAAGAGATTGAAAATGCCGAGAAAGAAGTAAAAGAGTTACAAAGACAACGATTTGGACCAAGTGGCGATTTGTTTAAAAAGCGACAAGAGTTGATTAAGCCGGTACAAGATAAAGTGTATGATGAAGTTCAAAAATATGCACAAGCCAAAGCATTGGATTTTATTTTCGATAAGTCGAGTGGTCCATCGATGCTTTTTGCCAGCGAAAAATTCAATAAAAGCGATGAGATTTTGGCCAATATGGGCATCAACAAAACATCAGGAGGCGCAAAGTAATTGGCAATTACCCGAATAATTATATTTTCACATTTACAAATAAATACAATCAACAATGAAAAAATTAGCGTTAGGCATTTTATTACTTGCAGGAACAAGCACTTTTGCGCAACAGAAAATAGGGCATTTGAATTCAAGTGAAATCTTGCAGGCTTTGCCGGAATATAAACAGATGAGCGATGCTGTTGAGAAGAAGAAAGGAGAGTACGCTAAAGTGATGGAAACTATGTATAGCGAATACGAAAAAAAGGCAAAAGATATCCAAGATAATGGCGATAAAATGACGCAACTTATTTTAGATAGTAAAGTGCAGGAAGTAAAGGATTTAGAGAAACGCATTGGCGATTTCGAACAAAAGGCACAAAGTGATTTGCAATCTTATGCTCAAGAATTGATGAAGCCTTTGAACGATAAATATTTGAAAGGAGTAAAAGAAGTAGCTAAAGAAAATGGTTACGCCTATATTTTAGATATCGCTGCAGGAGGTGTAGTTTATTTCCCTGAAACAGGATCAGATGTTACTCCATTAGTTAAAGCTAAGATTGGTGCAACACTTCCGGTTCCATCAGCAAATACGCCTAAACCGGCAGGAACAAAATAATAATTACGGTTTTGAAACTGAACAAAACACAACCTATAGGAGTCTTTGACTCGGGGATTGGCGGCCTAACGGTCGCCAATGCTGTTTCTAAGCTGTTGCCCAATGAACAAATTATTTATTTTGGCGATACAGCGCATTTGCCTTATGGCGATAAATCTTCGAGGGCAATCAAGCAATATTCGTATATGATTGCTGATTTTCTATTAGAGAAAAAATGCAAAGCCATTATTATTGCTTGCAACACCGCTTCGAGTATTGCCTATACCTTTTTGAAAGAATTGTATAAAGACGATTTATATATCGTGGATGCTATACAGCCAGTGATTAACGGTGTTTGCCAGGATGATAGTGTACGCAAGATTGGTATTATAGGAACCCAAGTAACTATACAATCGGAAGTGTATGAAAAGCGTTTTAAAGCGCAGAAGCCCGATTTAGAGGTGGTTTCTTTAGCTACCCCGTTGTTAGTGCCGATGATTGAAGCCGGCAATTTTAACGATGAAATGTCGGAGTCAATTTTGAAATCTTATTTATTACGTAAAGAGTTTGAAGATATTGATGCATTAGTATTGGGTTGTACCCATTATCCTTTAATTAAAAAGGATATTTTGAAGGTGTTAAATAGAGATGTGAAGGTGTTTGACAACACCGATTTTGTGGCCAGAGAAGTTGAGCTGGATTTAAGACGGCTTTATTTGTTGGCCGATAAAAAAAATCAAGCTGATGAGTTTTATGTGTCGGACTATACTGATACCTTCGAGAAAACAACAAAAATATTTTACGGAGAAAAAATCCATTTGGAGCTCTGTAACATTTGGAAAAATAGTTAGAAAGCAAAATCAATAACATGAAAAGTTTATTCACTTTAGTGGCTACATTATGTGTAGGGCTTACTTTTGCCCAAGGCATTGAATTCAAGCATAATGCTTCTTACCAAGAAATATTGGCCCAAGCGAAAGCAGAGGGAAAATTGGTGTTTATGGATTGTTATACAAGTTGGTGTGGTCCATGTAAACGATTATCGTCTCAAACATTTCCAACACCGGAAGCCGGGGCTTATTTCAACCAACGTTTTGTGAATACTAAATTCGATATGGAGCAAGGGGAAGGTCCGGAATTGGCCGCAAAGTTTGGAGTGCGTGCTTATCCAACTTTACTATGGATCGATCCGCAAACGGAAACAGTGAAGCATAGGGCTATGGGATTTATGGATCCGGCAGGTTTGATTGAACAAGCAAAGCAAGCCGATGATGCAACTCCAAAACTATTGGCTCAATTTGCCGAAAAATATAAAAATGGTGATCGTTCGCTTCCGTTTTACAATGAATATTTAAGCACTCTAAATCTTTCGGGCGCCAAGTTGGATACTATTTTGATTGCGTTTATTAATAAGATCAAAATCGAAAATGTTAAAGATGATAAGTACAACACTACCATCTATAATGCTTGTAACAGCTTGATTTCACCTGCTTTACCTTACCTAATGAAAAACAAGGCAGACTATAAAGCAAAGTTTGGTGAGCAAGTATTCAGTAAAAAGATTTTTGTTATTGCCGATAAAGCAATTAGTGATGCTGTAGTAAAGAAAGATAATGTGATGTTCAACGAAGCATTAAAGTTGTTGAAAGAAGAAGGCAGTAAAACAGCACAAGAAAAAATTGTTTTAGCCCAATTAGATTATTCGCTGCGCACACAAAACCTAGTGGAGTACGATAAGTTTGCAACACAATATGTGAAGAAATTAGGAGCGAACAACGACAAAGTATTGAATGATATTGCTTGGAACTATTACATCAATATTGCTGATTACAAACAGTTAGAAAAGGCAAAAAAATGGTCTTACAAGGCCGTTAACTTGAAAAATACCTGCGAAAACAATACTACTTACGCCTACTTAAATTACAAGTTAGGCAATTTAAAGGAAGCTGATTTAGCCTGCGATTACGCGCTTATCAAAGCAAAAGAAGAAGGGGGTAGCGATCTTTCGGCACGTGCGTTGAAAGACTTATTGAAAAAAGAGAATGTAAAATAAGCTTACCAGCGAATTAATGCACTTGCCCAAGTAAATCCACTTCCAAACGAAGCTAAACACACTAAGTCGCCTTCCTTGACGCGTCCTTCTTCCCATGCTTCAGTTAATGCAATAGGGATTGATGCGGCTGTTGTATTCCCGTATTTATGGATATTCGAAACTACCTTTTCATCAGGGAAACCAAACTCTTTTTGAACCGCGTGCGTTATTCTAACGTTCGCTTGATGGGGTACGAACAAGTCAATATCCGACACCTTCAAATGATTATAGGCTAATGCTTCGCGAATTACTTCCGGAAAATATTTCAAGGCATTAACAAATACCAATTTCCCATTCATGTGGGGCAAGAACATGCCTTTCTCAAACATATCCGGAGATATTCTTTCTTTGAGCTTACTTCCAGGGTGTTCTAACATTAACTCTTCAGCATGTCCACCATCGGCATGCAAGTGTGTGGACAGTATATAAGAGTCTCCTCCTTCCTGCGCTTCCAATACTGCAGCTCCTGCACCATCTCCAAAAATAACCGACATGTTTCTTCCTCTGTCGCTCAATTCGAAAACGTTGCTTTGCACTTCAGAGCCAATCACTAAAACAGTTTTTACCGAACCGGTTTTGATATATTGATCGGCTAACGATAATGCATAAATAAAACCACTACATTGTTCTCTTACATCAAAACATGGAATTTTGCGTAATCCTAATTCGCGTTGAACTAAAACGCCAGAACCCGGAAAAAAGTAATCAGGGCTTAGAGTGGCCATCACTAACATATCTACATCTTCCGGCTTTTTACCGGCTCGATCTAGAGCTATTTTAGCTGCTGCTGCACCCATAGACGAAACCGTATCAACTCCTTCAACAAAAAATCTTCGTTCTTTTATACCTGTTCGTTCAATAATCCACTCATTAGTAGTATCCATGATTTTTGACAAATCATCGTTCGTTACCACATTGTCAGGCACGTAAAAGCCTAAGCCTGTTATTCTGCTTCTTTTCATACCCGATTTATTTCAAATATTTCGCCTTGTTTTGCAGAAACTCTTGTTTGCAACCCACATTGCAAAATCCATAAATTTTTCCGTCAACAGCCGTGGTATCTGCAATGCCATCTTCCGATAATTCCATATCGCATACCAAGTCTTTTTTGGTGGTTAACTGAGAAAGCGAAACCGTTACCTTTTCCGAGGTTGGCACCGGGGCCGTGCTTGTTTTGCTTTCGTTAGGATTGCAAGCATTGAGTACTAATCCGGTAAGCAATGCAGCAACAATATGTTTATAGTTCATAATTCAACCTTTATTCAAACCTAAATTAAATCTTTTTTAAATGAAATAAACATATCATCAAAGATATGTTTTAACATAATTGAACAATCGTCTAGAACGGTAACAATTCGTATAAATCGTTCGGCTGCAAAAGGTGAAATGTGTTTATTCCTAATGCAGCTGCAGGTGCTAGGTTTTCTGGTTTATCGTCTATGAAAAGTATTTCGTTCGGGTGAAGATCAATCTCGTTTAAAACGATTTCGTACAACTCCTTTTCCGGTTTCCGAAAGCCAATTTCGTTTGAATAATAGGCCTTATCGAATAGAGTGCTGAATGCGCTAATTCCAAATAATGCATTAACGTTTGAATTCATTTCTGCTATGTGCAACTCGTTTATGTTGCTCAGCGCATATCGTTGAAACCCCTTTTCTTTGAGTGTATGCAATAGTTTAATTTTTCGTTCCGGATAAGAAACTAACATGGTATTCCATGCGGCAATAATTTGCTCACGTGTAACATCATCACGTAAATATTGCTTTAATGTGGTTACAAATTCATCAATAGTTACTTCCCCTTTTTCAAACTGATTGAAGATGTCTATCTGTTGATGATATGAAACAATGGACTTAAAGTCAATAGTGGCAAGAGCTTGAAAGTGACTGATAGTTTTCGGATAATCAATATCGATAAGCACATTGCCAATATCAAAAACAATGGCTCTTATGTTGGTTAGGTTATACGGATTGGGCATTGGAATTGCGTTTTGTTAACTTATTTATCAAAAAATACAAGATTAAAATTACGGTAATGATTACGCCAATACCAACAATAACCGGCATTAGTATAGCCATTATTGAACCCACCAACGAGACGCCAATTTCACCTGTGTTTACTAATGCATTTCCTGTGCCCGCTGTAAACTTAGTAGATCCCAATCGAAGTAAAGATGTGCCTGCTTGCATCACACCGGCAGTTCCCCCGCCAATCATTAACCCTAGTATCCATTGCCATGTTGGGTCTAAATGGACCATGGTTGATGCGCTCACTAATGTTCCTGCCAATACGGCCACCGGAGTAGCTATGGTATCGAGTAAATTATCAACCACAGGGATATAATAAGCTAAAGCTTCCACTGCTGCTGCAACGCCAAAACAAATAATAGCAGTCCAACTTGTTAGCCAGGCAAAACTATCTGCCATTGGGATCCAATGCATTTTGCCGGCAACTGCAGCAATGAGCAATGGAATAAACACACGAAATCCGCAACTCGCGCTTAAACCTATACCCAAGAGTAGGCCAATTATAATTTCCCAGTTTATACTTTCCATTTTATTCTCGTTTTTTCAGCTTATCAATCAAATCGTCTGCCAAAGTCTTTAAGGTTGGATAAAAAGGCGCATCGCTTCGTTTTTTAATATAATCGCGAACACGTTCGATCGATTTTTGTGCAGAAGAATTGTATTTTTTCGATACATCCTCAGCCCCTTTTTCGTAAAGATATTGAATTCCTTGTGTTACAATAGCGGAGTCGCCATGTGTCAAATAATTCGCGTAATGGTAGTACAAATTCGTTTTTGTATAACCGGCTTCTTCATTGAGTTTGGTTTGGAAAAGCTGGTTGAGGCTATTGTCGTAACGCTCGGAAAGCACAGTGTAACAAACCCCTTTTAATTCAATATCGGGTTCATTTAAAAGTGTTAATGCTGCACTTTGAGCAAGGGTAGTGTCGAGTTTATTGATAGCCGATAATGCAGCACTTACACATTTGTAGGATGAATCAGATAGTGTACGCGTAAACATCGGCATATACTTGTCGGACTTCAGCTTTGCTAAATACGATAAAGCATCTTGCCGTACTCTGTTGGAAGAGTCGCTGCTGGCCATACGTTCAATAGCATTCAAGAAAAGAAATTTAGACGTTGAATCGTGCCCGATGTAATTCAGCGCGTCTTTTCGCAATCCAAAAAATGGATCTTGCAATGCTTGGTGAAATAATGCGGCTGCTTTTTCATTTACACGCACACTATCCTTCAAGGCTTCAATGGCTTCGCGTTTTGCATTGTAATGGCGATTATGCTGATATTGATATACATATTCATCAACAGTTTTGTTTTCTTTTTTTTCGCACAATAGTACACGCTCAGGGTCAACATCAATTAAATCGGGACTTCCAAGCGATTTGAACGAAAAATGTTGTTTTTTGTTTTTCAGTAACACCGGGTAACTCATCACAATTCCACCGTAGTGCACATTAATTTTGAATGGTAACTGATAGGTTAAACCCTTGTCGTTACTTTGTTTCTGCGTTATGTCAATGTATATGCTATCGGCATCATGCGCATAATTTATTTTTAAAACAGGATGTCCGCTGTTCAGCATCCATTGATTAAAAAAGCGATTCATATCGCGACCGGTAACTTCTTCGAAAGCGAGTCTTAGGTTGTGGACCTCAACACTTTTGTACGAATGGGTTTTTAAATATAATTCCAGCGATTTGAAGAAGGCTTCATCGCCCACATCTTTGCGCAGCATATGAAGAATTGCACCGCCTTTATTGTAACTGTGTGCATCAAACATGTCTTCTCTATCATCATAATAGAAACGAATCAAATCGGCTGTTTTTTTGTTTTTGGCTTCGCTAAAATAGCCATTTACGGATCGGTGTTGACGCCAATCGGCAAATTCCTTTCCATGGTCAAATTCGTTCCAAAGGTATTCGCCATAAGTAGCAAACGATTCGTTCAAGGGTATGTTACTCCACGATTCGCAAGTAACCAAATCGCCAAACCATTGGTGGCATAATTCGTGCGAGATAATGTCTTCGTTGTTTTCGTCTAATAATTGTCGGCTTGTTTTCTGCAAGAACTCACCATGTAATGTGGCACTGGTGTTTTCCATAGCCCCTGAAACATAGTCGCGCACCACCACTTGTGCATATTTCGGCCAAGGGTAGGAAACGCCTAAACGGTTGCTGAAAAATTCCAGCATAGCCGGGGTTTTACCGAAAATGGCTCTGGCATATTGTTTAAAATTAGGCTCAACGTAATAACTAACTTCTTTCCCCATCCAATAATCTCGAACTACTTCAAAATTTCCAATGGTCATCATAGCCAAGTAGGGAGCGTGTGGTTGATTTATGGTCCAAACATCTGTGCGTGTGCCATCTGCATTTTGTGTAGATCGGGTAAGCAAGCCGTTGGATAATGTTTTCAAATTAGACGCTACTTTTATTTCAATTTCCTGCGTCATTTTTTGGTTAGGCTTATCGATGCACGGAAACCAATTTGAATTAGATTCTGTTTCGCCTTGTGTCCAAATTTGTTGCGGTTTATTTTGTTCTTTTCCTAAAGGGTTAATGAAGTACAAGCCTTTGTCTTCCTGGATAGCAGCTGATCCGCCAATTTTTTTCTCGTTGGGTTTGGCGGTGTATTCAATGTAGAGTTTGAAGTTTTGTCCTCCCGGTATTTCTTTACCCAATGCTATGTTCAATTGCAGCGAATCGTAGGTGTATGTCAAATCTTTTAAGCCGTTTTCAAGTAAGGCTACACGCTTTATGTCCATGTTTTTAGCGTCTAACACCACTGATGAAGCAGTATAAAAATGAGGCTTTAAGGTTAATTCAGCAGCACCGTTCATGCGTTGGGTTGTCCAATCGAAGTCTACTTTCAAGTGGGTATGAACCATGTCGATAGACTTGGTTACACTTGCTTGATACAAATCGTCTTTGGAGCGCACAATAGTAATTGAATCGAGTAATACAGAAGGAGTAATGGTTACTGTATCGGCAGATGATGTAGGTTTGGAGGTTTTACAACCGGCCAAAAAAAGAATGCTTAAGACTAAGCCCGTTAGTTGCTTCATGCTCATTGCGTTGAAACGCAAAGGTAGAAAATATATAGTAAGGGAAAGTGGAGAATACCGGATTCGAACCGGTCGCCTCCACGCTGCCAGCGTGGCGCTCTAGCCAAATGAGCTAATTCCCCTTTTTTGTCAAATAATCTACCAAATCTTTGGCTACACGCGAAGAAGCGCCACGTTCACCCAGTTTGGTTCTTAATTCGGCATAATTGTCAAGTAACGTTTGTTTGTGAGGCGAATTTATAATTCTTTCCAATTCCGCAGCTAATTTATTTTCGGTGACTTCGTCTTGAATAAACTCTTTCACCACTTCCCGATCCATAATCAGGTTCACTATACCAATAAATCGAATGCCTTTCACTAGCCGTTTGGCAATTTGATAAGAGATCCAACTGCCTTTGTAGCAAATCATCTCAGGCACATTCAATAATGCAGTTTCCAAGGTGGCAGTGCCGGAGGTTACTATGGCCGCGGTAGCATTTTCAAGCACCGAATAGGTTTTGTCGTACACCACTTCAACGTTAGCCGGTTGATCAAATGCATTGTAAAATTCACTACCATTTCCGCTCAATGCCGCTACTTGAAATGTATAGTTTGGAAAGCGTTTGGCTACTTTCATATATTCCGGTAACAGATACGAAATCTCTTGTTTTCGGCTACCGGGCAATAAGGCAATGGTGGGTTGAACAGCTTGTGGTGCTTCATGTTTAGCGTAGTCTTTCGGATGAATTTCATCCAATAAAGGATGCCCGAAATAATGCGCTTCTACATCATAATTTTTGTAAAAATCAACTTCAAACGGGAAGATTACATATAGCCGATCTACAAATGCTTTTACCTTAAACACTCTGTTTTTTTTCCATGCCCAAAGCTGTGGCGAGATATAATAAATCAACTTCAGTTGATGCTGTTTCAGAAAATCAAACAAGCGAAAATTAAAACCCGGATAATCGATAAGAATTACTGCATCGGGCTTGTATTGCAGGATGTCGCTTTTACAAAACGAAATGTTTCCTAAAATGGTTGGCAAGTGTTTAACTACTTCCAAAAAGCCCATGAAAGCGAGGTTTTTAATGTGTTTCACCGGAGCCTTGCCACTTACAGTTTGCATTTTATCGCCACCCCAAAAGCGAAATTCAGCAGCAGGATCGTGTTGCAAGATACCTTTCATCAAATTGGCACCATGCATATCGCCCGAAGCTTCTCCCGCAATGAGGTAATAGCGCATTAGAAAAACTTAGTATAGATAATAGGAATAGCCCAAATGAATGTGGCAAAAATCACACCTCGTGCTGAGTTGTAAAAGTCTTTTCGCAGGAATAAAAAGAAAATAACCAAGTTCATAATACAGCCGAAACTCAACATAGGCGATAAAAAGACTTTGTTGTGAAGCATTTGCCAATACACTTCAGGCGTAACTTCATTGATCTTCATTAAGTAAAACGCAAAAATGCCTACTATCGGGCCCACCAAACCTGCCGCAAACCCAATGCTCATCTTGTTCCACTTATAAATGGTGGGGTATGGGTTAAAACTTGTATCCAGCATAAAACAATTTTTTCTTCAATGTTAATGATACTATGTTAAAACGCATTTTCAAACTTTTAAGTATAACAATACCATTAAAGCATATTCGTCAACTCGGGCATTTCGCCAATCACTTGCAATGTTTCTGTTTCGAAAACAAAGTTTGATTTTCCGTTGCTCAACCAGATAAAAGTAGCCCCAAGTTTCGTGTTATAATTTCCGCCTTGCAAAAAGGTATCGATGTTGATCGTAACACTTGGCGATTTGCATTCGATTAAAATAAATGGGAGCCCTTGCCGGTTGAAAACCACTACATCAAAGCGTTTCCGAATATCGTTCACAGTAAGTGCGCGTTCAATGGCAATTAAAGACGGACTAATTTTTTGCGTGTACATTAAGTAGTGCAAAATAGTTTGACGGACCAATTCTTCCGGTGTAAACGGCACATCCTTTTTTCGCACAACATCAAATACAAAGCGTTTGCCTGCTTTGGTAAAGATATTTAAATCGTATGGTTGGAAATGAATGTTCGTCACTGTATTATTGGTAAATAAAATTACTTTTATTTTGAAAATGGTGCACTTAAAACAAAAGTAAACATAACATAAGCATCGTTTTCCGTAACTAAAATTGACAACAGATGAAGACAAAAGAAGAAATAGTAAACAACTGGCTTCCGCGATACACAGGAACTAAATTGGAGGATTTTGGCAAGTATATTTTGCTCACGAATTTTGAGAACTACGTTAAAATTTTTGCAGAGCAACACAATGTGCCGATTTGTGGAGCCGATCGTCCGATGCGCAACGCCACTGCCGATGGAATTACCATTATATGTTTTGGAATGGGCAGCCCGAATGCCGCTACCATTATGGATTTATTATCCGCCATTCAGCCTAAAGCAGCCTTGTTTTTAGGGAAATGTGGCGGTTTGAAGAAGAAGAACCAAATTGGGGATTTAATTTTACCTATTGCCGCTATTCGAGGCGAAGGAACATCAAACGATTATTTTCCGCCTGAGGTGCCGGCATTGCCTTCGTTCGCCTTGCAAAAAGCGATTTCAACGACTATTCGCGAGGCCAATCAAGATTATTGGACGGGAACAGTGTACACTACCAACCGCAGGGTTTGGGAGTGGGACGAGCAATTCAAGGATTATTTGCGAAAAGTGCGTGCGATGGCTATTGATATGGAAACTGCAACGGTATTTCTTACCGCTTTTGCTAACGAGATTCCGGTAGGGGCGTTGCTATTGGTTTCCGACCAGCCTATGATTCCCGAAGGAGTGAAGAGCGAAGCCAGCGATGTAAAGGTTACTACCAACTACGTGAACTTACATTTGCAAATCGGTATCGACAGTTTGAAACAATTGATTAATCAGAGCGTAACTGTTAAGCACTTGCGGTTTTAACACGGAATATCAGTTAATTTTCACTTTTTGTTCTTAATAAAGACGACAATTTTTAAATTTGGCGAGCCTAAAAAACAACCATAAATTATGTCAAACAAAGCGACTCTTCAGTACGGTGATAAAACCTACGAATTTCCTGTTATCACGGGAACAGAAAACGAATCAGCCATTGAGATAGGAAAGCTAAGAGCCCAAACGGGTTTGATTACCTACGATGAGGGTTATAAAAACACAGGTGTAACACAATCTGCTATCACTTTCTTGGATGGTGAATTAGGGATTTTACGTTACCGAGGTTATAATATCGAAGAGTTAGCCGGAAAGGCGTCTTTCGTGGAAGTAATGTACTTGGTATTGTATGGCGAATTGCCAACTAAAGCACAGTTAGCAGCTTTCGAAAACGAGTTAACCATGCACACCTTAGTGCACGAGAATTTGGTGAAAGTATTCGAAGTATTCCCTTCGCGTTCTCACCCGATGGGGCAGTTGATGACGATGTTATCTACGCTTTCTTCGTTCTATCCTGAATCGTTGAATCCGAATATCAAACCGGAGGAAACTAACCTTACCATTATTCGTTTGTTAGCGAAAATGCCTACTATCTGCGCTATGATTCAGAAAAAAGGCAAAGGGCATCCGATTTTATATCCACAAAATAAATACGATTACGTTACGAATTTCTTGTACATGACGTTCGGAAATGTATCTGAAGAATATGTTGCTGATCCGGTTATTGTAGATGCCATGAATAAATTGTTGATTCTACATGCCGATCACGAACAAAACTGTTCTGCTGCAACGGTACGTATCGTAGGTTCTTCACATGCTAACTTGTATGCTTCTATTGCTGCTGGTGTGGCTGCATTGTGGGGACCACGTCACGGTGGAGCTAACCAAGAGGTATTGGAAATGCTGGAAGACATTCGCGATAACTACAATGGTGATGTAGAGAAAGTGGTACAAGAAGTGAAAGACAGAAAACGTATGTTGATGGGCTTCGGACACCGTGTGTACAAGAACTTCGACCCACGTGCGAAAATCATTAAAGTAGCTTGTGATAACATTTTAGCGAAATTAGGGGTGAATGATCCGTTGTTAGACATCGCTAAGAAATTGGAGCAAGCAGCTTTGAACGATCCATTCTTCGTAGAAAGAAAATTGTATCCAAACGTAGACTTCTACTCCGGAATTATCTATAAAGCATTAGGCTTCCCAACACAAATGTTTACGGTGTTGTTCGCCTTGGGTCGCCTACCGGGATGGATTTCTCAATGGAAAGAAATGCGCGAAAGAAAAGAAGATATCGGTCGTCCACGTCAGGTATACACCGGACCAACAGAGCGTCCGTTTGTAAACATCGAAGACAGAAAGTAATCCACTTCTTTATAAACATAGAACAGCCTGCATGATGAATGTGGGCTGTTTTTATTTTATTTGTACAGTGAAAAAAATCTTTCTATTGCTTTCTATTGCATTCTGTTTTACCGTTCATGGTCAATTCGCTCCACAAGCCGGAATGCCGGGTTCTACTGCGATTTATAAAGACAGCAGTATTTTTAAATCGTGGGCGAACAGTGCAAGTGTAACGAAGGGTTTACAGCAGATCAATGATGCCTCTTATGGTTTGCCTACTGTAGGCGATCAATTTGCTGCACTAGGCAAGGCAGGCGAGAATGGCGTGGTGAGTTTAGGCGATGGAGGTTCTGCTGTAGTATCGTTCTATGCGCCTATTTTCAATGGACCCGGTGCAGATTTTGCGGTTTTTGAAAATTCGTTTTTGGATTCGTTTTTGGAATTAGCCTTTGTAGAAGTAAGCACCGATGGCAACCGATATGTGCGCTTTCCGGCTGTTTCCAACACACAAGATACAATGCCTATTGGCGGTTTCGGGTTAGTCGCCCCAACCGCATTGAATAATTTGGCCGGCAAATACCGCGCGAATTTCGGCACCCCATTTGATTTGGAAGAGTTGAAAGACTCATCGGGCATAGATGTCAGCAACATTCAATTCGTTCGATTGATAGATGTGGTGGGTAGTATGAACGATTCGTTTGCTACAAAAGATATAAACGGACATAAAATTAACGATCCCTGGCCTACGCCCTTTCCTTCATCAGGTTTTGATTTAGACGCAGTGGGTGTAATTCATACACTCGCGAATGATGTGAAATCCTTGGATGTTTTATCGATGCAGGTTTTCCCTACCATTGCGCAACATTTTGTGAATATAGTTAGTCCACTAGCGGATGCCAATCGCATAGTGGTTACGAATACTTTGGGACAAGAAATGTTCTCCCAAAACATGAACAATTTCAGCACAACTATTGATGTATCGGGCTGGAAAACAGGGATATACTGGGTTTCGATAACATCAGAAAATGCCCCATTAGCTTGCAGGCGTTTTTATAAAGCGGAGTAAGTTTTATCGATAGGTAGAAGAACCTGAAGGCGTTGGGCACTGCATCGACATGAACGTAAACGATAACGAAACGCCCACAAACACAAAATCATCTTTCTTTTTTGATTCTCCGCGTTGGTAACCTTCTTTGCCAATTTTTACGTCAGCCACTTCATCGCTTCTGTCGGAAAGCTTTGCCGCTATTCCTTTTGAGCCACCGGGTAAAGAAACTGTAGCAGGATAATTACCGCTCACATCATCTAGATAATCGGTGAATGTTTTATGCACTGAGCCAAACACAGAGATGTTCCAATTTTTGTAGATGTGAAACTTAAAACCGCCTTCAATCGGAATATGAAAGGAATATAACTTATATTTTTTTACGCCTGAATAACTCGGGTCGTTTTGTCCTTCGGTACCCAGTGGTTGTAAATAATACCACTTACCTTCATATTGCGCTTTCGGATTAAAAAAGAAAATACCTACGCCTGTTGCCAAATAAGGCGAGAACCAAAATTTCTTTTTCGTTTTATCGAATTTGAAGAAATTGAACTCAAATGTACCGGTGATATCTGCAATACCAGTCTTAAACGAAAGATTACGCTGTAAATTTCTCGGAATTTTTGTTCCCGCATCGCTAAACTCCACCTCACCGTAACTTAAGGCTAATTTGCCTGCAAAACGCGTACTGAAATTATAGCGGTAAAATGCTCCTCCGGCAGGACGAACAAACTTCCAATTAAACTTTGGGTTTAAGTCGCCAAAATAATTGGCCACACCGCCCCAAACACCAATTTCGTGAAATTGAGCGAAGGCCGGAGCGGCAGCAAAAAATGCAAATATGACAGCTAACTTTTTCAAAATAAGGCGCAAAGATAATTATTCAACGAATGTAGACTGCATTTGTTGCTCATTTAGTGGTATACAAACGCAAAAGCTGTGCCTTAATTGCCCATTTCGCTTAAAAACTTAATGTGAATCAGCTTCAAGTCTTCGATTTCAATATCATCGCCCTTGAATTCTTGGAAGGCTTCTTCAATCGAATCCGATTCGGTGGTCCGGTAGTATTCGTAAATATCTACCATTAAATCTTCATCTACTTTATCGTTCAAATAATAGTCGAGATTTAGCTTAGTGCCTGAATGTACAATGGTTTCAAGTTCTTTTATTAAATCGGCAAACGGGATATTAATCGACTTCGCCAAATCATCTAAGCTGATTTTTTTGTCGATAGCCTGTATGATTTTTATTTTTTCGCCCGATTTATTGGCAATGGATTTTAATACAAAATCTTCCGGACGGTCGATATCGTTTTCTTCTACGTAAGTTTTAATCACCTCAACAAACTTTTTGCCATAACGCTCCGCTTTTCCTTTGCTCACACCGGTAATATGGGTGAGTTCCTCCATTGATATCGGATATTTGGTAGCCATATCCTCCAAAGAAGTTTCTTGGAAAATTACATACGGTGGTAAGTTGTGTGTTTTTCCTTCTTTACGACATAAGTCTTTCAAGATATTGAATAATGCAGGATCGGCCGAGGCGCGCGCTTCTGCTGCTTCTTCCACCATGCCGTCTCCACTTTCATCATCAAAATTGTGGTTGAGCGCTACTTCAATAGTAAATGGTTTCGCCACAAATTTGCGCGTTTTTTCGTTCAGCTTTAGCGTACCGTATTTTTCAATATCTTTATCGATTAGGCCAATCATCATGGCATTCCGAATCACCGAATTCCAATACTGTTCATCGTGTTCAGTGCCTTTACCGAATTGTTCCATTTGATCGTAACCGAAATCGGCAATTTCTTTACTTTTCTTGCCGGTGAGGAATTTGATTAAATACGGTAAATCGTGATTTTCTTTTAACAGACGAATTGATTCCACTGCCAAAATGGTGTCTTGCGTTACCTCTACCTTTTCTTTCGGGTGGCGGCAATTGTCGCACATGGCATTGCATCTCGAAGCATCATATTCTTCGCCAAAATAGTGCAGCACAAACTTCCTTCGACATTCAGCAGATTCTGCATAAGCCACAGTTTCATTAATGAGCTGAAGTCCGCGTTCTCGCTCAGCCACCGTTTTGTCGCGCAGTAACTTTTCCAACTTCAGAATGTCTTTATAGCTGAAATAGGTAATACACTCCCCTTCCATCCCATCACGTCCGGCTCTTCCCGTTTCTTGGTAATAGTTTTCGAGCGATTTTGGAATGTCGTAGTGAATGATGAAACGAATATCAGGCTTGTCGATGCCCATTCCAAAGGCTATAGTGGCCACAATCACATCGGCATCTTCCATCAAAAATTGATCTTGAATTTTAGAACGGATTTTCGTGTCGATTCCGGCATGATAAGATACCGCTTTGATTCCGTTTACTTTTAGCATTTTGGCTACATCATCGGCCGTTTTTCGGTTGGTAACATAGATGATACCCGATTTTCCGGGTTTCGTTTTAATGTATTGCAGAATGTTTTTTATAGCATGCTGCCCCGATTTTTTTGGTCGAATTTCGTAGTATAGGTTGCTTCGGTTAAAGGAGGACACAAAAATATTCGGATCTCGCAATTGCAGTGTTTTGGCAATATCCGATTGTACCTTAGGCGTTGCCGTTGCCGTGAGGGCGATTATCGGGAATTCCTGATGGATGGCTTCTACAATTTCGCGAATTCTGCGGTATTCCGGACGAAAATCATGTCCCCATTCCGAGATACAATGTGCTTCATCCACAGCCACAAACGACACTTTTATTTCCATGAACAGATCCACGGTTTCTTGCTTTGTGAGGGTTTCCGGGGCTACATAAAGCATTTTAGTTCTACCGCTCCGGATGTCTTTTATAACGCGGTTTTTTTCCGTTTTTGTTAAAGATGAGTTCAAAAAGTGGGCAATATCATCGCTTTCCGAGTAGTTTCGAATCAAATCCACTTGGTTTTTCATTAAAGCAATAAGGGGTGAAATAATAATGGCTACCCCCTCCATCATCAAGGCCGGGAGCTGGTAGCAAAGCGATTTTCCGCCACCGGTGGGCATAATCACAAAGGTATCGTGCCCGGAAAGCAGTGATTGGACAATTTTTTCTTGCTCTCCTTTAAATTTATCAAACCCGAAATATTCTTTAAGTCCTTCTTTTACGTCTGTTGTAGTTGCTCCCATAATCTTCCAATCAAGTGAATAATATGTATTAATAGACTTGTTTTGGGGTCTATAATAGTATCGATTTTATCCACTGTCAATATAATAATAATTCTTTGCAAAATAAAAAGCGCTGAATGATTACTTTCGCACCGCAGAATAATTGACAGAATTTAAGAAAAAAGTATGGACAATGTATATGTAGCCATTATGGCCGGAGGAATTGGCTCGCGATTTTGGCCGCAAAGCCGAGTGGCAAAACCAAAACAATTTCTCGATATTCTGAATACCGGACAGTCGTTGTTGCAAATGACCTACGATCGGTCGGTAAAGTTAGCGCCTAAAGAAAATCTTTTTGTGGTCACATCTAGCGAGTATCAATCGTTGGTTAAAGAGCAACTTCCTGAAATTACTGAAGCCCAAGTGCTTTTGGAGCCCGTTCGCAGAAATACTGCACCCTGCATTGCATATGTATGCGATAAAATACACGCCAAAAATCCGAATGCAATTGTTGTAGTTGTTCCATCCGACCACCTGATTTTGTTTCCGGATAAATATGAAGCATTGATTAAGCAATGTATCGCATTTACGAAAAGGCACAATCATTTGGTAACCCTTGGCATTAAGCCTACAAAGGCTTCCACGGGTTATGGGTATATTCAGTACGATGAAGAAAATACGGAAGGCGGTTTCTATAAAGTGAAAACATTTACCGAAAAACCTGATTTGGAAATAGCTCAAACATTTTTGAAGAGTGGCGATTTCTTATGGAATTCAGGCATGTTTGTTTGGAAGACAAAGGATATTTTAGATGCACTGCATAAGCACTTGCCGGAGGTAATTGATTGTTTTAATGAAGCACGCGAGGCTTATTATACTCCGCGAGAGAAAGAGGCTATTGCAAAAGCCTATTCGCAATGTACCAACATTTCCATCGATTATGGAGTAATGGAAAAAGCGGAAAATGTGTACACCATTCCATCGCAATTTGGTTGGTCTGATGTAGGTTCTTGGGATTCGTTGTATGAAGTGTATGAGCACGATTATTGGGGCAATGCAGTGAAAGGAAAGAACGTGAAAATTTACGATTCCATGAACAACATGATTATGGTAGGCGATGAAAAAATGGTAGTGGTACAAGGCATCAAAAACCTTTGTGTGGTAGATACAGACGATGTGTTGCTCATTTGCGAGCGCTCAAAAGAACAAGAAATAAAGCAAATAACGATGGACTTGAAACAACAAGATCTCGATCGCTATTTGTAAACGATACAGAAATAACCTATGCAATTCGAAGGAAACATATCCAGCAAGTTTCCAAAACTGGGTACAACTATTTTTACCGTTATGTCGGCTATGGCAAGGGAACACGATGCGATAAATTTGTCGCAAGGCTTTCCCGAATTTCAGCCCGATAGCAGATTGTTACAAGCTTTTGAATCGGCTTTGCGAAGTGGCAATCACCAATATGCACCTATGGCCGGTTGGCTTCCATTGCGTGAAGCCATTGCTGCAAAAACAGAAAAGTTGTATGGGCAGAATGTTGATCCGGAAACAGAAGTTACTATCACAGCCGGTGGTACACAGGCCATTTTTACAGCTATTGCAGCCGTAATTCATGAAGGAGATGAAGTGATTGTTTTTGCTCCGGCCTACGATTGTTACGCCCCGGCAATTGAGTTGGTGGGTGGTAGGCCTGTGTTTTATAACCTTTCTGCTCCCGATTTCAAAATCGAATGGGAAAAAGTGAAAAAACTCATTTCATCCAAAACCAAGTTGATAATCATCAACAGTCCACACAATCCAACAGCAAAGGTGTTTACGGCATCTGATTTAGAAGCGTTGGAGCATATAGTGAAAGGCACAAACATAATGCTGCTAAGCGATGAAGTGTATGAACACATTACATATGATAACAAGCCGCATCAAAGTGTGTTGAGTAGAAAGTTGTTGGCGGAGCGCAGTTTTGTGGTGTCTTCTTTCGGGAAAACTTACCATTGCACAGGCTGGAAAGTAGGCTATGTAATTGCACCACAAAATTTGATGCAAGAGTTTAGAAAGGTACATCAATACAATGTGTTCTCGGTATCGACACCTGCACAGGTGGCTTTTGCTGAGATCATAAAGGAAGAAGATATGTATTTGTCGTTGTCTTCTTTTTATGAAGTAAAACGCAATTATTTTCGAGATGCGCTGAAAGCTTCTCGATTCGGACTTTTGGAATGTGAGGGGACCTACTTTCAACTCGCATCCTACGATCAAATATCGGATGCTAAAGATGTAGAGTTTGCGAAATGGCTTACGGTAGATAAGCGTGTGGCTTCAATTCCTATTTCGGTGTTTTATAGTCATATTCCTGATTCTAGAGTAATTCGTTTTTGTTTTGCGAAAGAAGAAGAAACCCTTAAACGCGCTGCAGAATGGTTGAGCAAAATTTAAAAATTGCCGCAATTCAAACCGATTTGGTGTGGGAAAATCCTGCAGCCAACTTATTGCAGTTGGGCGAGAAATTAGCTTCCATCCATAAGCCGGTAGATCTTATTTTGTTGCCGGAAATGTTCGCTACAGGTTTTACGATGCAACCGCAACTTTTTGCTGCAAAGATGGATGGCGAAGAAGTGCGATGGATGCAGCAGTGGGCGAAAGAAAAAAATGCGGTCGTTTGTGGAAGTATTGCAATGCAAGAGGGTGGACGATATTACAATCGTTTACTTTGGGTACAACCTTCAGGAGAAATTTCGACTTACGATAAACGCCATTTGTTTTCGTTGAGCAATGAACAAGAGCAATACACAGCAGGCGAACAACGATTAATTGTAGAATATAAAGGGTGGAAAATTTGTCCATTGATTTGTTACGATTTGCGCTTTCCGGTGTGGTCGAGAAATACCGAGCAATTCGACTTGTTATTGTATGTAGCCAATTGGCCTGAACGTAGAAACTATGCTTGGCAGTCGCTCTTGATTGCACGTGCTATCGAAAACCAATGTTATGTTGCTGCTGTTAACCGCGTGGGGAAAGATGCGCACGATATTGCCCATTCTGGCGATACTATGGTAGTAGATGCCGTTGGAGTGGTATTGCAACATGCAGAGTATATGCAAGCTGTTGTATATGCTACGTTAGATAAAAGCGAACTGCTTAAAATGCGAAGTGCATTACCGTTTTTGAAGGATGGGGATACATTTGAAATAAAGTAACGGCTTTCGATATATTCACCATAAATTTGTAGCCATGCCCTTATTAAACGAACAAAAAACCGAAGACGACAGCGATTTCGCGCTACGCTGGTATAAGGTGCGTAATCGTGTGCGTGATGATTTCGGGCAGCGACCGGATTTGAATGCCATGTTGTTTATTATTGGTATGAACGAAGTGGGCGTGGTGAAAGAAGTGTGGGAGAAAGAAGAAAAGCAAAACCTAATGCATGTGGCCATTTGCAAGTTGTTATCGGCTGATGGTTATTTTAAATTTATTGGCGAAGACGAAGAAGGTTGGCCGCATTACGAAGCCATTAAAGAAAAGCCTGAACTCAATTTAAAAGAACAGGAAGTGTTGCTGAAACGCAAGATTGTGGAGTATTTCGAAAGTTTATAATAACGTATGAGCACAGAAAAGAATAGATGTCCGTGGTGTGGCACCGAGCCCATTTATGTAAAGTACCATGATGAAGAATGGGGACAACCCATACACGATGATCGATTGTTGTTTGAGTTTTTGGTGCTAGAAAGTTTTCAAGCCGGTTTGAGTTGGCTAACCGTATTGAAAAAGCGCGAAAATTTCCGCAAAGCCTTTGCCAATTTCGATGCGAAAAAAGTATCCAAATTTGATCAAGCAAAATTTGATGCATTGATGCAAGATGCCGGAATTATTCGCAATCGTTTGAAGATTGAAGCCGCTATCAACAACGCACAGCGGTTTTTAGAGATTCAGAAAGAGTTTGGCTCCTTCGACAAATATATCTGGAGTTTCACTGGCGGTAAAACAATTGTGAACAAGCCTAAAACATTAAAAGATCTTCCGGCTAAAACGGCTATCTCCGATGCTATGAGCAAGGATATGGGGCTACGTGGCTTTAAATTCAGAGGGTCTACCATTTGCTATGCCTTTATGCAAGCTGTGGGTATGGTAGACGACCATTTGGTGGATTGTTGGAGGAAGAATTAATTTGATGATGAGAGGGTTTGATGATTTGGCAATGGAGTAATTCGTTGTGCTATATTTGTTTTGCGATAATTTTCAAATCCTCAGTTAAGGTATAGTTTTTAGCGTACAATTCATTCAGTAATTGCGCGTCACTATCCATAATATTTTTGCCTTTCACAATCGGGAAAACCGCTTCTTTGTTGAAGGGTAGCGATTTTGCATCATTCATCACATAACCGGCCCAGGTTTTCTTCCCGGAAAGTACCGCCCAAAGATTATTATACACTGATGATTTGAAAGTGAATGGTAATAGGCCGCATAGCAAAATATCGAGCATCCGTTTTTTGCGTTGCGCCAAATGTTTGGAGAGATTGAAACGCTTATCTTCCGCCAATAGATCACCGGCTGTATTTTTAGAGTTACTTCCAATGAGAGCATTCGAATCAGCATTTAAAATCTTGAAGTTTTGTTTGCCATTGGTTTCTTCAATACTATCAATTATGGTTCTGAAAGGCACAGTTTTGCTACAGAATACAACTTCATCAATGCTGAGTAATGCCGATTTTCCTTTTAACCCATTGGCGGTTGACAAAGTATAAGTAAGTTCGGGTTCTTCATACTTTTTGAGTAATTCAATGGCGCGGTTGCTTTCTGTTTCATCACCCACAACGAGCCAGCGCTTCGGCACTTGTTCATCAAAGGACAATCGTCCGTGTTTCACCATGTTATAGAACAAGCGGGTGATGGTTAAACTAGCCATGGAAACTATAGCGCCAAACAAAATAATAGCTCGAGAAAATCGCCACGTTTCCGGTAAAAAGGCGTACACGAAAGCAATCACAAAAGTGCTGGCTAAAATGCCTTTTACAATGCCTGAAAGTCGAAACGGTTTTTCGTAACCACCCGATAAATAGGCTCCCATAAGCCAAGTAAGAATATACATTGGCAATACACCTAACAAAAATATTTGCGGGTAATAGTCGATGGTGCTTTTGAAATTATTAGCCCAGAAATTCGTTGTAAAGAACAAGCCTGCGTAAATCAATAAAAAGTCGACTACCACTACAAACGATGAAGAGATTACATTCGCTAAAACAGTGAGGATGGCTCTGAACACCACGGCTACATTGATGAAGAACGAAAAGAGAGACGCTTTACTATTCGCGAAATGTTTCTTTGCAAAAATAATCATGGCCTCGTAGAATACCTTTACATAGTTAAGACTTCCTCGCTTGGTAGATTCTCCTTTATAGTGAATGATGGTAGCATCAGCCAAGTAATAATTTTTATACCCCCCTAAAATTACACGCCAACTGAGGTCTATGTCTTCACCGTACATGAAAAAGGTTTCGTCAAATCCACCGATTTTATCGAGCACCTCTTTTCTGAAAAACATAAAAGCGCCAGAAAGAATATCTACTTCGTGCGTTTCGTTTTTACTCAGATAGCCCAAGTGATACTTGCCGAAACGTTTCGATTTTGGAAAGAGTGAACTAAAGCCAAACATCTTGTAGAACGCCACTTCCGGGGTAGGTAAGCCGCGTTTTGATTCCGGAAGAAAAACGCCTTTTCCGTCAATCATATGAACACCTATACAGCCTGCATCTTTGAATGAAAGCATGTGCGCAATACATTTCACAAATGTATCTTCCGCAACCACTGTATCCGGGTTTAAGATCAATATGTATTCACCTGTAGCTTGTGCAATGGCTTGATTGTTGGCTTTCGAGAAACCAACGTTTTCGGTGTTCGCGATTAGTTTTACGTGCGGAAAAGCAGCACGAACAGCTTCAACAGAGCCATCTTTGGATACATTATCAACTACAAACACTTCCATCTCTAAATCGTTCACAGCCGCATACACCGATTGTAAACACTGTAATAAAAAGTGTTTCACGTTGTAGTTGACAATGATAACCGATAGTTGCACGGTGAAAGATTTGGTTTACGAAGTAGAAGATTTTACGAGTGCATTTTCGTAGGGTACTCGCGTTGCAATAGAACGGGCGAGAGTAAGTTCATCGGTATATTCTAATTCTCCGCCAAAAGCTACACCGCGAGCAATTGTTGTTACTGTAATTCCAAAAGGTTGCAGTCGTTTAGAAAGATAGAATACCGTTGTATCACCTTCAATAGTAGGGGAAAGTGCCATGAGCACTTCTTTCACACCTTGTTCTTTCACTCGCATTAACAACGATTCTACATTAAGTTGCTCCGGACCAATTCCGTCAATTGGTGAAATTATACCGCCTAATACATGATAAGTGCCTCTAAAAATTTCGGTGTTTTCAATAGCAATTACATCTCTGAAATTCTCTACCACGCAAATGATGGACTGTTCGCGCATTTTGTTGCTGCATACCGAACAAAGCTCGTGATCGGAAATGTTGTGGCAAGTTTTGCAATACTGGATATCATGACGCATTTTGGTAACCACATCACCGAATTGTTTCACCTTTTCTTTGTCTTGTTTCAATAGATGAATCACCAACCGTAGGGCCGTTTTTTCGCCAATTCCGGGTAGTTTGGTGAACTCAGTCACAGCGTCTGCAATCAGTTTTGATGAGTATTTGAGCATAAGATTGCACTAAAATAATTTATTCCTTGGATTTATCGACTTCCACTTTTTCCAACCATACCGAATGTATTAAAATTGGCGGCCCTTGTAAGTTCCAAAAGAAGAAGTTAAGCTTGTCGTCTTTTGTTACATCTTTAGGAATTTGAGTGCAGAACGTTATCGTGTCGGATTGATGTTTAGCGAACGTCCAAATGGCATTGTTTTCATTATACAGTTTATTTTGAACTTTCAGCGCCTTCCATACAATGGTTTTGTTCGTTTCTTTAGCTTCGATAGCTATAACTAGGAGTGATTGCTCATACAGGGAAATTACATTTTCATCATTTCTGCAAATGGCACTTGCCCTAAGCCAATCCCCTTTTGATAACCCTAGCCGTTCAAGCGATGCATTGGTCAAATTTTTATATTGCCCTTTTTCAAGTTCATAGGGAATTGAGTCATAACGTTCTTCGAAAATTAATTTTGGGTTGAGTAATTGTTTAGGTTGAGTTTCGGCAATGTCGAATTCAATAAGATTGTTTCGAGTGGCTTTGGTTTTAAAAAGTGTGTTGTATATATAAACTCCATTTGCATCCTCTGTGAGTAGAATATTTTGTGTGAATTGATAGGTTTGGAAAAGATTTAAAGCAATAAAGAAAATACAGGTAGCAGAAAACAGAAGGAGAGTATACCATTTTCGTGTTGTCCACTCTACAAAATAGCCAAAAGGGACTGCTAAAAGGGGGTAGGTTTCAACCATGGGCCTGTTGCCAAATCCATTTACATAATGCCAACACCACCAGCTGTTGATAACATAAATGTGTATGGCTAGAAAAACAAGAAGCGGGAATGCTATTTTTTTGTTTTTGTTGTGCATTAATACAATGCCGATAAGACCGAAAAGCATAATAGGGGTATAGGATAGCCAACCATTTTTAAAACAAAACAAACCGTCAAAAATATGTGGATGAAGAAAATCGAATCCTTCATTACCATAACTATAAAATAGCCAGTTCCCTGATACCAACTTCCAATACAGGAGTTGTGGAAAAATGGGGAGCATAAACAAGGCAAAAGCTTTGAACAAAAAACTTCGGTTTTGAATCAGCCAAGTTGATTTTTCTTTCCATGTTTTGATGGAATAAACGCCATAGAGTAAAGGAAATATACCAACTACAATTTCGTTTGGCCGTATGCATGCTATTAACCCAAGGGAAAATGCAATTAAATAGATATAGTTCGTTTTTTTAGCATCAAACACCTGAATTGTAGCGTAGAGCAAAGCGGCATAAAGGAAGAAAAGACCGGGGTGCGACATAGCGCCCATATTAATTTGTTGCGCAAACAGATTGGTGCCTAATGCAATAGCAACCAGTGTAATAGCCGTAGCCCTATCGGAAACGTATTGCGATAGCACTTTTCCAATAACATAAAGACCAAGTAGGCTATAGACTAGGATAGATAAGCAGTTCATGAAAATATACGGAAGTGAGAAGCCGTCAGTTTTATACCCTCCTATATAGGCAATAGCATGAGCCGTTGCAAAAAAAGGAAACTGAAGGATAGCCGATCCATTGGTATACTTGATTACATTGTTTCCTGTTGGCGTCACATAGCACTCTAAAATACCACAGGGAGAGTTGTTGCTGGGTGGATAAGCGTTGTAGGAGAAAAGAGTATGTGCCGTTTGCTTAAGCGAAACAATGTCGTGATGGATAAAAATTGAAGGCAAATAGAGATAGTAGCCCATGGAATCTCCCCCTGCAATTATAGCGCCTTTATTCCATTGGCTGTAGTTGAAAAAACTAATAAAGTAAACACAAGTTATACAGGCTAATGCTAGTTGACGAAACGAAAAACGAGGGGTAATATTTTGCATTATGCTATGTTTAAATGGTAGTATATGTATAGGAGCGTTTGAAAATGGATACGTTTGCGTGATTATTGTAAATAAAAATTAATTTTAGCGCATTAAAAGGATTTTTACTTTACCTATAAACATCGATTAAACGCTATATTTCATGAAATTATCTATTGTTATCCCGGCTTATAATGAAGGTAAAACTATTCATTTTATTTTAGATAAGATTAAAGCCGTTAAGCTGATCAACGAGATTGAAAAGGAGATTATTATTGTGAACGACTGTTCTAAAGATAATACCGAGGACGCTATTTTGAGTTACAGCAAAGCCAATCCTGAGTTAAATATTCAGTATCGCAAACAGGACGTGAATATGGGTAAGGGTGCTGCTTTACATCGTGGTATAAAAGAGTCGACAGGTGATTTTGTGGTGATACAAGATGCAGACTTGGAATACGATCCTCAGGAGTTCAATATATTGTTGAAGCCTATTGTAGATGGCTTTGCGGATGTAGTATACGGTTCTCGTTTTGCGGGAGGGAGACCGCACCGAATTTTATTTTTCTGGCATACCATCGGGAATAAGTGGTTGACCTTTGCTTCGAATATGTTCACGAATTTGAATCTTTCCGACATGGAAACGTGTTACAAATTGTTCCGCAGAGAAATCATTCAATCGTTGGATTTAAAAGAGCAGCGTTTTGGTTTTGAGCCGGAAGTAACGGCTAAGATATCGCGCTATCCGAATGTACGCATTTACGAAGTAGGGATTTCATATTATGGAAGAACCTATGAAGAGGGCAAGAAAATTGGCTGGAGAGACGGTTTCCGAGCGATTTATTGCATTTTGAAATACAATCTGTTTTCTAAATAAATACAACGCTATAGTCAACAAAAAAGCCGGTCGAATTCGACCGGCTTTTTTGTTGTGTACAATTTCGACTTAGAAGAAATCGAAACGGTTATCTTCAATTTTAGCTAATTTCTTGAACGCTTCAAACACACCACGACTAGCTTTGCCGGATGTTTGCTGACGAAGTTGTGCTTTGTACATACTTAAATCTGTTGCTTTTGGCGGATCAACACCTGCTACTTTCTCTAAAACATAAACACCAGCATTTCCTTCAATAGGAGCCGTCATTTTGTTTTGTTTGGCGTAAACACCTGCAGCCACTACATTTGGCTCATAACCAGATCCTGCTAATACAGGATTAGCGAATGTTGCTTTTTCCGCAAAGCCAGGTTGTTTGCCTAATTTAGACGCTAATTCTTCGATTGAAGCAGCTTTTGCATCTGTAATTTTCTTGGCTAGTAATTCGGCTTTTTTATCCTTAACGTAGAACGCTTTTACTTGATCTTTTACAGCATCTAAATCAGGTGTTCCTTTTGCTCTGATTCCATCAATATAAGCTACTAAATGTTTTTTATCGGCTGCGATAATGCCTGAAACATCTCCTTTTTTAGCATTGAATACCCATCTTACTAGATCTCGTGCATTGTTGATGCCAAACACACTGAAATCGTCTTTTTTAACGGCTTCAACAGTTTTAATAGCAGTGTTAGTTTTTGCTGCTTCTTTGAATTTAGCTTCTGTTGAGTGATCGGAAGCGAATTTACTTGCTGCTGCGTAAATAGCTCTTTCTGTTTCAGGACTAGGTAAGATGCTTTTCGAGTAATAGGCTACTTCAACACCGGCAGTGGATGGGCGATCATCAATTACTTGAACAATGTGTAATGAATTACCTGCTACCGTTTTTACCACTTCACCTTTTGCCGCATGGAAGAAGATAGCATCGTTGTATGGTTTATCGGTTTCCCCAAATTTTACCCAACCTTTATCGCCACCTACTACTTTAGTTTGTTGGTCATCAGAGAACATGGCGGCCATTTGTCCGAAATCTTGTTTGAACGAATCGATTTGTGTAAACACGCTATCAAACAATTTTCGTTTTACCATAGCTTCTTCTTGTGATTTTACATTGTCAAATGAGAAGGCGATATCACGCACACGAACAGAGTCCGACAATAATTTTCTGTTGACGATTTTTGCGTATTTGTATTGACCTTCTTCAACGAAAGGGCCGATAACGGTTTTCACAGGAAGGTTGAAAAGACTGTCGGCAATTGGAGAGCCGGCCAATTGTTCTTTTTTGAAATAGCTATTATCGAAAGGTGTTTCAGAGTACACACGAACGAAAACAGAGTCATCAGTAGATTTTGTTCCTTTGGCGAACTCTTCTAGTTTATCTCCTAAAGATTTTAAGACTGCTGCTGAATCGGCCGAAGAGGCTACGATATCAAAAGCTGCAAATTGAATTTTTCTTGTTTCTTCTTTTTGTTCGAAGCGAGCCGGGTGTGCCTTGAGGTAGCTTTTCAAATCATCGTCTGTGAATTTAATATCCGCTTCGTTCAAATCGCTGTAGGGTAAAGCAAGATATTTGAAATCAGCGCTTCTGTTGGCATCTCCATAAAGACGTTCAGCCATCCAAGATGGGGTGTTCATCCCTTTAGCCACTAATGCAGCGTATTTCTGAGTCAATTGGTTTTTCTTGATTTCTTTTTCAAGATTGTTCCATTGTTTGCGTTTTGTTCCGGGCTCAGTTCCTTTGTCATCATTATCCAAATTTTGGATAAACATTTTTACGAACTGTGGTTCAAACTGCTGTGTTTGCGGGTTAGTGAACGATTGACGAATGTATGGGTGTGCATTTGAACCCGTAGTTAATTCCACCATCTCATCATCAGTAACGGCTATACCAGACTTATCGTAGGCTTTTCCCATTAAGATAGTGTTTACATAGTCATCCCATGTTTGTTGACGGATGAAGTTGCGCTGCTCATCGGTTAATCCACCGCGACTACGCATCTGTTCTTCTGCGTTTTTCTGGTTGTCTTCGTATTTTTTCATGAACTCGTTATAGTCCACTTTTTCTCCATCAATTGTACCAACATTGGTTTGTCGGCCTTTTAATACACCAAACTGGTTGTTGGTTGCATCCATAACTAGAAACCCTAGGATACTCACTGCTATTGCACCGATAATGATTCCAGAGCGCTCTCTTAATTTTCCAATAATTGCCATAATACTATACGTTAATTTAGCTTTGTTTTTTTAACAAAATGAGGCGCAAAATAAGGATTTTAGGGGAATATTCAAGCGAAGCCGACAAAGTATCTGATTTTACTTCATTTTTTGGGAAACTACCAGCCTAAATCAGTGATGATTTGCCAAATCCGAAACTTGAGTTTATCGGTAAATTTGTCTTCACCGTACATACTTTCCAGTTTAAGATAAGGCTTATACTGAACTAAATGCTGAAAATAGCGATCGAGATGGGGTTTTAACAGAGGCTCTCGTCCTTGTACGATAGAGCGGATAGTAGTATAGTTAAAATGAATGAAAATAAGCGGGTAATGGTTATCCAGCATTACCTGTTCGCCTTGAAGGGAGCGGGGAACTTCTTGCCTGTTCCAGTCGGCAACGTTACAGCCTTTATGGCGGAGAATATGTACTCGCTCGTCCATAACGGGCAATAAATCCAAATAGCGTTGATCGTCAAAAGTGCCGCGAATGGGGTTTTTTTCACACCGATAAGCACAGCACGAAGCCCACCATTGCATGAGTGAAACAGCATCGCGGTTTACACCCACAAAGCCGGCATTATAGAGTCCTACTTTAAAATTTGCCTCAAACCAATTTTGCTCTTTGGTGGCGTTACGCGAGTAGTGATGAGGCGTGAGGAGTGTGTTATGCGTATCGAGAAGATCGAATAGGAATTGAAAATTTCCAAAAAAATAGGTGTCGGTATCTAAGTAGATAACTTTTGTATCGACCTGTTGTAACAAATATTGAAGTAGGATAGGCTTTAGGCTCCATCGATACTTATCGCTGTATTGGCTGTATTTTTGGGCAATGATTTTAGCATTTTCGATGTCGAAAAATTGTTCCGGCCGATATAACGTAAGTCCGGAATCTTGCGGGAAATCAGAACAGGTATTGATTGAAAGAATATGCAGATGTACATCGCTATCGAGTTGACGAAGAGAATCATAGAGCGCTAAAGCTTTATGCAAATGGTCGCCAGTGATGATGGTACAGAAATGCTTCATTACATCGGAAAAATAGATTTATTTTTCGGAATCACTTAGTAAACCTAAAATTTGTTTAGCGTAAAATTGGTGACCGGCATTGTTCAGATGGGCGTCTGGATAAGCCGTATAAAGTGATTTGTTGATTCCTGTAGGTAGCCAAACAAATGGACCGAGTATAGTATCTGCAAAAAGGGCTTTGTATCGGTTTTTGAAATAAACGGAATCTTTGTTCGCCTCTTTTTGCTCAGGTATAATAACAATGTGAAGTTTGCTGTGGTTGGCTTTACAGTGCTTAGCAATTGCATAAAGGTGCTGTTTTGTGAATGTCATTTCTGCTATACTTTTGTTATATTGTTGTTTTTCAACCCATCGCATGTGTATAGCATAGAGTAATGTAATGATGGCGCTTTTGCTTGCTGCTTTTTGGAATATTGTTGTTGGGTGCCGCAGGAAATATTTTTCTTCCATATAGTAACGGTAAGCTTCAGCAGCTGAAGTAAATGTTCTGTTTCCATCGGAGGCTAACATAGCTCCCGCATTTGTATAAAAGTAAAGCGGTTTATAGGCGACAATATTTCTGTCGTTTTGCATTATATCATTTCCGAGATAGAGCATTACAAACACCTGTTGTGGCTTAAATTTGGGGATATATTGCTGGGCTAACATTTCATACTGCAAAGGATCTGCTACCGGAATACCGAGATTGACAATATTGTTTGCCGATTGATTACGCACCAAATCAACAAAACAGGCAGTTAAAGGGTTTGCCGATAATCCCCATGTGAAACTGTCGCCAATAAAGAGGTCGGTTTTTTTTGTTGAATCAATAGAAGGCCATTCCGGGGTACGAAAGCCATTGTTATTTATATCGATATGCAGACTATCGAAATAAGGTTTATTGGCAACTATAAGTCCATTGGAGTCGGTTATAAAATGGTGGTATTCTATTAGGCTGTCAACAGGTTTGAAGTTGGCCCAGTTTGGGGTGAGGTTGCCGGGTTGATGGTTGGTGAACCTAAGTCCGAGCTCAACTATTCCAATCAATAGCAGGAAGAGCATAGTGTTTCCAAGTAGAACTTTTGTTTTCATGACTCACTCAAGAATAAATTAATGTTTGTTGTGGATTAATGAGGTATTGCTATTGTTTTTATGCATTATTGTACGATGAGTAGTTGAATTTCTTTTGCTATTTTTCGATTCGCATTTTTATTGGGATGGCCGTGTTTAGGAATAAAGTCGGTGTTATTCAAAAGGCTGCTATTGCCTACAACATAGTCTATTTTTTCTGCCTTAAGATAAGGAATTATGGTTCCACTGCTGCCAGGATAGATGAAGACCACAAATTTTCCTTGTTTGAATTGCTGAGAAAATCTGTCTCTGCTTGCTTTGAGAAGGGCAGTAACCAGTGCATAATCTTGTTTAGTTTCATGCGAAGGGATTTCAATATTTTTAAAAAAGAGGCTGTTGTTTAACAGCTCGAATAAGAAACCTTTCAATGGATAAGCTTTTTCAAAACTGCCTTTGTATTTAAGTACATTGTTTTCAAGCGTAAAGCAAGGAAAAAATTGTGTCCATCCTTGATAGTGCGATTTGTATAATGCAGCTCTTTTGATGTGGTCGTCAATCCAAACATAGATACCCAAGGCTGTATCTGAGTATGTTTCAATAGATAAATTTCTTTTACTGATTTGGAGATAGGTTTGTTGAGGTCCCCAGCCGTCTATAGCATAATTATAAACAGATACAGAAGAATCAAGATCTGCATATTGCGAAGGTAGGGTTTCTCTATCATTTACACCATCACCGTAAGTGAAAGAGCATCCAAAAAATAAGATCGATTTCGATTGATGTGTAGAGGGGCAATATGTTTTTCTTCTTCCTAAGGAATCAAAATTGTAAGAGACTTCAAGAAGTAGACTATCTTGCTGATAAACTATTTCATGTCGTTTACTACTTCTAGGATAAGCATAGCCATACATTGGATCTCTTAATTTTCGAGATCCTTGAATAATATAGATTAGTTCGTCATTTTTGCATTTGAAGAGGAACCAAATTCCAACAATACAATAAAACAAGAGGTATAAAAGAAAATGAAAAAAAACCACCTCATCTAAACGAAGCCACTGAACTATTCTTTTTCTAAGGACAAATCCCAGCCCTACTAATAGTCCAAAAAGAACAAGTATGGATAACATTTTTTTAAACATGTTATCAGAAAAATAGCTATCAGAAGGTGGTGTGTTATCTAGGAGAATATGATGTGAAAAAAAAAGGCCAACAACACAAAATAAATAGGCAAATAGCAATGCTAGTATACTTTTCTTAATCATCTTAAATACAATTAAATTGTACTGAATAGCTATGTTTTAACTAAACAAATCGCAATGTAGCAGAAATTTTACCCCACTTTTACAAATAAATGAATGTTGTTCAATATTTTTTAATCATAGCTCTTCTGTATCAATCAGTTGAATTATTTTTCTACTTGTTCAAAGATCATTATTCATTTCTTTATTTGCTGATATCCGAGCATTATTTATTATTTTGCAACTTTACTTATACATTTAAAATGTAAGGTCTTTTTATAGAGCTATGTGTGGAATTGCAGGATACTTAACATTAGGAGCTGAGCCAAATGATACGATTAAACGTGTTGTTGGTGATATGGCTAATGTAATTCGCCATAGGGGTCCAGATGCTTTTGGCTCGTTTCAGAATCAACACCTATCGGTTGCCAATACTAGGTTGTCGATTATTGACGTTTCTCCGAATGCTAATTTACCAATGGTAAGTTCTGATGGCTCAGTTTTGTTGTGTTATAATGGAGAAATATCCAATTTCAAAGAGTTAAAAGCCAAATATGATTTAGAAGACCTTTTCCCCTTTCGCACCTCTTCAGATTCCGAAGTAATTATTTATCTCTATAAACTTTTAGGTATAAAATTTTTGCAAGAATTAAGCGGGATGTTTGCCTTCTGTTTATACGATCGTGATAAGGCAAAGGCATATATTGTCAGAGATTTCTATGGGATACTTCCATTGTTTATGTCGTTTCGAGACGGAGGGATTTATTTTGCTTCAGAGATAAAATCATTTTTGGAAATACCTGGCTTTGACACTAGCATAAATTCAACCTCAATACATCATTTTTTCACATTAGCATATATACCGGACACCCTTACGCCCTATAATTCGATTCGTGAAATTAGAGGAGGCGAATTAATGGAAGTGGATTTTTCAACATCTAGTTATCAGTTCTCTCAGTACTATGATTTTAATTACTACGAAGACTTTAGTATCAGTAAGGAAGCCGCTGTTAAAACAACAAGAGAATTATTAATTGATTCTGTTAAAAGGAATTTAATAAGCGATGCTCCGCTGGGAATGACCTTGTCTGGGGGAATAGACACAAGCGCCATGTTGGGAATTGTGAAGTATTTAGGCTTAGGAGACAAAATGCATACATTTTCTTTAAAAATGGGCGAATTAAGTTTTGATGAATCCAAGTATCAAAGAATAATGGCTCAATATTCGGGATCTATTCATCATGAGATACTGGTAACACCAGATGATGTGATTGAAAATATGCTTACTCAAATAGCATATATTGATGAACCCAATGGGAATGGAGCTTGTATTCCGTCTTTTATTCTTGCACATAAGGCAGCTCCAATTGTAAGTGTATTATTAAGTGGAGAAGGAGGTGATGAGCTATTTAATGCTTATCCTAGCATTGCTGCCTATCAAATCAGAAAGCTGTATCGCTCCCTAGCTCCTGCTTTTGTTAGAAAGCTTTTTCGAAAAGGAATAGAGCAACTGCCATCTGACTATCGTAAGTTAAGTTTTGATTTTAAAGCAAAACGATTTACAGGAGGAGCAGAACTTAACGTGCCGGAATCACATCTGTATTGGCGTCATGTATTTACAGAAGAACAAAAAAAATTATTGCTAATAGGTGATTTTGATAGAACTTCTACGCAAACATTTTATGACAAAATATTTTATAATAGCGGTATTGAAAACGATTTAAACAAGATTTCGCTCATCGATATGAAGCACTTCTTTATCGATGATTTAATGGTAAAAAACGATCGTACATTTTTAGCAAATTCTGTTGAAGGTCGTTTCCCTTTTATGGATAGAATGCTTGTGGAATATGTTACTAAGTTGCCTTTAAAATATAGAGTTAGGCATTTTTCAAAACTGCGGTGGGTAGAGAAAGAAGCAATGAAACCTTTTCTTCCCAAAGAAATTTACCAAAGAGATGGTTTTGGATTGGAAATGCCTCATGCTGTTTGGTTCAAGGATAAGTTGGGCAAGTTTGCTGAAAAATATATAAATCAGAAGATGGTAGAACAAACCGAACTTCTAGACTGGGAATTTGTAGAGAAAATTTGGAAAATTCACTTAAGTGGAAAACAAGATTTCGGCCGGCCAATTTGGTGTATTCTTAATTATCTGATTTGGTTTGATATGTATGTTGTAAATCGTAACTACAAATCGTTTTGGCAGTTGCCAGTAAGAAGAAATAACATTAAATGAAGTTAAGTGTTGTTGTACCAATATATAATGAAGAAGGGAGTGTTCTTCTCTTGATGGAATCATTATATGCTAATCTACAGAATTATTGTTACGAACTGATACTCGTTGATGATGGTTCAACGGATGCTACTTTATCCATAATACAACAAAATAAAAATGAACATACGCGCCTTTTAGCGCTTGAGACGAACTCTGGACAGAGTGCAGCATTAAGAGCAGGTTTGGCTCAATCTAAACATGAGATTATAATTACTCTTGATGGGGATATGCAAAATAATCCGAAGGATATTCATGCATTGATAGAGCAGATTAACGGGAGTAAATATAGCCTAGTACAAGGATATCGAAAGCATCGGAAAGATGGTCTAGACAAGCTTATTCCCAGTATTGTTGCAAATCAACTTATTCGCTTCCTCTTTTCTTTACCAGTTCATGACATTGGTTGTTCGCTTAAAGCGTTTCGTAGGGAGGCAATTACAACGTTTAGTTTTTTTGATGGTTTTCATAGGTACATTCCATTATTTGTGCATTTGAATGGGTTGGAAGTTGGAGAAATAATAGTAGGTCATAATGTTCGACAAGCTGGAATATCAAAATATGGAATAGGAAGGACATTTAGTGTTTTTAAACACTTGCTTTTGTTCCGGTTTGGAAATACAGAAAAGCTTTCAAACGTGGAGTACAGAATAAAAAATTATTTTTAGTTGTATAGTGCAACACTTTTTTAGATGTGGGAAAAACAAAAATACAATGGTATTAGATGGTGGTATGTACTCAGTAGCATTCTATGTATATGTTTGTTTTCTATAACTAAGCTTCTTTTTCTTGAAATTATCCCATCATCACCCTTTGGTTACTTATTTGAAGCAGACTATCTCGATTTTTCCAAATGGTATCCCCATACATATTTTCTAGTCTATTTTTTGATATATGTTTTACACTTACTACCATATTTGGCGCTATGTGCTTCGTTGATTTTAGTATATCGTGCATCAGTTGTTTCCCCTGTTTTTTTTTACCTATATGCGCTTGCAAATATTATTGGAGCAGTTCTTTTTCCAATACATAGTTGGCTATTTTCATCAATATTTCTCTTTGTTGTTTCCATTTTTAGTGTTAGAGAGAATCTAAAATTTATGGAGCAATTGTCAACAAAACGATTGCTTATTATTGGAGTGGTAGTTGCATTAGTAATCAGAATTAGTTGGATTTTTATTTCAGATAACTGTGATAATGGGGACTCAGGAGCAAGATTGTATGTATCATACATATGGCTTAAATTGTTTGGTGCCTATCCTTCCATATTTGGCGTTCAGGTAATAAACCCTGCTTATGATTGGTTGCCATTACATTTCTATTTGACAGGAACTACAATGTTTTTGACACAAAATGTTTTTACTGCTCCAAGAATATTAACCGCTTTATTTGGGGCGTTTTCAGTTATTCCATTATATCTTTTTACTTCCATTAAATTTAGCAGGAACACGGCAATAGCAGCTTGTATAATATTTATTTTTTACCTACAACATATTGTTCTTTCCTCGCAGGTATTAAGTGAGCCGTATTACATATTTTTTTTGCTTTGGGCATATTATTTTATTGAGAAATTTATCGCTGAGGGACAATCTGGAAAAACAGCATCTGCATTGGGTTTTGCACTTGCTTGTTGTTGTTGGCTACGTTATGAAGGGTGGGCTTTTAGTGGAATGGTAGTGATGTTGATTTTGTTTACTCCGAGAATTTCAACAAAAATTTGGCTGAAAATTGCAATTCCTGTGTTAATAGCCATAGTAGTAATTATGATCTGTGAGGTTGCATCAGGCTTGCACCCATTACGTGGCATATTATTCAGTGATAACGAAGTGGCAACTACCTATACTAATGGTGAATCTTCCTATAGCGATATTTTAACTAATTTGCCCTTTGCATATCTTCCGCTTTACGGTATAGCAATGTTGGCTTCGTTTCTTTCATTATTCAAGACGAAAAAAAGAACGGACATTATACTTTTTTGTATCTATTGGCTAGCAGTGCTGCCTTTTGCATATAAGATTTTCAACCAAACACTCACTTCACAATCTCGTTATCTTTCAATTTACATGGTACCTGCAATACCGTTTATTGCGAATATTCTTGAAAAAGTGCTTGTGTACCTACGGATGAATCGATATACATTTTTTTTCACGCTTGCATTCTATATACTTTTATCAAATTTGTTTATGTCAAACAAAGTGATTCAAAGTAAGCGCTCATTACGTTATGAAGAAGGTTTTTTAAATAGTGCAACGTATACCCGAGATAGTATATCAAAATGTCAGCTATACCTTGATTATGCTAATGAGATTGCTAATTTTAGTTGGGTTGTCTATTCCAATACTTTAGATATTCCACATATATTTCATGAGTATGATAGTAACTACTACTATTTAAACGAGAAAAAAATTAAGGCTATCCTTTACCGAGAGTGGCAACGAAATTGCGTAGTTCGGCTTCAAAATAAAACTGATTTTAATCGAAAATCTTTTGATACACTATTGGCTCAAAACAAAATTTCCCATATTATGCTTTTTCCTGAAGGGGAACTCAACAAAGTACTGCGTTTTTCAGATAAAAGAGAGATTTATAACGACAAAGAATTTGAGTTGTTGTTCTGTGAAAATGGATATAGAATATATAAACTAGTAGGTGTAGATGACCGGTGAAAATTGGATGGGGTTGGGACTAAAGCTAACACAGTCCCTTACGAGTAAGCAAAAGAGCAAATAAGGAGGAGTAGTATAAACAGCAATTTCTTTAATGTTGCGAATAGTTGTTTCTTTTTATCTCATTAGAATGAAAGGTCAAATGTTCTGTTTGATCATTGATGTTAACTCAGGGAAAACTTGTGAAAAATCTTCCCCTCTTATGGTGTCTACACTTTTAATGGTATGATTAAACTCTCCGGCTAGATTTCTTTCATTTGAATTCATTAGTGTAATAACTGATTTACAGTGGTTTTTAATATTCTCGGACTTAGATAGTTTGTTTAAGTAGTTTAACTCAAAATCGGCATAAAGTACAGTTGCTTTTTCTTTAAGTTCTTTTGGTAGTGTATCTACGCAAAAATGATTAGGTCCAAACAAAGGGTATAGATTCATGCGATCGGGACTTACAAATTTTTGTTCAACCATATGCTTAAAAAAATCGGGAACATGAAAGATGTTGAAAATACTTACAGTTACATTTACGCCAAAGAATATATTGGAGCATTCCCTTTGTATGGTTCTAATATTTTCTTCTACTTCATTCCACCTTTGACCCTTTCGTTGATAATCTCCCTTTTCACCCATACCATCTAAGCTTGCCCAAATATCCACCTGCCTAAATTTTTTCCATTGTTCTATTACGTTGTAACGTTTATAGCGGAGAGTAGAAAAATTTGTGTTGTACGTTAGGTTAACATCAGTATTGCCAATCTCAATGAGATATTCTAGTGTTGCATAGTGTTCATCCATGAAAAGTGGCTCTCCACCAGCAAAGTGAAGTCTTTTTACAGTAGGGAGTAAAGCCTTGAACGATTCCCAAAATTTGACCTCATCTTGCGCTACTTTTATTTCTTTGTTTGCCGGATTAATTTGTCTTCCTAGTTTTACCTCTTCATCGTACCATAGCGTGCTGTATTCGCTACTGCAGATTCGACATTTATAGTTACATTTGTTAGAAAATCGGATATCGAGAATGGGAATAGCTAAATCGTTGATCGAACCGTCTTTATTTGTGCGTTCAACTCTTGAATAATAGTGCTGAAAATCTCTGTTATAATGATGGCGTTCGCTGTTTCTTCCAAGGTCTTGATACTTATAACAATTGTGACATAAAGAGTTTTTTCTTCCGTTCAGCATGTCTAATCGCAACTGCTTCATGTTAGCTGAATTCCAAGAATTTGATAATTCAGGATCTTGATTTAAATCCCCAATTGGATTTTCGGGATTAAAGGAAGACATACAGCAAGGCGCTACTTTGCCATTTGTTTGCGCGTGGAGTTGAATCCAAGGCGCCATACAAAAAACATCAGAATTTTCCAGTAACTTTTTGCGTTTTCCCGAAGGATCAAGCAAAAGGTGTTTTATTTTACGAACCAGTTTCATTCTTAATAATTTTAAGTTTACCTTGAGATATTGTGAAAGTAAAACAATTCACCAATAAAGTTTTTTGAAAATGATTAGGATTTCAAAAATGATTAAATTTTTGTTTTTCCCGCTTTTTGCATATGCTTTGTGGGAAATCTACCAAGCCAGTAAAGTAGGTTCGCTCTTTATAAAATGGCATACCCATATAGCATTATACATCTACTTGTGGATTGTAACTATTGCTTTGCTGTTTTTGGTCAATAAAATTATATATCTGAAACAGTATACTAATATCCAAACATCAGCAACCACATTCTGGGGAATACTTTTACTTGTTGAAATGTACTTGGTTAAGTTTGGTAACATGGATACTTATATGGAAAAAATCGAATACGGGTATGTGTCGAGATATGGGTCAAATCATGAAGATTACTATCGGACCCACAAACCGAATGAGGTATTTTACATTTCTCGTCCAGAGTTTAATCATATACGCCACTGTAATTCGCTAGGATTTTCGGATATAGAGTGGCCCATTCAAAAGCGGAAGAATGAAAAGCGTATACTTGTTTTAGGCGATAGTTTTACGGAAGGCGTTGGGGCGCCATTTGATTCAAATTGTGTGAGCATTTTGCGTCAACTCTTCGCAGCATCTGATACGAATGTCTCGTTCATGAATGCCGCTAATGCGGGTGACGACCCTTGTGTTAATTTTGTTTGTTATCGCGATTTGCTCCGAAAGTACAAGCCAGACATAATAGTACAAACATTATCTTCAAACGATATGCATACCGACTTGGTAACAAAAGGGGGGCTAGAGCGATTCAAGCCAAACGGTAAGGTGCAGTTTGAAAAAGGGCCGTGGTGGGAGCCCATTTATGCCTTGAGCCATGTGTCGCGTTTATTTTTTAATGCTGTAGGGTATAATGAATTGCTAATAAAAATGCCCTTCTCCGTAGAAGACAAGGCACAACTTGATGCCAAAGCTATTGCTCTTTTTGATACTTATTCGAAATTAGCCCAACAAGAAAATGCACTTCTAATGGTGTTGCTTCAGCCGGATCAAACAGCAGTTTACAATAAAACGTTTGAATATAGTTTAGATACAATCGTGAAGCATATTTCGAAATTTGACAATGTGAAAGTAGCTAGCTTGCTTCCTTTTTATCTTAATTTTTTTGCTGACAAACAGGATAGTATTACCCATTATTATTGGATTCAAGATGGGCACCATAACGCTAAAGGATATACACTGATGGCAAAGTCGATGAAGTATAGTTTAGATTCATTAACAAGCAGTATTGCTGAAGAGTTAAGCCGCAGAAAGTAATAGGGAAACAATGAAAGACAGCACATCAAGATTTATGAGGTACTTTTTGCTTTTTGAAAAGAAAGGCTTTTCTGTTTCCATTAGCTTAAGTTATCGGTACATACTTCTTTTATTTACGTTTCCTTATTTGATATGGGAAATCTATTGGGCTAGTCAAGTTGGCTATGTAAGTATAAAATGGCACACACACCTAATGCTTTATCTGTATCTATGGATAATAGGCTATTTTACGCTGTCTTTTTTAACGCGCAATGCCAATCGCAATACATATGCAAATAGTTTATTGTTCTTAACTGCAACTCTTTTGGTTTTATTTATAGTAGAGTTTTTTTGTGTTGTTTTTAAACTAAAGCAAACAACTATTGAGTCTTTTGGAAACGGATATTATTCATGGCACAATTCGCATTGGGAAACATGGTACCGTTCTTCTGTTCCAAACAAAGAGTATTGGTTGCGTAAAGAGGAATATCAGTATCAACGGTACGCAAATTCGTATGGTTTTGGCGATAGAGAGTGGGTAGAAAAAAAGGCTAAAAACGAAAAAAGGGTGTTGTGTTTGGGAGACTCTTACACCGAAGGAGACGGTGCACCTTTTGATTCCACATATGTAGCGTTTTTGTGCAACAGCTTACGGGAAATAGATACATCTGTTTCTGTTATGAATGCCGGAACGTGTGGTAACGACCCATTTGTAAACTTCGTGAATTATAGGGATAGATTGGTTAAGTTTAATCCGAATATTATTGTACAAACGATTTCCTCCGGAGACCTTACTGTTGACTTAATGGTGAGAGGCGGCATGGAGCGGTTTGAAAAAAATGGCAAAGTAAAGTATAGGGCAGCACCTTGGTGGGAGCCAATATATGCTATTAGTTATATCTCGCGTTTCTATTTTAGTGCCTTGGGATATAATGAGTTGTTAATGAAGGATAGCGATGTGCAAAAGCGAAAAGCGGAGCTCGATGCAATAGTAGTTGATCTTTTTAAACACTATGCAACCCTTGCCAAAAGAAACGGCTCGAGACTGGTTGTCGTTTTTCATCCCTATAAAGGAGAAGTAATTGCCGAAAAATATGCATACGATTTCACTCAAATAGAAAACCGGTTAAAAGCCATAGACAATCTTTATGTCTTGAATTTACTTCCAGTGTATATTTCGAAGACAAAAGGTAGTAAATCCGTTGAACGTTATTATTGGCCTAAAGACGGGCATCATAATTCGACAGGTTATGCCATGATGGCCGATGGGATTTATGAATACCTTGTGAAGGATTGGGCGAGATAAGTATTTTTTGTAATCTTAGTATAATATAATCATCCGAAAATGAATCCGGCACAAGTGTATAATTTAGTGGTAACAAAGCAATATCCGGCCACTATGGTTCATTTTTTAACGGATCGTTGTAATGCGCGTTGCCCGTTTTGCTTTATTGATTTTAATGCAGAGCATCACGGTAAGCATGAATTAAGCACTGACGAAATAGAGAAAATGACGCGTTTATTACCGCGTACATTGATGAATGTGAATTTCACCGGAGGTGAGCCTTTTATGCGAAAAGATATGCTCGAAATTGCAAAAGCTTATTTTACGCATTCTTCCATACAAAGTATTTTCATTACATCAAACGGATATTATACCGATCGTACGAAAGTTTTTTGCGAAACCATACTTGGTCAATTTCCGGAGAAGGAAATATTTGTCGCCCTTTCTATTGACGACTTTCCTGAAAATCACGATAAGACCCGAAAAGTAAAAGGACTGTTTGCTCGATGTATAGACACTTTCAAAACGTTAAAGCAAATGGACGTAAATGTTCGTCCTTCTATTTCTATTACCATTTCACAAGAAAATTATCAGCAAGCGGAGGCGCTTTACGACATGTTAATCAACACCTATGAAGTAGATGCGGTGCAGTTGATTATGGTGCGCGATGAAGGCGTATTCAAGTTAGCAGACGAGTTCAAAAAGCCTTTGCTCCAAACGTATCTTCACCTATCAGGACGCTTAAAAGTAGATTATAATTCCGGCAGATTGAAAGGCTTTGATCGAGATTCTTTTCGCGGTAAAGTGTTAAACAAGAAGAATGAATTGTCTAGAAGCATATTAAATCAGTATTTGGAGTCGCCCCATTATATGCATCCTTGTAGGGCGGCAGCTTTATTTGGCGTAATCACTTCCACCGGAGATGTTTATCCGTGCGAAGTTCTCGACAAATCTATGGGCAATGTGCGCAACTATGGTTACGATTTAAAACAGTTATGGAAAGACAAGGCTGCCCAAGAGGTTCGAACTTTTATTGCTAAAACGAATTGCAATTGTGAATACGAATGTGCCATGAGCGTAAATATTTTGTCTAACCCAAAATACCTGCCCCCAATGGCTTCCGGATTGCTATAAAACGATGAAAGAGGTAAGTATTATAATTCCTGCTGTTACTTGGGAGCCCTTCACGGAAGAATGTATTAAGGCCTGTGCTGCTTTATTTCCGGAAGCTTCCCTTATTCTTGTGCTAGATAGTGAATTGCCGATAACAACCACAGTTCCTCGTTTAACGGTACTGTATGGCCAAACAGGCACTATATCGCGTAAGCGAAATGTTGCTGTTGCTCTTGCCTCCACTACTTATATTGCCTTTATTGACAGCGATGCATATCCGCATAAAGATTGGTTAAACAATGCCATAGCTATACTCAATTCGGATAAGAAAGTCGGTTTGGTTGGAGGGCCAAATATTTCGCCCCCTTCAGAATCGCTTGAACGGAAATTGGTTGGAATGTCTATAAAGAGTTGGCTGGTGGCCGGGAAATGGAACTTCTATAAATTCGAACATTCACCGGCTCGATATTGTGATAATCTTCCTTCCTGCAACTTGATTTTGCGGAAAGATATGTATGCGGAACTGAATGGAATGAACGAAACTTTAGAAGTGGGAGAAGATACTGATTTTTGCGCCCGACTTATTCAGCATGGGTACAACGTATTTTTTCATCCTAGCGTTATTGTTTATCACTACGATCGGAAAATACCTGCTTATTTTCGGCAACGTATGGTAAGAGGGGCGGGCGTTTTTCTCCACATCTTCGGTCATTCTGCACAGAAAAATAGTTGGTATACCTATTTGATGCTTCAACCGGTTTTTGCGCTGTTGTTTTGGTTGTCTTTTCCAATCGTTTTTATTTGGTCAACTTGGCTTTTTGTTTTTACTTTAATTGCGTTTGTTTACGTATTGCTTATTGTTGTTGAAGCCTATAAATGCAGCGATTCGTTTCGTTTTATACCTGCAGTAAGCCTACTCATTTTGGCCGGAAACGTATTGCCCGGTGTTGGTTTTTTAATGAAAATGCTTGGTGCATTTCCTTCGCTGCAGTCGTTTTACAGAAATGATGAGTAATAACTATTAAAAGAATTTATAAATCAAATTTCATTGAACCCCAATCCCCAATATTATGCAAAACAAATTTTTAGAATCATTTGCCAATTACTCCAACTTTGAGTTGCTGATAATCATAAATATGCCTGACGACTATCAACAAGAAGCTATTGACGCTGCAGCAGCAATAATTGATGAGCGTGAGGTAACAGAGGATGAGTTAAAGATGGTAGATGATTACATACTCGAAACAGAAACCCAAAAAGAAAATGGCAAGAAAAAGATAGAAAGGAGCACCGAAAAACTTGTTGCTTTTTTTGAACCAATTATAAAGCCGTCCGCTGATGTGAGTACCCATAAGTGGTTAAATATATTTTTGTTTTTTACAGCAATACATTATCTCTGGACATTCTACACAACCGTTAACGTGTTCATTCTATTTGTAAAATGTGAGTCATGCAAAATTGACACCCATATTATAGCAGAAATGCTCTATCTGATGTATATACCTATCTTATTTTATCAACTTTACATAAAATCACGACTAGGATGGGTTTTACTTTTAATTGACAATGCGTTGTCGATTGTTTTTATCGTTTCAAACTTATTCATGGTGTATAAACTGAACAACGAAATTCGTGGATATGCCGATAACACATTGTGGCTATTGTTTATAAAGATTGCATTTGTAGTTTTCATACTCAAGGAAGAGGTTCACTTCTATTTCAATATCAACCCAACAGAAAAGAAAAGGTATTGCAAGGTAATTGCTATGGCTGCTGCTGTATTGCAACTGCTTCTTTTCTGTAAAATAGTTTGGGGTTAATTGACTTAACGTATAATTCTGTAGTGTCTCTTTCCTTGTTTAATGGATATTTTAGTGCATTTACAATAAATTCCCCATAATACTTTGATAAGCTTCACAGGGTTGCCAGCATTGCGGGCATTGTCCTTTCCAAATTTCTTGTTGCAATTGCTTTGTTTCAGGCAAGTTCCAAATTTTTTCTAAATCGTAATGATGGTCGCGGATATTTCCCAGTTTATGATCATAGGTTACACAAGGATATACATTGCCCCAAGAGTCGATAAAACAGGAGGCGCTTAACGAATGACATTGCACCGGAGTTTTGCCTGTGCTGAGGTACTGCTCGACTTTTCCTAGATATTGATTTTCTAAAAAGCTAACTGGGCCACGTGTAATTCCTCTCGATTTCCGATATTGTTTTAATTCTTGAATGATTGTTTGTTCCGCCTCTTTGTCCATCAAAGATTGTGCATCATTATTATAGAAATGGGCAGATTCGTGGGCGATATTTACATGAAAATCTTGATGGTGTAAATTCGGTAAAACCTTTTTTACAGCGTTGAAAGTTTCGATGTACTTACCGGCATTATGTTTTGAAAGCGTCATGCCCAAAACAACTTCTACCCCTTTTATTTCTTGAAGCTGACGAAAAGTGTCTATCTGTTTTTTCCAACCTCCTTTTATTCCGCGAATTTCATCATTCGTTTCTTCATCGCCATCCAAGCTCACCGTGATAATGGTTTTAGGAGGCTTCATTTTCATAATTTCTTTTACCCCTTCCACCGTTTTTTGAGTATAGAAGCCATTCGTTGGAAAATGAATTAACGCAAGGTCTTTACAATGGTGAAGCGAAGATTCAACAATCGATACAAAATCATTTCTAATCCATATTTCACCACCAGAAAAATCAATCCAATTGAAGCGATTGGATTGCTGAAAAAAAGTGTTGATTTCCTCTAAGGTGAGCTCGTTCTCCGGTCTTTTCTGCCAGATGTTACATGTTTTACATTTGTAATTACACCGGTACGTTAATACAAAAGTTAATTTGTAGGGGAAAGGGAGCCTGCCAAAATTAGAGGATAGGATGTTTTTTGCGAGGCCAAATCTTTCTCTCAACATTTATTGTCAATTTAGTGCAAAATAATGATTATTGTGGGAGTTAGTGTTATTTTCCATTGTGATTTTGAAATGTCTGTCAAAAGTCCTTTTCAGCAACTGACAAATTAGCGATGAATATAGAGAAGCTTAGAAAATTAGATTTCTTGTTGGGTTCGGTAATGATAGTGTTACTGAGACCGGCTTCTATTCTTTTGGGTACAATACTCAGACGAAATCACGATATGGTGATTCGGAAACATTTAGTAGTGCTAAAAATAAAGGGAGGGGGCAGCTTATTATTGGCCATGCCTGCCATGTTATCGCTTCGTAAAAAATATCCTGACAAGCGCTTTACCTTAGTCACTTCTGCAGAAGTAAAACCCTTTGCCGAATTGATGGGTGTTTTTGATGAAATCGTTTTAGTAGACACCACTCGCTTTTTCGCTTTTTTCTTTTCTACGATTGCCGCAATACGGAAATCGTTTCGAGCAGATGGATTCATCAATTTTGAGATACACTCGAAATTAACTACAGTATTTTCCTCCTTGTCTTGTGCCCGAAATCGCTTTGGATTTTATCACGAAACCAACTCTTGGCAACGCGATGTTATAACGCATCTTTTCTTTTACAATATCACCTCTCCTGTATACATCAATTACAATCAGGTAGCACTTGTGTTGGGTGCCAACATATTGAATTATAGAGAGGTATCGGACTTTTTTCTTCAACATAATGCATTGGGTAAACCTTCAGCGCAAGACGCACCGGCTCAAATTGTTTTAGCTCCCTTTTGTTCTGATTTAGGTAAAGAGCGCGAGTTTACCCCAGAGCAGTGGGCTGAAATCCTAAAAGCAGAACTTGGCGATCAAAACAGTACAGTAGTGATTTTGGGTGGTAAAGGCGATGTGTCCAGAGCCGGAGCATTAGCGAGCCATCTTACGAAAAGTAATCCTAAACTCAATTTTATCAACCTTGTAGGGAAAACAACACTTCACGAATCGGCTATCCTTATCAAATCAGCAAACGTTTTTTTTACTATCGATTCCGGGCTAAATCATATTGCTCGCTTGATGGGGGAAGGTCCGCAGATTGTATCCTATTGGGGGCCAACAGATCCATCAACAAGATTAGCCCCGTTTCCTACTATCAACGAAACCGTTGTTTATAAAAAAATGTTTTGTTCCCCTTGTGTGCATGTTGTGGCAACACCGCCTTGTAAAGGCAATAATATATGTATGCAACAATATGCAAAGGCTGATTTAAATCAATATTCTACAGGAGGCTGGCTTATAATTTCCAACAGCGCTACCCCAAAAAATGTTTGAGGGGAAATTCTAATCAGGTAATATTAAGTTCAGAATTTTACTTTTTTTCTGGAAGAGATTCAAGCAAAGTGGGTTTAGGAACTGCATAGTGTTTAGATATGGTATTAAAAATATTATTCGCAACTATTTCAATACCACTTTGATTTGTATGTATACAATCTATAAAATATTCGGTTGTGTCATTATTATAAATACTTGTGAGATCAAAAAAGTCGGCTATGGAAACAGAATCTACTCGATTCAATATCTTTTTCCTAAGTCGTAAATTGTAGAAGTATTGACTGCTATCTTGCATTTTCCAAATGTTTTCTGTTGAAGCACTACACATGTTTTTGTAATAAACCATGGGTTGTAAAAACACAGCAAATTCTGCCCCAAAGGCTTTCGCAATTTTATCGGTTTTATATATTGCAGAAACATAGTTTTGTGCTATTTCGTTCTCCCAAGATTCAGATAGATAATTGACTTGTTTCCTTAATTGATTTTGATTGCCAAATTGATTTGCAAAATAATCTTTAAATAAAACTCTCAATAAATTACTTTTATATGCTATTAAAGCTATGGCAGGATAATTGTTTACGTTAAAAAAAACATTTTTCTCGTAAGCACAAAAATTGAAAGGATACCCAGGTCTTGGGTCATCAGTATAGGGACTAATAATATCGTTACCTCCATCATAAAAAATTATCAAATCCGGGCTATAATCAGAAACCTCATAAACAACTCTCGCTAATTCCATATTGACATTAGACGAAATTACTCCCATATTATAAACATATACATTGGAGTATCCTGCTTCCAAAAACTTATGCTGAATTATTTCTGAAATTGGAGGATTCCCTCCTGTAACTGTTGAGCCCCCAAGTAAGAATATTCTATATTCTAATGGCGCTTTGGGTTGTATTTGTTTCTTTTCGGGATATTTAATTGCGCGATTAAATATGGAATCGCCTTTAAACTCGATGTAAGGGTAGCGCTTTCGAGCTTCGTCCAAGAGCCCTTGATCGAACTTGCTTTTGTATGGAATCAAAATTAAACTAAACAACTCTAATAAATAAAAAGTATAAAGAAGGATAACCCCACCACAAAATAGTTTACTACTTTTTGAACGAATTACCCTTGAATAAAATAGTGGGATAAATAGGAAAGGAGCTATAACAACACAAAAAAGCAACAAAAGTATTGCGAGCGAATTATTTTGAACATGGTTACTAGTAAAAATAAGTGCTGCTGATAAAACTAAAGTAGTGGTTGAAAAAAGTAACGCCCTTCTTGTTTTTAATGCAGATGTCATTTGTGACTTGTAAAAAGTAGAGAATGAAGATAAAAAATATACTATAAGCAGTGGAATATTATTATTTCTAGATGGATTCTTGTAGTAACTATCCTTTACAATTGAACAAAACCAATCTGCTCGGATTTCGATGAAACTTGATTTTTACCAAAAAGCATCGTATTTTCATTTTGATGTGGATTATATAACTATCTAAACCTAAATTCTATGAAATCTATTTTTACACTCCTAGCTTTGCTATTCGTGATGTTTTGCCCTGTTTTATCTTTTTCGCAGGGCTGGATAGGAATTGGAAGTAATCAACTGAATGGTGTAAACCAAACTGGAACAAACTCTCCACTTTTTGTTGGTATTGGTATTGTTTCGCAACCCTCCGTCACCCTCACTACAAGTGGAAGACTTCAGTTTAGAGCACTTACTCTTGATGTTACAAAAAACAACGTATTAGTTGTTGACCCAACTACTGGAGAAGTAAACTATAGACCTCTTCCTGCAGGACCAACAGGACCAACAGGTGCAACGGGAATCAAGGGTGCAACTGGAGCTACTGGCGCAAAAGGGAATACGGGTGCCACTGGCGCAAAAGGAAATACAGGTGCTACTGGAGTAAAAGGAAGTACAGGGTCAACGGGAATGGTTGGGAACACGGGTCCCACAGGACCTACTTGTACTTTGACGGCTGCTAATTTTGGTAGTTGTTCGGGTTCGGGGCCAGATGGGACTTTATCTCTTACAAGTTGTAACGGGATTATTACCACAGCACAAAAAGCATGGTTGACGAGTGGCAATAATACCTCCTCATCTGATTATTTAGGCACTTACAATAATGATGATATTCGAATAGCAACTAACAACAATAATTGCAATTTCGATTTGCAAAGACAAAAAATGATTATTGCCAAAGATGGCTCTGTAGGAATAGGAAACTATGATGGAACTAACCTACCTATTTATCCTCAAAATAGCCTACTGGTTCAAAGGGGAACAAATAATATTGCTTTAGCTGGTGGGTCGATTTACAACGCAATTGGATCAGATTGGACTTTTATTGGCACAAACTCTAAAGGAGCAACAGGCTCAGCAAACAATGGGATTTTTACTGCAACTTTGGATGATAACTCCACTAATAGTAGCCTCCAATCCGTTGCTATTGGAATAGGCTCTACCAACACCGCAGGTGCATTTGAGGCTAGTGGGGACAATGGTGCCACCAATAATGGGATTAATATTAGGGCAATTGGGGAAACAAGTACTAATACTGGTATTAATTTAAATGTAAATGGAGATGCTGGTACAAATGTTGGTGTGGATGGCAGTGTTGATGGAGTTACAAATAATGTCAATTTGGGAATTACAATGAATGTTACAGGGTCTAACAATAGAAATCAAGGCATCCAAGCCTTTGCTTCTGGCAATGCCCAACGCAATGTGGGTGTATTTGGAAGCGCTTGGGGTGGCACAATTTCAAATCATGGTGTGCAAGGAAATGCAACAGGTGATGGAGTGGAAAATATAGGTGTAAGAGCATATGCTGTTGGTGGCAATGGTGCTGATAACAAAGGTTTGGAAGCTGGAGCTAGTGGAAACAACTGTATGAATGCTGCTGTTAGAGTATGGGTAAATGGTGATAATAACCACAATTTTACCAATAGCTTTAACGCAGGTTTTCTTAGTTCAGTTGAAGGGAATAACAGTAATAATGTTGCTGTTTACGGAACGATGATAGGAGCATCTGGTCACAATACTAGTAGTGACTGTTATGGCGTGATTGGATCGATTGGAATTGACGAAGGTGAAATTCATGTAGGTGTAAAGGGGGAGGTAGTTAGTTATTTAGGCTCCACAGTAAATTATGGTGTATGGGGAGTGCAACCCGCAGGAACTGCATCTCCTTCTTCTTCACCTCCTACATCTGGAACAAACGGTACTAATCCTGTGGCCTATGCTGGGTATTTTGAAGGAGATGTATTTTGTAGCAATACTTATTATTATTCTGACCCCAAACTAAAACAAAATGTAAAAGAATATAATGGAGCATTGACCCAACTTAGAAAGTTAAACATCAAAAGTTACAACTTCAAAAATGATATTTATCCTGATATGAACTTGCCACAAGGGGATCAGATCGGTGTTTTATCTACAGAACTAAAAACAGTATTCCCAAGTTTGGTAAAACATAGCATGCATGTTTCATCAGAGAAAAAGGACAATAAATATGTTGAATTTGATGCAGTAAACTACAATGCTCTAATCCCTGTATTAATTCAAGCTGTAAAGGAGTTGGACTCAAAAAAGAATGAAAACAAACAATTGGAAGAAAAGGTGGCGAATTTGGAAAACAAATTATCACAACTAGCAGCCCTTGAATATAAATTGACACAATTAGAAAAGAATATAAACGAAATTTGCGATAGGGGCTGTGCAGGAAATAAGGGAATAACATCTACAAGCAACTCGTCTGATGTTAGCGCTCTTTTTCAAAATGTACCCAATCCATTGGATAAAACCACAAGAATAGATTATTATATTGGCAGAGATGTGCAATCGTCATTTATTCTATTTTATAATTCGGAGGGTATTGAAATTACAAAATTCGAGCATCTTTCTTCAGGCAGTGGAAGTATAACTTTAAATGCGGAAACATTAGCTGCGGGAACGTATTACTATACTCTTTTATGTAACGATAAAAAAGTGGATACTAAAACAATGATTATTATAGACAAATGAAAACTGATATCTTTATGGATTTTTAAAGGCATTAGAATACACAATCTTTAGCAGAAGTGAGTTTCAGAAACTGTTGACTTAATTAATAACTCACGTTTTCAAAGTCAAAATGTTTATACTAAACAAACACAGTCTAATGTCAAAGTACAACTACCTATCAGTGGTTGTTGCTCTAGTTTTGATTTTACCAACAATAGTATGGATAGTTCTAGACCATGGCGTTTGGCGAGGCGACCCAGTGGGTTATGCAATAACTGCCTTAATGCTTCACAAGCAATGGGGTTTAGGGTTTCAGGCATGGTTAGGAACCATGTTCAATGGTTACAAGGGCCCAGGTATATATTGGTTAGGGCAGTGTATGGTTCCTGTTGGGCAGTTATTGGGTAATTTAAATTTTGCCTTTTTACTTATCCCTGTAGGTGCACTTTTTTTATCAATACACTATTTATATAAAAGTTTTGTGTTATTGCATCAAAGCAAATTAGTTGCATTTTGCGGTTGCTTAATACTTGTGGCTTCTCCACTGCTGAACGGATTAGTTACGGGATTTTGGATTGAGCCGCTTCAAGTTGCTATTGTATCGTGGTTTATTTATGCCACATGCAAAGCCAAAGATTGGGGCGTAGATGTTACGATTGCAAAACTCCTAATAGCATTTTCGTTGGCGTTACTTGTTAAAGCATCTTCTCCTCTGTATATCTTGGGATCTGCCGCTACGATTTCTTACGTTATACTAAAGCAATGGTCTACGTTGCAAGTAAATCGAAAATTTTTTTTCCTTTTATTTATTGCATTTATAGTAGTATTTCCTACAGTTGTTTTCTATATCTATAATTATGAAGCTATATTGCGTTTCGCTCATTTTGCATCAACAAGTCCCTTGTTCAGCTCTAATATTCCTCGTTTTGATCTTTGGCAACAAAATGTTAGCAGCCAATTATTTCAAGAACCAAGCTTTTTTTTGTCGGTAGTTGTTTTTTTTTCAGGGATTATACTTACACTGAACCGAAAACAATACAATCGTTTAACTGGAATATTTTTACTTTCTGTTTTTCAAATCGCACTTTTTTTTGCTGCATGGCAAAGTTCATCAAATGTTGATTCGCGTTACTTTGCACCGGCTTTACCCTATTTTTCAGCACTGGTTTGCTGGGCATTGACTGCTATCAATGTACGTTTGGTTACAATCATCACAACATGCGTGTTTTTGTTGCAATTTTTTTTGATTACAGGATGTTCGTTTGTTAGTTTATCCCCGTCTTCTTCATATGGCAATACTCGACCATTCACGGTTAGTCCCGATAACGATATGCGTGTAATACAAGGTGTTCTATCCCTTATTACCCGCGATTCCGCAGTTATAGTTGATTTAAGTCCGGAATTGGGTGTGGCAGAAATTCAATATGAGTTAGCAAAAAACAACATAAACGGAAATTGGCAGAACAGTTGCAAAGATATTGGTATGTTTTTCAACTATAACCATCAAGAGATAGATACATCAACCATTCAAATTGACAGCGTAGTAAATGCCATTCGTAGCTATCATCCCGATTATTATATTACTTGGGATTCTAGACGAATGCCAGACATGGTAAAAACAGAGATGCAGCGCATTGACAGGTATAATGCAGTAACAATTCCTGCCCGATGGGCAATTGCCGAAAAACTTGCCGCTAGCCAGGAATACAGAATTGTTAATTTCCCTAATCAGCCCAAAGTACTAGTGTTTAAACGCATCGAGCCTCGCAAGTAGCGAAGTTTTTCTAATATTAGTACTTCTTTTTAGTCATGAAAAATCATCAAATTTCAATATATTACCTTCCGAAAACAGCATAAATGAAAATTGTTTTAGCCTTGGCACCTGTATGGGATTCGGTAACACCGCATCTGGCGCTTGCCTTTTTAAAAGCTAGCGTTGAAAAGGCGGGGCACGAATGTAGGTGTATCGATTTCTCCATTCAGTTTCGGCCGATAATGGTATCGGTGCTTGGAGATGTGAATGCCGATAAACATATCCGCGAGAATCCAAAACTTCCTCAAGGTTGGGCAAAGCAAATTTGTGATGAAAAACCGGATATTGTTGGGTTTAGTATTCTAGGGTCTAACATTTCGAATACCGCGTTAGTTGCGCGGGAGGTGAAAAAAATATTACCTAATGTGATGATTGTATCTGGAGGGCCAAGCCTTACGCGCGAGAACAAGGAAAGCATAATCACCAGTTTACAGTTTTCAGATTATGTAATTGAAGGGGAAGGGGAAATTGCTTTGGTCGATTTCATTAACTGCTACGAACAAAAAGGAGATTTCACTAAACTAAAACAAGTATGGATGCGTGATCGGCAGAGTGGTTTATACTACACCGGACATACAGCGCTACAAAATATTGATGCCATACCCTATCCCGATTTTACCGATTTTGACCGAAAACTCTATCCTTCACCGGAAAAACTTCCGCTTCTGTTTTCGCGTGGCTGTATTTTGAATTGTAACTATTGCGAGAATAAATGGAATCACCTCACCCAGCGTTCCCGTACCGGGAAAAATGTTTTTGATGAACTAAAGCATCACGTAAAAAAATACGGTATCAAAGAATACATGTTTAACGATGATTCGCTGATTTCTTCCAAAACATTGCGACAAATGGATGATTATGCCGATCTGGTTTTGGCCGAAGGGTTGGTGATGCCCTGGAGCGTTTATGGAACAAGAGTAGAGCGATTAATCACGGAAGAATTTACGAATAAGTTGCGCAAAACAGGCATGGAAAGACTTTCGTTAGGGGTAGAAAGTTTTTCATCACGGGTACAAAAAGAAATGGGAAAATCTTCACGTTATGATGATGCCGATCGAATGTGCAAGATGTTTGCTAATGCAGGTATTAAAACGGAGTCGTGGATTATTTATGGTTATCCAACCGAAACTGATGCCGATTTCGAAGAAACATTAAACTGGTTTATTCAAAATCCGAATGTGCTCAGCCACGTTACTGCCAATGCTTTTGGACCGAATGCAAAATATATGCACGATCGTCCGGGTGTTGTTACGAATGAAACAAATACACACTGGGGCTGGACAGGTTTAGAGAGTACTTTACAAAAAAGAAAGAAGCGGTTCCTTCAGTTAATTGAAGTGTTGGAGTCGATTCGTGTTGCCCGAAAAGGCGCATTTACCTATTATTTTGGCGATCCTTTGTATGTGAAATATTTTAAATCGTGGACATTGCGCGACAAAGAATACCTGCTTAAAAACTGGGAGCGACTCGAAAATATATACAACGATGAGCCTGCTGCAAAACCTTCTGCAATAAAGAAGATATTTAGTTTCATTGGTTTGAAGAGTGTTGATCAGGAACTGAAAAAATCTGCAGAGAAAGCTGTGATTCCGGAGAAGCTTGAGGTAGGTGATTTAGAACAAATGAAAGAAAAACTCAGTAAGCGAATCGAGAAAGTTTTGTTACAAAACAAAGCACTGTCTGTTGCTGATGTGCAGGCGAAAAGAGATTTTTATATGCGCTACATCGATGAGGTAAAGATACACTTAAACGATAATGTGACCGAAGAGATATTGTATTCGTTAACCTTAAAAGGGGATGTGGAACGGATGATAGAAGACATCGACACCCATGCTCCTGAATATTTAGCACAACGTGTAGTGGAACATGCAGGGAAGTTCATTATCCAGCCGGTAGCATAAAAAAACAAATGTTTCGGCTAAGCCGATACAAAAAAATGATATGATTAATATTATAGAATCCATAAAGACACGCTTTCAGCAAGAGGCCCGATATCGCGAGGCGGAAAGCAAAGGCTTTAAGCCCTTGAACAAAGGACTCTATAAGAAATACAACAGTTTTCGGCCTGAAGGCGGAAAGCCCATATTTTGTTATTTACCCTACAACAGTCTAACCTTCTCTTTTACAGGAAAAGTTTTTGTGTGTGGTTATAATCGAGAAATTCTCTTAGGTAAGTATCCCCAAAATACTATCGATGAAATTTGGAATGGATCCAATGCTAAGAAGTTACGCGAACACATGTCGCATAACGATCTGGAATTTGGATGCCAACATTGCAAATATTTCTTCGACAAAGAAAAGTTCACTAATCTTCGTCCGCTAGTTTTTGACAAGTACTATAACAATACAGAAGCCCTATTCCCAAAGGTATTCGAGTTTGAATTGAGTAACGAATGTAATTTGGAATGTCAAATGTGTCAAGGTGAAGTATCGTCTAGCATTCGTAAGAATAAAGACAAGTTACCTCCCATTCCAATGGTGTATGATGATGCGTTTGTGGAGCAATTAGCTAAATATATACCCCATCTGAAAGAAGCAAAGTTTTATGGTGGAGAGCCTTTCTTGATACCGATTTATTATAAAATCTGGGAGAAAGTTAGGGAACTCAATCCATCACTGGAGCTGTTTCTTATCACAAACGGAATGCACTGGAACAGTAAAATCGAGAAATTAGTCACCGAACTGAACTTTGATTTGGCCGTGTCTATAGATGCCATGGATAAAGAGAAGTTGGAGCGCATTCGAAAAAATGTAGTGCACGAAAAGCTGCTCGATAACATTAAACGGTTCAGCGATATTTGCACTAAAAAGGGTAAGCATCTTTCGTTGAGTTTTACGGTACAGAAAGACAATTGGGATCAACTTCCATTGGTGATTAAGCATTGCAACGAGGTGAACGCCTTTATTTATGTAAGTTATTTGGAACGCCCTATTCATTACTCGCTTACAGACATGAGCAAAGCTGAGTTGAAAGAAGTGAGAGCATATATGGAAAAGTTTAACTTCCCGATTTTTACACAAAAGGAAAGACACAACAAAAAATGTTTTGAAGACTTCAAGCATTTTCTCGACACATATATCAACAACGAAGAAGAAACACGTTATCACGAGTATCGTTTCGATAGCGAAAAGTTGTTTGAAGAAATGCCGGAAGTAAAACAACAGGTATTGCCCGAAATTAGCCTTATCAGTGAATCGCAGTGGTTAGAGTGGGTTGATAAATCTTACCAAAAACAAGAATCATATGCCTTGTTGGTGCCTAAAGAAATTTTTATCCGAAAGATTAATGCTGTGATGGAACAGTTCAGCGATAACGATCGACAGTATCTTAAGAGTACTATGGTAGGGACATCTTTCGATCAGATTTTAGAAAGTGTAAAACATTTTTCGGAAGAGGAATTAAGACGTCTCAGTTTACAACAACTCAATCGAATAAGAGCCGGAGTGTAATGATGAAAACAGCAATTCTCAAATTTATCAATCGATTTACGAGTAAACCTTCAGGCGTAGAGTTGGCCAGTGATGTGATTGCGGACTATACAGCCTCTAGAGGTAAGTTAGACAACACCTATATTTGTCACGCTCCTTTTAGTAACATGTATTTCAACGTGCATGGCGATTGTGCACCATGTTGGTTAACCTTTATTGATCCAGATTCTTATAAAGAAAAGTCGATTCGCGAGATTTGGTTTGGTGAAAAATATCAAACCTTACGCGAAAAATTACTGAAGTACGATTTAACGTTTCGATGCAGTGTTTGTTTGAAAAATCTACAAAGTGGCAACTTCACTTCAGTGTTGGCTAAAGCTTACGATGTGAACCCTATACAGCAATATCCGAGCATGATGGAGCTGGAGATCGAAAACACCTGTAACCTAGAGTGTGTGATGTGTATTGGTGAACTATCATCGGCCATTCGCAAGAACAGAGAGAAGTTGCCTCCTATCAAAAGTCCATATAACGATGCTTTTGTAGAGCAACTGGAAGAGTTTATTCCGCACTTAAAAGAGTTGCGCTTCAATGGAGGAGAGCCTTTTTTGATCAACGCTGTTTTCCGGATTTTTGAAAAAGTGGAAAAACTAAATCCCAAACTTAAGATTGTAATTGCTACCAATGGAACGGTATGGAACTACAAAGTGCGCGAGTGGTTGGACAAATTGAATATTCACATCAATTTTTCTTTGGATTCGCTCACACCCGAAATTTATGAAGCCATTCGTGTAAACGCGCACTTCGATCGTGTGATGGAACATTTCTTGCATTTCAGAAAATACTGTTTCGACAATAAACGGACCATGTGTTTAATGGTGAATCCTATGCGCAACAATTGGCATGAAATGCCTAATTTTATTCGCTTTGTAAATAAGCACAACATTAATATTTGGTTTAATACCATTCATCGCCCGGAAGAATGGTCGATTTGGGCATTGCCATCCGCTACGCTTACGGAAGTCTATCAACAATTGAGTGCCGTTGTGTTTGAGAAAGAAGATAGAGCAGGCTCTTTGTCGGCTTACAATATCAGTATTTACAATAATCTGGTGAATGTTCAGATAAAGAATTGGTTGAAGGAAGCCATTGAGCGCGAAGAACGTGAAGCCACGAAAACACCTATTGAATTGGAAGAAGACGCGCAAGTGTTTTTTGAAAATGCACTACACGATTATATCTATGTCAACTTCAATGAAGGCGAAGAACAGAAAATATATCGCTACAAAACGGTAATCGAGAAAACAAATGCCATTGTAGAGCGCATTAAAGCTAGTCAGGCAGATTTTGAGTTCTATAAGATTGTAAAGGATGTGCCTACCGATGTGTATTACAAGCAAATGGAATCGCGCAGTGTAAATGATTTACTGGACGAATTTCAACAGCGGTTTAAGAAACCTACACTCTAGCATTAAATTGAGCAGCAAAAATTTGCTCTAATTCTGCCAATTCCTTTTCTGCCATAAGCGCTGCAAAAACAGTTGGAGGTGCTTGTGAGGCCATACTCAGAATGCTTTCTCTATAATCGTGCTGCTCTATAAGTAGTGCTAGTTTCTGCAGTTTTTCCCAAGAATGCACATCGGTTGTTTTATTAGCAAGCGCATCAGCTTCTTGAATAAAACAGTAAAGCGCTTCTGCTTCTTTCCCTTTAGGCGTTTTTGCAAATACAGCCCCAAGGTGATTTTGCAATTCTCGTTGTTGTTCTGTAAACCCTAAAGTTTCTAGCGCAATCAACTGCTGTATTGTAGCTTTAATGTCTTCTAACGACCATACAACAGCAGCATTGTTTGTTGTCGACACTACATCCATAAATGCAGGCTTGCTTTTTTCAATAGCCCAACCTTTCAATAGTTGAATGAAATCGTGATAAGCGCTAATGCTTAGATTTCTTGGGCTTTGCGGATTTCCTGAAATGGAAGGCAAAGGATATTGCGCTAAAAAGGCAATCACCTCTTCCAACGCTTCTGCAGATAATTCGCGAAGGGTTAAATCAAAAGGCGTGAACACAACATTAAAATAAAGGGCAATATCTCTTTCTAAGCAAAACTCAAGCATTTGCGGAAGCTCTCGCCAATTGTTGGTCATAGGACATGCGGCCATGGAAATAAATGTTTTTTTACGTTTGGTGTAATCCATAAAATACACCAGGTTTTCCATCACCTTTTCGAAGTTGCCGTTGACTCTAATTTTTTTGTAAGTCTCTTTGTCTACAGAGTCGATAGAGAGAATAATCCCTGCATTTAATCCTTCTAATAGGTCTTTAATTCTATTATTCAGGAAAGTGCCGTTGGTAGTAATGTGCATTCTGATGCTCGGATTGATTTTCAAAATGCGCTCCCAAATTTTTAGATAGATATCAATCATAAACGGTTCGCCCCCCAAAAATTTAGCATCCGTTAAATGCGGGATAAACTCGTCTAACTCATCCACAAATTTATCGTTGTAGGGCGAGACAATAGGCGGTAATTTTTCTCGGTTTTTGCGTATGCTGGAGGAGAAACTTCCGTTACACATAATGCATTCCAAATTACATTCGTTGCTCAACTCAAACTCCATCACTTTAGGATAAACGAAGCCACCGGTAAATGTTCGTTTGATTTTGGCAATAGTATCTGCTAATCCATGGGTTGCGAATTCGTCATAGTATTTAGCTCTTACCCCTTGGTAATTGCCGGCTTCTATCATTTTACCGCACTCAATACAGCCTCCGCCTAAATTGTTGTCGGCAACAAACGAACGCAAATCGGCCAACTTCTGTCCAGTCCAAATCTCCCGTAAACTTTGTTCCGGCCATTTTCCCAAAACATGCTTGAAGTTGTAGCAGCAGGCACGGACTTCACCGGTTTGTTCAAAATTAAGATTCACCAATGGCGCATGGCATACAATGTTTTTATTGGCGCAATTTCTTGACGCGTTGTATGCTTGTATTGTTTCTTTAGAAAGAATCATCGTATTATGTGCCGGCTATTTATTGTTTCAAAAATCCTTGATGTTTCAATTTGTTCATTGCTTTTCCCCAGAATGACGAAGGAAGCGTAATCAAATCATAACGGTGTAAAAGTACTGCTAATGTCGACTTATAGTAAAAAAAACTTTTCGAAACATTTCTTGAACGCCATTCTTCGTTTTGCCAATGAATGAAAGACCATTGAGCAGGAATAGGTTCAGCATTTTGTACCCATCGGCTTGTGATATCCCATTGATCAGGGTTGCTTACTCCATGGTTAATGAATTCTTCTAAACCCAATGCTGCAATGGCTGTATTGAGGATTTCGATGGGTTTATGCCAATCGGTATTATGTTCGTCAACTGTTGCAATGGCTTCCTGATAGCACTTCCACATTAGTTCACTTTTTGGAGGGCATTTCATCACATTGCCTACTACTTTTAGTTCATGATGATTTCTAAAAAAGTAAGGCGAATTGGTGTTAAAAGGCTTCAAACAGGTTACATCCATGTCTACCCACCAACCTCCTTTTTCGTAGAGCAATTTATATCTGAAAATATCGGAGAAGCCGGCTACACTGCCTTTGCCATGGCCGTATTTATTGGTGTTTTTATAGCTGAATACTAGTTCTTTAGGCACAATGGTGTTTGCATCGCAAAGTACGACCTCTTCAGGAAGCACTGTTTCCAATGGTTCGTATACCCACAATTGAAATGTATGTCCGTTACCAATAAACGATTTTAAGGTGAGCAGTTCAATTACACTCAACGTTTTCCCTATCCACAGCGAATGGATGATTGTATTGTCTTGAGCTATCATGTTGCTGCGATATGTTTTACTACATCATTCCAAACAGGCCATTTTTCGTCACCCCAATGATGATAAATATGAATAAAATAGGGTTGAATCCTTTTTTTTGCTGGTCCGATGAGAAACGCCAGATGACCTATGTATTCGATGGATTTGTTATTGTAATCTGCAATAAGATTGTATTCCAAAGGGAGTGTAGGGTGTTGCTGAAGATTGAATTGACATACCGTTGCAATCAATGTGCCTTGATCTCTCGTTCGCCAATGGTTATCCTTAAAAATGGACATAGTGCTGTTGTGCCATTGCTCCAAAAAAGCAGCGGATTCATCGTTGAATAAAAAAACACCTCCATTCCAATGTTGCCAATGGAAGGGCTTTGCCGTTATATTGAATTTCTTTTCGAGCTGTTCTGCCAAGTGCTCGCAACTTAGGCGCGTAAGCGATGTTCCGTCTTTTCTAAACCATTGTTTTAGCGAAGTATTATAATTGAATCCGGTTTTTTGAGCTACATATAAAATGTCGTCTTTGGCATTCTCATCATACTTCAGCAAGGTGTTGTTTTGATCATACCAAAGCCCTGCTTTTTTATCCAATTTGTATTCATTACATAGGTGGTAAAACCGCCCGGGTAACCAATATTTAAAAGTATGCCAGCGATATAGCCATTTCGATGATTTGCTTTCGGCAATCTTTTTTTCAATGTCGGCAACACATTGATCGATATACAACAGTTGAGGTAGCACGTTATTCTGAAAATCGTGATAGTAGTAATAAGGTTTTGGCGAGTCTATGGCAAATGCCTCTTGACAACCACATTGAACAGCCGATGGACTAAACTCATCCATACTGCAATGGTCTGTGCAAAAAGTAATGGGTGCTGTAAACTTGTCGAAAATGCCGTCAACACTATTATTCAGTGCTACTACATCGGTATCCAAATAGCAGTAATTGTTTCCTTTCGGAAGAAATTTATGAAGTCCGGTTTTTAAATAGATACTGGCCTGATGGTGGTTAAATTCTTTTGGTGTCGGAATATCAACGATGGTATGATGTATTACAGGTATTTCATTTCTACTACTATCCGTTACTACACAAACTTCTTTCGTGCTATACTTTTGGAGTGCATGTAACGAAAAATGAAGCGTATCAATATGCTCCTTTCCTCCACAAACCACAAAAACAAAAATAGATTTATTTCCTTGCATCATGCTTAATCGCAAAGTTATACCATTCAATTGTTTTTTGTAATCCTTCTTCAATCGACACCTTTGGCTTAAACGAAATGTGTTGAAAAAGTTTGTTGCAATTCGCAAAGGTTTTAATCATTTCGCCTTCACCTCCTTGTTGTTTTTTAACTTGAACTGTTCGACCGGTTTGCTTTCCGATTTCTGCTACATAGGTTGCTATATCTACCGGCTCTCCACCGCCAATGTTGTAAATGGAGTGGCCGAGGCTTTTTTGCTTTGCACTGCACAGCTGTTGTACTAGGCGTGCAATAGCTTCACAAACATCCTCCACATAAGTAAAATCGCGAACCATTGATTGTTGTTGGTGTTGAAAAACGGTAATCTCTTCGTTGTTCAGCACCTTACGAATAAAATTGAAAGTCGCCATATCGGGTCTTGTCCAAGGACCATATACCGTAAAAAAACGCAAACCAATCATCGTAATATTGTGCTGTTGGGTAAAGTCTTCTGCAAACAGTTCGTTGTTTTTTTTGGTTGAGGCATAAGGGTTTAACGGGTGGTTTGTATCAGACCCTTCTGTAAATGGATAGTCGCTACAACTCCCATAAACTGATGAGCTGGAGGCATAGATGATTTTTTTTACCCCATGTTGTTCAGCTATTTCTACTACATTTTTAAACCCTTGTTCATTGACTTTGCGATACTGTTCTTCGTGTTGAATAGAAGGACGAATGCCTGTTAATGCCGCCAGGTGAATCACTACATCGAAAGTATGCAAACTGAAAAGGGATTGCAGTTTCACACGATCTAGGATGTCGGCAGTAATAAAAACGCCTTTCTCGGCTGTCACTTCAACCGAATCTTCCTTTTGAATTTGTTGGCTAAAGAAATTGCTGAGGCGTTGTAACTTCATTTGCGGATTAGAAAAGTCGGTTAGGTTATCGATGCCCATTACAGTGTGCTCTATACACAGTTTTTCCCATAGGTTATAGCCTATGAAACCTGCTGCTCCTGTAATTAAAATCTTTGCCATTTATAATGCCCAACGATTAAACCATTTTTCCATCACCAGCAGTTTCCAAAGTCGCCAATGGTCTTGCTGTGTTAACAATTGAAGATAATATTCTTCGTTGATAATTCCCTCCTTTATCAGCGTAGACTGATCTAAATTCGATTTGTACCACTCTATTTGCATGTAAAAACTATCGGGACCAACAAAGCCTTGCTTTTGTCGATTCAAAATGGTTTTAGGAAGGACCTGTTTAATGTTTTCATACAGTAGATATTTGGTGGTGTTGGCATCCATGTAGCAACTTTCTTGGTTCGCAAGCACTAGTTCATATAGTTCATGATCTAAGAAAGGTACACGTACTTCCAACGAGTTTGCCATACTTGCACGGTCGATTTTCGTTAACACCAATTCGCCCATAAAGCATTTTATATCGAGGTGTTGAATGGATTGAAAGGCTGTCAATTCCTGTTGGTGATGTTGACGGTAAAACCAATGTACATCATTCGGGATGTTCTTGTGGTAATTGGGATGCAGCAGTTGTTGTTGTTCAGCAGATCCGAAATATCCCATGGCCATTGCATTTGCATAATAAGGAATCAGCGTTTCAGGATGATTGTCGGACAGACCGAATAACTTCTGCTTCCATGTTGCCGGGTGCTCACGAAACCAATCTTTTTGCCAGGTATAGCCCCCTAAAAGCTCATCTGCACCCTCGCCCCCCATCACCGCTTTTACATATTTCCTTGCATTTTTACTGACCAAGTAAGTTGGTAAAATAGATATATCGGCAATAGGCTCATCGTACACATCCGGCATAATATTCGCCAAATCCAAATCGTTTTCGGACACCATTAGCGGATGATGATTTAATCCAAATTTTTCAGCTACTACTGCAGCATATTGGTCTTCACTCTTTTCCCAATTATTAAAACCAATAGAAAATGTTTGCGGCAAATAATTGTTCTTCGCTAATAAGTAAGCAATGGCTGAGCTGTCGTAGCCACCACTCAAAAAACTCCCCACAGGTACGTCAGCTCTTGAGTGTTGTAAAACAGACTGTTCAAGTTGTTGGCCATACAGGAACGCTAGCTCTTCTTTCTCTATTTTTCTTTTTTGATAGTCGATTTTCCAGTATTCGTGAATAGAATAAGTAGCGGAACGAATATTGTATTCTAAATAATGTGCCGGTGGCAGCTTGGCAACGTTCTGCCAAATTGTTTTTGGTGAAGGGATATAGCGATAAGTGAAATAATCGGCAAAAGAAGAGAAGTCTACCTGATATTGATGGTTGCTGTGTTTCACGATAGCTTTTAGCTCTGAAGCAAAAATAAATTCGCCATAAGCAGCCGAGTAATACAAGGGTTTAATGCCGAAACGATCGCGTACTAAGAAAAGTTTTTGTTGCTGTAAGTCCAGTAAACCCATGGCGAACATGCCTTTAAGCTTTTGGAGAACGGCAATGCCCCAAACTTTGTAGCCTTCAATAATAACCTCTGTGTCGGTTTGGGTGTGAAAGGTACATCCCAATTGGAGGAGAACCTCTTTCAGTTCTTTGAAGTTGTAAATTTCTCCATTATAAGTGATCCAGATTTCATTCCGGTTATCACACATGGGTTGATGTCCGTTTTCGCTGAGATCGAAAAACGATAAGCGTGTATGCCCTAAGGCTATAGTGTTGTTTTGAAGAAATACTGCTCCTTTACCATCGGGGCCTCTATGGTGAAGCGTGTCTCTTTTCAAACAGAATTGATTCTGTTCAATGATAGATTTAGCGATTTGTCCAATTATACCACACACTATTTTCCCTTGTTTAATTGTCGTAAAATATAACCTTTTGCATCTGTTTTTTCTTTTATTAGGTCAACGCCAACTACTTTAAACAAAAGATATACCAACCAATTTACGCCTAATTTGATGCCGGCAAAAATGCTATGGAAAACACGGTAACATCCATTTTTTATTGCATTCAAGCTATGTTGTAATTCAAAACTTTCAAGGAGTGCATACAACCACTTTCCGGAAAAAAGAAGTAATTGGATGGGGAATAATAGTAGAAAACGTATGTCGCTGATGCACAAAATAATGATGAAAGAAAGTGGCAAGAGATGATCATATAAAAGATTAGGAAAATAGAATCGATAGCCATTGAGCTTGTCCATGCTTAGGAAAAGCAAAAGCGACAGCACTATTCCAACTACTGCAACAAAGAACCATTGATTTTGTATGCACAGCATGGATACAAGTACCAATAAGAGGACTAATTCCGTTGATCGTAACCCGTTAAGAAAGGAATTTGTAATAGGAACTCCATATTTGTTCGTAAAGGTTTTCGTGTTACTTAATTGGTCGGCATCACTATCGTTTAGTTGGTGCAAAAGAATGTTCCGTAGGCCAACACAAAACTGCCACGCAAATAAAAGAGCTACCCATACACCATCAGCGGGTTTGTCCGAAATTAATGTATAGGTATGTACTGCCATAACAGCGGGAATGCTGTGGGCATAAAGGGCATCAGTAATCAAGCCAAGTAATCCGCGTTCTTTTAAACGAATACCCGGCATAGAATAGGATAGAAATAATGAGAGCTGCAATACAATAAGCACGATAGTGAACGTATCGAAGGGTAAATAGTACCAAGGTGTAAACAACATCAACAAAGCGATGCCGAAATAGACCGATTTTTGAATTGTAGTTTTGTTGAGCAGGAAGTTTTTTTTGCCTGCAAGTCTGTCTTTGTCTTGGTCGAAAAAATCGTTGAGTAAATAGCCAAGTGATGCGAAGCCGATGATGGTAACGAGCGAACACATGGCCCACAATCCAAAGTGCTCAAAAGGAATTTGAAAATAAATCGTGAAAAGGTAAACCAAGCCAATCAACAAAGAAGCTTTGCCAATCCACCAATCTTCTGCTCTAAATGGCTTTGCTACCGACATTTCGCTTTAGCTGTTTGGGCGATTTAAAAAGTAGAGGTGCTTTTCTATATTCACATCAAAGGGAGGTTTCATCACTTTCACTTCGTAAAAATCTATTGGGAAAACATAGTTCTCCCAGCTTACAATTTTGGCAATATCGAATAAGTTCTGAAAATCGTTAGAGATCGTCAAGTGTTCAAATTCTTCTGTTTTTACCTCAGGTGTTTTTACAGAAAGCAACAAGAAATTTAATCTTCGAATGGTTTGCATAATAACACTAAAATCAGCAACGTTGTAACAATAGGCTTTGTTGATTTCAGCAATAATTGCATCAATTTTTGCCCCATCCTCTGCATTGGGATGTTCTCGCTTAAATAAATCTTTGATGTATAAAATGCCACCAGGCTTCAAACACGCATAAGCACTTTCTATAAGTTGAATTTGATGGGTAGAATGCCCAAACGATTCGAGGAATAAAATTCTGTCAAAGCGATTTGCGCCATAGAGACTGAGCATTTGATGGTAGTCGCCTTGTTGAATGGTAACATTGCCTTTAAGTGATTTGGAACTGATAACAGTTTTTGATTTTTCGACTTGAACCTCGGAAATAGTTAAGCCTTGTACGTCAATATTCAATTTTGAAGCAAAATAACTTGCGGGACCGCCCACACCACAACCGGCATCGAGTATCGTTTGTCCGTCTTTTAGCTCAGCACTTTCAATGGTATAGTCTAAATAGTCACTTACATTCTTTGTGCGAAACGCTTGAATCACCTCGCCATAAACACCCAAGAACTTATCGGTGGTTTCGTTGTAAAAATCGCCAACAATTTTTGAATGATTCGTGCTCAAATGGTTAGAAAGGCTTACTGCATTTAAAGTCGCATTCACCGCACTACTTTGTTTTTTCAACAAGTAAATAATTACACCTAGTGAAAGCAAAAGGGATAACCCAAGAATAAGAATGAGAAGTTGAATCATTTGATGAAAAAATTACGCTGTAAAATCCTGTTTGACTTTAAAAATAACAAAGTTTTTGGCTGAATTTTTTGAGGAGGTGATTTAATAACCTCGATTTTCTATATTTGAGAATATTGAATAGTGAAGGCAAATAAAAAACATATTAATACAAGTGCAAAGTTGGGCTCAGGCAATTCAGCAGTAGCTACTCCTATATGGGAGCGGAAGTATTTTCTTGATTTCTTGATTTTTGCCTTTTCTTTTTTGTTGTATGCGAATAGTATTCCAAATGAATATAATTTGGATGATGAGTTGGTAACAATTAATCATCGCCTGACGTCCAAAGGAATATCAGCAATTTCCGAAATTTTTGCATCACCCTATTATCAAGACGAATCGGGTTATTCTTACGAATACAGGCCTGTGGTATTGACCTCTTTCGCTATAGAACATGATATTTTTGGTGATAATCCACATTGGAGTCATTTTTGGAATGTCATACTCTATTCACTTACATGTGTGATATTGTTTCGTGTTCTTCGAATATTATTTCAAAATTATTCTCCGCTAATTGCTATAGCAATCACTCTTCTTTTTGTTGCGCATCCGGCACATACAGAGGTTGTTTGTAGTATTAAAAATAGGGACGAAATTTTTGGGTTGATGTTTAGTCTGTTGAGTTTATATTTTGCGGTAAAGAGTTTTCGTGACAAGAAGTGGCATTTGCTAATAGTAGTGCTCCTATTTTTTGTTTTGTCGTTAATGAGCAAAATAACATTTTTGTCTTTTGCAATACTCATTCCTCTAGCTATATTATTTTTTGTAGAATTTAGTTTTATCCCTTTCCTTTTTGTTGTTACCTCCTTATTAATCGTTGTTGTTACTTTTGCCGACACGAGCAATATTTTCATCAAAATAGGTATTGTTCTCTTTGGTGCAGGCTTAACTATAATCTTTTTCTTTATTAAACACTTCCATCAGGTGAGTACCATGGTTGCTAAAATGTTTAGCTGGTTATTCGATAGAAAAAAATATTCTCTTGATAATGTAAATGACTTGCCTAAAAGCACAACTAACGACCTCTTCAAAGATGGTTTTAATATAGCCACTCTTAAAAAATCTTTTTTGTTTATTTTTTTGAATGTCCTGTTTATTGTATCTACGCTCCACAGTCTATATTATTTGCAATGCTTAGTAGTGGCTATTTGTGTGTTGTTGCTGTTTTGGAAAGATGAATTTGTGGTATTGCTCAGTACCTGCTCCATTTATGTCTTTATTCTGTTTAGATCATATCATTTCGGTTATTTCGATCACAAAGAATTTATAGATTTTCTTATCATTCCTATTACCTATAATTTAATTTATGGCAATCGAGTTTTGATTGTCCCAAGCCTTATAGCAATTATTGTTACTATTATTACAAGCTTTTATAGCCCGATTTATGCTATGAGTTTTGAGGCATTAAAACCAATCTTGTTTATTGTATTTATGCTTCTTTTTAGATTTAAGTATGGCTGGATAGGTTTAGTAGCATATGCTTTAGGCGATATTTTTGTTTTTTTTACTTCAGGTTTAGGAGAACTCTCTACTGATAAGTTCAAGTTTATCTTTAATCAACTTGTTTTTTTCTCAACGGTTGCGTTAACTCTTTCAATTGTCTTTAAAAGATATCATTGGATTCTTGCAAAAGGTATATTAGTTATGGTTGTTTTTCTTTCTATTGTTCAGCATCCTCAACAAAAAGAAAGATATGAAATGGTAGAAAAAACAGTAAAAATAATTGGTGACATTAACCCTAAAGTTATTTCTCAAGTAACGAATAGACCCATCGACTTTGCAGAGAATAGCATTGATTTCGTAAAAACACCTCAAAGAGTTAAAGCCGGAACATCGTTAGTGATCTTGTTGCATTACTTAAAAACTGTTGCTATTCCCTACCCACTTTCTTTTTATTATGGATACAGTTTCATCACTCCGTTGGATGTAATGGATGCAATTCCGTTACTCGCTTTAATTTTGTATTTGATAATTATTACTGTAGGAGGATTTTTGTTTTGGAAAAACAGGCTAATTTGTTTTGGAATATTGTTCTATCTGATTTCATTGGCAACATTCTCAAACTACTTCCAACCCGTTCCCGGGATGGTGGCCGATCGTTTCTTACTAATACCTTCAATTGGATGGTTAATTGTTTTGGTAGCGATACTGTTTGTAGCTTTCAAAATAGATTTAAAAACACCAAAACTGATGCCGATTCCTGCCGGATTTTTTCGCTATATTTTTGGCTTTATTTTTATTGCTTATTCACTTCTTTCGTTTTCCCGAAACAGGCAATGGAAAGATTATCTTACACTTGCCAGACACGATATCCAATATGTTTCTACGTCAACCCAAGCTCATAATCTTTTAGGGCTTCGTTTGATGAAATCCTCTTATGATAGTACTAATTTAGCAACTCAACTTGCCCTTCGACAGGAAGCTTTAGGCCACTTCAAAAGAGCAGTAGAAATTTATCCTGCATTCTTTAACGCAACTTTTGATATTGGTAGGGTTTATACCATTTTGAATTTGCCGGATAGCGCATTAGTATATTATGAAAGGGCCACAAAAATGAATACTACATTTGCTGATGCATTTACTGCTGCAGGTGATATTTACTTTCAAAAAGGACAACTAGACTCAGCAAGGATTCGTTATGAAAAGCTAATCGAAATCTTCCCAACTCAATATGTAGGCTACGATAAGGTTAGTTATATGTATTTTCTGCAAAAGGAATACTACAAATCGATTATTGTAAACAAAGAAGCTATGGTCAAAATCCCTTCTAATCCTCAAGCACACATAAGCATTGCTAAAGCTTTTTACACACTAGGTATAATGGATAGTGTGTCATATTATTTAAAAAAAGCATTGGAAGTTGACCCAGGTAACCAAGAAGCGGCAGGGTTACTTCAAAATTTAAGCACTAGGCGATAATTTTTCTATTCTAAAATTCCCAAGATAGAGCATGTCTAATCCGCTGGAATAGAAAGATGCTATTGCCTCTCTTGGGGTATTCACAATGGGTTCGTGGTTGAGATTAAAGCTAGTGTTTAGTAGAACACCATAGCCGGTTAGTTTTTTAAATGCTGAAAGTAATCCAAAGTAAAGGGGGTTGTCTGATTCGCAAACAGTTTGAATTCTACATGTTTCATCGGCATGAACAACGGCCGGAATTTTTTGTATTATGTTTTGCGCAACTTGATATACAAGTGTCATATAAGGGGCTTTCTTTGCTTTTCCTTGAAAAAATAGATTGATGTCTTGTTCTAAAACTGAAGCACCGAAGGGTCGAAACGATTCTCTAAATTTTATCTTTTGATTGACGATTTTTTGCATTTCTGGTAAACACGGATTGGCTAAAATACTCCTGTTTCCTAAAGCTCTAGGGCCAAACTCCATTTTTCCCTGAAACCAAGCAATTACCTTGCCTTCAGCTAAGTCTTTAGCCGCAGATTCAACAATATCCACTGGTTTTGTAAAGTTCACTTGGCAGATTTGAAGTGTTTCTTGAATCGATTCTGCTGAAAACTCGTTCCCTAAAAAGGTATTGTTAGGTGTAACAGGATTAAGCTTTGACTCTAATCCAGCTAACCAAGCCGCACCCATCGATATACCGGCATCGGAAGCAGCAGGTTGAATAAAAATATTGTCTACAACACTCGCATTCATTATCTTTTGATTCATCAAACAGTTTAAGCTGACACCCCCACTCAAACAAACATTACGAATTCCTGTGTGTTGAATGTAGTGTTGGGTGAGATGCAATACCGTTGCTTCCAAATGAAATTGAGCTGAAGCGGCTACATCTTTGTAAAACTGGGTAATGGTTGTTCCCGGTATACGTTTTTCTTTTCCTATTTTATCAATAAACAATTGGTTGAAATTCATTTCATCTCGATGCAATGAAGGCGCCAGAGGAGCTGGTACTTCTATATATGCGGTATTCAGTTGAAATTCTCCATTGGCGTAAGGCAATAACCACGAAAAATCAAACTTAGTTTTGTCGCCAAATGCAGCTAATCCCATGAGTTTGTATTCTTCACTATCTTTAGTGAATCCGCAATATTGAGTGATTAATGAATAAAAAAGTCCAAGACTTTGCGGGCGGTCATAACGTTTAATGACTTCAATTTTATTTTTTTTGCCAATAGCGATTTGAACTGAAACACCATCACCAGAATTATCCAAAGTAATGAGGAGGGCCTCATCAAATCCTGAACTAAAAAAGCTTCCCGCAGCATGACAATCGTGGTGATGATATCTTTTTATTGGGGGTGAGTAGCCGAAAAAATTTTTGAAATAGGTTTCGATTTTCTTGTCAAAGTCTTGCCCCCAGGTTGATCCGTGAAAAGCAACTGTTCCAATATCCTGTATAGTAATATTGCCTATTTTCAATACTTCAACAATAGCCGAATATGGAAGTTTACCAGCGGAAAACTTAACTCTACTTATTCGCTCTTCTTCAATGGCTGCAATTACTTTGCCATTGTGAATCAAACACGCGCTTACATCTTGATAGCCTTGTCTAAATCCTCCATTTATGCCTAAAATATACATCGTTACAATCCTGAAAACTGAGTTCCTTTTTTGGTTGGTGATGGAATGGTTATATCTACAACTTTTAAGTCTCCTGCAAATTCATTGAATTCTCCTTGCGCTAATATGCCTGTTTCGTTAACAGCTAAAGAGCAACCTACCATTTTTTTTCCTTCATAGGGCCCGCCTACAATATAGCCCACACTCGTTGTGCTTAGTACTGGTATTTGATATTTTTTTGCAATGATAGAAAGGGGTTCAATCCATTTCGTTTTATAAGGGTCCATTTCTTCTGTAACAAAGTGATCAACTGTCCACGAAGATGGCGAAAGAATAAGTTGAGCTCCCATTCTAGCCAACATATGACCATTGTAAATAGAATCAATATAATTATCTGCACATATATTTAATCCTATTTTACCAAACGGAGTGTTTGCTACTTCTAGCTTCTGGCCTACCTCATAATAGGGAAATTCAACTTCCAGTAGGTTTATTTTAGCATATTTCAAAACGATTTTACCTGTCGAGTCAATAAGTAATGCCGTATTATAATTCTTGCTGCCTAATTTCTCCGTTAATCCCAGGCAAAGCCAAACATTATGATGAGCTGCTAGATGGCAAAAAAAATCGGAATATAGTCCAGGAATTGGTGCTGCCTCATTTAGTGCAGAGGGATGTGTCCAAGCAAAGTCAAGTGTTTCAGGTAATAACATTAGGTCGCACCCTTCCCGCTTTCCTTGGAGGATTAACTTTTCGGCTCGTTCAAGATTGCGTTCCGGTTCTCCGCCTTCTACTAAAAGTTGCGCCATTCCTATACGCATTTTCAACGAAATTTTAAGGTGAAATACTTATCGTAGACCACTTGTGTAAAGATACCCAGCTTTGTCAAAATCCAAACTGGAAATTGAGCGAATTTCATCCAACGATAACTGTTTGGGTAATCCCACCAATTTTTAGGAGGTAACTGAAGGTAATTGTCGAATTCTTCTTGTGTTATGCCAAGTCGTTTGATACAGAGAGAAATAATTTTCGGGTCCTCAATTTGATAAGGTTGCAACGATTTTTGAAGTGCGATATCACGATGAAACTGCCCGCTTCTAATCAATGCAGAGTATTCAATGAGTCGGAAATTAATATTAAATTTTGTGCGATGTATATAAGTAATAAGAGCCCAATACAAATCGTCAAAATAATGTGCTCCCGGATAAACCCAATCTAATTCGCGAGATAAAATTTCACCCGATTCTTCACGAGAGTAGGGATAATTGTATAGTGGAGAGTGTACTCGTATTCCATTAAGTACAGTGTAAAAAAACATCTCCTTTATTCCTAAATTATAACCAGCTTCATTTGGTTTCCATTTTCTTAATTGAATAGAGCCGAATTGTTTTTGAATTGCACGTAAATGATCTCCATCAAAGTAGGCCCAGGCAAGCGGGCGGATACCTTCGGTACGAAAACTTTGTCCGAAAAGGATGTGTTTTACTTTTTCTTTATAGGCTACAGAATAGAGCGCAGCACCAATACCCACATCGGTTCCATTATTTAAGAGCGGAGTAGAGGCTTTTAGATCAGTAATTTTCAAATCTTTACATTCTCTAAAATCTGAAGTAATAGTGCGTAATTCTACATTTAATTTTCTGACGGCTTTAAGCATGTTTTCTCCAGCAACTGGATTGTCGAACCCATCATTGAAATGCACGGCAAGCGGTCTTAAATTCCATTTTGTAACGGCTAGATATAGAAGATAAATACTGTCCCTTCCACCACTAATTCCAATAACACAGTCGTATTTTTTATTTGAACCATCTTTTTTTATTGCGGCAAATTTCTTTTTCAATATTTTTTCTCCGCGCTCATCATTAGGGAAAGTAGCAACAAATTTATCGTGCAATTTGCATAGCGTACATTCGCCATTGTTATCAAAAGCTATACCTGGAATAGTATTGTCACAGATGCATCTAGTACATTGCTGATAGTTGATGTTTTTTTGAAATCCGCTAACGCTTAACATAGGCTAATACAATAAAATAACAAGAGATCACAGATTTTTTCTATTTTACAAATTAAAACATCTTTTCTAAATGTCAGTACCTTTTGTTGATTTAAATCCTATCCACATACCAATTATGGATGAAGTCAATTATGCCATCAAAAGGGTAATAGATAGTAAAGATTTTATACGAAGTAATGTAGTTGAAAAATTTGAAGAAAATTTCGCGAATTATATTGGAGTAAAATACGCTATTGGTTGTGCAAATGGCACTGATGCACTCGAGTTGGCACTTGAAGTGCTTGGTTTAAGTCAGAATGATGAGGTTATTGTTCCGGTACATTCATGGGTATCTACTGCGAGTGCTGTTCATCGTTTGGGCGCAAAAGTGGTATTTGCAGATACTCTTATTGAAGAGTATACGATTAATCCGGCTAGTATTAGTCAGAAAATAACATCAAAAACAAAAGCAATTATAGTTGTTCACCTATACGGACATCCCTGCCAAATGGACGAGATTATGGCTATTGCTCAAAAGCACAATATTATAATCATTGAAGATTGTGCACAAGCCCATGGTGCAATGTACAAAGGGAAAAAAGTAGGCTCATTTGGACTTTTGAGTTGTTTCAGTTTTTATCCGAGCAAAAATCTTGGTGCATTTGGTGATGCAGGAGCAGTATTAACAAACGAAAAGGTGTTTGCCGAACGAGTTAAATTTATCGCTAATTGTGGCCAAATTTCAAAAAATGAAATTGCATATATTGGTCGAAACAGTAGACTTGATGCTATTCAGGCGGCAATTTTGGATGTTAAACTCAAATATCTAGACGAATGGAATGTTTCTCGTAGGAGGTTAGCACACATGTATACAAAAAAGTTGGCAAAATCCACATTAATAACTCCAGTAGAAAAAACGGGGTTTTATCATGTATATCATCTCTATGTTGTAAAATCTTCAAGGCGAGCGGAAGTTGTACGAGAATTTGAAGCAAATCATATAAGTTGTATGATTCATTACCCCTATATTCTTAGTGACCTCAAGCCATTTAGTAGCACAGAGGATTTTCCAAATGCTCGAACTTACCAGAATCAAATTATATCCTTGCCAATGTATGCATATATGGAGGAGCATAAAATAGAGTTTGTTCAAAAATTTCTCTCCACGCTATAAAAATTTCATTATATATGAACGAGATATTCAAGAATAAAGATTGGCAGAAACAATTTTCTAGATATGGGTATGTTATCATACCAAGCATTCTTAATCCTAGTGAAATTAAACAGATAAGAGATACCTATTCTAAGTTTTCAAACGAGATTACTCAATCTTTTCATACTTCTCATTTTAGCATAAACGTTAATTATAAAAAGACTATTCAAGAAAAAATTATCGAAATTGTTTACCCAAATTTACTGCCGCTTCTCAATAACTATGTTCCCGTTTTTGCTAATATGATGGTGAAAAGTGCAGACACAAATAATTTTCTTCAAATGCATGCCGATTGGACTTATGTTGATGAAACTAAATTTCGATCCATTTCAGCATGGATCCCATTAGTTGATACTAACAAACAAAATGGATGTTTTGGTGTAATTGACGAGTCTCATGTTTTTACGAATTTGATTCGAGGTCCACGAATACAACAAAACAATTTTAAGAGAGACAGAGTTTGGGTGAAAAAATATGGCAAACTAATATGTTTAAAAGCAGGTGACGCAATTATTTTTGATCATGCACTGTTGCATTTTTCTCTAGCTAATTTTTCTGGCGTGGTTCGACCAGCCATAAATATGTCTATGGTGCCAAAAGATGTTGAGGTAGTTCATTACTGTGTACCTACAGGAGCTAATGAAATTGAGAAATACATTGTGGACGACCTTAATTTTTATTTGGAATATGACAATTGGGAACGGCCTCGAATAGGAAAACCTGTTGAATATTTACCTATTGAAACAATCAAATACATTGATTATCATCTTGAAAACTATGGGAAAACTCACCTGAGTCTTGGTGGGCGTTTTATTAGTTTTCTAAAAGGGCATTTTGTGTAATGCGGGAATTTGGCATGTTAAGATCTTCAAGCTAACGGATTTCAACCTAATGATGGGACTTTATAAATGTTCCATTCTAGTTTTGGTCTTACAGAGCCTTTATTTATATCGCCAATAAGATCTATGTAATCAGATTGTGGATGGATAATAAAGCTAAGTTCCTCTGAAAAACGAATAAGTTCTTTTGATTCGTTATTCCACTCATTTTCTTCCACACCCAATCGTAAATGCATATAATACTTTCCCGGAATGAGGAAGTGTTCTGGAATACGACAATCCACTTTTATCTCCCCTATATACTCTTTAAACTGTTCACTTAAGTCCCTGCCTTCGGTATTGTTGAGCAAATGTCCTACTAGTACTGGCTGATAGAATATATTTTCAACAAAAAATGTTATGCCAATTTTTGCACCTTGAATTTTTTTTTCAAGTTTTAAAATGATCTCTATGGGATCTGTATTAATAAGTTTTTCGCTCGTTCGTTTTAAGTTAAGAATAGAGATTGCCTTTATCGCAATGAATTTATTTTGGGGACAGTTAGCTTTATTCCACTGTAAATCAACTGTCCCAAGTTTATTGAGATCTGTGCTTTTAATCTCTACCATTTCCTTTTTACCGTCAAAATTATCTTTCTGCCGTATGAAATATTCGCCTAATAGTGCTGCTGGTTGCCCTGTTTTTTTTAGTTCACCTTTTTCAATCCATAAACATTTGTTGCTCAATTCTAGAATTTCAGTTCTGTTGTGGGAAACAAAAATGATAGTTCTACCTGAAGCTGACAAAGTTTTCAGCAATTCCTGACATTTTAATCGGAATCCTTCATCACCTACCGAAAGGACTTCATCCAAAATCATTATATCTGCATAGGAATGGAAAGCAAGAGAGAACGCAAGCCTTAAAAACATGCCATTTGAATAATGTTTTACTGGGCGATAATAGAATTCCCCTATTTCACTGAAGTCTAGAATATTTTGCGAAGCAGTTTCTATTTCTGCTTTGCTCTTTTTGAAGTATTTGAGCTGGAGGCGAACATTTTCAGCGCCTGTTAAATCGGGATGAAAATTACTGCCAATATCTAAAATGGAAGTGGTAGAGCCATAAAGATAAATTTCACCTGAGCTAGGTTTGGTAATTCCACTTAATATTTTTAGCAATGTTGTTTTTCCTGAGCCATTATTGCCAATAATACTCACTACATCCCCCCGCTCTACAGTAAATGATATATCCTTAAGTGCATAGAATGTGTTTTTCTTCCTGTTTTCAACATCTGGAATTATATATTGTTTAGTAATGTTGTTTACGCTAAGTGCAATAGTGTTTTTCATATTGTCTTATAATTCATTTATACCAGCATCAATATAGTCCTCTATAGAAAGCGAAACAATGCCATTTTTCATACTTCCTATAAATTTCCCACCACGATATAATCCCTCTCCATTCCAATGTTCATCCATGTAATAGTTTTCATTTTCCAAATAAACAGAAAGTGAATTAATCTCTTTATCCTCACAGATAAAACTATAAAGATCGGATGAGGTGTGAATCATACGAAAGGTAAAGCATATTCTATCGTTAAGCGTTAGATTGGCTGTAGAGTTGTGTAATAAATTATTGTCAAATACAATAGCTTGGCCAGCTTTGAGGCGAACAGGGACTTCAAATTGACGGAGCCATTCCCTGTGTTTTTCATGACAACCAGAGAAAGATCCTCCATAAATTGTTTGCTGCATACTATGGCTTTTGGGTATTACTGTTAGGCAACCATTTTGTTCATTCACATCAACAAGCGGTACCCAAATGGCATAATGGGGCTCTAGTTGATGGTTAAGCAATAGAGTGCTGTCAGCATGTAAATCTATATCGCCCGAGGTTAGCGCTTTTTTGGTGTAATATTGCGAAACAGGAATGTTGTAATTCGAAAAATAACGATTGAGCGCTGGCTGCACGTTAGCGCTGATAAATTGGTGAATGGTTAATTTTGTTGAGGAATCGGTATGTTGTAAGGTGGTGAATTTGCCAGGCAATTTATCGATGCCACCGAAATGTTGAGCATAGTGGTCTTGGAATAGTTTTAATTCTGAAGTGCTGAGTAAATCAACAATAGTATATCCTTCCCGGTTAAGTTCGTTTTCAAAAAAGCGATTGGTCGCAATGTGCAATTGTTTGACATGTACTGCTCTACAACCCCAAAAGGCCATCTGGTAATGCTTTCGAAGTGTTTTGCCAGTAATGGTATTATTGTCTGTTGGCGACAAATGTGTTATCCCTGTTTTTTCTATTGTTAAAGGCACAATGCCTTTTTCCAATAGTGGAAGATGGCTCAACAAAACCTCTCCGGTAATTGGGTATAAGTCTGTAGTTTTTTGCTCTGCGTTTTTCTGAAAAAAATAAGTAGGTGCATTTTTCTCTACAAAATTAACGATTACTGCAATACGGATTTCATCGGTATTGTTGGGGTGCGAAGCATGAAATAGGCCATTGTGATAGATTAGAATGTTCCCTGCAGGAACATTTATATCGGTGCAGATAGCTTTAATCTCATTGCAATATGGAACAACTGGAATACTATAGCTGCCCGAGCGAAAATTGTTGAAAAATTTGTGACTACCAGGCACAACAAACATACCCCCGTTCACAGTTGTTGTTAATTGAAGTGGAATCCAAATTTGATAGCTTTTATGTTTTGTTTCGTCTACAATATTCCAATCTTGATGTAACGAAAATTCCTTATCAACGCGAGCGCCTTTTACCATAAAATGGCCAATGAAATAGTTGTAGTCAGGCAGTAGTGTTTGTAATTTATCACCCACAATTGTCTGGATGGCATTACTAATTGCAATTCCTTTTTCTGCAGGATTGGAATTGTGCGAGGCGTACATCTCATTTATAGGTTGTTGCTCGAAATGCTCGGAATAGAGATCTCGCAATTGTTGAATTGGGGTATCGTCAAATACCCTAAGCGTGCAAAATCCTAATCGATCAAGCGAATCTAAGAAAGGCTGATATTTTTTGTTTGATGTGTGCATATGTTGTAATCGTTGAAACTCTATTGTTTAAAGGTTGAGAAAGCTGCTGGAAGCAGTTGTGCTCAATTGGCGAAAAATCATACTTGAATGTTCTTATGAGCTGTGCATGTTGAGGTCGATGTCCAACCTTTAGCTCAATGAAATCAGACAGTGTCATATTATATTCTTCTACCTCGTTTTCAGGATTGCCCTCTGGTAAAAAATAATGCTTAATCTCTGCCGTTTTTGGAATTATAGCCATAATGGCTGCAACCCGAACAGTAGAAGAAAGATTTGGGTAAGAGCTATGAATACAGGCATGATTTATTACAACACAATCTCCGATTTTTGTTTCAACATCAGTAAAAAGGTTGTTGAGGTAAGTTATTACTTCTCTGTATTTCCATGGATATGAAGGCAGTGTACGTATAGTATCTGCCCATAAATGACTACCTCTGATAAATCGTAAGCTGCCATTTTCTTTGGTCGTATTCGTTGTGGCCATCCAAATATTAAGTGAGTAAAATTGTTCTTCATCTACAAATCTTAAATCTTGATGCGGCCCCAATTCCGATTCGAGATGTGGTTGTTTCACTAAATAATTGGCTGCAATAACTTGGTAATCTGTAAAATGTTTATCCACCTCTTCCATGAAAACAGACTTTATAAACTGGTCACTTTCTCCGATCAAATCGGCATTGTTCGTCTCGTTAGTAGCATGAAATTTTTTCGATTCGGCTATTGTTTCATGTGCGACTTGCGTACGCAAATAAAATGCATGAATGCGCTGTACTTGCTCCGCGGAAAACATGCTAAAGGAAACGAATCCGTCTTCATCGAATTTTCGTTGCAATTCTTCATCTTTAAAAATAGCAGGCTTCGGCATTGTTTTTAACTAAATAATTGTTTTAAACGGCTTAAAAATGAGTGTTTGTGTTGCGTCATAAATAGTTCAAAAAGCTGTGGTGTAACTGTTGTAGATGAGAAAAATTGGTCTTCTACATAGGTGCCTTTGCGCGGTGGCTTTTCTTTTTCAAAGTAAAGATATGCCTCCTTTGTCATGCTGAATTTCTTCAACTGATGAACACTGTTTTTGGGTAAAAAATAGTGTATCAAAGGTGCCTCTTTTGTGTATGCGGCCACCACAGCTGCTAGTCTATATTTTGATGATAAGTTCGCAAACGACCCATGTATAATCGCATGATTGAAAATAAACGCATCGCCTGCTTTAGCTGAAAAGGCAATTGCCTTTTTTTTAATCAACGATTTTACGTTTTCATATGGCCAAACATAATCGTGTGTTGGTCGTATATTTGGCATAAAGTTATGGCTGCCAGGAAGAAAATACATGCCACCATTTTGCTTGTTTATATCTTCAAGCGCAATCCAAATGTTTACCGATAGATGTTGTTCTTCATCTACAAAGGTGATATCTTGGTGTGGATCTGTTGCTGAATTTGGCAAAGGCATCTTCACTAAAAAATTGCCAAACAATAGCTCATAATTGGTCAGATGCTTATCAATTGCTGGTGCAATAATTTTTTGCAAGGCCTCATCTACAGCAGTTATAAGGGTAGGGTCGCTAGAATGGCTTGTTGTAATATAGGGTAAATTTATTTTTTCGTGTGCTGCACGAAACGGAGTATAGGCGTTCACTAACTCATGCACCTCAGCAGGATTCAACAGGTGTATTTTCACGAAGCCGTCTTGCTCAAATTTACGTTGTAATATGGTAGATTTAAACAGTGTTTTCAAATTTTTGAAATGATTTTATAAACGAAGAGAACCACGATAGAGATTTTGCTGGTGGAAGGGGGAAAGCAGCTTTCTGATAAAATTCTTCTTCTGAAATATTGGGAAAAACATAGTCGAACTCACTAATGCGAAACATTTCATTTGGCTTGCCGGTTTTTTGCATATCCATAAAGACGTCTAAATTGAGCGCATAACATTCGATCGCCTTTTCTTTTTTCGACATATCTTTAAAATAAATTTGCCATTGCGCATTTGATGAACAAACCAATAAGGTTGCTGCAAGCCTGTGTCTATTTGACTGATTATCGGTAGCCCCGTGAATAGTTGCATTCGAAAAAACAACTGCCTCCCCTGCTTTCATGGGTAGTTCGGTAGCTATTTCACGCAATTTATTGGAGTAGGTTCTATAATAAACTGGACATTCTGGTACAGTTCGGAGGGCAGAAGAAACTTTATGGGATCCTTTCACAAAATAAAGATTTCCATTGGTGCTATCTATGTCATGCAAAGCTACCCATACGTTTGCACTGCTAAACTGCTGTTCGTCAACAAAGGATGGGTCTTGATGTATTCCTGTGGCCGATCCATTTCCGCTTTCTTTAATATGGAAACAGCCCACTAATGCGTCAAAATTTTTCATATGGCGCTCCAATGCTTTGCCAATAGTAGTCTTGATCTGTTGGTCGACCTCTAGAATTACTGTATTGTTCTTTGTATCGGTCGTGGTATGATGTAGTTGTCCACTAGCAACGTGCGCCTCCCTGTTTTTTTCATAGCAGGCAACAAGCGTTCTCACTTCCTCATGGTTGAGTAGCGGAAGTTTCACAAAGCCGTTTTTGTCGAATTCGGCTTGAGTAATAGAATTGTTAAACATTTTTTTTAGTGATTGCATACAACTTTAACAATAAACTCACACAAGTTACAATATTAATTGTTCAGAAAAAAAATAAGTAACTTTCAATTTAAATACTGATATAAATCAGCTATAATTAGATGTTAAATGTCACTAGAACATGAACGAAATACACAGAATTTACGGGGAAGAAATTTTTTTTAATTTCCAAGAGTATAATTATTCCGAAATTGACCAATGTTCGCATTTAGTTAAGGACTTAAAAGCAGGCAATCTCGATGGGTTTATCATGAAAAATGTGTTTCAGCCATCGGAGGTAGAAGCGGTTAAGTCGTTTTTGTCTACCATGCACGAGGATGATTTAATGCCTACGCCCTCTGGTAAAATTTTTCCTTCCCCATTCGCTATTATTACCGATACAGCCGAACGCCTGGATAGTTATTATTCGCAATTGGCAAAGCTAGATGTATGCAGCCAAAATTACCTACCCGTTGCAACGTTGCTCGATCGATTAGCTCGTTTCTTTGTAGAAGTGGGGAGCGATTTTAAAGTGAGTATTCCGATTAATAAAGTCAAGGGGAAAGCAGTTGCTCCAGGTACTTTTCGTATGTTTTATCCATCCATGGGTGGACTGCATGTGCATTGTGGAAACCTCTTTCAAGCACAGTCGATGTTTTTTTATTCGCTTATAAAAAACGATATCGAAATGGACGGACAGTTGAGCTATTTTGTTGTATTGCAACAGTCAGAATCTGGAGGCGAACTCACTTTATATGATATGCTTTGGGAAAACGTGAAGCGGAAAGAAAGCCCTGAAAACAATGAGTTTGTGATTGATGACGCAGGCAATAAAATTTATGTAGATGCACTCAAAAGTTTTGCGGTAAAACCACAACCTGGCGATATTTTGGTTTTTTCTGGAGGACCTATTTGGCATCGTGTAGAAAATATTACAGGATTATCGCCTCGCATTACTTTTGGAGGGTTCTTAAATTTTTCGAAAGATGGAGAAGAGCTTTTTTATTGGTCTTGAAGTGTTAAGTTTAGTTTTTGCACAACCAGGTCTACTGTGATTAAAGTATGGTGGTAAGGTAATGTTTCAATAATTGTGGCTTCTGGCTGTTGTCCAATGGTAAGTGGTGCAAGATTTGTTACAAAATACGAATCGGGAAGTGAGTATACATTCGTGAAACCTGTATTTTTTGCGTGGTAGTATAAAAACGGGGCATCTTTATCCATAACGGTTGTAGCGGCAATAACTCGGTATTGCTTTGTTCTGTTAGGGTGCGATCCATGAAACAAAGCGGGATGAAAAAGTATGACCTCCCCTTTTTTTAATGAAACAGTGACCACTTTTTTGGCAATATCTGGGTTTGCAGAACTTATGCGTGCTGTGTCATATGCACCCGATCGAAAGTTTTGAAACCAGTTATGGCTACCTGGAAGAAAGAAAAGTGCTCCATTGTGAATATCTACATCTTGAAGGGGAATCCAAACATTATAGGCGTTGTGCTTTACCTCGTTAGTGTAACACCAATCTTGATGCAAAAATAATTCACTTTGCATAGGCGGCTTAACAAGAAAAGAACTTGTGACGGTACGAATATTGTTGAAATTATGGTAAAAAAAGTCTTGTAAAATTTCATTTTGGCTTTGCATAATGTTGATGTTTTCTGCAGGGGTATGCGTAAGCAAGCTATAATAGAAATCGGTTATGGCGGTTTCAGGCAAATAAGCGTCTATTGAAGTTGTTAGGTGGGCAAGCTCATCTTCGTTTAGTTTTCCTACAATGGCAAATCCATCTTGCAGTAAACACTGTTCTATGTGTTTATTTTTTAACATTTTGGTTGGTGCTTTGAATTCCCTTTCGATTAGAATAAAACAATTTGATTGGACCATAGGGGCCATATTTATGTTGATACTCACTAAAGCTATCCAAAAATGGGCCCTTAGGGAAATCAATTGGTTTGTTTTCCAAATCCGGACAATCTTTTTCTAATGGCCGATTAGGTCTTGGGTGAATAGAATCACAGTTGATAAAAGCAACAACATCAAAGACGTCTTCATCGCTAAGCTGTGGGTCCGTTCGAAATTCTAGAAAAGGCATACTCCATTTTACAAAACGAGATGCGGTAATGAGGCGGTGCATGCTGCTACCTTGGGCATAGCTATTGGGTCCCCAAAGCGGAGGGTAGATATAAGAGGAAGAGTCTTTTTGCATAGCACCTTGTCCGTTTAGTCCATGACATTTGCTGCATTTAGTTTTAAAAATAGTACTGCCCTTATTTACATCTGCAGCTCTATCTAAAAGCGTAATTTTTCCTAAGTGCATTGTGTCATCGCCATAACTTGCTTTTTTCCCTTCACACAGCCATCGCACATAAGCCACCATCGCTCTCATTTCTTTCGAATCATAGGGTAGTTGTTTGCCGTTCATTGGTCTTTCAAAGCAATTGTTTATGCGGTCTTCAATGGTCAGTACCGTGCCCTCTCTAGGCCTATATTGAGGATATTTCAAATATGTTTCAAGTAGGTTGTTGCTATAAAGGCGAGTGCCTACATCCAGATGACAATTTCTACAGTTCATTTTATTACCGCACAGTTGCATTACCTTGCCTTCTGGACCAAGATAATATGCTGTTTCCGCAAATAGTGCTCGCCCATACCGAATTGCTTCACCCGTTTTGTCTAGTGGGATTTCATTTGTATCAGGTAATTCCACATGTATCTCTTGTCTATCTTTAGTAGTATAATGTTTATCACGATTACAAGAGCTAAACACTAACAACAATACAGTAATACAGTAAATAAATCTTTGCATAGTGTGTGGTGATTTAATAACCCTACTTTCATAAATGAAAATAGTTTATTTTGTATTTTCGAGAACAAATCTATTTATTTTTTTATCGGTTCCATCCAAACTTATCTTATATCTAATGAATCAAAGCGGTAATGTTCTATTTCATTTACCTATTTGTAAAAGAGTCAATTCACTATCACTGCTAAATTTAAAAGTATGCTTGATAGAAAAAGCATTAAACAAGGGAAACTATAACGACAACGAGCTCGCTTTCTTGCCAAATACACAACCATACAGTATGTAACCGATGATAGGAAAAGGTTATCAAAAAGTAGTGTTTTTTTGAAATATTACTCGAAATTTCAATAGGGAACTTTCCTTTTTTGTAAGGTTAGAGTTTGTGTTATCACATAGATAATAAAATTAGCTCAAACATTACTTGTTACTGTATCCCAAAAAACATATACTCACAAGCATCTTGGAAATACACCTCACAAATCTATTTTATCAAAAGTATTGAAACTACACTTTATAGGATCAGAATTATTCATATTAAGTATTAGCTTTGTGATAATATGTTTGCCAAAAAACACTTTGTTTTTTTACTTTTTTTAGTGACTATTTTGTGTGTTTTAGTGCTGCCATTATTACTGTGTAATCAGCCAAGTACGCAAAGTTATCATGGTTTTGTTGCAACACATGCGTTTCAAAAATTACCTAGAGAAAAACAGATTTTAAAGTGTGCTAGTTGTCACAAAAGTGAATACGAAAACGAAAAAAATGGCCCACATGCTTTCTCCTTTAAAAGTATCACAGCTCATAAAGATTTTGTGAATAGCACAAAATACAATTGCGATTTTTACACGCAACATGTGAATAGATCTTTTGAAGACTGTTTGGGTTGCCACACCCCTCAAAATCTATATCAGACTTTATTGTATGATAGTTTGAATCAGCCAGCCCTTCTCGCACAACGTCTTCTAAAAATAGACCACCCAAGTCCTCCCACTCGTTCTATTGAACAGGGGCGAGCTACAGGTATTGATTGTATGAGCTGCCATTCTGATGGGCAGCAAATAAAAGCATTAAAACATCTTCCAACATCAGAGGATAGTATTCCCTCTAAACAAACAGTAAATCAAGTCACTGTAAACAACATGAGCTGTTACCCCTGTCATTTTGATGCAGTTCTTCATTTTAGTCCAGAAATAGCCATAAAAAAAACGGGTACAGCACAATGTGTCAGTTGCCATATAGAAAATGATAGATCTGGAAAAGGAACTCACTATTTCTATTGGCAACACGATAGGGCAGAAAAGAAAAACCCAAAACCTTCATTAGTGCTCGATGATTTTCGTTTTTCTTTTTCTGCAAATAAGCATGAAGGGGTTATTACTTGGCAGAACACAATAATGCCGCATAAAATCAGTCCTGGACCCGAAATGGTGCTATTTTGTTATGTACTGGATAAAGATTCAGCAGTATTAGGTAGCAAAACAATTCGTATCAATAAGAAGAAAGAATTTGATAGAGAAATGTACAAAACGTTAGGCCGAAATCAGCTGGGTATAGAGGGAGATGATGTTCCATTGGACGGTACGCCAATCGAATATCGATTTCTGCTAAAGCATCCAGAAAAATCTGCAATTTTTAAAATTGCTTTCATGCATAAATCGCAGTATTGGTTTCCAGATTCTTTGGGCCAAGTTATATTAATCAAGACATATCCCTGCAATTAATCTGAATGATTATTAGCAAATTCCCATCCTTTCCATTCTAGACTATTATTCATGGTCTCTGGTAATTCTTTTAACGGCAATTGTAATCTGTAAATCGCTAACAAATATTGCCGAATGGCTTCCATGCGTTCAGGACTCGAAACAACTACGACTTCATTTTTATGGATTATAATATACTCCCAAAAAGAAGGGTATGCATATATGTTGCAACTACATTCAGTTTCTAAATACTGTTTGTAATAGGGTAGGAAAGGAATGATATAGCTATCTGTAATATATACTTTTTTGAATGGCGAGAAATCAAAGGTTTGAAATGGCTTGCTGCTTAAAAACAGACTATTGAAACACGAAGAATTGATGAGTAAAATTTTGTTTGATGCTATTGTTTTTATTTTTTCAAATTGCTGTTTTTGAAATGTAAAATCATTCTTTAGTAGATTAGATTCCATTTTGAGGTGGTACACGTGAACTAGAACAAGAATGAAAAGTACAGAAAAGTATAAATAAGTTTTAGGTGAAAATCGAGGTCTCCAGTTTCTTGTCAAAATCAAAAAATGGCAGAGAATAAAAATGCCGATGTAGGGTAACCAAGATCGTTCATTTACTTTGTCTACATAGGTTTGAGCAACTGTTAAACCCCAGAATGACACTAAAAAAGCAAACAAGTAAAAATTAGATTTTTTAGAATTACTAAAATCGTGGTGCTTCAATAATGTAACACTGAGAAACAAAGCAATCAGTACTAAATACCAGTATTGCGTGGTTATCCATTTTAATTCGCCTAATACTCGTTTCCATTGGCGTAAATCAGTGAAAATAATGTTTTCCGGTAGAATAAGTGACCTTAAAAATGCAGGAGTCAGCACTTTCGGGTCAGAAAGTGTCATCTCTTTTGCAAGGCCGTACCGCACAGAGTCTCGGTGCGTTTTCATCATCCCAAGCGGTATTAGATTTTCGCGAGCAATAAACTGTTCTTCAATATCTGGCTCTACTTGCTTATAAAATTCATCTGCCTGAGCATTCTTTATATCAACTGTTAGAAATAATGATTGCCCGGCTACAACTAAAAACGGGAAAAGAAAAAGCAACACTGTTTTCTTTATATCTTTTAAATAAAAAAGTGAAAAAGGAATAAGTAGCAGAAAGCAGGCAACGGCAGCTTCATTTCTAATCAGCGTTCCAATAGTAAAAAACAAATTGAGTGGCACAAAAAAATGCCATTTTCGCTTTGCTACCCCATCTTCTGAGAAAAGAACAACTAAACTTATCAGGGCCGCTCCACAAACCATATAGGCTACACGTGTATATATCAAATGAATATTGTGATCTGCATACACGAGGATGTAAACAGTTAACATCAATGCTGCTTTCGCCTGAGCTGAAATACTTTTCGGCAAGTTAACTTGTAACACAAACATGGATAGACAAGTTGCAATGAACATCCATAAATACTCGAACCACGAAATCCATTGTATCCCTGGATAGTGCTGATAAAAAAAAGAGTAAAAATAGGAGATGCACAAATTTCCCGAAAAATAAACTGACCGAAACGCCATCCCAGGAGTTAGGCTCCCACTAAGAAGGGCTGTATTTAATCCTTCATACTCTGAATAGTAAAAGCCAAAAAAAAAGTAAGTTGCAGTCATTAACATTGGCACCAATAATGCAAAGAGTAGTTGGGGGTATAGTTGCTTAAGTGAGTTGTTTAATTTACAAATACGCATCTAATCTATGGTTTACAAGCAACTATGATGTTCAGAAATTTAGTTTCAAAAATTAATAATAACAGTTTATTACAAGAAAAATACACTTCTTTGAAGTGGTAAATATAACTGCCAACCCAATGTAAGTAATTCGCAAAAATAGTTCATAAAGATGGGTGGCATTTTGCTGAAAATTGGGAATCGTTTTTCAAGATAATTAAAGGATTGAACACCTAAAAGCCTTCTACAAACTTCTCGTTTCTCTAAACCCATAAAATTTGGGATAATATCTACAACTAACACATACCTTTTACTATTTGTATGATTCCAAGCAGAATGTAAATAAGCCTCGGTAAAAAGAGTAAATTCACCTTCCTTCCATTCTCTCTCTTCTTCACCTACCTTTATTCCGCAATTAGGTAGTGAATTCGGTATAATTAAACCTAAATGCGCCCTTACAATTCCATTGGTATCGCCATAATGTGGTTTAATAATGGTGTTAGGCGATAAAACACTGATTACAGCAAAGCTACAATTAGGAACTTTGTCAATTAAACTGGTAATTACGGGGAATTTTTTTCTGTTTTTATGATGTCTAATCATAAAGTTTTCGAGAAAAATATTACTCCAATTTTCCCCTTCAAATTGAGGCGCTACATATGGATTTGAATCGAGCCCTTTAATCGCGCCATTGTTTTTTTCAAAAGTAAGTATTTCATCGCGTATAGCTTTCCAATTTTGTTTCAGTATATCTAATTCTGGAAACCATTCGGGTTCATAAAAGTGGGGAAGTGATCCGGAGTAACGCTCTGTTCGTTTAAATACTACTAATTCCTCTTTCTGAGGCAAAGGTCTATTTTCCTTTTTTTTTGATTCGACACACATTATAAAAAATAATAAACTTATATTAGTACGCTTATGCAAGATAAAAATTATTGAACCGATTACAACAAATGCTAATTTGTAAATATGAAAATAGTACTTGTTAAACCACCTCGTTTTGAAAATTCAGGAACAATTGGTCAGCCCCCAACTCCTCCTCTTGGGTTGGCATATATAGCCGGTGCATTAGAAGTTGATGGTCACGATTTAACAGTAATTGATGCTGTTGCATTAGCTCCGAGGAAGTACATTCCCTTCAAACCCTTCGGAGAATTCATTGAAGGTCACGAAACGCTTGTAACACGGGGAATTAGTTTTGAAGAAGCCATCGCTCGAATTCCAAGCGATACGCAATTATTAGGCGTTCATTGCATGTTTTCAATGAATTGGATAGCTGATCGATATTTTCTTCATCTTATTAGGAAGAAAATGCCGGGTATTGTGATCGTTGCAGGCGGAGAACATGTATCTGGGAGTCCGGATATCTGTTTGCTATCAAGTGACTTAGATGTTATAGTAACAGGCGAAGGAGAAGAAACTATAGTTGAATTAGTTAAAGCAGTTGAAAAGAACACAGCTTTAGACGAAATAAGTGGAATTGTTTTTAAGAAAGATGGGAAAATAGTAACTACATCGCCACGTAAAAGAAAAAGAAATCTTGAGGAGATTCCTCGACCGGCTTGGCATCTTTTTTCAGTTGATACCTACAACGAAAATAGTCTTTCTTGGAGCGCCACTTCTCACAAGTCAATTCCAATATTAGCAACACGAGGGTGTCCTTATACTTGTACATTTTGTAGCAGTCCGTCCATGTGGGGTACTCGTTACTTTATGCGTTCACCAGAAGATGTGCTAGATGAAATGCAACAACTTAAAAGCCGTTATAAAATAGAAAACTTCGACTTTTACGACTTAACTGCAATAATCAGCAGAGATTGGATTATTCGTTTTTGCAAACTATTGGTAGAGTCAAATATGAACATAACTTGGCAGTTGCCAGCCGGAACACGAACAGAAGTAATAGATAAAGAAGTGGCTCGTTGGCTCTATCATTCAGGTTGTAAAAATTTAGTGTATGCTCCTGAAAGTGGATCTCACAAAATGCTAGAGGAAATTCACAAGAAGGTGAATATTTCTAAAATGCTAAAGAGTATTCGAGATGCTAAGTCTGAAAATCTGAATGTAACACTGAATATGATTTTGGGACTTCCCAATGAAAGGCATATAGACATTTTCAAAACTCTTTGGTTTTATATAAAAGCAAGTGGAATAGGTGTAGATTCAATAGCGCAATCAAATTTTCACCCTTATTCAGGAAGTGAGTTGTTTAATCAACTTACAAAAGACGGCAAAATAAATCCAAATCTAGATGAACATTATCTTGAAATGGTTTATATCGATACCAATAGTAGAACACCAATTTACAATGATTACGTTAGCCGTAATTGGTATCACTTATATGTTTATTTAACTTATGCTACTTTTTACGTAAGCAATTTTGTTTTTAGACCGCATCGTATCATTAAATTGATAAAGAATGTTGTAAACTCCACTTATGAGAGTAGGTTTGAAAAACATTTAGGCGAATATTTTAGAAAGGTGATATAAATACAAGCTGAATACATAAATTGTATGGTGAAAATCGCTTTCTAACCATATTAATTGTATAGTTTCAAAACATGAAAACGAAATTTGACACCAATGAGGATTTACTTATTCATATTCGTGAAAGTAAATATGAGGGTAGTCTTCCCTATTTTTACGATCAGAAAGATTTTCCGGAGTTAAGCTTGATAAAAGATAATTGGCCGTTAATTTTAGAGGAGGTTAGAAACTACGAAAAAAGATGCGGGGATATAACTGGCATGAACACATATACTCCGCCAGATTTAAGTAGCGATAATGCATGGAACAACATGTATTTTGATAATTATATGTGGAGATTTCACACTAATCGTAAGCATTTTCCAAAGACTTGTCAATTATTGGATCAAATACCCGGATGTACACACTCTGGAATAAGTGTATTATCTCCATATAGTGCCATTGCCGGTCATTATGGAGATACAAATGCAGTAATCCGCTGTCATCTTGGGCTTCACATACCTGCCCCTTTTCCTGATTGCGGAATACAAGTGGGTAGTGAAAAACAAGGATGGGCAAATGGAGAACTTACTATTTTTACAGAAGCTCACTATCATACAACTTGGAATCAAACCCCAGAACGAAGGTACTTGCTTATTTTCGATATCATACACCCGAAATGGAAAGGGCAGGAACACAAAATATGCTCAAGGGTGTTGGGTGCGCAGACATATGTGTTTTTTGAAAACAAAATACCTATCCTTAAAAAGCTTCCCGATAGTATTCTTCACCCTTTCCATCGACTGCTAAGTTTACTATGGTACATTTATTTATATTTGTCAAGAGGGTAACCTATGGTTAAATCGATGTTTAATATAAAAATGAATTTATGAAGCCGAATAACGTTAAATATTCACATTGGATAGCCTATAATGTTTTATTCTTTAGTGAGCATCTTTTGGGAGAAAAAAAGTATCAAAAGCTATTGGGAGGCCTCGAAAAACGGCTATATGCTAAAATCGACAAGTATGCTACTGATAACCCTACTGATGATGGCTTTAAAGTTTTTGAATATCAAAAAGGAAGCTATCCTGAACCCCACTGTCATCCGTATTCCCCTATTATTTTTCGAGGCATAGCAAAAGATTGGCCAAGTCATAACAAATGGAATTTTGATTTTTTTTCTGAAAAATACGGAGACCAAGATGTTACGATAATTAACAATAAAGGGGCTGTGCCCGATCCTGAAAATCCACCGCAATCACTTAAATTCAGCGAGTATATTTCAAAACTAAAAGCAGGCACAAATAAGTATTTAAAATTTTCCCGCATTGTGGATGAAGATTCCAACTTACGCTCAGACTTCGACTATGACTGGCTTAGAAAATTCAGAACTTCTTTTGCCAGAGAAGATTTGTTTTACTTTTTCATGGGCGGAAAAAATACACTTACTCCAATACATAATGGATATGCTATTACCGTGTATGTTCAGGTATTAGGAACGAAAAAATGGGTGTTTTACCCGGCTAATCAAAGACTTTTTTTAGGCGTAAGGCCACGTAGACAAAGCTATTATTACACTGATGCTAATCCTTACAATTTAAACGACCCTAAATTCCCTCTTTTAAAACACGCTCAACCTCACGAGATAATTCTCAATGAAGGTGATGTGCTCTATTTTCCTTCTCTCGTTTGGCATCAAGTTGAAAATATTACAGATACAATTGGGGTTGCCTATAAGTTTGCAGACCCAATACCCGGCTTTGTTTCCTCTAAGATGCTAGCTACTTGTTTCTTTTTATCAACCGATCCTTGGTTCATTGAAACACTGATTCCCGGTAAGCCGGATATGTATAACTATGTTAAGAAAAAGAATTCGTAGCTCTTGTTTGAGAACCGTTGAATTTCTTACAAAACAAGTGTCAAAAAAATTGAATGCAGAAACATGATTCATAATTCCGCTAATTTTCTGCCTTTTTTTGCAAATTGCATTAACGAATCAACTAAATGAAAGTTTGTCTTATCCGACCGCCTCAACTGATGAAGGTTTTATCTACTTTGATGAAATCATCACAACCTTTGGGCCTTGCTTATATTGCAGGCTCGATAAAGGCGGCTGGACATGCGGTAACAGTAATCGATACAATTGCAGAAAGCCCTGAGCAAATTAATGCATTCAATAACGACCTTGTTACTATTGGACTTTCGATTCAGGAAATTGTAGCACGCATTCCGAAAGATACAGATGTGATTGGGTTTAGTTGTATGTTTTCGATGAACTGGATGAGCGATAGAATGCTTATTGATGCTGTGGGCGAAGCTTTTCCTGGGGTTGTTTTAATAGCAGGAGGAGAGCATATTACGGCTACTGCTGAATTTTCTCTTTCCAAATCAAAACACTTGGATGTTTGTGTATTAGGTGAGGGAGAGGAAACGATTGTTGAGTTGCTTAAAGCAATAGACGAAAAGCAAAGTCTTCGCGAAGTTGCCGGGATTGTATTTAAAGAGAATGGAGAGAATGTTACTACAACTCCACGTAAAAGAGTAGCCGCAATTGATGCTATTCCATGGCCCGAATGGAGTTTGTTTCCCATGGATAAATACTATGAGCACAGCATGGTTTATGGGGTTGATAGAGGAAAGTCGGTACCCATAATGGCTACAAGAGGTTGTCCGTTTTCTTGTACTTTTTGCTCGAGTCCTGATATGTGGGGGACTACATACGCTATGAGAAACATAGAGGATGTAGTAGATGAAATCCAATATATGCAAAGACAATATCAAATTGTCAATTTTGATTTTTTCGACTTAACTGCAATTGTCGATAAAAAATGGATTATTCGATTCTGCGAAACTATCTTAGAAAGAAACATCAAAATGACTTGGCAGATTCCTGCAGGCACGCGTTCTGAAGCTATTACTGAACAAGTTACTAAGCTGCTTTATGAATCGGGATGTAGAAATATCACATATGCCCCTGAGTCGGGTTCTCCAGAAATTTTAAGACTTATCAAGAAAAGAGTAATACTTCGCAACATGCTCCGTTCAATGCGTTTTGCAAATGCAGAAGGCATGAACATAAAAATAAACATGATTATGGGTTTTCCGGAAGAGCATCACAAGCACATTTGGGAAACCCTTAAGTTTTTAATTCAAGCGAGTTGGATTGGAGTACACGATATGGCGCCTTCTATATTTCAGCCCTATCCAGGAAGTGCACTTTTCAGAAAATTGATTGAAGACAAGAAAATCAATATGGAAAGCGATGAATATTTTTATGAGCTTATCTATGTCGATTCTTTCTTATACAATAAATTTTACAACGATCACATACATCCATTTTGGCTAAAGTTTTATCAACTCTTTGCATATCTTGTTTTTTACGGAAGCAATTATCTTTTCCGTCCTATTCGCTTTTTTGTAACGGTCAAGAATATTTATACCCAACAATATGAGAGCAGGAGCGAGATGGCGTTAGGCGATCTATTTAAGCGATTAAGGTTTAAGAAAAATCAACAGTCGGTAGTCTTGTCAAATACAACTAAGTTATGATGAAAATATGCCTTATCCGACCTTCCCGTTTCATGGTGCTAAGTGCTATTACTATGAACCCGGCTCCTCCCTTAGGGTTGGCCTTTGTTGCGGCTGTACTAAGGGCTGAAGGTCACCAAGTAAAGGTTATTGATAGCATAGCGGAAGCACCCAATCAAATTAACCCTTTAGTTGATAAATATGTTTCGAATGGCTTAAGTATGGCCGAAATTGCTGCTCTTATTCCAGAGGATACCGATGTTATAGGAGTGAGTTGTATGTTTTCTATGAATTGGATAGTAGACCGAGCACTAATCGATTTTCTAGGAGAAAAATTCCCCAAAGCTGTGCTTATTGCCGGAGGTGAACATATAACGGCAGCGCCAGATTTCTCATTACAGCAAGCAAAAAATTTGCAAGTTAGTGTATTGGGCGAGGCCGAAGAAACAATTGTGGAACTAATAAAAGCGTTTGAGTTCAAAACGGCACTTAGCAACGTAAAAGGAATTGTTTTTAAGGATGATCAAGGGAAATGCATTCATACAGAAAAACGGAACCGAATAAAAACCCTAGACGAAATTCCTTATCCCGCATGGGATTTATTACCGGTAGAAGCCTATCAGGAAAATAATATGGTTTATGGTGTTACAAAAGAACGATCTTTACCTATTCTTGCCTCCAGAGGTTGTCCATATACTTGCACATTTTGCTCTAACCCGGTAATGTGGGGGAAGAAGTACACCATTAGAACGCCCCAACAAGTTGCAACCGAAATCGAATTTCTGTATACTCAATTTCAAATCAAAAATTTCGATTTTTTTGATCTTACGGCTATTCTCAAAAAGGATTGGGTAGTAGAGTTTTCTTCAGAGATAATTAAAAGAGGAATAAATATTACCTGGCAACTCCCTGCCGGTACACGTTCCGAGGCTATTGACAGGGAATGTGCAAAAGCATTGTATTTGTCTGGTTGCAGATATTTATCATATGCTCCCGAATCTGGGTCGCCTGAAATTTTAAGGATAATAAAGAAAAAGATAAAACTCAGCAGAATGCTGGAAAGTATGCGTTTTGCGTATGAAGAAAAGTTGCATATTAAACTCAATATGATTTTTGGGCTGCCCGATGAAAGACATATTGATATTTGGAAAACATATTGGTTTCTGATACAATGTAGTTGGATTGGGGTTCATGAAATTGGTCCATCTTCTTTTCAGCCCTATCCTGGGAGTGCACTATTTAATCGATTGGTAAACGAGGGCAAGATAAATATGGAAACTGATCAATATTTTTTTGAAATGGTAAAGAGCGATAATTTTTTTCAAAATTCTTTTTACAATGATAATATGAGCATCAGATGGATGCAGTTTTACCAAATACTCGGAATTGTCATTTTTTATGTCAGCAATTTTCTGTTTCGCCCATCACGGTTTTTTAAACTACTCAGAGGAGTAATTACGCGTGATTATAATTCAAAATTGGAGGCTGCTCTTGTTGCATTGTTCACACGAAATCGTTTTAATGCCAAAACACTAAAACCGGCAGTTGAAGTATAACCGTTCGGTTATCTATGCTTAAAGTAGTTCAAAAAGGGTTTTTCGCTCCTTTATCATGTACAATAACCCCAAAGTTATTTCCGGTAAGAGGTACGATAAATGCAGTAGAATTGAAAACAAAGCAAAAGATTGTAAATCGCCCTTTTGTGGAGAGAAGCCTAATTGATGGCTAGCCAAAATCAACGTAAGGTAAATTCCGTAATGTAATACGCCTATATTACTTGGCGCAGAAGGAACAATAACAATGATCATGATACAAATTGCAATTAGAAAAGAAGTATAAAGACCTCCTATAGGCGCGTCTATTCCTGCCGCTTTTAGCAAAAATAAAAACTGAATAATATTGCCAATAAAAAAGCATGCACATAAAACTATATAAGGGAAAATCAATCCACTTTTCATCAAATTGCGTAGTTGTTCAACAACCTTTTTGTAGAGTTTAAACAGATATTTCCCAATCACCCCAAACTTCAGTACGATGCGCCATACCGTTTTTTCTATTTTAATGTTAAGCTGAAATGTTACAAAAACGATAAACAAAAGTACTATCATTAAAGTTGTTAGGAGAAGTGCATCAATAATATAGCTTTCAGTTATCGGTTTTAACGAAAGTAGTAGTCCTACAATTGGAACAAAAATTAAAGCATCAATCCATTTTTCAGTAATAATGGATGCTAAAGAATATTGAAATGGGACATTGTTTTTTTTACTAAAATGTAATGCCCGAACACCTTCGCCCAAGTTTCCCGGTAAAATACAATTATAAAAATTGCCTAGTACTAAACTAGAATATGTGTTCACTTTTATTACTTTGCCGTTTCTACTGATCCATAAAAGTTTAGCTCGAATAGACTGTATCCAGGTTGCTAAAACAAAAGTGATTAGGGCGATTACAAAATATACCACTTGATACGTTTGTAATTTGACGTTTTCAATTTCTAGTCCGCTTTTTCGAATAGTCAGCCATAACAATACACCACTTATTACAAAGCCAAGTATACTCTTTAAAAGAGAGGGGGGGGGCAATGTTTTAACATTATACATATGTTTCGTAGAATTGAGAAAGCTTTTTTACGACTATGTGAATGTAAGAAAATGTTAATCACTAATTGATACATACTTCGCTTAAAGTATACAGCACTCGGTTTAAGCGTGTTTTTTTTTCAATAAAATCGTTTGTTTAGCTAATTTTAAAGGTATTTTTAATGTCTATTATGTTCACAGAAACAAATGAAAAAGCGCAATTTTTCCTTAAAGAAGAAAGCTATACTGGGGCACATCCATTTTTTTATTCATCTGAAAACTTTCCTGCAATACAAGACCTAGAAGGAAAATGGACTGTGATTAGGGATGAAGTGTTAGGTGCAATTACACCTGCAGAATTAGATGCTATTGTAAATCTAAATCCGCCTTATCTTTCAGACCCAAACGCATGGAAAAACATTTACTTCTACAATTTTGGATGGAAAAAACATAAAAACTGTGCGCGTTTCCCTCAAACACATGCACTTATAACCTCTTTACCTAACTTTGTTTTTGGCGGAATTACGGTGCTAAATCCCCATTCTAGAGTTTTACCACACAACGGAGAAACGAACACAACTATTCGATGCCATTTGGGATTAAAAGTGCCAGCAGATTACCCTATATGTGGTGTGCGCGTTGGTACTGAGGAACAAGGTTGGAAAGATGGAAAAGTAATGATGTTTTCAGATGCACACTACCACACTACATGGAACGAAAGTGACCAGCAGCGGTATGTATTAGTGTTTGATATTTTACGGCCAGAATATGCACGTAACAAACCTTGGATATGTGCACAATCATTAGGGGCTCTTTCTTTGAAATATTTTTATAAGGATTGGCCCTCTTTGAAAAAAACGCCTATGCTAATCCTTAAAGCCGTTCATTTTATGTTTTCTACATTTTGGTATTTATACTTGCCTTTTCAAAATCGGTATAGTTTTCTACCATAGTGTTTTGATGCAATTTTTTTAAACTACTTTTAGCATTCAATCCATAATTTTGAGGCCACTTCAAATCACATTTGTTGCATTAGGAACTGAACAGCTAGCGGTTAGTCAACTTAGCGCCTTGGCAAAACGCGATGGGCATAAGGTAAGCTTAGCTTTTAGTGCTTCACTTTTTCATGATCGGTTTAACTTAGAATTCCCAGCTATTGCTCCATTTTTCGATGACACAAAAAATGTAATTGATACCATCAAACGCGACAACCCTGACGTGATTTGCTTCTCGGCACTTACCTCAACTTACCAGTGGATGCTTGAGGTAGCTCAAGTGGCAAAGGCTTTAAATCCTAATGTAATTACAGTTTTTGGAGGGGTACATCCATCGGCCGTTCCTGATCTAGTAATTGCAAAGCCACAAGTGGATTATGTGGTCGTTGGCGAAGGAGATGAGGCTTTCCCTCAGATAGTCAACAACATCGCTAAAGGAGATTTTACATCGGCAATTTACAATACTCGATTTAAAACACGATCAGGCATTGTTGTTACAGGTATTCAAAAGGGATTTTTACAAGAATTGGATACGCTTCCTTTTTACGACAAACCATTGTGGGAAGAGCATGTTCGATTAGGCGATTTATATTTGACAATGGCATCACGCGGCTGTCCGTATCGATGCACATTTTGTTTCAATAATTTTTTTGCCAAACTACCTGAAGAAAAGAGTGGCAAGTATGTACGTCTTCGAAGTGTCGAACACATGATTGCAGAACTGAAAATAGCAACCAAACGCTATAAAATTCACAAGATTGATTTTCAGGATGATGTATTTGCCACTAGCAAAAAATGGTTGAAGGATTTTTCAGAAGCCTACAAAAAGGAGATTGACATTCCTTATAACATCCTCACTCACCCTCGGTATATGGATCAGGAATCAGCCGGCTGGTTAAAAGAGTCTGGTTGCGATTGGGTGCAAATGGGCGTACAAAGCATGGATGAAAATTTCAAAAAAGATGCGCTTATGCGCTATGAAAAATCAGACCATGTGAGCCGCGCACTAGAGGTAATGCATAAAAACGGTTTGAAAGCAAAGGTTGATCACATGTTCGGATTGCCCGAAGAACCTATTGAGTCGCAAGAGATTGCAAGGGTCCTATATGCCACACACCACCCTAAGCGAATACAAACTTTTTGGACTTGCTATTTGCCTGGAACAGATATGATGAAAGAAGCCGAACGAAAAGGCACTTTGACCAAAGAACAAGCCGATAAAATAAACGAAGGAGAGGATTTTTATTTTTTCAGAAATACTGAAAATGTTAAAGACAAGGACTTGATGGAAAAGTATAAAGCCTATGAAGTCATTTTTCGAATTTTGCCTGCATTGCCAGAGCGTTGGAAAATAAAATTGCGGATTGAACATGTTCAGCGTTTCCCTAAAATTTTAATTCGCCCACTTGCATTAATCTCTGATTTAGTCACAGGCTTTAAACAAAAAAATCCTGAGTTTTCTGCCTATGCGCGGCATAATTTATATCATTTGTGGAAATTTTTTATGCACAAAATAGGCGTTAAAATTAGACCAGCCACACCGGTTGTTCAGCCTGTTTCTTTTAGCGATTATACTTTTGTGTTTGCTGCTCCCTCTGCAGAAGACAGTCCAGAGCAAGCTGAACAGGAAGCATAATATCTTAAACTATTGTCTGCAAAATCTAAATTCTAATGAAACTCTTGTTGTATTAGGTTTTCTGTTTACTCCATTACCATGTATCAGGAAGGGCGAAAACACAAGACCCTCACCTTTGATTAAATCTGGAGTATCAATCGTAAAATCGTTTACTGTTCCAATAGCAGCAGGTACATGATACGTTTTCCCATCAATCTCAACACCTGCCTTGGTTTTTAATATTTGGCTATCAGCCCAATTGTGGCTACCAGGAATCATCTGTAATGTATTTGCATTTTCAAATCCACAAAGAGGCAGCCAAATATTTACAGTATCCCTCCAATAGGGAATCCAAGCATCTCGGTGGAAGGGATTGTGGTCGTTTTTTAATGGGCGCAAAATCCGAAATCCAACATACTCTCCATCAACTCCATTGTGCTTGATTTTCTTGACCGCCAATTTAAATTTCAGCAAATCTTCCATTTGATGTTTAATGTCAAAAAAGGCACTCCCCAATACTTCATAATCTAATGCCCAAGTGGACACTCGAAAATGATTATCGAGACGAGTTAGACAATTGTGATAATTTGACAGTTCAAAGTCTTTAGGCACTTGCTGGTAAATTGATAGGCGTTGTACTATTTGAGCCGTTATAATTCGTTCTAGATCTAACAACGTATCCATTTTCCTAAGCGAAAAAATGTGATACCCTTTTTCAAGCAATGTTTCATCTGCGCTTAGCAAGTCCATTTCACCATTACTTGCATGGGGTTCTTTGCCAAATTCTAAATCGCAGTTTTTTGAAATCCTTTCTCCCTCCTCATTAAGATATGTAATCTCCATAAACTTTATCTGATATTAATTTCATGTTAAGTTAAACAATCTGTGGCAACAGTAGTTTTTTGGAAATTCGCCAACAGCATTCCAATTTAATTATAAATTAGCACTAGTTTAGCAATAATTTATTAGAACATTAAAAGCATGTCAAATTTTAAATTAAGCAATCTATATAACACTGAGATTGTGGTTTGTAGCATTAAACATTATAGGTTATTGTTCTGCTTCATTAGCTTAATCACTATTATTGGTTGTCAAAGAAGGCAAGATCTCATACATAGTGATGCAAAAAAAAATCACAATAACTTTGAGCCAATTGTTACTGATTTACTGCTAACAATCCCACCCGTACTTTCTATATATTCCCATGCCGACAACGAGACATCCTTGCTTTTAACAACTGCCGATGTAGCAAGATTTGATAATAAATCAGAACTCGTTTCTTATAATCAATCATTACAAATAATAGATGCCGATGAGCCCTGGCCACCTCGTTGGTATACTTGCCCTCCATATTATACAAAAGAAATGTTCAATCAGATTACTGCAAAAAATCAATACCGCTATGATATGACAATTGATGCAAAAGTAGAATCTGGATATCTCTCTTTTTACAAAATTTTATCCCAGCAAAATATGGGCGTTGGGCAGCTTCATGCCCCAGATTTTGCTGGATATATATTGCTAAATAGTAAATATGAAGCCATTGATACCGTGATGAGTAAAGAACCCGGATTTAACATGTATTTTCATGATTTGCGTTTAGGAAAAAGCAACGAACGAATGGTTGATATGAAAAAAAACATAAAACTCGATTTAAGGAAGTATGCAAATGAAGAAAGATTTAAGGCTGTTAACTGTAATGTGGATTATATTCAAATCTTAGACACTAACAATAATGTTGTTTTCTCTTGGGATCCCTTGAAAAATCTTAATCCATCTGTTTTTAGGTTCAAGGAAACGCTAAAGGGAAGAGCATTTGCTTCTCGACATGCAGATCTTATAGAATGGACTAGGCTTACTTCTGCATTGTGGGATTATGATGGCAACATATTATATGCAATGAAAGAGATTGGTATAGGTAAAATTTCTCGTTTAGATGGGCACATCATTTGGCAAATTAACTATTCAGATTTGCCAATAATTTCTGAGAATGATACCTTAGATTGGGTTCAGCCGCATGATTTTAATTTATTGTCTGAAACAGACTCCTCTGTAATTTATTCCCTGTTTTCGAATGGAGAAGGTCTCAAAAAGGCAAAGGGGGTTATTTTTGAAATGATAAAAAAAACACAAAAAGTAAAACTTGTGAAATACATCAATCCAAAAACAATTTTCAAATGTGATGGGCAAGGTAATTTAAGCTATCTCACTAACGGAGACTATGCCATAGGATATGGCTTTTTTGAAACATCCGATACTATTTCAGGTTACAGAAGTGTTCTTGAATACCAAAAAACGAATGGCAGTTTCGGTGTTTATCAGTTGCCTCAGTGGAACTATACTTACAAGGCGCACATACTAACAAATTGGAACAAACCCCCTCGTCCTACTATATTAAAAACCAAAGACTCTCTTTATGTAAAAGAGGATACGCAAGACTTAACTTGGTATAAGTTATATGGGGAAGGCAATATGTCTATAAAAAAAGTAGGGCAAGGTAAGAGTATAAAATTTGAAAAAAATGCAAGCTACTGTGTTGAAAAAAAATATGGAATTGGTTATTCTGTTTCCAAACTATTTAAAGTCGAATAGATTGCAAAAGCTTGGATATTACTTATACGTTTCTGCTTTCCTACTAAGTCTGTTATTTTAAAATTCGATTTTAATGTAATTACTTTTCTATTGTTACCTTTTTAATATCATATCCAAACAACCTTGTATTCTTAGTCCCTTCAGTTATAGTGGCATCATCAGAAGAGGCGAACTTCAGTTTCTGATTATGAACAATAGCCATGTAATCTTCTGTAAGCTGGTATCGAATGGAATCTGCAATATAAAGACCATTGTTTCTAGAAAGCCACTCAAAAAAGGCAACGGGATCTGTTGGTTCACATACACATTCTTTACTCAAATACTTCAAATAATTCGGCTCTAGAGAATAGGTGTATAAATCGAACATAATATATTTGTTTTTTATGTACTTTCTGTTTTTAACATGGAGATTGTGATTGAAAATACTAAAACTGCAAACAGTGGCTGCAATTATTCGATTTTGATAAACAGCCTCAATTTCATTCATAGCTACTTCACTATTGCGGCTATTTTGTGCAACATTTCTATTTCGATCTGCATAGTTAGCTAACGTTTTTCCCATACTTACTAAAACAATAAAAAGTCCTATTAGAATGTAGGGGCGTTTTATTCTAATTGGGAAGAACGAGCCCACTCCTGATTCAATAAAATGAAGCATGATTATAAAAGAAATTAACTGGACATTCAAAAAATGGCGATATGAAATTAAATGACCATTATAATTTACCATATATAGAAAAAGCAATGTGTATAGTCCAAGCAAAAATATTTTTTGCATTATTTTTTGCGGAATAACTTGTGCATAACATAGCAAGAGGAGTAATAAAAAAGTCGGGATAATAAAGAAAAAATAAGCATAGAAGTCGCCCAACTCTACGATATTATTTACGGCATGTTCAGGGCTTAGATTTACTCCGGGCAATAGTATGCTCCTTAAAAATTCAGGTGTCAATATGTTAGGATCAAAAAACATTCCTCTCCTAGCTATACTGTATTTGATTGAATCTTCAGCAGTTTTTAATGTTGACATATCGACCATTCTCTTGTCTATGATCTTGTACTCAACTTCAGGCTCTATTTTTCTTATATACTCATTGGTTGTTGACCAATCTACAGCAACAAAAACAAGAAAAATCGAAGCAATAATTCCGGGGATATATAGTCGATAAAATAGATGCTTGATATTAAAAGTGTAAATAAAATTTCCTCCAGCAACAAATACCAGCATTCCCAGGCCACTTTCTGGGCGAATTAAAAAGCCTACAATAAAGAACAAGCTATTTACAACTAGCTCATATCTTGAAATTTGCTTTTTAAAAGCAAGATTACAGAGGCTAATTCCACAATAAATAAGTGAAAAACTAGTATGTGAAATGAAGATAACATTCTCAATAAACACTAAAGTAAAAAATAACTGAATGCCAGTTACCGCGTAAGAGTTTTCAATTTTATCAACAACTATACTTTTAATCGTTTTTAAGAAAAGAAACAAGGAGAAAAAGGAGAAACACACAAATGTGATTCCTGTCCAATTGTATTCGGGAAGGTGATTGTATAAAGGTTTGTACAATTGACTTATTCCAACAAGTCCCAAGTAATAGTAGTCTACATAGGGATAATCACTAAACTGCCCAGCAGGTAAACTGAAATAGGTAAACGAGCCATAGTCATCGGTTGTATATGTGAGAAAAAATGCGGAACAAAAAAAAGCTAAAAATGACAGCATTAGTTCTGTCTTGCTATTCTTCCAAAATCTACTTATCATGTACAGTAATACTTTGATTAAACTATAATTTTAATATCTTGAAAATGCTCGCCAAAAACTTCATTTACAGAACTTGGTGATGCTCCTCCCCATTGCTTTAGAACCGAACCAAATACACTTCTATAGTCGTATTGTAGAGATAGATTATCTTCGGCAGATATCTTATCGGGTATTATTGGGTTTGAACCAACAATACTTGAATTAATTTGATTGCCAAAAAACAAAATAGGTTGTGATGATCCATGATCTGTTCCATTTCCTCCATTTGCCATTATTCTTCTCCCAAACTCAGAAAATGTCATTCCTAAAACATCATTCTCTCTTCCAATTTTATTGATATCATCCCAGAAACAGTTAACGCCTTGAGAAAGTTTTTTGAGCAAATCTGCATGCCATCCTTTAGATGGATCTTTGGTATCTGCTTGCCCATCATGTGTGTCAAACCCTTTTAATTCTACTAAATAAACGGATGTTTTCAAACCGCCTTTTATGAGTTTAGCTACCACTTTTAATTGATCTGCCAATGTGTTTTCTCCTTCTTTAGGATATAATTTGGAGTGTTGTATGGTGGTTGAAAGCGCATTCTTAATTACAGCAGAGTATTTGTTTGTCTGCAACAAAATTTCTCTTATACTTCTTACTTCTTGGCCTGCCAAAGTATTTAAATCACCTTCTTCCAAAGAAACATCCGAAACATTAAATGGAGTAGCAGGATCTATTACAATGCTCATATCCATTGATTTCCCTTGAAATAAATAAGTGCCGGTATCACCTATCTTAATAGCGGGAGGGTCTGTGTTGCTTTCATTCGGATATCCTGAAGGATAGTTCTTAAAAATTGTTTCGAGATATCGAGCCATCCACCCTGTATAAAGTACTTTTGAAGAGTCAGATCCAGTAAGCCAAATATCGGATGATCGAAAATGAGAGTAGTTTGGATTTTCGTATCCTACCCCCTGTATAAATCCAGCCAATTTATTATCGAAAAGGTCCTTAATTGCCTCTAAAGATGGATGTAAACCTACATTAGAAAACCCATTTAATTGCAGTATTTTATTTTCAGGAATAATCAGATTGGGTCGGGCTAATGAGAGGTTTTTATATTGATCTATGGGAATAAGCGTATTTAGCCCATCATTACCCCCAACTAATTGAATTAAAACTATAATTCGATTTTGCCCTCTTACCCCCAATCTATTACAAGCGCTTAATGCATTTAGCACAAACGGAAAAAAGGTAGTGATAGCTGCATTCTTAATAAATTCTTTTCTTCTCATATTATATCATTTGATATTCAGGCATATTCATAATGCTTCCAAAAAACAAGCGTAATCGATTAGATATATCTGTTTTGGTTTTTATGTCTGTAGGGTCTTTTAAAACCTTTTTCCAGTTGGTTTCCCACTCACTTTCATTGTTCATTTCTTTTAGCAATATTCGTTTTAACTTATCTTTTTCTGCCGTGCTAATTCTAGTTGCAAGTAATAAAAAGAGACTTTCTTCAATCAATTCATTTACACTTTCGCCCCCTTTTAATGCTTTGGCAAATCGAAAGTAGTCAAACTTAATTTTAGGTCCATTACAATTTGTACCTTCTTCTAAATACAGACTTTCTGTAATTTTCATTCTAAACCCTAAGGTATACGAATTAATCCACCATTGATGAAACTTAGGTGCTTGATGAAACGCTGGCCAACCCGCAACCGATGGAGGATCTCCAATACTCATCGAAAGACCTCCAATGTTGAAATAGTAATGTGCCCAACAAAGATGAGTCTGTGATATTTCTTCAGGGAAGACAATATCAAATTGTTGAGTAGCTCCAATAAAAAACTCGACAGGATTTTTAACGATACAACCTCTGAAGGTGGTATCAAAAAAATGCTCACTACTGAGTAATGTCTCCAACACAGGAACTATCTCAAAATCGTGGTCAATAAAAATTTGAGCGAGCGGATCTATT
>JAEUUZ010000003.1 GCA_016786765.1 Chitinophagales bacterium
TTTGAGATTTTGATGAAAAAGTGTTTAAGTCTTTATCCCTAAATGAGTTTTACTCAGATTGAAGCGTAGTTTACTTAAACACTTTCTCTTTTAGCTAAATTCAATATTTCTATTCAAATACGAACCTAAAGGATTGAAGCGGAAAGCCCACAGGGCCAATTCCTATTGGCACGAGGACTTGCAGCGAAAAGCCTGATACCGCTGCTTAGCGGTACACGCCCAACTTGTAGTATGTTTTGAAGAGATGCAATGGCACATCGATAAAGGAGATAGAGAATATCGTTTTTGTTTTTCTACCTTTATGAAAATTGCTTTTATGAAAAAAATGTTGTTGTTGCTATTCTGTTTTGTGACTTTGGTTTCTTTTGCCCAAACCAACATTGTCGATTCTTTTCTTGTTGATGGCGTTTACCGCAATTATATTTTGCATGTTCCCACCGGCTATTCGGGTGCTACACAACACCCATTAGTGTTGAATTTACATGGCTACACCTCCAATGCTTCGCAAGAGCAACTCTATACCCAAATGGATGTAACGGCCGATGCCAATGGCTTTCTGGTAGTTTACCCCAATGGCATTAGCAATTATTGGAACTCGTTTGGTGCCGGTGCCAATGACGTGAAATTTTTAGACTCCTTAATAGAACGTATAAAACGCAGTTACACCATTGATACAAAATGCATTTATAGTTGCGGCATGAGTAATGGTGGATTTATGAGCTATACGCTAGCGTGTCAATTAAGCCATAAAATTGCTGCCGTTGCATCTGTAACAGGTGTTATTAGTAACAACACTTTGGCCAATTGCGCCTTAACACACAAAGTACCTGTGTTGCAAATACATGGTACTGCCGACCCTACCGTAAACTATTCAACAGGAGTAGCAAATGCTGTTGGTGTAGAAGCTACACTTGCCTTTTGGCTGGATACCAATAATTGTTTGTTAGTTTCAGACACCACGAACATTCCCAACACCAACCTTGCCGATGGGTGTACGGCCCAACTTATCCGCTATCAAACCTGTGAGCAAAATGCTGAGGTGTATTTTTACAAAATTGCCGGGGGCGGACATACCTGGCCGGGAGGCTCTGTAACCGTTGGGGTTACCAATCGCGATTTTAATGCGAGTACGGAAATTTGGAACTTTTTCAAACGCCACAAACTGAACACCTCTGTAGGTATTGAAAACAATTCGCCTAAAACGTTAAACGCATTCCCGAATCCTTTCGACAATGTGATTACACTTCAGCTTACTTCGCCTCACGATGTGGTGCTCTTCAATGCTCAAGGTAAAATGGTTTTCGAGGCAAAACAGCAAAAACAGACGGTATCCATCAACACCACGGAACTTCCAGCTGGCGTTTACTTTTTAGTAACAGATGACCACAATGCTCCAAAATCGGTAAAAAAGCTAATTAAATAACTATTGCTTTTCAATACCAAAACGAACGACTACAGGGTAGTGATCGGAGTAGTTTTCGCGTATGGTGCTATAGCTGTGAATTGGGAGCGAAGGAGAAAATAGCAAGTAATCTATTCTGAAAAAGTTGAATTTATTCACGAAAGTTGCTCCTATGCCGTTGCCCTTTGCAATAAAGGCATCTACTAAGCCATTGCTCAATTTATGGTAGGAATAAGAAATGGGCTGATCGTTAAAATCGCCACATACAATCACCGGTACTGTTGACAATTGTGTTGCCGCATTAATTTGCGCCACCTGCAAAGCTCGTTTCACATAAGCGTTTTTGAACTTGCGTAAAATGTTTTTCACCTTAAACCAACTGGCCGTTTTCTCTTCCTCAATTTCTTCGATGGTGTTATAATCATCATACCCTAAATGAATGGATTGTAAATGAGTGTTGAACACCCGAACCGTCTTACCCTTAACCTCCACATCGGCCCACTGACAATTGTTACTCAGTGCATTCGAAAAATCAACCGTGCCTGTATCGCGAATTGGGAACTTTGAAAAAATGGCTAAACCCCAATGCAAATCAATTAAACCATGCTTCTTCGAGTTGTAATGCCGGGTAAATGTTTTGTTGAAGAACGAATAACCGTAGCCCAAACTATCTTTTAAATAAACTTGGTTTTTATGTTCTGCGGTATCTTGCGAATAAAACTCCTGAAAGCAAATAATATCTGGGTTTTCACGCTTAATCAGCGAAAATATTTTGTGTCGTGTTTCTGCGTTATGTGACCAATTATACAAGTCAAAATTCTTTACGTTATACGTCATTATCGACACCGCATCGTTCGGAATTGTTGTTGGTCCGGAGAAGGATATGAATGATCGAATCTGCGTCCAACAAAAAATTAATGCCAACAACGACACAATGAAATAGGGCTTTCTATTTAACAGCCAAAATAAAACAAAGGAAAGGTTAAGCACTAAAAACAAAGGAAATAGTATACCCACAAAGGCAAGCCACCAAACAGCTTCAGGGCTTATAATGCCAGAATATTTTGAAGCCAGCAACAGTACAGCTACCACTCCATTCACACTCAGCATCGTGTTTCTTAACAATGCGCGTATCATTCGTTATTTCCGTATTGAAACAAAAAGTCTTTTTCTTCTTTACTCAAACTGTCGTATCCCGATTGCCCTATCTTATCGAGAATAGCATCTAATCGTTCTTGCGTTTTATCGGTTGGTGCATGGGGCACTTCTTTTCGCTTCTCGTGCACATTAACATGCACAACTTTCATTTTTGGTTTCGGTTGAAACCATTTTTTAAACATATCTGAAAAGGCCAACCAGTCTCGTCCATCTTGAATTTGACGCATATAAAAATAACCAAATGCCGCCCCTCCAAGATGAGCAATTACACCAGCAGAATTTCCACCGGCAATACCTATGTAGTTCAACAAAAGCGAAAACAAAGCGATGTATTTCAACTTAACTCGCCCTATGAACAATAGATTAATTTCATGCTCAGGATTAATGGCGGTAACCGCAAACACTATCGCTTCAACGCCTCCGGAGGCACCTACTAAATTCGACAAATCCGCACTTGTTTTTAGAAATGGAACAACTTGATAAGCAAGTAATGCCAATAACCCGCCAAATATACCACCACCAATAAAAATCTTCCACCCGTATTTGTTATTTAGATATAACTGATAAATCTGCCCAAACCAAAACAACATCAACAAATTTGAAAAAATATGCCCCAGTCCACGATGAAAAAAAATGTTTGTGAACGCTGTCCAAGGCTTATGAATAAACCCCGTTAACGAAAGTGGCAACGCAAAAAAAGGTGTAGCAATATCGATTAGGATAGCATTGTTTATGCTTAAGCCTATTAAACTGATGGTATGTTGAAGCACGAATACTACGCCACACACTACAATAATAGACCACACAAAATCGCCTTCGCGAAATTTATCTTTAACCTCTTCTACAAACGTGCCTACCATCAATATAAAGTCGTTCTGTTTTTGTTCCAGATCTTAACCAAAATATACCCGAAAAGTGCACCGCCTAGATGCGCAAAATGGGCTACATTATCGCCATGCGACATACTTATTCCACGATAGATTTCCCACAATACGTACATCGAAACAAAGTATTTTGCTTTGATAGGAACCGGAAAAAACATCAACATCAATTCAGTGTTGGGGAATAACATGCCGAAGGCCACCAAAATTCCAAACACGGCTCCGGAAGCACCCACTGTATTAGAAAAATAAGTACCGGCAATTTCCGGATGTTGTTCCAATGCTGAAAAAAGCGGATCTACCATACCGGTAGCATCATACACCAAATACACTTGCACCAACATATGCAACAATACTGCTCCAAATCCGGTGCTTAAATAAAAAAATAAGAATCGTTGCCCTCCCCAAAAGCGTTCTAATATGGAACCGAACATAAACAAGGCAAACATATTTGAAAAAATATGCCCCAAGTTGCCATGCATAAACATGTGTGTTACTAACTGAAAGGGCTGGAAAGATGAGCTTTCCGTTGGGTCGAGTCGTTTGATGAAATCATGTGTATTGAAAACATAATGCAAGCTCAGCAAATCGTTTAAACTGTCTATCATTTGCGATGCCACAAACAGCAACACATTTATAGCTATCAAATTAAAAACGACCGAGCGGGTGTCAATAGACCGATTGTTGGTATTAAACATGCGCTAAAGGTAGCAGACTAAGTATAGTCTGCAAAAAATTTAAAGGAAATTATAGATTGCCTCAAGCAAACACAGCACTTACTTCTTCTGTCTGCGCAAAAAAGTTGCTCCTTGTGTAGACAGCTGATTCACGTATTCCTTCTCGTCTTTTTTAAACACTAAATAACCCGCGGTATCCGACAGAAAATATAAATCTCCGGTAATAAATTCTCTTCCGTTTTTTTGCCACATAATAAAGCCTGTTTTTTCAACATCCTTTTTGGCTGTAACGGATTGTGGAGCAACAAAAGTAGAAAACATAATCACGTTCCTTCCTTCCAACGACATGCTCCCTCCTGCTCCTGTTGTAAACACAATATCCATTTGTGTACAAGAATCACGAAGTACTTTATAAAGTTTAGGCGGAAGTGGTGAAAATGCGGCCGGGGTGGGCTTTGTTTGTGCATTGATGGCACAAAACGAAATCATGATTAATAGAATTGTAAATAGATTTTTCATTCCCTTTTCAGTTCAAATTCAATGCCAAACGAAGCTGCTTTGCAAAATAGTTGTTATAACACAGGAAATAACCGTCCCGCTTTCGGCTGTTAATATATAAAAATAGCCATATATGAAAAAAGCCCTCTGCATAATTGCAAAGGGCTTTTCGCTATAATTCTTTATGGAATTTATTTCTGACTTACACGAACATCAATTCTTCTGTTGCGTGCACGTCCTTCTTCTGTATCATTCGCAGCTACTGGATATTGATCTCCGTATCCTTCGCCATTCAAACGTTTTGCATCAACACCTAATTTCACTAACTCAGCTACTACGTTTTTAGCTCTTTCGTCAGATAATTTCAAGTTTGCTTTTGCATCGCCTGTGTTATCCGTATAACCACCCACTTTCAAACTTACTTTAGGGAAAGCTTTCAAGATTTCTACAATGTTGTTCAATTGATCTTGTGAAGATGGTTTCAAAACAGCTTTACCTGTTTCGAATTCTAAACGATCGAAAGAGAACCAAGTTGTTTTGTCTACTGCTTTTGTTTCATCGCTGATGAAATCAACCAATTTACCTTCAACTGCATTTTCTGAAGTCAAGTTCATAGCGTAGCCTGTAGATAATTTAAGCGCTTTTTCGTAGCTCGCTACTGTTGCATCAGTTCCTACAGAATCTGTTTTCGTTTCATTAATAACAGTTTCTGTTTCCATTTGGCAACAAGCTGTTTTTGTGTTATCTACAGCAATAAGTGGAGCAATAGCTAAACCAACCAACGAAGACAATTTAATCAAGATGTTCATCGATGGACCTGAAGTATCTTTAAAAGGATCACCTACTGTATCACCTACAACCGCAGCTTTGTGTGGTTCAGATTTTTTGTAGAAGATTTCTTTTTTGCCGTTCACTTCAATTTCAACACCTTTCTCGAACGATTTTTTCGCGTTATCCCAAGCACCACCGGCATTGTTTTGGAAGATAGCCCAAAGCACACCCGATACTGTAACTCCGGCCATGTAAGCACCTAAACACTCTGCACCCATAGCTACTCCAATTAAGATTGGCGTAAGAATAGTGATAGCACCAGGCAATAACATTTCACGCAATGCTGCTTTTGTAGAAATTTCCACACATTTATCGTACTCCGGTTGACCTGTTCCTTCCATAATACCCGGAATTTCACGGAACTGACGTCTAACTTCATTCACCATATCCATTGCCGCACGACCCACAGCGCTCATCGCTAAAGCCGAGAACACCACCGGAATCATTGCTCCAACAAACAAAGCCGACAAAACGTTTGCTTTGAAAATGTTGATTCCATCGATACCTGTAAACGTTACATACGCTGCAAACAAAGCCAATGCTGTTAACGCTGCAGATGCAATCGCAAATCCTTTTCCAATAGCGGCTGTGGTGTTACCAACTGAATCCAACACATCTGTTCGTCCACGTACTTCTTCCGGTAAACCGGCCATCTCTGCAATACCACCTGCGTTATCAGCAATTGGTCCGAATGCATCAATCGCTAATTGCATTGCGGTTGTAGCCATCATTGCGGCAGCAGCAATAGCTACCCCGTAGAAACCTGCAAAATGATAAGAAGAGAAAATCGCAGCAGCAAACAAAATTACCGGTGTAGCTGTACTCATCATACCTGTTGCCAAACCTGCAATAATGTTAGTCGCAGCACCTGTAGCCGATTGTTGAACGATGTTCAAAATTGGCTTAGTGCCTAAAGCGGTGTAGTACTCAGTAATCGAAGAAATCGCAGCACCCACTACCATACCTATAATTACAGCAATGAATACGTTTAAGCTTGGAATATCTTTCACGCCTTCGCCAAAGAATGCCATTTTCATGGTTTCAGGCAACATCCATTTAATCACGAAATAAGACGCTACAATGGTTAAGCCCATAGATACCCAGTTACCCAAGTTCAATGCACCTTGTACGTTTCCGTTATCATCTTTAATGCTCACGAAGAATGTTCCTATAATAGAGAACACTATACCTAAACCTGCAATCAACATCGGCAATACAATTGGAGCTATCCCTCCGAAAGCAAAGGCTTCAGCACCGTTTTCATGAATGATATAGTTTCCTAATACCATTGCAGCCAATACCGTTGCTACATAAGAACCGAACAAATCAGCACCCATTCCGGCAACATCACCTACGTTATCGCCCACGTTATCCGCAATAGTAGCCGGGTTACGCGGATCATCTTCCGGAATTCCTGCTTCTACTTTACCTACTAAGTCGGCACCCACATCGGCTGCTTTCGTATAGATACCTCCACCTACACGCGCAAACAACGCAATAGACTCAGCACCCAAAGAGAATCCTGCCAATACTTCCAACGTTTTTGTCATGGTTTCGTAATCGTAAACACCACCTACCACAAACATTTTGAAGAAGATGATGAACAACACCGTTAATCCAAGCACCGCCAAACCGGCAACACCCAATCCCATTACAGTTCCTCCGGCAAACGATACTTTCAATGCTTGTGCTAATGAAGTTTTAGCGGCATTCGTAGTTCTTACGTTAGCTTTAGTTGCGATGTTCATACCAATGAAACCCGCTAAAGCCGAGAAAAAGCAACCAATCACAAACGCAACAACAATAAGAATGTGCGAGTGTGCTGCTACTTTAGGGACTTGTGAAAGAACACCTAACGCTGTTCCGGCAATCACTACATAAATAGCTAGAATTCTGTATTCTGCTTTCAAAAACGCCATGGCACCATCGGCAATGTTTTTCGCAATGCCTTGCATTTTGCTGTCTCCGGCATCTTGTTTAGACACCCAGCTCGATAGGATAGCCATGTACACCAAGGCAATAACACCAAAGAGAGGAAGGAAGTAAAGTAAATTCTCCATAATTGATTTTTAGTGAATAAAGTTTTTTGTTTTTTTAGAGGGCGCAAATATAAGATTTTAAGTGAATTTTTGATCGTTTCATGCAGATACAGCTCAAAATGAACCGATTAAGTTCAAAAACGAGCATTCCCACTGCGAAAAGCCTACCTTTGCCTCTCTATTTTTATGAAGAATAATCAATTGTTTACGCTTTTAGAACAATCCTACTCCCGTTTCAATACACCTCATTTTATTGAAAACGACCCTATTACCATTCCCCACCGTTTCACCAAACAGCAAGATGTAGAAATTATGGCCTTTTGGGTAGCAATGCTGGCCTGGGGCAACCGCAAAAGTATTATCAATAGTGGCGAAAAACTGATTTCGTTGATGGATGGCGCACCGCATCAGTTTATCACACAACATCACGAAAAAGACCTAAAACGTTTTGCCGATTTCAAACACCGCACCTTTAATTATACCGACACTTTGTATTTTATCGAATTCTTTAAACAGCATTACAGCGTAGCTAATTCTCTTGAAACAGCATTCAGCAAACATCTTTCGAAAAAAGATTACACCACAGAAAAGGCGCTGATTGGCTTTCACGATTACTTCTTTTCGTTGGAGGATGCACCGGATCGTACCCGTAAACATATCGCCACACCAATTCGAAATTCCACATGTAAACGCCTCAACATGTTCCTACGATGGATGGTTCGCCCCAACACAACAGGCGTAGATTTTGGACTTTGGAAAAAAATAAAACCTGCTCAATTGCTGATGCCTTTAGATGTGCATGTAGATCGAAAGGCGCGTTTACTGGGTTTGCTAAAACGCGAAAAAACCGATTGGCCGGCTGTACTCGAACTCACCGAAGTCTTGCGTCAATTCGACCCAACCGATCCGGTGAAATACGATTTTGCTTTGTTTGGCATGGGCGTGAATCAATTGAATGATTAGCATTTGTGTGGCGCGTTCCCGCTAAGAAGCGGCAAACAGGCTATCCGCTTCAATCTTTGTCCTGCTATGAAGCGGGACAAAGGATTTCCGCTGCTATCCTTCGCGCAGGCATCCGTGTGCTATTCGTTGTTTCTTCTTAACATCATGCGCAACAGCTTGATTACATTGAAATATAATGCTGTTTTTAAATATGAAACCGGTTTTCTTGTATTTAAAACCACCGCATTTTTCTTCTTTTATTTTACCAAAACGTATCTTCGGCAACTCAATGCAAACACATGAAAAAAGTATTTCTACTCACCCTTGCAGTTTTTCTTTTGTCGGAAACCTTCGCCATCAACGATAAAATTCGTTTAGGTTTTGTGGCTTCACCGGGCATGGGCTGGTTCGCTCCAAAAGGCAACGATTTGAAAAAAGGCACTGTGCAATTCGCCATGAACTATGGGGTGGTAGTCGATTATTATTTTAAAGACCAAAACTACGGTATTCAATCGGGGCTGTTTGGCGGCATCGACAAAGGACAATTGTCGGACAGATTAGCCTTTACAACCAATACCGGCAGTGTAGTGAAAGAAACATACAACAATCAATACCTCGCAATTCCTTTGTACTTGAAACTGAAAACCAACAGCATCAAAGGGTTTCACATTTTCGGACAAGTAGGTTTTACAAATGTTTTCACCATCAGTTCCCGTGCTACTTTCGATCGTTCCCTAAAAGACGCATCGGGTGCCGATGTGCCGGTAGTAAAGGAAAACATCATGAAAAAAGGAAATGCTGTTAATTCGGTCATCAGCAACTTCAAAAGCAATGTGTACGATTTCAGAATCAGTGCCGGTGCGGGTTTCGAATATGATGTAACCGAAAAAATTGCCGTTACTTTTGGTGTGTTCTATCACAACGGCTTTGTAAATACCTTGGCCGATCAAGACGCCAAAAAAGATCCGGTATTGGTGCGAAACCTTCTGTTTTCGTGCGGGGTGATGTTTTAGGCTTAGTTGAATTTCACCACTTATGCCAAAAAGAAAGTCGTTACTCCTTCTTTGTTTGCTATTCCTTTTTGTTGAAATAGGCTCTAAATATACTTACAGCATAGAAAATGATAAAATTGGACAGCTGTTAGTTAGAGCGTTTTTCAGTTGTACAATTTGCTTTTTTGTCGTAAAAGATAAGAATTGGGCTAGATGGGTACTAGGTTTTGTTTGTATGCTAAGCGGATTCAAAGCAATACCTTTGAGCATCAAAATGTTCAGTCAAGATATTAATAACAGTCTGCTTATCTTACTCATTGGGTCTTTCTATTTGTTTTTTGCAACATATCTTATGCTAACGATGGAAAAAAAAGCATAAGCTATACTTGAGCAGAATAAAAACTACGCTTTTAAAGTTAAACATCGGCAGAACATTGAATTCCTGATTAAGATTTTGTTTGATTCTTATCTTCCGCAATAATCTGCAATTATGCGCCATTTAGGGTTTGTGTTTTGTTTGTTCTCTTCTGCATTATTTGCAGCTCCCGATTCCACTACTGTAAAGGTTTTAACGGTGAAAGAAGTTCCGTCTATATTTTTGAAACTCAGATTGAGCAACGATTCTATTGCCAATAACGACCGGCTCAACGAAGAATTGGTTGATATGGTACAAGTAGATGAATACGACCGAAAAGTACCCACGCTTTACACCACGCATCAAAGTTACGGTTTCGGTTGGTTCACACGCATGATTGGATTTTACTGGCATCCGGTAGATCGACTGCGCTACAAATTTGTGGGCACCAACCTCAACGGCTTAAACATGCCCGGAGAAAAAGACGAACTCACTGAACACGATGTGAACTTCAATTTAATTCCGCACCTAGACCCCTACATGCATTTTGTTTACCGCGGCAGAACTGCACAATCAAAACGGTTTTTATTCAGAAGAAGAGATAAGCATGCAGACATCACGAAACCTCCGTTCATACCGCCAACTTTGGAAACGGCTGATGTATATGATTTGCATTGCGAACTCACGCCACCTAAAAAAATGCGCGATTCGGTAAATGCCTATTTCTATCCATGTATGCACGGATGCAATCTCGATCGACATCCGAACTTTTACGACATGAAACCCACTATTGGCCTCTATGGTGTGTTTGTGTTAGATTGTAATCATGCCTGCCATCCTGAAATTCACCCGTACGAATGGTTGTGGTGGATAAAAACAACTGCGGAAGAAAGAGCCAACAACAATTTCAACAAAAACTGGATGCTCGGTTTTTTTAAAGAAAGCAGTAACCGATTTATTTTGTGGTCGAGGCCGCCACGTGTAGGCACTATCTCCATTCCTTTTATTTTCAAAACATCTGAAACTACTTCTTTCTTGAAATTACATCACATTGTAACCGGCAAATTCAAACCGAAAGGCATTGCAAAAATAAAAGATCGAATTCCCGCAAACACACACGAGTTCAACTTTTCAGACACACTTATAACACTACATCTTTCTGAAAACAAAAGTTTCCCTTTGCGCTTAGCTACAAATAAAATTATAGCAACACCTGCATTACAATGGTGGTTCAGCGATGTACAAACCGATGAACAAAACCATTGGGTATGGGGCTATTTCAATATGGTGGTGAGTGTGAAAGACGGCTATACCGGGAAGTTGGAGACTGTAACGAAGTAATTATTCAATAAAATCTGTATAGGATAATTGGTGTTTTCTCTCTTTAAATTCCTTGTTTTATTATTGCTTTGTGGATTAGTTTTTTTTAGAAAGCAAAGGATTACGTTATTTTTACAAAAAAGAAAGACCGGTTGTCCATCATTCGAAAAGCATATAATTCCATATTTTCAGACGATAAAGAGTTGTCTAAATATGTACGCTCTATCACCGGCATTACGCCCTCAAAACTCAAAATTTACAAGCAAGTTTTTCGTCACCGCTCTGCATATATAAGTGCTAAAGAAAACAACGAGCGCTTAGAACTCCTTGGCGACTCGGTTCTAGACTTGTTGGTTGCCGAATTCTTATTCAAAAAATATCCTTTCCGCGAAGAAGGCTTTATGACGGAAATGCGCGCAAAGATTGTAAATCGCGCCTCTTTAAATGTGGTAGGACAGAAGTTAGGCCTCATAGAAAAACTGGAAGTGAACAGAAAAGGATTGGGCGATGCACCAAAAGATTTAGCCGGAAATACCTTTGAAGCCTTGGTGGGTGCAATTTATTTGGATGCCGGTTTGGATGCCGCACGAAGATTTGTTCATAAACGAGTACTTCAAAATTTAGTCGACATCGATAATTTGGAAGCCACTGAAACCGATCATAAAAGCAAAGTCTTCCACTATAGTCAACGCAATGGTAAAAAATTAGAGTTTGTTGTGAACGCTGAAGAACAACGCAACCGTAGGTCATACTTTGTTATCGACCTTACAATCGATGGCCAAGTGATTGCCTCCGGTGAGGGGTACAGCAAGAAAAATGCTGAACAAGCTGCAGCTATGAAAGCCCTTGCTCTACTCAAAAATGAGGAAACCCTACTTTGATAGGATAAATCTTTACGTTTGTTGAGAAATTATTGCATTTTAGCGACTCATTAAATATGAAAACCGAAAAAATCATGAAACAACTTTTCACGACTTGTCTTTTTTTTATTGCCGTTCACTTTACCTCAGCACAAACTGTTATCCAAAACGGTGGCCTAGAAAACTGGGAGAACTTGGGCTCGGCAACAGAAGAACCTCTAAACTGGAATTCCAATAAAACCGGAGACAATAATGCTAGTTCATCATTCGCACCGCAAACTTGCTTCCGCGATGTGAATCCACACTCAGGCACTTATTGCGCAAAAATTGTGACCGGTACAGCTCAAATTGTGGGTACTGTAGTAAACGGCTCATTGACTACCGGACAAATCGATGCGCCTACTACCAATAAACAAGACGGATATATTTTCACCGACTCTACCCGTGCAGGAAAATATATGTATTTCTCCGGTCGTCCGGATAGTTTTATCGGTTGGTATAAATTTAGTCCGCAAGGGGGTGATGCTGCACGTATCAGCGCTTTCTTGCATGATGGCAAGTACGCAACACCCGATAATGGCTACTTAGGAGGTACCGCACAAAACAAAATTGCGGAAGCCGTTTTCATTACACCAACAACAGCTGTGGGCACTTGGACGCGTTTCGCTATTCCGTTTACTTATGCGAACGGAAGAACCCCTCGTTTCATTTTGATTGCAGCAACCAGTAGTGCTAACCAACTGGGCGGAACGAAAAACAGTACCTTTTGGTTAGATGATATAGAGGTGTTCTATCAACCGGCTGTTACGGTTAACGCAATTACGCCAACCACTTATTATGTTTCATCAACAGCAGGTTCTGCTATCAGTGTTCCGTTTACATTGCTTGGTAATTTTGTAGCCGGCAATACTGTAACAGCTCAACTAAGCGATGCTTCAGGATCATTTACTAGCCCAACAGTAATTGGCTCAACTGCCGCAACAGCGTCAGGAACAATTAGTGCAACTATTCCTGCAGGAACATTAGCCGGAACTGGTTATCGTGTTCGTGTAGTAACTTCAACTCCGGCATTGATTTCAGCCGATAACGGTGTAAACTTAACCGTTATCAATGTTAGCAATTCCATTGCACCTACAGCAACTCAAAATATCGCTGCCGGTCAAAACGGAACATTGCTTACTGTTACCGAAACTGCCGGTGCAACAACAAGAGCGTGGCAATATGCTAGTACAAGTGGAGGACCATACACGGCAGTTAGTCCGGCTCAAACAGGAACAACTTACACACCTAACTTCAGTGTAGGTGGCACATACTACGTAGTTTGCGTAACCACATACCCCGGAGGTGCAAAAGCTACAAGCAACGAAGTACAAGTGAATGTAATCGGCAATTCTATTGCACCACCTGCTCCTCAAAATCTTTCGGTGAACGTAGCAGGCACAACGCTTACTGTAACAGAAACAGCTCCTGCAACTACACGTGTTTGGAAATATAGTGCGGTATCGGGCGGACCTTATCAATTGTTCTCTCCATCACAAACAGGCACAACGTATACTCCACTTTTCGCAACAAGCGGAACATTTTTCGTTATTTGCGAAAGTGTTATCAACGGTTCAACCGTGAAAAGTAATGAGGTGGTGATTACCGTAACATCGCCATTCCTAATCACCGGAAACATTACCGGTTCACCATTCGAATTTAGTGGTACATCGCCAAACGCCAATGTTAATGTGCCTTACAGCACTACCTCAGCAGTGTTTGCTTACAACAACATCTTCTCTGCACAACTTTCAGATGCTACCGGTTCTTTCTCTAGCCCAACCGTAATTGGAACAAGAGCTGATTCTGTAAGTGGTGTAATAAGTGCCATTATTCCTTCTACAACACCTGCGGGTATCGCTTATAGAATTCGCGTAGTGGGAAGTAATCAAGCCATTACAGGAAGCAACAACGGTGTAGACTTAATTGTTGATCAGTTTCACAACTCGATTAGCCCAACGGCAGATCAAACAATACTATACAGTACAAACGGAACTCCACTTGCTGTTTCTGCTTCACAAACATCAACTCATCAATGGAAATACAGTACTGTAAGTGGCGGACCATATCAAAGCTTCAGCCCAGCTGTAACCGGAGCGTCTTACACGCCTATTTTTGCAATTCCCGGAACATATTACGTGGTTTCAGAGTCGAAAAATCAATACCTGGATATAGTCACCAGCAACGAAGTAAAAATTATTGTCACCAACGGAAGCATACTAACCACTTCGATTGTGGCGGGTTCTCCATATTTAGTTTCCCCTAAAGCAAATGTGCAAATTCAAGTGCCGTTCACTTCGGATGTAGTGTTTGACACCAGCAATATTTTCGAAGCCTATTTGAGTGATGAAACGGGTTCATTTGCCGGTACACCGGTGAAAATCGGACAAGTAAAATCGAATGTGATTCAACCATTCACTGCACAAATTCCAAACAATGCCAATGCGGGAACCCTTTACAAAATTAGAGTAGTATCTACTAATCCGGCTATCGTTGGAACGCCTTGCACGAACGACCTAACCATTATTCCATTTACGAATGCTATTGCACCTATCGATACACAACGCATCGTTATCAATCAGGCAGGAACTTCGATCTCTGTAACTGAATCGCACACCGCTAGCAGTGAATGGAAATGGACTACACTTTCCGGATTAGCCTATAAGAGTTTCAGCCCTATGCAAACCGGAAAATCGTTTGCACCAAGCTTCTCAGCCGCTAAAACATACTATGTAATTTGTCAATCGATCAATGCCGTTGACGATACAGTTAAATCAAACCAAGTAGTAGTTATCGTTTCGCTGGGGACCGCCATTAACGGTACAGGCGAACAGGTAATTAGCAAAATCTACGAAAGTGCTGGTCAATTGATGATTGAAACTAACATGCAATTAACCGCTGAAAACAATTTATTTGAATTGTATAACATGGTGGGCCAAACCGTAATTTCGCAACGCATTACAAACGAAAAAACAAACATCAACATTAACGGATTGCCGGCCGGAACATACGTATTCCGCTTTGCCGACTCTACCGGAAAAATAAACCTCCGATAACCAAAACCATACGGAGTATTAAAAGACTATTCTCTCACGGGAATAGTCTTTTTTTATTTGCCTTTTTTGTTGGGATTTTTATTCCTTTGACTTCTGATTTTATACATCGATTAAATCACAAGCTTGCAACACAAAGTTGACAAGATTAAAATATACATCTATGCATCAATATTCCGAAACTGTAAGAAAAGCCATTGGTTACTGGCTTATACTGGGTTGTGTTTTGATTTTTTTTCAAGTGGTAATTGGCGGAGTAACGCGTCTTACCGGTAGCGGATTGTCTATCACCGAATGGAAACCTTTGGTAGGCGCTATTCCACCAACGAATGACGTTGAGTGGCAAAAAACGTTTGATGCGTATAAAGAAATCGTTCAGTTTAAGCACCTCAACCAAGACATGAATTTGAGTGAATTCAAACAGATTTTTTTTTGGGAATATTTTCATCGACTTTGGGCACGATTCATGGGCTTTGCGTTTATCATTCCCTTTGCTTTTTTCATTTATAAAAAATGGATAGATAAAAATTTGTTGATACGACTAGGCGTTATTCTAGTGGGCGGAGGTATCGTTGGATTTTATGGTTGGATTATGGTAAAAAACGGACTCACAGGGCTATACGTACCTCCGGTGTTTCTCAGTATTCACTTAATTTTAGCGCTCAGTTTGTTTGCTTATTTGGTTTGGTTAGCCACTTATATGCTTCGCGGACATACACCAATGTTTACACTTCCTTCAACGTTAAAACGCCACGGCATTGCCATAGTAGTGTTACTTTTTGTGCAATTGATATTGGGCGGAATCGTTTCCGGAATGAAAGCCGGATTGGCTTATCCTACATGGCCGTTGATGAATGGCGAATTTTTTCCAACGGCATTGAACACACTTTCCCCAACCTTAAGCGGTGTGCTCCATTACGACCCTTCTGATTTCTGGGGAAGAACAATGATTCAGTTCGTGCATCGCATGGTGGCTTACACGTTATTTGTAATGATTTTTTATTTCTCTTTCCGCATGTTGAAAATAAGCACCGATAAGACTTTTCGCGTGGGCGTTCTGATGATGCCTATAACAGTTTCTATTCAGGCACTCATTGGCATTATAACTGTTTTAAATTGCAAAGGAAGTATTCCGGTTAGCTTAGGCGTGTTGCACCAGGCAGGCGCTATGTTGCTTTTAGCGAATGTAATGTTTGTGGAATTTCATCTCACCAGAAAGTAACATGGAGATCCGTCCAATTCTTGCACACGACAATTCAACTATTGCAAAAATTATTCGCGACTCGTTGATGGAATTCGGTGCTGCAAAGCCCGGCACGGTTTATTTCGATGCCACCACTGACCATTTATTTGAATTGTTTCAGCAACCTAAAGCCGCTTACTTTGTAGTGAATAACGATGGAGTTGTTGTTGGCGGTGGTGGCATCTTTCCAACTGACGGCTTGCCTTCAGATACTTGTGAGCTGGTTAAGATGTATCTGCATCCAACGGCACGTGGATATGGCTTTGGAAAAAAACTTATTGAACAATGTGTTCTTACAGCGAAAGAAAACGGCTTCAATAACATTTATTTAGAAACCATGCCTGAATTGAAGCAGGCGCTTAATGTGTATGAAAAATTAGGCTTTAACTATCTTTCTGAACCCCTCGGCAATACCGGACATTTCGGTTGTGGTTTGTGGATGTTGAAAGAACTTTAATTCATTTTAATCCTTACTTTTCGTTTCGAAACTGCATCTATGAAAGCCGCTACACTGAACGAGTTGAAACAAGAGTTATCCCATCTTCCGACTGATGAATTGCTTGATATTTGTACGCGTTTGGCTCGCTTTAAAAAAGAAAACAAAGAGCTACTTACCTATCTGTTGTTTGAGGCACATGACGAGCGTAGTTATATTGCCAATGTAAAAGAATCGATTGCCTTGGAAATGGATGAAATTCCGAAAGACAACAATTTGTATCTCATCAAAAAAAGCTTGCGAAAAGTAGTGCGCAATGCCACGAAATATATTCGCTATTCCGGCTCAAAAATTGTTGAAGTAGAGGTGTTACTTTTCTTTTGCGAGCAGCTTAAAGACTCTGGGATAGCCATTCACAAAAGTCAAGCTATTACCAATTTGTACGAAATGCAATTAAAGAAAACCAACAAAACTATCGCCTTGTTGCACGAAGATTTACAATACGATTACCATCTGCAAATGGAGGCTTTCCTGTAAAAACAGACTAGATATGTTTTTTTCGTCTTGTTCTTTATATTCATGCTATGAACCCAACCAACCAATATTCAAAAACGGTTTTCACTACAGCCGTTATTGTAGCCGCTTTAGGCTATTTTGTTGATATCTACGATTTACTTTTATTCAGTATCGTGCGGAAAGCCAGCTTAGAATCGATTGGCTATTCCGGTGCTGATTTAGAAAAATACGGTTTAATGCTTATCAATATCCAAATGGCCGGAATGTTGATTGGTGGCATACTTTGGGGCATGTGGGCCGATAAACGAGGAAGACTTTCTGTGTTGTTCGGTTCAATCGTATTGTATTCCTTAGCGAATATCTTGAACGGTTTTGCCAGCGATATTACCTTTTATGCAATTCTTCGTTTCGTGGCAGGTATTGGCTTAGCGGGCGAGTTAGGTGCAGGCATAACCCTTGTAGCAGAATCGTTACCGAAAGAAAAACGCGGTTACGGCACTATGATTGTAGCCACTATTGGCGTGTCCGGAGCTGTGTTTGCGGGTATTATCAGTCGGTATTTCGATTGGCGTACGTGTTACTTTATTGGTGGAGCATTGGGTATTGCTTTGTTGGTTTTGCGTATCAGTGTTTACGAATCGGGATTGTTTGAGAAAATAACAACGCAAGAAGTTAAACGCGGTAACTTTTTTCAATTGTTTTCGAACCGAAAAACATTTCTTAAATACCTTAACTGCATTGTGATTGGTATGCCCACATGGTTTACCATTGGCATTCTGGTTACCTTCTCGCCCGAGTTTTCTAAAATGCTCAACGTAAATGGCGTTATTAAAGGTGGTGATGCCATTATGTTTACCTACTGCGGCATTACGGTGGGTGACTTCGCTTGCGGTTTCTTGAGTCAGGTTTTGAAAAGCAGAAAAAAAGCGGTGCTCGCTTTCCTTTTACTGACCTGTTTGGGTTTACTTCTCTACTTCACAGCCTACAACAGCTCTTCAACCTATTTCTACTTCACCATGTTTGTGATTGGTACCGGCACCGGGTTCTGGGCCGTGATTGTAACGAATGCAGCCGAACAATTCGGTACAAATATTAGGGGAACAGTAGCCACAACAGTGCCTAACTTTATTCGCGGCTCTTTGCCTATTATAACACTTGGTTACACCTTACTTCAACTTGGATTTTCAAAATTAGTTAGTGCCGAAATTTTGGCAGTAATCATCATGGGTATTTCCTTGTGGGCGCTGCATCATACGGCTGAGACCTACGGAAAAGACTTGGATTTTGTGGAAGAATAATCAATCAAACAGTAAAGACACACTCACCGGTTGTGCATCAATAAGCACATTGAATTGAACGTTTTTTTCTTGCAAAATATTGATGTAGAGTATTTCGGTATCTTTCTTGGTAATGAAAAATTTATCGGGAGAAATATAAGCAAGTTTGTTATTCGCCAATTCGCTTTTCAATACGCGAAGACTAACCATTTGCCTAGCTGTTGAATCTAAAACAATGGCAACTTCTTTTTCCTTATCTACTTTATTAGCAAACACCAACGTAACAGGACCCTTTTCTTTACTGCCTTTGGGAGCATGGAATACAATGCTCCTTTGTTTAATTTTGGCATCTTCCACAACATTAAAACTAACCATCGGACTGCCACCGGAATACAATTGTAAATCAGGGGCAAAGGTTTTTACGCTTCCGCGAATCATCAGTTCGATATCTTTCTCTCCGGTATTTGTAACAACATATATCGATTTGCTGATACCGCCTAAATGCGCAACACTGCTGTATTTTGCGCGAATAGTATCAATTGCTCCGGGTGGAGTTGAATCTCTCTCCCAGCTTGGACTATAACAACCGCAAGAACTTTTCACCTGTGTAATTCGCAAAGGTTGATTGCCGGTATTTTTATAAATGTATTTCACTTCGGGCATTTCTCCTTCATAAATTTCGCCCACATTTACTTCCGTATTGATAAACTGAAGTCTGGGTTGCGCGTAAACAATTACAGCGTTCATCATAATGACAAACGCTGTACTTTTTTTAAAATAGCTAAGGAGTAATGGCATCTTATCGACTTCCTCTGATATAATTGCTCAAATCTTCTTTACTGCTTGAAAAACTGAACACGTTGTTTACTTTGAAATAGTTAGAACGGTCGATGGTGTGATTATATGCGTATTTTGCAAAATCTAATTTTGAATCTTCGAAGCTAAACAATTTGCAAATTTGCGCTACTTGATCGGCATACAAACAATTCGATGAAATAATTTCTTTGGCTGTCGACAATTTAGTTTCATCAAATGAAGAGGCTTTAATTGTTTCCTTTGCTTCTTCAAAATCTTTCGGATTCATACTATAAGAATAAGTACAATCGCCATAAAGATTTGGACGTGGTTCAGATTGATTTGGTTGGCCCGGGTGAGTAGTTGTGGTATGAGAAGATGAAGATGTTGTTGTTGTGGTAGTTGTCGTAGAACCCTGAATAATCGGATCATTTATGTTAATGTTTACGCCAACTCCTAAGCCCCCCATATTTACATTTACATTAGCTCCGGGTGTACCGGTAGTAGTAGTGGTAGTGGTGGTTTGTTGAACAACTGGAGCGGGTTGTGGTCTACCCCAATGATACACGGTTACATTCGATGGCGCGATGTAGTCTGGACGAACGGGCTCTTGCGAGAAATACTTCAATATTTGTTTACCGTTGTTTTTATCTGTTTTGATTTTATAGGTAACGTCTACCGGCATATTATCGGCATCACGAACCATCAATGTGCCTTTGCTGATTTCACCTAAGGCTTTATCTTCAAAAATAATCTTACAATTGTAATAGGGTTGAACCAAGTCTTCAACACGGATATTGGTTTGCGCAACGTTGTTTTGGCGCTCTCCGTTCAGAATTAAGAAAAATTTGTTTCCATCCTCAGAAAATATAGTCAGGTTAGCGGTTGGGGCAGGTTGTGCAAAAAGAATCGCTGCATTTACAATAGCAACAAAGAGAAGTACCGTCTTTTTCATAATTCAATTTTTTGTGTTTTTAATAATTCCTCAACATCTTTTTCGGCCAGAAGTTCAATCCAAAACGAAAACTATTGCTTTATAATTTCTTGCTTCAAAAGCATGCCAAAGAAAAGCATTTAAGACTTATTAAGAAATAAAAATAGCTATAAAATCAACAATTTTGTGCCGCAATCCAGGCTGTTGTCCATGCCGCTTGAAAGTTGAAACCGCCCGTGATGGCATCAATGTCCAGCACCTCTCCACCAAAGAACAAACCTTCGTGTAGCTTGCTCTGCATGGTTTTGAAGTTGATTTGATTTAGTACTATGCCTCCGCAGGTTACAAACTCGTCTTTGTTGGTACTCTTCCCGTTCACCCTAAAAAGACCTTGCGTAAATTCTGTGGCCAATGCATCTATCTTTTGATTTGAGAGATCGGCCCATTTATCGCTTTCGGTGATGCCGGAAGCTGCACCTAAGCTTTTCCATAAACGCATCGGTATTTGAAATAGATTGTTCGCCAATACTGTTTTCTTGGGTGAAACTGTTTTGATGTCGCGCAACTCGGATTTCATCGATGCTAAATCGAATTCGCCTGTCCAATTCACCAGCAACTCAAATTGATGATTTTTTGCTTTCAATAATCGAGCACCCCATGCCGACAATCGCAAGACAGCCGGACCACTCATACCCCAATGTGTAATCAGAAGCGGGCCATTAGCTTGCAGTTTCTCCCCCTTTACTGTTACGATAGCATTCGGCACCGAGAGGCCTAACAAGCCCGTTATTCTTGGGTCTTTTATGTTGAAGGTAAACAACGATGGCACTGCCGGCTGCAATTTGTAATTCAATCCACCTAAAATATCCCACATCTTAGATGCGCTACCTGTGGCGATAAATACAATATCAGCAGAATACGTTTTATCTCTATTCGTAACCACTTGCCATTGTTTGTTTGCATCTTGCTTTAAGTCCTCTACGCCTACAAGAGTTTCCACACGTACATTCCAGCGTTTCACTTCATTCAAAAAACACTGAATAATGGTTTCCGAGTTATCGGTTGTAGGAAACATCCGTCCGTCTTCTTCGGCTTTTATTTTCACGCCTCGCTCTTCAAACCAAGCAATGGTGTGCTGCGGCATGAATTGATGAAAGGGGCCCAATAATTCTTTTTCACCCCGCGGATAAAAACGTGTAAGCGGTTTGGGTTCGAAACATTGATGCGTTACATTACATCGCCCACCGCCCGAAATACGTACTTTCTCTAGCACTTTTGGCGATTTCTCTAAGATGGTAATCTGATAATCGGGATGCTGTTGCGCACAATTTATGGCAAAGAAAAACCCGGCTGCTCCACCGCCAATCACTATAACCTGCTTTGCTTTTTGCATGGCGATGTTTTGCTTTCGATTTAAATGATAAAGGCCCCGTCTTTATAAATCAACTCCCCATCGGCCCAAATCTCGCCACCATTGCGCATATCAGTAATCATATCCCAGTGCACGGTAGATTCGTTCTTGCCGCCACATTGTTTGTAGGCTTGTCCTACCGCCATGTGAATACTTCCGCCAATTTTTTCATCAAACAAAATATTGCGCGTAATACGTTGAATATTCATGTTGGTGCCAATGGCTACTTCGCCCCATTTGCGGGCACCTTCAATGGCAAACACTTTATCGAGCACATCTTTGCCTTTATCGGCATTCCACGAAACAATGAGTCCGTCTTTCACTTCCAGTGAAACGCCTTCTACATCTTTTCCCATGTAAATACACGGATAAGAAAAATAGACTTTACCGTTCACACTGTCTTCCACCGGTGCGCTGAACACCTCGCCACTCGGCATGTTGGAGCGCCCGTCTGAATTAATCCAAATTCTGTCTTTCACCGAAAAACGAATATCAATATTTGGACCTTTGTAATGTACTTGATTGGCTTTGTTTAAGCGATCCACATACGCTTGTTGCTTGGCGCGTACATTCAACCATTGTTCTACCGGATTTTCGTCAAACAAATAACACGATTGAAAAACAAATTGAGTGTATTCTTCTAATGTCATGCCTGCATCATCGGCTCCGGCTTGTGTAGGGTACTGACATAAACATCTGCGCATACTGCCATTGCCAATGCGTTCGAAATACAATTTGTTCAACTCGTGTTGCCCTTGCTGGAACAGTTTCAATTTCTCGGGATGAGCCGGTTCCACATCGCCATCGCCACGGTGGAAAGGCGCACGAATATTCAAATACGCATCGAAGGTTTCGAAGGCCAATTTTTTCATGGGGTTCACCCACAATAGCTGATGTTCTTCGCCTACTTCAAGCAACGAATCGTTCACGCCATTCAATTCAATATTGAATATCGGATGGCCTCCGGCTAAGTATATTTCGCGGGCTACTTCCTTCAATAGGGGCTCCGCCAAGTACGATGAGTTGATGTAAATTTTGTCGTCTTTCTTCACTGCCAAACAATAATTCACCAGCAGCTTTGCATATTTTTTTACGATTTCTTGCATCCTGTTTTTTTGAGAAATCGAATATAGAAATTATGGGATTCTTGGTAAGAAATTCTTCTATCCTATATTGGCTTAAACTGTTCAAAACCTTGTTTGCATGCGAAACAAAAACGTATCGCTCTACACAAGGTAGAACCAAAAGCCGAGCGTAATGTTGTGTCGGTGCTATGGCAATGCGGACAACGTACACGATCCAGCGCCTCTTGCGTAAGTTCGCTATCATCGATAGTTACAGGCGGAGCGATGCCGAATTTTTCGAGTTTTGTTTTGGCTTCAGTGCTCATTTTATCGCTCGACCAAGTATTGTTCATATCCAATACTACTTCGGTGGCAATGCCCAATAATTCCACTTCGGTTTTGATGTCGCGTTTCATCATATCTAATGCCGGACAACCCACAAACGTTGGGGTAAAGTGAATGACACATTTTTCGTTAGTGAGTTCTACCTTCGAAATCATCGCCATATCTACCAAGCTCAACACTGGAATTTCAGGGTCTTTCACGCGTTCGAGCGCAAGCCAAATATCTTGTTCCGTGATGGCTATACTGTGGTCCATTATTTTTTCATTACTTTTTTAAAGAGCCAATAGCGAAAGAAATAAACGAGAATGCTCGTTAAGCCTACACCGCCTGCTGCTATTTCATCTAACCAACCAATACCGGGAATTAAATCGCTGGGTTCAGGAATAAAAATGTACACCAAACATACGACTGCAATAATCAATAACAGCCTACCCGGTGTTTTTGTGCTTTGTTTTTTATCGGTAGTTTCAATACTCGATATTTCGTTATTCATGGTTTACTTTTCTTTACTCATTAACCATACATTTCCGTGCCAATTACCATTCGGCATCGGGGTCGGTATTCACCACTTCGCACATTTCGGTAAGCAGCGGTTGAAGATATTCCGAATGAAAGCCTTTTCTACCGCCATTCACCGCCTTACTTGGGTCAACGGCAGGAACTGTAAGTCCCGCACCTTGAAGTATTGCTGAAACATTTTCCAGCCAACGTTTTTGGAGTTCTGCTTCGCCCAAAAATACATTGCTGTCGATTAACTCTTTTTCTGAATCTACTGTTTCGAAAATCCCAAGCGCATAAGGAAAAGCAAAATTCAATGCCGATTGCATACGTGCTTTGCTTTCTTCGGTTCCGTTACTCAATTGTTTTATCCACGAATCGGCATGCATTACATGATATTTGATTTCGCCTTTTACTTTTTTCGCCACTTGCGCCAATGGTTGAAAACTAGAATTAGCGAGCATTTCATAACGTAAACTTTCGGCATGATCAAACAAGAAATGGCGCATCAAACTGAAATCGTATTCACCAATCGGCAATTCTACCAATTGGCAACATTTAAATTCTTTCTCTGTGCGTTTGAAAGCCAATGTGTCCGGCTCTGCTTCGCCAAACGATTCGTGCAAAATGGTATACAAAGCAAAGGCATGTCCGATTTTATCTTGTGCCATTGAAGAAAAAGCCAAGTCTTCTTCCAACACCGGCCCAATGCCTGTCCACTCCGAATTTCGGTGACCAATAATCAAGGCATCGTCTGCCATTTTAAAAAGCAAATCTTTTATTCCGCTCATAATGTGTTTTTTATATCAAATCTAATGATTAAACACCAATTGCGTAAATGCAATAGCGTTTTTGAAAGGTGTGTTTCTCTTTTTTCCAATCCTCGATTTTTTTCGTGGCCGTGAATTCGGTGGCGAGCGTTAAATCGCAACTCACATGAAAAAGTGTGCTTGGCTGCAATGCAATGAACACATCGCGCAACATCGATTCGTTTCGAAATGGTGTTTCCATGAATAACTGTGTGAAGCCGGTTCGTTTAGCCAGTTCTTCTAACTGTCGTAATTTTTTAATTCGGTCGGCCGATTGAATAGGCAAATAGCCATGAAAAGAAAATTGCTGTCCGCTAAACCCACTCGCCATTAACGCCAACAAAATAGAGTTCGCCCCAACCATAGGTACCACTTGAATGTTTTTGCGATGCGCTTCTTTCACAATCAAATTTCCCGGATCGGCAATACAAGGTGTACCGCATTCGCTCATCAAGCCTACATCGAAGCCTTGTTCGCATTTTTCCAACCAACTGTGGATCGGATTTCCTTTGTGTTTATCCCACTCAAAAAATGTTACTTCTTCATCGAAATTTTTCTTGTAACCCATAGCCCGTAAATGTCTTCGGGCGGTTTTCACATCTTCTACAATAAAGCAAGTAAGCGTGTTGACCACGGTTTTGTTCCCTTCTAGAATGGTGTTGCTATCGGCATCACTCAGAAACGTTGGAACGATATATAATTTTCCTTTCACAGTTTTGTTTTATTCTTTAGGTAACTTCCACACCGCAGTATCAGTGGCATTCACAATATTACTGCAATCAAAATTAGGTGCATAGGTACTGTCGCTTGGCATAGGGAAGCCGGCATTCGGATTTAAATGCAGTTGATTGTTATTATAACTTTTGCGCAGAAACTCACCAACAATGGGCAATGCAGCGGCACCTCCTTGTCCGGTGGCAGTAGATGCAAAATGTACACTCGGTTGATCGAAACCTACCCAACAGCCGGTCACTAAATCGGGTGTAACACCTATAAACCAAGCATCAGCATTGCTTTGTGTGGTTCCGGTTTTGCCCGAAATGGCCATAGTTTTGAGATTATAGCGCGAGCGTAATTTTGCACCCGTTCCTTTATCAATCACGCCTTTCATCATTTCATTAGTAGTGTACGCCACATTCTCTGCCAATGCTTCTTGCTGATTAGTGCCGAAAGTAGCGAGCACATTGCCTTTTTTATCTGTGATTTTTTTGATGAACACCGGTTGCGAATAGGTCCCCAAATTTGCGAAAGCAGTGTAAGCGCCTACCATTTCTGTTAATGAAATATCGGAGACACCCAAACACAATGCAGGAACAGGTTCTAACGCACTTTCAATTTTAAGTTTACGTGCCATTTCCACCAAAGCTTCCGGACCGAAATCGCACATTACATTCGCAGTCATACGGTTATCGGAATACCACAAGCCTTCTTGCATAGGCACCGATTCGCCTTCTTTCCAGCGGTTGGTACCTGCAGGATTCCAACCTCCGTTACCACAAGCCGGAGCACTGTAAGTGAACGGATGACAAGGCTCGTAGCCGCGCTCAATCGCCACAGCATACTGCAATGGTTTCATGGTAGAACCTACCTGACGTTTCGTTGATTTTTTCGCATGATCGAGTTGGAAGTACTTCATGTGTGTGCCACCAATCCATGCTTTGATTTCTCCTGTTCGTGCATCTACAGCCAAAAAGCCACACTGCACCATTTGCAAATAATACGCCAACGAATCCAAAGCACTCATCACGGTATCTTTGTTATAATCGCCATTCTCACCATTATAATCGTAGATAGTCATCTCATGTTTTTCGTTAAACGCTTTTTGAATATCGGCATCACTCTTTCCTGCAGCTTTCATCTGCTCGTACTGCGGTGTTTCACGCATGGCCTTGTTCAATAAATCGGGCTTGGCGCGCTCTCCAAATTTCCAGGGTTGCTTACCACGCCATTCGGCAAAAAAGGTTTTCTGCAAATACTTCATCTGTTGGCGCATAGCGTCTTCAGCATATGCCTGCATACGCGAATCGATAGTAGTATACACATTCAAACCATCTTTATAAATATCGTATTTTGATCCATCTGCTTTCTTATGATTATCGCACCAATGCTTCAGCTCTTCACGCACAATCATGCGAAAGTATGTGGCTATGCCTTCTCTAAAGTCGGGGTTGTGAAAATTAAGTTTAATCGGCTTTTGCGCTACTGAATCAAACTGCTTTTGGGAGATAAAATTCAACTCCACCATACGCTGTATAACCAAATTTCTGCGCTCACGTGTTTTAGGTTCGCGAATTCTAGGATTGAACAATGATGGGCCATTCAACATGGCAACTAAGGTAGCGGATTCTTGTAAATTAAGGTCTTTCGGCTTTTTGTAGAAGTATGTAAAAGAAGCGGTTTTTATACCGTATGAATTGTAACCGAATGCAATGGTGTTGAAATACAAATTAATGATTTCATCCTTCGTGAAATTGCGCTCAATTTTTGCCGCCAAAATCCATTCCTTTAGCTTTTGCTTCAACCGACTTAACTTGCCTGTCTTTCCAAAGTCTTGATGAAATAAATTTTTCGCTAATTGTTGCGTTAAAGTACTTCCTCCACCGGCATCTTGTCCCATTAAACCGGTGCGAATAAATACACGGAACAAGCCTTTTAAATCGATTCCTGAATGGTCGTAAAAGCGTTTGTCTTCAGTTGCCACCAAAGCCTTCACTAAGTATGGGGAGAGTTCATCGTAAGAAACCTCAATGCGATTTTCGTTATAAAAGGTACCCAATACTTCCCCGTCTACCGACCAAACGGTTGTGGATACAGCGGTATGTGGGTTCTGAATGGCTTCTAAATCGGGCATTTCGCCTAATAATCCTTCGTTGATGCCAATAAAAAACACAATAACGAGCAAAATAAAGGCCCACAAATAAATCTGCACCAAACGAAACGTTTGCCAGAAATTATTGAAATTGGTTTTGGATTTTGCCATGCACGAAAACGCTAATGTATTGAATTTGAGAGAATAACCTTATCTCTTTTTTTGCTGATCGTAGGCCTCGAGCACGTTGTAAAATTCTTCTCCATATTTGCGAATGATGGGCTCTTTAAGAAATCGATAAACGGGTACTTTCAACTTGTTTCCGTTTTTGCAGGCCGCCATACAAATACTCCAACGTTCGTAGTTCACCGCATCAAAATCTTTTTTCTTCGAAATGCGAATCGGATATAAGTGACAAGAAATGGGTTTTTTGAATTTTACCTTGCCATCATAGAATGCTTTTTCTATACCGCAAACAGCAATACCGTTATCGTAGTTGATATAAGCACAAGGTCCGTTTTTTATCAGTGGTGTTTTATAACTCTGATCTTCTTCCTCCCACATATATTTCTCTTGCTCTAACACCGCAATTCCTTCCGGTGTAAGATAGGGTTTCACTTGTTCGTAAATCTCCGTAAGTATATCCAATTCTTTTTCTTCCAATGGTGCTCCCGTATCGCCTTCCACACAACAAGCGCCTTTGCAGGCATTCAAATCGCACACAAAATGCTCTTCGAGCACATCATCGCTCACTATTTTATCATCAATTACTATCATTGCATATAATTCAACGTTCCAAAGATGCAAAACTCGCGAATATTCTTTTTTGTTTTTGTACTATTTTATCAAGTATATGGTTATGGGCAATCTCTTTGTTGGAAAATCAGCAAAACCGGAGCCAAACACGATTCGTATGTTTTCGGTACTATGCACAGCTCCGATGCGCGTTTGTTTAAATTTAGCAAAGGAATGGAGGAGGCCATGAACAAATCGAATGTTTTCGTTAATGAAATGGATATGGAAAACCTAGATGTAATGGGCATTATGAAAGATATGGTGAATCCTAAAAACTCGATAAAAGCAGAACTAAACGAAAAGGATTATGCGCTTTTAGACTCGATTGTTACGGCAAAGTTTTCGGTGCCGGTAAGCATCTTCGATAACATTCAACCCATTATTATTAGCTCGCTAATTGAAACAACTACCGGAGACGAAAAAGACTCCAGTGGTCTCTTTCTGGATTTGTATTTGGCACAAAAAAGCAAGGCAAACGGGAAAAAAGTAATCGGGCTCGAAACCGCAGCAGAACAAATCAAATCTTTAAACGCATTAAGCTACGAAGATCAAATTAAGTTATTGGTAGATGCACTTCACGAAGAACAAAAACCCAAAAGCGACTTCGATCGCATGATTGATTTTTATGTGAAAGGAGAAATCGACAGTCTTCTAGCCATGAGTGAGGAAGCCAAAATGCCACCTCGAATGATGGAAGAGTTGGTCATCAAACGCAATAAAAGAATGGCCGATAGAATGGAGAAAATGTTTGCCGAAACATCGCACTTTTTTACGATTGGCGCACTGCATTTACCTGGCGAAAAAGGAGTGTTGAATCTGTTGCGCAAAAAAGGGTTTATCGTTACTCCGGTATTGTAATCTACTTTCCGTTTTTCCCGATATTACCGGCCATCACATAGCCGGAGTCCACATATAGTCTAGGGTGTATCGTATCGTGCATCACAAAGCAAGCATTCGATTTTAAGGCATCATCGTAGCGAATAGACCAAGCTTGTTCGCGGTAAATATTGTGGGTGCCCGACATAAAACTAGGAAACACCAGTAGTGTATCGGTAATTGAATCAATTACACCCTGATATAAGTATGTTGGATAAAGTACATTCGGACGTAAACCATCGGCCTCAATTCGAACTGTTGTTGTAGACGAATCGAGTGTTTCTACTAAGGTTAATTTGCCAAATACGCCAGAGTTTCTGTAGGTTGTTAAGGGATATATTTTGGTGCGCAAGTCTTTTTTACAAGCGGCAAGGGAAAGGACAATAAGTATTATGGGGGTTATATTTTTCATGATTTATAATCAGTGTGGATGATTCGTTTTTTTGCGATAGCGAATGTTAATCACTTCTACTATCAACGAAAATAACACCGAAACATATACAATACGCTTATCTACATGAAATTCCAAGCCTTCCATTATCAAAGTCATTCCAATCATTATCAGAAACGAGAGCGCTAAAATTTGTAAGGTAGGATACTTTGTAACCAATTTCCCAACGGGCTCCGTGAACTGCATCATCACAAACATAGAAATAACAACAGCAACAATCATTACGATAACTTCCTTCGCTAAACCCACAGCAGTAAGGATTGAATCGAAAGAAAAAACAATGTCTAATAATGCAATTTGAATCAGCACCGCGAAAAACGCTTTACCTTTACCTGTTTTCATTTCAGCCTCTTCATCGTGCGTTACTTTATGGTGGATTTCAGTGGTAGATTTGTAAATCAAGAACAATCCTCCAAAAAACAAAATGAGCGCCCGTCCAGTAATTTCTTTTCCAAACACACTAAACAAAGGTTCGGTTAAACCTAAAATCCAACCAATAAAACACAAAAGGGTAATTCTAAGCCCTAGCGCCATAAGCATACCTAGCTTCTGGGCTTTTTTTCGTTCCCCTTCGGGTAGCCTACTGGTTACTAATGAGATAAAAATGATATTATCTACACCTAAAACTATCTCTAAAAAAGTTAGTGTCAATAAACTCACCCATGCACCGGGTTGCGCAAATACGTTTAAGTTAAATTCCATAGATGCAAAGATAGAAAAGCGAGTGGTTTTCAAAACGTCTTACAATAATTACGTTTATTTGTAAAACAATTTTTCACATGATTGCTTTTGCTTCATTTGGCGATGCCGGTTTAAACTACGGTGATGTTGACCAACAACTGGTAATTACCATGCTCATTAAGTTTGCCATTTTTATTGCTATTCTGTTATTTGCTGGGTTAGCCTTTCTAATTGCTTTAGTTACAACACTATTTATTTCAACCAACAAAGCGCTACGCAATAATTCGATAGAATCGGGTTTGGGTGTTTTCTTAAAGGGGCTCTTTTTTATTCTTGTGTTTTTCATCACCCTTTTGTTGAGCTTAATTGCGTTGTTCTTTGTTAAATCGATGGCGTGGTGGATGGTTTTAGGCATTGGCCTTTCAGCCGGACTAATATTGGCTTTCATTACTATATCAGCCATTCGCTTTGTGCTTACCAAACTAATTGCAAGAGCAATAGTAGTAAAACAAGTCTCCAGTTTCCTGCACAGGCTTTCACTGCTGATAGGGCATTACATCAATAAATAAAAGGAAGTTTTCTTACTTCATTTTTCGCATTAACACAGCGGCATTATGTCCGCCAAACCCAAAGGTGTTCGATAATGCCGTATTAATTTCCCGATGCTGAGCTACGTTCAACGTAAGATTCAAACGTGGGTCGATGTCCGAATCCGGTGTAACATGATTAATGGTAGGAGGAATAAAACTGTGTTCCATTGCCAGCAAACAAGCAATGGCTTCCACGGCACCCGCGGCACCTAACAAATGCCCGGTCATTGATTTGGTAGAACTAATATTTAGCGCATAAGCATGATCTCCGAAAATGTCTATAATCGCCTTTAGTTCTGAATTGTCGCCAAGTGGAGTAGATGTTCCATGTGTATTGATATAATCGACATCTGTTGCTTGTAAGCCCGATTCACGCAATACCTCTCGCATCACAATTTTTGCGCCTAATCCATCTGGGTGCGGTGCGGTCAAATGATATGCATCGGCACTCAATCCCGTTCCAATGATTTCGCCATGAATAGTTGCTCCCCGTGCCATCGCATGCTCATATGCCTCAATTACCAACGCTCCTGCACCTTCGCCCATTACAAAACCATCGCGATCTTTGTCGTATGGACGAGAAGCCGTTTCCGGACTATCATTCCGTTCGCTCAAGGCCTTCATGGAATTGAAACCGCCAATCGCACCTTCGGTGATTGTAGCCTCTGCTCCTCCGGCAATAATCACATCAGCTTTACCCAACTGAATCAATTGCACCGCTTCAATAATAGCTATAGTTGATGAAGCGCAAGCCGCTACTGGAGAAAAATTCGGACCGCGATAACCATATTTCATGGAAATTTGTCCGGCCGCGATATCAGAAATAATCTTTGGAATAAAAAACGGACTAAAACGAGGTGTTCCATCGCCTTTATAGTACTGCGAGTATTCTTCTTCAATCATGCGTAAACCACCAATCCCACTGGAGAAAATCACACCAACGCGATCTTTGTTCAATGTGTCGTTGAAATTCGCATTGCGAACCGCTTCGTCAGCTGCTACCATAGCATATTGCGCAAATACATCAAAACGTTTCGCTTCCTTCCTATCGTAAAACTCGGATATATCAAAACCTTTTATTTCGCAAGCGATTTTGGTTTTGAACTTCGTGGTATCAAAATGGGTAATTAACCCTGCACCACTTTGGCCGGTTTGTAAGGCGGATAAAAACGCAGATAAATTATTTCCGATTGGCGTTAAAACGCCCATGCCGGTAACTACAACCCTGCGGAGCTGCATATATAACGTTTAAGCTAGAGTCTTTTCAAGGTATTCTACAGCTTGACCAACTGTAGTAATCGTTTCTGCCTGCTCATCTGGAATAGAGATATTGAATTCTTTTTCAAACTCCATAATCAACTCTACTGTATCCAATGAATCCGCACCAAGATCGGTAGTGAAGCTAGCTTCTGAAGTAACTTGACTTTCTTCAACACCTAATTTATCAACGATAATTTTCTTTACTCTTTCTGCAATTGTTGCCATTGTTATTTTTTTAATACGAAGCGCAAATTTACAAATTCAAATTACATCACCAAGTAGTTAACAAATCCTCAAAAATCGGTTCATCCTATTTTACTAGATTTGCACAAACGATTAAACAAGGTGGCGGTTAAGAAAATAGATGACGATGAAATTGCTTGGGGTGAGTTCCAGCTCATTGGCATTAACACGTCTTTTAAAGGCTATACGCTCTGTTTTCATTTGAATCAACTACTTGAAGCTGAGTTCATTAAGCTAAACGACCACCGTGTTTTGTTAAAAGGCAAAAAGAGTGATACCCTATTCCAAATCTATGGCTGGAACGATGAAGCTCATAAGCTCCAACTGTACTTATTTGAGAACAAAAGCGGAAACGATTGGTTGCTTCCCGAGGCGGCCGGAGTGGATTTTATTCTTCGGGTGGATGGCATAAAAGACACAACTGCCCTCTTAGAAGAGCTCAAAAAGTTACCCGAAATTTCGGCTGCTATACGTTTACCATCGTTTAAAATCAAATCCATTAAAAACCTAGACTACAGCGAATATTAACAACCGAACGAGACATTTACTCGTATAAAACAGACCAATACCACCTAAAAAATGAAAATACACCATAATAAAACCAAGATTATCGCCACCTGGGGGCCATCGTGCGAGGATAAAAAAGTAATGACAGAGATGATTAAATCGGGATTAGACTTATTCCGCTTTAATTTTTCGCACGGAACTCACGAAAAACACCTCGAAGGTTTCAAAAAAGTACGTCAAATTACCACAGAGCTTGAAGCGTCTATCGGAATTTTGGCCGATTTACAAGGCCCAAAAATTAGAGTAGGAAAAGTGCTCGACAACAATCAACCCCTCAAAGCCGGCCATACCATTACCATCACTACCGAAGAATGCATATCTACTTCTGAACGCGTGTTTATCAGCTACGAAAACTTAGCGAAAGAAGTAGAAATTGGTGATGCCATTTTGATTGATGACGGACGAATGGAACTACGTGTTACTTCCACCGACCGCAACCGTTCGCTGGAAGCAAAAGTAATTACCGGAGGAAAATTAAGCAACAACAAAGGCGTTAACCTTCCCGATACCAAAACCAAGGTGCCTGCACTTACCGATAAAGATAAAGAGGATTTGAAGTTTGCGATTGAACATGGCGCGAATTGGATTGCGCTTTCATTTGTGCGAACCGCCAAAGATGTATTGGATTTGAAAAAAATCATTGGCGAAAAAAACAGCTACATGAAGGTAATGGCGAAGATCGAAAAGCCTGAAGCCCTCACCGAACTTGATGAGATTATTGACGCGGCAGATGGAATTATGATTGCCCGTGGCGATTTAGCGGTGGAAGTACCACAAGAAAAAATGCCGCTCATTCAAAAAGACATTATTAAACGTTGTATCCTAAAAGCTAAGCCGGTGATAGTGGCTACGCAAATGATGGATTCGATGATTGAATCACCAAACCCTACGCGTGCTGAAATAACAGACGTAGCTAATGCAGTGCTGGATGGTGCCGATGCGGTAATGCTGAGTGGAGAAACATCTACCGGTAAACATCCTGTGCGTGTTATTCAAATCATGGAAAAGATTTTGTTGAACGTGGAATCGAACGGCATGATTTACGATAAGGATTTAAAGCCGAATAAATTTTCGCAAACCTTTATTTCCGATGCTATTTGTTACAACGCTGCTCGCCTCAGCAGTGAGCTTGGCGCTAAAGCCATTGTGGGCATGACGTTCTCGGGCTACACCGGCTTTATGTTGTCGAGCTATCGCCCCAAAGCCAATATCTACATTTTTACCGAAAACCGCGAACTGCTCAACTCCCTCAGCTTATGTTGGGGCGTAGAGGCTTTCTACTACAATAAATTTGTGGGTACCGATTCTACCATTAAAGATGTAATCCGCATTCTCAAAGAAAAAGGACTTATTGAAAAGCACGAGCTCATCGTAAACATCGGTTCTATGCCGCTTTCCTCAAAGGGCAGAGCCAATATGGTGAAGGTAACGGAGGTGGAATAGCGTTTGTTGATTTAAGGTTTACCGATTTATGATTGGGGCGTGTCCCGCGCTATTCGTTCCAATCTTTGTCCCGCTATGAAGCGGGCAAAGGATTTCCACTGCTATCGCGCACGCGGCATCCTGCTGCATTCAACAAAAGTCATGCAGAAGTTAATTTGTTTTCGGAGTCACCTCCTTCAAAAAGTCTAATTCAAAGTAACTCATCACCAAGTTCCTAAGTATGCATCGAAAACGGATGCATTCTCTAGTTCCAATTCATCTTGCCAACGATAACTTGCTTGTAGTAGGTAGTAAATAGCATCAACATCCGAAAGCTCTATTTTATCTACGTTTTCTATATGTCTATAGCCTTCTAATGCGGCCAAATAGGTTTCGTTTCCAACTAATAACTGCGTATCGCTTATTCGTTTGGCTAACAAATTAACGGCTATACGTAAATCTTCCAATTGATGATATAACGCCATTGCTTTTTGCTTTTCCGGGGCATTGTAACCTTCCGGCTGTACGTCAGGATTATTCACTAGCACATGAATGGTGTTTTCGGTAAAGATTCTGGTTGCTGTGCTAATAGGATGTAACATACTACGTTCAACTGCCGATAGTCGATGCAAAAAAGGCATGTTGTTTTGAATGGTTTCTAGCGCTGATTTTACGGCCGTAATTTGTGCTACAGTCATAGTAACACTATGGCTGATGTTGGGGTTGTTTGCCATACGATATGGTTTTTTTGCCTACTCTTTGATTCCCTTTTCGGCATCCGGGGTGTATAGTTTTGTAATTAGGGTGAAGGTAAACAGAACGCCTACCAACGTTAGGTAAAGGTAAATATCGTTTTTGAAAAAGACAAGTTAGTGCTGATTTAGAAAGATGATTTTTATTGCTTTTTTCACCTCCTTGGCAATTGCGACAAAGTGAATGAGCCTAATTCACACAACCCAAACAAGCCATTCAGAATTATACCCTTTTTGCTATGTTTGTTTTCAAAATAAAACTAGATGTCTATCAACGTAAATCTCCTAAAAGCCTGTTGCGAAGTGCCGGGCATCTCGGGTTTCGAGCAAAAAGTAAGAGAACTCATTACAAAAGAATTGAGCGGCTGCGACCTATCGCTCTACACCGATCACATGGGTAATTTAGTGGCCCTCAAAAAAGGCAAAAGCTCCACCAAAAAAGTGATGGCAGCGGCTCACATGGATGAAATTGGTTTTATTGTAAAACAAATTGACGATAACGGTTTTTTGAAGATACATACCGTTGGCGGTTTCGACCCGAAAACATTAACCGCACAACGTGTAGTAGTGCATGGTAGCAAAGATTTGATTGGGGTGATGGGCTCAAAACCGATTCACATCATGAGTCCGGAAGAACGCACCAAACCGGCTCAAATCCACGATTATTTTGTGGACTTAGGTTTGCCGAAATCGGAAGTAGAAAAAGTGGTAGAAATTGGAACACCCATTACACGTCTCAGCGAATTACTCGAATTAGGTGAGTGTGTTAACTGCAAGTCTATCGATAATCGTGTGGCTGTTTTTGTATTGATTGAAACCTTAAAAGAGTTGAACGGCAAAGAAATTCCGTTTGATTTTTACGGTGTATTCACGGTGCAAGAAGAAGTAGGAACAAGAGGCGCACACACGGCAGCACATCACATTAGCCCTGATTTTAGTTTTTGTATTGATACCACTATCGCTTTCGATACGCCCGGTGCGAAGCCGGAAGAAATGGTAACCAAATTAGGTGCCGGTGTGGGCATTAAAATTATGGATGGTGGCAGTATTTGCGATTACCGCATGGTACGCTTTATGAAAGATTTGGCAAAGCAACACAACGTGAAATGGCAAGCCGAAATTCTACCGGCCGGAGGTACGGATACAGCGGGTATGCAGCGTATGGCTACCAACGGAACCATTGCGGGAGCGGTATCTATACCTACGCGACATATCCATTCGCATATTGAAATGGCGAACAAAGCCGACATTCGCGCCAACATAGATTTGCTGAAATTGTGCTTGGAGAATTTAGACAACTACGATTGGAGTTTTAAATAAGAACATGAGCAACGCAGCCCATTGGACAGAAGCAAACAATGCCCTTTCGAAAACATTCGTGTTTGCGGATTTCGCTGAAGCCTTTGCCTTCATGACACGTGTGGCGCTCATTGCCGAACAACTCAATCATCATCCGGAATGGAGCAATGTGTGGAATCGCGTGAGCATCACCTTACGCACACACAGTGCAGGAAATACGGTAACTGAAAAAGATCGCGAATTCGCACAACGCATAGACGCATTCATTCAATAAATCAAATTTGTAACGTGTATAGCTCTGAACAACAAATAGCGCTTCAACAACTCACGAGTACGCTCCTGTCAACATTTCTTCCGCCAACAGCAGAGGAATTGCGAAGTGTGTTACGCTATCACGATTGGCGTTATTATGTATTAAGCGAACCCATCATCACCGATACCGATTATGACTTTTTGTTCAAAGCCTTAAAAACGCTGGAAGAAAAAAATCCGGATTTAATTACGCCTGATTCTCCTACACAGCGCGTGGCGAAAGGACTAACGGAAGACTTTCAACCGGTGGATCATTTGGTGTCGATGCTTTCGCTTGAGAATACCTACAATATTGAAGAAGTAGCCACTTTCGAAAATCGTGTGAAAGAACTAGTGATGAATGGTGATGTTGAATATTGTATCGAACCTAAATTTGATGGTGCGAGTATTGCCCTCGTGTATGAAAACGATTTATTGATTCGTGCCGCTACACGTGGTGACGGTACAACCGGTGAAGAAATCACGAACAACGCAAAAGCGATAGCCTCTGTGCCGCTTTCTGCACCCTTTTCTAAATACGGAATTTATAAAATTGAATTGCGAGGCGAAGTGGTGATTCAGAAAGATGTGTTCGAGCAAAAGAATAAAGAGCGTGTGGCGCGAGGCGAAAAAGCTTTTCAAAATCCGCGGAATACCGCTTCCGGTTCCTTGCGTATGAAAGATCCGAAAGAAGTGGCACAGCGAGGCTTGCAAGCCATCATGTACCATATCAGTTATGCTGTAGATAAGGCGGGTCAAAATTTAATCGGCACCACGTTGCTGCATCACTTCGACAACATAAAAATGATTGCGGAATGCGGATTTAAGAGTCCGATACAAGAAGTATCAGTATGTAAAACTACCGAAGCAACAGAAGCTTTTTTAGCAAAGTGGATTGAATTGCGCTATACCTTTCCGATCGAAACAGACGGTATGGTAATTAAGGTGAACAGCCTGAAACAACAGCAGCAGTGCGGCTCTACAGCACATCACCCGAAATGGGCAGTGGCCTATAAGTTTCCGGCAAAACAAGCACATTCGAAATTGTTAAGTGTTGATTTTCAAGTGGGAAGAACCGGAGCTATAACACCAGTGGCGAAAATTGAACCCGTGCATTTGAGCGGGGTTACCATTTCTTCTATCTCGCTGCATAACGAAGACATGATTCGCGAAAAGGGCATAATGTTGGGCGATACATTGATAGTAGAAAGAGCCGGAGAAGTGATTCCATACATTGTTGGTGTAGTGGCTGATGTACGCAATGGAAGCGAGCAGCCGCTGGTGTTCCCGAGCAATTGCCCTTCGTGTGAGTCGCCATTAATTCGTCCGAATGAAGAAGTAGTTTGGCGCTGCGAGAATGCGGATTGTCCGGCCCAGTTGGAGGAACGTATTATTCATTTTGTATCGAAAGATGCCATGGATATTGACGGACTTGGCCGACAAATTGTAATCGATTTTATTGCCAACGGCTTGCTGAAAAACATTGAAGGTATTTATGTGCTCGACTTTGAAAAAATTCGCACCTTGGAAGGTTGGGGCGAAAAGTCGATAGAGAATTTGAAGAACGGAATCGAGCAATCGAAGAAACGTCCGTTGTGGCGATTATTAGTGGCTTTGGGCGTACGTCATATGGGTACAGGTACAGCGAAAGACATAGCAGGACATATTTTGTCAATTCATGAATTGTCGACAAAAACGGTAGAAGACCTAGTGGCGATTGAAGGCATTGGGCCAAAGGTGGCGAACAGTATTCATGATTTTTTTACTAACGAAGCCAATATTCATTTGATTCATGACCTTGAAAAACTTGGATTGAATACGATAAATAATCCGATAGATAACGCACCTGCATCGAACAAACTAAACGGACAAACCTTTTTGTTTACGGGGACGTTAACCCAATTCGGTCGTGATCGTGCAAAGCAACTAGTAGAAGAAAATGGCGGAAAATTGTTGAGTGCCGTTTCTGTCAATTTGAACTATCTCGTAGCTGGCGAAAGCGCAGGAAGTAAACTCACTAAAGCAAAGGCCATTCCGTCTGTAAAGATTATTACAGAAGATGAATTCTTGTCGTTAATCGCCTAAGTCAAAATGTAGGGCAAAGTTTTGCAGCACAAAGAGTCTAAACCGTTTAATGCGTTGGGCTTCCTGATTCACCAAATTATTATTCTCTGTTGAATCGCTTTTCAATTCGTATAGCTCTTCCTGTTTAAAATCTTTTGAGAAAATGTATTTGTAAATCACCGAATCCTCATTATCGATGATGGCATATTGTTGTTGTTTGGTTTCGAGTCCAACCTTTCCGGTTTCATGAAATGAGTATTGAACCCTTGTAGAATCGAGCAACGAAACCCCTTGCCAACAAGAAGGTAGTGTGAAATGCAGTGCTTGGGCAATGGTTGGAGCGATATCAATTTGTCGACTGCATTTTTCAGATGGATACTTATTTTGATGATCGATAATCAGCAACGGAACACGTGTTTGTGGTTGATAAAGCCAGTCGACATGCCCGTCAATACCATGTTCTCCAAGTCCTTCCCCATGATCAGCTGTAATAATTATCAATGCGTCTTTCAAAATACCTTTCTGTTCTAGTTCTTCGAATATTTTTTTGATAGTAACATCGGCTTGAAGAATTTTGTTGTCGTAGAGATTCGTTAAGCGTAACCATCGGTCGGAGGTGTTTCCCACTGCTTTTTCATAAGGTTTCCAAAGAGCAAAGTTCTTTTGCAATAAGGCGGTTTCGTGTGGCGATTGCAGGTGCAGATAAAAGAAATTGTTATCCTTCTTAAACTGCCCGTTTTCTATGCCTTCTAACACCACCCGATCATCTTTGAAATAGTGTTTTTGCGCATCCATTCCATCGAAATAATAATCGCAATCGCGCGCATAGGTTCCGGCAATATTATACCAGGCTTTGTGTGCTCCGGCAATAATAGCAGATGTTTGATACCCTTGCTTTTTGAGCAACTTGAACAATGTAAACCCATCGTGAGTACAGTTTTTCCATTCCTTACTTTGCATTAGACTTGGAATACCACAAATGGTGGATGCTGATGTGGTAATACAGTTTTCGATTTTTTGTATTTCTCCGCTAGCATATAATTGACTTAGAAAAGGGGTTGTGTTGCGGGAATAACCATATATGGGCAAATGGTCGGCACGAAGTGCATCACACACAATTAATATCACGTTTCGAGTGTTGTTGGGCTGTTTTGGATAATCTGCGGCAACCCTTTGATCGTTAACAGCCACTTTTGTTCTGTAGGGATTGAAGAATGGGTTATCGGCTGCTCCCCACATTTTATCGAATACAAACACTAAGAAAGGCTCACTTCGAAAATGAAAAAACCGTTTTACAGGTAAACAAAACAACAGCAAAATGAAGAACAAAACAACAGCAAAGCGAGCTCTTTTCGTATTTGGATGGGGTAGTATTTGCTTACACACCAACAATACCCACAAGAAATTGACGAGCAGAAAAACAAGTAAAAACAGATAAACCGAATATGGCGAAACAGCAACAGAAGCACAAAAATCAGTGAGGTTTAGAACATATGGTTTGAGCATACTAATGGTAAGAATATCTCCCCAGTAGATAAGCCCAACACAGATTAAAAAATAAACCAATGTAATGGCTAAATGATAGCTATAAAGGAGAGCAACACGCATATAGAACGAATGAATGCTATTCCATGTAACCGAAAGCAAATAGTGAAAAATGGCGATAAATGCTAAATGGTAGATAATTGAAACAAAAGGGAGGCTGAGGAAGAAGAACAATATAGCACCAAGCACAGACTGCAGAAACAACAACAAAAACAGTCGGTTCTCTTTCATGGCGTATTTATTTGTTGAGCTATTTTGGAAATTTGCTACGAAGCGTAAATCGTTACATTGTTTTTGCGCAATCTAAAAACCAAAGCCATTTGTTGTCGGAAAAAAGATTGGGAAATAAAAAAAAATAAATACTTTTGATTCATGATTCGAAAGAATCGAAATTTATTCTAACTCTTTTCAGGGGTGAAAAACGGTGAGGCTTCCTTCGGGAGGCTTTGCTGTTTTTAGTCCCTTTCATGTACAAAGTTAAACTGCAACTTCTCGTTCCTTTTTCTTCTTGAGTCCTTTGTTGTATATCCATTGAAAGAAAAGAAACAAGACCAAGAAGTATGCAAAATAACATATTGAAGTTTGAATAGACCATTCAAAAACATCGAACAAAAGAGGTAAAGCAACACCAATAGAAACTAAAGATGTAACAATAAGAATAATGGCTACATTCCTATCGCTAATACCTAAATACGCCAAGTGATGGGTTATATGGTCCTTCCCCCCTACAAATGGCGATTGCTTTCTGAGTAACCGTCTAATAGTAACTGTTGATGTGTCGATAATTGGAACCGTAAAAAACAACATAGGAATAATGAATTGTTGTATTTGAAAATGTTCCGAAGTTGGCTGTTTAAACTTCCAGAAATATACAATTCCGCCAGCTGCCAAGAACACGCCTAAGAACTGACTTCCGGTATCACCCATATATATTTTGGCCGGGTTCCAATTAAAATAAAGAAAACCTAATAGACTGCCGAAAACACCTATCATCATTACCAAATAGAAGTTCTGATTAATAGAGCCATCTGAAAAGATGATGACAATAAACCCAATAATAATTGTAGCTGAAGTTGAAGCGGTAATACCGTCCATGTTATCCAACATATTCACAGAATTCATAATTCCAATAACCCAGAAAGCGGTAAACGCAAAATCGAGGGCAGGAACCTCCGTAACATGAATATAAACATCACAGACAATTAGGATGAAGGCACAGCTTAATTGACCAATAAATTTGACCAAAGGGTTTGTGTTGTAAGTGTCGTCAGCTAAGCCAATGAGGAAACCAAGTGTTGATGCTATCGTAATGCCAATAATATGCTTGTCGAACAACCATTCCGTTTGTCGCGGCATAGCGCCAATGAATGCAATTGAAATTAAAAAAACAATGAAAAAGGAAAACCCACCAACAGAGGGTTTTATGTTAGATGCCCATCTTACTTGCTCTAGCGTTTTTTCGTTTCTAACGCCTAAATTAAAAGAGAAGCGCAGAAAAAGCCAATTGATGAGAAAAGAAATAAAAACGGCCATTGCGAAAAACAAAGTCAAGAAAAAAAGCCAATATTTAATATTGAAAATCATCCCTTTGTAAAAATTTTAGTGAGTATTTTTTGTATAAGCGATTGCTTCTTTTTCTCTGATCCTCCATAATAGCCATAACCTTTTTGGTTTCCATAATTATAGCTGTAGCCATAACCGTAACCGTAGCCGTAACCATAGCCTGAACCCGAACCATAATAGTATCCATAACTTGAAGCGCCCCGACCAAAGTCGTTAAGGATAACCGACAGCTTTTCAATTTTACTGTCTTCTATCAACTTGTTAGCATTAATAATAAAGGTTCGGTTGGAGTAGGCTGCACGTAGAACATATATTGGAAAATCTGCCTTACGCAAAATCTCAAGAGAATCAGTAACCAACCCAATCGGAGGTGTATCAATAACTACGTAGTCGTACTTCGTTTTTAAATATGCTACCATTTCATCCATTCGCTTAGATAAGATAAGCTCTGAAGGATTCGGTGGTACAGGGCCAGATGGAATTATATCGATGTTTTTTATACCAGAACTATAAACACATTCATCTTCTGTAGATTGATTACTTAAAATCGTACTTACGCCTATTGAGTTATCGCAGTCGAAGATTTTATTGATACGCGGTTTACGTAAATCGCAATCGACAATTATAACCTTTTTGTCTAACAGACTAATAATGGCAGCTAGATTAAGCCCGGTAAACGTTTTCCCCTCTCCGGGAATTGTAGAAGTGGTTGCAATAACTTTAGGTCCGGGTGTATTATTCATAAACTGGAGGTTGGAACGTATCCCTCTATATGCTTCAGAAATAGTAGACTTTGGATCTTTTGTAACAACAATTTGAGAACGAACGAGTTTCTCTTCATAGCTTGGAATAACACCCAATAGCGGGGCCTTGGACTTGTACTGCACCTCTTGAACCGAAATAATCGTTTTGTGCAGCAGATAACGTATAATAACCAATAACAAGCCTAAAAGTATGCCCGATAAAATTCCGGCTAATTTAATCATTGTTTCTCTAGGAGATATGGGCGAATTCGGTGTGGTTGCATTCTGGAGTATTACATAATCAGAAACAACCCCTGCATTAGCAATCATATAATTGGCCCTCTGTTCAATAAGGTTTAGGTAAAACTTATCTTTTGAATCCTTTATTTTGTTTAAGCGATTAAAGTCTGACTCCACCTGAGGTAAGCCATAGATTTTTGCCAATTTTTCGGCACTTTCAGAAGTGAGTTGCTTAAGTCGTCCGTCAAGAACATTCAATGCGTTGTCGAGATTATTCCCTAGTTCTGTTGTGAAGTCTTGAATTTGTTGGTCGAGTAAGCGAACTTTTGGATGGTCGGGGGTTACATCTAAAAGCACTAAGTTGCGTTCGTTTTTTAATGCATTAACTCGATTTATCAGCGAGCTTACATCAATATCTTCAGTGTGGATTGAAATCAGGGGAATTGTCGTAAAAGAATTGTCTGTTATGAGTTTTCTAAAACTTTTTATGGAAACAATATCTTGTGAAAGGCTACGGATGAGCTTATTTGTTGCAGAAACTTCAGTTGACATCGACTGCAATTCGTTTTTATCCATGTAACCGAATTGAGCTCTTAATGCCGAAATTGAATCTTCAAAAGCCGTATTCCCTTCCTCAAACTGACTAATTTGGTTGTTCAAAAAGGAAATTACATTCTCGAAACCTTCTCGCTTTTTTTCAACATCATACTCCACAAATACCTTAACCATCATATTGGTGATGTCTCTGGTTTTGATAGCACTCTTGTCTTTGTAGCTAATCTTAAAACTTTTTGTTTTGAAATCCAACGGCTCTATAGATACCTTGTTTACAACATCGGCAATAACCACCGACTTATCGTATACCCTTACATAAAACACACCCCTAAAATCCTCTTTCTGGAATTTTTTAACCTTTTTGTTTACTACTCCTTTAAAAGACGGAGAATACATATCTTGACCAAACTTATAAATGCGCTCAAATTCTCCATCTTTATATATGTGGTTAATAGAGAATTTTTCTTCGTCAATGATGTTAATATAAATCGGGACTCTAAGAATATCCTGATCTTTCACCTCCATTGTGAGTTCAAAAGGGCAAGAGTTATATAGCTCTTCAGAAATAAACTTTGTTTTCCCTTCTTTAAAATAGGCCATTTGCAACGGCAAACTATCTACAATTCTTTCTACGAGCAATTTCGATTTAAAAAGCTGAATCTCTCTATTGATGGCTGCATTATCTTGTTCAATCGCAATTTTTTCAACACCTAAAATCTGCGCTTTTTTCTCTGTAGAAAAGAGCATAGTAGCATTAGACTCATATATTTTAGGGGCATATCGCAAATACACTAAGGATATGATAATCGTAATGATGGTAAGTACAATTATCCACAAAATACTTTTGTTGAGTACATACACAAACAAACCCACATTGAACTCCTTCAATGGGTTACTCAGCCTATCCTCTTCTTGCTGTAGATCAAAACTGTTTTGATTATTTTCCAATAGTCCTTATTAATAGTATAAAACTAAGCACAGTGGTTACAGCTGTAAAAACAGGTGCTGCCTCCAAGAATGCGTCTCGCACAATACGTTTCCTATCTTCAACATAAACAATATCGTTAGGTTGCATTGTTAGCTCAGCAGTTCTTAAGCCTTCAAGTGTAGAGAGGTCAACTAAGTGCACCTCAGGATTTTTTACATCGCCTCTTATTATCTTGATTTTAAACGCCTTTAGCGACCTGTCTAGCCCCCCTGATCGTGCCAAAACCTCTATCAGAGAAGTTGGTGACTCGTTAAGAGCAATTACAGATGCTGTTCCGCCTTTAAAAACAAAGACCCTTCTATTTGTTACTTTTATCACTACATATGGATCAACAAAAAGGGATGCGTATTTTTGCGCTAGCTCTTTTTCCAATTGAAGATGTGAATAGCCCTTTACGTAGTAATCGCCCAATATGGGTAGTTTGGCGAAACCCTCATTATCTACCAAGTAGGTCACTTGATTAGTATTTGTTGTATTACTACCACTTGTTGACAACATCCCAGTAGCGCTACTACTTTGCGTTCCCGAGTTTGTTGATCCGCCAGATACGCCACCGCCTAAAACATCAATAAGCTTAAATCCATCGCGCGAGTAAACCTGAAGCGACAATTGATCCCCGGGCTCAATCAAATATTCCTCCATTTTCTTGTGCGCAAACTCAAAATACTGATAGTCTTTTTGCTTAAACATCTGATTAGGGTAAAACAACTTACAGGAGTTCATGCCCATCAATGCGATTAATACCCAAAAAAACCCATTTCTATTTTTCATAAACCATGCAAACTTATTATTTTATGCAATACAAGTCAAGAATTTACAAGGGTTTTGCCATTGAACCGAATTGATTATCTTTATTTCAAATTCATTATCTATGGAAACCGTTAAAGTTTACTCCTCATTTTCAGAGTTTTATCCGTATTACTTAACGGAGCACGGCCGACCAATAAACCACTATTTGCATTTTGTAGGCACTTTTTTTGTCATCGCTAGTTTTATTGGTGGAATAGTTACTCAAAACGGAAACTTATTGTTTGCTGTTCCCTTCTTTGGATATGGGTTTGCTTGGTTCGGACATTTTATTTTTGAAAAAAACCGTCCGGCTACTTTCGTGTATCCGCTATATAGCTTGGGTTCTGATTTTGTTATGTTTTGGCATATTCTTACCGGCCAAATCAATAAAAAAATGGAGGAGGCCCACAAAATCGTTGGCATTCCCAACAAATGGAAATAAACCTTTAATTTAAAATTATGTCATCCAATTCACCGGAAACAAAAACACACCAAGTTATAGACGCCTATATTCGGTTGCTCGACAAATATTCATTCGACCAACTCGTACAACAGCCGGATGAAAACAGTTGGTCTATCGGCCAAGTGTATATCCATGTTTGGATGGCATCGAAAGGTTTTTTCTTTAAAAATGCAGCGCTTTGCTTGAGTGACGAAACAGCGGAAAAGGGGAAATCGAAAAAGCTAATTGCCTACCCTATTTTTCTGTTCGAAAAAATGCCTACCGTTAAAATTAAAATGCCTGATAAAGTAGCCGTACAGCCCCGCCAGCCTGAATCTAAAGAACAGCTTGTGCAAAAACTTACAGAGATAAAATCGTTGGTGAGTGAATTCACAACAAAAATCCAGCAATCGGATTCTTCGTTGAAAACCAGACATCCTTTTTTGGGTTACCTGAATTGTGAAGAGTGGGTGAAGTTATGTAACATTCATTTTAAACACCACCAAGCACAAATTAAGCGCATCAATAAGACCCTACATTTCTAATTTTTCAGAAATAATGCCCACGCTATTTCTACTCCATTTATTTCTCCTACTTTTGCAGCTCAATTTTATTTTGTGAAACACCTTGTATTGCTTTTTGTGCTTGTCCTCACTTCTGTCTCCTCCTTTAGTCAAAAGAAATGGTCGCTTCAATCGTGTATTGAATATGCGGTTCAAAACAATGTTCAAATTAAACAAGCAGCGTTATACGAAAAAATTGCGGCTAACAATACTCTGCAAAGTGGCTTGAATCTATTGCCAACCATCAATAGTGGTGCGAATTACAACTTTTCGTTCGGCAACTCTATTGACCCAACAACATATACCTTTGTGAATAGCAATTCGCAATCGCTCACAACAAATTTAAATGCCAACTTAACCCTCATCAACGGCTTTCAAAAAATAAACACGATATACAGAAACATAGCAGAACAGGAGGCTGCAAAATTCGACAAAGAGAACTCGGTTAACAACACTGTACTTCAGCTCACCAATTTTTTTCTACAAGTATTGTTAAACAAAGAGCTGCTTAAAACCACAGAAAAACAAATCGATCTTTCTGAAACCCAACTCAACAGGGCTAAGTCACAAGCTAAATCGGGAACACTTGCCGAAACCGGCTTGTTTGAGTTTGAGGCACAGCTAGCCCGCGATAAAGCATCTATGATTCAGGCCAAAAACAATGTGACTATTTCGCTTTTACAATTAAAATTAGCCTTGCAGTTAAACGATTCCATCGACTTTGACATCGAATCGCCCTCGATTGCAGAAAATATGGCTGTAAACTTTGAAACATTGAATGCGTCCGATATTTACAAAACGGCTGTTTACAATCAGCCATCGATTAAGAGTGCACAAGCAAAAGTAGCGAGTGCTATCTTCACCCGCAAGGTTGCCCTTGGCTCTTTGAGTCCTACTATCAGCGCGAATTTCAGCATGAGCGACAACTATTTTAATAAAGCAACACGGATTGTTTCAGTAGTGCCGTATGTAACAGAACCTGTTGGTTTTAACGATCAATTTAAAAACAACTTTAGCAAAGTGGTTGGTTTCAATTTTTCGTTACCCATCTTAGCCGGTTGGTCGCGCATGAACAATATCGCGAATTCCAAAATCCAACAACAGATTCGAACGCTCGAACTAGACAATCAAAAAAACAGATTAAGACAAGATATACAGCAGGCCTACAACAATGCAAAAGCGGCTCAAGAATCGTATATTGCTAACGATAAATCGGCTGCGGCAGCGCGAAAATCTTTTGATGTTTATCAGAAACGTTTTGACGTTGGGTTAGCGAATACCTTTGAGTTGCAACAAGCCAGAACGAACTTGTTACGCGCGGAATCACAGCTCATACAAGCGAAATATACTTACGTGTTGGATTTAAAAATTTTGGATTTCTATCTTGGAAAACCAATCCGTTTACAATAAAATCAGATGAACTAATGAAAAATAAAACGTTGATAGGGGTTTTGCTCGGCATTGTGATGCTATTGCTCGTTATCGCTGTAATAGGAAAGCAAAAAAACTGGTTCGGCAAAGGCGATTTGCAACAAGTAGCTGTTGAAAAATCCGAAAAGCGCGCAATCGTTGAAACCGTTACGGCTAGCGGAAAAATTAATCCGGAAACAGAAGTGAAATTGTCTTCTGAGGTTTCGGGCGAAATCATCGGCTTGTATGTGAAAGAGGGCGATAGCGTGAAAAAGGGCGACTTATTGGTAGAAATCAACCCTTCCATTTATGAAGCGCAAGCTAGCCAAGCTTCCGCGAATGTGAGTCAAGTGAAGGCTAATTTGTTGAGCGCTGAAGCCACATTGAAAAACCAACAAACGCAATTTGAACAAGCACAACGCAACTTCGAACGCCAAAAACAATTGTATAACGAAAAAATTATTTCCGACCAGGAATTCGATCAGGCAAAAATGAGTTTACGTACAGCTCAAGCGGCTTTCGAGACCAGTCGTGAACAATATAACGCTTCCCAGTTTACCGTTAAATCTTCGGAAGCGCAACGCAAATTAGCCGGAGATAATTTGGGCAAAACTAGAATCTATGCGCCTATCAGCGGTATCGTTTCATTGTTGAACGTGAAATTGGGTGAACGTGTTGTAGGTACAGCACAAATGGCCGGAACTGAACTGATTCGTATTGCCGATTTGAACAACATGCGTGCAGAAGTAGATGTGAACGAAAACGATGTGTTGCGCGTAAAAATTGGCGACACGGCTGTTGTGGAGGTGGATGCTTATCGCGCCAAAAAATTCAGAGGGGTGGTAACGCAAATCGCCTATTCATCAGCAACAAGCACCGGCATTGTAAGCACTTCGCAAGCCATTAATTTTTCGGTGAAAGTGAAGTTGCTGAAAGAGTCGTATGCTGAATTGATTCACCCGGAATACGGACAGGCGTATCCATTCCGTCCGGGCATGTCGGCTACCGTTGACATCAAAACACAATCGAAGGGAGATGTGCTTTCTGTGCCTATTCAAGCAGTTACAACTCGTGAAGAAAGCGAATTGAAAAACAAGGAGACTGCCTCGTACAAAAAAGACGATAATTTTGATGCAAAGGAGCACAAAGACATGAAAGAAGTAGTGTTTGTAGTGGAGAACGGCAAAGCGAATGCTGTTGTTGTAACTACGGGCATTCAAGACGCTTCACACATCGAAATTACAAGCGGTCTCACGGCCGGCAAAGAAGTGATAAAAGCACCATTTAAACTCATTTCAAAAACATTGAAAAATGGAGATTTGGTGCAAGTGGTAGAAGAAAAAGAATTGTTCAAGGAAAAGAAAGATAAATAACCGCTGTGGTAACCATTAAAATTGGCGGTGTTCCCGAACATTTCAACTTGCCTTGGCAGTTAGCAATTGAACACCAACTGTTCGAAAAGCACAATATTCATGTAGACTGGAACTATTATGCCGGAGGAACCGGTGAAATGGTGGCTGCGCTGAAAAACAACGAACTCGATTTAGCCATTTTGCTCACAGAAGGCTTTCTCTCGGCTGTGTCGAAAGGCTTACAGGCTGTGGTAGTGAAAGAATATATTTCTTCTCCTTTGGTGTGGGGCATTTTCACAGGAGCCCGTTCCGGTATAAAATCAGTATATGACGAATCGGCTAAAAAGATTGCCATCAGCAGACCCGGTTCAGGTTCACACCTCATGGCTTTGATCCATGCTGAACAGCGTGGCGAATCCATCTCCGATTATGAACTCGTTGAAATCAAAAGTTTACAAGGTGCCGTTCATTCTTTGGTAAACAACGAAACCGATTTGTTCTACTGGGAAAAATACACTACCAAAGCGCATGTGGAATCGGGTGAATTGAAGATGATTGGCGAGTTTTCGGCACCTTGGTCGAGTTTCTTAGTTACGGCTAACAAAAGTATTCTTACCGAAAAAGGCGAATCTATTCATACCGTTTTAGCGTTGATGAACGACTTCTGCATTGACTTCGTGAAAGACCCGAAAGCCGCTACAGAATTGCAAAAGCGATTTAATCTTACCGAAGCTGAAGTAAGAACATGGCTCGCACAAACCATTTGGAATACGAGTTTTTCGCTTCGCAAACAAGGCCTTAGAAATGCCATAGATTCGTTGCAAAAAATTGATGCTTCGTTTGCTATTCCGGACTACAATAGTTTCGTGGCGGAGAATATTTTTTTGCGATAAAATTCCGCAAAGATTTCACCTCCCTTTTCCGCCTATCTTTTTCGCTTTTTTAGTATCATTGTCCCACAACATTTTTCAGCCTAATAAACGACAACGATGCCGGAAACAGCCCTACACATTTTTAATACTCTGAGCAGACAAAAAGAAAAGTTTGAAGCCATTAATCCGCCTTTTGTGGGGCTTTATTCTTGTGGTCCTACCGTGTATAACGAAGTGCATTTAGGCAACCTCCGCACCTTTCTTACCTTTGATATCGTACAACGCTATCTTACACACTTAGGCTACAAAGTGCGCTACGTGCGCAACATCACCGATGCAGGCCACCTTACCGATGATGCCGATGCAGGTGAAGATAAAATCGAGAAAAGAGCAAAATTAGAGCAATTAGAGCCTATGGAGATTGTGCAGAAATACACGAATTCTTTCCATGAAGTATGTGCGATTTTTAATCTTACTCCCCCAAGCATTGAGCCAACAGCTACTGGACATATTGTAGAGCAAATTCAAATGGTGAAACGCATTATTGCCAATGGTTTCGGTTATGAATCCAATGGTTCGGTGTATTTCGATGTGAAAAAATTCATGGAGAAACACGAGTACGGCAAACTGAGCGGACGTAATGTGGACGATCTTTTGGAGGTAACGCGCGATTTGAGCGGCACGAGCGATAAACGCAATTCATACGACTTTGCCCTCTGGATTAAAACTCCGGAAGCGGCTCTGCAAAAATGGGATTCGCCATGGGGCGAAGGCTGTCCGGGTTGGCACTTAGAATGCTCGGCCATGGGAACAAAATATTTAGGTAAACAATTCGATATTCATGGTGGTGGTTTTGATTTGAAATTCCCGCACCACGAATGTGAGATTGCACAGAGTGTAGGTGCTGATGGGGTTACACCGGTGCGTTATTGGATGCACTCGAATATGCTAACGGTGAACGGCACAAAAATGAGTAAGTCGTTAGGCAATTCTTTTTTACCGAAAGAACTTTTTGGTGGCGCACATCCGTTATTGGAAAAGGCCTACAGCCCAATGTCGGTGCGTTTCTTTATGTTGCAAAGTCATTACCGTTCCACACTCGACTTTTCAAATGCTGCACTACAAGCGGCTGAGAGAGGCTTTTTACGTTTGTTGAACAGCTATAAAACGTTGTCAAAGCTAGAGCACAAAGCAGGAACGGTTGACGCACAAGAACTGCTCGATGTGAAACAGTTGTGCGAAGCCATCTATGCAAATATTAATGACGATTTCAATACTGCAGAATCGATTGCGGTGTTGTTCGATATGAGCAAAAAAATTAACGCTTACAAAGAAGGTGTTTTGTCGATTGGAACATTGGATGCTGAAACATACGAACTGCTAAAAACCACGTTTACCGTATTCTTCAGAGATATTCTTGGTTTGGATAAAGAAGAAGAGCACGACAATAATGTAACCGAAGGCTTAATGAATTTAATTTTGGAATTGCGAAAGCAAGTGCGTGCCAATAAAGATTTCGCGAGCTCCGATAAAATCAGAGATGCGCTAAATGAGTTGAACATTAAAGTGAAAGACGGTAAAGACGAAACTACCTGGAGCATTGAGCAATAAATCAATCATCAAAAAATAAAAGAACATGGCGTTACAAGATTACACCGACCAAGGCGGAAAAGACACACGATCAGGATTTGGCGTTGGTATGTTGGAGTTGGGCAGAAATAATCCGAATGTGGTGGCACTATGTGCCGATTTACTCGGTTCGTTAAAGTTAGATGATTTTGTAAAAGAATTTCCTGAACGCTTTGTACAGTGCGGTATTGCCGAAGCGAATATGATTTCGGTGGCTGCAGGTATGACCATTGGCGGAAAAATTCCTTTCGCAACCACCTTTGCCAACTTTGCTACGGGACGTGTGTACGATCAAATTCGCCAGTCGGTAGCGTATTCGGGCAAAAACGTAAAAATTGCTGCATCGCATGCCGGACTTACCCTTGGTGAAGATGGTGCAACGCATCAAATTTTGGAAGACATCGGTTTAATGCAAATGCTGCCGGGAATGACAGTGATAAATCCATGCGATTTTAATCAAACAAAGGCTGCAACATTGGCGCTGGGCGAACATGTTGGTCCTGCTTATTTACGTTTCGGCCGTCCGAAATGGCCTAATTTCACTCCCGAAAATCAAACCTTCGAGATTGGCAAAGCCGTTTTAATGAACGAAGGAAAAGACGTTACCATCTTTGCTACCGGGCATTTGGTTTGGAAAAGTTTGGAGGCGGCTCGTCAGTTAGAAGCGGAAGGTGTTTCGGTTGAACTCATCAATATACACACCATTAAACCTTTAGATGAAGAGGCGGTCTTACGCTCAGTAAGCAAAACCGGATGCGCTGTAGTTTGCGAAGAACACAATGTAATTGGTGGTTTGGGAAGCACAATTGCTACTTTGTTAGCGAAAGGAAAACCAACACCTACCGAGTTTGTGGCCGTAAACGATTCGTTTGGCGAAAGTGGCACACCCGATCAATTGCTGGCTAAATACGGATTGGAAACAGTAAATGTATATCAAGCCGCAAAAAAAGTGTTGAACCGAAAATAGAAGATATGACCGATAGTGCTTTATTAGAACTCTTTCACAATGGAGCTCGTGAGCGCGCGTTTAATTTGTTGATGGACAAATATCAGCAAAAATTGTATTGGCATATTCGAAGAATCGTGAACAATCACGATCATACGGGCGATGTGCTCCAAAACACCTTTATTAAAGCGTGGCAAGGCTTAGACAACTTTCGCGCTGAATCGCAGTTGTTTTCGTGGTTGTACAGAATTGCCACAAACGAAAGCATTAACTTTTTAAATAAGGAGAAGAAACATTCTTCCATCTCTTTTGAGGGTGGCTTTGGCCTAGATAATGACGAAGAAGGCAATTCTTCTGCGCCACAAAACTATGTACAAAGCAGTGGATCCGATATTGATGGCGACAAAATTCAGGCGAAGTTAGAGAAAGCCATTGCAGCGTTGCCGGAAAAACAACGCATTGTTTTCAACCTTCGCTATTATGATGAAATGCCTTACGAGCAAATGAGTGACGTGCTGCAAACCTCTGTTGGCGCATTAAAGGCATCGTATTTTCATGCAGCACAAAAAATTGAAGCAGCGCTTTTGCGAGAAGAATAATTTACAGGAGATTAAACCTTTTGCGTTTTGAATGGTCATAACGACACAAAAATGAAAACAGAGAATACCATACGAGAAGAATTAAAGCACATTGCTCCTGTTTTAGCCAATGTTGAAAAACAAGGGAATGATGTGGTTTCTGCTGAATTTTTTTCTGCACTAAACGAAAACGTGATGAACGCTATTCGTGCAGCAGAGAAGCAAAAAGAGCTACAGCCTATTGCTCCGTTATTAGCTTCTCTTGAAAAGAATAAAGAGGCCGTTGTCTCTGATACTTTCTTTGCACAAATGCAAGCAAAAACTTGGAAACAAATTCAAAGCCAATCATCAACTACTAAAAAGCAAGTGTCGAAAAAAACAAATGCTTTGGATCGATTGCTCGATTTGCTTTTCAGACCAAGTTTCGCGATGGGTTTTGCCGCTTTTTGTGCTTTAGTATTTTGTGGAACGCTCTTCTTGTCGAACAATTCAACGCAAGATTATACAACCATTGCTAGTGCTCAACAGCTTACCAACAGTGAAATTCAAGCTTATATTGCTGAAAACAATGACGAGTTTGACGAATCGATATTGACAAAAGATTGGGAGACTATCGACAACAAAAGCATACTCGAAAATTCAACGCTGAATGAAGAAGAGTTGAATGCCTATTATAATAGTGAACTAAACAACGAAAAAATATAACATGAAAACGCTAATCAACATCTTGCTTTTAAGCCTTGCGCTTTCTGCAACAGCTCAACAACCACAAGATAAAGGTCGCCACGAACGCGTAGAGTCTTTCCGTATCGCTTATATCACAGAGCATTTAAAGCTTACTCCTGAAGAAGCGCAGCGATTTTGGCCGGTGTATAATGCTTATCGAGCGGATATGAAAACACTTCGTCAGAATTTTAAGGCCGATGATAAAGATGGCACTCCACTAACTGCCGATCAACAATTAGAGTTCGAACAAAAAAAATTGGATTTAAAGAAACGCTTTAAGCCTCAATTTGAGCAAGCCATTGGAAAAGAAAAGCTAAACCTACTCATGCAAGTTGAGGAAGACTTTAAGCGTGAACTGATGAAAGCCATGCAAGAGCGAAGAGGAAGATAAAATCGACATTCTTGCGCAAACTTATAGAGGAATGCTTTCCACTAAAACAGCCCCACTCGAAAGATCAAAATAAGTACAGGTTTTTTCGGAAACATCAATTATCCATTTGTTTACACCCGTCTTTGCGCAATCAGCACAGAAAGTAAAAAAGTCGGTTTCGCCACGTTGATGTCGCTTCAAATCAGCTTGAAACTGTTGAGTGTTATGCGTTTCAGCAATAACCAATGGCGGATACTTTGATGCAGCGGTTACGGCATAACTTCCTTGTCCATGAAAAACAGTATTCCCGTCAACAACAAAGGTTTCTATACGAATTACTCCCATGTCTATGAGCTCTTTCATGTAGTTCGGAAAATCAGCTCCGCTTTTTACTCTTGCCTCAGCGGTATTCAACTGTTCTAGCGTGAAATGTTGCATATATCTGTTTATTGAATCGCACCTGTTAATTTCATATAAGAGCGAATGAATACAGCGCCAACATTTTTGTGAGGAGGAATGTAATCTACAAATCGAATGTACGATTCAGAGCCTTTCAATTGCTTATCGAGGTCCGACCAAATTTGTGCCCACTCAACGTCTCTGCCTTCACGTACAGCATCTGCAATACGTTTCAACATAGGATTATTCACGCCTTGCACACCAATTTGTTTCGATGAAATAATATGCGCTTCAGGAGCCCGTTGGATTACTCCCGAAAGATTGTGATACCCACCACAAGAGCCCAACACAAAGAGCTTGGCAGATGGTTTTATTTTCTCAATTGTTTTCGAAGCATAATAACTATGTCCGCGGTGTATCAACACATCCGGTTGAATACCTGCGCTGTCCAATATTCGCTCAAGATACGCTTGTCCTTCATATTCTGCCTTTGGCTTATTGGCATAAATTACAACGGGTTGGCCATTTACTGAGCGAATAACCACATGCAATGAGTCCTCTTCCTTTACCGCCCAATTCTTATCGGCAAAAGTGTTCATAAACGACTTAAACGAAGCTCCACCGTCTTCATCATCATAGAAATACATATGCCAAACAGACTCCTTATTTTGTTGGAATAGCGTTGCGTTTTTCAGCATGGTGATATCCGGAATACCGTATTTCTCTGAAATGTTCTCGTACCAGTCTTCGTTGAATTCTCTCCCGCTATTGAAAAGACTAGTTAGTAATCCATAAATAGCCATTCCTTCGCGCGATTTGGTTTGTTGTGAACGCTTATACTCTTCCCGAATATTTTTGCGAATAAAGGTCAGTAGTGTTTCATCGCTGATTCCAGTATAGGTATCGGCAACTTCCACGGCTTGATCAATACTTGTGTTTGCATCATCCAAACCGCAAACGAACATTTTTAATAGAGCCTTTTGGTCGTCTACAGTCATAGTTGCCATAAACTCATTCAGCTTTCCAAATGAAGCGCATTGTTTTATAAATGTTCTATAGCGATTCATTCCAACCGACTTCAAAAAGGTGAGTCCGTTTGTTTTTCCCATTTTAGTGAGAAATCGTTTCAACAAACCGTTAAACGAAGAGGTAAACACTTCTTCTTCGCTATAAACAATGAGCGTATACAGTTGCTCAGGCGTAAAGTTGTCAATCGATGCAAATCGTTTGCTATCCGGCTCGTTGTGCAATTCGTTCAAATTTCTAACAAATTTCAGCGATTGAATTTCCAATTCCTTTTCTAAAGAGAATTCCCCAATGGGATCTTTCTGCATACGAATCTGAATCATTTTTTTTAGAAAGGTTACCGGCTTCTGTGTAGTGAAATCTGCTGAAGCTAATGTCATTTCACCTCTTACGATGGGGTCCATCAGAACATAGGCTTGTGTCCGTTTTCCAAGGTTTTCGGTTATTTTCAGAATCTGTTGTACTGCGGGGTCTTTACTTTCTTTAAATATCTTGTTGATGGGGTTGCCCTCCAATACATACTTTTTCATTTCGTTTGGTGCAACTTTACCCACGCGCTCCACAATTTTATTTCTATACGGTCGGTCCCAATACTGATGATAGTTTTCAACCACTTCCTCCGGATAATTTGTAGCGGCATACAATAAAAAGGGTTCTGTTTCGGGTCGGAAACTATACAAAGAAACCTGTTTAATCGAAATCAAAATGTTTGTTTTAAGAGCGCTAAACAAATCGTTTTTATAAATGCCATCCAAAATGTGAAGAATATTCGTAATCTCTCGATTGTCTTTATCTAGGGCGTTTACATTCAGATTCCGTACACGTGTTAATGTATAGTATAAGTAGTAAGCTATCGAATCGCGTTGCCCTTCATTAACATCTACCTTCAACATCAAACGCCAAATAGAATCTACTGTTGTAAAATAGATTTTATTAGCCAGTGCCGTTCGTGAAGAATCCGCCAGTTTCAGGCGTCCATCAAGTTTGCCATCGAGCTTGTCGATTCGGTTTTTTTCCTTTATGAGGTAAAAGATAGGGTCGTTTTCCTTCTGTGCATTACTAGTTTGCGACAAGGCAAAGAGCAAACAAAAGATGGTTAATGCTTTTTTCATAGTTCTATAATCCAAATGTTTTATAATAAGCCCGTTGAAATAGCGATTCTATGTTTTTATGCGGAGGAACATAATCGTAGAATAGCGAGTAATTCCCGAGCTGTAATTTTAATTTCTCCCAAAAAGTAGGCCATTGTATGTCTTGTCGCTGACGAAAAGCTTCGTTAATAGAAAAAATAATAGGATCGTTAATGTGTTGTGTTCCGATTTGACGTGTTGCAATGATATGTGCATCGGGAGCGTTCTTGATGGCTATTGATGCTTTGTAGAATCCACCGCAGGAACCAATAAAAACCAGCTTAGCAGAAGCAGGAATTTTCTCTAATGTTTTTTCGGTATGAAAGCTATGGCCTCGATGAATAATAATAGCAGGTTTATAGCCGCCCTCAGCAAAAATCTTGTTGATGTTTAGTTCTCCGCTCTCTTCGTAGGACGGTTTATTGGCAAATATTTCAATGTTTTTACCAATTGTACTGGTTACTCTAACATAGCTGTAGTATTCTTCTAGTTTCCAGTTTGTAGAACTTCGGAAAGAAGATAAAAAACTCATATATGAATCCCGACCGTCCGGATCGTCATAGAAATACATGCGCTCGATAATTTTTTCATCATTATCCATGCTTTTAAACTGAAGCGTAGCCAAAGCAGATGCTTGGTATTTTTTTGACATGGTGTAAAACCACTTTTTGTCGTAAACCGCTTTATCTTTACAGAGTCCCGCCAAGATTCCATAAATAGCCATACACTTCGAATCGTTCAAAGAATCACAAGTTGTGTATTGTTGTTTTATGTTTTTTTCTATGGCCGACAAAATTTCTTCGCTGTTGGTATTGGCAATAGTTTCAGAAACCATTACGGCATCATCGAAAGAATTATCGCTTTCATCTAGGTGCGAAACAAATTGTCGCAAAAGAATTTCTCGCTGGCTTGTTGAAAAGTAAGAAAGAAGCTTGGACAACTTGTAGTTTGTTGCACACAGGGCAACAAAGGTTCTCAATTTAGGTAAGGCTAAAAAACGTTGAAAGGCGATGTCGTCCATGGGTTGAAGCGAACTTTCGAAACGGGCAAAAATTCCAAGAAATGTGCTGTTGAACACTTCTTCTCGACCATAAACCGTTGCATAGTATAGCTCCTCTTTACTCAGATTATCTAATGCTGCAAATCGAATGTTATCAGGTTGAGCTACCTTATCGTTGATATCGCGTATAAAGCGTAAAGCATAATATGAAAACTCCTTTTCAATACTGTTGCGCCCTACATAGTTTTTCTTTGCAACTAACTTTACCAACTCCTTAAACAATCTATCTTGATTATTACAAATGGCCAAAGCCGTTTCAATAGACATTTCATTGCCCGTTAGTTGATTAATCAATAGATATGGTTTCGATTTAAAACCTGTAGCCATATTGACTTCTATCATTTTTTTGATAAATGGATTTTCGCTTTTGGCAAGAAAAAACGTGACTAAATGATATGGATTTACCAAATATTTTTTTGCAGAAACTGGCGCCTGCAGTGCAGCTTTTTCCAACACTTCTTGCATAAAATATTTTGACTTAAATTTTTCTGCCCTTTTAAACACCTCGTCCGGTTCTATTTCTGCGGCATACAACAAAATTTCTTTAGCAAAAGGCTCGTTGATAAAAGCATCTATGTTTTGCAACGAAGCATATATATTCTTTTTATAAATGAGCTTCCGTTTTTGCTCATCTGTAAAATCAAAATAAACCGGTTCAATGATTTCCTCAGCCGGCTCTAGAGATGGTTTTAACACCTCTACTTTCTGATCAATTTTAATTTTGTCTTCAATCTTAGCAAGCGATAATTGAACATCTTCTTTTTTTATTGGGGCTACATCTTCTCTCTTGCGCTGTGGCAAAGAAGCCGGCTCCTCCTTTTCAACAATAAGGGTGTTTATCATATCCGGGGTAAGGTCGTCTAATGGTTTTTCATAAGAAATAAGCGCTTTTAAAAACAAGCTGTTGGGCTCTCCCACGATTCGGATAAACGACTCCAACTTATCTTCCTGTTGTAAAAACCGAACGAATTCAGCCAAGCGACCCGTTGGAAAATTTTCCAAAAAGCTTTCTTCCACGGGTACCTCACCTTTCCGTAATAATATGCTTAACATATTCGAAAAATCAATAGGATACATTTCTTTGTATCCATATATCAAAACTGCAATAATTTGTTCCTTCGTATATTCTGTTATCTGGTAATAATTTACAATAGCGGCATCCGATTTTAAAGACAATCCCCGAGCTATATCCACAGCCATATAGTCCAGTTCTCTGTTCAGCGAATACAAACCAATCGGATTAGGCTGTTTCATCACGTCAACTAGGGCAGAAAAAGCACTCTCTTTTACTGACATTAAAGTATCGGCTCGAAAAACAGAGATGTCTTTTTTTACAATTGGATCAACTAAAAAATAGGCTTTTGTTCTTGCGGGTAACTTTGTATTAATGGTTCTAAGTGTTTGAAAAATGCCTGTAGTGTCGTTAAGCAAAATGTCTTTTATCTTAGATGATCCTGCAAAATAACGCTTTGCAGATTCTGGCGCAAATAAAGCAATCTTGGCAATAATTTTAGGTGCATACCAAAGCGACACAAAAGATTCGCTATTGCGTAAAATCTCATCCGGATATCGTGTAGCCATCGAATCCAAAAAACGATATGCAGCCGTATCCATTGAAAATAAACGGAGTGCCTTAATGGAGAGTCGTGGATATTGCAAAACGTTTGCATATAGTTCGTTGCTGTTTTTCCATTGAATCAAAAAAAGATTATAGCGCAACAAAGAGGTATACTTTCCGTTTTTGAAAAACTCGGGCTCTTTTGTGCTTTCAAGAAAAAAAGCAAGCCGCTGTTGAAACTCAATCCTATGTTCAATAGTAATAGTGCTGTCGTTAATAGCATTCAAGTTTTTTTGCAACAATGAAAAAAAATCGGAAGGCACTTGTAATTTTTTGTCGCTTATAGCATCAATAGCCGCATTTATTCTGGCTGTATTTAACAGATATGCCTCTTCCGAGTTTTGCTGCGCCTCTGTTTTTTTTGACACCAAGAAAACCAACAAGAATAAACAACAAAAATATTTGCGACTCAATTCCATGAATCGTAATATTATTGGTTTTTGGGGAGATTTTTACTTAAGATTTTTAAAAAAATAACGGGTTGTAGTTTTTCGGGTAAGTCGGCTTATGCCAACCTCAGCGCAAAACTAAACGTTGTGCCAATTCCCACTGTACTTCTAACATTCACGGCTTGTCCGTGTGCTTCCATGATGTGTTTTACAATAGACAAACCGAGGCCCGTTCCGCCTTTTTCTCTAGAACGTGCTTTATCTACACGGTAAAAACGCTCGAACAAACGCGATAGGTGTTCTTGTGCAATACCCATTCCATCATCTGAAATTTCTGTGAGTACTGTGCTCTCGGTGGTTGAAAAACCTACAAATACATTCCCCTTTTCTCGCCCGTATTTTATAGCATTCGAGATTAAATTGTTGAGCACTTGCGAGATGCGAACTTTATCTGCTTCAACATAAAAGGGGCTATTACATTCGCCTTTAAACGATAAATTAATCTGCTTACTTTTTGCCTGATAGCTCAGTGCATCAAAAATATCTTGAGTAAGTTGATGAATATCAAAACGCTCCATGTCCAAAACCAATTTGCCCGATTCGTACTGGGAAATTTGAAGTAAATCCTCTACTATACTGGCCAATCGATCTAAGTTTTTTGTGGCTTTCTCTAAATAATCCTTGTTAATCTTTGGGTCGGCTAAACCTCCGTCCAGCAGGGTTTCAATATAGCCTTGGGTATTGAAAATAGGGGTTTTTAACTCATGAGACACGTTGCCCAAAAAATCGCGCCTGTATTGTTCCAGGTTTTTTAATTCTTCAATTTCAGCCGATTTTCGCATCGAAAAATCAATAACCTGCTTTTCAACATCGTCAATAATATTAGCCGATTGTTGATCATTTACCGGATAGTCTTTACTGATTTTGAGTTGGTTAATTACAGAATAAATCGTTCTTATTTTTTTAAAAACATATTCCTCTAATATCAGGTAAGAGACCGCATACGTAAACAGAAAACTTCCAATGGAAAGCACAGCTAGCTGGGTCACAGCAATTGAATCTTGTTTCATCCAAAGAAAAAAACCGGTTGCAACCAATATAAACATAGCGACTGCCGCAGCAATCATAAATGCAAATCGTTTTTGTGCCGGATTTTTCAATGCTGGGTTACTAAAATATGAAGGACTAACATAAGAAAAAACAGCAACCTAATGTTGTCGGTAATGTTAAGCGTCAAATTTATAACCAATCCCTTTAATGGTTTTGAAACAATCGTCACCAATTTTTTCACGCAGTTTTCGAATATGTACATCAATTGTTCGATCACCAACAATGGTATCGTTTCCCCAAACCCGACTCAAAATCTCTTCTCGCTTAAACACTCTTCCGGGCTTAGAAGCCAACAGCATCAATAGTTCAAACTCTTTTTTGGGCAAAGTTAGCTCTTCCGTTTTCGTTTTTACAATATAACGCTCTCGATCAATTTCTATATCGCCTACTTTTACAACAGTTGGCGTTTCTTTTGTTTCCAATCTCCTCATCAATCCTTTGATGCGACTTACCAGCACCTTTGGTTTGATTGGTTTTGTGATATAATCATCGGCTCCTACTTCAAAACCTGCAATCTGCGAATAGTCTTCGTCTCGAGCCGTTAGAAATGTAATCAGTGTGCTTTTAAAATCGGGCATGGCTCTTAACTCTCTACATGCGGTAATACCATCCATTTTGGGCATCATCAAATCAAGAACAATAAGATGTGGCTTTATTTTTTGTGCAAGATGAATGCCGTCTTGCCCATTTGATGCCGTATAAACCCAAAACCCTTCCTTTTCTAAATTATATTTCATGAATTCTAACACATCCGGTTCGTCATCCACAAGCAGCACTTTAAAATCATTAAACTCCATATCCCCTTTTTGTTTGTGCAAACTTAATATAGTCAAGTTAAACTAATGTTAAGTATGGTTTAAGTAATCAACTTTTATTTACAACTCAAATATTACGAACAGGCCATTCTTAACCTAGTGATAACATAGCCTTTACAATTTGCTTTCGTGCCGTCCTTAGTTTTGCACGAAATTTAAATGACATGCGTTTAACATTACTCTCGGTTTTACTTTTTTCGCTCACGAGTGTATTCGCTTTTGAACCGGGGAAAGGTAGTATAGCCGGTAAAATTATAGATGCAAAAAATGCGGATGTGTTGATTGGTGTTTCGGTATTTATTGAAAATACAACTGTGGGTTGTGCGTCCGACATAGATGGAAACTTTGTTATTTCGGGGGTTGCAGAGGGAAAGTATAACGTTGTATTCAAATATATTGGCTATCAGCAAAAAATAGAACGCGATGTAGTGGTGGAAAACGGCAAGGTAACTTCGCTAACTGTTTCCATGAAGGAAGAACAGGTGAACTTGAATGAGGTGGTGGTAAAAGCGGATATCGTGAAACGCGATAATGAAAGTGCAATTGTTGTTATGCAACGGAATAGCACTATCATTCAAAGCGGTATTTCTTCGGAAGAAATGAAGCGGTCTCCGGATAAGAGTTCCGGTGATGTGATTAAACGCGTTAGTGGATCTACCATTCAAGACGGTAAATTTGCCATCATTCGCGGACTTTCCGATCGTTATAATATTGCACTCCTAAACAATGTTATGCTTCCCAGTACTGAGCCCGACAGAAAAGCTTTCGCTTTCGATGTTTTCCCTTCTAACATTTTAGATAATATTATAATCATGAAAACTGGACAACCGAACCTTCCGAGTGAATGGGCCGGGGGGATAATTCAGCTCAACACAAGAGACATTCAGGAAAAAAACTTCATCAATGTTAGCTATGGCATTGGTGTTAATGAAGGAACCACCTTCAAGGCTTTTGATGTATACGAGGGAAGCAAAACTGATTTTCTTGGATTCGACAACAGCATGCGAAACTTACCGAGTAACTTCCCGGGTATTGTGGCATTAAACGATTTAAAAATTAAGGGAAAAAACGACTCGCTTGTGTCTTTAGGTAAACAAATAAATAACAGCAGTTGGAAAGTGAACCAAAAAAAGATGGCTCGTCCTAATCAAAGCCTTCAACTTAGTGGAGGGTTTGCTATCCGAAAGAAAGCCGTTCAATTTGGAGGTGTTTTTGCTTTATCGTATTCTAACGCGCTACAATACGCTGATGGAAAACGAACTCGCTTTGAAAGTACAGGTGAATATTATTACGATTATAACGACCAACGCTATAACACTTCCGTTACCGCTGCTCTACTTGGTAATGTAGGCGTTGTAATTAAAAACAACCACAAAATTAGTTGGAAAAACATTTACACCATTAACAGCGATAATACGGTTTACGAACGAGAAGGAATCAGCATTTTTAGTGCAACAGAGCAACAAAGAAAAAGCCTTGAGTTCATTAGTTCTAGAGTGCTTAACTCCAATCTTTCGGGAGAACATATGTTTTCTAAATATAAAATCAAACTTAAGTGGAACGGGGGGCTTGTTTTGGTTAATAGAGATCAACCGAAAACAATGCGTTATAGTTACGAAAGATTCTACTCAAGCGCTGTTCCACTTGGGCCGAATACCTCAACCGATCCCTTCATCTATCAAATTCAAAATGGCGGTAGCGACCCAAAGCTTAGCGCGCTCTTCTACAGTAAATTATCCGAAAAAGTATACAATGCGGGTGCCGATTTAACTATACCATTCAAACTGTTTAAGGAAAAGCAATCGGTTTCTTTCGGTTATAGTTTCCAACATCGTCAACGCGATTTTGAAGCAAGAAACTTATTCTTTGATTACACCAGCGCCAACTATGGAAGCGACCCTATCATTCAAGACCCGAACGTAGACCACATCATCAATCAAGCGAATTTTGAAAACGGGAAACTCACTTTAAATCAGGTAGCACTTCCTACCGATTTATATCAAGCAAAGTCTAACCTACATGCTGCCTACGTAATGCTCGAAAATGCTTTCGGTAGTCGTGTTAAAGCGGTTTGGGGATTTAGGTTCGAATCGTTTAGCCAATCGCTTACAGCACCAACAAAAATTGGATTTGAAGTAATTCCTCACGATCCTGAACCGCCTACTATTCAAACCAAACTAGAAGATAGTACATACGTTAAACAATACTTTAGTGGAGCATATACTTCCGATTCATTAGGGAAAGTGAAGACTGTTTTTCCCCTACTCCCTTCGGTTAACCTCATCTTTAAGTTAAACGAAAACATGAATCTACGTGCATCCTACAGTCAAAGTATGAGTCGTCCGGAATTTAGAGAAACGTCTCCCTTTGCCTACTACGATTTTCTTCGCGATGTTAACTTAACCGGAAATGTTGCGCTTCAACAAACCTTTATTCATAATGCCGATTTAAGATATGAGTGGTTTTTGGGGAAAGGACAAAGCTTTAATGTGAGCGCATTCTACAAAAACTTTACAAACACCATTGAGCTTACATCTATGGCTGCAGGTGGTGTTCCGCAATTTCAATATAGTAATTCAGGAAAAGCTTTTCTTGTTGGAGCAGAATTAGAAGTGCGCAAAAACTTTGGCTTTATTTCGAAGCAAATGGAAGACCTCGTTTTTGTGGCAAACATGAGCTACATCTACAGTCGTGTTAACTTAACATCGGTAAAAAACAATAGTAGTGACGAGCTAATAAGACCTATGCAAGGCCAAAGTCCTTACATTATTAACCTTGGACTAAACTACGCGCATCCTAAATGGGGTACCGGTGCATCGATTTTGTATAACCAAACCGGACATCGATTATATGCCACAGGCGAAGTTGGGAACCCAGCATGGTACGAGCACTGGAGACCATTATTAGACTTTCAAATCAGCCAAAAATTTTGGAAAAACCGAGGCTTAATTCGCTTTACAATTAGCGACCTCATCGCACAAAAAACCGTTTTCTATCAAAATGCCGATCTTGGGAAAGAGCGTCAATATCAAAAAGCTAAAGACAAGGTTGTGCTTAGCCAATCTAACTTCAGAAATTACACCCTCCAGCTTTCATTTACATTTTAGTCGGTTTACACGGAAAAAGACAATAAAGGAAACAATTATTTAACGGTAGCAAAACCTAGTGTTTATGCTACCGTTGCATTTTTGTAGAAACAAATTAAACATGAAAATGAAATCTCTACAAAACACATTAGCTGCATTAATTGTGCTAATCTCCACAAGCACATTTGCTGCTACCATTAGTGTTACGTCTGCAATTACTGCGAACACGAATTGGACCAACAATAATCTTTACGTCCTTTATGGAGATATCGTAATTAAATCTGGCGCTACATTAACCATTGATCCTGGAACAATAATTAAAGGCGATAAAACCACCGGAGGAAGAATTGTTGTAGCCATGGGAGGAAAAATTAATGCACAAGGAACCGCATCACAACCTATTGTGTTTACGTCAAATCAACCTGCGGGTCAAAGACAGCGTGGCGATTGGTCCGGAATTGCGATATGCGGAAAAGCACCGGTTAACTTTAAAGATGCTAACGGAAATGCAATTCAAGGTAGATTGGAGTGTGGTCAAACAACCGACTACGATTTTGGTGGAACCGACCCGGCCGATAACTCAGGCGTATTAAGCTATGTGCGTATTGAGTATGCTGGTTTTGTGTGTGGATCTAACAGCGAGCTTAACTCGCTTACTATGGGCGGTGTAGGCGCTGGCACTAAAATAGATCACGTTATGGTGAGCTACGGTCAAGACGATGGCTTTGAGTGGTTTGGTGGAACAGTAAATGCTTCACACCTTATTTCGTTTGCTTCGCGTGATGACGATTTTGATACAGATAACGGGTTCAGCGGTAAAGTGCAGTTTGGTTTAGTGGTAAGAATTGACACCATTGCCGATCAAGGCGATATATCAAACGCATTCGAATCAGATAATGATGCGAATAGCACGTACAATAATCCGGCAACAAAAGCTGTGTTTTCAAACATTACTGTTGTTGGTCCGGCACAAACCACCACCTCTACAATTGATGCTAAATACGGTTGGGGTGCAAGAATTAGAAGAAACAGTTCTCTTTCCATTTTTAACTCTCTTTTCTTAGGTTATAAAAGAGGTTTAAGAATTGAAGGGGTTGGTTCACAAAACAAAGCATTGACCGATTCGTTAGAATTTAAATACAACATCATTGAAGGCAGTAAAGAACAAGCTTGGGAATCAAGTTTTGATTCTTCATACCTTGCCAATGCAACTACTTACAACACCGTTTATGGAGGCAATGCTAATGCTACACTTAAATTAGTAAACCCATTCAATAGAACGAATCCGGATTTTAGACTTGAAGCTACCTCTCCGGCTTTAACGGGTGCGAATTTTACCAACACCAAACTAGCTGGTCTTCCTACAGTAAATTACAAAGGTGCTTTTGGTGGTACGGATGATTGGACCGCTGGTTGGGCGAGCTTCAATCCGCAAGCAATTCTATACACAGCTCCAACTGCTATAGACGAGGTAGTTAACCTTTCTAACACAGTGCTTGTTCCAAATCCTAACCAAGGAAAAGCGGCATTACTTGTTGACTTGAAAGAAAACGCAATGTTAGCTGTCGAATTGTACGACATTGCCGGAAGACGTGTTGCCTCAATCGCAAATGGCGAATTTAATAGCGGTATTCAATCGTTAAACATCGATTTATCTGCTGTGAATAATGGCGTTTACTTTGTTAGCGTTATTATTGAAAATGCAGGTACCACCACGCTTAAAATGGTTGTCAATAAATAATTACATTTTTTGTTGGCGTACAGTCATCGAAAAAAACGAAAGCTCTCGCCCGTAAGGGTGGGAGCTTTTTTGTACAATACAATATCCAAATCGTTGATATCAATTTGCAGGTTCTACTTTGTATAAAGCCTTCATATTATATATTTGCCCGAAGTGAGAGGGCGATTCAAATATTTTTTGTTGTTAAGTTTTGCTGTTTGTTATTCGTTTCAATGTCAGAACAATAACAATACTTCTGCTGCTCCGGTAGCGAAATCAACTTTTGTTGGGCATTCCGATTCCCTCAAGGTAGTGTACTCCAACCTCTTTTATAAACTCGATACTTTTTTCAAAAACAAATATCGTTTGGGCGGTTTCAATGGCGCTGTAATTGTGGCGAAAGGCGATCGCATTTACTATCAAACGGCCCTTGGTTACGAAAACTACCAAACGAAAGACACCCTAACAACTGCTTCGTCTTTTCAAATCGCATCGGTGTCTAAAACCTTTACAGCCACCGCCATTCTGTATTTGGTGGAACACGGCAAATTGAAAATTGACGATACCATCGGCACATTTATTCCCAATTTCCCGTACCGAAACATTCGCATCAAAGATTTGCTTTCGCACCGCAGCGGGTTGCCGAATTACTTGCATTTTGGTGAAGTGCTGTGGAAAGATAAAAGCCTTTACATGACAAACGATGCGCTGATTGAACTATTGAAGAAATTCCCGCGTATGGAAGGCTCTTATCTCCCGAACAAGCGCTTCGAATACTGCAACACAAATTATGCTGTATTGGCCACTATTGTTGAAAAGGTTTCCGGCAAACGCTTTCCGGCTTTTATGAAAGAAACGTTTTTCGATCCACTAGGCATGACGAACTCTTGGATTAATGATGTAACCGATACTACGCACAGAAAAATTGCGATTAGCTATAATTCGCGTTGGATACCGCAAAAAGACGACCCCTATGATGGCGTATATGGCGATAAAGGGGTATATTCCAGTACATCCGACATGTTAAAATGGAACCTTGCCTTTTACCAAGGCAAACTCATTAGCAACGAATTGCAGAAAGAAGCCTATTCACCCCGCAGTTTCGAACGTCCGGGTGTGCGCAACTACGGCTACGGCTGGCGTTTGATGAAACAGCCGAACAACGAATACCTTGTTTACCACAATGGTTGGTGGCATGGAAATAACACCGTTTTCTATCGCTATGTGCCTGATACGTTTGCGCTCATCATTCTGTCAAATCGCTATAACCGTGGCGTTTACAACGTGCAGCCAATCTTCGACCTTATCAATGGAACAAGCTCTGCGGGAGGAAATATGAATGGTGAGGAGTAATTTCTCACAATCCCATCGGCAATTCCATTAACAACACTTGAGCATCCGAAATCGCTTTTATTGTAACTTCATTTACATTGTTAATGCCAATACCATCTCGTTTAGACAGTGTTTCTCCTCCCACTTCAATACTGCCATCAATCACAAAAAGGTATACTCCATTGCTTGCCTTGTTTAGGTTATACGTTGTGGTATTTTCTTTTGAAAAATCGCCCAGCGAAAACCACGTATCTTGATGGACCCACAATCCGCTTTTGTCGGGCGAAACAATGGTTTGCCATTGGTTCTGGCGGTCGGCTGCATCGAAGCGTTTTTGCATGTACCGAGGTTCCACGTTCTTCGCATTGGGCATTACCCAAATTTGAAGCAAACTTACCGGATGTTCGCTGCTGGCATTATGCTCGGAATGATAAACACCGGTACCGGCACTCATCACTTGCACTTCGTTTTTTTCGATTACGCCTTCATTGCCCATACTGTCTCTATGGCGTAGCGCACCTTCCAAGGGAATGGTAATAATTTCCATGTTGTCGTGAGGATGCATCCCAAAACCCATTGTTGGCGCAACCCAATCATCATTCAGCACCCGCAAAACACCAAAATGTACTCGACTTGGATCGTAATAATTCGCAAAAGAAAAAGTGTGATTTGCCTTCAACCAACCATGATCGGCCGCGCCTCTAGATTCCGCTTTGTGTATAACCATTTTCATATCCCTATTTTGATGCAAAATTAAACCTTAAATCGGGCTTATAATCTTCGTTATGTTTTCTTAAGACTTCGAAAAGATTATATCTTCGCACCCATTTTAAAATTCACTTCAGATTTTATGAAAATGTTTTTTACCGCATTGTGTTTTATTGGTTTGATGGGCTGCACAGGCAACTCCACAAAACAAGCCGAAGCAACAACCCCGTCTAACGATACTGCAACTGTTCAAAGCCAAGAGCCGAAAGCTGTTGTGAACAGCAACAACAGCTATCAAAATACTGCGCTTTACCTTGCCGGTTTGGCAAAAACAGTAGAAGCCAATGTTCCTGCAGCGTTAACGGATAATAATGCCTATAAACTATTCTCCGATACCATGAACATCGGTTTCTCGAACATGGAAAAAAATCGTTTCGTGAAAATGCGCGAATGGGCAAAAACAGAATTGGCGCCAGAATTAGCGAGTCCTAAAACGGTGTTCTATCCGTTTAGCGGACCCGATATTCTCCACTGCGTTCAGTTCTATCCTGATGCCGACCAATACATCATGATTGCCTTAGAGAAGTACGGTTCGTTGCCAAACTTACAGAAAATGGATAGCGCAAAAGCAGGCTATTACTTGTCATCTGTAACCAAATCATTGGAAGATATTTTCGGCAAAAGCTATTTCATTACACGTAAAATGTTGAAAGACGTTAGCAATTCCGTGAATGGTGTAGTGCCTTTAGTATCCGTATTTCTTGTGCGCACAGGATTTGAAATTAAAGACATTCAGTACAAACACTTAAACGATGACGGAACGTTCACTGCTATTGTTGCCGATGCTTGTGGCAAACAAACGAACGATTTAGTTGAAATCTATTTCACGAAACCGGGTTCCGATAAAATGCGCAAGATTGTTTATTTCAAAACCAACCTTTGCGATGAGCCCTATGGAGGAATGCCTAGCTTTACCGAAAACAAAGCGTTGCAGAATTATTTGAACAAAATGCCGGAGTGTTATACGTATGTAAAATCGGCTTCATACCTCATGAACTACGGAACATTCAGCATTATTCGCAATATCTGTTTAGCAAAAAGCAAGTCGATTTTACAAGACGACACAGGTATCGCTTTCCGTTATGTTGATAAAAGCAAATGGAACTACAAACTTTACGGTTCATACATTAAGCCTGTTGATGATTTCTCGGGGGTTTGGCAAGATGATTTAAGTGCTACCTACAAGAAAGACTCCGTCAATGTGAAAAAATTGGCGTTCTCTTTGGGTTACCATTGGGGCAATCAAGCAGGTCAAAACTTGATGAAGTTCGAGCGCAAATAAGCTTTTCGGCATCCTGTTAAACTTTTTTACCATTTGATGGTCTAAAATGGCATTACAATTGTCTTAGTTCTGAAATAAATATACGCCATGAAGAATTTACTGCTGCTACTCTGTTTTGCAACACTATTGTCGTCTTGCAAAAATTTAGTGCCTTATACCGATGCGATTCGCCAACGCCACAATTGGAGCGAACAAGAGTTGAAACAAATTCAATTCTATACCTCCGATCCTATTGTGTTGCAACGCAAAATTACAGAGGGCGGCACAGAGATTATCTCCGGAAAAATTAAAATGGTGAACGGAGAAAAAGTGGAAGAAATCATCATCAAAGAAAGAACTCCGGGTCTTTTAGTACGTGAAGCAAGTGGTAAGTTCAGCATAAGTTTTGAAAAGAGCGATGATTATTTTGTCAACTTCGGACAAAACCCGAATATGCAGGGCCGCTATTCTATTGCCTTTTCAGGTTTGAAAAACAAAGTGGGCAGAATTAACTACAACGGTAAAGAATATTACACGGCCCCGGAAAGCGTAGAAGCTATTCTATTGGTAGATCTTCGTAAAATAGATAAAAGCGAAGTAAATCAACGTGTAGCAAGCGGTAGAAAAATAAAGTGATTTTGGCTACCTTGGCGGCATGAATAAAGCCTCCAACCAAAACATAACCAATTGGCTACTACTGCTTTCGCTTACGCTGATTTGGGGAAGCTCTTACATCTTAATTAAGAAAGGCTTGGTGGCTTTTGCTCCTATAGAGTTGGGGGTACTGCGACTTTCGTTATCGTTTTTGGCCACCTCCCCGTTTTTGTATTCGGCACTAAAAGATAAAAGTCCGAAAAACTATTGGCGAATACTTACAGTAGGCTTGCTCGGTACCGGTATTCCGGTTTTCTTATTTGCCTTTTCCACCACTAAAATCAGCAGCTCCGTAAATGGTATCATCAACTCGCTATCGCCTTTGTTTACTGTAATTACAGGTGCAGTGTTTTTCCAATTGAGCATTCAAAAACAAAAGATTTATGGCGTACTGATTGGCTTGGTTGGTGCAATGGTATTGGTGATTGGCCGGTACGGATTTAATTTCAATTTATCGGCATATGCATTACTTTCTGTTGCCGCTACCTTTTGTTATGGCACCAACTCTAACTTTGTAAAACAATATTTTCCGCAAGCAAATGCCTTACACATCACCGCTATTGCGATGGCGATGATGGGTATACCGGCCACTTTTGTGTTGTTTGGCATTGGCGTTCCTACTAAAATCATCACCCATCCCGAAGCGGTTAAGTCGCTGCTGGGCGTTGTTTTCCTTGCTGTATTCGGAACAGTAATTGCCTGGATGATTTTTTACAAACTAGTGCAACGCACCGATGCGTTGTTCGCTGCTTCTGTTACCTATTTAATTCCCATTGTAGCGCTTACCTTCGGGTTGATAGATGGCGAAGGCTTTTCAGGCATACAAGTGCTGGGAATGGCGCTCATTCTCTTGGGCGTATATTTTGTGAGTAGGAAATAGGAGCCTTTACTTTTGCTGAAGGACGCGCAACAAACGCTCCATCGTCCCTTCCATTTCTTGATAGACCTGTGTATAGTCCAAGAGTTCTTTGTGCTTGTACACCCAACTTAAAGCCATTTGCTTTTGTTGAGCAACAAGTTCTTCGTAGAGTTTAATTTTTTGTTTGCGATAGCTTTCGCGCATCAAGCGTTTAGCTCGGTTGCGATCTACAGCATGTTTGAATTTTTTTTTGGAGGCCGAAAACATGGCCTGTGCCGGAAAATGCGTGTTCAACGCTATGGGCAAATAAACAAGGGTAAGGCAATTGCTATGAATGACCTTACCCTCTTTAAAAAGTTGTTCTATTATTTTTTCCCGCTTGAGTCGCTCTTGGCTACCAAACGTTGCTTTATTCCCGAAATAACAGGAATAAACAGGATTACTTAAGTCGTTTTTCGTCAGAAACGGTAAGTTTCTTACGTCCTCGTGCTCTTCTTCTGGTAAGTACTTTTCTTCCATTTTTTGTACTCATTCTATCACGAAATCCGTGTTTATTGATTCTTTTTCTTCGGCTTGGTTGAAACGTTCTTTTCATTTCTAGCTATTTTTAAAATTACTATTTTTTCCGTTAAGGGAGGGCAAATATAAACATTGTTTCCACAAATCAAAGCAGATTACACCCTATTCTACAATTTTTCTTCTCTATTTTCTCGTAGCTAATAGCTAGAAGCTTTTCTTACGAATTCATCGATGCAAAAAACTCATCGTTGTTTTTCGTGCCGCGCATGTGTTTCAGCAACAAGCTCATCGCTTCCTCTGTCTTCATATCGGCCATGTGATTGCGCAGAATGTTCATTTTACTCACCACATCTTTGCCCAACAACAAGTCATCTCTTCGTGTACTTGAAGATGTAACATCGATAGCCGGATAAATACGTTTGTTTGATAATCGTCTATCCAACTGTAACTCCATGTTTCCGGTTCCCTTGAACTCTTCAAAAATTACCTCGTCCATTTTTGAACCCGTTTCAATCAATGCCGTAGCGATAACCGTCAACGAACCTCCGTTTTCGATTTTTCGGGCAGCACCAAAGAATTGCTTTGGTTTTTGCATAGCATTCGCTTCAACACCTCCCGAAAGTACTTTTCCTGAAGATGGAGATACTGTATTGTATGCTCTGGCCAAACGAGTAATAGAATCTAATACAATCACTACATCGTGGCCGCACTCTACCAAACGTTTCGCTTTTTGCAACACCACATTGGCCACCTTTACGTGCTTTTCAGCCGGTTCGTCAAAGGTAGAAGCAATCACTTCCGCACGAACAGAGCGTTCCATGTCGGTAACCTCTTCCGGACGTTCATCAATCAACAATACAATTAAATAACATTCAGGATGATTGGCGGCAATGGCATTAGCAATTTCTTTAAGAATAGTGGTTTTACCGGTTTTCGGCTGTGCTACAATCATAGCACGCTGACCTTTTCCTATTGGAGTAAATAAATCAATTACGCGATTGGTAATGCTTGGTGAGCCTTCTTGCACCAAGTTCAACTTTTCATACGGGAACAAAGGCGTCAAATAGTCGAACGACACACGGTCTCTGATTTCTTCCGGTTTACGGCCATTGATCGTATCTACCTTCAACAAGGCAAAGTATTTTTCGCCTACTTTTGGGGGACGAACATATCCTCGCACGGTATCGCCCGTTTTCAAACCAAATAACTTGATTTGCGATTGCGATACATAAATATCATCCGGTGAAGACAAATAACTATAGTCCGAGGAACGCAAGAATCCGTATCCATCCGGCATCATCTCTAAAACACCCTCTCCGCCAACGATGGCATCTGTTTCAACACTGAAAATATCTTGTCCCGGACGAGGCCTGTGTTGACGCTCATTCGTGTTTTCTGTTTCATGTGATTGTTGATCGGCTTGTGCTTCTGTGTTATTGCTTTGTACTGATTGCTGCGTTTGTTGGGTTGCGTTTTCTTGCTGTTGCTCCGATTGTGTTTCCGGGGAATCCGAGTTGCCGGTGTCAACAGGTTGTTTTTCGCGCTGATCGCTTTGGCGTTCGTTTTTGCGAATAGGTTTGCGCTCCGGACGTTGTGCCTTTTGTTGTGTTTCTACCTTCACCTCTTCCACTTTTGCTTCGATTACCGGTTCTGCTTCAACAACAGTTGCTTCCACTTTTTCTTCTTCTACAGGTGGTCCAAATAGTGGTGTAGATGTTTTCTCTATTGGTTTGCGAATACGCGGTCTGCGTGCTTTTTCAGAGACAGGCTTGTCTTCTGTGTCCTCTTTCTGGGTAAGGGCTTGTGCATCCAAAATAGCGTGCACGAGAGCCGTCTTATCGAGTTTTTGGGTGTTTTTGATTTTTAGATTGTCTGCGATTTGCTTCAATTCGGGCAAAATCAGGTCATTCAACTGTAGAATGTCGTACATGTTAGATAAATTAAATAAATATTGATTGTTTTTTCTTCAATGCGATTGAAACTTTTTGCACGCGAGGCACTCCGATACCGATCCGATGATTTTTACGTTAAATGCTTTTGAAAAACGGAAAGGAAAGAATGATGTGCGGAGCAAATATGGATTATTGTTTTTAAAAATGCAAATCAAAATGCATAATCCTCGAATTTCGAAAATCTAAATCCTAAATTTGGCGTTATAAAACCAAAATTTTTCTCGCTATGCCAAGTTTCGATATTATTAGTAAAGTTGATGCGCAAACGGCTGAAAACGCCATTAATGTTGCCAAAAAAGAAGTGGTAAACCGATACGATTTCCATGGTTCTAAATCGGACATCGACTTCAACAAAAAAGATTTGGTGATCAATATTACTACGGAAAACGATATGCGCTTAGATGCCATTATCGATATTTTGATTTCCCGAGCCGGAAAACAAGGCATCGACCCAAGAGCTTTTGATGTAAGTAAAGAACATTATGCATCGGGGCCTATGGTGAAAAAAGAAATTAAAATGCGCAACGGGCTCGATAAAGATGCTATGAAAAAAATCACGAAGGCCATTAAAGACTCCGGTTTGAAGGTGCAAGCTGCACAAATGGATAATATTATCCGTGTTTCGGCCAAAAAAATTGACGATCTGCAAGCCGTGATGGCCCTTTGCCGCAAAGAAGATTTTGGCTATGCTTTGCAGTTCGATAACATGAAATCGTAATATTTACGGCTCTATTTTGTATTTTGAACACTAAAAAATAAACACCAATGGGCTTTTTCGACCAAATGAAACAATTGAACGAGATGAAATCCAAGATGGAGGACATCAAACGTAAAATGGACGAATTGGAAATTATTGAAGAAAACCAATTTTTAAAGGTGGTTGTCAGCGGCAATCGAAAAATTAAAACATTGGAGATTAAAGACACTACTGTCTCTCCTGAAAATATGGTGCAAACCATTAATCGCGCCTTGGAAAAAACAGATGCCGAGGTTCAAAAACAAATGATGGGCGCCATGCCAAATATTCCGGGACTAGGATAAAAATTAAAACCTATGACAGTAAAACAATTAGACTTACTCAACATCGGATTAATGCTACTGGCTTGCGTTGTAGCGTTTGTTATTCCTTTTGAATTGTTTCTGTTAGCCTATGCAGTTTTAGGCCCACTCCATTATTTGACCGAAATTGGCTGGTTACACAATCGCAATTATTTCGCCACAGGCAAATACGATTTCGTGTGGTTGATTTTATTGTGTTTGGTGCTCTGTTCTTTCTTTTTCATTTTCACTGATGTACCGCAAGAGAATAACGCATTGTGCCTATTTCTGGCCTTTGCTAGCGGTCTAGCCATGATTTTATTCGACAATTTTGTTTACAAGGTACTTGCGATTTGTATTGGCTTTTTTGTTGGCGTTGCGCTACAAAACATTCCTGTTTTCTTTGTGTTGTTTGCCGTTTTATTGCCTACCATTATTCACGTTTTTGTGTTTACCGGGCTCTTTATTTTTTCGGGAGCATTAAAAAACAAAAGCATAACAGGCTATTTGTCGTTATTGGTGTTTATCCTTTGTGCCGTTAGCTTTTTCGTATTGCATCCACACTTTGCGTTTTATAAAGTATCCGATTATGCTAAAGATAATTTAGTGGCCACCAACTTTCATTTCGTGAATCAATACCTAATGTATTTGGGTGGCGAGAAAAACCCAACCCTCGATAAAGTAATGGGTTCTGAAATGGGTTTCAGCATCATGCGTTTAATTGCATTTGCCTACACCTACCACTACTTGAACTGGTTTTCGAAAACATCTGTGATTAAATGGTATGCTGTTCCTAAAAAATGGTTAATAAGCATTGTTTTAATTTGGGTGTTTAGTGTTGCTCTTTACGCATACGATTATGTTACAGGCCTGAAAGCTCTGCTATTCTTGAGTATGTTGCATGTTTTTCTTGAGTTTCCGTTGAACTTCCGTTCATTCCAAATCATCAACACCTCCATAAAGGGCATGATTTTGGGAGATAAAACGGCATCGTAATTATACATATGAAAAAGGTATTCTTTTCTCTACTTAGTGCATTTGTCCTTAATTCGTTTAACGCGCAAGCACTTACTATTTATGGAGAAATTTTAAATAACAACAATCTTCCGCTTCCTGCTCGTGTGTATCTAAAAAGTGTATCGCTTTCGGGCAACAACAGTCTCGATTCTGCCGATGTCAATGTTTTCGGAGCCTATACCCTCACTAAAAACGTTGATCAATACGGGCAGTATTATTTGTTTGTGGGAAAAATCAATTACACGGTGTTGCTTTCTCCCAACGAACCTAGCCTTAAAATAACCAACGAGCTAGGCGACAAACAAAAGATTTGGATTGAAAATTCTGCTGAAAATGATGCCTATAAAATCTACAAAGAGTTTAAGGGTTATTACGAAACACAAATTTTGGCTACCATTCACAGCGGTTTACCGGCCGATACAATCCACCCAAAATTGAAACTGTTGCTAAGTCAGTATTTCGAGCAATTGCAACAAGTACGCGGCTTTTATCCAACTACTTTTACCGGAAGTGTGATTTGTAAAATGAAACAGTTTGCTTCAGTAGGTGCTTTAGCGCAGCAAAATAATACCCTCGAATTTTCGCGCAAACATTTTTTGGATAGTATTGATTGGAGCAACCCCGTGCAATTAGAAGAACTGAGTTTTGACGAAACGTTTATGGCCTATGTATCTTCGATTTCAGACACTTCTTTCGCCAGTTTTCAAAAGTTTGAAGCATACCTCGCCTCGCTTAACAATGTGAATTTGGAATTATACAAATACTATCGCAGACAAATTTTTAATTTCTACATGCTTGTGCATCAAGAACAAAAACTGGAGTATTTCATTCGTCAAACACTGGCCGATAGTAGGATAAAAGAAGTGCCGGTTTTAGAAACGCAGATGAATGAAGTAAAACGCGTATTGCCGGGCAACCCCTATATTGAGGTAATGGGGTTAGACGTTAACAATACGCTGTTGTCGCTTTCCGAAAACATAAAGAAAAACAAACTTTCGCTTCTTGTTTTTTGGGAACCCAGTTGTAAGCATTGCCGAGAATCTATGCCCGAATTATCTCGCATTTTCAGTACTTACAAGAAAAAAGGATTCTCCATTTTCGCTGCCAATTTGAGTGATGAAGAAGCAGAATGGAAAAAAATTATTTCGGACAATCGTTTAGCGTGGACCAACGTAATGCTTCAAAGAGAGCCCAATAAAAAGGATGCGCCTTCTTCTTATTTCGTAATCTATACACCAACCCTAGTACTCTTTAATACTGAAGGAAAGATTTTACGTAGATTCATTGGCGTAAATGAACTAGAGCGTGAATTACAAAAACAACTAAAGCTATGAGTAAACGTGCTGTAAAAGTGGCTGTTATCTCTGATGTACACTTGGGTTTTTTGGGCTGTAAGGCTAAAGAATTGAATAAATATTTGAAATCCATTAAGCCGGAAATCCTCGTCATCAATGGCGATTTTGTCGACATTTGGCAATTCAGAACCTACTATTTTCCAAAGGCACATGCGAAGGTAATTCAACGAATTTTCAAGTTGGCGGCCGATGGCACAAAAATTTATTTACTTACCGGCAATCACGATGAAGCCCTGCGTAATTACAGCGGTATGTCGTTGGGTAATATTGAATTGGAAGACAAGCTAATTCTTGAACTAGACGGCAAAACACATTGGTTTTTCCATGGCGATATTTTCGATGTTACGATGCGTGGATCGCGATGGTTAGCGAAGTTGGGTAATACCGGCTACGAATTACTTATTTTGTTAAACAAGTTCGTGAACGGCTTGCGTTATTTATTTGGCAAAGGGTCCATCAATTTCACCAAAGCAATAAAAGACGCTACAAAACGCGGAGTTAAAAAACTCAACAACTACGAGATGGCTGCCGCAAACATAGCTATAGACAAAGGCTATGACGTGGTGATTAATGGCCACATTCATTTACCTGTTATCAAAGAAATTGAAACTGAAAACGGCTCCGTTACCTATATGAACAGTGGCGATTGGGTGGAGAACATGACTGCATTAGAATACCATAATGGCAAGTGGGAACTCATCCACTACAATAACCTAAAATTCGAAAATCCGTACTTGAAGTTTGATATCAACGACCTGCCTTAAAATTTAGGACAATAACTCGGATACTGAATATAAGGATCGTTCTGCTTTTTGAAGATGTAAACAATGGCTAATTCAACTGCTCCTTGGGCTTTCGATGCACCGCGTAAATCAGAATGGTTCATGTCGTAACTGATGCCAATTCGGGCATTATAAACGTCCACACCAAGATTCAACACTGCGGCATCTTTCACGCGATAAAAAGCACCTCCGTACACACCAATGTTCTCGTTGGCTGTTTGATAGTTAACCCCAACTCCCAAGTTATACATTTGCGCAAACGATTGCATCATGAATAAGAATACGGGAGAAATTGTCCATTGATCTTGGTAACCTACTGTAATTTCACAACCGCCTTGCACCACATGTCTGCGTGCTAAACGATTGTTTTGGTCGCCAATAAACGATTCGCGCGGACTTGCAACATGGTGTAATGAATAGCCGAAATTAAATGCGAATCGGTCTTTGGGTCTTGACGTGAAAGCCGCACCAATCGTAACATCCGGATACAAGATAGATTTTCCACCATATTGCTCACCATTAGGTAAAGATGGGTTCCAGCCGTATTTATCGAGTTGTGTTTCAAAAATCAGGTCTTGAAAATTGATGCGCTTGTTCACTACACCGGCTTGAATTCCAAACGAAAGATGCGATCTTCCATACTGGCTAACCGATTGATGGTACGCTATGGAAAGCATTCCCGTATTGGTTTGTAGCGCTCCGTTTCCGGCTTTATCATTAAAAAACATACCCCCAATACCTAGTCGATTATTGCCTAATGAAGTGGGTAAAACATTTCCGTCAATGGATGCCTGGAAAGTTTGATACGGTGAACCGGAATTCATCGTTGGTATGGTGAACCATTGATTTCTGTAATTGAAAGTAGCTCTGAACAATCCGTTGAATTTGCCTGTGTATGCGGGGTTCATGGCTACCGGAGCTGCCCAATATTGCGAGAAGTGAATATCCTGCGCAAAAGAGCAACCAACAAAAATAGTTAGTAACAGAGTTAAAGCGTTTTTCATGCCATTGAAAATCAGATTGTAATTTAGGGATTTTAATTGAAATGGACGAAGAATTTTGACGACTAACGATGGTTTGGCTTGCATTTTTAGCATTTTCGTTCTACAAATTCCTAGCTCCGAAGAATTTACGGCAGATTTTCGAGGACAAATTTCCGACAATACTCTTTTATCATTAAACGCACTGTTGCAAATTGTTGCGCTATTTCTTCTTCACTTCCCTCTGCCTTTGCGGGGTCGGGAAAATTATAATGGAACCTTTTTGCTTGTGTTGGAAAGAATGGGCATTGTTCCCTTGCATGATCACAGACTGTAATCACAAAGTCGAAATCGATGTTTTGATATTCGTCAATATGGTTAGAGCTATGGTTAGAAATGTTTATCCCATCTTCCTTCATGGTGGCAACAGCCCGCGGGTTCACGCCATGCGTCTCAATACCTGCACTGTAAACAATAGCTTTCGCTCCGGCAAAAAGCCTCAAATAACCTTCTGCTATCTGACTCCGGCAGCTATTCCCTGTACATAAAACCAGTATTTTCTTCATTGTTTTTGCGTGTAATATTTTTGCTTAAACCAATAGGCCAACTGAACTAAGCCTATCAGAGCGGGCACTTCTACCAATGGTCCAATAACACCCGCAAAGGCTTGACCGGAATGCATTCCAAACACACCAATAGCAACCGCTATGGCTAATTCAAAATTATTCCCGGTGGCAGTAAATGCAATGGCGGTATTTGTGGAATAATCTGCACCCATTCGTTTAGCTACAAGAAAAGTGAACACAAACATTACCACAAAATAAACAACCAAAGGGATGGCAATTCGTAGTACATCGAATGGAATCTGTACAATTAATGCGCCTTTTAAACTAAACATCAAGACAATGGTAAACAACAACGCTATCAGAGTTATGGGGGAAATAAACGGCACATATTTTTGCTCAAACCACTCCTCTCCTTTTAGTGCTACAAGGCTGTACCTGCTTATTATTCCGGCTATAAACGGAATACCGAGGTAAATGAAAACCGTTGTTGCTATTTGTGTTATGGTTATTGAAATGGGTAAACTTTTCAATCCGAAAATCGGAGGAACAACGGTTAAATAAAAATAGGCATAAAACGAGTACAGCAACACCTGCAAAACACTATTTACGCCAACTAAACCGGCAATATATTCACGATTGCCGTCTGCCAATTCATTCCACACAACCACCATGGCGATACAAGGTGCTATGCCTATCAAAATAAGGCCGGTCATGTATTCCGGGTAGTTGCTTAAAAACACATATGCCAATAAAAACATAAAAAATGGTGCTACAATCCATGTAATGAACAGCGATAGCGCAAGTAGCTTTACATTTTTGAAAAGTTGTGGAATCTTTTCGTAGCGCACTTTTGTAAGAGGTGGATACATCATTAATATCAACCCTATTGCTAATGGAATATTGGTTGTTCCGTTCGAAAGGTTGTTAACGCTATTGGCTATTGCAGGAACATAGTAACCCAATGCCACACCAATGCTCATGGCTAAAAAAATCCACAGGGTTAAATACCTATCGAGAAACGAAAGTTGTTTTCGTTCAATGCTTGGTGTACAATTGTTGGCCGACATACTTTTGTTTTAGCAACAACCCCCACCCGGTGTGCAGCAAGAAGATGAAGCAGAAGTTAATGTCTCCAGTTTTACTTTCAGCTTTTCGGTTGGAATACCACATTTATCGGAAGCCAAGCAGTTTGTCTGTTTTGAGGTTAACACAAAATTCTTTCCATCAAAGTTTAACCCAAATTTGCCAATTGTGGTTGATTGATATTCGACTTCAATGTCTAGGTCTTCAATCCCAAGCGTTTTTTCCGACAAGGCTATAATGTTCAACAGCTTTTGTGGTTTGAGTCTATGGTCAAAATCATTCGCTTCCCATAGCTGTAAGCTAACAACCTTTTCTGTGCGAACGGTTCCCCCGCAATCGATAAAGTTTTTCGTTATCATTCCCACCTCCGTTACATGAAAATGCTCCGGAACCATTGTTCCGTTTTCCAATGTAAAGTTAACATCTGTAAGGCTTTCAAGCGCCATTTTAAATGCGGACAGTTTCATATTTCAATGTTTTAGTTTTTAGCAACAATTGTTTTTTTTCTTTTCCAGTTTCGATGCCATACCCGAAAAGTAAACTTGTAATTGGCTGAGTATTTTCTCGTCTATGCAATAGCAAATGGCATTTCCTTCAATGTTTCCTTTAATCCATCCTGCAGTTTTTAATTCTTTTAAATGTTGCGAAACGGTTGGCTGTGCCAAAGGAAGTTCATTTACGATATCGCTACAGATACAACCCTCTGTTTTCATTAAATACTCTAATATGGCTACACGTGCCGGATGGCCCAAAGCCTTTGCTATAGCCGCTATTGCGTTTTGCTTTTCGGTGAAATGATCTGTTTTTGTAGCGCCCATTTTAATAACTATATTGCAATATTGCGATAAAGAATGAAAACAAAAAACAGATTCATTCCTTTATTAAAAATTTAACAGGTTTTACTTAATCATTGATGCGTTTCCACAACTCATCTTTCAGCTTTTCGATGTTAGACTGTGTGGCTGAAGAGATAAAAACAAAGTCGATTTTCAATCTGCCTTTGAGTTTAGCTTTTAAATCTTTTTCGAGCATCTCTAACATTTCTTTATCCACTAGATCCGATTTGGTTATTGCTAAAAATCGTTGTTTGTTCAACAAATCAGGATTGAAAAGCTTAAGCTCTTTGAGCAAAATTTTGTATTGTTCTACAATGTCATCAGCATCTACCGCTATAAGAAAAAGTAAGCAGGCGTTGCGTTCTATATGTTTCAAGAATCGGTCGCCTAGGCCTTTGCCAAGATGCGCCCCTTCAATTATTCCCGGGATATCAGCCATTACAAAAGACAAGTGGTCTTTGTATGCTACCATGCCTAGGTTAGGCGTAATAGTGGTGAAGGCATAATCGGCAATTTCAGGTTTAGCTGCAGAAACAACAGACAGTAGTGTTGATTTTCCCGCATTCGGAAAGCCTACCAAACCTACATCAGCCAATAGTTTCAGCTCAATAACAATCCAGCCTTCTTCGTTGGGTTCGCCCGGTTGAGCGTGTGTAGGTGCTTGGTTCGTAGGTGTTTTGAAAAAATCGTTTCCATGTCCGCCTCGTCCGCCTTTCTTCACAATCAACTCTTCTCCGTCTTCATTGATTTCTCCTATAATTTCACCTGTTTCGAAATCGCGAGCAACCGTTCCTAGTGGCACATCTAAAATTTGATCATCACCGGCCTTTCCTGAACGCAATGCTTTATCGCCACGCATTCCATCTTCTGCCATCACGTGTTTTCGGTATTTTAAATGCAGCAGTGTCCACAATTGCTTATTGCCGCGCAAAATCACATGACCACCCCTTCCTCCATCGCCACCATCGGGACCACCTTTCTCCACAAATTTTTCTCTTCGAAAATGCGATGAACCGGGGCCACCAAGACCGGACTTACAGTGAATCTTTACGTAATCAATAAAATTCTCAGCCATGGGTTGCTAAACTATATTAGCGTGTTTTACAGGTTATTTATCTGGAAGCAAAGTGCTTCAAAAATCTCGTCAACAGAACCCTCTCCGGCAATTTCTGCCAGTTTGTGTTGTGCTGCGTAATAGTTGGCTAATGGAGCCGTTTTTGTGCGGTATTCTACCACACGGTTCTTTACGATTTCTTCGTTTTGATCATCGGCTCTTCCGCTGGTCTTTCCTCGTTCTAATATTCTTCTGGTCAATTCTTCTTCTGATACTTTAAGCGACAAAACTTTTAAAATTGGAATTGTGCGCAATTCCAATAATTTGTCTAGCGCCTCTGCTTGTTTCACAGTTCTTGGAAAACCGTCAAACACAAAACCTTTTGCATCTTTATTGCTATCCAATTTATTTTCAATCATGCCGATCACCACCTCATCCGGCACTAAATCGCCTCTATCCATAAGGGTTTTAGCCTCTAATCCCAACTTTGTTTGTCCTGCTATTTCTGCACGGAGCATATCTCCGGTAGACAAATGAATAAATCCGAATTTATTGATAATGTTCGTTGCCTGTGTGCCTTTGCCGCTTCCCGGAGGGCCAAAAAGTACAATATTCCTCATGTTCCGATATTATTTTTAATCGAGCTAAAAGTATAAAAACAATCCTAAAAACAGAAAAGACCACCGCAATGGATGGTCTTCTGTGTCATATAACATTGTACTTTTTATTGACGCGTAAAGCGCTTCACTACATTTCCGTTTTTGTTGGATAGGTCGCGAACAGTAGCAAAATAAACCCCTGATGCATATCCGCTTACATTAAAGATGGCGTTATCATCAAAACGTTTGGTTTCAATAACAGCACCCATAGCATCGGAGATCGTTACCTCATATTGTGAATCAGACGGTTTGTTCACAAACAAGTGAATTTGATCGTTTGCCGGATTTGGATACAAGCTTACATTCAAATCAAACTCTTTAATGGTTTTTACCGAGGTAGGTCCTTGATAAGAAGCACAAGATCCGCCTAGTGTGTTGTCCAAAATTGGGAACTCGATTTGTGTTGGATGTTGTGCTGAGAAATGAACGCGTTGTACAGCTACCCGTGGCGCCATCTCAACTCCGTTGAAAATATACGACTGTCCATCGCCCGGATTTCTACGGAAAAATTCTCCATCATTCATCGGCAAGTTTGGATTCACTTGGTAACGTGTAAAGTTAGAGCTACTGATTAACACTACTACTTTATGGCCTTTACCCCAGCTGTATCCAATAGGAATTCCGTGGAATTCGTAATCCAACACTTCTCCGGAATTGATATTTTGATATGGCGTTGCCAAATCATCTCTGGTTTCAATTTTATCGAGGAAAGTTTTCACGTAATCTCTTGCACGAGCATTGATTACCGCTTCTGTAACAAAATAAATTCTGCCATCCGGGAACTGATCGCCAATTCTAATCATCCAATCGGTATCGGTTGGTTTACCATCCAAAACGCCTGCAGGATTTGATTTTGCCCACATTTTCACTTTCGGATAGCCGATTGTTGTTAGTGAGTCTACAATTGGCTCGCTCACAAATTTCAAAACGCCTTCTCTGTCCATAGTATATGGCGCATTCGTAGGATCTGTCCATTCCATTTGCCCTTGTGAAGTTCTCGTTCCATCAGGTGATCGCACAATCATATTCGACCCACCTACTGTTAAGATAGGATCGTTTGGATCGTGTACATAAACACGGTACCCTTCGTCTGTAGTAGGGGCGCTGTTGGTGAATGAACCATCGGCATGCATATACATGGTTTGCATACGAATGTTTTTACATGGAGGGAAGCGCTCCGACTCCATCCAATAGTTACCCACCTTGTCGTTGCCGGTTACTCCTGCAGCGCGGTCAATAGAGTCGTCCGGTCCGGCAATATACATTCGGAATGTTGGCACATTATGAAAGTCTCTAAATGGAATTCCGCTTTCCGGAACCGAATCTGAGAAACCTAATGTTCCTGAACCCAAACGAATTGGAAGAGGAATGGTTTTAATGGTCTCGGTGGTGTCGCTTGGATTGTCGCGCTCAGCATAACTCATGTTCGACAAATCGCCTTTACCTGCCAAGAAGTTAATCATTTTAGAAAAAGGCACCACATAGTCTGTGGCCGGAATTCTGATTTGGTGGCCCAATAAAAAGTCTTGCCAACGCGTTCCTGCGCGGATAACGAATTTCGGCTCTCCAATTTTTTGGTCAGTATTATAGTTCAGGTTGTATCGGAACCATGTAATTAAATCTGAATTGATGAGTGTTCCTAACGCCACATTCGCAAGGTTCACATTTCCGATGTCAATTTTAGTGATTTCGTTTACACTCTCCGGATACTGGCGGTCACCTGTAAGTCTGCTACCAATGGTTTGGTGCGCCCATGGTCCGATAATAATTTTTTGAAGACTTTTAAAGGAGTCGATAACGTGATCTTGCGTAAGCTGGAGTGTTCTAATTTGTCCTTCAATGAAAATATCCCACCATCCTGTTAGGTGCAGAACAGGTGTTTGAAGATTTTCGTAACGGCTGTGTGTTAAATTCGGTCGAGGCAATTGTGTTGTTCCGTCTACGGATTCTCCTTGTGCATCCACATACGCTACACTGGCATCCATATCGGCACGGCCGGCAGAATTCGGGTAAAAACCTGCAGGGCTCATAGGGTCGTTGGTGTAGGCCGGTTTTTCATACCAAGGATATCGAACTGTTGAGAAGTGGTCGATTGAAATATTGGCCGCTTCGAACTTATTTTGTTGCGCAATACGCGTTACACCATTCACCGTATAAGGTTGTGGCAACTTATAATCGGCTGATGAGTGGATAGAGTTATCTCTATATCCAGCTCCGGTAGCAACATCTATTGGGTTCAAATCATCATCCGTTCCGGTAAAAATTTGACCTTTCAACCAGCCGGTAACAATTCTGTTTCTGAATACACCGTTGTTATAGCCGGTAGACAAATAATGTTCAATGGTAGCTACTATAGGCAACAGGCATTTCAATTGCGGTACTGAATCCAAGATACGGTGTGCTGCAGCAAGTTGGAGCTGTGTGTTTCCTAACGCAGACGCACCAATCATTCCAATACTTCCGTTATTCAGTTTTGTATTTGTGTGCGGATAGCCATTATAGTAATTTAAGAAAATTTCTTTAGCCGTTGAATCGCCATATGTTGCAATGTATGCCGAGTCGATAATCGCAATTTGTTTTACAGAGTTATATCCATCTTCATGGCGATTACTGTTTCTCGGATCCGATAAATCATAAGGGTCTAAGATGTGGGAATAGCTTGGGTGATATCCATTTTTATTCCAACTGTCGCTATACATCGGGAAATATATACCACCTGAAGAGTAGCGCCCTCGCATATCTTGAAGCATGTAGTTATAGCCCAAGATAGACATGATGGAACCTAGAGCATCATATTCTTGTGCCGGCCCTTTGTCATATGGTGTACGCGTAAATACGGTTGGCAACTGATACGGGTTGGCGTTAGGCTGTCCATTCAACGAATCATAAAGCATAATCTGCGCTCCTTTCGGAATAATTTCAACATTGTACCCCAAAATATTGGTTACCAAAGAATCCCTTGTTCTTGGCACATAAAAATCGGTAAACAATTTTGTTCCATCGGGCATAACCAAAGGCACTGTAAACTTCGAAGTAAACTCCGAAATATCATCGAGTTGTCCGTTGTTAGCAATTCCTTGCGAGTAACCCTGCATAAATGTAAATGCAGTTAAGAAAAGAGCGTAAATCTTTTTCATCTAGTTTGGTGGTTTGAGGCATGAATATAGCAAAGGATTTCTATTGGTTGAATTTTTATATCGCTTTTTTGTCTTACTGTTTTCTCGAACCGTTTCCGGAAATTAGCTTTCTGTCTATTTTCAAACACACTTGTTGCGAAATTCATGCTACATTTGCAACGAATTAAACAAATAGACATTGACAGAAACATCCACTATACATATAGAAAGAGCTGTTCTTATTGGCATTTCCACGAAAACCCAAAATGAAGAACAAACCCGCGAATACTTAGATGAACTTGAATTCTTGGCATTAACCTCAGGTGCAGAAACCGTAAAACGTTTTTGGCAAAACTTGCCGCACCCCGACCACAAAACCTATTTAGGAAAAGGGAAGTTAGAAGAAGTGGCCAATTATGTAGCAAACGTTGGTGTTGATTTGGTCATCATTGATGACGAGATTTCGCCTTCACAACAACGCAACATTGAAAAGATAGTGAAGTGTAAAGTGTTGGATCGAAGTATGCTCATCCTCGACATTTTCGCGCAACGAGCCAGAACGGTGCAAGCCAGAACACAAGTAGAATTGGCTCAATTGCAATATATGTTGCCGCGTTTGAAGGGAATGTGGAGTCACCTCGACCGGGTAAAGGGAGGTATTGGTATGAAAGGTGCCGGGGAGAAGGAAATTGAAACGGATAGACGAATTGCAGAAAAGAAGATCTCGCAATTGAAGTTGAAATTGAAAGAAATCGACAAGCAAAACGAGGTGCGCAGAAAAAATCGTGCAGAAATGATTCGAGTGGCATTGGTGGGTTACACCAACGTTGGGAAATCAACGCTCATGAACCTTTTGGCCAAAGAAGAGGTGTTTGCCGAAAACAAATTGTTTGCCACACTCGACACTACGGTTCGCAAAGTTGTCTTCAACGCAGTTCCCTTTTTGCTTTCGGATACAGTAGGGTTTATCCGCAAACTTCCACATCATTTGGTAGAAAGTTTCAAATCTACATTAGACGAAGCCATAGAAGCCGATATTCTTTTGCATGTAGTCGATATTTCCCATGCCGCATTTCAAGATCAAATGCATGTGGTGAATTCGATTTTAGAAGAAATTGGCGCTAAAGACAAACCGGTAATTATTGTTTTTAATAAAATGGATTTATACGAAGCCAAGAATTTCGATGAATTTCTACCTTTGGATGTGAAGAAGAACATGTTGCTTGAACTCGAAAATTCGTGGATGGCTCGAACCAATGAAAACGCCATTTTTGTTTCTGCTACACAAAACCGAAATACGGGCGACCTCAGACATCTTATCTTTGAAAAAGTTCGAAAGCTCTATTTGGAACGCTTTCCCTACAAAGCGGGCTATTGGCACGATTATCTGAATGTAGAGACTGAAGGGTAACCATCAATTTCTTATATAAAAAAACCGATAGATTACTGTCTATCGGTTTTTCGATTTTAAAATTTTGGGCTATTTTGTAAACGTTAGCGTTTCCGAATTGCTTTCTTCTTTTGTATAGGCAAAATCTCCTAAGCCGTCAGAATCATTTTTGGCTTCTTTGCTATTGGTTGCTCGCGTTAAAATGAGTTGGTCTTTCTTAATTTGAACCTCAAAAGTTCCGAAATTATATAGATTCAAAAGCTGCTTAGTTTCTGTTGCGTTTCCCCAATTCCAAGGAAAGTTGTAGGTTGTTGTTTCGGGTTGTGCTGAAGAGGGAACTACCGGACCATTTATAATATGCGTATCGAACTGTGTAGACAGATCCTGCTTAGTATCGCTGTACGTCACTTTTCCATCTTTTGAAAAAGACAAGGTAAAGCTATGATTAGCGAGGGTTGTTGTTCTCATAAATGTTGTAGCACCCGGGGTTAATGTTGTTTGGCTGAAGTCTACTTTTGTTTCTTTCCCTCCGGAAACATTGCTCGTAGTTTCTTCTGTAATAGTTTGGTCGGGGGTTGCAGCAGCCACATAATTCTTTTGTTCCACTTTTCTTTCAGAGGAGCTTCTTGTGGACAGAGTCCATGTTCCATCGGTAAGATACTTATCGTAATTGTCGCGTTCCTTTGCGCAACCACTCATCAATAAAACAGCAACAACAGGGGCAATGAAATAAATTGATTTTCTCATTCGTTTATTTGTTTTGGGTTTGAAAAATTATTTCGAAAAATGATAGGCAACGCCTTGGTTGGATTCCGATGTTTTGACATATTCTCCTGTTCCGTCAGTTCCTGAACTGGTGCCTACTCCGGAAACGTTTAAGGCCATCGAAAAGCTGTTTTTGTTTATCGATACATTAAACGTCTGACCGTCAAAACTCAATTGTTGTTTTGTTTCTGTTGTGTTCACCCAATACCAATAACCCTTTCTACTGTTTGTTCGTTCTGCCTCTGCAACATTTACTACAGGGCCGTTTCCTAATTCCGTATCATTTTGTGAGGACTGGCTTTTAGTGGCACTCGCCTGCTCGTAGGTACCGTCTTTATTGAATTTAAACGTTAGCTTTACCGTTCCAACTTTAGTTTCTCGTGTAAAAGTAGTTCCTCCGGGCACGTAGGTGGTTTGGTTATATCTCACGGTTGTCGCTTTCCCGTTTGCGTAGGTTGTTGTTTGTTGAGATGTTGTAGTTTTGGTAGGTACTCCAGGCAATACATAATCAAAGGTTTCCACATCTATTGATTGTTCATCTATAGAAGACATTGTCCATGTGCCGTCTGTTAAATACTTGTCGAAATTATCGCGCTCTTTGGCACAACCCGACAAAAGCGCTATGGAAACAATGGAAAAAAATAAAATGCTGTTTTTCCTCATAAGGTGAATTGGGTTATATTGAAATCTAATCTAATGTGTTTTTTTACTGATTCCTAACATTTGTGACGAATCTCATAATTCGAAAGCCGCACTATGAATTTCATGCCCGCCTTCAAAAGTCCGGATAGCAAACCCAAGACCGGAAAACAAGGCGCTTACCGCTGCTACTTTATCGGCAGTAATATATTGGTCGGATGTGCCATAAACAAAGGTTTTTCGTTTTGCCGAAAAGGCTATTTCTTGTGGGTTTGCCAGCATTTCCGCCCCTAGCTCACCGGCATATAAAACCAGTTCTTTTATGTCTAACTCGTTGTTGTTCAACCAACGTGAAACAGTTGTAGCGCCTTGTGAGAAGCCCAACACGTTGATTGTTGTATGTGCAGGTTTATCTTGTGCCATTTTTTGAAACACTTGATTGAGATAGGCTACATAATCTTTAATCTCATTTTCGCGATCGTCTTTGGTCATCCAAGTGGCGCCTGTTTTGTCGTAACCGCCTTTCAAATAACTGCGGTTTAACGCTTCCGGAGCCACGATATAGGTTTTCCCATCATCCCAAAAGTCGAACATTTTGATGAAGTCTTCCGCTCGTTGCAAATAGCCGTGAACCACTATCCATATGTGCTCTGTGTTAGCATTTAGTGCTCCTAGCGAATAATATCGGGCGGTTTTAGTTACCGTAATGTGGTGTTCGTTGAGCATGTCTTCGTTTAAGCCTTTACCTCTAACGTAAACAAAATTTGCTTTTCACAAAAAGGAATCGTATGTTTGCGCCAGATTTAGACGCAGAGAGGGGACCGAAAGTCCCCTCTCGCTTTTATAGCCCATGGAAATAAAAATGAAAATAGAAGGTTGGTTAGTTCCTTTTTTAGAGGAGCGCAATCTTTTTCTTGTTGAGCTTAAAGTGCAAGGCAAGAAAAAAATTGAAGTGTTTGCCGATAGCGACACCGGCATCTCTATCAACGAGTGCGCTGAAATTTCAAAGTTTTTGGGAGGATTGTTAGACGAAGCCGATATCATGAGCGATAACTATACGCTCGATGTGTCTTCCCCGGGTATGAGCAATCCGTTGCGCGTTCCTCGTCAGTATAAAAGACGAATCGGACGAACACTCGAAATTTTGAAAACAGACGGCAAAGAAGTGGTGGGCGTTTTAGAAGAAGTGCACGATGATCATATTGTTCTGCTACCCGTGGTAAAGGAAACAAAAGGAAAGAAAAAGAAAACCGATGCGCCCGTTGAAGCGCCATTGGCTTTCTCGCTCAATTACGATGAAATCAAACGTGCATTGATTCAAATTAACTGGAAATAGAAAATTATTTAAAAACATAAATTCATAAATCTTCAAAACACATTAATATGAACAGTTTGGAACTGATAGACTCGTTTAGCGAGTTCAAATCCTTAAAGAATATTGATCGCTCTACCATGATGAAGGTGCTGGAAGACGTATTTCGCACGCTATTGAAAAAGAAATATGGCGATACCGATAATTTCGACATTATCGTAAACACAGATAAAGGAGACTTAGAAATCTGGCAAAGACGTGAAATCGTAGAAAACGGAGAAGTAGAAAACGATATCACGCAAATTGCCATAAGTGATGCACAAAAAATTCAGGATGACTTTGAAATTGGTGAAGAAACGTATGAGAAAATTGAATTAGAGAGTTTCGGTAGAAGAAGTGTTTTGGCGGCAAGACAAACGCTTGTATCTCGAATTATGGATTTGGAAAAAGACGAGACCTACAAAAAATATAAAGATAGAATTGGCGACATCATTAGTGCTGAGGTATATCAAGTATGGAAGAAAGAAATTTTATTGTTGGATGAAGAAGGTAACGAATTGTTGTTGCCGAAATCGGAGCAAATCAGGACCGATTTCTACAAAAAAGGCGAAACCCTTCGTGCAGTAGTGAAACGTGTAGATATGCGCAACGCATCTCCGGTTATCATCCTTTCAAGAACCGATGCTGCGTTTTTAGCTAAATTGTTAGAGCAAGAGGTGCCGGAAATTTTCGATGGATTGATAGTAATCAAAAACATTGTGCGTGAACCAGGCGAAAAAGCAAAAGTAGTTGTTGAGTCTTTCGATGATCGTATCGACCCGGTGGGTGCTTGTGTGGGCGTGAAAGGCTCTCGTATCCACGGTATCGTTCGTGAGTTGAGAAACGAAAACATCGATATCTTGAATCATACCACAAACCTAAGTTTGATGGTTCAACGCGCTTTGGCTCCGGCAAAAATCTTGTCGTTGGATATCAATCACGACAAAAAACGTATTGCTGCATACTTAGATCCGGATCAAATTTCGTTAGCCATCGGTAAACGTGGTGTGAACATTAAGTTAGCATCTAAACTCGTTGGTTTTGAAATAGATGTATACCGTGAAAACGATGATCATTCAGAAGAAGAAACTTTCGATATAGATTTAGAAGAATTTGCAGATGAAATCGATCAGTGGATGATCGATGAGTTGAAGAAAATCGGTTGTGATACTGCCCGTTCCGTTCTTGCATTATCGCATGACGAATTGGTAAGAAGAACCGACTTAGAAGAAGAGCAAGTAGAGGATATTTTAAAAATCTTGAACGCTGAGTTTGAAGACGAAAGTGCTGAAGAAGCTTCGGAAGAAGTAGCTGATGCACCTGAAACGACCGAAGACAATGGGTAACAAATTGCTGTAAGGCGTTAGCTGCGAGTCGCAAGCTCATGGTTAATGGTTTACAGCCGACAACAAAATAAAAACAATTAAGCATGAGCGAACTCAAGGCCATCCGTTTAGCAAAAGCCGCTACTACCTACAACGTGGGTATGGAGCATATTGTGGCTGAGCTAAAGAAAAACGGACTAACCGTAGAAAACAATCCAACTGCAAAACTAAGCCCTGATATGGTTTTGATTTTGGAGAAGGCATTTAATGCCGACAAAGCCATCAAAGCCGAAGCAGACGGTTCTAAGGTTTTGGAAAAAATCAAGAAGGAAACGCTTGAGCTGAAGGAAGAAATTCCGGTGGCACCAAAACGTGAAGTGGAGGAAAAAGAAGTGCTGATCAAAAGCAACAAGGTGATTGCGCCAGTTGAGGAAGTGGTCGCTCCAACACCACCGGTGCAAACCACCACAGCTCCTCCTGCAACAGAAGAGGGTAAAGTTGAAACCGAGTTCCAAAAGTTAGACGGGCCGAAAATTATCGGCAAGTTAGATTTAACGAAACCGAAGAAAACCGTTAAGCCTAAAGCTGAAGAGCCAATAGCTCCTCCGGTGAAAGAAGTTGAGCCGGTGAAAGAAGTTGTAGTAGAAGCACCTCCGGTTGTAGAAAAAACAGAGCCTGCTGTCATTGAAAAAGTACAGCGTCCGGAAGAGGAAATTATCTACCATAAAACGGTACGCGTAGAGCTTGATGGCCCTAAAATTATGGGTAAAATCGAACTCAAAACGCCAGAGAAAAAACCGAAAGAAGATCCGAACAAAAACAAGCCGGTTGACGCTAAGCGTGTAAGAAAACGTATAGAAAAACCAGTGCGTGAGCGTATCAATACTGCCGGTGGCAACAATAGCAACTACCAAGGCAATCGTCCTAACTTTAATCAACAAAACCGTCCTGCCGATAACAAGGGCACTGAGCCTGTTCAAATTTCTGAAAAAGAAATCGAAGACAAAATCAGAGCTACTATGTCGAAAATTCAAGCGATGACCAGTAAGAGTGATCGTTCGAAATTGAAACGTGGTAAGCGTGAGGCGATGCAAGAAAAGAAACAGGCAGAACTCGATGGTATCGACCACAGCAAACTGCAGCTAACAGAGTTCATCTCGGTGAGCGAGCTAGCAAGTTTGATGAACATTTCGCCTACCGAAATCATCAAAACTTGTATGGGGCTTGGTGTTATCGTATCTATCAACCAGCGTTTGGATGCCGAAATCATTGAGTTGATTTGTAGCGATAAAGGTTTTGAAGTTGAGTTTATTTCTGCGCAAGATCAAACCGCTTTCGAAGAAGAAGTAGACGATCCGGCAGATATGGTTTCACGATCACCCATTGTTACTATCATGGGTCACGTGGATCACGGTAAAACATCGTTACTCGACTTTATTCGTAAAGCCAACGTGGTATCGAAAGAAGCGGGAGGAATCACGCAGCACATTGGTGCCTACGAAGTGAAAACGGCAAGTGGTAAGAAAATTACGTTCTTGGATACACCTGGTCACGAAGCCTTTACGGCCATGCGTGCGCGTGGTGCGAAGGTGACGGATATTGCAGTAATTGTAATCGCTGCCGATGATGCGGTGATGCCACAAACCAAAGAGGCCATCAACCACGCACAATCTGCGGGTGTTCCAATGATTTTCGCTTTGAATAAAGTAGATAAAGACGGAGCTAATCCGGAGAAAATCCGTGAGCAATTGGCAAGTATGAACTTGTTGGTAGAAGAATGGGGGGGTAAATATCAGTCGCAAGAAATTTCAGCTAAGAAAGGATTGAATATTGATGCACTATTGGATAAAATTCTTTTAGAGTCGGAGATGTTGGAATTGAAAGCCAACCCGGACAGAAGTGGCTCCGGTTCTATTATTGAGGCTACTTTGGATAAAGGTCGTGGTTACACTTCAACCGTTTTGGTACAAGCCGGAACATTGAACGTGGGCGATATGGTGGTAGCCGGTCCGTATTACGGAAAAGTGAAAGCCATGCTCGACTATAACGGAAAGAAAACGAAATCTGCAGGACCGTCTGTTCCTGTACAGGTATTGGGATTGAACGGAGCGCCACAAGCGGGCGAAAAATTCAAAGTATTCGACAACGAACAAGATGCTAAGGCTCTAGCACACAAACGTGCTCAAATCGACCGTGAGCAAGGTATTAGAACAAAGAAACACATTACCCTAGACGAGATCGGAAGACGTTTGGCATTAGGCAACTTCAAAGAGTTGAATTTGATTATCAAAGGAGACGTGGACGGTTCGGTAGAGGCGTTAGCAGATTCACTATTGAAATTGAGTACAGACGAAATCCAAGTGAGAATCATTCACAAAGGCGTAGGACAAATCTCCGAATCGGATGTATTGTTGGCTACGGCTTCTGATGCGATTGTGATTGGATTTAACGTTCGTCCTTCGTTGAACGCGAAGAAAATTGCGGATACTGAAAACATCGAGATTAAATTGTACTCTATCATCTATAACGCTATTGAAGAAATCAAGGCGGCTATGGAAGGATTGTTGGAGCCTAAGATTGAAGAAAAAATCATTGGTAACTTGGATGTACGTGAAGTGTTCAACATCACGAAAGTGGGAACCATTGCCGGTTGCTTCGTTCGCGATGGAAGAATTTTACGTGCCTCGAAAGTGCGCTTAATCCGCGATGGTATTGTGGTTCACACTGGAGCATTATCGGCATTGAAACGTTACAAAGACGATGTGAAAGACGTTGTTTCCGGTATGGATTGCGGGGTTCAAATTAAAGACTACCAAGACATTCAGGTGGGCGACTCTATCGAGGTGTTCGAAGAAATAGAAATTCAACGTAAGCTGTAACAGCTATATAACAAAAACAAAAAAGGCTCGAATGTTCGGGCCTTTTTTTTATAAAATCGTGATGTCTCTGAGAAATTATCAAATACAGGATATCTTACTTTCTTTTTTGCAATCGGTTCGCGAGAGGGATAGCAGCGGAAATCCTCTGCCAATTCCTATTGGACAGAGATTGTAGCGAATAGCCCGGTGACGATTCCCATCGGCACTCGCCCTACTCTTCCTATTTTTGAAGATTTTTAAAACCCGTAAATGCCGCTGTACTTGTCTTCTGCGTATTTCAAAAAGTGATTGAAGTTCAACTTTTCGCCTGTTACCTTTTCGCACAAATCTTGCGAATTGTAGAAACGGCCGTGTACGTGGATTTTTTCGCGCAACCAGGTTAATAACGGAGCGTTATCGCCTTTGGCAATCAAGTCGTTCAAGCCCGGAATGTCTTGCTCGGCTTGGCGGTAGTATTGTGCAGCATAGGCGCTTCCTAGCGAGTACGTAGGGAAATAGCCCAACAAACCGTGCGACCAGTGTACATCTTGTAAGATGCCCGTTGCATCATCGGCCGGAGTTATGCCTAAATATTTTTGGTATTGTTCGTTCCAATAATTTTTCAAATCGGTCACATTCAACGTGCCTTCCATGAGCGCTTTTTCAATATCGAAGCGAATCATGATGTGGAAATGGTAGGTCAACTCATCGGCCTGTGTACGAATGAATGAAGGCTCTACACGATTGATGGCTTTGTACAATGTGTGCTGTGATATAGCCGAAAACTGCGCAGGAAAAGTCTTTTGTGCGATCTCGAAATTGTATTTCCAAAACGGCAATGCTCGTCCCACATTGTTTTCCCACAAGCGCGATTGCGATTCGTGTACACTCAACGATGCGGCCTCGCCCAAAGGCAAGCCATAATTGCCGGTGAGTAAGCCTTGTTCGTATAATGCATGTCCGCCCTCGTGAATAGCGCTAAACAAGCAATCGGTCATGTCGTTTTCGTTGATGCGGGTAGTTACGCGCACATCGGTAGCCGCAAAGTTAGTGGTGAAGGGGTGTGTAGAGATGTCTTGTCGGCCCGCTCCAAAATCGTAGCCCATTTGTTTTAAAATAGCGATGCTGTAATCCCATTGTTGTTGGCGATCGAAATGTTGATGCAAACAACTGTTATCGACTTGTGGTTGTGCTTTGATTTTTTCGAGCAAAGGTTTTAATCCACTGCGAACGGTATTGAAATATTCGTCCAACACCGCAGCGGTCATGCCCGGCTCGTAATCGTCTAACAATGCATCATACGGATGTTTTTCGTAGCCTATGATTTCGGCTTGTTTGCGTTTGAGAGCAATCATCTTTTCGAGTTGAGGGGCATACAACGAAAAGTCGTTTGCTTTCTTCGCGTGTTCCCATGCCGCAAAGGTTTGCGAAACGGTCATGCTCATTTCTTCTACAAACTCTTGTGAGAATTTTTTCGCTTTTTGAAAATCAGACCATAGCAATTCTACATTTCTTTTTTGCAAGGCATCTAGTGATGCATCGTCTTTTGCAGCCTGTAACAAGTTGCTGAATTTCTCGGATGTGCCCATCTCAAAGGCAATGCCCGAAAGGGTTGCAAGCTGACGCGATCGTGCCTCTACGCCATTGGCCGGCATATTAATTTCCATATCCCAATTCAATACGGCTGCTGCGTATTTTACATCGGCAATGCGTTGGGCTTCTGTTTTCAGTTGTTCGAAAGTTGACATTTTTATGCTTGTTTGTGTTTCGTCAAATGTATGTTTTTTAGGGAAATCGAATTAGGCGTTGTTCGGTCTTTTTGCCTTATGAAATGGCTTTTTTCCCTTCGGCTTGTCGAATGTGTTGCGCTTGCGTTCCGGCTCGTAAGCAGGGCTTGTTCCTAACGCTTCCGGCAAAGTCAGTTTCGGAATTTCGTTGCCGATTAAACTTTCGATGTCAAAGAATTTCTTTTGGTCTTTTTCGTTGATGAATGTAATAGCTGTACCTGTACTTTCCGCACGGGCTGTACGTCCTACGCGGTGAATGTAATCTTCCGGATCGTTAGGCGTGTCGTAATTGATTACCAAACTGATGCCGTCAACATCTATTCCTCGCGATAAAATATCTGTACCAATCAATACTTGCAGCTGGCGATTTTTAAATTGACGCATAATTTCTTCGCGCACGTTTTGTTCTAAATCGGAGTGAAACGATTTTATTTGCACGCCCGCTTGGCGCAAGTCGATTTCGAGTTTTTTGGCCGATTCTTTTGTAGATGCGAAAATGATTACGCTTTTGTAATCGCCTTGCTTTAAAATCTGTTTTAATAACGGCAATTTCTGATTGTCGTACACCACATAAGCTTGTTGCAAAATGCCTTCTGCCGGTTTTGAAATGGCAATGTTAATCTGCTCCGGGTTCACCAAAATTTTATTGGCCAACATTCTGATTTTGGGTGGCATAGTAGCCGAGAACAGCACGGTTTGTCTGTTTTTCGGCAAGTAGCTGATGATGCGCAAAATATCATCCGAGAAACCCATATCGAGCATTCTATCGGCTTCGTCAAGCACTAAGTGTTTGAGTTTGCTTAAATCCGCAGTGTTTGAGCCTAGCATGGAAATCAATCGGCCCGGTGTGGCGATAATAATATCTACTCCTTTTGTAATCGCTTTTTTCTGTTGCTCCCAGGCCATTCCATCGCCACCGCCATAGACCGCAATGGAACTGGTGTTGGTGAAATAGGCGAAGGCTTCTACTTGCTGATCGATTTGAATGGCAAGTTCGCGTGTTGGCGCAATAATCAGCGTGTCGATATGTGAAGATTGTTGCTCGGCAATTTTGTGCAGAATCGGCAACAAGTACGCTGCTGTTTTTCCGGTGCCGGTTTGTGCGCAGGCAATCAAGTCTTTATTCGCTAAAATGGCCGGTATGGCTTGTTCCTGAATGGGTGTGGCTTTTTCGTAACCCATGGCATCAAGACCTTCTAGAAGCGTCTCGTTAAAATTAAATTCGTTGAATTTCAAAGTTGTGTTCTTTTTACGTTTATGTTGACCTACTCTTTGCGCTCGTTTCGACCGCAATAGACAACCCGATGATACTCATTTTTATCGTGTTTTATTAATTTTTTATTTCTTTGTGCGGTCATTTCAATCTATTCATTTTATTAAACATTCATCATGCCTGTTTCTCCTGACAAAGTTGTAAGCATTTCATACCAACTACGAACTGAAGCTAACGGTCCTATTATGGACGAAGCGCCAAAAGATTCACCCTTCGATTTTCTGTGCGGACACGGAAATTTATTAGATAAATTTGAAGAGCATTTGTTCGGTTTGGAAATCGGCAAAACGTTTGAATTCATTTTGTCGCCTGAAGAAGGATATGGCGAATATGAGCAAGAAGCGGTTATTACTATGCCAAAAGAGGCTTTCGTTTTAGACGGACAAGATGCCTCTGACATGATTGTTGTGGGGAACATTATTCCTTTGCAAGACCAAAACGGACAACCATTCCAAGGAAAAATTACTGCTATTGGCGATGTGGACGTAACCATTGATATGAACCACCCTTTTGCCGGAAAACATCTGTTTTTCTCTGGCGAAATTTTAGCAATTCGTGAAGCACATGCTAATGAATTAAGTCACGGACACGTGCATTCTGGAGGCGATCACAGTCATCATTAATCTTTTCGATGTAAATAAAAAGTCCTCCGCCAGTGCAGGGGACTTTTTTTATTCGCTTAATTCTAACCAGCGCATTTCCTTTTCTTCTAACTGCAAAGCAATTTGTCCGATGCGGTGTGTAAGCTGTTGTATTTGATCGAAGTTTAATTCGGTGTGTGTAAGCTTTTCATTGATTTCATCGCGTTCTTTTTCGAGTGCCGGAATTTCTTTTTCGAGTTTTTCGAATTCCATTTTTTCTTTGTTGTTCAACTTGCGTTTAGTAACCGGCTTTTGCTCGACTGGCTTTTCAGCTTTGGTTTCTAGGGCCTCTAACTTGACCTCTAAAATACTTTGGTTCTTGTTTTTCTTTTGTTGGTCTTGATAGAAACGGTACAAAGTGTAGTTTCCGGGGAAGTCGTTAATTACGCCATCGCCTTCAAATACAAACAAGTGTTCCACCAATTTATCCATGAAATAACGGTCGTGCGACACAATCATCAAACAGCCCGGATAGTTTTCCAAAAACATTTCAAGTGTCTGCAATGTCAACAAATCCAAGTCGTTCGTAGGCTCATCCAAAATCAAAAAGTTCGGTGAACTGAATAAAACCGAAAGCAGTTGCAATCGTTTTTTCTCGCCTCCACTGAGTTTAGAAATGTAGGTGAACTGTTGTTCCGGTGTGAACTGAAACAGTTGTAAAAACTGGCCCGCAGATACTTTAGTGCCATCGGCCAGCGTGAAATTTTCGGCAATGTCTTTTACATATTCGATGATGCGCTTATCTTCTTTGATGTTCAAGCCTTTCTGATCGAAGTAGCCGAATACCACGGTTTCTCCCGGATTTATTTTTCCGGAATCGGGCAATTCTTTGCCTTGTATGATATTAAGGAATGTGGTTTTCCCTACACCGTTTTTTCCGATGATACCAATGCGGTCTCCTCGTTTAAAGGTATAGTCAAAGCCTTTAAGGATAGGCTTTTCACCAAACGACTTATACAGTTTTTTGAGCTCGAGAATTTTTCCGCCCAAGCGCGACATTTTCATGCTTAGCTGCAATTCCTGATCCTCTTTTTTGGCGGAAGCCTTTTTTTCCAAATCGTAAAACGCATCGATACGCGATTTTGATTTTGTGGTTCGCGCTTTGGGCTGTTTGCGCATCCACTCTAACTCTTTGCGCAATAGATTTTTGGCCTTATCTAAACTGGCACCGGCAGCCACTTCTCGTTCGGCTTTTTTCTCTAGAAAGTACTCGTAGTCGCCTTTGTAAGGAATGGCTTCAGTTTCGGTGAGTTCAATAATTTCGTTGCAAACGTTATCGAGGAAGTAACGATCGTGGGTTACGAGCAAGAGGGTAATACTATCTTGCGTTAAATAATTTTCCAACCAGTCAATCATTTCGAAATCGAGGTGGTTGGTGGGCTCATCCAGAATCAAAATTTTGTGCCCCATATCAAACTCAATATCCAAAAGAGTTTTGGCGAGTGATAAACGTTTCTTTTGTCCGCCCGACAGCGTTGATGTTTTCTGGTGCAAGTCGTAAATGCGCAATACATTTAGAATTTGTTTCACTTTTTGTTCGTAGGTCCAGGCGTTGAGCTCATCCATTTTGCTCATCACGTCCTGTAGTTTATCAACGTCCGGATCTTCTTGTTCTATGATTTCTTCATAGTCTTTCACGGCTTCAATTACCGGATTGGTATGGGCGAAAATAGACTCGAGCACATTTTTTTGCGGGTCGAATTGCGGATCTTGATCGAGGTAGCACACCATCACGTCTTTGTGCAGCCACACTTTGCCACTATCGGCTGTGTCGTTTCCGGCTATAATCCGCATTAGCGTTGTTTTTCCGGATCCGTTTTTGGCGATGAGCGCCACCTTGTCGCCCTGGCTGATGTGAAAAGTAATGTTATTAAAAAGCGGTTTGTCGATAAACGATTTGGTGAGATTTTCTACTGATAGGTAATGCATGGCGCGAAGATACTCGGTTACGGATGGCTACCAAAAGTGTGGCAATATATTTGTTGTATTTTATTAAAATCGGGTTGGTTTTTATACGCGATTTGTATGTTTACAAAAAAATTAAAGAAATGAACTTTATCATTAAGTTGTTTTTGAATGCTGTTGCTGTTGTGATTGCTTCGTATGCGTTGAGCGGAATTCATGTTGACGGTTTTGGGTATGCCGTTGCCATCGCCTTTGTGTTGGCTATTCTGAACGTAAGTTTAAAACCTATCTTGGTTTTATTCACTTTGCCTGCCACCATTCTTACACTAGGAATATTTTTGTTATTTATCAATGCCGCTATTATCAAAGTTGCGGCTTGGTTAATTGGTTCTCCCGGCTTTGTTGTTGATGGCTGGGGTTGGGCGATTTTGTTCAGCTTACTGCTTTCTATCTTAAACAGTGTTTTAGAAAAAGTGGTGAAACCGGCAATTGCTCCTAAAGAGAGCGACACAAAAGTATACGACAAAGACGGAAACCGCATCGCGTAAATCGCCCCTGCTGGCCCCCTTCCTTCCGGGCGAAACATAAGCGTGTTTCTTTCGAGCGAAGCGAGAAAGCGGAAATTTTTTTGGGGTAAATTAAACTGACATTTCTCGGCATGCCTTGCTGAAGTCCTTTATTTTTAATAGTTTTCTGCATGACAACAAAACGAATTTTTTTGTTTGCCGGCTTGCTTTGGGGGCTTTATTTCCCTTTGCGCGCGCAACATTTTTCGTTCGATAAATTCTTTGATGCCAATAAAGATTTGTTTGATTCTATTGTTTCCAATAAAGAAAAATACAAGCTACAAATTCTCTACACACAAATTGATCGCAACGAAAAACAAGAACCTCGTTTTTCTACATATTCTTTTGATGCCGATAAATACTACTACTACTGTGCAAGTACCATAAAATTGCCGGCCGCTGTTTTTGCCCTAGAAAAGTTGAATAGCATAAGTAAATATCACGTTACTAAAGAAGATTCTTTTTCAATCGAAAATTTATCGTGCGATAATCTGACTGATGAAAATTTGTCCATTAAAAAAAAGCGAACGTGTATAGATCAACTGATTAAGGAAATGTTGTTAGTAAGCAACAACTATGCTTTCAATCCGCTTTACGATTTTATAACACCAGAACTTTTCAATAAAAGATTACACGAGCTAGGATACAAAAATGCTGTAGTGTGCAGACGATTTGCCGGTTGCGATTCTTTGGAAAATTTATTGACGAATCCAATTACCTTTTATGATTCTTTTTCGGTGCCGAAAATTAAACAAGACGTTGTTTCTGCTTATGACTTAAAAGGTTACTCCGGACCTCTTTCTCCTTTGGTTGGAAAAGGAAATATGAAAAGTGGACAATTTATAAATGCTCCTTTTAATTTTTCAAGATTCAATTATATACCGCTCTCTAACTTGCACGATCTACTGCAAAAAATTATTTTCCCGGATACTGTTTCTAAAAAAATAAATCTTACACAATCCGATTATAAATCACTGATGAAATATATGGGTATGTTTCCTCGTGAATCTTTTTATCCGGAATATAACGGAGATACTTTTCCGGATAACTACATGAAATTTTTTATTGGTCTTGATAGTGGAGAAACACGCATGCCTTCTAATCTTCGTGTTTTTAATAAAGTTGGACAAGCCTATGGTTTTATCACCGATTGTGGATATGTGGAAGACACTGTGAATAAAGTTGAGTTTTTCTTATCTGCATCTATCTACGTAAACAAAAACGAAATTTTAAACGATGGTATTTATGAATATGATGCCATTGGTTTTCCTTTTCTTCATCAGCTATTCAATAAAATTTACGAAACTGAACTTTTGCGTAATCGTGCTGTTAAACCGAAATTCCGGAAATTTTATTTTGATGAACACTTCACTGAACCAAAGGAAGAAATAGAAGAAAAATTAGATACTGAAATTCCAACCATTCAACTCGAGGAGAAAAAAGGAAAGAAACACCGCAAAAAGAAAAACAGAAAAATATAAATTACTTCTTTTTGGCTAATAATGTTTCTCCATCAATTACAGTCATTCCTTTTTCTACTAATGGAACATAATCATGTGGAACAACAACTGTAACTTGTGATCCTAGTTTAATCAATCCAATCAAGTCACCAATTTTCTTTACTTGCTCCGGTTCAACAAAATCAACAATTCTTCTAGCTAAAAATCCTGAAATCTGCACGATCTTGAAATGTTCTCCGGAATTATCTTCCATCAAAATTTCATTGTGTTCATTTTCATAACGAATTCCTAAATCGTTACTCATCAAAATTGCATTGTTAAAATTGCCGGCTGTATGTTTATGAGAAACAATTTTGCCATCAACAGGCATACGCTGATAATGGACATGCGTAGGATTCATTTGAATGGAAATAATATATCCGGCTGTATCCACATCGGTTGTCCACAGGTGGATAACTCCATACTTTTCTTTGGTTACATCCATCCACTGCTTATCGAACTTTGTTATTGAAACCACTTCTCCGTTTGCAGGTGAAACAACAGTATTCGTTATCTGTGGTATGTTACGTTTCGGACAACGCAAAAACCAAACTCTGTAAAACGTTAGACAGAATAAAACAATAATAATAAGCAGTATGGCAATTTTCTTGAGCAACTTCATTTTTTCTTTTTGATATGGTAAATGTAATCCGTAAAAAGGAATCTTTTAGCAAAGCCAAATTATTATTCGTCCACAATACTAATTTGTATTAAATAAGATTTTAAAAAAATAGATATTCAAATACCATTATTAGGACTGTGGATTGTTGGATATTTTATTATTACTTACTCTTGTTTTTGTTGTTATCCAACTTCTATCTACAGAAATTCACAAAAGAAATGTTTCTTGAAACATAGGTAAATAAAGGGTTTGATTTAGATACTAACATTTTGCTATTTTAGCTTTCCACAGCCTTCATTGTATATCTTCATATTCACATTCCTGTTTTTTCTATGTGGAATAGTATACGCTTATAAACATGTATATTTTCCTTTTAGTAAGCTGTTATTTTTTTCATGTCACAAAAAAAATATGTCCTAAATATATCCACAATATAAACAGACTATTAACAACCTTTTTGTGAACTTCTTTTACTTCTTGTAATAGTTGTTTTCTTGGATGTATTCCCAAACATTATTTGGCAGAAAATATTGAACAGACAAGCCTTCTTTTATTGCTTCTCTTATGAACGTTGCTGATATATCAAGCTGAGGAAATTGTAGGAAGTGAATATTTTTACTTTCTGAATATGGGTTTGTTTCACGATTTCTATTGTAAACATATATTGAATAGTCTCGCAAAATTATATCGGCATTTTTCCATTTATGAAGCGAAGTAAGGTTATCGCCTCCCATGATTATTGAAAAGGTATGTTTTGGATATTTTTCTTTTAAATGTGTAAGAGTATCTATTGTATAAGATGGTTTTGGTAATACAAACTCAATATCTGATGCTCTGAAGTTTAGATTATTTTCAATAGCGAGTTTCACAAGGAACAATCTGTCGTGTTCTTTTAAAAGATTGTTTGCCTTCTTAAAAGGACTTTGTGGAGAAACTACAAACCAGATTTGTTTTAGACTTGTTTTTTGCAAAATCATATTTGCAATAATCAAATGCCCATTATGTATAGGATTAAACGATCCAAAAAATAAACCGATGTTCATATCAAAAGTATTTCTTGAATTTGAAGTAAACGAGTAATACGATTGCTACAATTCCCATACCTCCTAACGTAAAAAAGTATCCCATCTTTGCATGTAGCTCTGGCATATTATCAAAGTTCATCCCATATACACCCGCAATAAAAGACAAAGGAATAAAAATAGAAGACATGATTGTTAATGTCTTCATCACTTCATTCATCTTATTATTCGCTTGAGCATGATAAAGTTCAATTAAGCTATTTACGGATTCTTTATGTGTATCTAAATTATCTAAAACTCTTAACAAATGATCTGTTAAATCGCGTAAATATACTTTGTTCTCTTTTTCAAAAAACTGAACATCGTTACGCATAATAGTATGCAAAATATCATTTACCGGAGAAATCGATTTTCTGATTCTAAGAATATCTTTTCTCCATTTTAGTAATTGGAAAAGATGTAATTTTTTGGGATGATTGTTGATTATGTTTTCGAATAACCCAATTTCTTTGTAGATAAATTCTTCGATTTCAAAATAACTGTCAATGATAACATCCAGTAAGCTATAGAGTAAATAGTCTTCACCTCGTTTTCTTATATTATTTCTATTGTCTACAATTTTTTGTTTAATCGGAAGTAAAACTTTAGTATCAGATTCTTCAAAACTGATTAGCACATTGTTTTTTACAAATAGAGAAATTTGTTGCGATTTCATTTCCTTTTCTACGTGGAACATTTGTAGAACCACAAACAAAGAATCGCCATAATCATCAATTTTAGGACGTTGTACAGTGTGGAAAATATCCTCAACGGCTAATGGGTGAATCCCGAAATTTTTACAAAGCGACTGCACCTTTTGCTCTTCGGTTAAACCAAAAACATGGATCCAATATTTTTTTTCTGCATCAATTGTCTGTGTCCAATCCGAAATATTTTTTTCTACAAAGGAATCAGCAGCATATTCTATTACTTTCATTTTTGTCTGCTTTTCTATTAAGGGCGATGCTTTCAACTCCATCTTCAGAAACTGATCTTTTGATTACAACAGAAAGATAGTTTTTTCTTGTTATTTTACTTTGCAAAATAATGAAGGATGTATATCTCTAGCCTGCAAAATGCGCGAATAAAAGAAGTTAAGAAGCTTGAAAAAAGCTCTATACGAAAGGAAACCGGCACTTTTCTTTTAGAAGGATTGAGAGAAATTAATCTAGCCTTCCGTGCAGGATATTTTTTTGATAGTATTTTTATATGTCCTACACGCATAAAAGAAACAGACGTCTATAACTTGAAATTTATTGAGCAAATTAAAGACACTGTTTCTGTTTTCACTGTTACAGAGGATGTTTATTCCTCTGTCGCTTATCGCGAATCAACAGAAGGCGTTTTCGCAGTTACTCGAACAAAGGGACACACACTTGCTTCACTACAGCTATCCAATAATCCTCTTATATTAGTTATAGAAGGCGTTGAAAAACCAGGTAATTTTGGTGCTATGCTTCGCACTTGTGATGCCGTACATGCTGATGCCGTTATTATTTGCGATGCCAAGACAGATGTTTATAATGCCAATGTTATTCGATCAAGTGTAGGTACCGTTTTTACAAATCAGATTGCTGTTGATTCTACGTGGAACGTTATTCAATTTTTGAAAGAACAGAACATTAATACTTATGCTGCGTATTTAGACACGAATCAAGAGTATTACGCATCAAATTTTAACCAGCCAACGGCAATAGTTGTTGGTACTGAAGCAGAGGGTCTTTCGGAAGATTGGGTAAATGCCTCTAGCTATAAAATTAAAATACCGATGCTAGGAGAAATTGACTCTTTAAATGTTTCTGTTTCAGCGGCTGTTCTTTTGTATGAAGCATTGCGACAGAGGAAAACAAAATAAAGTAGAATGTTCCCATTTGTTATTCTTTTATTGTTTTTACAGCAAGATGCCAAGAAGCAAAAAGAACCTACGTCTATAACCAATGGTTACATTGCATTAAGAAACAGAGATGAAGTAAAGATTACTCCTTTGCTTGATACCTTAGTAGCTGAACAGGAATATGTTTTTGATATTTCTTTTAAAAGTAAGTATGTTTTTTCCGAATTGTTTTTGGATAAAGGCGTTGCTATTCGTACGGCAAATACTTTAACGATTAAGCCTGTCAACAAAACGAATAAGACGGACACTGCAACCCTTCGCATTATTGGCTTTTCGAGTAACAATAGAATTTTATTGTATCATCAATTTATTATTGAACCAATTAAGAATTTGTATCCAAGGGTTGCAAAAAAGCATACACTGGTTCTCATGAGTAATAATGCATTGGAACGAAATTCAACTTACTCAAAAAGTATGTTTGTAAAAGATGCCTCCTTTGAATATTATGAAGAAGATTTATCAGATTCTGTTATTGTAGACGGGTTGACACTTTCAATAGTAAATGGAAGCGTTCGAAAAAACCTCTATACCAAGAAGCCGATCCTTACAAAGGAAATGCATGATGAGATTAAATCACTCAAACAAAACGCAATGGCCTATGTTCGACTAGACGTGAAAGTTGGAAAGAAAAGAAAATCAACCTGGACAAGGTTTACAATAAAACCGTAGTATTTTATTTTGCCAATACGTAAATGTCTTTTAGGTTTCTTCCTAATTCATTATAGTCCAAACCATAACCTACAATGAAATCGTTGGGAATTTCAAAACACTTATAATCCACGGAATAATTGCCTTTGAAGGCCTCAGGTTTAAATAACAAAGTAGCAATCTTTAACGACTTTGGGTTTTTTTCCTGAAATAGAGGTAACAATGCTTGAAGCGAGTGGCCACTGTCAACAATATCCTCCACAATTATAACATCGCGCCCTGTAATGGTATCGTTAGGTCCTAGTGTCACATTGAGATTCCCGGTACTTTGTGTTCCCGAATAGGAAGAAGATTTTATAAACGTTATTTCACAATCAATGGATATTGACCGCATTAAATCAGCAGCGAACATAAAAGAGCCGTTCATAATGGCTACCAACAAAGGTTTTTTTCCTTCGTAGTCTTTGCTCAATGCTACACCAAGCGCATTTACCTTATCTCCAATTGCAGAGGCGCTTAAATAAGGTTTAAAAGAAAGGTCGTGAAGCTGTACGAGAATTTGAGCGTTTTCCATGTGGAACAAATATTTCCGCTAATTTCTAAAAACAATTAGGTATTCAAAAATATTATTTTTTTATGTCCGAGAATAGCTTTTCGAATTTATCTACCTTAGACTTTACAACGTACTGACAATAGGGTTGTTGTTTGTTTTGATTGTAGTAATTTTGATGATATTCTTCTGCTTTATAGAATACCTCAAAGGGTGACACTTCGGTTACAATAGGGTCAGTGTACACTTTTTCTTCTGTTAGTTTTTTGATAGCGTTTAGTGTAGCTTCTTTTTGATTTTCATTTCTAAAAAACACAACAGACCTGTATTGTGTTCCTTCATCAGCACCTTGTTTGTTAAGTGTAGTTGGGTCATGAATTGTAAAATAAACAGCAAGAATTTTTCCAAGCGAAGTTTCCTTTTTGTCAAAAACTATCTGTACAACTTCTGCATGACCGGTTGTTCCGTTACACACCTCTCTATATGCTGGGTTCTTTATAAAACCACCACTGAATCCTGATTCTGAAGAAACAACACCTTTCATTCTTTGAAACACAGCTTCCATGCACCAATAGCATCCTCCACCTAATGTAATCGTGTCTAATTCCTGTGTTCCCATATTATGTTCTGCTTTTGTGGTTTCTTTTTTTGTTTGAGCACTACACGAACCTAAAAGCGCTATCGATAATAGAAAAAGTAATTTTTTCATATGTGTTTTTTAGAAATCTTTTTCTTTAGATTCTCTATTCTTTTAGCTTAATTTTTTGACCAATAGCTAAGTTCTCAGTCGTCAGTCTGTTTATGTTTTTAATTTCCGCAATCGTCATGTTGTGCTCTTTGGCAATTGTGTATAGCGACTCTCCCTTCTTAACAATATGATAAGCTGTTTTGTTCATTGGGGCAGAGGTTTCGCACAAAGCAATAGTTTCGTCTTTGATTAACAAACGATCTTCTTTATCTCCATTATAGCGTAAGAGTGCCGCCAATTGTACACCTAATTTTTGTGAAAGCAAACGGTATGTGATTGTTTCAGTAACTGTATAGGAACAATTATTGCCTTTTGTTCTTTTCGGTTCGATGAATAAAACATCTCCTTTTTTAAAAGAAAGCCGCACATCTGCATCATTAAAAAGATAAAGATTAGATGTGCTTATCCCACAACAATTACAAAAGTTTTCAATGGGCAAACTATCGTTGTAAATAATAGCTCTAGTTCCATTAATTATACATTGTGTTCCACATGGAACAGCGTTGCTCAAAGCCGTTAGTGTGTCTAGCTGAAACAATTTATATCGTTCTATTATTCCGATTAATACTTCCGGGTATTTTGGATTTGTTGCATAGCCGGCTTTTTTTAAACCGTATGCCCAACTGCTATAATCCGTTTTTGATAAATTGAATAAGGGTTTATACCAACCCCGAGAAAGCAGAAATTGAGAGTGATCTCTATACGACTCTTCCGGGTTTTCATAAACTCTAAAACACTCTTGCGGTGCATCGTCATCATGATGATATCCATTGCCTTTCCAATCTTTATGACATTTTATACCAAAATGATTATTTGAGTTTACAGCTAATTTTGATTTACCTGCTGTGGACTCATGAATTCCTTGAGCAATGGTAATACTTGCAGGTATACCAAACTTTACCATTTCTTCAATAGCAATAGCTTTATATTTTTCTATATATGCACGAATGTCTTCATCGCGCTGTGCATATATAAACTGCGGTAATACTAAAAGAAGGAATAGATAATATTTTTTCACCAATTTATTTTTTTCGTGCAATTGAAATTCCATCTCGAATCGGAAGTATGACAACTTCAAGCTCCGGATGGTTTAAAACGGCTATATTAAAGTTATGGATGGCTAGCGTGTCGCTATCCATTATTGCAGCGGCTACTTTCCCTTTCCATAACACATTGTCTGTTATTAACAGCGCACCGGAATTCATTTTTGGAATAAGAATGTTTAAATAATCAATGTATTTCTTCTTATCTGCATCTAAGAATATTAAATCGAAACTATCAGAAATTGTGGGAATCACTGAAATGGCATTACCTATTATATATTCAGTTCTACGTGAAACATTGGCTTTTTCAAAAAAAGATTTTACATGCTCTTCCAATTCACTATTTATATCGATAGTATATAATTTTCCGCTTTCTTGTAATCCGGAGTGTAGACAAATTGTTGCATATCCTGTAAATGTTCCAACTTCTAATATTACACGGGGCTGTTTAATTTTCGAAATCATTGAAAGTATTTGTCCTTGCAACTTTCCACTTATCATGTGGGGCATCTGTACTTTCAAATAAGTAAATCGCTCTACTTCGTCCAATACACTTTGTAAGGGAGAAGACTGTGCTATGCAATAATTTTCAATATCTGGATTATTCATTCTCTTTAAACCAACTTGCGTACATCACATAATTATTTCCTATTCGCTCAATCAAATGCTTAAAGTTTTTTTCATCCATTTCCTTTATTTTTTTTGCAGGCACACCCGCATATATGGAATTACTCTCTAATACCATATTCTCGGTAACTACACTTCCTGCACCAATAATTACATTTTTATTCACTACAACATTATCCATTACAATTGCGCCCATACCAATTAATACGTTGTCGTGTATAGTACACCCATGAACAATTGCCCTATGCCCAATCGAAACAAAGTTTCCGATGTTAAGCGGTGCTGTTTGGTAGGTGCAGTGTAATACAGCCGCATCTTGTATGTTTACCTTGTTTCCGATGTTTATGTAATGTACATCACCTCTAACAATAGCGTTAAACCAAACACTACAGTCGTCTCCCATTGTAACCTCTCCAACAACGGTTGCGTTTTCTGCAAGAAAACAGTTTGCTCCAAAGACCGGACTTTTTCCTCTTACCTTTTTAATTAGTGCCATTTATCTGCTATTGGTGAAGTTTTTCTTTTCTTTTGCTGTTGACAGTTTTTCAGTATTGTTTTTAGGGTTTATTTCTGCTTCAATATCCCATCCGCTTTTAATACTTACGGTCGACTTAAGTACTACCTTTTTTTCCGGTTGAATTTTTTGCTCAAAATTTCCGCTGTCCCAGTAACCGTTTTTGTTATCATCAAAAGTTCCTACAATACTATAGTTACCGGCCGCAATACCATCAAATCTTATTTGTTTTTGCAAAGGAGATAAATATTTTTTTGCTACAGTTTCGTCTTTTTCGTTTTTGATTTCAATAATTAGAAAGCTGCTATCAGTCTCACTAAGCTTGAGTATTAAATTTCCGGTTTCCATTTCTTTCGGGCATGAAAAAGAAAACGATTCTCCTTTTGAGTAATGGCCAAATATGTCTTTAATGCATGAGTCTCCCAATAGGACGATATACTTACTTCCTGTTTTTTTCACAAAAGAAAAGTGTATACGATTCTCCTCAAATTTTAGGAAAGAAGCTCTTGTCTCTATTGTTTTTGTTGAGTCTTCGGTAATCGATATTTTTGTCGGGTCAATTTTTTCAATCGGGTTACTTAGTGTAACGATAAATAATGATTGTGGTGCAATACCTATGATACCTCTCCCCTTTTTAAAACTTAGCGAATCTTTATTGCTTTGGTTTTTAATCTTTAATAGTGTTGTACTATCGTTAATTACCAGTCCTAAATCTATGCTATCCGGACTAGCATTTTTATACCAGTAAAATAACGTGTCTCTTGTTTCGTTTAGTGTGGCAAACTCTATATCATTTTTGGGCGAAGCGGTTACGCTTACTTTTTCTATGGGATGCGAGAAAGCTACATCTAATTTATTTCCACGTGGAACGTAGCTTTCAACAATTTTACCTTTTGGCGAAGGAAACAAATTCAATTTTAGATTATTGATTGTGTCTTGTAGAAAAATAATGGAATCTAAAAACCCACTAATTCCATCACCTCGATCAAATAACCGATTCATGTTTTTGTCTTCAAATGCAGCAACAATATACCGTCCCTTCTTAATGTTTCTTAAACTAAAAAGCCCTTCTTTGTTGGTGTTTGTAAAATAGAAGGGTTTGCTGTAGTCGGTGTTTTCCGGATACAAACCCACCATTACGTTTTCAACGGGCTTCATATCGTTTAGAGAAATACTTGAGCCACTTAAAACACAAACGTCTAAACTATCACCTGTTGAAAAACAGAAACTGAAATCTTGAATGGGATTTCCTTCGTTAATGTCCTTTATGGTGTTGCCAAACATTATACTGTAGGTAATGTTACTGTCAAGTGATTTTGGAAGATCAACAAAAATCTTTTTCCCCTCCACAAAGAATTTAGCTGCCGGTTTCATTTCCGGAGTTACTTGGATCTGAGCAACATTTAAACTGTAATTCACAAACTCATCAAACTTCAGCACTATTTTTTTTGCCCTAAAATTTCTTGTTTCATTCGCGGGATAACTAGCTACAAGTTTCGGAGGAGTTGTATCTTTTGTTCCTCCTGTAGGTGCAATCTCATTTGCACAATTCGACAAGAAAAGCAATAGAAAAAAAGTAATGGACGAAAGAAAATATTTCACTATGTGCAAACGTACTTTTTTCATTGATATTATAATCTACCCAAACGAACCATTAACACTTGCACATCTGCCGGAGAAACGCCACTTATTCTACTCGCTTGACCCAAAGTTTCCGGTCTTAGTTTAGCCAATTTTTGTCGAGCTTCGATAGATAAAGATTTAAGATCGCTATAGTCAAAATCAGGATTAAGGCGAATGTCTTCTAATCGTAACATCTTATCGGCTAGCTCTACCTCTTTCTGTATATAGCTTTCATACTTCATTTCTATTTCAGCCGATTCAAATATTTCATTATCAAACTGTTGTCTCATTTCGTGAAGCGGCAAAACCCCCTTCTCCAACAAGGCTATATCTACATTCGGACGAGCCAAAACTTTCTCTAGTTTCAACTTTTGTTTTAATTCTGCACTATTCACGGAGGCTAAAACACCGTTCAGTTCTTCTGGAGAAACGCTATACTCTTTGAAGAATTTTTTCAATTCATTCATTCCCGCTACTTTTTGATCCAGTCGCTTTAATCTATCTTCTTCTGCTAAGCCAAGCTTATGGCTTTTTTCGGTTAAACGTATATCTGCATTATCTTGGCGAAGTAATATTCTGTACTCCGCTCGAGAGGTAAACATACGATAAGGCTCTTCAGTTCCTTTTGTTATAAGATCATCAATCAATACACCGATATAGGCCTCGTTTCTTTGTAAGGTGAAGGCCTCTTTGTGCTTCGCATTTTGATGTGCATTGATTCCTGCCATTAACCCCTGACAAGCAGCCTCCTCATATCCTGTTGTTCCGTTGATCTGACCTGCAAAGAAAAGGTTCTTTATCAGCTTTGTTTCGAGCGTGTTTTTTAATTGCGTAGGCGGAAAATAGTCGTATTCTATGGCATAACCCGGACGAAACATTTTCATGTTTTCAAAGCCCGGAACTGCCCTTAAAGCTCTATGCTGAATATCTTCAGGTAGTGAAGTGGAAAATCCGTTTACATATATCTCTACTGTGTTCCATCCCTCTGGCTCTATGAATAATTGATGCGAATCCTTATCGGCAAAGCGATCAATTTTGTCTTCTACAGAAGGACAATACCTTGGCCCTAACCCTTTAATTCTCCCTGAAAACATAGGCGACTTATCGAACCCTTCACGAAGAATATCGTGTACACCCTGATGTGTATGTGTAATCCAACAACAAAGTTGTTTTTCCGGCTTTGGAAGATTTTTGTACGAGAAACCAACAACATCTACATCCCCTTCCTGGCGTTCCATCTTTGTGTAGTCTAAACTTCTCCCGTCAATACGAGGAGGCGTTCCGGTTTTCATTCTACCGGCTTCAAACCCTAACGTTACAAGTTGCTCCGTTAGCCCATATGCCGCCTTTTCTCCTGCTCGTCCCCCACCAAAGTTTTTCTCACCAATATGTATTAATCCATTTAAAAAGGTTCCATTGGTTAACACTACAGCTTTTGCTCTTATGTCTATACCCATGGAGGTTTTAACCCCAACAACTTGGTTGTTTTCAATCAAAAGGTTGGTTATCGTATCTTGCCAGAAATCCAAATTAGGCGTTTTTTCTAACATCGAGCGCCATTCCCCAGCAAACAACATACGGTCGTTTTGTGTTCTTGGGCTCCACATTGCTGGCCCTTTCGATCGATTCAGCATTCTAAACTGAACCATGCTTCTGTCCGAAACAATACCGGAATAGCCACCCATGGCGTCAATTTCTCTCACAATTTGACCTTTTGCAATACCACCCATTGCCGGATTACAGCTCATTTGCCCTATGGTTTGCATATTCATGGTAATCAACAATGTGGAAGATCCCATATTTGCTGCCGCTGCTGCTGCTTCACAACCCGCATGCCCCGCACCCACTACAATAACATCGTATTCTCTAAACATAGCGCAAAGGTAATCAAATACTTTTATTGAGCGTTCCACGTGGAACGTTATGCGCATAGTTCCACGTGGAACTATGAAAGAGTGTCGTTATTTTGCCCTTTTTCCGATACGGGGAAGGTCTTTCCACTTGGTGGTATATTCCGGAGAACGTTCTTCACAACGCGTTTTCCAATCTTGAGTCAGTCCTACAGAAGCAAACTTTACGGTATCGCGCCCCAGTTTTCGGTTTAGCATATCCATGGTTTTATTGAGTTTTACAACTTGTGGATTAGCTTCAACCGTGTCGAATAAATTTTTCTGAATGGCATTCTCGGGAACTAGCATAAACAAACAAACGCCAGCCTTCTTGTACGCTACTCCGGACTGAAAGCCTTTTTCAGTAAGTTTTTGGGCTTCTAAAATAAGTTCATTTGTGTTTGCTGTTGCCGAAGAAAGGATAGAAAACTGCGTGTTTTTGTGATAAGGTATAGCATAATCGAACTTGTCGGAACGGAAAAATACTTGTATGGCCCCGGCAGCAGACTCTTGTAGACGAAGTTTTTCAGCTGCGCGTGCGGTATATGTGGCTATAGCCTCTTTTAAATCTGAAAGCGTGGTTACCGGTTTCCCAAAAGAGCGTGTACTGGCAATCATCTTTTTTATCTCAAGCCCCTCTCCTAATTCAATGCAGGGAATGCCGTTCAGTTCGTTGATTAGTCGAACGCCAACTACACCCCCAAGGTGTTTTTTTGCCCAAGCGGTATCCTTTTTCGAGAGTTTGAGGGCGGTATCTATACCCCAAAAGCGTAGTTTCTTGCTGTTATTTCGACCTACACCCCATATGTCTTCAATAGCAGTGTTGTCAAGCGCTTCGTTAATTTCGTCTACATCGCTGAGGATGAATACGCCATTGTGCTTTGCCTTTTGCTTTTTACAGATACGATTAGCTACTTTTGCGAGCGTTTTTGTTGCCGCAATACCAATGGAAACCGGTATTCCCGTCCATTGAAATACGGTGTCTTTTACCGTAGTTGCGTAATTTTTAAGGCAATTTGTAGGAATACTTTGCAGGTCTAAAAAGGCTTCATCTACAGAATATACTTCTATTTCTGGGTTGAAATAGAGCAAGGTTTCCATAACGCGTCTTGAAAGATCTCCATAAAGCGCATAATTGGAAGAGCAAACGGTGATGTTTTTGGCTTTAATTTCATCTTTCGCTTTAAAAAACGGGCCGCCCATAACTATTCCAAGTCGTTTAGCTTCATCATTTCGCGCAATAATACAGCCATCGTTATTCGACAAAACAACAATAGGTTTTCCTTTCCAATCGGGTCGGAAAACCTGTTCGCAGGAAGCGTAAAAACTGTTGCAGTCAACAATGGCTTTCATCAAAAAGTGTTTGCGCCAGCCAAAACATCATGAATAACAAATGTAACAACCCCCCAATGTTCAAAAACAATCGGTTTTTTCGCTTTCTGCTGCAAATAGAAAAGAGAAATGTTGTTCCCGAGCTTCACAAAGCGATCCAAAACAAATTCATTTTCATAACAAGCCACCACAATGCAACTATGAAAAGGCGAAATCGAACGATCAATCACCAACAAATCGTTTTTCAAAACATTTAAGAATTTGAAATCGTCATTTTCAACTTTCATAAAAAAAGTAGAAGGCGTATTTTTTACCATCAGTTCATGTAAATTCAAAATTTTGTCGGAATAATCATCTGATGCGGCCGGAAATCCACTCGGAATTAACCGTGAATCGCGCTTTTTTGTTAAAAACAAGCTGGATTTAGATACAGATTGAAATGATATAGGCAATTCCATTGCTATTTAATTTAGTTTTGCTAAAATAAATAGTTTTGTCGAAAAAAAGGCATTTAAATCAATAAAAAAAGAATACTGTCGGTAAAAACGAGCTAAATGGCTATTTTTGTGAACTAAAATTACCCAAATTCTAAAATATGAAGAAATGGATACTCAAGGCAATTGTTCTTTGAACAATTGCCTATTTACCCTATGCAACCCAAATTAATTTTCTGTTTCAGAAATATGTAACAAAGGGAGTCTTTCTCTCAGATGAATATTTTTACGACCGCCTCGGTCATGGGCGAGATCATTTGATTGCTTATCAAAAATATTCCAAGAAATCTTTTCCGCAGACTAGCCTAGAGATTGGAACTGGCTGGTACCCTGTAGTTCCAATTGCGTTTTTTTTGGCCGGAACAACAAAGATCTATTCTGTCGACATAACTTTTTTAACCTCAAAGCAAAGGGTTAAAACAACAATAGAGAAATTTCTAGAAAGCTTTGAAAATGGTCGGTTGAAAGAATATGTTGCGGTCAATGATGAACGAATGCGCGCGCTCAAAGAGTTGTTCGACAACTATGATTTGTACACGCTCCAAGAGGTTTTGCAAAAATTGAACGTTACTTATTTGGTTGAAGATGCTCGCAAACTTTCGCTACAGAACGATTCCATCGATTTGGTAAATTCCAACAATACATTTGAACACATCTATCCGGAAATTCTAATTCCTATTTTAAAAGAATTTAAGCGAGTGTTGAAAAAGCAGCAAGGCGTGATGTCGCACGCAATTGACATGTCGGATCATTTTGCACATTTTGATAAAAGTATTTCCATCTATAACTTTCTTCGGTTCTCTACAACGCAGTGGAAATGGATAGATAACAGCATTCAACCGCAAAATCGACTTCGTTTTTCAGATTATCAAAAGATTTTTTCCGACTTGCAACTTCCGGTTATAGCGCAAACATTTCGGCCGGGAAATAGTATAGAAGTTGCTCAAATCCCTTTAGCAAAGCCATTTTCAGACATGAATCCAGAGGCCGTGGCGATAAGCCATTGCTATTTTGTTGTTGTTTTGAACGAATAAAAAGGGGATGCGAAAAAAATTAGAAGGTGCCTACGCGAATAAATACTCCGCCAAAAACACCACTCACGCGGTAGGTTTTTAAACGATAGTAATCTTGTCCGAAAACGGCTCTGGCACCTACACCCGCGCCAAGACGAAAATTTTTGTGTGCATTCCAAATGGCATTTACTGAAGGAATAACAATACCATAGTTAAAGTGTTTTTCTGCGCTTGGGTTTCCTAATCCATCAGCGGGTTGTACAAATTTGCAATCGGCCCAACCCACAGAAATTTCGGGGTTTACAGAGAAGCGCTTTTTTGCAAAAGCAATGTATCCGAAATTAAGGGAAGCCGATTGATGACTAGCCCCAACTTTCACCGATTTATCAATCAACGGAAGCAACTTCACCACGTTCACAGGAGTCGATAAAAGATTGTAGCGAACCCCGATGTAATATTTATAGTTGATTACCCAATTCACCCCAATGCCGCTAATCATCGATACTTTGTTGAATACATAAGCGCCTTGTCCCTCAAACTGCACAAAAAAGGCAGAGTGAAATTTCTTTGCATAGAAGAATGGTTTCTGCACACTGTCTTGCTGGCTGTATGCCGACAGGCAAAAAAGAAAGGAAAATAGTAGTGCGTATTTTTTCATTCTGTTTGCAAAATACAATTTCCAAATGAAAAATAGATGTTGATGAAAAAAGACGAAGTTCTATTGAAAACCACAATAGCCCCAAAGAAAACTTTGTTTTAAATTAGTACGTTTGCCGCCATGTTTGCAGTCATCGATGTAGAAACCACCGGAAATCAATATGGTAATGATAAAATTACTGAAATTGCTATCATCGTAACTGACGGAGAAAAAATCATTTCTGAGTTTCAAACCCTTATCAATCCTAATCGTTCCATTGATCCTTTTGTAGAAAAGCTCACCGGTATCACTAATGCTATGGTACAAAACGAAAAACCGTTTGAAGCCTATGCCGAAAAAATATTTTCGATGATACAAGGCAATCTTTTTGTGGCCCATAATGTGTCGTTTGATTTTCCGCTTGTTGATAGACAGTTGGCGGCTGCAGGGTTTCATCTCAATGTTTCGCAAATTGATACCATTGCCTATGCACGAAGAATTGTTCCGGGGCTACTTTCTTATTCTCTCGGCAACCTCTGTGATGCAATAGGCATAAGCCATACCGACCGTCACCGGGCCTATGGCGACACTTTGGCAACAGCAGAATTGTTGCATTTTTTAATTGCCCGAGACGGAGAAAAAAGGGCTCTGAAATCCTTGCTCAGTCATGGCTTGGATGAGAATTGTATTCCCCAAAACTTAACGGCACAAACGTTTTTATCGCTTTCGCCAAGCCCGGGATTATTTACGTTTCGCAGAGCAAACGGAGATTTGATTTTTATTGAGGCCACCAAAAATGTTCGCAAAAAAGCCATTGAAAAAATTCAACAGTTATATGCCGAAATAGCCGACAAAGAGTTGTTTCACGACATTGTACATGTTGAGGAAGAGCTGACTGGAACGGAATTGATGGCAAAATTATTCAAGCAGGAACGAGTTTTGAAAGAAAAACCGCTAGTAGGTAAAGTCTTGAAAAATCCTTTACCTCCCTATTTTGTGGTGATGGCCGAAAACAGCGCAGGTGTGTATCAATTGAAAGTGGTAAGCCGCAAAGAGGCAGAAGGTTTTCAGGGTATACCTTTTACTTCGAAATCATATGCGAACAAAACCATTGATAAGTTGATGAAGCTAAACGGTCTTCATGCCGCTTATGCTCAGGTGATGATGGAGCAAGACGAGCGCTTGTTGCAAGCACGGAGGATAGAATACAATTTGCGTCTCGAAAATGTTTTGTTGAGTAGCACCTATCGTTATCCGAATATGATAGTTATAGATAAGGGTATTGACAAAGAAACGTATGCGGTGCTGTGGATTGAAAACGGCCAATACAAAGGCAGAGCTTATATTTCAGCCGATACGCAAATTGATAAAAATAATATTAGCGAAATTATAGAGCATCGCGAAGAAACGGCAGAGGCACAAAAACTCATTCGCAATTATTTAAAAAAGGCGAAGGTGGTTAAGTTGATTCGGTACTAACTACCAATCTTTTTCAATTTTCACATCAACAGGTTTGCCTTGTTTTTTCTGCATTTTTTCCTGTGTTTTTTGCTCTTCGTTTTGAAGGGCTTGCAATAATTTTTCAGCAGCTTCTTTAGATAGTTTTGGCTGTTGCCCTTGCTGTTGTTGATCTTTATTATCTTTCTGGTCGCCCTTACCTTGATCGTCATTTTTTTCTTGTCCGTCTTTTTTCTGGTCGTCTTGTTTTTGATCCTTGTTGTCTTGCTTGTCTTTTTGATCTTGCTTATTGTCTTTGTTTTGATCGTTTTTGTTGTTTTGATTCTGATTTTTTTCTTTCAGCTTAGCATTCGCATACGCTAAATTATACTTCGAATCTCTGTCGTTTGGATTCAGCTTAAGTCCCTGTTTATATGCATTTACAGCTTCTTCATATTTTTTGTCTTGTAAGTAGGCGTTTCCTAAATTGTGAAAAGCTTGTGCTTTTTGTTTTGGGTCGGTGAGCGTTTTACTTGCTAACAAAAATTGCTTTGCCGCATCTTCATTGCGGTTTTGTTTGTAGATAGCATCGCCCAAATTGAAAATGGCTTCCGGAAAATTGTTTTTTTTCTCCAACGCCTTTTTATAATTCGCTTCCGCATCTGCATAGTTTCCTTTATCGAAACTTTTGTTGCCGGCACGTGTAAGGCCTCGCTCTTCTTGGGCTTTAAGCGAATGTGTGAAAAACAAAATCAAAATCGACAGAAGAAGAGATTTCTCCCTGCGGTCGAAATGACGATGGATAAAAAGGGCTATGTTTAATAATCTTTTCATGCTTACAAATTCAATCGAAGTTTACTTCGTCTTTCGGTGAACAGAAAATCAATCAATAAAAAGAGCAACGAAACGATAAGGCAATATTGAAACTGATCGTCATAATCTGTAAACACCATTTCCTCAAAATCCTTTGTTTCTAAGCGACCTAAGTCTTTTAGAATGGCAGAAACGGTTCCTTCGTTGTTGTCAAGTAAATACGACTTCCCGTTACCTTTCATGGCAAGCTGACGGAGCGCATCCTTATTCACTTTCGACAACACAATGTTACCATCACCATCGCGTTTGAAATCGCCATTGGCCAAAGGAATTGGGCCGCCATTATCGGAACCTACGGCAATAGTATATACTTTGATGCCAGCCTTGGCCGCTTCTTCTACTGCAGCATCAGAACCCTCTTCATTATCTTCGCCATCAGAAATAATAATCAATGCTTTTGATTTGTTATCTTCTTTGGCAAACGACTCTTTTGCTAAATCAACAGCTTGAGCAATTGCTGTTCCTTGTGTAGGGACCATATCGGGCGATACCGATTTCAAATACATCTTCGCTGCACTGTAATCCACTGTTTGCGGCATTTGTAGATAAGCACGGCCGGCAAAGACAATCATTCCTAATCGGTCGTTTTTCAAATCGTCAATAAACTTCGAGATGAAATTTTTGGCTTTTGATAAACGGTTGGGTTGCACATCTTCGGCCAACATACTTTTCGATACATCGAGTGCAATCATTACATCAATGCCGCTGCGTTTGACTTTCTCTTGTTTGGTACCGATTTGTGGATTGGCGATGCCCAATACCAGAAAAACATAAGCAAACGAAAGCAAAAGAAATTTGGTTATCAGTTTTGTTTTTGAATAATCGGGCATCAACGATTTAACTAAATCTTTGTTTCCAAGTTTTGCGATTTGCTTTTTTTTCCAACGGGCATTCCAAACAAAGAAAAGCAGTGCCGGAATCAATCCCAGCAAAAGCCACAAGTATTCTATATGTTCGAATCTAAACATGCTTTACGGAAAAGATTTTAAAATTGTATAACGACTCCACCACTCCAAACACAATAAAATCAATGCTAACAGCGCAAACACCAAAAATTTTTCGGTTTTATGGGTGTAGGCTGAAACCAAAATTTTTGTTTTCTCTAGTTTGTCAATTTCCTGAAAAATATCTTCTAACTTTTTATTATTAGTGGCACGGAAATATTGTCCACCCGTTTTTTTCGCCACGTCTTTCAACAACGGCTCATCAATTTGCACTTCAGCATAATCGTAAACTAAATTGCCCTGTGCATCCATGGCTACAGGTGTGTAGGCCTGACCTTGCGTTCCCACACCAATCGTATACACCCTAACTCCATACTGAACGGCAATATCTGCAGCAGTTGTAGGGTCTACCAATCCTTTGTTGTTCACTCCATCGGTCATTAAAATAACGACTTTGCTTTTCGATTCGCTTTCTTTTAAACGCTGAGTGGCAGTGGCCAAGCCCATTCCAATGGCAGTACCATCTTCAAGCAAACCGTTTTTAATATCTTTCAATTGGTTTTTCACAACGGCATGGTCGATAGTAACAGGACATTGCGTGAAACTCTCCCCGCCAAAAATCACTAACCCTACACGGTCGTTCGGACGACCATCAACAAAATCTAAAGCGGTTTTCTTTGCCGCCTCAAGCCTGTTAGGTTTGAAGTCGCGCGCCAGCATGGATGAAGAAACGTCCATACTCATAACAATATCGATACCCTGGGTGGTTACCTTCGATTCATCAAATGACGTTTGCGGACGAGCAATGGCCACCAACAACGAAACAACTGACAGCATTCTGAGTATTGGCAACCATTCTATAAGTTTTCCTTTAATAGGATTTCGGAAGTTTTTAAACGCGGAAGTTTCAGAATAGGTAAAGGCAGGAACTGCGGTTTTTCTTCTCTTTAACAAAAGGAAACCCATGAACACAACCGCAACAGGAATTAACCATAATACCCATTTGTTGGCAAAAGTGATATGTTCTAATCCGAATATCATCCTTGGTTTTCAGTGTTTTGTTGTTCCGCTTTTTTCTTGGTGTGTTCCACAAAGGCTTTTGCATTTTCCATGCTTCTCATATTCTGATCCGGAAGAGGAGTCATTTTTGCAAACTTCGCGAAATCGGCCAGCTGCAAGGTTTCTATCAATCGATTTTGATGTTCGCGACTAATCGATAAAGAAGAAATGAGTTTAGCAATTTCATCGGTTGTTGATTCCATTGCCAAAATATCGTAGCGGTATTCCAAATAGCTACGCAGAATATCGCTGATTTTAGAATAGTAGAGTTTGTGTTGATCGTTTTGCCACAATTTTTGTTCTTCCAGTTTTTTCAATTCATTCAAGGCCCATATATGTTCCGGTTCTGTTGGGCGAGTTGATTCAACAATAGTTTCATTCTTTTTGTAATATTTTCGATAAAGGAAGAAGCCTATAATTAGCGCTAGTAAGGCTATTCCGGCAACAATCCACCAGAAAAATTCGCGTAATTCATAGCTTACCTTCAGTGGTGCTTTTATGGGCTTAATTGGTTTTGCAGTGTCAACATCAAGCGTTTTAACGTTAACTACATAATCATTTGTGAAAACCGAATCCGTTGCTTTTTGTTGATTGAGAAAGAAAATAGCTTGTGGAGAAATTACATAGCTGCCCGAGTCAAAAGCAGACACCACAAGTGTTTGCGTAAATACCGACTTATCACCTAGAGCACTTGTGTCAATTTTCGAACGTTCTATGATTTCAATTTTTCCAAGCGTATCGCCATCAAATTTAGGCCATTGGATGACATGCGTTTTGGGTGACTGGATGGTCAACTTTAAATTCAGATGATCGCCAATTTCGATGTGGTTAGAGTCGGCCTTAAGTGTTGCCGATACTTGAGCAGAAGCGCTACAAGTCAGCAAAAACAATGCACCTAGCAATATGTTTAGTTTGCGTTTCATCTTCTTACACCTCTTTCTTTAAACATTTGCATTAAATCTTTTACGTAGTTGCTAGTGGTTTCAATAGAAATAAACTGAGCACCACTTTTGGCAAAAAGCATTTTGCTGTTTTGTTGTCGGTTTTCGAATTGTGAACGAATCTCGTTACGCAATTTTTTATCGGAAGTATCGGCAAAGAAGGACTGTTTGGTTTCAGCATCTTCAATGTATACCAAACCAACATCTTCCATGAGGTGTTCACGTTTATCGAAAAGTTGAATGCCAATAAAATCGTGCTTTCTGGAAACAATGGCTAACTCTTTCGTATAGTTTTCTTTCGCTTGAAAGTCGGAAATAAGAAACGCAATACTTTTCTTCTTGTTTACATTGTTGAAGTACTGCAGAACAGTTGCAATATCGGTTCCGGAAGATGTAGATGCGAAACCGTCTATTTCCGAAATGATGCGCAAAATGTGCGACTTTCCTTTTTTAGGTGGAATGTATTTCTCTACCTTATCGCTGAAAAAAATCACCCCTACTTTATCGTTGTTGGTAATGGCTGAAAACGCCAAAATACCGCTGATGATTTCAATGATTTCTTTTTTAAATTCGTTCTGTGTACCGAATAGTGTGGATTTGCTGACATCCACCATAAGCATCAATGTGAGCTCTCGCTCTTCCTCAAATACTTTTACGAATGGCTTTCCGCCACGAGCCGTAACATTCCAATCGATGGCGCGCACATCATCGCCATATTGGTATTCGCGCACTTCAGAAAACGACAAACCCCTTCCTTTAAAGGCAGAATGATAACTTCCCGAGAAAACCTGGTTAGAGAGTTTTCGCGTGATGATTTCGATTCTTCGGATTTTATGTTGCTTGGAGGAGGGTTGGGTGTTGTTGGTTGAGGGTTGTTGGTTGAGGGTTGGGAGTTGGGAGTTGGGTGATGAAAGAATAGCCGGACCCTTCTTTTTTCTGAGCAAGAAAAAGAGTCCAATGAAGAGCGCTATAGCCCCAATAAGTATAGCTATTACAATCATTTTAAATTTTTCTCTTTGGTTAAATAGTTTATAAATCCTATCAATTGCTTTCGAGTACTCTCTAGTGTTAATAATACAGCATCAACTTCTTTTTCTGCAGCAAAGTTCAAATCAACGGATAGCAATAATTGTGTTTCTAATTCATTGAGCGAACCTTTGGCCATGTGCAAAAACTGAATGGTTTCTTTTTTGTATTGTCGTCCATGTCCCTCAGCAATATTCGAAGCCACAGAAATGGCCGCTCGTCTAAGTTGATTGGTTAGGCCAAATTGTTCTGATGCAGGATAAGCCTTTGTCAAAGAATATACATCAATACATAGGCTTCGCGCGGAAACCCATACGTTCAAGTCTTTATATGTTTTATATTCTTTCATCAAATAATTTTCACCAAACACGGCATTTCACCCAACCCCCAACCAAATACCCTCAACCCAAATTCCTACGGTACCTCTACAATATTTAAGATTTCGCTGATGATTTCATCGGGTGTAATGTTTTCAGCTTCGGCTTCGTATGTCAATCCAATTCTATGGCGCATTACATCGTAACAAACAGCGCGCACATCTTCCGGAATTACATAACCTCTGCGTTTAATGAAGGCGTATGCTTTGGCTGCAATGGCCAAGTTGATGCTAGCACGCGGAGAGCCTCCGTAGCTGATGAAAGGCTTAATTTTGTTGAGCTTGTAATCTTCCGGTTTACGCGAAGCAAAAACAATATCTAGAATGTAGCGTTCAATTTTTTCGTCCATGTACACTTCACGCACCGTTTTTCGGGCATTAGCTATAGCTTCTTTTGAAATTACAGGATTGATTGTAGGTTGTTCTAACGCCATATTCTGACGAATAATCATTTGCTCTTCGTCTTTTTTAGGATAGTGAATAATTACCTTTAGCATGAAACGATCTACTTGAGCTTCCGGTAAAGGATAGGTTCCTTCTTGTTCGATAGGGTTTTGAGTAGCAAGCACCAAGAACGGTTCGTCTAGTTTGTAAGAAAAATCGCCAATGGTTACCTGGCGTTCTTGCATGGCTTCGAGCAATGCCGATTGCACTTTTGCCGGAGCACGGTTAATCTCATCGGCCAAAACGAAGTTTGCAAACACCGGCCCTTTTTTTACCACAAAATCATTGTCTTTTTGGTTGTAAATCATCGTTCCAACAACATCTGCCGGTAATAAATCGGGCGTAAACTGAATACGTGAAAACTTCGCATCAATGGCTTTTGCCAACGATTTGATAGATAGCGTTTTTGCTAATCCCGGTAAACCTTCAAGCAAAATATGCCCATTGGCTAAAACGGCAAGGAGCAATTTTTCGGTCATGTTTTTTTGTCCAACCACCACTTTGCTCAATTCCATATTGAGGATATCAACGAATGCACTTTCGCGATTTATTCTGTCGTTAAGCGCTGCAATATCCACCGATTGCGAAGACCCAATAATTTCCATGTTCGAATGATTTTGCACAAAGTTATCTTTAACAAGCATTCGCGCCTCTAAAAAAAAGTTAATGAAAGGTAAGCGGTTGTTGGGGTTAAGAACTTTTTACATATAAAAAAACCGCAGCATAATTGTTGCGGTTTTTTTGATAACGAATTTTGTATAATTAGAATTTGTAACCAATACCTAAGTTGAAGGCTTCACGGAATTGCGTTCCACGACCTTTGTAAGCTGTACCGTCACCTCTGAATTTAGGTGTAGCCACATCATGATCGTAAATCAATTGTGTTTCTAGAGAGGCTTGAAGGAATTTGTTGATTTTAAACGAAATCAGTGTAGACCAGTTTACGTCTGTATTTCCACGGTTATCGTAGTACAATTTGTCGGTCATAGAAGACGGTGCAGAACCAGCGCCATTGATAGCTTCATAATCTGCAATTTCTGTAGCAACTAAAGCGTCTTTGTGATGTTTATCCAAATAGTTTTGGAATAATTCTACAGACGTTTTCAAGTTCACGTTTTTGAAGATGTCTTTTTGGAAATCTGCTCTAAGAAAAGCACCAAACTCCGCTCTATAAATTTTCCCTTTTTCAACACCATAACGCGTTACGTCTACGTTGTTTGTACAGAACGTAAATTTACCGGCAACAGGCGAAAGATAAACAGAAAAGTAGCTCACAGGTTTGTAGTTAATACCCAATGAAAGGGTTAGGTAAGCCGGAGCAGCAAATTGTGAAATTTTTGTTTTTACAGAATCGCCAGGGTATTCGTAACCGGGCGTTATTTGGCTTCTAAAGTCAACTAAACCGGCAACAAACCATTTGTTCTTTTTGTCGATAGAATAACCCGCTTTAGAAGTAAGTTGTAAGATGTCTACGTTCTTACGCACCGGAAATTTATTGTTTTTCAGGTCTCTCAACTTTCCTTGGGCAATAATACCCCACGAAACGATTAGGTCGTTATCCCAAGCCCATTTTCCTTTAGCGTATTTCACAGAAGCATTTCCGTTCAAGAGCACAGAGATAGAGTTTTGACCACCACCCGCCCAGTTAACAAGGGCAACCTGACCGAAGTTAGCATTAACAGATCCTGCAAATTTCCAATGTTTCACCGAGTCGGTTACAACAACAGCGGCATCCTTAGGTTTTAAAGCAGCTTCTTTAATTGCTTTTTCATCGTCTTGCGCAAAAGCGGCAACACAAAGAAGAAGTAGAGTAGAAAGAGAGAGTAATCCTTTTTTCATAAAAAGTAATTTGGTTAGAAATATTTTCCATCGCAAATATCGAATATTATGCCAAAAATCAATAATACGAGCTAGCAACAAAAAATATCTTTTCGGCAGACCCTGCAAAATTTTTTCTCATTGAAAATCAACGAATTGAGAAATTGTTTAGTACTATGTATTGCAAGTTACAATGTTTTGTATATATCTTTGCATTGTATTTAACAAACAATAAAAGCAAAAATCATGGATATAGAAAACAGTAAAGCTCAGATGCGCAAAGGCGTGTTAGAGTTTTGTATTCTTTCTGTGCTATCGCAAGGCGAAAAATATCCCAGCGATATCTTGGAAGAATTAAAAAGCGCAAAACTTTTGGTGGTAGAAGGAACATTGTATCCTTTGCTTACCCGACTAAAAAATGAAGGGCTATTAAATTACCGATGGGTAGAATCGAGTTCAGGTCCGCCACGAAAATATTTTACGCTCACCAATGATGGGGTAGCCTTTTTAAAAGAACTTACCGGAGCATACAAAGAACTCAGCGATTCGGTACAAACATTAATCAACCAAAACCTATAAATCAACGAATATGAAAAAGACAATCAACATACACATAGGCGGAATGCCATTTATTATTGATGAAGAAGCGTATGCTATACTTCATAACTATATCGAAAAACTGAAAAGCCGTTTCTCTAATGAAAACGAGCGTAACGAAATTATTACCGATATAGAAGCCCGTATTGCAGAAGTGTTTGCAAAACGATTAGACAAAACACGTCAGGTGGTAAACGAAGAAGATGTTGCCTTTATTATTGAACAGTTGGGCAAACCGGAAGATATTGCCGGAGAAGAAACGCAGAACCAGGGAAATAGCCAAGACTCAACAAGCAACAACAACGGTTCATATACTTCATACAGACAATATACACAGCCGGGCACTAAGAAGCTGTTCCGCGATGGAGAAAACAAAGTAGCCGGTGGGGTGATTAGTGGATTATGTCAATATTTTGGAATTACGGATCCAATTTGGGCAAGACTTATTTTTGTGCTTTCGTTTTTTGCCGGATTCGGAACACCGGTGTTTGTGTATTTGGTGTTTTGGTTGGTAATACCGGAAGCGGTGACCACTGCCGATAAACTGCAAATGAAAGGGGAGCCCGTTACGCTCGAAAACATTGAGAAAGAAGTGCGCGACACTGTTGGTAGAGCAACAGATGCCTTTAATCGACCAATAAACGATTCCAATATTGTTGGTAAGCTTGGAACCGTATTGTTGTTAATTGCGAAAGGCTTTTTGAAAGTAGTTTCAGTATTTGTTTTCTTAGGTTGTTTGTTGGCGCTCATCATATTTTTATCGGCCATGTTTGGCGTATCGTTTTTGGGAATGAAAGATTTAGCGCCAATTACGGAGCTAGTTTTAGATAATCGAATGACGTTCTTTGTCGGATTTATTGGTCTGTTCCTAACCGTTGGAATTCCCATCTTTTTAATCATGTATGCCTGTGGTCGTTTTATTTCTTCCAGCAGAGTGCCCGTGAACAAAAACTATTTTTTACCGGTGTTGATTTTATGGGCTTTCGGTGTTGCCATGTTTTCTTATGTAGAATTTAAAGTAGAAAGAAACTTTAAAGTAGAAGAAACACGAAGAGAACAAGCACAGCTTATTCAACCACAAAACGATACCCTTGCTATTGGTTCGTATCGTGATACCACCAACCTAAAATTTGATTTCGATCATAATGTTGACGAAGAAGATGCTATGGGTATAATCATGAACAAAGATTTTCTTAAAACTGAAAACGGGTACATTGTGGGCGAATCGGAATTGGAGTTGGCAGCATCACAAGACAGTTTTTTTCATCTAGAAAAAATCTTATCTGCAGCAGGAAGAAATAAAATGGATGCCAACAAAACCATTGATATGATGAACACGCGTCACAAACAAGACGGTAACCAATTAATGTTGAACGCTTGGGTAGAAATTTTTAAAAACGCTAAGTTTAGGAAGCAAGACCAACGAAACAGAGTATATATACCAGAAGGAAAGTTTGTGAAAATCGATAGCAGAAACCAAATTGATGTAGAGATAGATGGCGATGAAGATTTCGATTCTGACGATTCGAAAGGAAAAATATTCACTTCAAAAAACGGAAAAGTAGTTTGTGTGAACTGTTTAAAAGAAAAAGAACAACCTGTTGCTGAAGAAGAAGAAGAAAATGAAGACGAAGCGACTCAAGTAATCATTAACAAAGACAGCATTCATATTGAAGGGAAAGACGACAAAAAAAATGTACACATTCATGTTGGAAAGAATGGAGTAGACATTTCAACAAAATAGAAAGCAAAAATAATAGGAACAAAAACGCAAAACAAAAAGCGGTTTTTGTTCCTTTGTATCGACCCACAAAGGACTCTCTAAAAAATTGAAAATGAGAAAATTATTACCCCTAGTTATTTTTTTAATTGCTCTACAGGCCAAGGCTGAAGTGCCGGGAATTCATACTATTACCGGTGTTGTGCTCGATTCATTAACCGGAAAAGGCTTGGATTATGTGATTGTTGCCTTAAAGGATAATGAGAATGCAAAAGTTGTTGCCTCTGCGTTTACAGAAGCCGATGGAACATTCACACTCAATCAGTTAAAACAGGGAGAGTATTGGTTGAATATTGCCTATGTTGGCTATGTTTCCCACCGGCAAAAGATTTCGTTGAGTAAGAATCTGAAATTAGACCCTATAAAGCTTTCACAAAGCACAACACAGCTGAATCAAGTAGAAATTGTAGCCGAGCGAAATTTAATACAGAAGGAAGCCGGCAAAACAACGTACAACGTTTCAAAATCTTCTATAAATGTAGGTGGCACGTTAGAGGATGTGGTCCGGAATTTACCCAACCTCACAGTTGATCAAAAGGGAAATATCTCAATTTCGGGAAATAAGAGCGTTTCTGTTTGGTTAGATGGAAAACCAAGTACTATGGCGGAGGTAGATTTAGCCGCTTTTTTGAAATCTATACCGGCTTCAGCCATTGAAAATATTGAGGTCATTACGAATCCTTCCTCCAAGTACGATGCTGCAGGCTCGGGCGGAATTATTCACGTTCACCTGAAAAAGGATAAGCGCGATGGGTTGAACGGAAACGTTTCAGCCGGCTATGGTTTTCTGTTTCGCGACAATTTAAGTGGCTCCGTGAATTACAGAACCGGAAAGTGGAACTTTTTTGGAAGCTATGGTTTTCAGCGCGATTACGACCCACATCGATATGACGAGGATAGAACAGTGAAAACGGCCGATACAACCTATTACTATAGTATGCGCAATACCGGTACCGGCAAATCTTATGGAAACACAGGAAAAATAGGCGTAGATTTTATTCCAAGTAATGCTACAACCCTTTCCTACACATTTAATGTAAACCAGCGAACAGCAAGTGCTACAGGAACAACCAATGGGCAGAGCTATAATATGCTTAAAGAACCGGACCTTACGTTCAAAACATTAAACCGCGATGAAAATCCATCATTAACCATATCCAACGACATAACGGTGCGATCAGATTTAGATACAAATGGCAAGGCCATCAACATTGGCTTAACGCATACTTGGGTGAGTAATCAATCGAACTCGGGGCTTCAAACAAGAGCCTTTGATCATGCCGCTAACGAACTCACAGCTATGGGTCTTGACCGGAAAACACCATCGAAAAGCGATATTCATAATGTTATTTTCCAGTTCGACTTTTCCATGCCTACATCGTTTGGTTCGAAGCTGGAAACAGGTTTGAAAAACGAAACTACGCTCAACAGAAATCAATACGAAGTTTTCGACTTAAAAAACGGTTCGTATGTACGCGAAGAGCAATTGAGTAATAACTTTCAATACCTCGAAAACATTAGCGCATATTATGTGATGCTTTCGGGACCTATCAAAAACTGGTTGGAATATTCAGCCGGATTACGAATGGAACATACGTTTATTAATAGCAACACGTCTAATGTTAATCGCAATTATTTGAGTTTATTTCCGAATGTAGGATTAACGGCACATCCAAGCGAAGAGCAAAGTGTAGGTGTGGCATATAGTCGAAGAGTGCAACGGCCCGATTTTAGCCAAATCAATAACGTGATTTTTTACAGCGATCCCTATACTTCATGGCAAGGCAACCCGAATCTTCGTCCTGCGTTTAGCGACATTGTTTCGTTCAATTATTCCATTATGAAAAAGAAATGGATGATTAGTTTGGATGCGGAGGGCATTATCAGTAACGATATGTTTTCGGAAGGAACAAAGTTAGATGCAGAAGGCATTACGCGCTCGGGTGTTTACAACGGCTCAGATGCTATCTTTGCGAATGTGTCGCTGTACACAAAATACGATCCAACGAAATGGTGGTCAATTCAAATGAGTAATGCCTATAACTACCAAAACTACAGCGCAAAAAGCGGAATCAACAACGGAAAAAAAATCGGACACCAATATTCCCTTTGGTTGAATACAACCTTTAAGTTTTGGAAAACAGCTTCTTTAGAAATCGGAGGTTGGATGAATACAGGAGGTGTATTTGCGCAAGGACGTGGTTTTCCGGCCGGTATGCTGAATGTGGGTTTGAAAAAAACGTTCTTGAAAAACAAGTTGAGCGTTACGGTTTCAGGAAAAAATTTGCTGAACACGATGAACTTCAGATGGACAGTTGAAAACGACCCGTTGAATACCTCCGGCAGATGGCAAGTGTTGAACCGAACGGTTTTTGTGGCGCTATCATATACGTTTGGTTCATCCAAAAAATATGAGCGAAAAGAGAGCGAAGGGAACAGCCGTTTGAGCGGAGGAGGAAAACGATAGGCGATTATCGATTTTCGTTCATGAACAACAATTCGTTGTCGTACTTTTCTTTGATTATCGTTGACAGAATAACATCTTCTTTGTTTATCTGCTGAACCGATGCCGATGGGCCACTTTCTATAGGCAACCAATACTCTTTTACAAAGATAATGTCGCCAGGTTTTAAGTGGTCAATTTTGCTTTTGTTGAGCGCAATTAAATCTGCCGCAGTAACTTGTTCTTCTTCTGCAATCGATTCAATGGTTTCGCCATTGCGCACAATGTGGGTAGAGAACTTAGCGTATTTTTCTTGATGATTTATTGTTTTTGTTGGCGCAATTGGTGTTGCTCCGGAAGATGCTGTTGCGGGGCTTGTTGAATAATTGCTGGGTTTTGGCGCAGTTTGAATCGGAGGTGCAGCGTTTACATCTGTTCCTTTCACTTCAACCGTGGGTACTTTAACGATATTACCTGTTTTCAGATGAAAATCGGGTGCATATTGCGGGTTGTTTTTCATTAACACCTGTGGGCTTACATGGTATAATCGTCCGATAGCGTATAGCGTTTGGTTAGGTTCAACTTTGTGTGCAATAACAGAAGTTACACTGGGTGTTTGTGCAAATGTGCAAATCCCAAAGAAGAGGAGACTAAACGTAAAATACAGTTTCACATATCAGATTTAGAACAATATGTACGATTATGTTCTAAAAAGGTTGCAATAGCTCTGCAATAAACACTTGCATAGTAATTACAATTCATTAGATTTGAGTAAGCGATAAACGAAAACTATGTACGGAAATTCATATGTATCACCCGAAGAGGCATCAAGATTTAATGCGGCAACCGAAGATCCTGAAAAGCTAGCCGTATTCGAGGCCCGTATTGCGAAAGGTGAAAAAATTGAGCCCACGGATTGGATGCCCACCGAATATCGAAAGCAATTAACGCGAATGATAGAACAGCATGCCCATAGCGAAATTGTGGGTGCTTTACCGGAAGGAACGTGGATTACGAGAGCGCCCAACTTCAGACGCAAGTTAGCGCTAATTGCTAAAGTTCAAGATGAAATTGGCCACGGACAAATGTTGTACAGTGCTTGTGAAACATTAGGGAAAACCCGAGAGGAAATGATGGCTGATTTAATTAGCGGCAAATCGAAATACAGTAATGTATTCAATTATCCTGCACCAACATGGGCCGATGTTGCCGTAATTGGCTTTCTGGTAGATGGGGCGGCAATCGTAAATCAAGTGATTAACGCAAAAGGTTCGTATGGTCCGTATTGCAGAGCATTAGAACGAATTTGTTACGAGGAGAGTTTTCACTTAAAACAAGGACACGATTCGGTGGTATACTTGGCTACGGGAACACAGAAGCAACGTGAAATGCTACAAGCCGCTATTAATCGATGGTACAGACCGTTGTTGCATTTTTTCGGTCCGCCCGATAAAACATCGGAGCATAGTGAGAAGCTAATGCGATGGAAAGTGAAACTTGCCTCAAACGATGATATGCGCAATCAGTTTTTGGATCAATATGTACCTAAAATTTTGGAGTTAGGCTTAACCTTCCCGGATCCGAATCTCAAAAAGAATGAAGAAACAGGCGTTTGGAGTTTCAGCGATCCGGATTGGGACGAATTTAAACGCGTTATCAATGGCGATGGGCCTTGCAATGCCGAGCGCTTGGAGGTGCGTAAATACGCAGAGTTAGCCGGCCGTTGGGTGCGTGCTGCCTTGGCACAAAAAACAGATCATTACGTAGTTCCGTTAGCGTAACAATTTATTGTTTTATTGTTTGAAGTCCTGCTTCTATATAGTTACGGATGTCATCGTTTTGATAGTGCGGGTCGTTCGGGTTGCGTTTAATTTTCTTGCCTAAACGAACAACCACGGCATTTTCATCGGGAATAACAAAAATAAATTGACCGAGAATCCCTCTGAAGTAAGGGATCTGATGGCCTTTATAATTAATCATCCATGTTTGAAAACCATACCAGTCGCAAGTTCTACCCTGAGGATCTTTTAATGATGATTGAGGCGTTATCATTTGTATAATGTAGTTGGAGTCGATAACCTGAGTGCTGTCCCAACGCCCATGTTGCAATACCAATTGCCCTAGTTTAGCGAAATCTCTGGCTGTGGCATTCAAACAACAAAACGATTTTTCCATACCGTTTTTATCGACACTCCAAATGGCATCGCTCTCCGCGCCAAGCGGCTGCCACAAGTATTCTTGAGCGTTCTCGGCAATCGATTTTTTGGTAGCATTTCGGATGATGTAGCCCAAAATTTGCGTGCAGCAACTTTGGTATTCCCACACCTTACCCTGTTGATTATCGTTTCGAAGGACTAATTTTCCCATGAGTTTATCTAAGTCGTTTCCATAGTACGATTCGGCCGTGAGCGAAAAAATATTCCAATACGATTCACTCCAGTCGATATTGGCACTCATGGTCATTACATTTCGAATGGTGAGTTTACCGGCCGGAATGCCCGTTAATTCAGGAACATAGGCTTTTACATCATCATCCAACGATTTGATTTTTCCTTGCTCTAATAACTTTCCGATTAATAAAGCATTCACCGTTTTTGCCATAGAAAACGAACCGGATATGGTTTCTTTTCCATACTCTTCAGCATAGCGTTCGTACACTACTTGTTTATCTTTAATAACAACAAAGGCACATGTTTTTCGTTCGTCAAAAAAGTGTAGCAATTCGGCAGAAGGCGCATTCTTGTTATAGTCTGTAGCTTCAGCCCAAGGAGACGGTGCAGTGGATTTGTGCACGATGTGCTGATCAAAAATTTTATAATCATCTACATCGGCAAAAACATATTTCAGTCCCATTTGCACATGGTATGGCAGTATAAAATATATAACGCCTAGCGCAACTATTATACCGATTAGCTTTTTCATGTTATAGCTTTAAATTAATGTTTAAGAAAATAGTAAAAGGTTTTCATCCATTCGTTATTGAATGAGATGAGGCCTTCTTCGCTATGCCACCATTGGTTTTCATCGTAATGTACTGATTTTGCACCACGAATAATAATGGTAATACCAGAGCCGTCAAAAATTTTGGAATACACACGCTTAACGCGAGCGGTATGAAAATAGGTGCTGATGACTATAATTGATTTAATCTGATGAAGTAAGCAATAGGCCCTAACTGCTTGCGCTTCCTCTTGAGTACTTGTTCCGTCATAGATACAAACGACAGACGAATCGGACACCCCGGATTGCAGAATTTTTTTCTTTGTAATGTCGCATTCGTAAATAGAGTCGCCAAAAAGAATGAAGTAATTAAGATCTAGATTTCCTCCCGGGCAAATAATTTTTTGGGCAAAGCCATTTTGCAAGAGCTCAGCACCTTTGTTACCGCGTTCAAAAGCGCTACCCGAGAGCACAACAAGGGCATCCGCCTTTTGAAGCGAGTCTTCATGTATCAAAAACTGTGCTGCAGTCCGAAGAATGGGCGCATGAAATGTTTTGAAAACAGCCCAAAGCATCACTATCAAAACAATAAAACCGAACAGTTTTTTCATTTGCTGAAAGCGATGTTAAAGTTATAGCGCCTAAATAGAAAAGGCAATCAATTAATATCCGAACGGATGCTTTGCTAATGCTTGTTTCGCAAAGGGGTGGTAGTCGCCCTGCAACCCTATTGGCGTAGCGTGACGGATGTCGTGGACAATCCCAATCGAAGCGTAAGCCTCGTCTAATCCAAACCCACGACCCGCTAAAATTTCTTTATAACTTGTGGTGTGCAAATCGGTAAAACCATCACTGAACTCGATTTCTTCGCCTTCAATGTTCATGGAGCGATAAGTTCTTTTGCCCTGTGCTCTAAGTTCTTCAGGAATGGTATCGGCATTGATACTTAAAAACCAACGCACTTTAGCGCGATCAAATTCCAAAAACCCGGCTGCTCGATCATGCGTGTGCACGTGAACAACATTGGTTTTTACCTTTCCGAAAATCCAACTCAACATGTCGTAAAAATGTACACCAATGTTTGTTGCAATTCCACCGGATTTGGCGGTATCGCCTTTCCAGCTTTGATAGTACCAATTTCCACGGGAAGTGATATATGTAAGGTCGAACTCAAAAATTTTGTCTTTAGGCGCTTCCTCCACTTTCTTTTTCAAGGCAATGATGGCCGGGTGTAAGCGAAGTTGAAAAATATTCCACACCTTGCTACCATAGTCTTTTTCCATTTCTTTCAACCCGTCAATATTCCATGGGTTAAGTACTAATGGCTTTTCGCAAATGACATCGGAACCGTGTCGTAGACCAAAACGGATGTGCGAATCGTGAAGATAGTTAGGAGTACAAACCGAAGTGTAATCTAGCTTATTATCAGAACGGATATATTTATCGATAAAACGATCAAAACGTTCAAATTCCGTGAAAAAATTAGAATCGGGAAAATAGGAGTCGATAATTCCAACACTATCGAAACGATCTAAAGAGGCAACCAAATTATTTCCTGTATCTTTGATTGCTTTTAAGTGACGAGGAGCAATGTATCCTGCGGCACCTATTAGTGCAAAATTTTTCATGTGCAAGTTTAATTAATTCAAAGATATACTTTATTAAATGTCTTCGTTTACAATAAAAGAAATATTCCCGCTACTTGAAAAGTATCGCTTTTTAGGCGATGAAAACGGTGTTTTGAGCAATGCCGCTAATTTTGAGCAAAAGGGCGATTGGCGTGAAAGTGTGATGTGGTTATCGGAGGCGTCAATAGAAAAAAATCGAGAGGCAATTCGTTCCGATATTGGGTTACTAGTACTGTCCGAAAAGAGTTATGAAACACTTAAGGAAAAACCACAAAACGCTTTATTGGTAAATCATCCCAGAGAAACCTTTCAACAAATATTAAGTGCTTTTTTTGAAAAAAAGTGGACGCCTAGTATAGAAAAAACGGCTGTGATTCATACCGGAGTAAACGTGCCGACTTCCTGTTATATTGGCCATTTTGTGGTTATTGAAGAAGGTGTTGTTGTGGGCGAAAACTGTTATATCGGTCACCACACGGTGATACACAGAAATACAGTAATTGGACAAAATGTAACCATTGGAACGCACAACACCATTGGCGGAGTCGGATTCGGTTATACAAAGAACAGTTCCGGGCAATACAGCCGATTTGCTCATTTGGGGAATGTGGTTTTGGAAAGCAATGTAACTATTCATAACAACACCTGTATTGATCGCGCTGTAATGGGTTCTACCATTATTTCGGAAGGGGCGAAAATCGATAATCTTGTACATATCGCCCATGGCGTAGTGATAGGCAAAAATACATTAGTGATTGCCAACAGCATGATTGCCGGAAGCACTAAAATAGGTGAAAACTGCTGGGTAGCACCTTCGGTTTCTATTCTAAACAAGTTGAATATTGCCGAGGGATCAACGATTGGCATGGGTGCTGTGGTGCTGAAAGATGTGCCGGCTAATTCAGTCGTTTTTGGGAATCCCGCACGGAAAAAGGATGCTTAGTGCCATTACCATGGATTTTTCAAGTCCTTGGCATCATAGCTATGGTTTCGTGCGAAGAAGTAGGAACCGGCATCCGTTTTTTTGAGTTGTAATGTATCTTTTCGACCTATTCTGTAGAATAAAGCGACAGGAAAAAGAATCAAAAAATAAATAGCGGAGAGTATAATTCTTGAAGAGACAGCTCCCATGGCTTCTCCTATTTTCATCCACCCGTTGCTAATAAACTTGGTGAGGGTTTTTGAAAACATTCCGCTTACGCCAATCAGTAAAGCAAAAAGAAAAACATATTTGTTTTTGGTAGACCAAGCCACCAAGAAGAAGCCCACGGCAATCGTGAGCATGGTTTCCAGTTGTTTTTCGCGGTTGAGCTTATCCATGAAAAGTTAGAACAAAGTGTATACAAATGGCGCTGTTGCAGAGCTTCCGCCTATTACAACCAAAATGCCCAACAACAATAAAACAATAATGATGGGTAAGAGCCACCACTTTTTTCGCTCTTTCATGAAGTCCCACAAATCCTTTAGAAAGTCCATATTCCGCTTTTTATAAAGTTAAAATTAATCTTTTGCAAAGGTAGTCTGCCAATTTTCTTTTTCGCTCCACACCGGTTGCTTTTTTTTGTCGAGCAAAAAATCGCCAACCACCAAGTAGTCCATTTCGGTTCGCATGAAGCAGGCGTATGCTTCTGTTGGCGTACACACCGGAGGTTCGCCTCGCACATTAAAACTAGTGTTTACGATTACTGAGCAACCGGTTTGCTGTTTGAACGATTCCAACAGTCGATAATATCGAGGGTTTGTTGCTTTGTGTACGGTTTGTATGCGCGCAGAAAAATCGATGTGTGTTATCGATTGAAGATCGGAGCGAGGTGTATATAGCCTATCGAACAGTGGTAACGAATTATAGTTTTCGGGTAGCGGTTTTCTTCGTTGTTGCGTAATAGGTGCTACCAATAACATGTAAGGTGAGCTGCCATCTAAGTCGAAATACGCTTTCGCGTCTTCCGCTAAAACGGAAGGAGCAAAAGGCCGGAACCCCTCTCTATATTTAATTTTCAGGTTTAACTTTTTTTGCATCTCTTCGTTTCGAGCATCACCTAAAATGCTTCTGTTGCCGAGCGCACGCGGACCAAATTCCATTCGCCCTTGAAACCAGCCCACCACATTACCTTCTGCTATAAGCGCTGCTACCTTCGTTGCCAAAACATCAAAGGGCTCAACCTTTTCTATCACCGCTTTTTGTTTTTTCAAATCCAACGCAATATCCATATCCGAAAACTCCGGACCTAAATAAGAACCGAGCATATCATCTTCAGTGTTGCTAACGATTCTTGGTTGTTCGAAGAAAATATAGTTTGCCGCTTGCGCAGCACCTAGCGCCCCACCTGCATCGCCTGATGCCGGTTGTATAAACAATTGTTTAAAAAGTTTTGCCCGTTCAATTTTGCCGTTTGCCACACAATTTAGCGCTACACCTCCTGCCATACATAAGTTTTCGCAGCCGGTTAAACGTTGTGCTTCTTTGGCCATTTTCAGCACAATTTCTTCTGTTACCAATTGAATCGCATAGCCCAAATTGCAGTGATGTTGTTGTAGCTCTTCTTCTTCTTCTCTTCGTGGAAAGCCAAACAGATTTTTCCATCGTTCATCTTTGGCCATGCGCAACCCCACAGCGTAGTTAAAGTATTCCTGATTGAGACAAATGGAGCCGTCTTCTTTTATATCGACAAGATGAGCCTTAATTTGTTGAACAAATTTTTCAATATCCGGAGAATCGGGGTTGCCGTAGGGTGCTAGTCCCATTAGTTTATATTCACCGGAGTTTACTTTGAAACCAAGAAAATAGGTGAATGCGGAATAAAGCAATCCTACAGAATGCGGAAACCTCAGCTCCTTCACGAGTTCAATAGTGTTGCCTTTGCCTCTACTGATGGATGCTGTCGTCCACTCGCCAACACCGTCAATGGTAAGAATAGCGGCCTCTTCAAAGGGTGAAGAAAAAAAGGCGCTAGCCGAATGCGACAAATGGTGTTCGGGAAAAAGAAACTTGATTTTTTGTTTGTCGAACGATTCAATTTTCTCTAACTCTTCGCGAATGATCCGTTTTAGAAAAAGCTTTTCTTTTATCCAAACCGGCATGGATTTAATGAACGAAAACAATCCTTTAGGGGCAAAGCCATAATAGGTTTCTAATAATCGTTCAAACTTCAAAAGTGGCTTATCGTAGAATGCAATGGCATCAATATCGTCAATAGAAAGACCTGCCTGACGCAAGCAAAATTTCACTGCATTTACAGGGAATGCGGCATCGTGTTTAATTCTAGAGAAACGTTCTTCTTGTGCAGCGGCAATAATTTTTCCATCCACTAAAATGGCAGCAGCCGAATCGTGATAGAAAGCAGAAATGCCGAGAATTTTCATGTTTGAAAAATAGCAACAAAAATTAATCTGCGAAGATTTAAATAATCCATCGTATTAACTCGAAGGCTTCGGCATAATCGGCAGCGATTTGTACACCGCGGGTTTTAGCCAACGAACGAATGAAATCGGCATTTAAATACGACCGCGCTTTTTGAGATTCGTATTCATTGAGTGCTTTAATTTTTTGTTGTACGTTGTTTTCGGAGAGGGTAACAAAGGTATTGGTGGTAAAACTCAAATTGTTCCAAGGTAATTCGTAGCCAAGAATAGTTGTTTGTTTGAACGCCCGTAATCCTTCAGCATATATTGTTTGGTGATCTTGGTGAATATCGGTTGAGCAAGGCATAAGCACGAGGTCCGGTTTAATCTTTTTTTCTAGCATCACCATATCTTCTAAAAGTGTTTGACGGATAGAGGGGAAATGACGAACATCATAATCGTAAAGAATGAGGTTCTCTTTTTTTACGCCCAAAAGTTCTGTTGCTTTTTTTACTTCTTCGGCCAACGTCATTGGGTGTAAATGCTCTGGGAGAGAACGTGTGCAAATGGAAAAGGCTACATAAAAAACTTCTGCCCCGGCCTCGGAAAGCTTGTGTATTGTTGCTCCGCAGCCCAGTTCTCCGTCATCGGTATGTGGTGCAAGGACAAGCACTTTTTCAAATTGTTTCATAGCGAGAGCAATTAGTTTTTATTTTAGAGTCGAAAACGGAAAAAGTTCACGCGCTGTATTTCCGAAGAAAAGCAATAGAATACTTTGTTCAGAGATAGCGCTCTTTCAAAATTATAATTTTAAATGCAATACGGAAGAGCAACGATAGAGAACAAACATGAATAACGAAATGAAAAAAATTCCTTTCAACAAACCCTACATAACAGGGCAAGAGATTCGCTATATTTCTGAAGCGATAGCATCTTCAAGCCTTGCAGGGGATGGTGTTTTCACAAAGAAATGCCAGGCTTTTTTTGAACACCATTATGGCTTTAACAAATGTTTGTTGACGACTTCCTGCACCGATGCGTTGGAGATGGCTGCGATATTATTTGACATACAGCCCGGAGATGAAGTTATTGTACCCTCTTTTACTTTTGTTTCAACGGCAAATGCTTTTGTACTAAGGGGAGCTAAAATTGTTTTTGCTGATTCTGAAGAGTATAGTCCGAATATAGACGCCTCAAAAATAGAATCACTAATCACCCCTAAAACCAAAGCTATAGTAGTTGTGCATTATGGAGGTATTGCTTGTGAAATGGACGAAATTATGGATATTGCTCAACGGCACAAGTTATATGTTGTGGAAGATGCGGCACAAGCAATAGATTCCTTCTACAAAGGTAAACCGCTGGGAAGTATCGGCCATCTGGCTGCCTTTTCTTTTCATGAAACGAAAAACATTGTTTCCGGAGAAGGTGGCCTTTTAGTGATAAACGATGAGCAGTTTTTTGAAAGGGCAGAAATAATTCGAGAAAAAGGAACAAATCGGGGTATGTTTTCAAGAGGCGAAGTAAACAAATACGAATGGACCGATGTAGGTTCTTCTTTTTTGCCTTCAGATATGATTGCCGCCTTTTTGTGGGCACAAATAGAACAAATAGAACAAATACAATCGCAACGACAAAAGGTTTGGCTTCAATATCACCAGCAACTTCAGCCTCTAGCGGATAATCAAAAAATCGGCTTATTGCCCGTGGCATTCACCAAACAGCACAATGCGAATTTGTTCTGTATAATTACACAATCCGCTGAGGAAAGAACACAACTTATAGCCTTCTTAAAGCATCGACACATAGCCTCAGCCTTTCACTATTTAAGTCTGCACAAAAGCCCGTTTTATGCTCGTTATCACGACAGTCGCATTTTGAAGAATGCTGACAAATTCACAGAAAGGCTGTTACGTCTTCCATTTTATAGCGAACTAACAACGGAAGACGTGTTTCAAGTAACCGAAAGCATTAATGCATTTTATAGCTCAAATGCACACCAATAGACACGGGTGTGTTTACTTTTGAGTCTTTTTAAGGGGCTGCCGCAATAACACTAAAAAAGAGGCAAAGAAAGGCATAAGTGGGATTTTGAAACGAACCAATGCGCCATAATTAAAACTGGTAAGCCCAACGGAAATACCTAGAATTACAGTAAAGAGCAAACAAAACAGCAAAACTGGCTCTACTCCAATTTTACCAATTTTACTTAGCCCATAACTAGAGCTAAAAGCCACTAAAAACAGATAAAAAAAATACATGCCTTCTAGCGAGGATAAAAACATTACAGCATTTCTTACTTGCCAAGGAAATGGGCCGAAAAGAGTAATGGCTAAAGCTAAGGGAGATGTTCTTAAAATAGAACCTGCACTAAAATCCATTTCTCCTAACGAATATCCCGAGCCACCGGATTCGTCTTGTAATTGTGTATGCCAGCTTTGGAATCCTTCGGCTTTTTTAGCCAAGTTATCGGCCGAAAATTCAGAAAAAGTATCACTTAGCGTTTGGTAAAGCAGAAGTAGAGAGACAACAGAAATTGCAACCAAGAAAGGAGTAAAAAGATATCGAGCTGCGCCACTGAGCATTTTGTTTTGATAGTTTATTAATAGAAATACGACCAACCCTGGGATTGCTGCTACAAGAATATAGCTTTTAATGCTAAAAATAACATAGGTACACAAAGGCAACACCAGCAGATATTTCAACGAAATATTAAGTTGAATAAAGACCTTATAAAAGGCGTAAATGAGTATACATAGCATGGACAAGCAAATAGTGTCTTTATTAACGCTCGATCCCCAAAAAATAACCGAAGGAACTTTCAAAAAGGCAAACGAAAGCCCCTGCGACCATTCCGGGTAAAGCCGACAAAACAAGGTGAATAGTTTAAATACGGCTATATAGCTCAAGAATCCAAAGGCAAGGTTTGTACATAAATAGGAGTTTAAACAAAAAATACTCACCACTGAAGATATCCTCGCTGTTAGAAGCGCTCGACTATCAATCAGGATATAGCCCTCTCCATAAACATATGCAGATTTATAATAGACCCAAGCAGGAAAGTTTTCGTATCCGGAGAAATTGGAAAAAATCACGCGAAGCCCATCGCCAAAGTTTTCAAAGAGCATGTACTCGTTGAAAACGGTACCATTAATGAAATAGGTACAAGAGTCGCCTCCGCGATAATAGAACGCATAGATTAAATAAAAACAAAACGAACCGAACATTTTATACCAAAAGCCACCGATAAAATATTTTTTATACAATAGGTTATTGTTGTTTTTAGCCACTATACGTTCCGCAAGAAAGTAAAACAACAGGAGGTATAATGGCGCAAAAAGATCAACAAGAGAGTAAAAATTTGGCCGCATATGTGACCAAAGATAAACACTTATTTTATCTATTTATGCGCAACAATAAATCGAAAGAGGTCTACTTTGGAAATAAGTCGAGCTGCACTACATTTTCAATATGTGTGGTTTGCGGAAACATATCTACAGGTTGTATTGCCGACACACTGTACTTTTCTGAAAGCAATTGCAGATCTCGCGCCTGAGTTGCCGGGTTACAACTTACATACACAATCCGCCTACTTTCGAGCTCAAGTAACGTTTTTACTACATCGTCATGCATGCCTGCGCGGGGAGGATCAGTAATCACTACATCTGCCTTCCCATGTTTGGCAATGAACTCTTGGTTCAACAACATCCGTACATCTCCTGCATAGAATGTTGAGTTGGTTACCTGATTTAGCCTGGCGTTTTCTTTTGCATCTTCGATAGCCGCTTCAATCTGTTCAATTCCGGTAACCGTCTTACAAGCATCCGAAACATAAAGGGCGATACTTCCAACGCCTGTATATAAGTCAAACACATTTTCAGTTCCGGTTAGTTGTGCATACTCCTTTGTAACAGCATACAACTTCTCGGCTTGTGCAGTATTGGTTTGAAAAAAGGATTTCGGGTTGATTTTAAATTGATATCGACCCAGTTGTTCAATAATATGATCTTTACCATGAAAAACAATGGGTTCTTGATCGTAGATCGTATCGTTCCGCTTTTTATTCACCAAATATTGTAGCGAGTTAATCGAAGGAAATTCTTGCAAAATAAATCGCATAATCGCATTTATCTTTTCCTTGTTGTCTTCCGCTACGCTTAACAACACCATAGTTTCACCAACGCTAGATGTTCGAACGATTAAGTTTCGCAGGAAGCCGCCCTGGTTCTTTAAATCAAAAAAGGAGTAATCGTTTGCAATAGCGAATTGTCGTACTTTATTTCTGATAGCATTTGAGTCGCCACCTTGTAGCCAACATTGCTGAATGTCTAAAACACCAGAGAAGCTTTCCGGCACATGAAAACCAACGCCTCTGCGGTCAAATTCTCCACCGCCATTAATTTCTTCCAACGTTAACCACTTTCTATCTGTAAAGCCAAATTCTAATTTGTTTCTATAGTAAAAGGATTCATCGCAACCCAATATCGGATTGATGTTTTTTACGTCTAACTTTCCAATTCGATTAAAAGCATCTTCAACAATTTTTGTTTTATAGGCCAACTGAGTAGGATAGCCTATATGTTGCCATTTACAGCCCCCACAGGTGCCAAAATGTTCGCATGAAGGCCGAATTCGTAATGAAGAGGGGGTAATCAATTGATGTATATCCGCTTCTGCATAAGAACTCTTGCTCTTTTTTACTCTGATATCTACAACGTCTTCCGGAACAGCGCCTCGAACAAAATAGACTTTACCGTCAATTTTTGCGATGCCTTTACCTTCGCTCGACATTTCAGTAATACTAACGCCTTCCAGTATTTTAGGTTCTCTTGTTTTCATGATGCGCAAGATAAAAAATTCGGTATATGCCTATTTGAAATTATAAAAAAAGCCATCTGTTTTAGATGGCTGAAAATTCGCAAATCCTAGGTTGGTTTATTTTACAACCCATGTGCCACCGGCCTTTTCACAAACGGTTTTAGTGGCCTCGTAAATTTCTTTGCTGCTTCCTTCACAATAATAATTATCAGATGAGCCGTTTAGTTCGCAATGTCCACATTTGTTACATGCGCTTAGTGTTACAATCAAAGAGAAAAAAGCAAATAAAAATTTCATTTGTTAACGTTTTATTGGGCATCAGTACAACCTGTTGTCATCAACACCTCGCGATAGGCCGACCAAGATGGCGCTCCTGCAGTTGAGCCGGCACCGGCAACATACTCGCTTTTGCAAACAGTGCCTTTGAAAGCTGCTGTAGAGGAGGAACAGTCCACGCAAGCTTTCTTGCAGCTCATCATACTTCCAATTAAGAAAAAAGGCAAAACAATACTTTTCAATTTATTTCTTGATTAAAGAGTTGAAAACATCTTTGTTTAAAGCAATAGGATAGCGCTCGCGAAGTTCTGCCAACCATTTTTTCTCTAAATATTCTTGGTAGTCTGATACCACAAAGCCTTTTGCCTCTTTCAACGATTTTGGTTCCGGTTGTGCAATGGCCTTCACGCGAATAAATTGGTAGCTGCTGTCGTTTAGTGCAACAACTGCAGTTGTACCCGGTTTCCATTCAATTTTGTCTACAACATCGTACTGTCCTTTTTCGTATTTACCATTAATCACAGATACTTTGCTTTGCGCATTTGTTAAGTTAAGCTTCAATTGAATATCTCCGGCAGATTTGTTTTTGAGCGCCATTTTACGAGCAGCTTCAGCAATTTTTTTATCTGAACAATTGAAAATTTCGACATCAGCGCGCTCTCCCCACATATATTTTGTTTTGTTGGCTTCATGGAATTTTTCGAGTCCGGCAGTATCTTTCAAGGCATAACCCCATACTTTACGGTCGGTTAATTCAAACAACAAAATACCATCGCGATACTCTTTCAATAAACTTGCAAACTCAGGTTTCTTCTTGTCTAATTGCGACTCTTCGTACTCCATACATTTTTGAGTAACAAAATTGTCGTAGTACTCGTTCAACAATCCCTCTTTTGATTTGTCGGATCTTCTACGTCCGTATTTCTCGATAAACTGGGCAAAATCTTTAGAGCCGAAATTAATTCCCGCGAACGAGAATAAGTAGTTGTTTAATGGCATTTTGATGCTATCTGCTTTGAACAGTCCACGCTCTAAAGAACTGTCAACAATTGCATAAAATGTTTTACGGTTGGCTACACTTTCTTGGAAGTTATATTCTTTTTTGATGCGCTCTAATAACTTAGTTTTTGCTACTTGTGAACGGGCATCGCGTTCTACTTTTTTCTTGTATTCGTTTTTCACTTCGCTAAACGATGGCAATGATTTTCGCTCTAGCCGTTTAATGATGTGCCATCCATAGGCAGTTTGAACCGGTGAAGAAACAGCGCCATCTGCTTTTAGGGCAAAAGCGGCAGCTTCGAACTCAGGAACCATTCGGCCTGTGCCAAACCAAGGCAATTCTCCATTTTTGCTTTTAGACGTTCTGTCTTCAGAAAAAGCAGTTACCGCATCATCAAAACTAATTTTACCGTTCGTTAGTAAAGCATTAATCGAGTCGATGAATCTACGGGTTTCTACCTTTTGTGCTTCAGTTGCATTTTCCGGGAACTTACGTAAGATATGCGCAACATGTACTTCGCCTTGTGCCGCTCGATCCGCAATTACTTTTACTAAGTGGTATCCGTACATCGTTCTTACCGGCATAGACAATTCTCCGGGTTTTGTAGTGTATACAGCCGATTCAAATGGATATACCGTTTGAAAAACGGTGAAATATCCAATGTCTCCTTTGTTTTGTTTGGCCGAAGGATCGTCTGATAATTCTTGCGCTAATTTGCCGAAGTCTTCCCCTTTCAAAATACGCTTACGGATATCGGTGATTTTTTTGTATGCCGCTAGGGTGTCGGCAGGATTTGCGTTTTCATCGCACTTTACCAAAATATGCGCAGCACGCACTTCTTTCAACGAACGATCGTAAGCTTCTTGAATCAATTGGTCTGAAATTTCTCGATCGGTTAAATAATTCTTCGCTAATTGTTTTCGATAGCCATCCAGTTCCGTTTTCAATGTGGAGATAGTGTCTAAGTGCAAAGCCTCTGCTTCTTTTACTTTCAAACGAAAGTTTTCATAGAGTTTCAAGTAATCATTCAACGATTGCTCGCTATAGTTTGCTTGATTGTTGATGTTATTCTTGGTATAAACATATTCAAACTCACCAACAGTTACGGGTTGCGAAGCAACAGTAAAAATAACAGCAGACTTATCTGCTTTTTGTGCTTGCGCCAAAAGACTGATTGTTCCGAACGAAAGAGCTAGTAGTTTCTTCATGTATTACTGGTTTTGAGGTAAATGTGCATTATCTGTTGAATGTTTCAAAAAATAGGTCGTGAAAATAAAAAATTTTAACGCTGTTTTAGATGATATTTAGGGAATGCGCTAAAATCACAAATTAAGATGTGCTTTATTGTTGTACTTTTCCGTTTAAACAGCAATAGCAGCGTGATCGATAAGTTTAAATACGAAAAACTCACCAATTTCTGTGCTTACAGTGAGCGCTGCCGCAAAGACGTTGCCGAGAAATGCCGAAAACTAGAGATACCGCAGGAAGAATTTAGCGCCTATTTGCAGCTGTTGGAAGAAGATGGTTTTTTATCGGAAAAGCGATATGCGGCCTCGTTCGTTCGTTCGAAAGCCAACCGCAGTTGGGGACCAAAAAAGATTGAAATGGGATTAAAAGCCAAAGGCATATCTGTAGAAGTTTTCCAGCCATTGATTGAAGACCTTCAAAAGCCGTTGTTAATTGAAAAAATGCAGGTATTAATCGATCGAAAAGTTAAGTCAATTAAAGGCGAAACCGCTTCCGATAGAAAACAAAAGCTAATTCGTTTTCTTTTGGGCAAAGGCTTTGCATATGATTTGATTAAAGAAGCAATAGGAACTAGGTCGTTTTAATACTTGCGTTCAGCTTTTCAAGAACAACATCCTCGTCTGCAGCAATTTGCAACGTTTTAAAAGCGCTCGTTTCTCCTTTGGCTACATCAATGCTTGATTTGGGTATGCCGATAACCTTCGCGAGAAAGGAAACTAAATACCTATTGGCTTTACCTTCAATGGGTTGTTCTCTGATACGCACCTTGTAGCCGCCATCCGGTTCTTTTTCTATAGTATCTATTCTTGAATTTGGTTTAACTTTGACCCGTAGTATCATTTTATAAATATAGTATTTCGAACATGAAAACAGTATTCACCACGCTTTTTACCGCTATGGTTTTGCTGTTGAATGCGCAGGTTTTTTCCGATACTATTGGTGGATTAATCCCCGATCACAGCATCAGCGGAGCGAAGTTTTATTTACCGGTTGCCCTTCCTCAAACGGCTATTGATTCTGCATTCGGACTGAAGATGATTATGTTCGACATTAGGCATCCTAAGGTGCAAGATTTAATCGTAACCCTAATTGCACCCGATGGAACTACAGTAGAGCTCGTGAATGCTGCAGGAGGAAGCTTCGGCAAAAATTTCGACAGTACTTTTTTTTCGATGAGTGCCACACGAACGGCATTAATGGTTGTTGCCGCACAACAAGATTCCTTCGCGTTTCGAGATACTTTTTACCCACGGCAAAATATTGGTTTTGTAAATAACGGACAAAATCCGAATGGTACTTGGAAGTTGGCGGTGAATGACGGGATTCAAAACGACAGCGGTTTTGTACGGAGCTGGAGTTTACATTTCGGCTCATCGGCTCCTGCTCCTAAACTCACCACCAATGCACTTTGCAATATTTTTAATGCAACAAATTGTGCTTGTCCGGATAGTACAGTTCAACAAAATTGTTGGCTGTTGCCCGATATGGTGATTTCCAAAAATTGGTTTTCTGATTCAGCGTTAGGCTTTGGACATTATTTGGAAAAACCGCAGCGTGTTAGCGTGAGCAACATGCTTGCAAACATTGGCTTTGGGCCGCTTGAACTCGTTGGCACCGGGCAATGGTATTGTGGCGATAGTGTGGTGGGAGGCGTGCAACAATGTCCGGACGGTAGTTATTCCAAACAAAAAGTAAATCAGCGGATTTATATCAAAAACAGTTTTGGGTTTTTCGATTATAAAGACACGCTAATCGGCACCATGGGTTTCCATGCAGCTTTGGGGCATCAGCATTTGCATGTCGATAACATTACAGAAAACAGTTTGCGTATTGGTGGTCCGGAAACCGATCCTTTGCAATGGCCTATGCTTGCCCGCGGAGAAAAAGTTTCGTTCGCCATCTACGATCATTTGCGCTGCGACAATACGTTTGAAGCATGTGAATACAACAACAAAATTTACACCTCGTCCGATTTTCATAATGCCGGACTAGGAGCTACTTATGGCGCTACCGGCTTTTCCATGCAAGGCATTTCAGTGGGCTATGCCGATTTGTATGAGTATAACCTCGATGGACAAAGCATTGCGCTCGACTCTTCGCTTTGTAATGGTGATTATTACATCTTTGCCAACTTTGATCCGCTGCAGCGTATTGCCGATTTGAACCGCGACAATAATGTGGTGTACGGAAAAATTACCCTAACCCAACAAAGGAGCAACTGTTGCGAAGCTGCTTTTCAAATCGACACCATTGATTGGACGAATCGTGTTTTTCGCTTTATCGATCGAAGTAAGTCAATTCCCGATGAATGGCATTGGACCTTTGGTGATGGCGATTCCAGCACAGCGCAATTTCCGGTACATCAATATAAAGCAAACAGCAGCTTTGCAGTGCATCTAAAAACAAAAACGAATCAAGGTTGCGAGGCCGATATATGGCAAACGCTGGACTTGCCGAAGGGTTTAGGAATTAACACGTCTGCTATTCTTTCTTCAGTTGCTGTTTACCCAAATCCAAGCAAAGCAATCTTTCATATTGCCTTGGAACACGAAGAAAAGTCGCCTGTTGCCATTGATGTTATTGACGTTCAGGGCAAAACCATCGCACATCATGAAACTGGCAAAAATATATCAGACAAAAAATATAGTTTTGACCTACGCATCGAAGATGCCGGAGTTTACATACTGATTATCAAGACGAATGACGCTGTGAAGCAAATCAAATTGGTGAAAGAATAAGTATATGTCAATCTTATCAACGTTGAAAAAATTTATGGAAAAGAAAGAAACAATGAACCTGGAAATTTATCAGGAAGCTACACCTAACCCCGAGAGTTTGAAATTTGTAACCAACTTACATTTGCTACCGAACTATTATGCCGAGTTCAAATCAGCAGAAGCTTGCAGTGAATCGGAATTGGCGGCTAAGCTATTTACTGTGCCTTTCGTGCAGTCGGTTTTTATATCGAATAACTTTTTAACCATTACAAAAAAACCCGACTACGATTGGTATGAAATTACCCCGGAGTTGAAAGAAGTAATTAAGCAGTTTGTGTATTCCGATCGCCCTATTGTGAGTAATGCTTTGTTGGAAAAAGGCGAAGCTCCTAAGGCACAAGCTAGCGATGATCCGGAAGCAAAAATTAAAGACTTGTTAGACAAGTATGTAAGACCTGCGGTAGAAGGCGATGGAGGTTACATAGAGTTTCGCAGTTTTTCGGAAGGTGTAGTGCGTCTTTCTTTGCAAGGTTCTTGCAGTGGTTGTCCTTCTGCAGCGATGACCTTGAAAGGGGGTATTGAAGGTCTTTTGAAGCGAATGGTGCCGGAAGTAACGGAGGTGATTGCCGTTGAAGAATAAGTTTTTTGAATCCAATTTGAGTATTTCTATAGCCAGAATAGTATGAGCCAACAACCAACATCTTTAGACCCACGCGTGAATCGTTTAGACTTGAAAAAAGTAACGGATGGAGAACAAAACACCAACACCCATTGGATTACGTGGGAGGTGTTTCATCAAGAAAAGAAAGGTAAACAAGCTGTGCATGTGGGAGTAGTTCATGCACCTTCTGTAGATATGGCCGTGCTTTTTGCAAAAGAAGCCTTTGCCAGACGAGGAAAAACTACGAATGTTTGGGTAGTGAAAACCTCCGATATTTATACTGTTGCTAGCGAAGATGAAGACATGTTTGAAACCACTCCCGAAAAAATACATCGCGAGCCGGCATCGTATAAAGTGCGCGATAGAATTGAAGCCTACAGAACAAAGAATAAGTTATAATTCAACCCCAAAGAATAGATGCTAAAATATTTTTTTCTCTTTGTTTTGCTTATCGCTACAGCTTTTGCGGGATTTTACTTCGGTTCCAATAGGGTTCGCGATGGTTTAGTGGCCAATTATCCAACCATTAAAAACCTAGTTAATCGAAGTTATGTAGAAGTAGATACCATGCTTACTTTTCCAATCACGGCAGAGGAAACTCCTGCATTGTTCGCCTTGTCGTCCATTTCAAAAACAGATAGCCCAACGTTAACGGTAAACGTAATTGCAAAATATGGCACAAACCTAGACACCCACTTTTATAAAATCAATAAAAATGGAAATCAAATTGAAGCGATGCTTCCTAAAACGTGGGTTATAGAGTATAAGGTTGTGCGCTATACATCAACTATAAAAGGCGTTTCCGAGAAAGAGTTGCAGTCTTCAGCCAATAAAGACATGGCTGTTTTTTTGCCGATAAAGCTAGAGCGTATGAAAGCATATCAAGCCGAGGCAAAATCCAAAATTGCAACTGCGCTCATGTTTTATTTTATGCCCTACCAATTTGATTTGAAAGTATATTTTGGGAATCAAGAGCTGAAACTCCCTGAAGTTGTGGGCCTGAATAAAGAAATAGAAGAATATATAGGTGAGCAGGTAGGGAAAAAATAAAATGTGCTATTGCTTTGTCATTTTTGCAATGCGCTTCATTTGATCTAAATACTTCTGCTCATTTGCAATAACCGAATAGTTTGTCTCAATTGTTTTTTTTCCCTGTTGACCTAATTGTTCACGAAGGCTTCTGTTTTCAATTAACACCGAGAGTAAGCTTATCCACTCTTGTTCGGTACTTGCTAAAAATCCGTTTTCCCCATGCATAATAATGTCGTTGTTTACACCCACGGGGCTCATTACTGTAGGAACGCCTAACGACATAAACTGCAATCCTTTAAAGCCGCATTTCCCTCTAGTCCATTGGTCGTCCGGCAGTGGCATTATTCCGATATCGATTTCTGACAACTGAGCAATCTCATCTTGTTTGTTCCACAGGGTTGTTCGTAAATTCAACTCCGGAATTTCAATGTTTTTTTCTGCAATAAGCTTAAAGTAAACTCGGTCGGGATACTTTTGAAAAACGATTTCAAGGGCTTTTTGAATGGACAAAAAATGAGGAATGGTTGTTTGCGTACCTGTCCAACCAATACAAACTTTTTCTTTTTGCGTTTTTTGTGGAACATGATAGCTGGTGTCAATGGTGGTAGGAACAACAACTACATCTTTGCAGTATTGCAATGCATATTGTTTAAGATATTCGTTGCCTGCAAAAACAACATCGCAAACGCTAATAATTTCTTTTGTTTTCTCAGGACGCTTGAGAAACGCCAATGCCTTATTGCCTTCTGAAACATTTGGCAGCCATATTGAATCGTCATAATCAAAAATCAACTTTGCTTTTGATTTAGCCATCCATCGTTCAAAAAAAGAGGAGCCTATCATAGTCGCTTCACGATAGATAAAAACAATATCATACCTAGAGGCAAATAGCGATTCTTTTGTTCGAATAAGAATATTCTTTATTAAAATTCCAATTTTCCCAAAGTAATTGCCCGGTGCATAAAAATTTTTATCATCGGTCTCGTCAATAAAGTTGGAAAAGGTTATCTCAAAACCATTTTGTTCTAACATATCCAAATATTGTTCAAACCGAAACCTTTGCCCGGGAGATCTTCCTTTTCTGTGGTTGGCTAAAATCAATATTTTGGGCATGACATAGATTGCGAAAGTAAAACAAGCGTTTCTTAGCGTTTAAGTCTTTATATGTCGCTAACATACTTTAATAGAGATTCAAAACAAGTTATAAAGCTATTCTTTTAAACCAAAAACCGGCAAAAAGCAACACAGGAACGCTTGTTTGCAAGAAAAGGGGGATTACTTAAAACGGTATTGTATACATCAACTGCTATGTCAAAATTTCTATGAAGAGCGGCCAATTCACATGTTTTATTGTTGGTTTCAATTTGTAAAGATAGAGAAACTAGTCTTTCCATATGTTTAAAGCCGTCTTCAATATCTGAAAAGCTTGTCTTGAAAATATACGATGACAATCATGCGCTAAAATTTCCAATTGTTGTGAACTTGAATAAGAAAGTAGAAGAATATATTGGCGAGCAAGTAGGGAAAAAACAAAACACAATTGATTTAATTGCTCGCGCTTAACCCATTGAACAGTTCTATGTATTTGTTTTGCCAAGCAATAACGGAGAATTTGTCAATAACAGTAGCTCTTCCGGCCTTCCCTAGTTTAAGGCGTAATTGTTCGTCTTCAATGAGCAATGAAAGTTTTTCTACCCACTCCTCTTGGGTTTCGGCTAAATAACCATTTTCGCCCTGCTGTATAATTTCGGAGTTTACGCCAACAGGAGACATTATTGTAGGCACTTCAAGCGCCATATATTGCAGACCTTTCAGTCCACACTTGCCACTTGCCCATTCGTCATTAGGCAAAGGCATGAAGCCAATGTCGAAAGACGAAATTTCTTTCACTTCATCTTCCTTTTTCCACGGCAACCCAACTATACCAAGCTTCTCATTTCTGTAATTGCCATCGCCAATCACTTTAAAAGAAACTTTGTTTCCGTATTTTTCCTTTATCGCCTCTAGAATCGGTAATGCAAACTCGAAGTGTTGAATTGTAGTCACGCTTCCACTCCAACCAATCACTACCGATGTGTTTTGCTGTTTCAATGGCTTGTATTCGTTCGTATCAATGGTTGTAGGAACAATTACAACATTTGAATTAAATTGCGATGCGTAGTTTTTTAAATAGGCATTTCCGGCAAACACTAAACGAGATAGCTTTATAATTTCAGATGTCTTAGCCGGGTTTTTCAAAAAGGCTAAGTTTTTATTCGCTTCTGACACGTTCTGCAACCAAATAGAATCATCAAAATCGAAAACAAGTTTGCCTTTACGGCTGAATAACCCTTCGAAAAAAGAAGTGCCCAACATAAAGCATTCGCGTTGAACAAAAACAATACATCCCTTTTCGATCGAGAAATACAATTGGAATAATCGCAAAACACTTTTCAATAGAATAAGCAGTTTAGAGAACTTGCTTTTTCCGTAGAAGGCTTTATCGTCATCCTGATTTAAAAGGAAAAAGTGAAGCGGCTTAAACCCGTTTTGCGCTAAGTGGTTTATATATTGTTCGAACCGAAAACGTTGACTAGGCGAACGATCGGGACGGTGAAGCGTGAGAAAGTAAATCGATTTCACAAACAGTAATTAATCTTCTAACCAAAAGCTTGGCAACTTTTCCGTGATTTCAATATTCTCGAATGTAGAGCTTTTTTTGATGCCGGTTGCTTTTGCCCAGTCTTTCATTTTTCGCAAACCATCAATCAGCGTTGTGTTAGCAGAATCACCAAAAACGCGATGCGCTTTAGAGTGGTCGGAATAGGCATGTGTTACCTCATTTCTTGCCGGAAGGTGACGCAATTCTCCTTTAATGTCCATAGCGTCCATTACAGTATATGCTAGTTCTTTAACAGTATAGTCTTTGTCGGCACCAATATTGAATACCTGATTATACGCTTCCGGAATGTTTACAGCGTTGGCAATATGCGGAGCAATATCTCCAACATAACTAAATGCGCGGGTTTGAAGACCATCGCCAAATACCGACAACTCTTTGCCTTGCATGAGTTGGTTCATGAAAATACCTACTACATTTCTGTATCGGTCGCCAAGGTTTTGGTATTCACCATATACGTTATGTGGTCTGAAAATCACATAGTTTAAGCCAAACATTTCATGGGATACACGCAATTCCATTTCAACAGCCAATTTTGCGATACCATATGGATCTTCAGGAACGGGAATCATGTCTTCTCTTAACGGAGGTTTACCCGCGCCATAAACAGCAATAGAAGACGTGAATACAAGGCATTTCACTTTATTTTTAATACACTCGTTGATAATGTTTACAGAGCCAATAAGGTTGTTGTTGTAATTGAATCGTTTAATGAAGTGACTAAGCCCTTCAGCAGCGTATGCCGCCAAATGATAAACGTAATCAAACTGATGTTTTTCGAACAGGTCGGCTAAAAGCGCATGATCCATGATAGATCCTTTTACGAATGTAGCTTTTGGGTCGATGTTCTCTTCAAAACCGCCACTCAAATCGTCAAGCACAATAACTTCGTGACCTAGCTTTACCAATTCTGCAGTTACGTGTGCTCCAACAAAACCCGCACCTCCTGTTACTAATGATTTCATTTACTTTTGTTTTAAACGACAATAGATGATTTCGCGCAAATTTATTCTTTTATGTGTAATAATCTGTAAAAAATAGGACACAATAACCACAAGAGTGAAGGGTGAAAAATGAGAAATATCGGGCATGTTAAAACGGACACGTTTAGCCGAAAATTGTCTTGTATATTCGGCTGGCAATACTGGAATTTCTATATGCTGCAGCAATGGCTCTGTTCTTATCTATGGTTTCGGCATGAGAACCTGAGGCGGTAATTTTTTGCATATGCGCGAAGCCTTTGTGTAAGTCGGAAAAATCGGGGTTGAAGATGTATCCGGAAAATTCATTTGCCTTTACGATATCGGAGTCGTCTCCAATATCTTCAGTCATAAAGATAGGCAAACCAACAGCCCAATATTCTCCATCTTTAATAGGCGAACAGAACTTTCTACAATTTGCAGGCTTAACGAAAGAAATGGCAAAATCAGCGGCCGAAAGATAATTAGGGATTTCTTGGTGGGGCACACAGTCAACAAAAACACGAGCAATGGGCACGCCTACTTTCGCAAGTGCATCCAAAATTTCCTGTTTGTTTTGAGGCGAAAGAATAATCATGAAAAAGGAGTCGCCAAAAAAGTCGAATGCAGATTTAATGATGGCGAAAGCTTCCTCCTTGTAATAAATGTCTCCGAACTTTCCTACATAAACAGCCACTTTCATGTTGTCGGCTATTCCCAATCGCGTGCGCATTGCTGTTCTAGCTTCCGAAGAGAAGTTGAAGCGATCCATATCTACGCAACAAGGTATAGTGAATACCTTTTCAGGCGCTACACCTTCTTGTAACAATTGCTGCTTGTAATTGTGCGAAACCGTAATTAATGCCGCTGCTGTTTCTTTTTGTTTTTTCTCCCAGTGCTTTTCAAAAAGATATTTTGGGTTGGTTGACGACCAAACCCCTGACTCCAACATATAATCTGAGTGTGGCTCGAACGATTCAACCACAAAAGGGGTTTGCGTTTTTTCGAACACTTTCCATGCCAATGCACCGGCAGGAGCACAACGCGCCAATATTTTATCGATGTTCTGCTGACGACAAATATCGGCCAATGCATTCGGCATATCAATAAAATCGAGGACCTTGTTGAGTATTGCCGGTTTTATGTTTTTGCTATACAGCGGATGAAAATGGATTTTGTCGCTTTTGGGACCAGCATAGTCTACTTTTTTCCCATCGCGCTCCACTGTACAAAAGGTAATAGAGGTAATGTTCTCAAAGCCATTCAGTATTTTCAGATGCGGAAAAATAGTTGAATGTGTGAGTCCGTCATTTATGCCCCAATAGCTTAAATAAAGAAGGTTCATGGCGTTAAGATATCCAGTTTGCCTGCCTGTTTTTTGCAGTATTGGTGTAAACGTTAAGGTCGGCAAGCGTTCGGCTTCTTATATCGGATGAATTGCTATTGTAGTCTCTGTACCAATCCACTGTTAACGCCATGGTTTGCGTGAAATCCAATACAGGGAACCATTTCAGCACATGTTTAGCTTTGCTGCAGTCTAACTTCAATAAGCCCGCTTCGTGTGGTGCGTTTTTATCTTCTTGAATTTCATAGCTGCCTCCGGGCCAAAAGGTTAATGCTTTTTCAACAAGGGTTTTTACGTCAACGATGTTTTCATCATCTGGACCAAAGTTCCAAGCATCGCAACATTGTTTTTCGCCCTGAAGCAATTTCATGCCCAAATACAAGTATCCTGAAAGCGGCTCCAATACGTGCTGCCAAGGCCGAACAGAGCGAGGACTGCGAATAATTAGTTTTTGATTTCCGGCTAAAGCTTGAATAAAATCGGGAACGATACGATAAGCCGCCCAATCGCCACCACCAATAACGTTGCCTGCTCTAGCGCTGGCTAATTGAACTACCCCATCTTTTTCCGGATTGAAGAATGATTTTCGATACGAGTTGATGATAATTTCAGCACAAGCTTTAGAGGCACTGTAAGGATCATAGCCGCCTAATGCATCTACCTCGCGATATCCGTACACCCATTCGTTATTGTGATACACTTTATCGGTAGTAATACAAACGATGCTTACCTTTTTGTTGAGCGTTCTGCACGCTTCCAGCAAGTTCATGGTGCCAATAGCATTCGAAAGAAAGGTGTCTTCCGGTTCAGTGTAAGACGTTCGTACTAAGGGCTGAGCGGCCAAATGAAAAACAATATCCGGCTGATGCTTTTCTACTACGCTTTTCAACGTTTCTTTTTCCAACAGATTGTGACGGTAGTCGGTAAGTTTAATGTTGAGTAACGTAAATAGATTAGGCGATGTTGGTGGGTCTAAAGCATAACCTATAATTTCAGCGCCCAGTTGTTCTAGCCAGAGCGCTAACCACGCGCCTTTAAAGCCCGTGTGACCGGTGAGCAAAACTTTTTTGCCCGCATAAATGTTGTTGAATTGATTGCTTATTTCCATATTTTCCATGGCGCTCCTTCTTGCCACATTTTTTCAAGATTGTTTTTATCGCTCAACGTATCCATACATTTCCAAAAGCCGAAATGCTTGTACGCCATCAATTGATGCTCATTAGCCAAGGCCTCTAATGGTTTTCGTTCAAAAATACTGGCATCGCCTTCAGTGATGTAGTCTAACACTTTGTTTTCGCAAACGAAGAACCCTCCGTTTATCCAGTTTTCTTCTTTTGGTTTTTCAATGAAACTGCTGATCGTGTTATCGGCTTCAATTTGCATTCTTCCGAAGCGACCATCAGGCACTACAGAGGTCATTGTAATTAATCGTTTGTGTGCTTTATGGAATTGCACTAATTCTGCAATATTGATATCAGATACTCCATCTCCATACGTAAGCATGAATGGTTCTCCGTTAAGGATTTCTTGCGCTCTTTTCACGCGACCACCCGTCATAGTATTACTTCCCGTGTCTAGCAAAGTCACTTTCCATTCCATTTCATGTCTGCGCAAATAGCTTACATCTCCGCTTTTCATGTCGATGGTCATGTCGCTATGCAAAGCAACATAATCTAGGAAATACTGTTTGATGAAATCGCCTTTATAACCCAAAAGAATTACGAAATCATTGAACCCGTATTCAGCATATGTTTTCATGATGTGCCATAAAATTGGGTAGCCACCAATTTCAACCATAGGTTTTGGTCGTATACCTGTTTCCTCGCTCAATCGTGTACCAAAGCCTCCTGCCAGAATCAATACTTTCATCTTTTTTATCGTAGTTGTAGTGTTGTCAAATATATTATTTTCTGATTAAACGGGCATATTCAATCCAAGACGCCATTTCTTCGTCAGAAAGCTTATGGGTATTGTTTTGCGTGGATTGGGCTTCATTAAATGTATTAACCTGTGTATTGCCGGTTACATAAAAAGGGTCTTTCCCCCAAAGAACAGTTTGTGTATATGTGGCCTCTTCTCCTGAAACCAAATAGTCGTGCAGGTTGTCGAAACTACGACTTTCGGTTCGCTCCGCAATAATGCCATATTGTTTTTCAAAGACGCGCAAAAAATCACCGATTCGGGCGCTTTTCATTTTAGGCGTAACAATAGTTGAAGCTAGCGATGTGTGTTCGCGAAGCAATAGCAGTAGGTCTTTGGCAATTTCTTCTCTTGTGATGAAAAAGCGTTCCGCATTTCCCCCTGAAGAACGAATCGTTTCCCCGTTCTGTTGCATGGTAAACCATTGGTCTAAAAAAGAATCTGGACTGCCGATAATGTTCCCGCAACGGTATGAAAAATAGCTGGAGCCCTTTGTTGACAATCCCTTTAATGCGGATTCAATTACCGCTTTTGAATGTCCATATATGTTTTTAGGGTAAACCGCTTTATTCGATGAAAATTGAATAAAGGCATTAACGTTATTGGCGAGGGAAGCAGAAATAAGGTTAGTGCTGCCCTCGATATTGATAGCGATACATTGCAGCGGATTTTTTTGAGCAACAGCAAGCGAAGACATGGCGGCTAAGTGAAGGACAACATCAGGCTTAACTTCCGCAAAAACGGCATTCACCTGATCAACATTATTGATGTCCAACTGCACGGTATTAGCGCAACTCGATTGGCGAGAAGTGGCAACAACGGCATATTCGTTCTTCAGCGCCTCAACAAGAAAGGAGCCTAGAAAGCCTGTGCCTCCGGTGATTAAGAGTCGCTGTTTCACTTTATCTTTTCTTTAAATAATGCAATTTGAAGTGAACGAATGAAGCGTTTTGTAAATAGAATACTGATGTCAATCTTAACAGCTTGTTTCAAACACCACAAAGCTTTGCTATATAATCCTCCCAAGTTACACTGAACGGCTGCATAAACAAAAAAGGAAGCGTTGAGGCGGTTGAGTTGTTTTCCGTATCTGTTTTTTAGGAACACATCTTTGCTGAATTTATCAATCACATAGGCTCTTTGCTTGAGTGTTTGATCAATGGTGAACCCTGAAAATGAACGTCCTTTGTGCTCAATCATGGCACTGTTGTATTCCGGTAATCGTTGTAATGGATAGTGCGCCAAAACGCGAAGCCAAAACTCGTAGTCTTCGTGCCCAGTAAGTTCGGGGTTAGTATCAAAGCGAAAAGCTTGATAAACCTCTCTTTCCAAAAACACAGCATGACACGATAAATAATTTCCTTCTACTAAATGCGACATATCGGAGGTGATTTCCGGAAACTGAATTTTGTAATACACATCACCGTTTTCGTCTAAAATGTTGTAGAGGCTATGAAATACTTTAACGGTAATGTTTTTGGAAATAAAATCGTTGGCTCTTTCAAAAAAAAGCGGGAATAGCACATCGTCAGAATCGAGCAGTGTGGCGTATTTTCCGTGGGCGTTTTCCAATCCGGTGTTTCTCGATTTAGCACGTTCGTAGTTTTTATCATGTTGTATAAACCGCACTTTACCGGCTTTTACAAATGGTGCAATTACGTCTTTAATGTTGTCCGTTGAACAGTTGTCAACTACAATGGTTTCAAAATCCTGAAAGGTTTGCTCCTCGAGGCATTTCAGTGTTTTTTCGATTAAGTGTGCCCTGTTGTAGGTAGGTATTATTATAGAAAACACCGGAAATTGGTTGGCCATACATTGACAGTTTTCCTTTGTTTAGTTAAGTTTTTAACGCAATAGCTGCGTGTAAATATCTAAAAGTTTTACTTCTTCTGAGCGCCAATTGAAATTTTCCTTTGCTGCACCAATTCCACTTTTCAATGTTTGGTAATTTTGAAGCATAGTTTTCACGGCTGTATCAAGGGCTTTTTCGTTGTCTTCTGCGTAGAAAACGGAGCAAGGAAAGGTTTCGTTTACTGTTTTGGTGAAGTCTTGTGGTGTAGCAATAACAGGTATTTCAGCCAGAGCGTATTCTACAAAACGATTGGAAAACCCAATTTTATGCGCTTCCCAGGTATCGCGGATGTGCATTAAACCAATATCGGCACAACTGAGCAAGTTCACCATCTCTTTTTGGTTCGATAAATACGGATGGAAAAAAATGCGATTTTGCAATCGACTATCTGCATTCACAAGACTCTTTACCTCCTCAAATCGGGGTTTATTGCCAATAAATACGAGTGCAATCTTTTCGTTGTTTCGGACTACATTAAAAAGAAAACGGAGTTGTTGATCAGTGTGATATATGGTACCGGAGTGGACCAGAACCAATTGTTCGTTGCTTATGCCATATAAAGCGCGGAAATAATTTTTGTTCGTTGTTACCTCAAAGTGATTGGGATAATTGCTCACCACTAAAGGCATTTGCGCAAGTCCATTGTTGCGTTGGAGTCGGTCGGCAATGGAGGTGGTAATAGTAATTACAGCATCGGCTGCCCGAATCGCCTTCTTTTCGTTGGCAATCAGTTTATGCCAAACCAGATAGCCTTTAATTTTATTCAATAGCCCGGTGTTTGATAAGTAAAAAGGCCAACCCACAAGGTATTCGTGAGAATCGTAGAGCAGTTTAACATTCGGCTTCATCTGTTTTACTTTCATACCAATGTACAGCATATAAAAGTCATGGCAATGTAGTACTTGAAAGTCTTCTTTGGCTATTGTGTTGACAACGGCAGAGATGTAATCGTTAAATCCTTTTTTAAGAGGGCTGTTAAATAGCCACGAAAAAACGCGCTTAATCGTATAGCCATCGCGAAACTCCTCATGGGGCAAAGCAGCATCTTCAACCGCAAAAACAGTAACCGAGTAGCCGGCCTTCACCAAGCTGATGGCTTCCTTTTCCACTCTCGCATCCGATTTGAAAGGGTTGTCTAATAGCATTAATACTTTAATCGACATCAACCGAACGATTATAAATGGTTATTAATTGTTTGCCTATTGCCTCTTGGGAATAAAGTTCTTTCGCCTTTTTGGCAATAGTGGAGGTGTTAAAGTCTTTGTGGTTTTCTATCAAAAAGGCAAGGGCCTTCGCAAATGCCAATACATCTTTTGCTTCAGCTAAAAGACCATTAGTATCGTTAATCATTTCCGGAATTCCACCTACTCGATTGGAAAGCACAGGAAGGCCTGAGCACAATGCCTCTGCAATGATAGTGGGCAAGTTTTCAGAATCAGAAGGATGTACTAAGAAATCGGCTTTATTAAAAATGTTTGCGATTTCCTGTTTTGTTTGTAATCCATAAAATTGAAAGTTGATTTTTTCTAATCCATTGTCAACTGCTTTTTTTACTTCAACTAACTGAGGACCGCTTCCAATCCAATGGACATTAATTTTTCTTTCTAGCCTAAGATGAAGCTGTTTAAGGGCATCAACAAACAGCATGGGGTTTTTAGGGTATGTCCACATTGCCGCCAATACTATGTTGACCTCTTCGATGTTGTTTTGCTTATTTGCAACGTTAAAACAATCAGCGGCAACATTGCCGACTTTCGTGATAAGTTTATTTTGAACGCCATAGCGCTCTTGCATGATTTTTCCAAGCATTTCAGAAACAGGAAGAATGGCTTTAATGGAAGTATTCGTGTACCATAACGTTACTTCATCGATTGTCCTTTTTTGTTCTTCAACAGGAAGGTTCAGTATTCCTGTTTGATAGAATGACCAATGTTCTGAAACGACTATTGGAATATGACGCGCGGCATAAACGGCTGTAACTATTTTTGTAATATGAGTGCGCACATGAATGTGCATCAAGTCGATTTTGTTCTTCTTCTTTATATATGCTATGGCTTTTTCGTAAGCTCTTTTTACTAGATAATCGTGAAGCCCAAACTTTCTAAAAGGTGTTTCTACGATTACATCATAACGCGTATAATTCTCTTCTGCGTATTCAGCGATTATGATTTTTGGGAATAGCCTATTTGTTTTTTCTATTCGAAGAGTAACAACAGATGCTTTACAAAATGCAGCAACCGACTTCACGTGCTCTTTCACAAAGATACCTAGCGTAGGATTCTTTTCATCCGGAAACCAACCGGCAACCATGAGTATATGTTTTAGTTTATTTTGAGGCATATACTTTTATTGTTAACGCAGCAATTGTTTTCCACGACAGCTTGCTTGATGTAAGGGCGAAAGCATTTTCTGTAAGACCATTTATTGCAGTTGTGTTTTCCAAGCTCCATTTCATTTTTTCGTATAATGAACGAGCATCTTTAGGGGGCACAAGAATGCCTGAAACATTGTTTTCCACCACTTCTGGTAATGCGCCAACTGCAGATGCAATTACCAATACTTTATAGCTATATGCAATTGGAATTACACCACTTTGTGTTGCATCTGTATAGGGTAAAACAGTACAGAACGCTTTTTGAAACAGCTCGTCTATTTCTTCTTCTGTTATTCTTTTGTTGCGAATTTCAAATTGTTCAGGATGTAGAATGCGAGATGTGTATTTTTCTATATCCTCACCCTTTCCAGCAATCACAAATCGAGCGTTCTTGTTTTCTTCTGAAAGTAAATTTGCCGCTTCAATAAAATAATTCAACCCTTTGTAGGGCCAAATTCTTCCGAAAAACAAAAAAAGACATTGTTCTTTCGGATAGGTTTCGTTGCGCCAAGCTTTATATAGACCTAAGTGGCCATGGGGTATTACGGTTACACAATGTTCGCTAAAACCAAAATTGTATACAGTTTCTTTTTTAAGAATTTCGCCATGAACAATTACCTTATCCGTAAATCTATTGATCATTGAATTGTTCCACGGATTGGGAGCACTTACCACATCACCACTATGTGTGGAAGGGTCATGAATAGTATTAACGAGTATTTTCCCTCGAGTGAAAGGCAATAGCCACCAAAAGTTCTTAAGCCCATGCGATTGGATGTGGATTACATCCGGATTGTGTTTTCGAATAATTTTTGCAATGCCATAAAACATAGCAAAGTTGTCGCGAATACTTTTATAGTCTACTAGTTTGAAGGGTTCAAACGTTACGTTTTTATTAATTAAGTGTTTGTGTTTTTCACTAATTCTATTTTCCGGTAACGAAAGTACCACATTACATAGATTGGCCAATTCATTCGCCAGCTCAATGGTGTATTCGTAAAAGTTAGCAGAAAATAAATAGACGGTCATGAATAAGAAAATCGATTTTTAAGTTTGTTAATAGGTGTTTCGATAACATACCACGACAAAGAAGACACCATCAAGGTAACCGCTAAGTAAATTACGAACTTTATAAACTCATTCGCGGGAAGTTGTAATCCTACAAATTTGAGGAAAAAGGGCAATAGCCATTGCATTAGATTGTGATACAAGTAGATGCCGTAGCTTATTTTTCCAATGTAAATTACTGCAGCATTCTCAACAAATGGTTTTGGCCAGCCGTTAAAGCCAACTACAAACTGATTGACAATAAAGAAGCACAGACAGTGAAAAACACAAATACCAAAGCTAGTTTCCATAACAAAAAAGGATGCAACAAAACCAATGGCTGTTATCGCTTGAAGCCAATACAACTTGGCGATTTTCTGCCAATTCGTTTTTTCATAACTGTACAGATAAGCTAACAATCCACCCCAGCCGAAGGCGTCAACCTTTGCAATCATCAAAACCCCACCAAGTGGTGAAGCCTGAGATAGAAAAACCTGTGAAATCAAGCCTAAAAGAATAGTAGAAATAAAAAAGGTTTTGAGGTGTTTGAATGGGACAAGGAAAAGAAGAATCGGCCAAACTAAATAAAACTGCTCTTCAACACAGAGCGACCAAAGGTGACTTAATCCATTACTAAACTTACCGTTTAAAAAATACAAAATATTACTGCTATACAGCGCATGCCAAAGGATTTCGTTTCTCACTTCCTGAAAGTTTAAAGCAAACAAAAACAAGAGAAGTAAATAATAAATTGGAAATATGCGAAGTGTTCTTCTCGCATAAAACAGCTTGAAGGCGTTGGGCAGCGTCTGCTTTTTGTTATCGATTTTTTCTTTTTCTGCGAGTAATATTTTAGTAATCAAAAAGCCACTTAACACAAAAAAAACAGAAACCCCTAAAGAGCCTAAATGCGCTTGTTGGAATATATCAACAGAGGGCAACCAATGGTAAAGAAAAACCATAGTTACAGCCATTGCCCTTAAGCTATCTATTTGTTTGAAATGCATGCTTAGGCAAAGAGTTCTTCTTTTATCAAAATTTTAAACAAGGAAAGGTTTTTCTCTTTAAGCGAAACATATCTCATCAAGTGCTTAATATACTCCGTTTTATTTTTTTCTGCTTTGTATAACTGCATTAGTCGATGGTGATAGAAAGAAAGACGCTCTTTTAGTTCGATTGCATATCGACTATGGTTTTTTTCGTCAGCAGCAATTGCATTAAAAATAGCCACCATGGTTTTAACTTGTTTGATTTCGCCAATGCTATTGTAAACGCCCCCTTGATTGATTCGGTAGGCCGACATCACATCCGGCATGCCGCCCCATTTACCCTTTTCTGCAATCAGAAAAGCAAGTAATCGATCGTATGGAGCTGCTGTGAAATAAGCAGGAGGCGAACACACACACTCGCTTAAAAAAACGAAACTATTGGTGTGGCCAATCGAAGATGTTTTTGCGGTTACTAAATCGCGCTGATTAATTTCCGTTTCTATTGGCTCTTTTAAAAATAAGCGCACGAATTGGCCCTCTTCATCCACAATTGCGGTGTTATGGAAACAGCCGGTATATTCGTGATGTTGAATCAAAAAGTCGACTTGTTTTTGAAGCTTATGCGAGTCGGTCCAGAAGTCATCGCCCTCTAAGTAAGCAATATATTTACCGGAGGCTTCTCTCAATAAATCCAAGAAATTGTTGGCCGCGCCTTTATTGGCTTCTTGGAGCAAGAGTCTACACTGATCTCCATAGCGAAATTGATATTCTTTCAGAATTTCAATTGTTCCGTCTTTCGAGCAATCGTCAGCTATAATAACCTCAAAGGAATATGTTGTTTGCTGGTTGAAAATGCTTTCTAGGGCTGCGCGAACATATTTTGCATGATTGTATGTGATTACGCAAACCGAAATTAAAAAAGGGCTCTTATTTTCCTTTTTCACACATTAGAAATATGCTTGAACAAAGATCGGGGTATTGTTGTCCCAACTCGTAGCAACCGTCTAAATATTCTTTGGAAATGATATCGGTTTGAAGCAATCTGTCCCACTGAAAATTGGCCAATGCTTTGAAGAAAATACCAGATCTGTAAACAACATTTAGTCCTGCCGCTTTAGCATCTCGCTCTAGTGTGTCTAGTGTATATGTAATGTTGTGACCGTGCTCTTTCTCGGCAGGTGTTACTGCTGCGTTGTGTGTGATGAGTCCCATTTTCACGGCAATTTGTCGAGATGGAGCATTGGCATTGGGGCAAACTAAAAAGAAGCGACCATTCTCCGACAACCACTCATCGTTTATTCTTTTCAATACTTTAACGGGGTCGTCAATATGTTCCAATACGTGCGTTAAAACAATGTTGTCATATTTTCGAGGTAATTCAACGGTTTCAAACAAACTGTTCACAAAATTCACTTTGTCGCCAAATTTTTCTTTGGCAATGGCAATGGCTTCTGTAGAGGCTTCAACACAAGTAACATCGTCAAAATGCTCAAGGAATCTTCTTGTGAAATCCCCTTTAAAACTGCCTAGCTCTAAGAAACTTCCTTTATTAAAGAAAGGCACAAACGATCGGAGCATATACGGGTGCATCACATCAAAGTCGAAACCATAGGCGTACTTATGGTCTGACGTGTCTTTCAGTTCTTTGTTGTAGTCTCGGTTGTTTGTCATCATATCTGTTTTGTCATTATAAAATAATCTTCTTTTGAACCACTAACGCTAAAGCCATATTTTTTATAAAGCGCTTGAGCTTTAGTGTTGGTGGAGGCTACTTCCAAAGAAACACTTTTTAATTGCTTTTCGGCAGCAAATTTAATGCATTTATCCAATAAAATAGAAGCGATACCTTTTCCTTGATGTCCGACAACAACACTTACATTAGTGATATAGGCTGTTTCGGTTGCTACATTAAAATAAGCATTCACCATTCCAACCAGTTGGTTTTCTTCCCATGCCTCAAAATTTACGGCTTTTTCGACAAGCTTTGCACAGTACTCCTCAATGTTTACGCGAGTTGTTAGTGCGGAAATGAAACTCGCTTCGCACTGTGCAAAGTGGTTCCGATATTGATTTACGTCACCAACGTTTTGGGTGTATTGGATTAACATTTAGGCTTCCGTTTTTTCCAGTTGAGCAACTCCGAATCCATACTTGCCAAATTCGTTTCCATTGTAAAGCAGATAAACGTTTCCGTGCCATTCAAAGATATGCGGATAACACATCATGTCGGCATCCCATGCCGCTGTTGGCCCCAATGTAATGCCGGAGTGGGCATCATCGCGCGTCCACTGGATTAGATCATCCGAGTAGGCATACCCTAGCCGATATCCGTTCTTGGGATTCGTTCGAAAATCTTTTGCCTCCCGAAAGCAAAAATACATGTGATAGCGATTCCCTATTTTCAATACTGTTGGTAAAGCTTGGCACTCATCGGCATTCAATTCATCTGCAATAATTTGTTTACCGTCTCTTTTCCAATTTACATTGTCGGCAGAGGTGGCATGCGCAATTTTATATACTCTTGCAGGAGGCTCTATACCATCACTCTCAATCCATTTTGTGCCATAGATATACCACATGTGAAAAAGACCATCATAATACTTTACAAAAGAATCACCCACCAATAGCGGTTCGTAAAGGCTGGAACTAAATACTGGACCATGACCCACTTTCTGGAACGTTTTTCCTTCGTCTGTGCTCAACGCCAACCCTGTTGACGTTTCCACCGAAACCGATTTTCTTCTGCTCCATCCACAAGTATAGGCAAGAAGTTGGTCGTCTTTTTTCAAAATATTGATGGGGAAGATGCCGTGTTCATCGAACGTTCCCAATTCACCTAAGGGAATTACTTCGTGTTCGGAAACAGCGAGAACGTTAAACGATTTGTCCATATCTACATAAGCGATATGGCTGAAAAATTTATTGTTTATTGGGTCGCGTTTGCGGGTCGAAAAATAAATCCGCACGAAGTCGTCAAACACCAACGTTTGCGGAGATTGCGCAAAGTTGAGCGGTTCACCGTTAACGAGGTGCGCTTCCGGACGGAAGATGTTTCCCAGTTTATTCCATTTCATTCTTTCAGATTTATAGTTCTCCTTCAAGTTCAGCAATACCAAAGCCTTGGCGACCCACCTGGTTGCCTAAATAAAGCATATATATTTTTTTGTTCAATTCAAAAACATGCGGGTAGCTAATCATTTCCGAATCCCAACCTTCTTCCGAAACATCAATGCCCACTTTGCTATCGTCTCTAGTCCAATTTACCAGATCGTTGGAATAGGCATAACCAATGCGGTAGCCGTTTTTGTGGCTTCTGTATTCCGTGCTAAATCGATAACAGAAAAACATGTGATACTTGCCGTTTTTATAAAACACATCGGGACTTGCCTGCGCTTCATCTTCTTCAACACGGCTAGGAATTAGATCTTTGTTGGCTTTTATCCAATTTATTCCATCGTCTGATGTAGCCATTCTGATTTTATATACCGGCTCAGGTTTTCCATTATCCATTACCCACTTTCTTCCTGCAATATAAAAGAGATACCATTTGTCGTTGAACCTTCTGATTTTAGGGCCACTCAGAATGAACGGTTCATCAGAACTGTACGATAAAATTGGACCATCACCTAGGCGCTCAAATGTTTTTCCTTCATTTTTGCTCACCGCCATACCTATGGCCACATTAAACGGAACCGATTCGCAGCGCGTCCAGCCGGCATAGTAGGCTCGGTATTCATCATTGTGTTTCACCACCGAAACCGGGTAAGTTCCAAACTCATCGAAAGTGCCCAGTTTGCCTAACGATAATATCGGACTGTCGGCCAATCGTTGGTTTTCAAACAAATTGTTTTTGTCTAAATCCACATAGCTGCTGTAACTTACATATTGTCCGTTCGCATCGGCCTTTGGTCTACACGAAAAGTAAACGCGAATAAAATTATCGAACGGAAGCACACAAGGCGCTTGTGCAAACTCTTGTAGCCATTCTCGTTGTTCTGCTTTTTGCGGGGAAAACAATAACCCCAGTTTTTTCCATTTAAACATAGCGCTGCATTTATATTAAATCGTAGGAATGATCTAAGTAATTTTTTATGGTGTCTTTGTCGTTATGCATCATCACATCTAAAATCGATAACCAAGGTGTAAATCCCGGAACAGATTGTGCATATTCGAAAGGTTTAGACTGTAAAAAATGCAGCTGGATATGCTGTTCCGAAAAAGCTTCTTTCGAATAAAGCGACACGCCTCCGATGGGATTAACATAGGTTGTTGCGGAGGTAGCTTTACAAAGCGCAATTACCTTGTCTTGCGATTTTAACGAATGGTCAATGTTTAATGTTGAAGAGACAACGATTTTAGTATCGACACCTAGGTAGTCTGTTGTTAACAAAAGCGACTGGTGTAAGAAGGTGAAAAGGTTTGTTTCTTTAGCCGAAAAAATTTGTTCCGCAAGAGGAAACACTTCTGCAAAGAAAGGCGCCTTTTTGTATGAAAGGGCAATTTTACGCAACGTTTTTGCCCCTTCATCAACAAAGGATGGTGCAAGTGCTCGCTGAACAATATCTAGTTGGTCGGAGTCGTTTTTGAGTGGTACCGAAAAGTATTCGTCTTTTCCATTCAACAGTAAACGATTTCTGTTTATCCAGCCTTTTTTGGTGTACTTGATGTTGTCGTAAATAACAAAAACATCAACACTATTGATGAGTTGAAAATACCCAATGTAAGGCAATATATAAGGTTGCATTATTGCTACTTTCATAGGTTGCAAGCAAGATTAAATTATGGATTTAACAAGCCTGCAAATAGTTGTCACTTCCTCAGTTGTAATTTCGGCAGATAATGGAAGGCTCAATACTCTTTTGCTAATATCTTCGCTCACCGGGCATTGATTCGGATTATTGAAGAAGGGTAACAGGTTTAATGATGGGTAAAAATAACGTCTTGTAAAAATGTCGTTTTTTGCCAACAGTGCTCTAACGTTTAGTAGTGTAGTTTCATCTTTGAACACAACCGGATAATAGGCATAATTGTAGTCTGTTTCAGGAAGTGCAACCGGTCGATATATTGCACAGCCGGCTAACGCTTTATCGTAAGTGGCAGAAGCCGTCTTGCGTGCTTCGATAATAGTATTCAGGTGGGGAAAGTTGCAAATGCCCATGGCCGCATGGAATTCTGAATTCTTTCCATTAATACCTACCGAATAATAGTCGTCTCCGATGTGTCCGAATTGTCGGTACAAAACCAAAGTTTGTGAAAGCGCATCATCGTTGGTAATGATACACCCCCCTTCAACCGTGTGAAACACCTTTGTGGCGTGGAAACTACAAGTAGAAATGTCTCCGTAGCTCAACATTTGTTTTCCTTTATAGGATGCGCCAAATGCATGTGCTGCATCATAAATCACCTTTATGTTGTGACGCTTTGCTATGGCTTCAATTTTTTCAATGTCGCATGGATTGCCATATACATGTGTAGCTAAAATCGCAATCGTATTTTCCGTTATAGCAGCCTCAATTTTATCTGCATCGATACAAAAATCTTTGTCGTTAATATCAACAAATATGGGTGTGAATCCTTCCCAAAGAATGGCATTTGTTGTGGCCACATAGCTAAACGGAGTAGTAATCACCTCTCCTGTTTTATGTCCAAGTGCTTTCAGTGCCATTTGGAGCACAATGGTGCCGTTACCGGTAAACCAAAGATGTTTAACGCCTAAATATTGTTTCAACTCTTTTTCTAATTCCTGCACTAATTCACCGTTGTTGGTCAAATGTGCTTTGTCCCAAGCGCGTTTAATCGTTTGAACGTATTCGTTGAAATCAGGCAAGAAGGTTTTGGTAACGTTAATCATCGGCTTTGGCAAAAATTATTGTTTCTTCGGCATGAATAGTATAGTGCCCTAAATGCAATTTGTATCCCAGTCCTAAATCAGTAATCCATTGCGGAAGATTTGTAAAGTCATCCATGCTATGATAATTAGCAATGGCTAATTTTGGTTTGAATTTTCGAATGGTCTTAATGGCCCCTTCTAATGCAAATGGCTCAGCCCCTTCAATATCCATTTTTATAAAATCGACTTTGGCAACATTGTATTTCTCAACGAAATCATCGATGGTTAATGTTGTAGTGCTTCCGGTTTGTCCTTCAAAAGGCGCTAACTCAATTTTACTTGCCGGACCAAAATCTTTGTAATAAATCGTTTGGTCCGAAACGTTAGACACCGGGTGTTTGACCAATTCAATGCGCGGTTGTAATGAAGGGTTTAGTGCGCAGTTTTTGTTGTGAATGGCTATGTTTCCGGGAATAAATTCGAAGGAATAGACTTTTCCGTTGGCGCCTACTTTATGTGCAAAATATAAAGCGGTGTCTCCCCAACAGCCCCCAACATCTAGTACTGTATCTCCCGGTTCCGCCTCTATTTCTGCTTTTCCGTTCAGCTTTAAGGCGTATTGTTCTACTACAAAATCAGTGGCTATAGCTAAGTAATTAAAATAAAGACGAACATCAAAGCCAATGGCATTAAGGTCAAATTTCTCTAAAATGATATTTAAAAAATTAGGATTGATAGTGTCGTTGCTGTCCCCAAGTTTTTTTACCTTTTCAATTAATGCCCAGTACTCAGGGTTGTTCAAAGGTAATTTTACTTTTCGCGGACCCATCATGCGATAAGCAATAACGTCTACCAGCAGCGCTCTTGAACTTGGTTCTAGTTGACGGTAGAGCCCTTCCAAGGGTTGGCCGTATCGTTTAAGCCAACTTTCTAGAAGCCAATCTCTTCGATGTTTTGTAAGCGAAGTGGAGAGTAAGCAAAACAAATGTTCTTTTAATTCTTGAGCAAAGGAATCGCTTTTGTACTTACCAAATCTGAATTCATCGAAATTTTCTTTTCCGAAATTATTCGAAAGACATTCGTAGAAACGTTCAGTGATTGCCTCTTTAAAAGTGTTCTGCGTACTCATTAAAAGCTTGTTTTATTCCATGAAAAATAAGTTGGGCGGATTAACCCCGGGAATTTACCGAGCCAAGCTCCTTCTCTTTTCGGTTCGTTGCCTTGCAATGCTAAAACTTCTTTAATGTAATGCACTTGTTTCGAACCTTGTTTCACCACCATAATATCTACCGAATATACATTGTCGTTTAACGTATTGGCGGGTATGGTACACGTAAAGCGATGTGCTCCTTTTTTAAGTTGTTCTGCAGTAGAACAAGTGGCGAAGATTAATCCTCCTTCCATTGCATTAAAAAACAAGTTGATGTTAATGGATTCAAAGTCTTGTTCGTTTTCCACATCAATAGAAAAGGTTAACTCTTGGTCGATATCGAAATTTCCTTTGATGCCGTTGTCTTTGATGCTTATCTCGCGCAAAAGAAATCCTTCGTTCTTCGCATTTACGGCATTGTGCGAACTAAACGCTGCAAAAGCAATATAGCTGTCGATTACAGTATCAATTTCGCCCATGGTTTTCACATTGCCATGGTGTAGCTGTAATCCTTTAGTACAAAGCGATTTCACAGCTGTCATATTGTGGCTCACAAACAAAACCGTTCGGCCTTCTTTGTCGCTCACATCTTTCATTTTTCCTAAACACTTTTTTTGGAACTCGGCATCACCTACCGCCAAAACTTCATCCACGATAAGAATTTCGGGTTCTAAATGTGCCGCCACAGCAAAGGCTAATCGAACGTACATGCCCGAGCTATAACGTTTTACGGGGGTGTCTATATATCGCTCAACACCGGAGAATGCAACAATTTCATCAAACTTGCTTCTTATTTCTTGCTTGGTCATTCCCAAAATGGCTCCATTCAAGAAAAGGTTTTCTCTTCCGGTAAGTTCGGGATGAAAGCCGGTACCCACTTCCAGCAAACTCGCAACCCTTCCTTTCATTTTAATTGAGCCCGATGTTGGTCCGGTTACTTTAGAAAGAACTTTCAGGAGTGTACTTTTGCCGGCTCCATTTCTGCCTACAATACCTAAAATTTCGCCTTGAGCAACAGAAAAGCTGATGTCTTTTAACGACCATACATACTCGCTGTCGCCCTTTGCATCTCGCGCATTGGCCTCAGCAACCTTTTTATACGGATCCTCTAAACCTCTCACGGTATGCCACCATCTGTTCAAATCGTGCGATAGGGTGCCCGTTGATACGGCCCCTAGTCGATACATTTTTGAAAGATTATTTACTTCTATTGCATTCATTATACTACGTCCATAAAGTTTTGTTCGGTCATGTTAAAGACGAGAACTCCGGTAAATAAAGAAATTATGGTCACAATTACACAGCCTAAATAAGCCTGTGGATCAAAGGATCCGGCCCCCAGCAACCCAAGTTTTGTGGTTTCCATAAGGGGAATAAGCGGGTTTACCTTTGCTACCCATTGGTATTTTTCAGGGTAAGAGGAAGCGGGAAAAATAACGGTAGCATACATTAACAGTTGCACACCAAAGTCTATTAAAAAGCGGAGGTCTCTGTACTTTGTGGTAAGCGATGAAATCAAAACGCCTATACCTAAACTTAATAGGCCAAGCAATAAAACATTAACAGGCAAAAGAAGCACATAAGAGGTAACACGTATGGGTGATCCATTCAAAATAAAATAAAGGTAAGTGGCCAGAAACAATAAAAACTGTATGCCCAAACGTATTGTGTTGGATAACGAAACAGAAATGGGCAGTACCAATCTCGGAAAATATACTTTGCCGAAAACGGATTGATTATCGATAAAGGTGGTGCTGTTCTTTTTTAAGCACTCTGCAAAATAATTCCAGAAGGTAATCCCACACATGTAAAACAACATGGGAGGAAGTCCATCCGTTGACAGTTTTCCCATCCGCGCAAAAAGCAATGTAAACATGAGTGTGGTAAACAGCGGCTGCAGGAAAAACCAAATTGGCCCTAAAATCGTTTGCTTGTAATTGGCCACGAAATCTCGTCTTACCAACAAACTAATCAAGTCGCGGTATCTCCAAATTTCTTTTAGATTGATTTGTAATAACGATCGTTTGGCTTCGATGACCTCTGTCCACTCCTGTATGTTTTCTTTATTGCTCAAGGCTGCGTGCTATTGTTGAATGTATGCGGCAAGTCGATCTCAGTTAAGGGTTTCTGAAAACCTGCTACAAGTGGGCAAATATACATTTTTTAGTGAAAGCGCTTAGTTCTGTCTAATTGCTTGTTATATAATAATAATTTCATATCTGTCGCTGTTTAAAAATGCCGGATACCAACCCGCAGAAACGGAAATGCGGAATTGATGTTTCCCTTTTGGCAGGTTAGGAACAACAACATGTATGGTTTTGGTTTTCCCGTCAAAAAAAGACGCATTTATAAATTCGTTAGTAACCGACTCGCCTATTTGTTTCTTTGCATCGAAAAATTGGAAACTGATTTTGGGTAAATTAGTACTGTCAATGGAAAGGTTGGGCATTTCATCAAACCCCAAAACAGGCAAAACGGAAATGCTAAGCGTGTCCATTGGTTTTGATTGATAGCTTTTCTTTTCAGGAATAAATCGAATAGGCGAATAGGTGAGGAATGGATCTTGAACAAGTGTGGTCCAAGTTCTATTGGCTGTTACCACAGAGTCCTTATATGCATCTCTCCAGTTCAACACCAGCAAAACGCTTTTCCCAAAAAGCTTTTGATCGGATTTCCATACATCGTATTGATTGTGTCGTCCAACGAGGTTCGTTAAACATACGGCTTCTTTACCGGTGTAATAGGTGTACTTGGCGGCTTTTTGATACGAGTCCATAAAGGCAATAGGTAACCCATTCGCTTTAGCCTCCATTTGCTGTGCCCATGTTTTCCATCGGTGAAAATCGGTCTCAAATTGGAGCGATTTCGGTAAGAAATCGTAGACTAAGAAAATCCTTGCAAGCATTACAAGTGGGAAAGAAATACAGAAAATAATATGAATCGCTTTTTTCCATTTTTCCCGATTTTCAGTAAAGCTATAGCCGAAGTAAACCAATGGAATGAAGCCTACGTTTGTCCAATTTGATTCTACGCGTCCCTTAAAACTCATCAAAAAGAAAAACAAAAACAATCCCACACCAAAGGTTTTTAATGAAAATTCAAACGCTGTTTTTGATTGATGTCGAAACAAGGCAAAGAGCAAAACAAGGCCAATCAACGGCCCGGTAAAAAGCAATTGCGTTACGATGTAGTCCAACGTGTTTTCAATCTTAAAGTTTTCGCCTACAGAACGCTCTACTAAGTGATAGTGAAAACTTACCCAATCGTGTTGTTGTTGCCAGAACAAATGTGGGAGTCCGAGAAGCGTCACCAAGCCAACAAACCAATAGAACGATTTTCTTTTCAGTAGCCGGGGTTGAACCATAAGCGAAAACACCAACACCAGCACCGCGTGGTATTTCGAATAAATCATACCGGCTGAAACAATTGCCAATAGCGATGCCAGTAAAATAGAATCGTTCTCCAAGTATTGTTTTAACACAAAAAAGAAGAGCATAGCAAAAAACATTAAGGGCAAATCAGGCACCGCAATAATGCCTCCGATTTGTAACACAAAAACCGACAGAATAATCTTCCAAAAAAGCAGTAGGTTTTTTGGGGCAACTAGCTTTTCTAATAGATAAATAAAAACAAGATTCATCAAAACAACCACCAAGCGAACAAAAATCTCTTGATCTCCGAAAAGAGTTCCAATGCGAATAATCCAAGCAATCATGGGTGGATGATCGAAGTAACCCCATGCCAAATGCTTCGACCAAAGCCAATAATAGGCTTCGTCATGAAAAATATCGGTGAAAGCGGCTTGAAGTAAAGCAACGATGAACCAAAGAAGAAACCGGTACTTTAAAAGCTGTTGAATCATGTTGTAAAGTAAAAAAAGTCCAAACATCTGTCCGGACTTTTACTGTTTATCTTTTCTATAGATTACGGTAATGAATTCTTGAACGCTACATATTCTGTGGTTTCAACATTGTTTGTAGGTATACTGTTGCAGCCTAATTCTGTTGATTTTGTATTGATGTTTTGAACACGATTATCAGGGTTAGGGTGCGTACTTAAAAATGCAGGCGGTTGGCTGGCTCCGCTCGCAACGATTTTTTGAAAGAAATCCTGTGCTCCGTTTGCTCTGTATATTGTTGGACAAAGATACGTTACCGATTGCGCATCGGCATCTTTTTCATCTTCGCGAGAGAACGTAAGGTTCACTAAGCTAGAAGCAATTTGAGTCAATTGGTTTTGGTTGTTGCCTAACACAACATCCAATAAAGTTTGAATGCCATATTGTTTTGTCATTTGAGTAGTGGAATGTCGGTGATCGGCATGTCCCATTTCGTGACCTAGTACACCCGCTAAAGACGAGGCGTTATCTAAATACTTAATTAATCCCGAATACACAAAAATATACCCTCCCGGTGTACAAAATGCATTTTGCGTATTATCGTCTTTGATAATATATAGCTCCCAATCAAAATCGTCTTTGTGTTGCACCTTACCGCTATTTAATATTCTATCTCGCATGGCATCCATATAAGCATACTGGCTTGGGTATTGACTTCTGCTCAACACCGGATAGGTAGCCGGGTCGGCAAAAATCTGATCGCGTGTTTGTAGACCGAGTTTTTTGTCGTCTTCAAGCGTAAATAAATTGATGTCACCTTTTTTACAGCCGGCAAAAAGTGTGAGCACAACACAACAGGAAAGAATTGCTTTTTTCATTAAATATCGTTTGTCGTTGAGTGAACAAATTAAATGCCAAGCCTTAAGCGACTTGCGTTTTTTTGCTTTGTATGTGTAGTTTTTGTTGAATCATTGATACTAAAACATCAATAGCGATGTGGTTTTCGCCACCTTGAGGAATAATTAAATCGGCAAAGCGTTTAGTAGGCTCGATAAATTGTTCGTGCATGGCTTTCACAATCTGGTAGCGATTAATCACGTCTTGAGCCGATCTTCCGCGTTCCAACATATCGCGCTCAATAATGCGAATCAAACGATCATCCGAGTCGGCATCTACGTATACTTTAATGTTGCAAAGATGGCGAATTTGTGCATCTGTAAACAAAAGTATTCCTTCTACAATAACAATGTGTCGCGGTTCAATTTTAGTTGTTTTTTGTTGGCGGGAAGAAGTCACATAATCGTATGTTGGTTCTTCTATCGTTTGTCCTTTTTTGAGCGCTTCAATATGTTTTACCAATAGTTCAAACTCAATTGAATTAGGGTGGTCGAAATTTATTTTTCGTCTTTCTTCTAATGTAAGATGGCTGTTGTCTTTATAATATGCATCTTGTGAAATTACTGCAACTTCATTTCCAGGAAAGAAATCAAGAATTTTCTTTACCACAGTGGTTTTTCCGGATCCGGATCCTCCGGTAATGCCGATTACTATTGTTTTCATAAGTGTTAGAGATTGGTGCAATTTACAATTATCGACCGATATCAAAAAGCGGCTGCCTTATTTTGTTTGTTTTGGCGTCACCGCACGGTTAATAATACGTTGCAAATCACCACGGACATTCATTCGAACCAATTTAGGGTTTTCGGCATTCGGACAAACTCTGTTCGAAAGAAACACAAAGGTGAGCTGACTTGTGGGGTCGCTCCAAACACAAGTGCCGGTGAATCCGGTATGCCCGAACACACTTAGATGCGCACCTTCCCACATATTAGGTTTTTTGTTTGAATCCGATTCCGGTTTGTCGAAGCCTAAACCCCTGCGCGAAAGGGTAGAGTGTTGTTTGGTAAACAGAGCAATGGTGTTATTGCTCAAAAATCGTTTTCCGTTATACGTTCCTCCGTTAAGCAGCATTTGCATAATTTGGGCTAAGTCTACCGCATTCGAAAATAACCCAGCATGTCCCGCAACACCTCCATACATAGCCGCTCCGGGGTCGTGTACAAATCCCCGAACAGTTTGTTTACGGAAAATTTTATCGTCTTCCGTTGGTGCAATTTGGCGTTTTTCGTACCAGTTTAGAGGAGAGTAACCTGTACGCATCAACCCCATAGGCTTGTAAAATTGCTCTGCTACATAACGATCCAGCGGCTGTTGGGTAATGTGCTCCACCACTTTTTGCAAGATGTAGAAATCTATATCGCTGTATACATAACCTTGATCTGGCTTCACTTCGGAGGTATACATTTTTCGCCACATCGAATCGGCATAATCGTTTCTGATGTATAGGTTCTCGGCTACAGGCGTTGAGAATTTGTCTTCCGGAACAATGCGATAATACTTCGAAAAATTAGTGTCGATAGTGGAACGGAAAAACTCGAAGAACGGCTTTAATCCGGCTTGATGGGTTAGAATATCGGAAATCACTAAACGTTTAATAGTGGCACTGTCGTCAAGCGTCAAATACTCTCCAACAGTGGCATTGAGGTCTATTTTTTGCTCATCATACAATTTCATTATTGCCAGTGTAGTTGCAGCAATTTTTGTAATAGAAGCGATGTCGTATAAATCAGTGGTGGCTACTTTTGCCCCTTCGTTGTACTTGTTGCCATAGGTTCTGTTCCAAACGAGTTGGTTGTTTTTCACAACGGCCACCTGGCATCCCGGGTAGGCATGGGCGATTAAGCCGTTCAACACCACTTCATTGATTTCGTTGAAATCGATGGTTCTGCTACCCACGTCTTCCGGTGTAGCGATTTTCATTCGGATGATGGTGTCAGACTTCACTCCAACACCCGCTTTAAACCGAGCACAAGCGGTTACCGGCAATTTACCAGTACACCGAATTCCACCTAACACCGCGTTTGCTGCGGCCAGTTGCGTGGCATCGTTGTCTTCGTATGCTACAAGCACATTCTTTTCGTTTTCAAAATATTTCAACGCGTAAGGCGAGCCAAACAATACGATGATGATGTTGGTTTTTTCACCCAATTGATGAATAAAGTTTTGTGTTGCATCGCTGAGGCCATAGTTTTTACTGGCTAAGCGGCTCATGCCATGTACGCCAATAATCACCAAATCGTGATTCGCAATTTCTTCGGCTTTGGCTTGATATTGCACATCGTTTTCTTCACTGAAGAAATATTTATCGCCTACCAAGAATTGTTCAAGGTGATTTTGGAAATCAGAAACACCTTTATTGTCGATAGCCAATGTGGCTATTTTTTTGTAACTGTTTTGCAGCGGTAGCATACCTTTTTCAGTAGCAGCAATGGTGATGGCATTATTGTAAAGCTCCTGACGCAAAACTCTTTCTGTTGGACTGTTCAAGCTGTCAACTAAATCGGTTAAATCAATACTTTGGCGTTCATGCAAACCTAAAATGTATTTGTAGGCTAAAATCTTCTTTACTTTTTCTTCAAGGGTATGCATAGCAATTACACCATCTGTAATGCCTTGTTTGATTTTGGTTATGCCCATTTCAGCATTTTCCGAAAACTCCAACACATCGTTACCGGCAACAAAAGCCATGGAATCCAATGATCCCGGGGCGAAAGCATTGGCGGCTCCTTTCATGTTCAAGGCATCAGTGAATACTAATCCTTTAAAACCCAAATGTTCTTTCAATAATCCTGTGGTTACCTTTTGCGAAATCGAACCCGGTAAACATGACGTGTCGAGCTGAGGTAGCGAAAGGTGCGCACTCATAACACTTCCAACTCCACAACTGAATAAAAGCTTGAAGGGGAACAACTCTAATGTGTCGAACTGTTCAAGCGACTTATTGATTGTTGGTAATCCGTAGTGAGAATCTTTATCCGTATCGCCATGTCCGGGGAAATGTTTCGCGCAAGCCAACACTCCTGTGCTTTGCAGCCCATCGGCATATTCCACACCTTTAATGGCCACATTCATTTTGTCTTCCCCGAAAGAACGATCGTTGATGACAGGATTGTTGGGATTGTTGTTTACATCCACCACCGGAGCGAAGTTTACGTTCACACCAATGCGTTTACAATCTTTCCCGATTTGAACACCCATTTTACGAATCAAACCATTGTCTTGTATGGCACCAAGTGTAAGTTCGTGCGGAAAAGCCACCGTACTGTCGACCCGCATGGCAATGCCCCACTCCCCATCAATAGCCACCATTAGCGGAATTCGCGAAGAATCTTGCAGGCGGTTCGTCCAATAGGCTTGTGCGGTTGGTGCGCCTTTGAAAAACAAAATGCCACCGCATTTTCGCTCGTTGACCATACGTTGAACGTAAGGCATATTCATTTTGTCGGCTGAAGTGTAGGCTGCCAGCATAAAACATTGTCCGATTTTTTCGTCAAGCGACAATGAATCGTATTGTTCATTCACCCATTTCACACAGGCTTTGTTGTCTTCCCAATTCATGAAACGATCGTCTGTTTCCAAAGTGTTTTTGATAAAAGGAACGATGTTGTAGGGCGTTTTGTGTTCCGGAATATAGGTTTCTGCAGCCGTGGGCGATGAGTGGGCGAAACGCGAAGATAACTGTGCTTTCTCAACACATTCGATCATTAAAAACACAAAAAGAAGCAGGAATCGGTTCATGGTTTCAAAACAACGAAATAAGTGCCAAAAAAATTGTGCAACGGCTTTTCGTAGTAAACGGAAGAGGTGTGAATGAATAGAAAGGTGGGCAGGAATAGAATTTTAATTACCTTCGCAGGCTTAAAATTCAACAGCAACTCAAGGTTTCATGTCAAATCGTATTCATCTTTTACCGGACACTATTGCCAATCAAATTGCGGCTGGTGAGGTTATTCAACGCCCGGCTTCGGTGGTGAAAGAGTTGTTGGAAAACAGCATCGACTCCGGAGCTACGCACATCAAAGTGATTGTGAAAAATGCCGGGAAAACACTGGTACAAATTATTGATGATGGTTGCGGTATGAGCGGAACTGATGCGCGTATGTGTTTTGAAAAGCATGCTACATCTAAGATTCGAACGGTGGATGATTTGTTCAATATTCGTACCATGGGATTTCGAGGCGAGGCCTTAGCTTCTGTGGCGGCTATTGCCCAAGTGGAGATGAAAACACGTCTACACAACGAGCCTATTGGGACGTGTATCGAGATTGAGGGCATGAAGGTGTTGAAACAAGAACCCTGTCAAACCGCTGAAGGCACAAGCATTTCTGTTAAGAATTTGTTTTTTAATGTACCGGCAAGAAGAAATTTCTTGAAGTCGGATAACGTTGAATTGCGCAATATTTTTGAGGAATTTCAACGGGTAGCATTGTCACATCCGAAAGTTTCCATGCAATTATTCAGCAACGAACACGAGGTGTTTCATTACAAAAGCGGCAACCTAAAACAGCGTATCTGTGCGGTTTTTGATGCAAAACACGAGGCGCAAATTGTACCGGTGGAGGAACGTACCAGCGGATTGGAAATTTATGGTTTTGTTGGTAAGCCCGATTTCGCCAAAAAAACCCGAGGCGAGCAGTACATCTTTGTGAACAAGCGTTTCGTTAAGTCGCCATACATCAATCATGCGATAAATGTGGCTTACGAGCAAATGATTGCAAAAGATTCCTTTCCCTTCTATGTATTGTTTATTGATGTAGATCCGCAACGCATCGATATTAATGTGCATCCACAGAAATATGAAGTGAAGTTCGAGGACGAAAAGTTGATATACACTTTTGTGAACTTAGCCACAAAACACGCACTGGGCAGCTATTCGGTGATGCCAACCTTGGATTTCACGCAAGAAGATTCGTTGAACAAAAACAAAACCTTCGACCAGGTTTCATCGTGGTTAGTGCATCAAGAACAACCTACATTAAAGGTGGATAGAAAGTTTGCGCACGATTTCCATTCGAAGTCGTTTGATGCTGATAGTAAAGTACAAAGCAATTGGGAGCAATTGTATGAAACGAAATTATCTCGCGCCAATGATACCGAGGAAGTGGTGGAGAAGAAAGTAGATGAACTGTTTCACGATCGTTCTAAAGAAGAGGCGGTGCCCTATCAAATTCAGAAGCGATACATTGTGTCGAACATTCGTTCAGGATTTATTTTGATTGATCAGCAATCGGCTCACGAAAGAATTTTATTCGAACACTATATTCGATTGATGGCGCACAACAGTAAAACTAGCCAGCAGCAACTGTTTCCGGTTACGTTGGAGTTTAATGCCGTGGATGCTCAAATCATGGTAGAGATATTACCAAGCATACAAGCATTGGGTTTTGATGTACAAGAGTTTGGCTCGAATTCTTTTGTGATTCACGCTTTTCCGGCAGAGTTGCAGGTGCACAACGAGCGCCAAGTGTTTGAAGAGTTGATAGAGCAGTACAAAAATAATTTGTCGGTGAGTAAGTTGTCGAAACGCGAAAACTTGGCGAAATCATTGGCGTACAGCACGAGTATTAAGCGTGGTCAACAGCTTTCTGTAGCCGAAATGCGCAATTTGATTGATGAGTTGTTTGCTTGTGAAAACGCCTATCTATCGCCCAACGGTCGACATACTTTTATCACTATGTCGTTTGACGATTTGGAGAAGATGTTCAGCGGGAAGTAGTTAATGTAAGCGTTCAGATGTTACTAAAACACCATCCTCATCTGCATAAATAAATGTTCCTGGAACAAAATCAACGCCTGCAAAACGAACAGTAATATTTTCTTGTCCTTCGTTTCTTTTTTCTGTTTTTAGCGGATGTGTGTTCAATGCTTTAATGCCCAAGTCCAGTTGCGAAAGCGCCTCACTGTCCCGCACACAGCCGAACACCAACACCCCATTCCATTTGTTTTTCACGGCCAATTCACCTAATTGATCGCCTAATAAAGCACAACGCAAAGATCCGCCACCATCAATTACTAATACTTTGCCTTCTCCGTTTTGTTCCAAGGCTTTTCGCACCAACGAATTGTCTTCAAAAATCTTTAGCGTAACAATTTCGCCATGAAACATTTTACGTCCCCCGAAATCGCGGAACAACGAATCGGCAGCTTGCACTTTTTTCGGATGTAAATCGCTAAGGTCGGTCGTCTTTAAGCTCATTTTGTTTTTGGTGGTAATTTAGGAAATTCTAGTTTCAACGACTTCAACGTATCGTAAATTTTTTTGCTGATGATATATTCTTTGTACCAGTTTTGATCGGTAGGCACAATAGTCCATTCTGCTGCCTTCGAACAATATTTGAACACATCGTCATAGGCTTTCATGTAGTCGTTCCAAAATTCTCTTTCTGTGATGTCGCCCTCGTTGTATTTCCAGTTTTTAGTAGGGTCGGATATACGCTCTTTCAAGCGTGTTAACTGCTCATCCTTTGATACGTGCAACATAAACTTTAGCACTACGGTTCCGTTTTGAATGAGCGTTTTCTCAAAATTATTGATTTGTTCAAAGCGTTCGAAAACGGTTTTTTCATCAATCCATTTGTGCACGCGTTGAATCAATACATCTTCGTAATGCGAACGGTTGAAAATGTGAATCATGCCTTTGGGTGGTGCGTTTTGGTGAATTCGCCAAAGGAAATCGTGTTTCATTTCCAAATCGGTAGGTTTCTTATAAGAAATAACGTGACACCCGGCTGGGTTCACTGCATCAAATACATTCTTCACTGCTCCGTCTTTTCCGGAGGCATCCATACCTTGTATTACTACTAGGATGGCGTGTTTACCCTCAGCAAAAAGAATATTTTGCAGTTCTCCAATTTTAACCTTAAGCCTTTCCAGCTCCTTTTTGGTTTTTTCTTTGTTTACGGATTTGGGTGCTCTTGCGGAAAGTCTAGCTAAACTCATGGTTAACGTTTTAGTGATGAATTATTCGCCCTCTATATTATGGTCCCATTCAACATTTCGTTGCGATGGGGGAATATGGGCTCTGAATTTTTTAAATAAATAATAGCCGTCAAAATAGCCGATGGCTTTGTCGATGGGATTTCCTTTGGGGTCAAAAAACAACAAGGTAGGCAACTGCGACACCCGAAAAGTATTGTTTACTTCCAGTCCGTCAAAACTTTCTATATCTACCCAATACGCCAAATAATTTTCGTTTACGATTTGTGCGATTTTTGGGTGAGTGAAAATTTCGTTTTTGATACGATGGCAAGGCGCACACCACGATGCACCGAACATAATGATGTAAGGCTTGTTTTCAAATTTCGCCAAATCTGTAAATTTCTTGAACGAAAGATCAGAGAAAATAACGGTGTCCAATACAACAGCACTTGTATCCTGCGCCATTCCACGCAATGAAACAAAACTTACAAAAAGTAAACAGAACACCCCCTTTCGACTCATATTGATATTTTTCAAAACAAGATATATCCACAATCATACCAAAAAAAGGGAAGATTGCTTTCGTTTGCACTTGTTTATGATTAGCGAATCGCTATAACGCTTATCTCTACATTTACATCTTTCGGCAATTTGCTCACTTGAACGGTTTCTCTCGCAGGGAAATCAGACGTAAAACAGGAAGCATACACCGCATTCACTGCTGCAAAATCATCCATGTTTTTGAGGAAGATGCTTGTTTTTACGATGTTGGAAAAACCAATGCCGGCTTTGTCCAAAATAGCTTTTACATTATTCAAAACCGCTTTGGTTTCTGTTTCAATGTTGCCTTGAATTAATTCCCCGGAAGCCGGATCGAGCGCAATTTGCCCCGAAACGAACAAGGTGTCTCCCGCCCAAACCGCTTGACTGTAGGGTCCTATAGGTTTAGGCGCTTCTGTTGAATAAACTACTTCCTTTTCCATACATTTGATTTTTGGTAAAAGTAATTGAAAACAAATGAAAGTTTTACTTGTAGGGGAAACAGATCGTACAGATGCTTTCCGACTTCGCTTGGCCAATCAACCGCAGGTGGAAATTGAAGTGTCGGATGGCGATAGCGATGAAGATTTTGATGAATATGATGTGATTTTTGATTTGAATTTCGATGATGACAATTCAAACTTGCCTATTTACGCTACATTGAAGGAGAAGCATGTGTTTGTTTCCGCCACGAAACAATCGTTAGCCGAAGCAGTGTACGAGCATCAAGTAAAAGTAAAATGTTGTTTGTTCGGTATTAACGCAATTCCTGCTTTTGCAAATGATTCGAAATGGGAAGTGGTGTTGTACCGAAAATTTGAAACGGCAGAATTAGAGAAAACACTTTCCACTCTTGGTGTTGCTTTTGTTGCCGTTGAAGACCGTGTAGGGTTAGTGAAGCCAAGGGTTATCTTCCAAATTATTAATGAAGCGTGTTTTACGCTGCAAGAAGGAGTAGCTTTCATTGAAGATATTGATTTGTCGATGAAGTTGGGCACGAACTACCCGTTTGGACCCTTTGAGTGGTGCGATAAAATTGGCATAACCATTGTGTTTGAAACCTTGAATGCTATTTATGACGATACGAAAGACGAACGGTATAAAATTTGTCCGTTGTTGAAGCATAAATATTTGCGCAACGAAACGTTTTATAAGACAAAAGCGAAAAAGGAAAAGGAAGAAAAAGGGAAATTTGATTTTTGATGCTACTCATTTATGTTACACATATAACTCCACGAACGCAGTATGTTTTTGATTTGTTTTTCAACAACATATTTCAGTTGCAGTATACTGTAACGGCAGATAAGGCGCAATTTTTGGAGTATACAGGGCCAAGAATTTCATACACAGATAATGCACTTGGCGATGAACTTTTCTTCAAAAGTACACCGTTGTTATTCGAAACAGGAATCCGCTATTTTGAATTGTCGGGTATTGATGCGCGGGAAGGGGAAATTCATTTGAAGGGATTTTTTGCCACAGCCAATTCCACATTGCCATTTGATGCCTTTGCTTCTGCATTTTATTTGGTGAGCCGATACGAAGAATATTTGGGAGATGATGTAGATCATCATGGCCGATTCCATGCTCATAACAGTGTGGCGTATCAGCAGTTTTTCTTGTTGGAACCTATGGTGGATTTATATGCGCAAGTTGTGGTGAAACGAATTCAAGAAAAATTTCCGGAATTGACAGTGAAGCACTCTTCCTATGAAGTGCTGAGCACAGTTGATGTAGACATGGCCTGGAAGTATAGCCACAAAGGATTTGTAAGAAATATAGGAGGTTTTTTTAGCGATCTTTTTAAAGGCAATTTAGTGCAATGTGTGGAGCGAGTTCGAGTGTTGTTTGGGGACAAGGCAGATCCGTTTCAAAGTTTCGACTTTTTGGAGAATACGGCAAAGGAATCAAACATACCTGTTCATTTTTTCTGGCTTTTGGGCAATCATGGCGAATACGACAAAAACACATCTGTGCAAAAAAGTCCGTTTCGACAACTTATCAACCGATTTAAAAACATAAGCGGCATTCATTTTTCGTATGGCAGTCATACTGTAGTACAAGGATTTAAAGAAGAGCAAAAACGTTATCAATCTATCACAGGCGCCAATGCAACATCCAGCCGTTTTCATTTTTTGAAGTATAAGGTCGATAAAGATTTTCCAAAACTAATGGAAGCTGGAATTCAAGAGGAGTATTCTATGGGATATGCCATGCATGAAGGCTTTAGAGCATCTATTGCCCGACCGTTTTTATGGTTTGATTTGAAAGCAAATAATGTAACGGAACTAACCATTGTTCCTTTTATGTTTATGGATGCATCGTTCCGATATCATGACGACTTAAAGGACGAGGAAATAAAAGAAAAGATTGTACATGTGATGAAGCGAACAAAGGCTGTTAACGGAAAATTGGTAACGCTTTGGCATAACGATACGTTTGAAGAGAAACGCAATGACTGGAAAAATATTTATCAGTGGTTTAACCAAATAGCGAAATGATCAACTATCGCAGGCGAAATGAAATAAACGAAGACCGTTGGAATGCTTTAATTGAAAAGCACGCAACAGGTTTGCCGTATGCCTACACATGGTACTTAGATGTTGTTTGTCCGGATTGGAGCGCTTTTGTGTATGGTGATTATGAAGCTGTGATGCCCTTGCCGATTGCACAAAAATTTGTGATTAGTTATGTATATCAGCCCAACTATTGTCAACAACTAGGAGTGTTTGCGCTTAACGATGATGTGCAATTGTTTGACGCTTTTTATACTGCACTTAAGAAAAAGTTTTGGTTTTTTCACGTACAACAAAATCCGGTTTTCCCTTCCAACAAAGATTTCCCGGGTTTTAAAGAAAAAACAAACTTAACGCTATCGCTACAACCCACTTATGCTGAAATTCAACAGCAATATTCAGAGAGCACTAAACGAAATGTGAACCGAGGGAAGAAGCTGAGTTTGATATATAGTGTCGATGAAATGAGCACTAGACGATTTGTTGAGGTGTACAGTGCGAATACGCTTGGTGTGCCTAAAACAAAAATCACAGAACTCATCAAAACTTTATCGACACAAGGAATGCTCAGTTTGTTATCTGTGAAAAGCGAATTTTTGGAAGTGTTAGCCGCTGATATAGTGATTAAAACACCAACGCGATTAGTGCATTTGATTCCTGTAACTACACCAAACGGCCGAACACAAGGTGCGATGCATTTCTTAATCGACCAATTAATACAACAATACGCAGGAACAGATAGGGTACTTGATTTTGAAGGGTCATCGGTAGAGAATATAGCCCGTTTTTATAAATCATTCGGGGCTACTGAAGAGAACTTTTTCGATATCAGGAAGCGGATTTAGCTTCTGCTAACAATTGGCGATAAAGTTTAGCCATATCATCGGCTAATCGCAAGTGGCTGTAGTTTTTCAAAACAAAGTCTACTCCGTTTCCGGCTAATTCATGCCGTAAGAAATCGCTATCCACTAAACGCATTAAATTTGCACTGAACGCATCTACATCGTTGGAGGGGGAAAGGAAGCCCGTTTTTCCTTCCTGCACTACATTGGCAATGCCGCCCACATTCGTTGATACGATTGGTTTTCCGCTGGCTTGTGCTTCAATCAAACTTACCGGAGTACCTTCGTTAAAAGAGGTTAGGGTGATGATATCCATACCGGCATTCGATACATCAATTTGTTTAATCCACGAAGTAAACGTGAGGGGTTGTTTTACGCCTTTGTCTGCTGTAAAAGGAATACCTAACTCTGATGCTAAGGCTTCTATTTTTGCGCGTTCCTCGCCATCGCCAATAATGAAAGCGCGTACTTTTTTGCTAGAGGTTTCTAACACATGTTTTAACGAACGAAGAAAAAGTGCGTGGTTTTTTACAGGTACTAATCGACCCACAATACCTATGGCAATTTCGTCATCGCCAATGTTCCATTCTTCGCGAAATTGCTTGCGTTTAGCGTCTTTATCGGTAATGAATTTATGTAAGTCGAAGCCTAAGGGAATAATGTGAAACTTATCGGGAGTGGCAATTTTAAAAACCTCAGTAAGTTCTTGATGTTGAATTTCACTCAAAGTAACAATACCCGATGAACGTTTGCCCAAGTAGCGTTCAATCTCAATAAACACTCTTGTTTTGAGCGGACTGAAATAAGAATGAAATACATGACCGTGGAAAGTGTGTACTACAACCGGCACCTTAGCATGCAATGCAGCTAATCGCCCTACAGCTCCGGCTTTTGCGGCATGTGTATGCACAATATCCGGTTTAAACTCATCTATAATCTGACGAATTTTCTTGTAGGATTTAATGTCTTTAATGGGATGTAATTCGCGATACATTTCATCGATGTAAACGGGTTCAACTCCTAATTCATCGGTAATAAAAGCAGAACTGGCTTCTGTTTCATCGTGATTGCCAGACAGCAGAAGCGTTTCGAACTCCGGAGCCATATACTTGGTAAGGTTAGCAACGTTATACGTTGGACCTCCTAAATTTAATCTGTTAATGATACGTAGAACTCTCGGCATCCGTTATTGTTTAATTAAAGCTAAAAAACGGGGTGAGATTTCAAAAGACACTAGGGTCAAATATTATACTCCATCAATTACAACACATTAGTCACTAGGAAATAATCGCTGTAACTAGAGAACGGAAAGTAAATCTGCAGTGATCTTACACATTCTTATCCCTATTGCTTGTTTTACTAAAAATAAACGCTCTGTTAACATTGAAGGTATTCTTTTTTTTCTGACTCAAAAAAGCGGTGTTGATTTTGAGAAAAATTTCTTCGATATATATGTGCGCAGGTCTTTTAAAGAGTTTGTTTCTTCACGATTCTTTTGTATAACCTATTGCCCGCCTTATCCGAGAGAATCATGTTGTATATACCTGCTGACAGAGAAGACATTCCAACTGTGATAGATCTAATGAATTTGTAAGTAACAATTTGTTGTCCATGTAAGTTGTATATCTCGGCATTAATGATGTCTTTGCTATTGGTTTCTATGGTTAACACATCTTCAATCGGGTTTGGATACAACGCTACATTAAAATCAGAAGAGAAAATGGTCTCTATGCCAACCTCGTTTATTGGTGTAGCTACACTCGTGCCCGTGCAGCCATTTGTATCGGTAGCTAAAACAGTATAGTTGCCATTCGTTAGTGCAACATGCTTTTGTGAAGTAGCTCCGCTAATTGGAGAGCCGTTCAGGTTCCATTGATAAGAAACAAATCCCGCATCTGCATATAATTCAGCGCCAGCATGTGTAAAGCTAACTATTGGTGTTGGTTTAACAGATAAGTTTAGCGTAATGTCAGAATCGCAGTGAAATATATTTCCCCATGCTATCGTTTTATGATAGCTGCCGGCAGCATTGCATAAAAGGCCATTCCAATTGTAAGGCAAAGAAGAGGAACAGATGCTTAAGTTGGTTGTAGAATTGGAAGAAAGATTGGTTTGATATTCAAAAGCACCCACATCTACTTTACACACTCTCGGCATCCCGCGTTGGTCAGTGATGGGCGCTTTTGAGGTGTCTCCGGCATTGATAGCTATGCTACCAGCAAGTAACGCAAACGTTTTTGTATAGCCGCCATTATACGCAAGTGAATCTAAATGTAGCATTGCCGCTGTAACACCTATACGGTCGGAGGGTCTACTACAAGCATAGCTGTTGCTAAAAATGTTATTACCGACCGAAAAGCAATAAGAAGGGGGGGCTACATCACCGATTATTATTGAGTTTTTTGTACTTAAAGAAGAGTTACTACTATAGATTTCCCCTCCAAAGGAAGCGTTATTGTTTGCGATTGTACAATTTGTCTGGGCCATAGTTCCACTACTGTAATTACAAACACCTCCTCCATAAACAGAGGTGTTATCCGTTATGGTGCAATTTATCTGCCTCATAGTTGCCCAGTAGTTATAGACTCCTCCACCATATCCCGGAGGTGAAAGCATAGTCGAGTTCCCGGCTATAGTACAGTTGAATAGGTCAAAAATACCACCATCAGAATGCACCCCACCACCCTGATAAGCTGAGTTTTTTTCAATGTTACAGCCGTTTAGGGATGCGACAGCCCAACTACTAAACAATCCTCCACCAAAGTAGGCATGATTTTCAGAAAGGGTGCAATTCGTTTGGATAATAGTATCGGAATTATAAACCCCACCGCCTCTTTCGGATGTATCTCTAGATAAAATACAACTATCTTGGATTAAATTACCATCATTGAATATACCTCCACCATGTAAATTTGAAGTGTTTCCAGTAATTGTACAGTTCTTCTGAAAAATTAAGGCGTATCTGTTCAAAATTCCGCCTCCGTCTTCAGTGGCTTTATTTCCTAGAAAGGAGCATCTCTTTTGCGAGAGTTCACCATCCAGAGTACATATACCTCCGCCAAGTCTAGCTGTATTTCCAGAAATAATACAATTTGTTTGTACAACGTTAGAATAACTAATATATAATCCGCCACCTTCATCAGTATTGTTCCCAGATATAGTACAGTTATTTTGAATGAGCGACCCAAAATCTGAATAAATACCCCCTCCATTAGAAACCGTGGTATTGTTGGAAATAACGCAATTTGTTTGTGTAACAACTCCTCTAACGTTCTTTATGCCGCCTCCTATTCCTCCACCAGAAGGGTTGTTTTTGTTTTTTGAGATAGTACAATCAATTTGTGTTAATACTTTGGTGTTGTAAATCCCTCCACCATCTGAAGATTCATTCCAAGACAAAATACAATGATCTTGTATGAGGACAGAGTCATTAAATACTCCTCCTCCGTACCCAGAAAGGCTTAGGTTTGTTTTGTTGTTGGAAATCGTACAGTTGGTTTGTCTAAAAACACCATGATTATAACACCCTGCCCCTTGGTTTGACCTATTGCGAATAAGTGTACAATTGTTTTGAGAAAGTTCGCCATTATTGAAAATCCCACCACCGTAACTAGCCCTGCATTCGGTTATTGTACAGTTTGTTTGAAACAAGACGGATTCGTTAAACACGCCTCCACCATAACTCCCACTCCCGTTAATTAGCGTTATGCCCGACATCCATGTTGTGTCGTTAATTGTAAAAATTCTAAGTGTATTGTTCCCGCTAATCGACAAGCTATCTGATCCGGGACCAATAATTACCAAGTTATTGTCAATGGAAACGGAGAGGACAATTACGTTTGGGTAGCTGATTCCTTTAAAAACAATGGTGTCTTGATCAGCCTTTATATTGGCGGAGTCTATGGCCCAAAGTAAACAACCGGGTCCACTGCTATTCGTATTCGTTACCGTGAATGTATTCTGTGCCTTGGCTGTGAAGACGTTGAATAATAGGTTAAGGAGTGTAAGACAAAATGTTCTTGTAGTAAGCTGTCGCATGTGGAAGAATAGTTTAGGGCGTGGGTTTTACGGTTTTGTTAGAATAGGGATGTGCTATATTGGCAACTCGTTTTATAGTGATTGACTAAATTACTTTGTTGCAATATAATTACAAATAGTATGCTTTTAACATCAAATATTATACTCCATCCATCCCGAAGAACCGCATACTTGATCGTAGTAGCGTTCATATCGAGGAAGAATAATGTCGAGGTCGAAACGTTTGGCTTGTGCTAGAGCATTTTGTTTGAATTGCAATAAGCGTTCGGCATCTTCTAAAATATACAGCGCGTTTTTGGCCATATCTTCGTAATCGCCTACGTTGCTCATAAATCCGGTTTCGCCTTGAATATTTACCTCTGCAATTCCACCTGCATTTGATGAAATCACTGGCACCTCGCAGGCCATGGCTTCTAGCGCAGCTAAACCAAAACTTTCGCTTTCGGAAGGCAATACAAACAAATCAGCAATAGCCAATAAATCTTCAACGGCTTCTTGCTTACCCAAGAAGCGTACATGCTCGCAATTGCCTAAATTCCGACATAACATTTCAATGCTCATACGCTCCGGTCCATCGCCCACCAGCAAAAGCTTTGCGGGAATTTTCTTGATTAACAAGTCGAACATTTGTACCACGTCTTCCACGCGTTTTACTTTTCGGAAGTTAGATACGTGTATCAAAATTTTCTCGCCTTGCGGTGCAATCGCTTTTTTGAAATGGTCTTTGTCTGTTTTCTTGAAGCGGCTGAAATCAATGAAGTTGGGGATAACTTCAATATGTTTTTTCACTTCGAAGAAAAGGAGCGTATCGCGTTTTAACGATTCTGAAACAGCCGTAATTCCATCGGAATGATTCATAGAATATTCTACCACCGGCTGAAAACTGGCGTCACGCCCAACAAGCGTAATATCTGTACCGTGTAGTGTGGTGATAAAAGGAATGAAAATGCCTTGCTCTTTCAAAATGTTTTGCGCCATCAATGCAGCAGAAGCATGTGGAATGGCGTAATGCACATGCAATAAATCCAATCGCTCGAACTTCACCACATCTACAATCTTACTGGCTAGAGCCGATTCGTAGGGAGGGTTTTGAAACAAAGGATAATCTAGGCCGGATACTTCATGATAGAAAATATTTTCGTGGAAGCCATCAAGCCTAACGGGTTCTTTGTAGGTAATGAAGTGAACCTTATGCCCTTTCTTAGCCAAAGCTTTACCCAACTCAGTGGCTACAACACCACTTCCTCCGTAGGTAGGGTAACAAACTATGCCTATTTTCATGTGTTTGGTTTTGTGCTATATGCTAGAGAAACAAAAGCCTCGCAGGTTTGTTGCGAGGCTTTGTATATTATTTTGGTTGTTATTATTATTTTCTGTTTGGCTCTGTAGAGAAGAACATGAATACTAAACCTATAGTAAGCATCAATCCGAACAACAAAGTAGGAACTCCGTACCCTGTTTCGAAATAAGATAGGTGTTTAGCCGGGTCGTTATAGCTTAAATAAGCAGAACTGTTCATATATAAAAAACAAAGACCCATGCAACACAACGTTCCAATCACAGTGAAAATACCTCCAATAATTTTTGACATAGTCGTTAAATTTTGGGCTAAATTAAATCTAAAATCGAGTTTTAATAAAAATTAGTCTTAAAAAATTTAGAAGAAGCCTTTAGCGCTTAGCTGAATGTTTCTTTTTTATTCTTCTCTTGCTTCTAGTAGTTAGTGGCTAAAGGCTACAAAAACAATTAGACATACCAAGTCAAAAAATTATCTTTGCACCCTTTTAAAAGAATTTTGCTCAAGAAATTATGATTGCTGTTTCAAATATATCGCTTCATTTTGGTGGACGAACCATGTTCGATGAAGTATCTTTTCTGATCAACGAAACAGATAAAATCGGTTTAGTAGGAAGAAATGGTGCCGGAAAATCGACATTGCTTAAAGTGCTTACCGGATTGCAACCGCTGGATGGCGGAAATATTATGCTGCCCAAAGGCACCGTAATTGGCTATTTGCCGCAAGAGTTGGGTTACCAGTCGCAATTAACGGTGATTGATGAGGCCAAAAAAGCATTTGAGGAAGCATTGGATATTCAGGCTAAACGCGACCAAATTTTAATTGATTTGGAAACGCGAACCGACTACGAGACCGATAGTTACATGGATCTCATCAACGAGTTGCAAGAAGCAGAACACCTGTTGGAAATGCACGACACCACCAACGTGCAAGAACAAACCGAACGTATTTTAAAAGGCCTAGGTTTTGATACACTCGATTTTACCAAAGCTATGAAAGACTTGAGTGGGGGCTGGCAAATGCGTGTAGAATTGGCGAAAATTTTGTTGCAAAAACCGCAGTTGATCTTGCTCGATGAGCCTACCAACCACTTGGATATTGACTCGATTTTGTGGCTGGAGAAATTCTTGAAAGATTATAACGGTGCCATTGTAATGGTTTCGCACGATAGGTCGTTCTTAGATAATATCACCAACCGCACCATTGAGGTGGTTTCGGGTAATGTGGAAGATTACAACGTAGCTTACTCCGATTATAAAATTTTGCGCGAAGAGCGAAGAGAAAGTACGATTAATGCGGCTAAAAATCAGCAGCGCGAAATTGCGCAAATCGAGCGCAACATCGACCGTTTCCGAGCTAAAGCATCGAAGGCAACCTTTGCACAATCCTTGATTAAGAAGCTCGACAAGATGGAGCGGATTGAAGTAGAAGAAGACAAAGTGTTTGCCATGAATTTACGCTTCCCGGTGGCACAACCTTCAGGGAAATTAGTGATTACAGCCGATAAATTATCGAAATCGTTTGGTCCGAAAAAGGTAATTCAAGAGCAATCGGTAGAAATTTATCGAGGCGAAAAAGTAGCCTTTATCGGGAAAAACGGAATGGGTAAAACCACCTATTCGCGTATGATGATTGGTGATATTCCGTTTGATCAAGGGGAAGTTACATTGGGGCACAACGTAACTGTGGGTTACTATGCGCAACATGCTGCGGATACTATTGATGGGAACGATACCGTGTTAGATGTAGTAGATAAAGTAGCTGTGGGCGATATTCGAACCAAACTACGCGACTTGTTGGGTTGTTTCTTGTTTACCGGAGATGACGTATACAAAAAAGTAAAGGTGCTTTCGGGTGGAGAAAAATCGCGATTGGCCTTATGTAGATTGATTTTGGAGCCACGCAACTTCTTAGTACTGGATGAGCCTACGAACCACTTGGATTTGGTGTCGAAAGAGATTTTGAAAAATGCAGTGAAGAACTTTGAAGGCACAGTGTTGGTGGTTTCGCACGATAGAGATTTCCTTTCGGGATTGACTACAAAATTGTTTGAGTTTACTCCGGAAGGTATTAGAGAACACTTGGATGGCATTGATGAATTCCTGGAAAAAAAGAACGTAGAGAACATGCGCGCGTTCGAAAAGGTGGAGAAACCTGTAGTGCAGAAACAAGAAGCGAAAGTAGAAGATGCTTCGGCAGATAAAGATAAAGAAGTTCAACGTGTTAAAAAGCAAATCGGGCAATTGGAGCAGAAGATTGAGAAGTTAGAAAAGAGTATTGCCGAATACGATGAGCAACTCCAAAACCCTCAACAATACGCTATTCTAACAGCCGATAACCAATTCTTTACGAAGTACGAAAACTTGAAAAAGGAATTGGAGACCACTATGGCTGAATGGGAACGATTGGCAGATTTGCTGTAACAGCATCGCAATTTATCTCAAGTACTCAACCCAAGTTTACGTAATCGAAATGGCGTTTATTTAGTCAGTCTAATGTATGTAGATGCCTTTTTAATTTGATAGCTAGTTGTAGTAGCATTTGGATAAGCGGTTGTAGTGCTTGTGTTTTCAAAACTCAACTCTAGTACATTTTCGCTAATCGATTTTACGGTAAAGGCATCAAACGGTTGGCTGAAGGCAGTTCCCAAATTCACATCTTTTAATTTCAACATCGAATTGCTCTTTTGGGTTGCACCCCATTCCCAAACACCCCTTCCACTAATTAATGAGGGTTGGTTCGTAAGCGGTAATGTGCTCACCAACACACCATCTTGATAATACACTTGTTGCGTTTGTTGATTGGAATAGGTATAGCTAAACGTACCATCTTTGTTGATAGTGAGTTGTCCACTAAAATTGATGTCGTACACATATCTTGAGTCGGAGTTAAAAGATGTTGATTTGTATAGTGAAGCATCAGAAGAACTTCCTGTGTTACCCGAAACGGAAATGCCGTTGGCGGTGCTTTGAATGGTTACCGTTGGCGGTATTGAAGAACTGTTGGTTGAAATTGAAGAATCAGAAATAACAACAGACATACTGCTTACGGCCCATGTACCAGGTAGATAATCGTTAGCCGTTTTCTTTTTACAGCCCATCGAAGACAAAAGCAGAATTGCAACAAAGAATGTTAGTGTTTTTTTCATAACAATAGGTTTTGATGGTGGAGGTTTATTTTGCTAATAAGTAGATTTTATTGATACCGTTGAAATCGCTCTTTTCCGTGTATAGACCATTCGTATTATCAACCGTTTTGAAGGTGTTCAAAAATTCCAAATCAAGTTCGCTGTCGTTTATTTTGTTGACAATAAAAGGAACCTGATAGGTAGGAAAATAACTTGAAGCCAGATTGTCTTCACCTACAACGAACTTAAAGAAATCGGGATGATGAAAATAAAGTACGGCTTTGTCGGACGAGTTGCCGCTCCACTCCCAAGTACCCTCCAACGTTTCAATGTTTGGCGGATTTGTAAATGTGTGCGAGAGATTTATTATTTGATTTCCGTTGGAAATATAAACTATAGAATCTCCGGTGAGTTGCCGGCTAAGATCAACATGAAAGGTGCCATTTTCTAAAAACTTAACTACGAGGTTGTTTTTGTAATATTTTACTTTTAAACCAACCGTGCCATTGGTTGGATCAATGGAGTCAAAATCTAAGTTTTTCAGGAACTCCACCACATTTCCTTTGTCGTACACAAAATGCAGAATATCGTATCCGTAACTTGGGGGATTGCCAGGCGAGTACGATGTTCTAAAAACAGTATCTTTTAGAGCCATTGTACTCATTTGCCAACCGTTTGCGCGCATCAAAATATCGGTAGGTTTTGTTTTTTTGGAACAACTGCTTATCCAAAACAAGGCGGAGAGTATAAGTATAGTTTGTTTCATGTTCAGGGATTCTAGTATCTAATATAAAGTATTTTATATATACAAACAATTGAAAGTAATGAAATTGCGGTTTGTCTATCCGTTAACACAATCGGCCTGCTGTGCGTTGCGTGAAGGATAGTAGCGGAAAGCCCACAGTGGCGCTGCATAGCAACACGAGGACTTGCAGCGGATAGCCTGTGCCCGCTGCATAGCGGGCCACGCCCGGCAACACCAGCATTTGTCAATCTTCTGTAATAATTCGTAACTAGATTTTGTACACTGCTCAATTACGCTATTTTTATGCTCCTTAAAAAGAGAGGGTTGTGCCTGCGTAAAATTGTGCACAAGAATAAAACACGGATGAAAGCAATTTATCTAAAAGAGTTACAGCAGTTTTTTAGTTCCCTAATTGGGTATATTACCATTATTGTGTTTTTGGTGGTGACCGGTTTGTTTTTGTGGGTATTCCCCGATACAAACATCTTGGATTTCGGTTACGCCTCGATGGATTATTTTTTTTATATCGCTCCGTTTATTTTGTTGTTTTTGATACCTGCCATAACTATGCGCTCGTTTGCGGAGGAAATGAATACAGGCACTATTGAATTACTTTCCACTAAACCGGTGTCGGATTGGGATATTTTGCTGGGCAAATATTTTGCTGCACTTACCTTGGTGTTGGTGGCTTTGGCGCCTACCTTGGTGTATTGGTACACCGTATATAACTTGGCTTTGCCGATTGGCAATGTAGATATGGGAGGAACAGCGGGTTCCTATTTTGGACTTATTTTTTTAGCCGCTGTATTTTGCGCCATTGGTGTGTTTTGTTCATCGATCACATCGAATCAAATTGTTTCGTTTGTGGCCGGTGTGTTTCTTTCATTTTTCTTGTATTTGGCCTTTGAGAACCTTTCTAAGCTTGGAATTCTTTTTGCCAAGAACGATTATTTGGTAGAAAGCTTAGGTTTGAATGCACATTACTCCTCGATGAGTCGTGGTGTTGTGGATTCGCGCGATGTGGTGTATTTTTTGAGTGTGATTTCGTTGTTTTTATTGTTCACTAGAACCAGTTTGGCAAGCAAAAAATGGTAAAACTGTTTAAACGTTCGTTGGCGAAAAAAAGCGATGCCCTGCTGATTCTTATTTTCAGTGTGGTGGTGATTGTGATGGCCAATATGCTGAGCCAATTTTTGCACTTTAGACTAGACTTAACAGCCGAAAAAAAGTATTCCCTGTTGCCTCCAACCAAGCAGTTGATAAAGGGTTTGAAAGATCAGGTGCTGATTAAAATTTATTTGGAGGGCGATATGTCGGCCGACTTTAAACGCTTGCGCCAATCGGTGTTAGATGTGGTGCAAGAAATGCGTGCCGTTGGCGGAAAAAATATTCAATACGAATTAATAGATCCGGTAAACGGAAAGAGCAACGATGAGCGCAAAGCTTTGTTGCAGGAACTTCTGGAAAAGGGGCTCTCTCCTGTAAATGAACAAACCGGAAAGGTTAATGAGAGTAAAGTAACTATGGTAGTGCCCTGTGCCATTGCGGTATACGCAGGGCAAGAATTTCCGATTCAGTTGATTGAAAACCAAATAGGCTTCGATAAAAAGCAAACCATTAATAATTCTATCATTGCCTTAGAATATAAGTTTGCCAATGCAATCCAAAAACTCACACAATACCGTGCGCCTAGAATTGCGTTCACAACCGGACATGGCGAGTTGAGTGCCCCTGAGCGTGCAGATTTCACGCAGCAATTACAAAATTTGAAATACGAAATTCAAACGTTTGATTTAACCCAAAATTACCGGGTGCCCGATCGTTATGATATGTTGATTGTGGCGAAACCGCAAACGGCTTTTGACGAAAAAGACAAATACAAACTCGATCAGTTTGTGATGCGCGGAGGTAAATTGCTATGGTTGGTTGATGCTACTAATGCTTCCATGGATAGTTTAAAAGTGAACCCAACCGGACAGTTTGTAGTCGATCACAATATCAATTTAGATGATTTGTTTTTCAAATACGGAGTACGCATCAACAGCGATTTAATTCAAGACATTAACTTGTGTAACCAAATCCCGTTAGTGGTGGGAAGAATGGGTAATGCTCCACAAACACAACTGTTTCCGTGGTATTATTTCCCATTATTGGTGTCGGATAACAATCATGCCATTAACCGTAACTTAGATCCGGTGGCGACTACCTTTGCTTCGACTATTGATACCATTCAAAACAAGGAAGTGCAGAAAACCATTTTATTACATACTTCTGATAACAGTAAGGCGGTGTTAACTCCGGCACGTGTGCATTTCGGTATTTTACAACAACGTCCGAATCCGCAGTATTACACGCAAGCAAAATTGCCTGTAGCGGTATTGTTGGAGGGGCGATTCCAATCGTTGTACAAAAACAGATTATCGCCCGATTATTTAGCGGCAAGTGATACTGTTGAACAGTTGAAGTTTTTGGATCAAAGTCCGGGCGACAATAAAATGATTGTGATTTCGGATGGGGATATTGCCCGAAACGAGATGCGAAGCGATGGAACAGCCTATCCTTTGGGATTTTCACCTTATACTAACCAATCGTTTGCAAACAAAGACTTTATGTTGAATTGTGTGCAATATTTGGTAGATAAACAAGGCATATTAGAAACGCGAAACAAAGAAGTAAAATTACGTTTGTTGAACACGGTTCGCGTTGGCAACGAAAAATTGAAATGGCAGCTCATCAACATTGTGTTGCCCATACTATTAATTTTAGGCTTAGGGTTTGGTTATGGTTATTACCGCAAGAAACGCTACGTTTTGTCCTGATTTCCCTTTTCTTCATTACGAATAAATACAAACTATGCATCAAGCATTAAACAAAAACAAACTTTTTGTAAAAGAACACACTGGTGTTTTCAAGGCCGCTAACAGCTACGACATTTTTGATTTGGAAACGAAGGAAATGTTGATGGAGTGCCGAGAACCGGGCTTAGGGTTTTTCACGAAACTGTTTCGTTTTACAAAGTATAAAGCGATGACTCCTTTTGATATTATTATTTCTGCCAATGGCGCTCCAATTGTAAATGTGAAGCGGGGTGTCACGTTTATTCGTTCGGTAGTGAGTGTGTTTGGTGAAACCGGTGAGCAGGTAGGAACGTTGCGAAAGATATTTAAATTGTTTAAGCCGAGTTTTGAAATTCTATCGCTTTCCGGAGAAAAACTGGGGGTATTAGAAGGTAATTTTGTAGGTTGGGATTTCACTATCAAAAGTAACGATGGTGAAGTGTTGGCTACTATTTCTAAAAAGTGGGCTGGAGCAGGCAAAGAATTGTTTACATCAGCAGATAATTATGCCATAATTATTGCCGATACAGTGAAAGAAAACGATCCGATACGGGTGTTGATTTTTGGTGCAATAATGAGCATCGATATGGTATTGAAAGAACATTAATTACTAGCATGAAAAAGCTTTGGCCATATTTGATAGTTGTACTTGTGCTTGGCGGAGCATTGGGTTACTTTTTGTATACCAACGCACCATCTACTATAGAAAAGAAAGAATCTGATTTTGCGATTAAGGATTTAAAGACGGTTACAAGGGTATTATTAACGAATGAGAAAGGGTGTCGAATAGAGCTAAAAAAGAATGACAAAGAAGTGTGGATGGTAAATGGTGGCTATGAAGCCGGTGACGAACCATTATCTTTGTTGTTTTCTGCCATTCAAAAGATGACAGTAAGAGGCCCGGTGCCGTTGAATGGCATTGATAATGTATTGCGTGAGCTGTTGAAAAAGCATTCTCGTGTTGAAGTTTTTACTTCAGGCGATAAACCCGAAAAGGTGTATTATGTTGGCGGACCAACCTTGGACGACAAAGGAACATACATGATTATGGAAGTGGATGGTAAAATGGCTAAGCAACCCTATATTACATACATTCAAGGCCTCAACGCTTATTTAACTTCTCGTTTTAATGCCGATTCGATGTATTGGCGAACACGATGGGTGTATAGAAATACCTCCGCCAATATACGATCGGTTGCAGTGGAGTATAAGGACGATTCAACGCAATCGTTTTATATCAATAAAAAAGAGGATGGGCAATTTGCTATAGAAAACTATAAGCATGAAGCAGCGCTCCAACCCAAACAAAGTTATATTGAGCAGTATCTTGATTTCTTTGGGCAGGTATCGGTAGAAGCGTTCAAGAATAACTATGCGGGGAAAGACAGTATTCTTCAAACCCAACCGTTTTGTGTGATAACCCTAGTGGATAACGAAGGCGTGTTGCACCGTTCCGTACTTTACCACGCTCCAATTACTGACGCCTCGCGCGTACTAGCCGATGAGCAAGGCCGACCGTTAAATTTCGACATCGAGCATTTCTATGCACAATACAATAATGGTCGCGATTTTGCGATTGTGCAGTATTATGTTTGGAATAAGGTGCTTCGTCAATATCAAGACTTTTTCCGAAAGCCTGTAAAGCGACCATAACGGTATCTGAACAGTAAAGCCGTTTTTGCTTCGAGGGGTCTACTATTTATACAGAAAAAAGTGTACGTTTGGAGGTCAAAAACGGGAGTACTTGGTTTTTGCCAAATACGCAAATCGTATTGAATATTAAATTTGAAAATATAAACTGAAAGACGCATGAATTTTATTGTTTCAACAACTTCGTTATTGAAAAGCTTGCAAACCATAAGTGGAGTAATTAATTCCAGTTCTGTTTTGCCCATTTTGGAAGACTTTTTATTTGAAATCAAGAACGGCAAGATGACCGTTTTTGCTACCGATTTGGAAACGTCAATGAGCACTGAACTGAATGTAGAATCGAAAGACAACGTGCGTATAGCCATTCCGGCAAAAATTATTTTGGACACATTGAAAACGCTTTCAGAGCAGCCGTTAACGTTCAAAGTAGATACGAAAACCTTTGCCGTAGAAATTGTATCGGAAACAGGAAAGTACAAATTGAGCGGAGAGAATCCGGATGATTTTCCGAAAGTACCACAACCGGAAGGAACGTCAGATGTGGCTTTAGCAGCAGGCGTTTTATCGAGTGCTGTAGCCTCTACATTGTTTGCTGTTTCTAACGATGATTTACGTCCGGCTATGACAGGCGTTTTAGTGCAAGTGAGCCCAGAAGGAACCACTTTTGTTGCCACCGATGCCCATAAATTGGTGAAAATGAAACGCGAGGACGTGAAGAGCCCAAAGGCGAATCAATTCATTTTGCCCCGCAAGGCGTTAAACTTGTTGAAGTCCACATTGCCGCATTCTGAAACATCGGTTCAGGTGGCGTACAATAAATCGAATGCATTCTTCACTTTTGAAAACACACGATTGACTTGTCGTTTGATTGACGCACAATATCCTGACTATAATGCTGTAATACCGGTAAACAACCCAAACAAATTAACCTTAGATCGTTTGGAGTTTCAGAACGCATTGAGAAGAATTTCTATTTACTCCAATAAAACGACTTACCAAGTAATTTTGTCTATCTCCGGAAGCGAGTTAAAAATCTCTGCGCAAGATTTAGATTTTTCAAATGAAGCAACGGAAAAATTGGCTTGTAGTTATGAAGGTAACGACATGGATATCGCTTTTAACGCACGTTTCTTGATAGAAATGTTAGGCGTGTTAAGTACAAAAGAGATTGAAATTGAACTGTCAACGCCAACAAGAGCGGGCGTTATTCGTCCGGCCGATAAAGAAGAAAACGAAGACTTATTGATGTTGATTATGCCGGTGATGATTAACGTGGGGTAGTTTTAACAAATATGACAGTGTCATAAAAACGTCAAATTTACTATAGGAGGTAACAAGTTCTCCCTGTTTTTCAAACTTGTGATTATATTCGTTTTGTATAAAAAAGAGAATACATGAAAAAAATCTTTACACTAATGTTAGTACTAACTTTTGCCTTGGTACTAAACGCGCAAAATCACTTTTGTGGAACCGATGAAAATTTTCACCGTTTAGCGGCAAAGTATCCGGAAATTCTTCAGTCGCATGAGGAGTTGGAAGCATTAACGAAATGGATCACTCAAAACAAAAGTTCATTATCTGTAAACCGATCCGGAGCATACATTATACCTTGTGTATTTCACATATTACATGATGGTGGGAAAGAATATCTATCAAATGCAATGATAGATTCACAAGTGTTGTATTTAAATCAATATTGGAACAAGTATAATCCCGAACTACCATTGGTAACGGCAGTATATCAACCCATTGTAGCAAACATGGGGGTTGAGTTCAGACTAGCACGTTTGGATCCACAAGGCGTTTGTACCGATGGTATAGACAGAGTTATGACATTTGCAACGAATGTTGGGAACAACAATACAAAATTGAACCCTTGGCCACCGGATAAATATGTGAACTTTTGGGTGAATAAAGCTATTGAACGCGATTCATCTAATTTTGGAACAATTGCCTTCTCTATGTACCCGGTTAACGTACAAACCTGGACAAACAATGATATTATTGACGGAATTATTACTAAAATAGCCGGGGTAAATGGTGGTCCAATTGGCCGTTCTACTTTGGCTCACGAAGTAGGTCACTGGTTAAACTTAAAACACGTTTGGGGGGACACCAATAGTCCTGGTGTTTCATGTGGTGATGACGATGTGGATGACACACCAATCACTAAGGGTCAATCTTCAGGTTGCAATACGTCTGTTATTGAATGTGGAAACACTGTTCCAAGTAACGTTCAAAACATTATGAATTATTCTTCTTGTGAATACATGTTTACTGAGGGTCAAAAAACGAGAGCTTTAATTGCATTGCAGTCTTCTATTTCAAACCGAAATAATTTATTCTCGGATGTAAATCTTGCAGCAACTGGAGTGGAGCCATTGGTTACTTGTTTACCAGCACCTAAAGCAGAATATGGTACAAACAAAAGGTTTGCTTGTGTGGGCGAGAATATAAGCTTCAAAGACTTTACCTATAACACTCCACAATGGGATAGAACCTGGTCGTTCCCTGCTGATGCAGTAGGTGCAAGTACAACAGATTCTGCACAAACGATTTCGTTCTCTACTCCGGGATGGAAAGAGGTAACCTTAGTTAGCTCGAATGCCAGTGGCGCTTCCACAAAAACGAAATCAAATATTTATATTGCCGATGTAGCAGGTGATTTACCTTATCCGCATTTCGAATCTTTCGATAATCCTAATGTAACACAATCTTGGATTGGTATTAACTACGATAACAATCAAACCTTGTTTACCCACAGAGCAACACTAGGGCACAATAGCAATGGTTGTTTTGGCTTGAACAATTACGATGTTCGCTATGAAGGCGACAGAGATGAATTAATTTCTCCTTCTTTTGATTTGACCGGCATTGCAGCAGCAGACTATCGTTTGTCGTTCGACTATTCTATGGCAACTCGGTTAGAGCAAGATGTTAATGATTCATCAGTATCTTTAGAAGTATTTGCTTCTACTAATTGCGGAACTTCATGGAAAAAAGTTTCTTCGATAACTGCAAGCAAGTTGTTGAATGGAGGGTTTACGGTAAATCCATACTATCCTGCAGCTGGCGATCAATATTGGAGACGAGCGGTGGTTGATTTAACAGCGCAAGGAGCACAGTTTAAAACTGCAGGTGTTCGATTCAAATTTGCTGTTACAGCAAACAAATTGGGGAACAACTTTTATTTCGATAATTTCAATTTAGGAAATTCAACGTTGGGTATTGATGGGTCGGCTCTAAATATGGATATCGATCTTTATCCAAACCCTACGAAAGAGAATGCTTTGTTGGATATCAATACAGAAAAGCCGGAGAAAATTACTGTGGTGTTGAACGACTTGTTAGGCAATAAAGTTATCGACTTGTTTAATGGAGAAATTGATGTAAACAAGAAAATTACAATTCCTACAAGTACATTATCTTCAGGTATGTATATTGTACAGATCCAGTCGAATGGTAAAATAATCCAAAAGAAACTCACAAAGATGTAATCTGTCAGTAAAGTTGACGACTATTCAATAGATTTACCGCTTCAAACTAAAACGTATGAAGCGGTATTTTTTTTTTCTGTTTTTGGTTCCGGTAGCCGGCTTTTCTCAATCCGAAATGGTTAAACGTTGCATCCCACTAATCGCAGCACAGAAGTTTGTTGAAGTGGATAAGTTCGTAGATTCTATTCTGCTTTCGAACCCTAAAGAGCCTGATGCATGGATGATGAAAGGGAATTCAATTTTAAACAGGCATTTACTGAGCTTAAATAGTAACCCAATTATTACACAAGCCGATGAAGATATTCTATCCATAGAGGCCAACGGCTTAAACAGTCCTCCCCAAATTCCTGAGAAAAAGGTAATAGACAGTGTGGAACAATATTGGAAGAAAACCCTTGCTGCCGACAGCACTCGTGAAGATGTGTATATGGGTCTTTGTACGGTTTATGGGATGAGTATGCAAACGGATAAATTACTCTCTTGTTTGCCGGTACTCAAAAAGCATTCGCGAAAAGGTGTACAACTCGCCTATCTTATGGAAGACTATGCTAGACTTTTACGCGAGCGAGGTAAAGTGATTGACGCACAGAAGGTGTTTGGAGTCATTACCACTATGTATCCAAAAGAATCCGGCATTTGGAGCGATTGGGCCGGTGAATGCTTGTTGAATGCCGATCTAAAAGGGGCTGTGGAGAAGGCTGATAAAGCAATGCAATGTAAGGCGATAGATGAGGCAACCCGTGAAAATTTGATTGCTATCTATTTGTATGCGCAACAGCCGGAAAAGGCAGTGAAAGCAATTGAGCTTTACCAAAAGAGCGATACAAGTTATACTTATGCGCCTCTTTACCTTGCGTTATATGGTTTTGCCATAGATGATACCCTTTGGAAAAGTAGAATTACTAAGTTAATGACCGACAGTAAGTATCAATCCGATACAAATGAAGTTGTTCAGGTGTGTAAGTTTCTTTCGTCTTCAGTATATAGCGGAAAGAACTACGACATAACAATGGCTATGCTTTCAGCGCCATTAAACAATTTTTGTTCTTGGTCTGTGATTCATCGGGCGAAAAAAGAGTTTCCCGATTCCGCCAATGTTCAGCTTATTGCCGCAGAGTTTTATCTAAATGGAAAAAACTATGCATATGCTAATTCTATTTTCAAAAAAGCGCAAACATTAAAAATGGATAGCATAAACCGTTCCGACATGAACATGGTTTATGCATATTCTTCGTATCGGGCAGACGATAAACCTACTGCCACAGCATTGTTTAATAGTATTTCAGCAGATGATAATCTGTTTAAACGGCAAGCTGCTTTATATTTTTTAGGGAAAATGAGTTTGCCGAATACTTTTTTGCTTAAAAAGTTGGTGGCGGAGAAACAAAAAACGAAGTATTATTATTTAGGCCAATTATTGTTGGATAGGTAAAAATAAAAAAGCGCAGATGAACTGCGCCTTCTATAACTAAACCCTAACCGAGTTTTCTCAGTGCAAAGCTACAAGCTGCACCGGAGCATAAGTTTTGGTAACACCGTCTTTTGCAATAGTTTTAACTCTATAGTATACATCAGCAGTAGCCGGTAACGGGAATCTGTCTGAATTTCTTAAATAGTCGCCATCAACAATTTTTTGAGAAGCCACATCAATCGTTTTACATGCCGTGAAGTTTTGCATGTTATCGCCACTTCTTTCAATGATGATTTGCTCCATGTCGGCCAAGTATTGCGATTGAATATGAACAATCACTTCGCCCTTAACTCGCTCTAAGTCTAAGTTAATATCATAGCTGTTGTTTTTGAACATATGTTTCTCTGGTGCCGGTCCTCCAGCAAAAATGTTAAGAGAGAATAATAATCCTAGTCCGAGTGTGATAGTAAACTTTTTCATGGTGCTATATTTTAGAGACTAAATAATGTTTATGCTAGTATTTACGCCCCCGATTAAAGAATGTTTCACTTTCGGCAAAAAAAAATTAATCTTTTTTTAGCTTCGGGCAAATAAAGGTGGCGATATGATAAAAGCAACGATAAATGGTGGGCGTCAGCTTACCATAGACAGCAATTCAATAGATGGGCTGGAACGCGCAATAGAATTGGTTCAGGTGGGCGAAAACAACTATAGTTTACTGTTGGATAACGTATCGTATAATGCGCAAATGGTCAGCTACAACAAAGAGGAAAAAAAGTTGGTTTTATTGGTAAACGGGAATGAATATGAGGTATCCATTAAAGATAAAACGGATATTCTGTTGCAGGAAATGGGCATTAATGTAACCTCTGTGGCAAAACATAACTTGTTTAAAGCTCCCATGCCGGGTTTAATAAGAACAATTGTAGCTACAGAAGGACAAGCCGTTAAAAAAGGGGACGTTATCCTCATTTTAGAGGCCATGAAAATGGAAAATGCGCTAAAATCACCTGCAGATTTAGTGGTGAAGAACATAAAAGTACAACAAGGACAGGCCGTAGAAAAAAATCAACTCTTAATAGAGTTTGAATAGTTTTAGTTGAAATGCGTAGCGTTTTGAATCGCTTCGTTTAATAGTCGTTCTTCTTCGGCTCTTTTATCGGAACTCCATTCCAATTGCTCTCCTATAAATGAAAGAATGATTTCTTTTGCTTTTTGAAGTTCCACCATGTCAAAAAACAACATGCCCGATCTTCGTATAGCAAAGTCGGTGGCCGACTGTACCATCTCTTTTCGGATACAATAGCTGATTTCAGCCTTCAAAGGCCCGTTAGCATCAGTTTTAAAGCATTCTTTATAGCCTTCGATAATTTCAGGAGTGTTTGATCCGTAGCGGAACACCCATTTTTTAATGGTTTTTAAATCCAGCCCTGATTCATTCTGCAACGTTTCAACGTAAGTCGCAATTTCTTGTTCAGACGAAAAATTTCCTCCGCTCAATTTATAGTTAGCGGTGCTGCATTTCGCAGGCGATGCCGGATTTATTTGTTTTTGAATCAAGTTCACGATTTTATCGGCCATTAACCGATACCCTGTAAGTTTACCTCCGGCAATAGAGATAAGTCCAGATTTCGAAATGATGATTTCATCTTTTCTCGATAATTCGGAAGGCGATTTACCGTCTTCGTGAATGAGCGGGCGTAAGCCGGCCCAACTGGAAACGAGGTCTTCCTCCTTTAGTGCTAAACTTGGAAATAGATTGTTCACGGCTCGAATGAGATAGTCAACATCCTCTTTCGAGGCCAGTGGATTATCAATGTCTTGGTTGTAGACTGTATCGGTTGTGCCCACATATGTAATTCCATCGCGCGGAATAGCAAAAATCATTCTGCCGTCTTCTACATCAAAATAAACCGCTTGTTGCAGGGGTAGTTTTTCATAAGGGAAAACAATATGCACTCCTTTTGTTAACTGAAGGCGTTTGCCGAACAACGATTGATCAGCTTTTCGAATAAGATCAACCCCCGGACCGCAAGCATTAACAACAGTTTTGGCGCTCACATTATATGTGTTTCCGGTAATTGCGTCTACGATAGTTGTGCCTGTAATTACACCATCGCTATTGTAAACAAAGGATTCAGCTTTTGCATAATTTAAACACGTTGCTCCTTCATGAATTGCACTTTTGGCCAATTCAATAACAAGTCGGGCATCATCGGTGCGGTATTCGTAATACAATCCTCCTCCAGTAAGTTTTGATGCATTGAGGAGTTTTTCGTGCTGCAGGGTCTCTTCTTTAGACAGCATTTTTCTGCGCTCCTTTTTTTTCACACCGGCTAGAATATCATAAACAAGCAAACCTAAAGAAGAAGAGTTTTTGCCAAGTGAACCGTTTTTGATTATAGGCAAAAGCATTTTTTCGGGACGTACGATGTGTAGTGCATTGTTGTATACAATTGCCCTTTCACTACCCACATCTTTTACCAGCTTTAGCTCCAGTTGTTTGAGGTAACGAAGGCCACCATGTATGAGCTTTGTGGACCGACTGCTGGTGCCCGAAGCGAAATCGCTTTTTTCGATAAGCAATGTTTTAATTCCACGAAGTGCAGCGTCTAGGGCAATACCACAACCGGTTATGCCTCCGCCAATAATGAGCAGGTCGAATTCCTGGTTAGCAATCGTTTCAAAGGTATTAGCGCGTGACTTCTTATTTGATGGCATTGTTATCGTTCAGTATGTGCCGAGTGGGCAGTTTAGCCAACAAAAGTAACCCTTTAAATCAATCTATGAAGAAAGAATTCAACGCGTTTTGTATTTTTTCGAAAAGTGAAAAATTGATGGAATAGAATCGTTCTTTTTTATCTTTTCGAACCACAACTAAATGCGTGTCTTTAAGAATTTTCAGTTGTTGCGAAGTAACAGATTGCGGTATATCCAATACATGATAGATGCTTTGTACATTTGTTTCCACCTTCTTATTGATGAAGTTCAAAATCTCTATTCGTAATGGATGTGCAACGGCTCGCAATACGCTATGCGATTGCTCTAGCTTTTTTTCATCGAACCGTTTTTTTGTAGTATTACCCATCTTTCTCCAACAAAAGAAAGAAAAAACTGAGAATAGCGATAAAAATTATTGCGCTAATTGTTCAACCAATTTAGCAATCTCTTGCATTCTTGTATGGTTGATAGAATAGTAAATGAATTTGCCGTCTCTTTCGGTGTTCAATACATCTGCTTTTCTAAGGATGGCAAGATGTTGTGATGCCACAGATTGTTCTATACGCAAACGAATGTAAATTTCGGTAACTGTCATTTTTCCTTTCCCTTCAATTAACGACATGATTTCTTTGCGCAATGGGTGGTTAACAGCTCTTAATGTAAGTACAGCGCGCTTTAGTGTTGAATAGTTAAGTAAGATTTTGTTATCTGCTTCAGTGTTGGTTAGTTCAAGTACATGAGCCTCATTTTTAGTACGCATAGCTTTCGTTTTTTATTCAATAATGGTTAGATGTTTATCAATCGAGGTTTAGAAATTCTTACCAAAACCGGTCATATAGAATGGTTCGAATAATAAATTGTCTTCAAATACGTTTTTTTCAAATTTTGAAAAAGCCAATTCACATCCATTTGATGAAACATATTCAAAATAAACAATAATTATGCCAAATGAGCGGAATGTGGCTGTGGTAGAATCGGTTAAATTGAAAAAACCGGCCGTTGGTTGATTGTCAGCTTTCTTGATTTTTTCAGCTACCTCATTCAACCCGCCAACGCTTTCTTCCACTAACACTTCCAAGCGTGGATTATACATAGCATAGTAAACTGCGTCTTTTCTGGCTTGGATTAGCGGAACAAATGTGGTATCAATGTTTGCGTCAATTTCGCTACGCATCCGCCAAGCTAGCGATTGGAGCGATGACACAGCGATTAGCGGCTTATCGGCTGTAAAACAGAGGCCTTTAGCAACCGCAGTGCCTATTCTGAGGCCGGTGTAGGACCCCGGACCTTTACTAATAGCAATAGCATCTATTTGTTGCAGGGTATAACCTGTTTCTGCTAATAATTCTCGAATCAAAACGGTAAGTACAGCAGCATGTTTGTTGGGTAAAACCTCTTTGCGTTCTCTAATCAAAATACCATTTAAAGAAATACAAACCGAACAAGTAGGCCCACCGGTTTCAATATTCAGAATCAGTGCCACAGATTACTTTTTTGACGTTAGCAGTTCGTTGTATTCTTTAGGGTTGGCCAAGAGCTGTAAGGCTTTTTTAACCCATGGGTCAGATTGCAGAGACTTCTCGATTTTTCCATGAATGTAGAAATAGCGATTGCAGATTTCGTTTTCCAATAAAGTGCATATTTCCGCTTTGTTGGCGATAACATCTTTTTGCTTCGCTTTACTCAGACTCGCTAATGATTCTTCATAAGCGGGTTTGATGGCATCGTAATATTTTTCCTCACTTGTGGTTTCTTTCAGTTTTGCAAAGAGCTTATCGGTTGCTGACGTGTAGGTAAAGTTTTTTGATTGTACAAAAGCCACGAATTCTTCAAAATCTTTGTCGGATAATTTGAATTTATCGGGATCCTCGATGGATTCGTGTTTAGAGCGATATAGTGAAGCAAAATCGAATAATAAATGCTGTTTTGCGAGTGCATCAACAACGGGGCTGTGCTCGGGTTTTTCAATTAGCACATCCGGATCAATTCCTCCTCCATCAAACACTTTTCTATTGCCGGCTGTACGGAATTCGTGTTTCAACGAATCGGGAATTTTTTTCACACTGCCATCTGCATTTCTTTCCGCATAGTTAATGGCTTGAATACACCTGCCTGAAGGAATGTAATACTTAGCTGTAGTCACTTTCAGCATGGTACCGTAAGAGAGGTTTTTAGTTACTTGAACTAATCCTTTTCCATAGGTTTTTTGTCCCAATATCACACCCCTATCATAATCTTGAATACACCCCGAAACAATTTCTGATGCAGATGCTGATTTATTATCGGTAATCACAACTATTGGGATTTTAGTGTCCACCGGATCATTTAGTGTTTTAAACGTAGAATTCCACTCAGCTACTTTCCCCTTCGTTGTAACAACGAGTTTGTTTTTCTCTACAAACAGGTTTACAATGTTTACGGCCTCGTTGAGCAAACCACCCGGATTTCCGCGCAAATCTATGATCAAACTTTTCATGCCGGGGTTTTCTTTTTTCAACGATTGAAATGCGTCTTTTACATCTTTGCCTGCATCCGGATTGAAAATTTTCAAATTGATTAACCCCGTTTCTTTGTTCAACATGCCGAAAAAAGGAACGTTGGTTTCGTGGAATTCTTGGCGTTTAACGGTTACTTCTTCCGTTTTGCCATTTACTCGTTGCAGTGTAAGGGCTATGGTTGTTCCTGCTTCTCCTTTTAGGGCTTTACTTACATCGTCAAAACTTTTTCCGGCAGTTGATTTTCCGTCTATGGCAATCATCTTATCGCCTGAAACAATACCTGCTTTATCGGCCGGTAAATCTTTAATAAGGTCGGTAATTACAGGTGTTTTATCGAACAACTCAAAATAAATACCAATGCCGGTGAGCTTTTCAGAGTTTTGAATTCTTGAATTTTCAATTTGCGATTCAGAATAATAATTAGTGTAAGGGTCTAACTGTTTCAACATACCGTCAAGGCATGCACGCATTAATTTTGACGGTTCAGTTTCGTCAACATACACGTTGTTTATTTCCTTGAACAATGCACCGAAAATGTCGAGCTGTTTCGATAATTCGAAAAAGGAATTTCCGGCACTGGTTAGCACTACAATGAGCGTTAGTCCTGCTATAATGGATGCGATCTTCTTCATGAATATGCGTTTCGTGCGTTTGATGTTATTTTTTTACCTGCAAAAGCTCTTGTAATTTGGCTTTGTCCTTCAATAGTTCAATCGATTTGAGCACTTCCGGATCTGTTTTTACAGTAGCTTCAATTCTACCGGTATTCAAATAATAATGCGATGCAATTTCTTGTTCCAACATTTCTTTCAACACCTTTTTTTCTTTCATTAAATCTTGCTTCTTGTCGTGTTCGAGTTTTTGCTTCATTTGCTCGTAGTCGCTTTTAAAGGCGTCAAATGTTTTTTCTTTTTCGGCAGTGGCCTTCAACTCTTCCAATAGTTTTTCGCTCGAGGTAGAATATTTAAAGTCTTTTTTCTCAGACACATATTTCACAAAATCTAAATATTCGGCATCGGTGAGCGAAAAGTTTTTGGCGGAAGGAATAGCTTCGTGTGCAGTGCGATACTTTTGCGCATAGTCGAAGAATACGCTTTGCACATAAAGCGCGATAGCAATTTGAGATATTTTTTCTTCTTCCGTTTTCACATCCGGGTCTATACCTACACCATCGTATACAATTCTGCCTCCTTTGGTTTTGAAAGCAACTTTAAGCGAATCGGCTTTTTTCTGAACCGAACCATCTTCTTTCTTTTCAGCATAGTTGATGGCTTGTATACATCTTCCCGATGGGATATAATATTTGGCGGTAGTGATTTTCAATTTTGCATTGTAGGGTAAAGAATGGGTGGATTGTACAAGTCCTTTTCCAAAGGTGCGTTGACCCACAACAACAGCACGGTCTAAGTCTTGCATCGATCCGGTAACAATTTCTGCAGCCGAAGCAGAACCCCCATCGGCTAAAATCACCATTGGAATTTTAGTGTCTACAGGGTCGTTAAGTGTTATGTATTCTTTGTTCTGGTCTATAATTTTCCCTTTGGTGCTAACAATGGGGGTTCCTTTATCGATGAAACAGCTGGCTACATTGATAGCTTCATTTAGCAATCCCCCCGGGTTTCCTCTTAAATCGAACACTATCCCTTTGGCTTTATTTTTCGAAATCAAAGCAATCATTGCATTTCGAACTTCGGTACCTGCCCTTTCGGTAAAGCCGTTCAAGCGGATATAGCCAATGTTTTCATCGAGCATACCGGAGTAGGGAACGTTTTTAATTTTGATTTCTTCTCGTACTAATGTTATAGGCATTTCTTTTTCAGTGCCATCACTTTGCAATCGCGCTATTTTTAGCATTAGGGAAGTGCCGGCTTTTCCTCGCAAATGTTTACTTACATCATCGGAGTTGGATTTGCGCATAGATTTACCGTCTATCTCCAAAATTTTATCTCCCGGGCGAAGACCGGATTTTGCTGCAGGAAAGCCCTCATAAGGATCGGTGATAATAACAAAATCGTTTCTTGTACCTATCAACGAGCCAATACCGCCATACCGTCCAGTAGTTTGTTGTCGGTATTCTTGAATATTATCTTCAGGAATATAATCAGTATAGGGGTCTAAGGAGCTACACATCTCGTAGATGCCTGATTGTATCAGCTTTTCCGGGTTTAATGTGTCAACGTAATAGGTGTTGAGTTCACGGTAAAGTGTAGTGAAAATATCGAGCTGCTTGGTGACCTCAAAAAAAGAATTAACAGGTGTTGCGGCAATTAAAACAAACAGCCCAACACCAATACTTGCTCCGGTAAACCAATGCTTGAAACGCAAACCCTTCATGCGGTATATATATTTAAGAATAAACATAAAAATAAAAAACGAGAGCAGACTTTCTGTTAAGAAGAATTTGTAAATAAAAAAGACCGCCTGTTGAACAGACAGTCTTTTTGGGTTGTGTGGCGGAACTAAATACGTGCCGCCATAAAAAGTGTTGATTTATTTTGCTTCTAACTTGAACTCTTCGTTTCCTCTAAACAATTCCAACGATGATTTACTGTGCGAAACAATTTTGTATTCACGAACTCCGGAAGATCCCGCATCTCTTAATTGTAGATACTTGTTGCTGTTGGTTAACACCCATTCTCCGGAAACTAGATTCGATTTTTGATTTAGATTAAACAGGTTGTTGGTGTCGATGTCATCTAACACCTTGTTGCCTAGTGTATCTGTTACAAAGGTTGAATCGTAGGTAGTGTAGAAGGTGGTGTCGAAATAATTATAGGATTCTGAAAATGTTTTGTCGGCATTGAAAATCCAGCGAAACTGTGGTTTTTGTTTGTTGAAGTCGGCCGTTTTGTCTTTTGTTTCAAACAAATACTGTTTAACACCCCAAGTGCCTTCTACATCGCCTAATAATTTTTTTTCATTACATCCTACTAAAATCACAAGAAGAGCTGCTAAGGATAAAAAGATGGTTTTTTTCATGGTTAAATGTTGTTTTAATATATATTGAGCCTTAAATGAAAATGTTTTATTGTTTACGTAAATAACGGTTCTGTCCTCCTCTTCTCAACTCCACGTGATTACCTTCTAAATTGAAGATGGTATATGAGCGTTTTTTATAAATAGTGTCGGTGAGCGTAAGGGTTTCGTTGTTGTTTTCAAACACCCAATTGCCCGGAATTTGAGTGGTATCGGTTACTACAGGAGGGTAATACGTTTCAGTAAATGTTCCTCCGGCAGTGAATTCGATAGTGTAATTGTCGTTGATAGAATCGGAATAAGGCGCAATATTTGTTTTGTCAATATTGTCCTTGATAAGTTTATAGACATTCCATTTGCCGGCCAAGTTATCGGTTAACGATTTTTTTTGATTGCATGAGGCCACTAAAATAAGTACCGCAACAATAAGTGTAATTTTCTTCATGGATGTTCAGGTGTTTTGATTCTCGAATATAGATAAAAATGCAAATGTTCAAAAGGGAATCTTAAGATAGTTCTTCAAATGTGCCGTTGCTTTTGTTTTTGCGCACGTTGTTCCACTTGAAATATCGTCCGTTCATAGCCACATAAACCCCTGCCGGTAAAGATTGGGCAAAGGCTAATGCTGTTCCTAAATTGAAGAGCCCATCGGAACTGCCGAACTTATAAGGAATCATTGCGCCTGTAAGCACAATGGTTTTATCGAGTTGAGCTTCACCCAAAAGTTTAGCTGTTATTTCCATTGTATCGGTGCCGTGGGTGATTACAATTTGACTTTCTTCGCTTTTCTCACAGGTGTTCAGAATCAACGCTCTGTCGGAGTCGTTCATTTCCAAACTGTCAATCATCATTAACGTACGGACATTTACTTGCAAGTTGCAACGCCCTAGTTTAAGCAGTTCGGTAAGGTGCGAATCTTTGAAGAAAAGCTTTCCGTTCAATTCGTCATATTCTTTATCGAATGTGCCACCGGTAACGAGTATTTTAACAGAAGGATTAGACATGTAAAATTGTATGGCTTATGATTGAATGCAAATTAACGTAAGCGGTCGTAGCTTTTCAATAGGTTTTCGTCTTTTACAATGCCCCAGATGGCCAATAGATTCAACACAACGATAACCCAAGGTGTAATATTTCCGTAGTAAAAAATGGTATCGTCTTTATAGTCGCCTACGCTCCAGAAATGATATGCGTAACCAAAGCAAAACAGCATGTTCAAAATACTTAGTATGCAAAATAGCTTTTGAATGGTTGGGTATTTATAAAGAAAGATACTGAGAAGATTTGCGCCAATGGAAATGCCTGCTGCAATAGCCGCCACGAAAATCCAATAGCCTTGCACAAAATATTTTAGTTCATAAGCGCGGTAGTAGCCGTATAGCTCTGTTGGTCCAACAAAAACAACAACGGGGCTATATAAGTATAATCCGCCCAAGATAGCTGCAATCAATAAAAAAACGGTTTGAATACGCTGAATCATGTTTGATTTATTTTCCCCAAACCTAAATAATTTTTTGTGTTTGTATTGATTCTACTATTCCGAGGGAAGGGTGTGTTTCGAAAAATTTAACGGCTCGATGAAAACAATGTTTAAATTCGAGGCTTAAATAAAAGGCATGGAAGCGTTTATAGTAGATGCAGTAAGAACTCCAATAGGTAAGCTAGGGGGCTCGTTGAGCGGTATTCGTCCGGATGATTTGGCCGCTTTGGCCATAAAGGCGCTTTTGGCGAGAAATCCGAATGTAGCGCCTGAAGATATTGAAGAAGTGATTTTAGGTGCCGCCAATCAAAGCGGAGAAGATAACCGCAATGTGGCGAGAATGGCGGGTTTGTTGGCCGGTTTGCCGATATCGGTAGCCGGTGTAACCGTAAATCGTTTGTGTGCATCGGGCTTACAAGCTATTGTGGATGCTACACGTGCCATTCGAAATGGTGATGGTGATGTGTATGTGGCCGGTGGTGTAGAGAGTATGAGCCGTGCTCCATTGGTGATGAGCAAAGCACTTTCTGCCTTTGACCGTTCGCAACAATTGTTTGATACTACATTAGGTTGGCGATTCACCAATCCGGCCTTTTCTTCAGATTACACTTTTTCGATGGGGCAAACGGCAGAGAATGTGGCCAACGAATGGAAAATAACCCGAGAAGAACAAGACGCATTTGCTGTAGCTTCGCAAACCAAATACCAAAAGGCGTTTGAGGCCGGTAAGTTTAACGATGAGTTAGTGACTGTGGACATCCTGAAAGGCAAAGAAAAAGTGTTGTTTGGAAAAGATGAGTTTCCGCGATTATCGTCTATGGAAGATTTAGGGAAATTGAAACCTGCATTTCATAAAGAAGGAACAGTAACAGCGGGTAATGCTTCAGGCCTGAATGATGGTGCTGCGGCTACATTGGTGGTGAGCGAGCGTTATCTGAAAGCACACAATTTAACGCCACTGGCACGTGTAGTATCGGTTGGAGCAGCGGGTGTGCATCCGGCAACAATGGGCGTTGGTCCTGTGCCGGCCACTCTAAAAGCCTTGCAGCGAGTAGGTTTAACAGTGAACGATTTAAGTTTGGTAGAATTGAATGAGGCTTTTGCTTCGCAAAGTTTGGCCTGTATACGCGACTTAGGTTTGGATCAAAATATTGTGAACGTAAATGGCGGTGCAATTGCGATTGGACATCCCCTTGGCTGCTCCGGTGCAAGAATTACGGCTACATTATTACATGAAATGAAACGCACGGCCGGTGCACGTTACGGCTTAGCCACTATGTGTATTGGTGTTGGTCAGGGTTTGGCAGTGGTTTACGAAAAGTGTTGATGCTATTTAAAAACAATTACTTTTCGACCCTATGGCAGACGAGTTGATAACAGAAGAAATATTAGAAGATGAAGTAGTGTTTACAAAGCAACGCTATTTTATTCATTTGGCGTATGATGGCGGAGGTTTCTGCGGTTGGCAGATACAGAAAAATGGGGATACGGTGCAAGCGGCTTTGAATTTTGCCTTGTCGAAAATACTCAATGAACATGTAGCTTCTATGGGTTGCGGCAGAACCGATACCGGTGTACACGCCACATCGTTTTATGCGCACTTTACTACAGGAAAAGAGTTGCCAAGCCGTTTTGCCGATCGGTTGAATTCCGTTTTGCCGCAAACGATTTCTATTTTCGAAGTGATACCCGTACACCCCAAGGCACACACGCGGTTTGATGCGTATAGTCGTACGTATGAGTACTATATTAATTTCTACAAGTCGCCATTTTTGCGCAGTTACAGCATGCATTGTTATGTGAACGATTTGAATTGGGACGCTATTCATCAAGCTTCGGCTATGCTCACCACGTTTAAAGATTTTACTTCGCTGTGCCGACCGAGCGATGATTTCAAAACCAATATTTGTGATGTGACCGAAGCGCGTTGGGATGCAGTAAAAAAAATGCCTGTGGCTGGACCTGGTGAAGATGAGTTCATGCGTTTTACAATAACCTCAAACCGTTTCTTGCGGGGCATGGTACGCAAAACAGTGGGTACATTATTGATGGTGGGAAGCGGAAAAATTTCAGTTGAGCAGTTTCAGGATACAGTAGCAAATCAAAAAGAGTTTTACAAAACGGCATTAGCCCCTCCCAATGGTTTATATCTTACTGATGTGAAATATCCGTACCCGTTAGACGGAAATGTACATTGGGTTAGACCACAGCAGCAATAACTATTTCAGCTTTAAACCAAAATCGACAGGCACTTTTTTGCGTTGGATTTGATCTTCGAAGTTGCAGAAAAAGCCTTGGGTTGGCGGAGGAATAATCAACAACAATTGGTTGCTGGGAGCTGGAATAAGTTTTTCTTTTACGAACAAAACACTTTGTTTATGATAGGTAGAAGTATCGCTACCGCTGTGTTGTAAGAGGAAAACTAAAAGTAGGTTCAATGCCGTCATAACCAATGGTTGTGGCTAAGGTAAATATTTAATGCGTAACGAGGGTTATCTCTTTTTTTATATTTTCATGCTCAATAAGCCCTGTATTATGAAAAAAGCAATTCTGTTTATTGTACTTATTTTTGGAAACCTTACGGTGTTTGCGCAAACAGATACAGCTAAAATCCAAGAATCCAAAGTATTTACCATAGTTGAGCAAATGCCTGAGTTTCCGGGTGGTGACGCTGCACTTTTGAAATTTTTACAAAACAACATACAGTATCCTAGTTTAGAACGCGATAATGATATTCAAGGAAGAGTTATAGTTGGTTTTACTGTGTTTGAAGACGGTACAGTGGGCGATGTTAATGTAAAACGAGGGGTTTCAAAAGGGCTGGACGAAGAAGCTGTACGTGTTGTGAAAAAGCTACCCAACTTTAAGCCTGGTAAACAACAAGGTAAGCCTGTAAATGTCTATTACTCTTTGCCTATTGTATATAAATTAACATCAGATGTTGATCCCATAGTAACAAAAATTAATCCGCAATTTCCTTTCTCATCCCCACTTTCGGGCGCAGCTATAGTAGGGGTAGAGAAGGGCTTTTCCGATTGCTTTAAGTCGTCAACAGTTAAGGAACGTAGGCGTTCCATTACAATGGTAATTGATTTCTCGCTTAATAGTAAAGGGGGATTGGCTGCCTTTAAAGTTAGAAGTGGCGGAGGTGTATATGACGAAAAGAAAATGAAGCAATGCTTATCGGCAACCCTAGAAAATCTTCAGTCGATGTTTCCTGAAGAATTGCTTAAGGCTAAATATTGGATGTCGATAGTGGTGAATTAATACTTACGCAGGCTATACATTAGATCAAATGAAAAGTAGTATTCGATTTAGAGAAAAATTGTTCCTCGTTGGAGTCTTTTTGGGGTCTTTGTTTTTTAATCTCAAGTATATTTCACAACACGCCTTTCTTCATGATTGGGATGAACGTTTTCATGCCTTAGTTGCTAAAAATTTGGCCGAAAACATGTTGTTGCCTTTGCTTTACAACGGCTCTCCTGTTACGGTGTGCGACCATACATCATGGGTTTGTAATACCGTTTGGTTGCACAAGCAACCGCTATTTTTGTGGCAAATGGCGTTATCCATTAAAGTGTTTGGTGCAACCGAATGGGCGGTTCGCTTTCCTTCTGCATTAATGCTTTCCCTATTAGTATTTCCTGTTTTTAGAATTGGGAAAATTATGTTTAATAGCCAAACCGGTTTATTGGCAGCTTTATTAACGGTGTCTAATTGGTTTATTTTGGAGCATATTGATGGACAAATGGGTATGGACCATAACGATGTAGCGTTTATGTTTTATGTTATACTCTCAATTTGGGCATTAATGGAATATATTCAACGTCCCCAATGGCGGTATTTAATATTAATGGGTTTGTTTTCGGGATGTGCGATGCTCAATAAATGGGTAATAGGGTTGTTAGTTTTTGAAGGGTTTTTTATATATAGTTTGATGCAGGGCGTTAAAGTACTTCCACAAAACAGCTTACGTTTGTGGCTTTCAGCCATTATTGCCTTTGTGTTGTTTTTGCCTTGGCAAGTCTATTGTTTCACTCATTTTCACGACAATGCAATGTACGAGTGGTCTTACAATCAACGCCATTTTTGGGAAGTATTGGAAGGTCATTGGCATGAACGATATTTTTATTTGAATCAGTTAAAATATCAGTTTTCTCTACTTCAAGCCTTTGTTTTTATTGGAATTATTTTGGCTTTACTTAAAATAGAAAAAATAAAACTTGTTCTTCCTGTTGTAATAATGGTGATATCAATTTATGTGTTTTTCACCGTAGCAGCAACAAAAATTGTATCTTATGTAATGGTTACTATGCCCCTTCTTTTTATTTTTATGGCCTATGCTTTTACTGCATTAATTGATTTGATTCGGACAAGAAATACTGGTGTTGGGGTTTTGCTTTATCTTCTGCTTATTCCTTTGGTTTTGTTGCAGAACTTTAACTTATCACAACTTCAAACAGATTATAATTTAAATGGCAGGTCATGGTTTCAACACTCGAGTTATAATAAAGATCAAAACACAATTGCCTATAAGGCTATTGCACGTTTGGGTTTAGGGCAAAAGATAGCGATTGTTGGGTATGAGAACAATGCCGAAATTGAGGGTATGTTTTATACTGACGCTCCCTGTTACGGGTTTTATATACCTGAAAAAGACATAAAAGCAATTCGTTCACAAGGTTATAAAATAGTTGTGTTCAAAAATAAAATCCCACCATTGCTACAAGGCGATAGTTCGGTAATTATTTTGCCGTATAATTATTTATAACATAGGGACTTCGTTCATATTTTAAAATCTTCAATAGCTGTTTAATAAAGCCAGTTTATTAGATTCGCAACGTGCAAGCATCACCATCTACTACCGAGCAAACTACTTTTCGAAAAATCCTATCGTTAACCGATGGTCACAAACCTGCCTTTTATTCGGCTATGGGTTTATCACTTTTATTGGCAATCATTGGCCCAATTCGTCCAAAATTGGTGGAATATGCCGTAGACAAGAACATTGCAGGAAAAGACTTTACGGCTTTGAAATGGACGGTAATGGGCATTTTCGCTTTGTTGGTATTGGAAACTATTGTGCGCTATGCCTTTTCTTTTTTGGCTTCGTGGTTAGGGTCAAGTATCATTAAAGATTTGCGTATTCGTGTGTATTCGCACATTATTCAAGCCAAGTTATCTTATTTCGATACAACACCTATTGGCACTTCAACTACGCGAACCATTACCGATGTAGAAGCCATTAACGATACCTTTTCGGAAGGGTTGATTACCATCTTAGCCGATATTTTGGTGATTTTACTCGTGTTGTTTTTCATGTTTGCCGGAACGTTTTCCATGCATCCAACGCACTATGGTTTTTCGGTTCCAATATGCGATTTCAGTACATGGAAAGTGGCGTTAGTTTCACTTACAACATTGCCTGTGTTGCTCGTTGTTACACGTTGGTTCCAGCAAGGCGTGAAAGTGTCTTTTCAAGAAGAGCGGGCACAAATTGCCAAACTCAATGCTTTTCTGCAAGAACATATCAGCGGTATGCGCATTGTACAAATATTCAACGTGCAAAAAAGAGAGTTTCAGAAATTCGATAGCATAAACACGTCCCTGCGCGATGCAAACGTTAAGGGCATTTGGTATTACTCGTTGTTCTTCCCGGCAGTAGAAATTTGTATGGCAGCAGCCATAGGCATTACAGTGGCTGTTGCCGCTAAATATATTCTCAACAAAGAGCTCGAGATTGGGATTATCATGTCGTTCATTTTGTATATCAACATGCTGTTTCGTCCGTTGCGATTTATTGCCGATAAGGTGAATACTATTCAACGCGGAATGATTGCCGCAGGTCGTGTGTTTCAGTTGTTGGATACGCCATTGGCTATTGAAGACAAAGGAAAATTAGAAAAAAACATGGACGGCAACATCGCTTTTTCTAACGTTTACTTTGCGTATAATGACGATGATTATGTGTTGAAAGATCTTTCTTTTTCCATAGATCAAGGACAAACACTGGCGATTGTGGGTTCTACGGGCTCCGGTAAAACCTCTACTATTAGTGTGTTGAACCGTATGTATGAAATCAACAAAGGAGCCATAACCATTGATGGAATAAATATTCACGATTACACATTAGCTTCGTTACGCTCGCAGATGAGTATCGTTTTACAAGATGTGTTTTTGTTTTCGGGAACAGTTTTTGAAAATATTACCATGCGTAACCCTGCCATTTCTAAGACAGAAGTGGAAGCGGCTGCAAAAGCCATCGGAGCACACGAGTTTATTATGCAATTGCCCGGAGGTTACGACTATAAAGTAATGGAACGTGGACTAGCATTGTCGTTGGGACAGCGACAGCTAATTTCGTTTGTGCGAGCTTTAGTATTCAATCCTAAGATTTTAATTTTGGATGAAGCAACATCGTCTATCGATTCATACACTGAAGCCATTGTGCAGAAAGCCATTGAGAAAATGATAAAAGGCAGAACATCGGTGGTGATTGCACATCGATTATCAACGATTCGTAATGCCACCAAAATTTTGGTGATGGAACATGGCGAGCGCAAAGAATTTGGCAGTCACGAAGAACTGCTTGCGTTGAACGGTCGATATGCAAAATTATATTACAATCAATTTCAACAAGGCGCAGCAACAATAGACTAATTATGGAATGGCTGATAACAGGTGTTGTTTTTCTTGCACTCCAATATTGGATATGGAAATCGTCATTTTTTAAAACAAAGCATTTTCCGGTTTGGTTTAGTAATGCGCTATTCACGGCAAAGGCATTAGGGGGTATTGCTCTTTTTTTTATTTACACGCTCTATTATACCAATCGTGAACACGCTGATATTTTTAAGTTTTATGATGATGGAATTACATTACGCCACATTATAAATGAAAACCCAAACATAGGCAACAAATTGTTTTGGGGCGATGGTGATGAAACTACTTTAGTGGAAGAGGCAAAACTCTGTAATTGGCGAAGACCATTCAGCAAAACCATGTTGAACGAAAATCGAATGTTGATACGCTTTCATACAGCATTATCGTTCATTACCTTTGGTATGTATCAGTTACACAATTTGTTGTTTTGTTGGTTGGCCTTTTTAGGTGTTTGGCTTATAACCAAAACGATTTCACCCTTCTTGTCACAACGCAGCGCTTCGATTTGGGCAGTTTTGCTCTTTTTTCCTTCTGTAGTCCTCTGGGCTGATGGCTTGTTGAAAGAGTCGGTATTGTTATTCGCACTTGGTGTTGTGGTTTGGATGGCTAGTCGAGCGGGTTTTTCGTTAATACGACTTGCGGTTATTCTCATTGCCCTATTGGTTATGGCTTATACACGAACCATTCTTGCCGTAATTGTTATTGTTGCTGTAGGAGGATATTGGGCATCAACAAAAGTCAATAGAAATCGCGCGATGTTGGGCTTACATGCAATGCTCTATGTTTTATTGATTGCTATAGCACTTGTATTGCCTAAGATAGATCCACTGTATGATTATTTTAAAGTAATTGCTAAAAAGCAACACTATACATATGAAGAAGCGAAGGCAACTGGAGCGAAGAGTTTGGTAGCGCTGCCTCGAATAGATAAAAGCCCGATTTCTGTTATCTCCACAGTGCCCCTCGGTTTCTTTTACGCCTTGCTACAGCCTATGCCATTACAGGCACACGGCAAAGCTATAGTGTTTATTAATGGTGTAGAAAATTTGCTTTACGTACTGCTTTTCGTTTACCTTTTATTGAAGATACAAAAGCAGAAAGGAGATCGAGCTCGATTGTTTTGGTTTCTCTTTTTTATTGCTGCCGTTTATTTATCCTTCATCGGCTTGTTGGTACCTGTGTTAGGGAACATGGTGCGTTACAAGGCTGTTGTTATTCCTCTTTTAATGGCGTCATTATTGCTTTTGCAGAAAGAGCAGCCCACACATAAAAACTAGGACTTCGTTTTTTCGAATTCTTTCATGGCCAGGATCAATGATTCAACACCACTTAGCGGCATAGCATTGTATATAGACGCTCTGAAACCTCCTACACTTCTATGTCCTTCCAATCCAATCAAACCATTTTCCTTTGCGTATTGTGCAAAGAGCGGTTCTAAATTCTTGTCTTCCATCACAAAGCAAACATTCATTTTTGAGCGATCTTCTTTTGCCACCGTGCCTTTAAAAAGGGAAGAATTATCAATGGCTTCATAGAGCATTGCAGCCTTGGTGTTGTTTTGCTGTTCAATGTTATTGAGCCCTTTTTCTTTGATCCATTGCAAAGTAAGATAGGAAACATAAACAGGCAATACTCCCGGAGTGTTTTTCATAGAGCCATTGGCAATCTGCACTTGATAATCGACCATGCTTGGAATGTTTCGGTTTACTTTTCCTAATAACGATTTTTTTACCGCCACCATGGTTGCGCCAGATGTGCCCATGTTTTTTTGTGCACCTGCATAAATTAAATCGAAATCAGCAAAAGGGATAATCCTTGAAAAAATATCAGATGACATATCCGCAATTAATGGATACTCAACGCCAAAGTATTCTTTAGGCGATTTATTGAAGTGATATTGTGTGCCGTAAATGGTGTTGTTTGTGGTGATGTGAAGGTAAGCAGCTTGTTCGGGCATATTCCATTGTTTAGGAATAAAGGAATAGTTGCTGTCTTTAGATGAAGCAGCTACATTTACATTGCCGAATAATTTGGCTTGCTCTAAGGCACCATGTGCCCAAGTTCCGGTATCTAAATACACTCCTGTTTTTGTTTCATCGAGTAGGTTGTATGGAATCGAGTAAAACTGTGTGCTTGCACCACCTTGCAAAAACAGCACTTCATATTCATCATTCAGGCCCATCAACTCTTTCGTAAGGGATCTTGCTCCTTCCATTACCGCTACAAATTCTTTCGAGCGATGCGATATTTCAAGTAACGAAAAACCGGTGTTTTCAAATTCGGTTATCGCATCTTTTGTTTTTTCAAGTACTTCTTGCGGTAAGATGGCCGGACCGCTGTAGAAATTTATTTTCGTCATAATTATTTTGAGTGCTATTGGGCTGCAAAATAATGTTTAAAAGCGGTGATTTTGGATTTACACCAAAACAAAATAAAAACGCCCCATTGGTTTGAGCAATGGAGCGTTTAGACAAAATAGTTCGATTACTTTTTAAGTAAGTCTCTAATTTCTGTAAGAAGCGCGATGTCAGCCGGTGGAGCTGCTGGTGCAGCCGGAGCTTCTGCTTCTTTTTTCTTTAATGAATTCAACGCTTTAATTACCAAGAAAAGGAAAAAGGCTACGATTACAAATTTAATTGTTGCTCCAATGGCAACTCCATATTTTAATTGAGCATCTCCAACTTTTATTGCAATGGTATCAAAGTTTATACCTCCTGTGAGAATTCCTACAATCGGCATTAAAACATTATCTACTAAAGCTCCAACAATGGCATTAAATGCCCCACCTAAAACTGTTGCAATGGCTAAATCAATAGCATTTCCTTTAACAGCAAAATCCTTAAATTCTTGTAACATTCCCATAATTAAATAGTTTTTTGGTTCGTTAATGTGACCAAGTTACACTGTTTTTTTAAAAAACGAATAAGAAAAAAGCGATATATGTTGCATGTTTATATCGTTGTTGCTTCATCGCGAAGCATCCAACCCACACGTCCATCGGCTATTTTGACTTTCCAGTAGTTTTCGACTTTATCTAGAATTTCCACTTTGGTGCCTTCGTGTAATTGAAACAAATCGGTAGAAGAATCATCCGGAGCGCTTTTTACATAGCTTTGCGTTTGCGTGATAATCGCAGAACTGCATTTGTTTTCAAACGAGAATTGTTTTTTGGAAGCGAAAAAAGTAATGCATGATATAGCAGCACAGCAACAGCCTCCAAATAATAATAGCCCCCTGTAGTTATTTTGAAAGAGGAATAATAATGCAAAGCCAAACGTTAACCACAGTAAAGCAATTGAAATCCAGCACCATGAGGTTGAAGATAAAACAGAAAGTGTATTTTTGAGAATGGCCTGCGTTCCAAAACTTTTCGTTGGGTCAACTTTGTCGATAGTCTTTAAACGCGCAAAGGCAATATTATGTTGAATATCCTCATCGTTTGGCGATAATCGTTCAGCCCGCTCATAGTTGAGCATTGCCTTGCCAATATTTCCATTTTTGAAATAGGCATTACCTAAGTTAAAATAGATAGTTGCCGTTTTGCAGCCTTTATCAATCAGCGATTCATTCAGCACAATAGCTTTTTCAAAATCATTGCCTTTGTAGGCTGCAACTGCTTTGTTGAACAAATCACTGTTCGATTCTGCATTCACTAATGTAGCGCTGAAAAGCAAAAAGATAATATGGAAAATCGACTTAAGCATTTTTCAATTCATCTTCTAGTTCAGCAATAGTCGTTACAGCATTCGTGTATTGTTGCTGCATATTTTCGTTCCCTGTCAAGTTCGTGTAAAGTGCAAATTCACAGGTTTCGAGCAGTTGCTTGAGCGAATTTATTTTCTCTTCATCCACATTCTTGTTGCGCAGTTTTTCTTCGATATTATCTTTCGAAAGGTCGGCTACATCAATATGGAGCTTGTCGCTCACATAGCCGAGTAGTGCACGCGACACCTCATCGTAAAACAATTTTCCGTTGTTTTCTCTTAAGTGCTTTTCTGCAACAGCCAATCGCTTTTTTGCCATTTTATTGGCTTTTCGTAATTTTGAACCTAACACATCGGCCGATTGTTTATCCGCATTTCGTTTAAAAGCAAAGGCCCCAATAAACAATAGGAAAGGTGCAGCCATTAACCCATATTGAAGTGGAGAGCCTACAAACGTTGTTGCTGGTAGCAATTCTGCCTTTGTTTTGATGAAACGAATATCGCTACCCAGCGATTTAATTTCTTTTTTACTCGTACTGTTTAATATGTTTTCTCCATTGGAAACGGTCACTTTCGAAGGCTCTCCGGATATTTTCAAAGCATATTCAGGCGCTTGAATGTTGACGTATTTTCCCTGACTTGGGTCAAAAAACGAAAATGACAAAGGTTCGATTTTAAACTCACCCGGTTGACGTGGGATGATCAAATAGTCGGCTTGTTTGGTACCCGAAGTACCGGCTACAATATCTTCTTTTGTTTTTGGATCATATACTTCAAAGCCATCCGGTACATTCGGTTTTGGTAGTTCGAATGTTTTCATATTGCCGGTTCCACTTACTTTTACAGTATAGGTTACGCCCTCATCGGTTTTCGATTCCTTTTGTGAAACATTGGTTTGGAAAGTGAATTTACCCACAGCACCCGAAAAATTTTCCGGCTTTCCGGCTTCAGGCAAAGCCTTTACATTAATGGTAACCCCATTGCTTACCGGTTTGTACGGAACATTCTGCAACTGTGCTCCTCCAAAAATATCCCATACACTTCTGCGTTTACTTTGTACCTGCACCTGAACAATCATATTTAATTCCGTTGGCGAAATTTGCAAAGCTCCTGAACGTTGCGGGAATAAGGTGTATTTCTGAATTTCCAACACATAAAATTGTTGTCCGTTAATCGTTTCTACCGTAGGTTTTTGATTGGGATTTTGTTCCCCTTCCTGACTCCAAAAACCATCAAACTTTGGTGCTTTGGACATTTGTACGTTGCCAAAGTTCAAGCGGTAATACAATTTTAAAGTTGCATTAATTGGCTCGCCTTCGTACACAGCGTTTTTATTGGTGACCATGCGCACAAATACATTTTCACGAATTTGTTTGTCGATATCGCTCAACGCTTGTTTGGATGGCTGAACGTCCTCTTCTTGTTGTTGCGCCATGGCTTCAAACGGGTCGCCAAATGGATCCTCAAATGGATCGAATCCGAAAGGACTATTATTTTGCCGTTGCTGTGCTTTTTGTTGTGCGGGGCCGGTAACGGTAATCGACAATTCGTTAGATTCAAGATTTGCTCCACCTACATTAACAATGGCTTTGCCAATTTTGAAAGTTCCTTCTTTTTTGGGTTGAAGAATGTAAGAATAGGTAGACGATTGCGATACATTACCATTCACCCATTGCATACTTTGCGAGGTGTTAGGTCCGCTGAGTACATTAAATTCGTTCAGGTTCGGCAATTTTAATGTTCTTCCTTCTCCATTTTCAACCGTGTAGCTGAGTTGAAAATTTTGGTTTACAGGAACAGATTTGGTGTTCAGCGAAGCATAGAATTTTACCTGCCCATAACCGAACAAACCCACCAACAGAAACGCTAGAAAAGAAAACACCTTTTTCATACCACTGCGAAAATGCTTCAATCCTCTCGAAAACACAAGCAGCGAAAGGTTTTGTTAGATTTTTTTAGGAAATTAAAACTGAAGTTGGAAGCCTAAACGCACTCCAAAATTTCCGTATCGGAAACTAAATGGCGAGCCTCTTTTGTCTTGATGGGTTACCCGCCAAAACACATCCAAACGAAATACTTTAAAAATGTTTTCGATACCGGTTCCAATTTCTATGAAGGGAACTTTATTTGGTGTTTTGAATTTTACCATAGTGGCAACAGTACTGTTATCCAATGCATTATAAAAATTGGCGGCCCTGTTAGCAGCTGTCATATCACCCCAAAGCATACGCAGTTGGAAGCTTTCGCGCCACTTCAATTTTCGAATCCCGGGAATACGATTAAAGAGCAATCCCGAGAAGTGGTGATTAATTAAAATATTAATGTAGCGATCCATCACAAACTCGTATTGCCGCGAGGTATTGAATCCGCTCCAATTGTAAATGTAGTTTTCCGAAACATCGGGGGTGTAAAGTAAAAGAAATGGAACTCGTCCGAACGTTTTCCCCACTTCAATTCGCCAATACAACCTTCCTAACGGACCACACGGTTGCACATCATCCATCGCGAATGAAAGTTTGTGATAATTGAAATCGCCTTTTGCCCAACGTTTTAATCCAAGGGTATAGCGCAACACTAAAACAGGATATTTACTGCCTAGTGAAGTACGGTTAAACTCTCCGCTGATGAACTTTTCTTGCCAAGCAAAACGGTTGGTGAAACTAAATTCGGTGGTAGTGAATGATTGAAGAGTTTGGTTTTTTCTTAAATCATTTCCATTCGTAGCATAGTTGAATTCGAACTTACCTAAAGGTTTGTAGAATCGATTCGCAAATCCCGCTATAATGGAGTACCCAAAGTTTGTTTCTTTAAAATAGTTGAGTTTCAATTCCCGAACACCCACAATTTTGTATGGAATTACACCATCATGTTCCACTCTTCGAATGCCGGGAATCGAATTCAAAATATTCGAAGACGAATAAAATCGATCAAAGTCGGTGGTATAGGTTACATCCTCTTTGTAACTGCCGGAAAGCGATGCGCGCACTTTTTTTCGGATGATCCAAAGAAACTCGCCTCCATATTTCACTTTTCGATCTTTGATGCCGTATGCTACGTATGCGTTGAGCATAATGTGTTTACTGAATTTATTGCTGGTGCCCATACCGTACTTGAATCGCCATCCTTCAACAGGATTTACATCTAGAAAAGTCCAAAAATTGCCAATGCTCAGTGGCCCAATATCGTAGTAGCCCAGGTAAATGGTTTGAAAAGCAGTAAGCCAACTTTTTACTACTGGTAGCGTTTTCAGGGTGTCAATCATGCCGTAAATTCGGTTCTCGTTTTTCGAAAGCGAATCGTGACGGAACTTTTGCCAATCGGCATTAGAATATTCACTGGCATTGTCTTTTATAGTTATATCTGCTTTCTGCTTTTTAAATAAGCTGTCAATTGTTTTTTGATCTTCCTCCAAGTTGAACTTACTATACGAAGTGGTTTTCCGACCAATCAATCCCGGTGCGTTTTTGGCGTGAATAAAGTTGATAACAACCTTATCCTTTTTCAATAACCAAATAGAATCGCTCAAACTTTCAAACTCGTTATAGATGCTGATTTTCTTCACAAAATTCACATCGGCATCTTTTGAAATTTTCATGCTTAACTGTTTCACGGCAAAGGCCGAATCGGCAATCCACATGTCGCCTTCAAACGTAAGTTCACCTTTTCTGCGCGGCATAAATTGGATTTTTTTACACCACTTGTTGCCGATAAAAGCGCTATCCACAATATAGTAGCGGTACGATGATAACCCTACATTAGAAATGGGCGAAACAAAACTTTGATTGAGCAATAAAATCCAATCTTCAAAAATATCGAACTGTACGTACATCGACCCCAGAAACTGCGTTACACTAGCATTGTTTACGCCCGAAACCTTAGAGGCTTTAATGATTTCGCGATTGTCGAGCGGGTTCTTTCGGTGGTGAAAATCCGACATCGTTTCTGTCATAAAGAATGGCAAAAAAGGTTTCTCTTCCGACACACTATCCATGTTGTTAAACACGAATTTGAAAGGCTTAAAAATTTTTTTGTTTTTGAATTTATCGTTTATTTCTTCCAAGTCTATTTCCATTTTGTTATAGACCTCATAGCCGTATGAGTTCAACTTGTTCTTGTTGTATTTCCCTTTGTTGGCAATTACTTTTCGCATTAAGATATTGGCCGGATTTTCTCCGGGTTTTATTACCACTTCCATTAATGAATAGTCGGAGCGGTCGAGCGGCAAAACGATTAGTTGTTTGGTGTTGTTTTTCTGCAAAGGTTTGAAAACCGTTATGTAACCAATGGAAGAAGCTCCAATCGAATCCTCGGGTTGGTCGACCGTAAGGGTGTAATTGCCATCATAATCAGTAGTGATGCCGGTTGTGGGCTTGCCTTTGATGTATACATTGGCAAATGGAAGCGCTTCTTCAGTTTGTTTATCCACCACTTTTCCGGTAATGGTAATGGATTGCCCGGAAGCAGAAGGACCAAATCCAAATCCTATTACACAAACCAATACAAAACGAAATGCATTTCGGTGCGCTTTATATGTGGAGGTGAAGAATAAAAATTGGCTGAACACTTCTTTTTTTTAGTTTCGTGAAGCGTTCAAAATAATTCTTTTATAATAACTTTTAAGTGTTTTTTAATGAGTGAACTAAATGTCCTAACATACAACGTTAACGGTGTTCGAGCGGCTATAAAGAACGGTTTTTTGCAATGGTTGTCCGACAAAGATTTTGATGTGATTTGTTTACAAGAAATCAAAGTGGCACTGGAAGATTTCGACCCAAAACCATTTGAAGCATTGGGTTATACCTGTTATTTGTTTCCTGCGCAAAAAAAAGGGTATAGTGGTGTAGCTATCTTTTCTAAAATCAAACCCGATAATGTAGTGCGCGGCATGGGTGTTGCGGAGTATGATGCCGAAGGAAGAAATATTCGAATTGATATTGGCGACTTATCTATTCTTTCAGCTTATTTCCCTAGTGGCACAACTGGGGATGAGCGTCAGAGTGTGAAGATGAGTTATTTAGATGCGATGTACGACTACCTACACGAGTTGAAAAAAACACGACCAAACTATTTAGTGTGTGGCGATTTTAATATTTGTCATACTGAAATCGATATTCATAATCCGTTACAGAATAAAGACACATCGGGCTTCAAACCCGAAGAGCGCGCATGGATGACGAAGTTTTTTGATTCCGGATTTATCGATACGTTTCGCACATTGAATCCTCAACCGAACCAATATTCCTGGTGGAGTTACAGAGCCAATGCTCGTCAGAATAACAAAGGTTGGCGTATTGATTATATCGCTGCAAGTAAGTCGTTGGACGGAAAAGTTAAATCTTCACTCATGTACCCTGATGCGGTGCACTCGGATCATTGTCCGGTGTTTTGTAAGGTCGAGATTTAGTATAGGCACAAAAAAAAGAAACCCGCCATTGGCGGGTTTCGATATAAAATTGAATGCGCGTAAAATTAAGCTAACTTAACGTTTACTGCGTTTAATCCTTTTTTACCATCCTGAAGATCGAACATTACGTTATCGCCTTCTTTGATTCGGGTGGTTAAACCAGAGCTATGCACGAAATACTCTTTAGAAGAGTTTGCATCTTTGATAAATCCAAATCCTTTCTCGTCATTAAAAAATTTCACTGTACCGTTTTCCATAAAAATTGTTTTTTGCGTTGTTACTAATTAAACGCATGCTCACCAACAACAAACGTGACCATACCATGCAAAGGTATCAATATTTTCATCATCGGCAGGTTTATATTCCTTTTGCACCAAGGCATTCTTTCATTCCACAAAAAAATTACGTAGAATAGCACTAGTGAAAAACAAAACAAACAACGCGTTTACCTACACAAAGTCGATAGTCATTTTGTCGGCTATGGCACTTTTATTTTACTCTTGTAATAATAACCAAGAGACCATGAAATTCAACCATCCTGTGCCTAAAGGCGATATAAAATATGGAGGTGTATTTCGACAAAACGAAACCGAATATTTCCGCTCGCTTTATCCTCAAAATATTACCGAGGTGGTGGGTCATCGGATTATTACACAAATTTATGAAGGTTTGGTAGCTTTTAACCCGGCCGACTTAAGTTTACAGCCCTGTATTGCAAAAAGTTGGGAAATCAAAGATTCTGCAACTTTCTTTGTTTTTCACTTACGTAACGATGTGTACTTTCATGACGACCCCTGTTTTCCGAACGGAGGTAAAGGCAGAAAAGTAACTGCACAGGATTTTGCGTTTTGCTTTCAGCAACTTTGCAGGCCCAATGCCAGTAATCAAGGCTTTTGGATCTTTCAAGACATTGTAAAAGGTTCTAGTGAGTGCTATAATGATTCTTCAGCGAATGGCAAAAATCATGTGTTGGAGGGTGTGAACGTGATTGACGACACTACACTTACTATTCAACTTAACAAACCTTTTGCGGGTTTCCTGTTCCGATTGGCATTGCCCTTCACGGCAGTTTTCCCCAAAGAAGCCCTCGTTTATTATGGCAAAGATATGCGTGAACATGCTGTAGGCACCGGCCCTTTTCGCATCAAAAAAGTAATTCCGGATGTAGGTGTGTTTCTAGTGCGCAATCAGCGCTACTGGGGTAAAGATTCATTAGGGAATCAATTGCCGTATTTGGATGGTCTTCGCTTTTCATTCATTAAAGAAGAAAAAGTAGAGATGCTGGAATTCCAAAAAGGCAATATTGATTTGAAATACCGTCTGCCGGTAGATATGGTAACCGAAATCATCGACTCAGCCGATCAATTGCAGGAGGGCTACAAACAATTTCAGCTGCAGAATGTACGCGAACTTTCGTCACAGTATTATGGGTTTTTGACTATTGATCCTGTGTATAAAAATGTGCATGTACGAAGAGCATTTAATTACGCTATCGACCGCAATAAAATAGTGAACTACACCGTAAAGGGTGAAGGAACGGCAAACACCTACGGCATTACCCCTATTGGTGTTCCCGGTTTTGATCAAAGTAAATTGAAGGGCTATTCGTTTAATCCGCAGTTAGCCCAAAAGGAAATGGAGTTAGCCGGATACCCTAAAGGCAAAGGCTTTCCAAAACTCACATTGCATATTAATAGCGGTGGCGGAAGAAACGAAAAAGTGGCAGAAGCCATTACCACCATGTTGCACGATAATTTAGGCATAGAAGTAGATATCGCACAATCGTTGTGGGCGCAGCATACCGAAAATTTGGAATCGGGTAAATTTCAGTTTTGGCGATTGGGATGGGTGGCCGATTACCCTGATGCAGAAAATTTTTTGAATTTGTTTTATGGAAAGCATGTGCCGAAAAACCCTACTGATAAGGCTTACATCAATTCGTTTCGCTATCAAAACTCGGCTTACGACAAATTGTTTGAAGACGCTTTAGCCACTGCAGATGTTGCCAAACGCAACGAAAAATACGTTTTACTCGATCAAATGATTATTGATGACGCCCCTGTGCTTTTTATTTATTTCAACATGAACCGCAGATTGTTGCAACCCTTTGTGCGCAATATGCCGGCAAATAGTATGGAATACCGATCGTATCGTGAAGTGTGGCTTAATAAATAACAATTGTTATTAACCAATTTTAAATACTACAATCTCTGAGTTTCGATTATTTTTGACGAAATGCAAAATAACAACGCATATACATCTCTGATCACCAAGCTCGATCAGTTCATTCGTAAGTTTTATACGAATGAGGTAATCCGTGGTGTACTGTTTTCGGCCATATATATATTGGTTTTGTTTCAAGCCATTAACTTGATGGAGTACTACCTCTATCTTCCAACATATCTGCGCAAGATTTTGTTTTTCGGTTTTATATTTTCTTCATTAGCTTTTGTGGTGCGGTTTGTATCTGTTCCATTGCTCAAGTATTACCGTTTAGGAAAAACCATTTCGCACGAAACAGCATCACAAATTATCGGCAATCATTTTCAAGAAGTAAAAGACAAACTGCTTAATATTTTACAATTAAAAAAACTTGAAACCCTTGATGAATACTCGCTAGTGAACGCTTCCATCAATCAAAAAATTGATGAACTCAAGCCGGTTTCATTTACTCAAGCCATCGACTTAAAGCAAAATAAAAAGTATGTCTATTATTTGTTGCCTCCGCTTGTTTTGTTTCTAGGCATTTTGGTGGCAGCGCCAAATATCATTAAGCAGGGTACAAAGCGACTTTACCATAACGACACTGCTTTCGAACCGGAAGCGCCATTTCAATTTGTGTTGAAAAACAGCAATCTTAAAACCTTACAGTACGAATCGATTGAAATCAGCGCTACAACAAAAGGGGATGTTCTTCCCGCTGAAATGTTTTTAGAAGTAGCAGGCAACAGCTACAAGATGAAACAAACAGAGAAGAATAATTTTGTGTATGAGCTATCGAATGTGCAGAAAACAAGCGCGTTTCGTTTCATGGCTAATGGCTTTTATTCGAAAGAGTATACGTTGGAAGTAGTAGCAAAACCTGTGATTAAACAGTTTGAAATTCAAGCAGATTATCCGGAATATGTTGGAAAGCCCGATGAAACCATTGAGAACGTGGGCGATTTAACGGTACCGGCCGGTACCAAGTTAACCTGGAAGGTGCGTACCCAAAGTGCTTCAGCCGTTCGTTTTGTTTTCGACAATACCTCGGTTGATGCTGTGTCGAAATCCGATGAACATTTCGTGTACAATAAAACAATGCTGAACACAGCGCCTTATACCATCAAGTTATTAAGTGCCGAAATTGGCGATGCAGATTCCATGACATACTCCATTGCAGTGGTGCCGGATATGTATCCACAAGTCAATGTCACAGAAAAGCGCGATTCGCTCAACGACCGTTATTTTTACTATTTGGGCGATTGCTCCGATGATTATGGCATTAGAAAATTAACGTTTAATTATCAGATAAGTCGCGCTGATGTAGACTCACCGGCTATTGCAAAATCTGTAACTGTAAATATCGCATCAGGCACTGCCTCTACTTTTCAATATTTCTGGAACATGGCGGAAATAGGTATGCAGCCGGGTGATAAAATGGCGTACTATTTTGAAGTATGGGACAACGATGGCGTTCACGGAAGCAAGTCCACCAAATCGGCATTAATGAATTTTGCTATGCCAACCGAAGATCAGTTGCAGAAAGAGTTTGATAAGGAGAACAAAGAAATCAAAGATGATTTAAAGCAAAGTATCAAAGATGCCAAAGACCTGAAGAACAAAATGCAGGAAATGCAGAATAAGCTCATGGAGAAAAAGAACTTGAGCTGGGAAGACAAAAAAAATATTCAAGACCTGCTCGACAAACAAAAAGAATTGGAGAAGCAGATGCAGGAAATGAAAGAGAAGTTTGCCGACAACATTCAAAAGCAGGAAGATTTCAAACAGCAAAACGAATCGATTCGAGAAAAGCAACAACAATTGCAGGAATTGTTCGACAAAGTGATGAACGATGAGATGAAGAAAATGGCAGAGAAACTCGAAAAAATGCTTGATGAGTTGCAAAAGAAAGATGCCATTCAAAAAATGGACGATATGAAAGCCAACAACGAAAAAGCCGAAAAAGAACTCGACAGGATGTTGGATTTGTTTAAGAAACTTGAGTTGCAGCAAAAGACACAGGAGACCATAGATAAGTTAGAAAAAATGGCTGAAAAGCAAGATCAATTAGCTAAACAAGCTGAGCAAAAAAATCCCGATTCAAAAGCATTGGAAGACAAGCAGAAAAAACTCAATGAGGAGATGAAGCAGGCACAAAAAGATGTGCAAGATATTGAGAAGATGACCAAGGAAACGAAGCAGGAAGATGCCGATACCAAAGAGACTAAAGAAGACATGGAGAAGGCGGAGCAAGACATGACCGATGCGGAACAAGATTTAAATCAAAAGCAAAATCAAAAAGCTTCACAAAACCAGAAGAGCGCTTCGAAGAACATGAAAAGTGCCGCTAAAAAGTTAGGCAAAATGAAAGCGGCTATGGAGCAACAAGAACAGGCAGAAGATATGCAAGCCATTCGTCAATTGCTCAAAAACATTTTGTCTCTTTCTTTCGATCAGGAAAAATTAATGCAGCAGCTCAAATTGGTAAACGTTAACAATCCTAAGTATGTGGAGTTGATGAAGGAGCAACAACGCATCAAAGATAATTCTACAATGGTAGAAGACAGTTTGTATGCATTGGCAAAACGCGTTTTTCAAATCAAATCGTTTGTTACTAAGCAAATGACTGATGCTAACCGAAACTTAAATACTGCTATTGCTGACATGGAAGAGCGAAACACATACAAAGCTGCCGGCCATCAGCAGTATGTTATGACAGCCTATAATAATTTGGCCTTGATGTTGAGTGAAACACAACAAGAAATGCAACAGCAAAGTGCCGAAAGCGATCCCAAAGATGGTCCCCCAAAGATGTGCAAGAATTGTAAAAAGCCGGGTAACGGAAAACCAAACATGTCGCAAATGCAAAAACAGTTGAGCGATAAAATTTCTCAGTTAGCCGAAAAAATGGAAAAGGAGGGTAAGGAAGGAAAAGAAGGGAAAGGTGGAAAAACCGGACAAGCAGGACAAAGCGGCAAAGAAAACAGCCGCGAGTTTGCTGAACTTGCTGCACAACAAGCTCAACTTCGCAAAATGTTGGAGAAATTAAACGCTGAACAAAATAAGGATGGGAAGAATTCGCTAGGTAATTTGGGTAAAACCATCCAACAAATGGAACAAACTGAAACCGAATTGGTAAATAAACGTATAAGTAACGAAATGTTAAGGAGACAGCAAGAGATCATGGTTCGTTTGTTGGAATCAGAAAAAGCCCAAAAGGAAAGAGGCGAAAAACAGGAACGCGAATCAAATTCGGGAAAAGAACTAGAAAAGAAAGTGCCTCCTTCTTTGGAAAATTATTTGAAGCAACAACAGTCTATGGTCGATTTATATAAGAAAGTGCCACCAACCCTTAAACCCTTCTATAAGCAGTTGTCGGAAAAATATTTCAAAACAATTGCTGGCGGACAGTAGGCGTAATATGCTCATTATCAATATAATAAAATTGTGACATTTTTCATATTCTCGAAATAGATTTTAAAATATACATTTAAAAATTAATTAATAACGTGAGTAGCGCAATCAAAATAGCATCTGAACCACAAAACATCGCCCAAGTGGAGTCGTTTATCGATGATGTTTGTAAGCAATACAATGTTTCGGAGGAGTCGTATGGAAATATCTTAATTTCTTTGACTGAGGCAGCTAACAATGCCATTATTCACGGCAACAAATCAAATCGGAATAAAGAGATAGAGATAATTGCTGATTTTGATAACGAAAGAAGAAAACTTACTTTTTTTATAAAAGATAGTGGCAACGGATTTGACTATAAAAGTCTACCGGATCCTACAGCACCCGAAAATTTAGATCGTCCATGCGGTCGTGGTGTATTTCTAATGATGCAATTGGCAGATTTAGTTATTTTTTCCGATAATGGTTCCACCGTTGAAATGCAGTTCAGAGTGTAATGGCTGTTCGTTTTCATAAAGCGGATGTTTCTTTTCGCGTTCCTCAATCCAAAGCCATTAAGTCTTTTTTACAGCAACAGTTTTCTTCTGCAACAGGCAAAATGCTTGACTTGGATTGCATATTTTGTTCCGATGAATACCTGCTAAATGTAAATCGCACTTTTTTGCAGCACGATTACTACACAGATATTATCACGTTTCCATTGGACGAAACCGAAAAAAAAACGGTTGCTGAAATATACATCAGTATTGATCGAGTAAAAGAAAATGCAACTACCGAAAAGGTGACGTTCGAGAACGAATTACACCGTGTTATTTTCCATGGTGTATTGCATTTGTGCGGTTTCAAAGATAAAACCAAAGCAGAATCTAAGATGATGCGTCAAATGGAAAATCGATGGTTGGCTGAGTTCACAAAATTTGTGGCTTAGTCTTTCAGCATACTTTTTGCAAAACGGAAAATCGAAAACGACTGTTCTTCAATGGCAGCGGCCACAGATCGTTTAAGTTGTTGTTTATCGAAGCCTTTCATTTTTTCTTCTTGTAGAATGCGATAGACTTTATCGGTGATTAACTGCAAACGAAGCGGACTCTTCGCTTTATTGACAATCGTAGTTTGAAGCGTTGAAAACAGCTCTTCAATCCCTATCGATTGAACAGCAACGGTTTTTACTATAGGCGTATCAGGACGATTATTGATATGCAGTTGCTGAGAAAGATTGTTGTAAAAAAGCTCTGCATCAGGGCGGTCGGCTTTGTTAATCACAAACACATCTGCAATCTCCATAATTCCTGCCTTCATGGCTTGTACACTGTCACCGGCTTCCGGTACAAGTACTACGACTGTAGCATCAGCCAGACCTGCTATCTCTACTTCACTTTGACCCACTCCAACCGTCTCAACAAAGATATAGTCGAAAGCATAACTTTTCATCACTTCAGTTACCTCAATAATTTTAGACGACAATCCCCCCAACGAACCTCTAGAGGCTAATGACCGAATAAACAAATTCGGATTGTTGAAGTGGTGTGACATGCGTAATCTGTCGCCTAACAACGCACCAAAATTGAATGGCGAAGAGGGATCAATTAAAACCAATCCAATTTTTTTGTCTTGCGATAATAAAAGTTGCAAAAGTGCGTTGAGTAACGTGCTTTTCCCTGCACCCGGAGGTCCAGTGATGCCGATAATGGGAATAGCACTTGGTTCCAAATGTTGTAAGATGTCTAGTCCTTGCATCGTATCATTCTCCACTAAAGAAATAGATCGTGCAAGTGTTTTGAAATCGTTGATATGGTTAATCTTTGGCAACAGAAAATGTTTAGATTGCATAAAAATAAAAAAGCTGCATTGACTTCTGCACAAAAATTATTTGGCGTTGAAAATCTCTCATTATCTGAGCGGCTTGTTCTGTTCTTTTGTAGTCTGATTTTTATAGGTTTTGTTTCTTCAAGAGTGTTGATCTCAATTGGAGTAGTTGGGCTATTACTTAGCGGGATTTATATGCGAACGGTTTCAAAAGAAACACATTGGCGCTGGATTCTCTTTACACCGATTTTATTTTTCGCAATCCTTCTTCTTTCGTGGTTTAATTCCGATAACAAAGAGATGTGGGCCATGTGGCTTGCGCTCAAGTTGCCATTTTTAATTTTACCGATTGCGTTCATTTTGATGGAAGACTTTTCAGCAGTCTTTATTCGCCATGTTTTTACCGTCTTTATTGGAGTCATGATTGGTAGTATGATAGTTGTTTTTATTCGCTACACACTGGATTACGAGCAAATCAACATTTCGTTAAGTGCAGGAGGCCGAATGCCGGTGCCTTATTCGCATATTCGTTATAGCTTGTTGCTTACGGTTGCTAACTTTGTAAGTATTTGGTTGTATTGGACAAGGAAGCATATGTTTTATCTTTTTGCTGCACTTTTTTTCTTTGGCTCATTGCATTTCATTTCAGTGCGCAGTGGGTTGTTGGCTTTGTATGTAGGACTAACATTTATACTGATTTATTTTGCTGTTGTCAAAAAACATTGGAAATACGGACTTATAGGTATTGTGGCATCCATTTTGATTTCAATTACTGCATACCAAACAATTCCTTCTCTACAAAACCGAATAGCTTTTATGCGTTACGATTTCGGGCAATGGAAACAAGGTAATATTGACGGAAATTCTGACGCTATGCGCCTTGCATCCATTGTAACGGGCTATCAACTATGGCAAAAGAATGTTTGGCTAGGTGTAGGATCAGGCGATATTTTACATGACTCAAAACAACTAGAGCAATCGCTATTTCCCAACATTCACGATGCAACAAGTTTAAAGATGCCGCACAATGAATTCCTTTGGACAGTTTGTGTTTTGGGTGTTTTAGGCCTAGTTTTATTCTTCGTTGCTTGGATATTGCCATTTTTTGTTTTTGCACACCAACTCCATTGGCTGTATGTAGCCATTCAACTTGTTTTTTTTGTTTCCTTTATGGTGGAATATACCATTGAAGAGCAAATCGGAGGCACCTTCTTTGTGCTGTTTCAATTGTTGTTTTATAAATGGTTTAGCACAGAAAAATGGAACCCGTCTCGGTTGTAATTATTACTTTCAACGAAGCCGAAAACATCGGCCGATGTATTGATGCTGCAGCAAAGGTTGCGGCCGAAGTGGTTGTGTTGGACTCCTACTCTACAGATGGAACAGAAATCATTGCTAGGCAAAAAGGTGTTCGTTTTTTTCAGCATAAATTCGAGGGCCATATTCAGCAAAAAAACAAGGCACTCACTTTTGCAAAAAACGAATGGGTGTTATCGTTAGATGCCGATGAAGTCCTTTCAGAAGAGGCTATTCAGGAAATACAACAACTAAAAGATTGGAACAAATATGATGCGTTTTCTTTTAATCGGTTGAATAATTATTGCGGACAATGGATCAAACACGGAGGTTGGTATCCTGATAGAAAAACAAGGTTGTTTAAAAAATCAGCCGGACAGTGGGGCGGTACAAATCCGCACGATAAATTTGAATTGAAGAATCCGTCAAGTGTTAAGCATATTGATGCGGATATCTTACATTATTCCTATCGAACACAAGCAGAACATATTGCACAATCTCAAAAATTTTCAGCAATTGCAGCCAAGGCTTTGTATGCCACGGGTAAACGTAATGTTTTATTAAAAGTGCTTTTTGCCGCACCGGTGAAATTTATACGGGATTATATTTTTCGTCTTGGTTTTTTAGACGGCACGAATGGATTTAATATTGCCTATATTTCAGCAAAGGCAGTGTATTGGAAATACAGTATGCTTCAACAACTTAATCGCACAAAAGCATGAAAGTGTTTGTTGACATGGAGAAACTTAAAGCGCCTAATAGTGGCTTGGGTGTGTTTTGTAACGAACTTGGTAAAGCATTTATGCGACAAGCTAAAACCGTTTCGTTCTCTTTTTTTGTGCCGAAAGAAATGTTCGGTTGCTTTGGAACAACGGCCAACTACATAGCTCAATCCATTCATCACAAAATCTTTGCACCGCAAGAGGCGTTTGATGTGTGGCATTGTACTCACCAAGATTCGACTTATTTTCCGGGCAATCGAAACACCAAAGTTTTATTGACTATACACGATTTAAATTATTTGCACAAGTACACCGGCATAAAGCGTAAGCTAAAGCAGTATCGTTTGCAAAAACGCATTGAACGAGCAGATGCACTTTCCTATATTTCAGAATATACCAAACAGCAAGTACATCACAACTTTAATTTACAACACAAGCCGGAGTTTGTTGTGTACAACGGGCTTTCAACAAGCATAACAGCTGAAAGACCCGCTTTAGTTGAAGAAAATGCAAAGTATTTTTTCACCATTGGCGTTATCAGCCCCAAAAAAAACGTACATGTTTTACCGCAATTATTATCGGCATATCCTGATCATAAGTTGATGATTGCAGGCAAATGCGATTCAATTTATCAACAGAAAATTATGGATGAAGCGGTCAAAAACCAAGTGGCTAAACGAGTTGTGTTTTTGGGTGAAGTGAAAGACACAGAGAAAAATTGGCTCTATCAGCACTGTGCCGCTTTTTGTTTTCCTTCATTGGCTGAAGGCTTTGGATTACCTGTGGTGGAAGCCATGCATTTTGGCGTCCCCGTTTTTTTAAGCAATAGAACAGCTCTTCCTGAAATTGGCGGTGATGTTTGTTTTTACTGGTCGTCTTTTGAAAAAGAGGAGATGCTTGAAACTTTAAATGCAGGAATGATGCAGTTTCATCAATCAACAGCGCATAAAGCAAGAATGCTCGAACGGTCAACGTTGTTCAATTGGGATTTAACAGCCATGCAGTATTTAAATATCTATAAACAATTGGCAAAATGAATATAGGTTTTGACGCCAAAAGGGCATTGAATAATCATACAGGCTTAGGGGTATACTCCAGAAACCTACTGAATGCGCTTTTTCAACATTTCCCTAGCGAGTCGTACCATCTGTTTTCAGCAGCTATCAACGAAGATTTGTTAGCCGAGTTAAAAGGCGTCTTCAGAATTCACACACCACAAACGGCATTGAGCGAAATGTTTCCGGCACTTTGGCGATCAAAAGGGATAGTAAATGATCTAAAAACAAACCGAATTCAAGTTTTTCATGGCTTGTCGAATGAATTACCAATTTTTGGCACCTCCGCCCGACATATCAAAAAAGTGGTTACCATTCACGATTTGATTTTTTTGAAGGAACAACAACAATACCCGTTTATCGATCGACAGATTTACAAAGCTAAAGTGGGTTATGCTTGTAAACATGCAGATGTAATTGTGGCCACCAGTGAACAAACGAAACAGGATTTGGTAAATTATTTTAAAGTTTCGGAACAACGCATAAAAGTGGTATACCAAAATTGCGACAGTAGATTTTTTGAACCGGTAACCGATACCGAAAAACAAGCAGTTCGATTGCGGTATAATTTACCGGACCAATTTATTTTGAATGTTTCTTCATTCTATCCGCGAAAAAATCAAATAACACTCATCAAAGCCTTTGCAGCAATTTATAATAGAACGAACCATCATTTAATACTTATTGGCGGTAGCGAAAGCGAGCGCAATAAGTGCGAGCGTTTAGTGATGGAGCTGCATTTGTCAGAACGCATAATGTTTCTTTCCGATATCCCTGCATCCGATATGCCGGTGATATACAAGTTAGCCGACATATTTGTGTATCCATCATTTTTAGAAGGTTTTGGAATTCCAATTGTAGAAGCCTTGGCAAGCGGAACAAGTGTGTTATGTAGCGATATACCCTGTTTTCGAGAGTTTGGGGAAGATATGGTGGGCTATTTTAATCCAAACGAGCCAATTGCTTTGAGCGAACAAATGCTATCGGAATTAGCAAACATCAAAAGAGATAGCCCTATTGAAAAAGTCGTTAAACGCTTTTCCACACTCGCGTTCGCCAAGGAAATGATTTCCGTATATACAGATTAAATTTTAAACTTGTCAATCAAAAAATCACACGAATGAAAAAGATAGCTACAGTTTACTTATTGTTTATTAACCTTCTCGCCTTTGCCGGAAAAGGAGGCGATGACTTTTCAAAGCACGATAAAGTTTTTTACAAAAGCGGTTCTGTTGAACTAGGTGATGCAACCATAAGTATTGAGAATGCCGTTGCTACAGATGCCTTTATCAAGTTTAAAATGGTTGTAAAAAATAATACTAAAGAGTATTTATTAGTTAAGCCGGGTGAAATTGTATTGGTGATAGACGGGAAGGAATACAAGGCTATAGAAAAAGATATGATTATTGATCCGAATGATATTGCCTCAAAGGTGGTTGATATTAAAGGCCTTCAATTTAGAGTACAGCAGGTGGTCATTAAGTTTAACGGTTTTAGCAAAGTAGAGGTGTCGAAAACACCAATTGATGCGCCTAATTTTAAATTGCCGGTGTCTCAAAATAGCTTTGAAGCGGGAGCGTTTACGTTGGATCATTTGAGCAACGAAAAGCAAACAGATGTTGTATCGGTTAAATTTAATGTAACGTATTATGGTTCCAACATTGGAATTGTATCTCCTACTCTTGCAGCGCTTAGGTTTCCCAATGGTTCAGAATTTGCGAATATGAAAACAAGGTCGAAATCAATACTTTTAGAAAAAGGGGGAACAGATGATTTTCGTTTGACATGGCACGACATGCCTAAAAGTAATGGCGATGCTCAATTTGCCAACTTAGAGATTTTATGGCGCGAAACGTTTAAAGAAGGGAAACTCATTCCAATCACACCTCAAAGTTATACTATGGAATGGGATCCGGACTTAACAAAAGGCAAAAGATAAGTTCACCCAAAAGAGCAACCAATACTTCGTTATATTGATTTCGAGCTTTTCAAAGTGTAATGACCACTAGAGTACAATCTTCTTTTTAAAGTAGAAGCGGACTTCTATACCTTCCTTAGTTTTAGTTTGTATGGCTGTTACTAATTCAAATCCACTTTTACCTAACAAGGCCATGGTCTCATCCACGGTTTTGGCATAATAGAAACCTTTGTCTATTTCTTTGCTTTCTGCTTTCATGGAGCGACTAACGCTTTGAATTAAGTCTTCCGATTGCTTGAATTTTTGTTCTCCAATATCATTATAAGTAACTGCAAATGAGGTGTATTCAAATTGAACCTTTTCGCTAGTTTGCCCAAAAGAGAACTGAATAAAACCTACAAATAAAAGGGCTGTAAGATATTTTGACATCACTTTTTTTTTCAAATATAGTAAACTATAGACAATTAAAAACAAGCACGAATCAACAATAATACACTGAAAATCAATAAGATAAACCCAATTTGTTTGGTTTAGTAGACAAAGACTCAAAAAGAGCAACAAAAAATGTTGAGTGTTTTTTAGGGTGTTTAAAGAATTCTAGTAATATTTACCTTTACAATAAACTTTATTTATGAAGAAAACATTTACTTTATTACGCGTTTTAGCAATATGTCTCTTCGCATTATTTAGTGTTCATTTTGCAAATGCTACAGTTTGCGGTAGCGCTACTAATATTCCAAGTGTTCCTGTAACAAGCCAGGCTTTGGTTTGTGGCGCTGCGAATGATTTGAGTTCCACTACAGTTCCTACTGCATGTGGAGGAGCTAGTAATAACTATAAAGGTGGGCAAGAAGCACTTTACACATTTACTCCGTCCACTACAGGAACATATACTGTTTCAGTAGCAGGGCAAACTTGGACGGGTATATTTGTTTATGCCGGATGTCCATCTTCGGGAGGTACATGTATTGGATCAGTAGGTAGTTCTAATTCTTCAAAAAGTATAAATGTTTCGCTTACATCTGGCACAACCTATTACATCTGGTTTGACACATATCCAACACCAAACAGCCCATGTCCAGGAACATTTAGTTTAGTGCTTGCGCCACCGCCACCGGCAAATGATAACTGTTCGGGAGCTATCGCTTTCCCTTCAATTCCAACGAACGGAACATGTGCTTCCGTTACAACTAACACAGCTAGTGCCACACAATCTTTGGCGGCTTGTGTCGGTTCTGGAGCAGACGATGATGTTTGGTATTCTTTTGTTCAACCTACCGGTTTTACTACTTTGAATTTTGCACATACAGATATTAGCGGTAACACAGATAGAGTAACACAGTTTTTTAGCGCTTGTGGGGGCACAAGCTTATTGTGTAGCGACCCTGAATCTGGAACAGTTACCGGTTTAGTTGGCGGAAATACATATTATGTTCGCGTTCACACTTATGGAACGGGCACATCAACGAGTTCAACACTTTGTTTAAGTGTACCACCACCACCACCTGCAAACAATGACTGTGCAGGGGCAACGGCTTTCCCTGCAATTCCTACAAATGGAACTTGTGCAAATCTAACACTTAACACAGCTAGCGCTTCACAATCCTTAGCAGCTTGTGTAGGTTCAGGGGCTGACGATGATGTTTGGTTTTCATTTGTTCAACCTGCCGGAAACACCACAATTAATTTTACAAATACTACAGTAAGTGGTAATACCGACAGAGTGATTCAGTTTTTTAGCGCTTGTGGAGGAACAAGCTTATTATGTAGCGACCCTGAAACAGGAACTGTTACTGGTTTAACACCGGGCGTTACTTATTATGGCCGTATTCACACTTATGGTACAGGTACATCCACAAATGTTACCGTATGTTTAAGTGTACCACCACCACCACCGGCAAATGATGATTGCGCTAATGCAATTACTTTAGGAGCTGCGTGTGCCGGTTCTCCGGTTGCCGGTTCAACGTTACAATCTACTGTTGACGCTATCTATTCGAATTGCGGAGCAGGAGGATCTAACACTACCGAAAGAGGGGTTTGGTATAAATATGTTGGTGATAATAACAATGTAACCATTAACACTTGTAACGCAACGGGTTATGATTCGAGAATAACTGTTTATTCCGGAACTTGCGGAGCATTGACTTGTGTAACAGGGAATGACGACATGGGTTCTACTGCTTGTTCAGTGAGTTTTAATCGATCACAGGTATCGTTTGATGCTTTTGCAGGAACAGATTACTATGTGTTTGTTCATGGATATCAATTAAATCCAAGTTTAAGTGCTACCGGTAATTTTGTACTCAGTATTTCTTGTACTGCATTATGTACTCCTATTGTAAACAATTCTACATGTGCTACAGCTATTAGTAAAACAGTGCCAACATCATGTTCAAGTTTTGCATTAAATAATACCTGTGCAGGTACAGCATTATCAGAACCTCCGGGTGCACCACTTTTCGGCACGTATCCAAACTTGTGGTACAGTTTTGTAGCCCCTGCCACTGATGTAGATATCAGAGCAACACTAAGTGGTACAGCAACGAATGTTGGTTTTGTTGTTTATCCGTCATGTGGAGGAACAAATGTTGGATATGTTTATCCTGCAACCTCAGGTACAAATTATGTGTTTAGTGGGTTAACAATTGGGAATACCTACTATGTTCAGGTATATACTCCAATAGCGAATAAAGGAACCTTCGATCTTTGTTTGTTTTATGAGCCTTGTCCAACACCACTTACGCTTACAGCTACATCAATTACTTCTTCTCAGGCTAATTTAGGATGGACTTCTCCCGGAACCTTGTTTGATGTTGAATTAGGATCCTCTGGTTTCACACCAACAGGTACACCTACAACTGCCGGAGTTACCAATCCATTTACACAAACCGGATTAAGTCCAGCAACAACATACACTTACTACGTAAGACGCGATTGCGGTGCAGGGGTTTATAGTACTTGGAATGGACCTTTCAGTTTCACGACATTACCTACACCTCCAGCAAACGATAATTGTGCAACGGCAGTTTCCATTAATCCTGATGTAACTTGTACAGGTGCAGCAAGTGTTAATGGTACAATTCAAGGAGCGACCAATTCAGGTGTAGCAGCAACCACAGGAACAGCGGATGATGATGTTTGGTATTCTTTTGTTGCGGAAAATACAACACAAATAGTTACACTTACCAATCCAAATTTTACAGATTTTGTAACACAGATTTTATCGGGTTCTTGCGGGTCATTTACTTCCTTGGGTTATTATGATGCCGACCCTAATAATCTATCTGTTACCGGTTTAACGGTTGGTAATACCTATTATATTCGTGTTTATTCATACTCGAATGGCACTTTGTTCTCCAACCCAAATGCACAATTTAGTTTGTGTGTTCAAAATCCACCACCACCACCTGCCAACGATGAATGTGCAGGAGCAATAGCGTTCCCAACAATTCTTACAACAGGGGCCTGTGCTAGTGTAACTGTTAATACTGCTGGCGCAACGCAATCCTTGGCAGGCTGTAGTGGAACGGCCGATGACGATGTGTGGTATACTTTTGTTGTCCCAGCCGGCAAAACTTCAGTCGACTATTCAACATCAAATATTAGTGGGAGCAGCGATAGAATTTTCCAACTTTTTGATGCTTGCGCAGGAACAAGCTTATACTGTAATGATATAGAGAATGGAACATTCTCCGGCCTAATAAGTGGTAATACATATGTTTTAAGAACGTACACCTATTCCAGCGGAGCTGTTTCGAATTTCTCATTGTGTTTAAACATAACTCCGCCACCACCTGCAAATGATAATTGCGCTTCAGCTAAGCCATTAGTTTCTTGTGGTGCACCTGATTCAATAAGTTTACTTTCAGGAGCAACACAATCGTTAGCTGCTGGTTCTTGCGGTGGTACAGCCGGAGATGATGTTTGGTACTCATTTGTTGCTGATGCAACTACAATGTACATAACAACAAAAGGCTTTGGTGGATATGATCCGGTAGTTGAGGTACGAAGTGGTTCTTGTAACGGAACAGAGTTAGATTGCGTTGATTTATCAGGCTCTGATGCATTTGAAGACATCAGTGTTTCCTTTTTAACAGTTGGCCAAACCTATTACGTAAGAGTGTACGACTATTATAATGCTCCTCCTACTGCACTAATGGGCTTTTGGATTCAAGTTGGTCCTGCAGGATGTTGGCAAGGCGGAAACAGTTCCGATTGGAGTGATGCAGGAAACTGGAATAACTTTAGTGTTCCTAACTCATGCGCATCTAATGTTGTTATCCCTGCAGGAACACCTAATGCACCAGCTATTACAACCGCAAACTATACCGTGGGTAATGTAAATATTGCGAGTGGAGTGAATTTAACATTAACAGGAAACAACTTGAATGTTTGTGGAAATTGGGCTGCAGGAACAGGTTCAAATGCTGTAACAGTCGGTACAGGAAGAGTGATATTGCAAGGAACAGGATCTCAAACGATTACAGGTAATACTAGGTTTGAAAGTTTAACGGTGAATAGTGTTGGTGGAAGTTATACCAATACAGGAATAGTGGAGATTGCTTCACGTTTAAGACCTCAATCCGGAACATTAACGAATAGTGGTACGCTACATTTCTTAAGTACTTCTGCCACTGACATTGCTACTATAAATTTAGCTGTTGGTAATACAGGTACAATTTCGGGCAATATTATTGCCGATAGATATGTGCCAGTTTCAGGAAGCAATCAACACTATGTTAGTTCTCCTGTTAATAGCTTGCCACTCGCTCAGTTTGGCGCTAGTGGAGGAGGTGGTTTTGTAGTGCCTACTCCAACATGTGATGAAACGGTGTTGGCATCAGGTTCACCATATGGAACGGTGTTCCGTTACAATGAAGCGAACGGTACTGCCTGCTCACTAGCCGGTTGGGAAGTAATGGGAAGTGGTAATGCGGATAACGCAAGAGGTTACTCTGCTTATTTAACAGGCGCAGGAGCTCCTCTTTCTGTAACTGGAGCACCAAATATGACTGCGAGCTACTCGCTTACAGGACTTACAAATACTGGATGGACGAATACAACCTTACAAGGAAGAACACAAAATGGCGGGTGGTCACTTGTAGGTAACCCTTACCTTTCTACTGTTAACCTTGCTGCTAAAGCAGGCTTAGATGCGCAAGCACAAGTTTGGCAAACTTCTGGTCCATATGCTGGAACATATCAAGCTGTAATTATGGGAGGCGGCTCCGCTTTTATTGCTCCTTTCCAAGGCTTTATGGTACACAAAACTACTGTAGGCGGGACAGCTACATTTGATATCGGAAGAGCAGAATGTGTAAATAGCACGTCTACTTTCTATAAAACAGGTAGCTCTAACGGAACGTTAAGTTTAAAAGTTAGCGGTAATGGCTATAATGATGTTACTACCATTGCTTTTGACCCACAAGCTACCAACCAATTTGACGTAGATAAAGATGCAAACAAATTGCCTGGACGATTGGTTCAACCGATGATTGCTTCTAAGGTAGGAAACGATAAGTTCTCTATCAATACATTAGAGTCGATTTCAACCAATCCTTCAGTTGATATTGAGTTTATGGCCGGAACAAATGGTAACTTTACGATTACTGCAGATGACCTGTCTACGTTTGATCCAACTGTAATGGTATACTTAGAGGATAAAATGACTACAGCCGCTTGGAAAGATTTACGTCAATCGAATACCTATACCTTCAGTAGTAATGTCGCAGATTCAAAAGACCGATTTGTATTGCACTTCACACCTGCTGCTTATATCAATACAGAAGATGCAGTTTGTGAGAAAGGTGGGGTAATTTCTATGGAACAGGAAGGCGATGTAAAATGGATGGTTGAAGTTAAAAACACTAGTACACAAGCCATTGCTGCGAAAGCTCAGCCTTTAAACGCAACAAACGCAGTTACACTTTCTAACATTCCTGTTGGAACGTATGATATCGTTTTAACAAGCGGTAATGGTTATGTAGCAACCAAAACGGTTACTATCAATGGAACAAATGCTCTAGTAGCACATTACACTTCTAGTTCAATTGCACCAACAGTTAACCAAACTGTAGCTTTTAACAGCTCGGTTAACCAAGCGGCTACTCTTTCTTGGAACTTTGGTGATGGCTCAACAAGTACGATTGCAAATCCAAACCACATCTACACAACGCCTGGTATTTATACCGTTGTTTTAAAGGCTATAAATAGCGATGGTTGTGAAGCTACTTTTGCTCAAACGATAACTGTTGCTGATGTTACAGGAATTGGAAATGTAAATTCTACAGGAAAAGAAATTTCGATGTATGTAAATAGTGGAAAAAATCTTAATATTACGTTCTCAGGGTACAAATCAGAGGTGGCAAATATTCAAGTGTTTAATATTATTGGTCAGGAAATTATAAACGCTAAACACAATACTGGCACAAAATTTGTCCAAGAGATCAGTCAAGTTGAAGCTGCTTATTTAATTGTAAAAGTTACAATTGCAGGGCAGACGACTACTAAAAAAGTATTAATAACTAAAGAATAATACCAACCATGAAATCATACATGAGAACGAAAGGGTTTTACATCTTAAATCTTGTTTTGGTAGTAGGGCTTATGCTTGTTGCCACTACGGTTATTGCCCAGCCACCGCCACCACCACCACCGCCACCGCCACCACCGGGAGTTCCTGTTGATGGAGGTATCATAGGGTTACTTGCTCTTGGTATTGGTTATGGTGTAAAGAAAATTTACAGCAGAAATTGATAAGCCGTTTATAGTAAAAGGGGAGTTATTCGACTCCCCTTTTTTAGTTTGAGGATAAAGCCTTGCTGTATAATCTCGTTATGTAAAATGAAGTTCGCTTTTTTAAATCAATGTTGAAAGAAGTGGATAGTCAAGAATATTAGGGTTTAAAGTCCGGATTTGCAGCTCTACGTTTGTTTTTCAATTTTTCGTAGATGGTAGAAATTGGATTGTAGAATTTAGCCTTTTCCTTATGGTAATATTTTGCAGGTTCCATGCCCGGAATGTTTACAACTTGTGGAACCCCGTCACCTTTCACAAAGGCTACCTCAAATTCTTGTTTGTTGCGAAACGGGTAAATGGTAACTTCTTTTAATTTATAAAAGTCTTTTACTAACTCAACCGTAAGAGAGTATCGCATTTCCTCCGGAATGCCGCTGATAGGAATTTCTTTGTAGATATACCCAAGCGATGTGAATTTCAACGTATCTGTTGGGTATACATAGATTTGAAAGTCGCCATTTAAGTCTGCTGTAATACCTTTTTTCCGATTAGTTATTACAATAGCTGCATTTGGAAGCGAAGATTTTGTTTGTAAATCAACCACTTTGCCCTTCAATAAAATTTTCCCCTCGGTATTTTCGAAATTGAGCTGACTTTTGGCCGTTAAGCTACAACTGGCAATGGCAATTAAAATGAAATGTTTGCAATTCACTGGATAAATATAAGGAATAGGCCAACTTAGGTCCTATTCGTTTGCGCAAATTAACAAGTTTCTTTCGTCTTTCTTCAAACCAAAATTTATTTTTACCAAACGTTTGGTAGATAAAAAAAATGCCTATACATTCGTTACCTCAAAAAATTATAAACCAAAAATTAAGATAAATGGAAGCAGTTCAAGGAAAAAGTGCAGTAAAAGTGATTCCTGCTAAACAACGCAAAATCAAGAACGTAGCCGTTTTGGGTGCGGGTGTGATGGGGTCGCGTATCGCATTGCATTGTGCCAACGTAGGGTTGAAAGTAACCTTGTTGGATATTGTTACACCGGGTCTATCGGAGGAAGATGCTAAGAAACCGGCTAAACGCAATCAAAAAGTAAATGACGAGTTAGCTTTTGCATTAAAAAGCAATCCATCGCCAAGCTATGATAAAGACACGGCTGGTTTAATCAAAACCGGAAACTTTGACGATAACTTATCGTGGGTGAAAGATGCCGATTGGATTATTGAAGTTGTTGTGGAGCGATTAGACATCAAACAGCAAGTATTCGAAAAAGTAGAAAAGTTCAGAAGACCCGGAACAATAATTTCTTCTAACACATCTGGTATTCCTATTCACTTGATGGCAGAAGGAAGAAGCGAAGATTTCAAAGCGCACTTCTGCGGTACGCACTTCTTCAACCCACCGCGTTATTTACGTTTGTTGGAAATTATTCCTACACCGGATACGAATCAAGAAGTAATTGATTTCTTGATGCACTACGGTGATTTGTATTTAGGTAAGCAAACCGTATTGTGTAAAGATACTCCTGCTTTCATCGCAAACCGTGTTGGGGTATTTGGAATTGCTGCTATCATCAAAACTATGCAGGAAATGGATTTGACGGTAGATGAAGTGGATGCATTAACTGGAACATTAATAGGAAAACCAAAATCAGCAACGTTCAGGACAACTGATGTTGTGGGTTTGGATACCATGATTAAAGTATTGCAAGGTGCATATGATAATTTGCCTAACGATGAGTATCGCGATGTATTGCAAGTACCGGCTTGGATTTTGAAAATGAACGAAAACAAATGGATTGGCGATAAAGCAGGTCAGGGTTTCGGACGTAAAGAAAAATCAGCAGACGGCAAAAAAGCGTTCTCTACGTTGAACTGGAAAACATTAGAGTATGAGCCATCTACTCGTCCAAAATCAGCAACTATAGAGATTGGAAAGAATGTAGATGATTTGAAACAACGATTAGTAGCTGTGGCTAAATCGAAAGATAAGCATGGCGATTTCTTGCGCAAAGTAAATTACTACATGTGTTCTTATGTGTCGTTGCGTATTCCTGAAATTGCGGATGAGTTGTACAAAATTGACGATGCGATGCGTGCCGGTTTCCGTTGGGAATTGGGACCTTTCGAGCAGTGGGATATAGTAGGTGTTCAAAACATCGTGAACGGCATGAAAGAAGCCGGATTCAAGTTGGGTGCATGGGTTGATGAAATGTTGGCTGCCGGTCATACTTCATTCTACAAAGTAGAAAATGGCGTTCGTAAATTTTACGATATTCCTTCTAAAGCATACAAAGCTATTCCGGGTCGTGAGTCGTTCATTATTTTATCTGATTTACAATCGTCTACTAAACCGGTATGGAAAAATGCGGCTTGTAGAATTGACGATATGGGCGATGGCATCTTGAACGTGTCGTGGAACACAAAGATGAACTCTTTAGGAGGAGAAGTTTTGGAAGCTATCAACAAAGGTATTGATATCGCTGAAGGTGAAGGTTGGAAAGGATTAGTATTAGGACATGAAGGTGAAAATTTCTCTGCCGGTGCGAACTTGGCTATGATTTTAATGATGGCCATTGAAGAAGATTGGGATGAATTGGATTACGCGATTCGTGCATTCCAATATACCATGACCAGAACTCGTTTCTCTTCTATTCCAACAGTAGCGGCAATCAAAAACTTAACACTAGGTGGTGGTTGCGAAATGTCGATGCATGTGGATTCAGCGGTAGCTTCTGCTGAAACTTACATTGGATTGGTAGAAGTTGGTGTGGGCTTGATTCCTGGAGGAGGAGGTACAAAAGAATTTGCTTTACGTGCTTCTGATGCCTATTTCAACGGAGACCCGCAAATTCCAACATTGGCTGAAAAATTCACCGCTATCGCTACAGCGAAAGTGGCAACTTCAGCTGCGGAAGCCTTTAAGTTTGGTATCTTAGACAGAAAGAAAGATATTATTGTATTGAACTCTGATCGTCATTTAGCGGCTGCAAAAGAAAGAGCCTTAGAGCTTTACAATGCAGGTTACACACAACCGGTAATGCGCGAAGATGTTGAAGTACTTGGTAAAACAGGTCTTGCAGCCTTGTATGCCGGAGCAGCAGCATTCAAAGTAGGTAATTATGCTTCTGAACACGATGAAAAAATTGCACGGAAAATCGCTTATGTACTTTGCGGTGGAGATTTATCTACGGCAACAAAAGTAAGTGAGCAATACTTATTGGATTTGGAGCGTGAGGCATTCTTGTCGTTGTGCGGTGAGAAGAAAACATTGGAAAGAATTCAGTCGATTTTGACGAAAGGAAAACCATTGAGAAACTAATTATCCTATAATAACTAACTATATAAAATCTTAATAAAATGCAAGAAGCATATATCATAGCCGGTTCAAGAACCGCCATTGGAAAGTCGAAGAGAGGAGGATTTCGTTTTACAACACCTGTAGATTTAGCTTATTACGCTATCACTGATTTGTTGAAAAAAGTACCACAGTTAGATCCAACACGAGTTGATGATTTAATTGTAGGTAACGCTGTGCCTGAAGCAGAGCAAGGGTTACAGATGGCACGTTGGGTAGCCGTTCGTTCGTTGCCGGTAAGTGTTCCGGGAATGACGGTAAACCGTTATTGCGGTTCTGGTATCGAAACCATTGGTTTAGCAACAGCCAAAATCCGCGCAGGAATGGCTGATGTAATTATTGCAGGAGGAACAGAGAGTATGAGTTTGGTGCCTACTGTAGGGTATAAAACTGCACCGAATTTCGAAATTGCAAACACGCATCCGGAGTACTACATTGGTATGGGATTAACAGCAGAGAATGTTGCAGTGAAATACGGTATCACGCGTGAGCAAGCCGATTTATTTTCTTTCAACTCGCACCAAAAGGCAATGGCAGCGATTGAAGCAGGCAAATTCAAAAATGATATTGTACCAGTAGAAGTAGAAGAAGTGTACTACGAAAACGGCAAAAAGAAATCTAAAAAAACGCTCGTAGCACAAGATGAAGGTCCACGTGCCGACACTACGCTTGAAGGTTTAGCGAAACTTAAGCCTGCATTCAAATTAGGCGGACAAGTTACAGCCGGCAACTCTTCACAAACATCAGATGCCGCTGCATTTGTATTGGTGGTGAGCGAGAAAGTCGTAAAAGAATTAGGCTTACAACCTATAGCTAGAATGGTAACCTTTGCAAGTGCCGGTGTTGATCCTACATTGATGGGTATTGGTCCGGTAGCTGCTATTCCAAAAGCACTAAAGCAAGCGAGTTTAAATTTAAGCGATATCGAATTGATTGAATTGAATGAAGCGTTTGCTGCACAATCGTTGGCGGTAATTCAAGAAGCCGGATTAAATGCAGATATTATCAACCCGAATGGAGGAGCTGTTGCATTAGGTCACCCACTAGGTGCCTCCGGAACATACTTATTCCAAAAATTGATTGGTGAAATGCAACGTAAAAATAATAAATACGGCATGGTGAGTGCTTGTATTGGGGGCGGTCAAGGTATTGCCGGAATTTTTGAGCGTTTATAATTTAAATCAGAGAAATTACAACATGAAAACTCGCAAAAGTGCTTTAGTATTTTACTTGCTTTTTGCGAGTTTTTTTTGTGCAACAGCACAAACGAGAATTGTGAAAGATTCGTTGTTGTTTTCTTTGAGTAGAACCCAACTTGATTCGTTTTATAACAAAAACGGAATCCCTCCTTTTTTGTTAGGACTAGATTATGGAGTGAAGGCTTATAAAGTAATTTATCGAACGTTGAATTACGACAGCACGCCAACTATTGCGTCAGGACTAATCATGATTCCGGAATCTCCTGAATACTGCAAATTGCCGATATCTTCATACCAACACGGAACATCAGTGCGTAAGAAAGATGTTCCATCGCGTTTATCGGGAAACGAAAAGTTGATTACCATGGCAATGGCATCAGCCGGTATGGTTTCTTGTATGCCCGATTACTTAGGCATGGGCGATGGTCCGGGCTATCATCCCTATCAAAATGCAAGAACAGAAGCCTTCAGCGTAATTGATATTATTCGAGCTGCTAAAGAGTTTTGTGATACAATGAAACTAGGTTATAGCGATCAATTGTTTTTAGTGGGCTATTCGCAAGGCGGACACGCAACCATGGCTGCCCATAAAATGATTCAAGAGCAATTGTCTTCTGAAATGAAAGTAACTGCATCGGCACCTATGAGTGGAGCCTATGATATGAGTGGAGTGCAGACAGTTCAATTATTGAAAGATACGCCATATGCCTCGCCCTACTATTTGCCATATTTGATTTTTGGTAATAATCCTATTTACCATTTCTTTACTAACGCCAACGAAATTCTTCGCTCTCCATATGATGTAAATCTTCCTCCATTAATGAATGGTATTGCAAACTCAAATGCCATCAATGCAAAAATGAACGACACGGTGAAGTTGATTTTCAGACAAGAGATGCTGGATTCATTCCATGCCAACCCAAATCATTTTTTCAAAGTATTCCTACGTGATAATGATGTGTACCAATGGGTGCCTCAGAGTCCTATGCGAATGTATTATTGTACGCTAGATGAAAATGTGCCTTATGAAAATACGGTGGTCGCTTATAACTATTTCAAAGCAAATGGAGCAACACAAGTGGATACGGTTAATTCAGGAGCTTTATATCATACCCCTTGTGCAGAACCATCTTTAATTCGGGCCAAAACATGGTTTGATGAAAAGAAGGATAGAAAAATGGAAATTGCAGAAACGCACCAAAACGCCTCTGCAGCAAATTCAGCTGATGGAACCCTACATTTAGATATTGCAGGCGGAAGAAAGCCATTTACGGTATCGTGGGATAACAATATGACAGGAACAGACCTCATGGGTTTGGCTCCCGGCACCTACACTTACAATATAGTTGACTCCAACCTATGTTCTAAAACAGGCACAGTTACCATTTCGTTTACTAACGCCATTGCACAATTAACGAAAGAGCAAGTGAGTGTTTATCCTAATCCAACTACAAACACCATTACGATTTTTATCGGTCAAAATTTTGAAGAAGGGAAATCGATAACCGTAATTAACACACTAGGGGAGGAAGTAAAAAGATGGACGACCAAGAACAAAGTACAAACAGAAACTGTTTCTGATTTGGCTGCGGGTGTTTACACCCTTAAAATTGATAAAGTATTTACACAACAATTCATTAAACAATAAAACGAAACACAACATGTCAACTACTGAAACAAAAGCAGTTTTAAAGGGTGGCGAATTCTTGATCAAAGAATCGGATTCAGCAACAATTTTCACCCCGGAACAATTAAGCGAAGAGCAACGAATGTTTGCTCAAACCACGGCCGATTTTATCAATACCCGTGTATTGCCTAATCTTCAAAAAATCGACAAACAAGAGCCGGGTCTTTCGGTGAAATTGTTGGAAGAAACAGCCGAATTGGGCTTATTAGGGGCATCAGTACCTGAAGAGTTTGGTGGAATGGGGGTTGATGTGGCAACGGATACAGCCATCAACGAAGAAATTGGTAAAGGACATTCGTTTGCAGCATCTTATGCAGCACATACCGGTATTGGAACATTACCAATTTTGTATTTCGGAACAGAGGAGCAAAAACAAAAATACTTACCGGGTTTAGTAAACGGTACGTTGAAAGCGGCATACTGTTTAACAGAGCCAGGTTCAGGAAGTGATGCCTTAGGTGCAAAATCTAAAGCTGTGCTTTCAGAAGATGGAAAATATTATGTGTTGAACGGACAAAAAATGTGGATCACCAATGGTGGTTTTGCTGATATTTTCACTGTGTTCGCGAAAATCGATGGCGATAAATTTACAGGCTTTATTGTAGATGCAAAAAGCGAAGGACTTTCATTGGGAAGTGAAGAAGATAAATTAGGTATCAAAGGATCTTCTACCCGTCAGGTGTTTTTCAACGATGTGAAAGTACCAGTTGAAAATGTGTTGGGCGAAATTGGCAAAGGCCACAAAATTGCTTTTAACGTGTTGAATATTGGTCGTTACAAATTGTGCGTTTTAGCATTAGGCGGAATTAAAGCGGCAGCAACTACTGCAGTAAAATATGCCAATGAGCGTATTCAGTTTAACGTGCCTATTTCATCGTTTGGCGCTATTAAACACAAGTTGGCTGAAATGGCGGTTAAAGCCTATGCTTGCGAATCTGCCACCTACAGAACGGCAGGTTTGATTGACGAAAAAATTGCAGAATTGGTAGCCGGAGGAATGGATAAAGTGCAAGCTAAACTTGTAGCTGCTGAAGAGTACTCTATTGAATGTGCTATTTTGAAAGTATTTGGTTCTGAAGTGTTGGATTTTGTGGTAGATGAAACCGTACAAGTGTTTGGAGGAACCGGTTTTAGCGAAGAATATCCTGCAGCTCGCGCTTACCGTGATGCACGTATCAACAGAATTTTCGAAGGAACGAATGAAATTAACCGTTTGTTATCTGTTGGTCAGTTGGTGAAAAAAGCATTGAAAGGCGAAATGGATTTATTTACTCCGGCTATGGCTGTTCAGAAAGAATTGATGAGTGTGCCTGATTTCAGTGCACCGAATACAGATGATTTCTTTGGTGCGGAGAAAAAGGCCTTGACCAATGTGAAGAAAGCGATTTTGATGACTGCTGGTGCAGCAGTTCAGAAATTCATGCAGGGCTTAGAGAAAGAGCAAGAAATTATCATGAATGCTGCAGATATGTTGATTGAATTGTTTGTTTGCGAATCGGTGTTGTTGCGTACCGAAAGAGCTATTGCCGTTAAAGGCGAAGAAGCTTGCGCGTTGCAAATTGATATGACAAGAACATATATTTCAGATGCATTAGAGCGCATTAATTTGAGCGGAAAGCATGCGATTACAGCCTTTAACGAAGGCGATGTGTTGCGTGTGATGTTGATGGGCTTGAAACGTTTCACGAAGTATGAAGCATACAATACTGTAGCCGCAAGAAGAAGAATTGCCGATAAAATGATTGAAGAAAACGGATATTGTTTCTAATCAAAATCATATTACAAGAAAAGCCCGGACACATTGTTCGGGCTTTTCTTTTGGGTAAAAAACGGTAAAGGTTATTCGGGCAATCCCAGATATTGCATGGTGGCTTTGTAGTCGCTGAAGTCAACGTCTTCTTTTTTGCCAACAATATAGCTAGAGGCGGGCACAACAACTACTTTTAGTTGAGGGAGTTTAAGGCTACTGCCCGAATAGCTTGTGCCGTCTGGATTAAATACACTTAGTGTAAATGAAGATGATGCACCAATTCCTAAAAAGAAATTTCTTGTTTGATAAGCACCTAACCGTCCTAAACCAGGAGAAGAATACCAAATACCTTTATTCGCTGTATTTGCACTATCGGTGTAATACATCAATGCGAGTGAAGAATCTAGTGCACCGGTTGATATTGGAATAGTATCAATTACTCCATTGCCTGCTGTTAGCGTTTTGTTATAGAACATAAATACTTTCACATTTGCATTTCCGTCTTTTCCTGCCGGTCCCGCTTCTTTTTTACAAGCAGAAACCAGCATTAGAGTGCAAAGCACGCTTATGCCAAGTAGCGATAGTGCTGTTTTTTTCATTGTTTTCATGATTGTTGTTTTAGTGATTAATGCAGCAAAGACAATCCTTTATTGCATAACAGCCACTCTACAAATACTCTACATGTGTTGAAAGACAATGTTTATATGAATTTCATTTCTGATATTTGGTAATACAATGAATAAAACGGAAAAAATACAGCAGCGGTTTGATGCTATAGTGGCATCTCTGAAAACGGCCATTTTTACCAAAGATCGGGTGGTTTATATGCCTGAAGTCTACGCGCTTAAAATGAAGGATGTGACCAACACGCAGAAGCCTCTACTCAAATTGTTCCAGAATTTGAAACGTTACGAGGTGTCCGATTACAAAGGGTTTATTGAGCATCAAGTCGAAATTTTGGAACAATTTCAACAGAATGAAACACACCGTTATTTCTGTGTTGTAGGGCGATTTTTTCAGGCCTTGGCCAACAATATTTTGGGCAATTACATGGAGGGATTACGATTGATGCAGCATTGCCATATTGAAGCTAATGCGATGCAAGAAGCCCGATTGATTGCAGAAGTAGAAACGGGCTTGGGGCACGTATTTTCGGAATACGGATACCTGAAAATTGCAACTCATTATTTTGAAGTTTCTATGCAGTATAGCGAGCAAAATAATATAGAAAGTTTAGTGGTGATGAATGGCTTTGGCTTGCTCAAGTTATACAACGATCAATCCAAGCCGGAGAAAATGCGACCGGTACTAAACAGCCTAGCACCTTTAATGCAAAATGCTTCTGTACCTATGCGATTATCCCTTGTTCGATGGGAGATGGAGTGTTTGTTGCTAGAAAAAAACTGGATTGAACTGAGCGCAAAACGTCAATTTTTTGAAACGGTTAAGGGCGATTTTTTCAATCCTTACTTTTTTATTGCCATACAGCTTATTGATGCAAAGTTGGCCATGCACAATGAACAAATAAAGGAGAGTATTGCTTTGTTTGATGCGGCTATTGCTAATGCAAAGCAGATTCAGTCGAAAGCAGCAGAAAGCATTGTTTATCGCGAATTAGCAGAAGTATTAATAGCCCAGCATCAAACGGATGCAGCTGAACGGTATTTGGTGCAATCGCTTGCATTAGCTAAAGAAATGAATTCAAATATTGCCTATTCGTTTACCTACCAGCATCTACATCAGTTAGCATTAAAGCGCTCAGACTATCTACAAGCGCTGGAATATTTCAAGGCTTATCACAGTTATACTGAAAAACTAAATCAAGAAGACGAATCGATTAACGCACAACTTATACAATCAATTGCTATGCAAAAAGCAAACACAGAAACTATCGCAATGTTACAGTCGGAATTATATAGGAAGGAAGATGAACTTCAAGCTACTCAATATGTGCTCTTACAGAAAAAACAGTTGATTGCCGATATGGATGGCTTTTTAGGTGCATTACGTAAAGAAAATGTTGCCAAGAACAAAGCAATGTTGCAATTTCAAAAACGCATTAAGGAGTCGGATTTGTTTGAAACGAACAAAGAACAACTGTCTAACGTAGCCAATGCTGCTTTAGCCAAATGGACGGAACAGCTATCGGTATTGTATCCGCAACTATCTAAGTTAGAACTGAAAATTTGTTTTTTCACGTATAAAGGACACAGCAACAAAGAAATTTCAACTATTCAGTTTACCACTCCAAAGAGCATTGAACAGGCAAAGTATAGAATCAAAAAGCGATTGGCGTATAATGACGATCGTTCTTTGGAACAGTTTTTAAAAAGCCTTAACTTGCAGTAAATAATAATTTATGGCGAATCCAATTCTTACCTGGTTTGAAATTCCCGCCCTTGATGTGGAGCGTGCAGCAGCATTTTATCGCAATGTGTTGCAGCGGAAAATCGAAGTGCAAGATTTAGGTGGAGTGCTCCATGCTTTTTTTGAGTTTAGTGAAGAATACACTTGTGGCGCTATTGTTAAAGAAGAAGGGTTAAAGCCGAGTAAAGAAGGTGTTTTGTTATACTTCAATTGTAATAATGAAATGGAAGCTCATTTAGCACGTGTAGTAGAAGCAGGTGGTGTTATTGAACAAGACAAGCGACTTATTGCCCCTGAAATTGGCTATCTATCCACTTTCATCGATACCGAAGGTAATCGTATGGCATTCTTCAGCAGACCGTAGATTTCCTAAAACACCTTTTCTACTATTTGTCCGATGTTACGCTGATAGTTGTCGGGACCAACAGCCACAATGTTTTCGAACACCAACATATCTCCGGGTTTGCTCATTTTTATGAGTTTCTTGATTTTATCGTTGAAGAATTCGCCTACATTGGAAGCCGAGTAGACTTCGCCACTTTTTGTCAGCAATAGGAAATCGTATTTCGCTACTGTAAATTTTACGTCAAACTCGAAATTGGGCAGTTTGGCAATAACGCCCCAAAGCAGCGCTGTTTCACCTTTTGAGATGGTACCGCCTTTCATTTTTTTTACATCTTCGGTGGTTTGTGCTTGTGCTGCAAGGCAACAAAAGCAAAAGAGGAGCATAATTGTTCGCATAATTGGGTTGTTTATTATGAGAACGTAAAGCGATGAATTTTTAGTATAAGTCGGTGGAAAGCACTATGAATACAATGTTTTAATTCGCATCCCCAGTTCTTAAAGTAGTGAACCAATCGACTAATAATTTCTGCTGTGCTTCATTAATTACCGCATCTTTATGCACCAATGTATAAGACCACATGGGCATTTCTCCTTCTTGCACCATTTCAATGCACTCTTTCATTTTTTTGTCTTTGCGCTTAGCCGTATAATCGCCCCAAATGGAGAAGTTTAATTCTCTGCGTCCTTCGTTGATATGGTTTTTCAACCACCACGATACGGGTGCAATTTTAAAGTACCATGGATAAGCAGTTTCATTAGCATGGCAATCGTAGCAAGAGGTTTTCAGAATTTGCGCTACTTCTTGCTGAGCTTTAGTTACAGTGATGAAATCTTTTTGTGTATCTACTGTCGGGTTTGTGGTATCCACAGGTATAAATTGAATCAAGACCAACAAAATCAATATACCTAGCGCTATTTTCTTTTTCATGCAAATTATAAATTCTACATAAAGCTAACAAAAAGATATTGTCTAAAATCGCTTATTCCGCTAAGGCTGTGTAGGTTTACAAAAAATAACATACATGCGATTTCTACTGCTGTTCTGTCCACTATTTGTGTTTGCTCAGTCCTTTGATGTACAGGGACATAGAGGTTGCCGCGGACTAATGCCCGAGAATACAATTCCTGCCTTTATAAAAGCGGTAGACATTGGTGTAGTAACCCTTGAACTTGACTTAGCGGTTTCAAAAGACAGTCAACTTGTGGTTAGCCACGATCCGTGGATAGACGAATCTATTTGTAATTGCACAGAGCGCATCCCTATCCAATCGCTCACGGCTAGCGAAATTCAACAATTCGATTGTGGGAACAAAGGTAATGTTCGTTTCCAAAATCAACAAAGAATAATGGTCTCTAAGCCATTGTTTCAAAAAGTAGTAGATACCGTTGAATCCTATGTAGCCGCAAAGCAATTACCTTCGGCAAAATTCAATATCGAAATAAAGTCGAAGGCCGAATGGGATAATCGCTATACTCCCCCGGTTACTGATTTTGCAAGATTAGTGGTAGATTTTATTCACCGGCAAAAGGATCCGACTTTATTTTGTGTGCAATCGTTTGACAGTCGGGCTTTAGAAGCCGTTCATAAATTAGATTCTACTATTACAACAGCGTGGTTATTTGCACTGCCGAATGGATGGTCTGTTGGGCTTGAGGGGCTTTCTTTTCGCCCTACCATATTGAGTCCTAACTATTTGGTTACGCGAAAAAGTCACATACAAAAGGCGCATCGTTTAGGTTTTAAAGTTATTCCATGGACAGTGAATGAGACCGGGGAAATGCAACGCCTAATAAAGCTCCATGTCGATGGTATTATTACCGATTACCCCGATATTTTGAAGGCTCTTATGAAGTAGCATTTCGTTTTTAGATGCCCCATTTTCCCAATTCAATTTTTTACCTACCAAACGTTTGGTAAAATCAACAAAATATTCTTCTTTTGAGTTATAAGTATCAAAAACACAATTAAAAAATAGTACAATGAGCACAGCTACAGAAACAAAAACAGCCCTTCGTGGAGGCGAATTTTTGATTAAAGATTCTACGTGGGAAGACATTTACATTCCTGAAGAAATTACGGAAGAGCAAAAGATGATGCGTGATATGACAAAAGATTTTATCCGCACCGAAATTGATCCGAACTTGGATAAATTGGATCACGACCCGATGTTGGGTATAGATATCTTGAACAAAGCCGGAGAGTTAGGTCTGTTAGGATTGCACATTCCACAAGAGTTTGGAGGCGAAGGAAAAGATTTAACTACGTTCTCTTTCGTAACAGAAGTGTTAGGTTGGGGACATGGTGTATCGGTTGCTATTGGTGCACATACAGGAATTGGAACTTGTCCGATTATCTACTATGGAACAGATGAACAACGCAAAAAATATTTGCCGAAATTAGCTACTGGCGAATTGAAAGCAGCATACTGCTTAACAGAGCCATGGAGTGGATCAGATGCATTGGGAGCGAAAACAAAAGCAGAACTTTCGGCTGATGGTACACACTATGTTTTGAACGGACAAAAAATGTGGATTACGAACGCAGGCTTTGCAGATGTGTTTGTTGTGTTCGCAAAAATTGATGGCGATAAATTCACCGGATTCATTGTAGAGAAAGGATTTGAAGGCGTGAGCACCGGAGCGGAGGAAAAGAAAATGGGCATTAAATCTTCGTCTACTCGTCAGGTGTTTTTCAATAACGTGAAAGTGCCGGTAGAAAACTTGTTGGGCGAAATTGGTAAAGGGCATAAAATCGCTTTCCAAATTTTAAACATTGGTCGTTACAAATTGTGTAACGGAGTTTTAGGTGGTGCTAAACGCGCGTTGAATCAAGCAGTAAAATATGCGAATGAGCGTCAACAATTCAAAACACCTATCGCACAGTTTGGTGCTATCAAACACAAATTGGGCGAAATGGCTATCCGTACATGGACGGCAGAATCTGCATCGTACCGAGTTTGCGATTGGATTAACCAAGAAGAGCATAAGTTGAAAGCAGCCGGCAAAACAATGACAGAATACTTGACTGGAGGTGCTGAAGAATATCAAATTGAATGTGCTTTGTTGAAAGTGTTAGGTTCGGAGGTGTTGGATTTTGTTGTAGATGAGGCTTTGCAAATTCACGGAGGTTACGGATTTTCGGAAGAGTATCCAATGGCTCGTGCTTACAGAGATTCACGTATCAATCGTATTTTCGAAGGAACAAACGAAATCAATCGTATGTTGTCTATCGATGCATTATTGAAATTTGCGATGAAGGGCAAAATTGATTTGATGACACCGGGTATGAATATTCAGAAAGAATTGATGAGCGTGCCTGATTTCAGCTCACCGGATGCAGATGATATTTTCGGAGCAGAACGCAAAGTATTGAAAAATGCGAAGAAAGCCTTCTTGTTAGTAGCAGGAGGTGCAGTACAAAAATTGATGATGCAATTGGAGAAAGAACAAGAAATTTTGATGCACGCTGCGGATGTATTGATTGATATTTTCGCTATGGAATCTGCATTGTTAAGAGCAGAAAAATTAGTGAACTTGCATGGTTTAGAAGCTTCTCAAATCTATGTTGATATGGTGAAATGTTTCTTCTTCGATGCATTGGATCGCATCAACACAAATGGAAAACAAGGTTTGGCGGCATTTGCATCAGGCGATGAATTGCGATTAATGATGATGGGCTTGAAACGTTTCACGAAATATGAAATGATTAATACCCGCGATATCAGAAGAGCTGTTGCTGATAAGATGATTGCAGAAAACGGATATTGTTTCTGGGATTAATTTAATCTCGATTCTACTATTGAAGCGCCATGGAACACTGTTTCGTGGCGCTTTTATTTTGGGGAAAATACGTGAGCCATGAAACAAATGCTTCATGGCTCTAACGTAGGGGTAAAATAAGTTGACGTTATGTAACTATACAATAACAATAGGTGCTGCGAGTCTTTGTATACCGCTTCTGTGGGTGTATTCTAATTGTAGATAATAGTTTCCGGCATCAAGCTTATTGCAGGCTATCTGACGGATGAGCGATCCTCCATTGTAATCCGACAATTCTCCATCGCTCATTTTTTGTCCATCGTGTTTTAAAAGTGAATAGTTCAGTTTTCCGGCTTGAGCCGCCACAAAGCCAAACCATAATTCGATGGGCGAAGTTGTAGGACAAAGCACCAATGCCCCTTTCATCTTTTTATTGTTTTCGAGGATTGCGCTTATTTGCTGCTCAGGGGAACAGTTGGAATTTATGATTCCGGGTATGTTGTAAATGGCAAATTCTCCGGTGATGTAGCTATACATATTGCCATTAGCCGAATGACTGCACCCACTTCCAATCTTCGTTTCCGTTTGTTCTAGATTAAAATGCAAAGACGAAGCCAATGGGAAAAACGAACTAAGTAAAACATGTTTATTGTCCATATGGCATTCTTTTCATCAAGAATACGGAGAGTTACAATGCAGAAATTCAAAACTTAAGTTTTATATTTAAATCAAAATAGTTTATATTTTATTTTAAATAGTTGATAATTAATTATTTAGTTAAATAATATATTTAATTTATAATGCAAAAAAACAGCCTGCATTTATTAGTAGCATCGCTTACTCAAGGCGAAAAAATGTACTTCAAGAAGTATGGTTTTCCGGGAACAAAGAAGGAAAGTCTGCCCTTGAAGATATATGCATTGGTGGAGCAAGATGCAACCATATCGAATGAGTCGATTGCAAAAAAGTTGAGGAAAACGGAATTGTCAAAACAAACAATAAGTAAGTTTTTGCTGTACGAAGAAATCTTGACATCGCTATATCGCTATAACGAAGAGGATCTCATTTATGCCAAGTATATTCAACGCATCATGCAAACAAAACTCTTGTTTGAAAAGGGTTTGCGAGAGGAGGCTGCACTACGATTAGAAAAACATATTCAACAACTTTCGCAATACGAACAGTTTGATGTGTTGCTTATTGCATGGAATATCTTGAAAGGATTCTACCGAACAGACGACCGAAAGGCATTGTTGTTAGACGATTGTAACAAAGCGATTGATCAATGTCTTTCCCTTATTGCAAACTTACAAACGTGTAGTAGCCTACTCGATTTTATCTATGTACGAAGAGCGAAAAAAGGAACACTTACATTGGGCAACATTGCTACAACTGAAAGTTGGCTGCCTTTTACAAGTCATCCTTTCTTCGAGGATGATGAATTAGCCTTATCTGTTTCTGCAAAGCTTTCTTTATTTATTGCAAAAGCATTCTACTATGCCACAAGCCAGAACACAGCAATGGAGTCGGTTTATCTAGAAAAAATGCGCATGTTATACGACAGTTCCCCTTATTATAAGTCGCGCAACGTTTTCAATTATTTTGTGCTGATGAATCAGTATCTCAACTTACTTAACCGCACCAACCAAGAGCAAAAGTTTGATGAGTATTACAAAAGCCTACAGCAAGAAAAGCCCAAGCTTAATGCCAATGAAAACGCACGGCTCTTTCTAATCATGAGCAATTTAGCTTTATTACGCATCATGGGAGTGCCCGGAAATATTGGCTTTTCATATGATTTGAATCAGATGGTGAAGGATATCGACAAGCACAAAAAGTATACTTCAGAAACAAGTATTCGAACCTTGTATGCTAATTTTGCGATTACTTTTTTTCAGTTGAAAGAGTATAAGAAGTCGCTTGTATTTGTGCAGAAAATTTTATTGAATTTGTCGGATCGAAATGTAAGTGTACATTACAAAATAGCGGTTACATTGCTTGTTATGATTGAGTTACAAGGAAAAGATTACACCGGGGTAATGCTTAGTCTAAAAAAATATTTCCAAGTAATTGCAGAAGACGAGTACTTTGAAATCATGATTCAAAAGATTGAGCCCATTGCAACATCTTCCTCTAATAAAGTTCGCCAACAATTGTTTAGCGAGTGGCAAACAGAGTTAGCCTCGGAAACTTTTCCTAACAGTGTAAAGCAGATATGGTATAGTGTTTATCTGCCGAAATGGGTACGCGAAAAGGTTGTCCATTGATATTGTATAGGCATATTGTGTCTAAAATAACAGGATGTTGATTGTGAAAAAATGTTATGTTCCAATGTGTAAGATTGTATGAAAACCTTTGCTGCAATGGGTTTGGGGTTGTTTCCCACAGCTTATTTATAATTTTTTAACCTAACGATTTTTTTGTTTGGAACATTTCTAAACTATAATTGTTAAAATCTAAACAAATCAAAGTTGGATGGCAGAACAATTTACAAACAATACAACAAATCCTGTTAAGCGTTTTTACAGCTATCTCATGCTGGAGCGCAATGAGATTCTGTATATCTATTTTTATGCTGCTTTGAGTGGTCTGCTTTATCTTTCTTTACCGTTAGGTATACAAGCCATTGTCTCTTTTTTGTTTGGCGGTTTAGTGTCTACTTCCCTTATTATTCTGATTTTACTGGTTGTTGCCGGTGTGGCCCTTAATGGCTATCTGCAAATTTTGCAAATGAAAGTCACAGAGCGTATTCAACGCAAGTTGTTTACTCGTTTTGCTTTAGCTTTTTCTGAACGATTCCCCCGATTGAAATTAGAAGCCGTAGATGATTATTATTTACCTGAATTAGTGAATCGGTTTTTTGATACCTCTTCTCTTCAGAAAGGCATTTCAAAAATATTGTTGGACTTACCTTCTGCAAGTATTCAAATTTTATTTGGATTGATATTGTTATCGCTTTACAGTCCGTTGTTTATTGCTTTCGGTTTATTATTAGTGTTTTTGTTGTATTTAATTTTCCGTTTCACTGCACCTGCAGGTATTTCTTCCAGTATTTTAGAGTCAGATTATAAATATCAAGTGGGACACTGGTTGGAAGAAATCGCTCGAAATGTCAAAACCTTCAAGCTGTCAGGGAATACAGACATCGCCATAAACAAAACCGATGAATTAGTGAGCGGTTACTTAGATGCCCGAAAGCATCACTTCAAGATACTTCTTACTCAGTATTGGTCGTTTGTGGCCTTTAAAACCATAATAACAGCAGCCTTGCTAATTGCTGGTTCTTTACTCTTTGTTCAGCAACAAATTAATATCGGACAGTTTGTAGCTTCAGAAATTATTATTCTCACTATTCTCAATTCCGTTGAAAAAATCATTACCGGGTTAGAGGGGATCTATGATATTTTAACCTCTTTAGAAAAAATTGGAAAGGTGCTCGATAAGCCGGTAGAGGAAGATGTAGCCGGTGCGGTGATTGCTGAAGAAACTCCGTTTAATGTTTCAATGCAAGATGTTTCTTTTGCTTATCCCGATGCCAAAACAAATGTGTTAGAAGGATTAACCTTAGACATTTTACCGGGAGAAAAAGTGGCCATTTGCGGAACAAAAGATTCCGGAAAATCATCTTTGATTAAGTTGTTTACCGGTATGTACGAGAATTATACCGGAAGTATTCTAATTAACGAAATGCCCATTTCTTCATATGATTTGAAGTCGTTGCGCGATAAAATTGGCGTCTATTTTTCACGTACCGAAATCTTTGAAGGTACCTTATTCGAAAATCTAACATTGTTGCGTACGGGCATAACAGAAGAGCACATCATTCCTGTTGCCAAAGCCGTGGGTTTGTTAGAGTATATACAATCGCACAGGTTAGGTCTACACCAAACATTAGATACGCATGGACGTAAATTGCCGGAAAGTGTAAAGGCTAAAATTTTATTGTGCCGCGCATTGCTCAAACAGCCAAAGTTGTTGCTAATAGACGATTTTAGACACCATTTAGAATACAATGAACAAATGGCGGTTGCCCAATATCTAACAGATAGTAGTCGAAAATACAGTTTAATTATTCGTACATCAGACGAGAAACTTATGCAACAATGCAGTAAAGTGATTTTAATGCATGGAGGAAAAATTGCTGCAATTGGACCTTACCAAAAAGTAAAGGAGACTTCTGTTTACAAGGCATACACAAGCAATAAAAACAGTAATTAGTATGTGGTTAACAAACAACGAAATGCAACATAGTTTGGATCGAAAGCGATTAAAGTCGCTTGAAAAGTCGTTTGGCGAAACCACCGATATAAAATTGGTACGTCAATTTGGTTTTATCTTGATTCTATTGTTAGTCTTCTTGCTTTTACCCTGGACACAAAATATTAAGTCGGGAGGCAAGGTAACAACACTTCGTCCGGAGCAACGACCACAAGAACTCAATGCACTAATTGCCGGCCGAATTGAAAAATGGTACGTAAAAGAAGGCGACATTGTAAAAGCCGGAGATACTATTTTGCGCATATCGGAAATTAAATCGGAGTATTTGGATCCTGCATTAATGGATAGAACTGAAGAGCAAATTCAATCCAAAATTGACGCCAATAATTTGTACGATAACAAAGCCGGAGCATTAATGCATCAAATTGCCGCTCTCGAACAAGCGCGTGCACTAAAAATCGAACAACTCAAAAACAAAGTAAAGCAAGCGCAACTTTACATCGTGTCCGACAGTATGGCCATGCAAGCAGCCGGTAATCAACTTAACATTGCTAAAGAGCAATTCAAGCGACAAAAAGAATTGTACGATGCCGGTTTGAAATCGTTAACCGAGTTGGAACAACGCAATCAAGCGCTACAAGATGCCAATGCACGTAAGACCATTGCCGAAAACAAATACTACAACACCAAGAACGACTTACTAAACGCTATGATTGAGTTACAAAGCACCAATCGCGATTACGAGGAGAAAATTGCCAAAGCCGAAGCTGAACGATTTCAGTCGCTTTCACAAGTCTCAAGTGGTACTGCCGATGTTGCAAAGCTTCAGAATCAGTTTTCCAATTATAAAATTCGTAACGGCTTTTATTTGATTACTGCTCCGCAAGACGGACAAATTACCAAAACCGTAAAAGCCGGTATTGGCGAGAGTGTAAAGGAAGGGGATTTGTTGGTAAGTATAACTCCGCAACACTACGATATTGCTGTAGAAATTTATGTTACACCCAACGATTTACCATTGGTACACAAAGGCGAAAAAGTGCGTTTGCAATTTGATGGATTTCCTGCTATTGTGTTTACCGGTTGGCCGAACGCTTCATACGGAACGTTTGGTGGCATCATCACAGCTGTAGATAATAACATTAGCGTAGGCGGTAAATTCCGCATTCTAGTAGCTGAAGATAAAGCCGAAAAGCCATGGCCAAAGAATTTGCGGTTAGGTGGTGGAGTAGAAGGAATGGCGCTTTTGAAAGATGTGCCTATTTGGTACGAATTGTGGCGAAACATTAATGGCTTCCCGGCCGACTATTATGCAGGCAAGGAAGATACTAAAGCAAAAGCAAAGAAATCCGATGCAGAAAAGTAAACTACATCAGGTTCTATGCGCACTGTTTATGCCAACATTTCGATTTAAGTGGTACATGGCAACACTTTGCTTGTTGTTGAATAACAGCAGTTTTGCACAAAGCGATTCGTTGCGAACCTTTACCTTGGCTGAATTTCTGACCATCGTTAAAACCTATCATCCTTTAGCCAAGCAAGCCGATATTGTGACCGACAAAGCCAAGGCGGAACTATTAATTGCACGCGGAGGTTTTGATCCCATGTTGTATTCCGATTACGATCGAAAAGTGTTTTACGGCAATAACTACTATTCCTTTTTTAGTTCCGAAATTAAAATACCCGGATGGTATGGGATTGAAGTGAAAGCCGGATACGACTATTCGTATGGTTCGAACATTAACCCTTCTGATTTTATTCCGAAAACGGGTCTGGCCTACGTAGGTGTTTCTGTGCCTTTATTGAAAGGGTTGTTTACCGACAAGAAACGAGCCGATTTGCAAAAAGCAAAATTGTTTGTGTCGGCTTCTGAACAACAACGCATTTTAATGTTGAACGACTTGCTGTTGGATGCGGTGAAAGGATACTATGAATGGACGTTGGCCTACCGAAATAAGCGAATTATCGAAGAAGCCTTGCTGCTTTCACAACAACGTTTTGCTGCCACAACACAAGCTACTCTTTTAGGCGATAGGGCACCCATAGATTCTACCGAAGCTATGGCCCAATATCAAACACGACAATATGAATTCAATCAGGCGAATCTCGATTTTCAAAAAGCGAGTTTTGAGTTGTCGAATTTTTTGTGGACGCAAAACGAACAGCCTTATTTGTTGCCTAATGGCGTAGTGCCGGAATTCAATGATGCTGCTGTTTTTGCCCAAAGCGTAAAACTGAAACCGTTAACAGAACTAGAGCAAACTATTCAAACTACTCACCCTAATGTGTTGATGTATCAATTGAAGGTAAAGCAGTTGGAGGTGGAACGCAAACTCAAAATCGAAAACCTGAAACCCACGCTCAACGCCAGTTATAACCTGCTGAGTAAAGATGTTTCCACTTGGAGTAACCCAGAATGGTCTATGTTTAAAGACTATTACAAGTTTGGGGTGAAGTTCAGCATGCCGCTTACTTTTGCACAAGGACGAGGCGATGTGCGTATCGCTAATCTTAAAATCCGCGAAGCGAAATATGATTTGGAGCTCAAGCGTAATGAGCTCAACAATAAGCTACGCAGCTATTATACAGAATTGGTTGTGCTTAAAGACCAAGTCAACTTATACAAAGCCACTGTTACCAATTACGAGAAGTTGTACACCGGAGAAGTGATGCGTTTCAATGCCGGAGAAAGCAATGTGTTTTTGGTAAATACCCGCGAAAATAAATGGCTCGAAGCCCAACAAAAATTAGCTGAAGTACAACTCAAGTATTTCAAAGCCGAAGCAGCACTCAAATGGGTGATGATGCAGTTGAATTAAGTTTAAGTAGTAATTATCAATGCGCCACTTTCACATCCTCTCCCTTGTTGTTGTTCATGGCCCACCAACCAAAGTAAGCTAAATAGGCAAAGCAAAGCGGAGTAACAATGTATGATGTTTTAATGCTTGTAACATCGCCTAACCATCCTTGAAACGGAGGAATAACAGCCCCTCCCAAGATCATCATAATTAAAAAGGCTGATGCTTGCGAAGTATAGTTACCCAAGTTTTTAATGGATTGCGAAAAAATACACGGCCACATCACCGAGCACCACAAGCCTCCACTCATGAATAAAAGAATCGAAATAGGTCCGGTAGTGAGCATGCCGCCAATCATACAAGCCATCGCTGAAATGGAAAACGCAAATAGCATTTTCGCAGCATTTTCGATAGTGAAATAAGCAACAGCTACCATCAGCGCTACAAAGCCTAAATAAGGCAAGAAAATTTCGCTGATGTTGATGCCTTCCACGCCTTGTGCTTTAAAGAAGTTAACTCCATATACTACAAGGAAAGCTAAGAATGGCAAGGCTATCAATAATAGTTTTTTCAGTTTTTGATCTTCCGTCATGGCTTCTGCAGCACCTGTCCAGCGACCCATCATCAAACTTCCCCAATACAACGAAATGAAAGGAAACAACAATGTGTTCGGCACACTGCCATATTCCGGTAATTGTAACAAGGCGCCCATGTTGCTTTGTATGGTTACTTCTACACCTACGTATACGAAAATCGCCAACATGCCCAGTTGCAGTTGCGGTTTTTTCAAGGCTTCAAACGAAAAGGCTTCTGTGCTTTCTTGTGCACGTTCTTCAATTTTGATGGAGCGAAGAATAAAGGCCAGTATAAGGAAGAGTACAATCAAGAGAATATATAAGGTATCTACGCTCTTGAGCTCAACGGCTTTGCTGGTATCGGCTACAGAGATTCCACCAAATAAAAAATACGCAACAATCAGCGGACCAATAGTAGTACCAAACGAATTGATTCCTCCCGCCAAATTCAAGCGGTGCGCGCCTGTACGTTCATCGCCCAACAACACCACAAAAGGATTGGCAGCCGTTTGTTGCAAACTAAAACCTAGGGCAATCAAAAAGAACGAACCTAAAATCAATCCATAATTCCCGATGTGCAAACTCGGAATCATACACAATGCACCAAAGGCTGAAACAATCAATCCTATGGAAAATGATTTCGCGTAACCCTGTTCAATCACAAAATCTTTTTTGAAAAAATAAGTATAGATAAACAACAGAACAGAGCCAATGAAATAGCCACCGTAAAAAGTGGAATCGATTAACTGACTTTGAAATTGCGATAAATTGAAGTGTGTTTTACAAAACGGAATAAAGATACCGTTGCTGGCGGCCATAAATCCCCAAAAGAAGAAAATGGAAATTACCGCGTAAAAAGTGGTTTGCTTTTGCATGCATTAAATTTTATTAATGATAAGTAAAATTCGATTTAAGCGCATCTGTACCAACGAAATAATAGTCACATAGCACCCAAAACTGTCTTGTTTTTTGATTAAAATCATATTCAAGCTTAAGGAATGCTAAATAATTTGCCCTTTACCTAAACTTATTTAGTTTCGTCATCGTATTAAACCAAATCTAATTATTAAAACATCATGGGAGAGAAAATTACGATTCAGAATGGCAAGTTAAATGTGCCGAACAATCCGGTGGTTCCTTTTATCGAGGGCGATGGAACCGGAAGAGATATTTGGAAAGCATCGGTACGTGTATTGGATGCAGCAGTAGAAAAAGCATACGGAGGAACACGCAAAATAGAGTGGAAAGAAGTATTGGCGGGCGAAAAAGCCTTCAACGAAACAGGTAACTGGTTGCCGGATGCAACATTGGCGGCCTTCAACGAATATTTAGTTGGGATCAAAGGACCGTTAACAACACCGATTGGCGGAGGTATCCGTTCATTGAATGTGGCGTTGCGTCAGATTTTGGATTTGTATGTATGTCTTCGTCCGGTGCGTTACTACGCTGGAACACCATCACCGGTTAAACGTCCGGAGGCGGTTGACATGGTTATTTTCCGTGAAAACACAGAAGATATCTATGCCGGTATCGAGTTTGTGGGTGGAAGTGCAGAAGCACAAAAAGTATTGGATTTCTTGAGTGCAAATTTCCCGAAAGATTTCAGTAAAATTCGTTTCAATTCACCTGAAAAAGGAGCTGAATATATCGCTGCTGCAGGCATTACATCGGATGCTGCAACATGTGTAGGTATTGGTATCAAACCGGTATCAAAATTAGGTTCTCAACGTTTGATTCGTTCTGCGATTGAGTATGCTGTATTGCACAAACGCAAAAGCTTAACCTTGGTGCATAAAGGAAACATCATGAAATACACCGAAGGCGGTTTCCGCGACTGGGGTTATGAATTGGCAGAAACTGAATTTGCAGATTCAACCTATACTTGGTCGCAATGGGAGCGCACGAAAAAAGAAAAAGGCGAAGAGGCTGCGAATGCAGAGCAGAAAGCAGCTTTGGCGAGCGGAAAAGTGTTAGTGAAAGATGCGATTGCTGATATCGCTTTGCAACAAGTATTAACGCGTCCGGAAGATTTTGATGTAATTGCTACATTGAACTTGAACGGAGATTATTTGAGCGATGCATTAGCGGCTCAAATCGGAGGAATCGGAATTGCTCCGGGTGCGAATATTAACTATGTAACAGGCCACGCGATTTTCGAAGCTACCCATGGAACAGCTCCTAAATATGCTGATTTGGATAAAGTAAATCCAGGTTCGGTGATTCTTTCAGGCGCTATGATGTTTGAATATTTCGGTTGGTTAGAAGCGGCTGAATTGATTCACCAAGGTTTGGAAAAATCAATCAAAGGAAAACGTGTCACTTATGATTTTGAACGATTGATGGAAGGCGCAACTACTTTGAAATGTTCAGAGTTTGGCGATGAAATCATCAAAAATTTCTAATCCATAATTTACAATACTGAAAAGCAATCTGATGAACATCAGGTTGCTTTTTTATTTTTAAGAAAAGCAACACTATGACGAACATCGAAATAGAACAGCAAATTCAAAAGCGCTACGATGCGATTCAAGCGCTTAAAGAACAAATCAACGATTTGCAAAACCAGCGAGAACCGGAGCTTGTAGCCAATTATACGTTTGTAGCAAAAACAGGCGAACCGATTTCTTTGAATGAATTGTTTGGCGATAAAGACGAATTGATAGTGATTCATAACATGGGTAAGAGCTGTTCCCATTGCAGCTTATGGGCCGATGGGTTTATGGGCTATACGCAGCACATCGAACAACGATGCGCCTTTGTATTGGTTTGCCCTGATGCCCCTGAAGTACACAAAGCGTTTGCTGAAAGCCGAGATTGGAATTTCAAATCGTGTTCTTCTGCGGGAAATACATTCACCAAAGACATGGGTTTTGCGGAAGAAAAAGACGGTAAAACCTATAACATGCCCGGTTTCTCGGTTTTCAAAAAGGAAGACGACAAAATCTATAGAACCGCCAAAGACCAATTTGGTCCGGGCGATTTCTACATGCCGCTGTGGCATTTTTTTGATGTTTTACCTAAAGGTGTAAACGGTTTTCAACCGAAGTAATCGTCTTATTGTTTCATTACTTTAGCCACCATTGTTCCTTGTTGTGTGGTGATTCGAACGTAATAAAAACCGGAAGCAAGTTCTGCTGTGTTTAACGTCATTACTTCCTCCTTCACGTTTTCATAACTGTTGTGTAATAGCACTTGTCCGCTGATGTTCACTATGTCAACAGTAATGTTTTCGGCCGTGTTGCAAGTGATTGCTAAGTTCAAAATGTTTTCAGTTGGATTAGGATAAATATCCAACTTGCCAATATTCTCAACAAGCGCAATGCCTATAGTACTTCCAACGGAAATAGCTTGTAGTGCCGTACAACCACTTTGATCGGTCACGGTAACTATATATTGTCCGGAATTCAAACCTGTAGCGGTTTGTGTTGTTTGTCCGTTGCTCCAAGTATATGTGTACGGACTAACACCGCCTATTGCAGTTACTGTAGCGGTTCCATTGTTTGTAAGATTTGTGGTAGCGGTGCTTGTTGCAGTTACGGTAAGTAATGAACTTCCGGCAACAGTAAAATTGCCCGTAGCCGAACAACCATTCGAAACGGCTGTAACGGTGTATGTGCCGGCCGACAAGTTCGTAATGGCCGGTGTTGTAGCGCCAGTGTTCCATATATAGGTATAGGTGCTTCCTCCACTCGCAGTTACTGTTACTGAACCATTGTTTTTACCACATGAAGTGCTTGTTCCGGTTGTGTTTACAGAAATGCCGTTTGGAGCAGTAACCGTGTAGCTTGCAGAAGCACTGCAACCATTTGAAAAAGCGGTAACAGTGTAGTTGCCCGTTCCCAATCCGCTGATCGTAGCTGTTGTTCCTCCATTGCTCCATGCATAGGTATAGGTCAACCCTCCTGATCCTGCAGCAGATGCAGTTCCGTCTGTAGCTGTGCAAGAAGAAGTAGCTGTTCCGGCTGTTGAAACCGCAATACCAAAACTACCTGTAATCGTTTGAGTAGCTGTGGCTGTGCATAACCCTGAAGTAACGGTAACATCGTAGGTGCCCGGTGCCAATCCGTTAATGTTGGCAGTAGTTTCCCCGTTGCTCCAAGCATAAGTGTATGCCGAACCTCCTGAAGCAGTAACAAGAGCAGTACCATTGGTAAATCCGCATGTGGTATTATTTCCTGAGGTGGAGGCGGTAATTCCATTTGGTGAAGTAACAGTATAAGATGCAGTAGCACTACAGCCATTAGAGAGTACTGTTACCGTGTAGACTCCGTCTTGAAGTCCTGTGATAGCAGCTGTTGTAGCTCCGTTGCTCCATGTGAAGGTGTAATTTGAACCACCTGCAGGAGTAGCGGTTGCTGTTCCATCGTTGGTGCCACAACCTGTTGCAGGGGTTCCTGAAGCCGTTGCTGTGATACCATTTGGGGCTGTTACTGTATAACTTGCCGTGGCGCTACAACCATTCGACAAAACGGTTACCGTATAGGTGCCGGCTTGAAGTCCTGTAATAGCTTGCGATGTGCCCCCATTGCTCCAAGTATAGGTGTAGTTGGATCCACCACTCGGTAGTACTGCTGCTGCTCCATCGTTCGTGCCACAGCCTGTTGCCGCAGTTCCATTCGCAGAAGCTGTGATGCCATTCGGAGCTGTAACCGTGTACGATGCAGAGGCGCTGCAACCATTCGATAACGCGGTTACGGTATAGGTGCCGGCTTGAAGTCCAGTAATGGTTTGTGATGTAGCTCCATTGCTCCAAGTATAGGTGTAGGTTGTTCCACCGGAAGGATTAGCGGTTGCTGTTCCATCGTTCGTGCCGCAGCCTGTTGCCGCAGTACCTGTTGCCGTTGTGCTGATATTTCCGGATGAAGTTACTACTCTGCTAGCCGAAACGGAGCAGCCATTTGATGTTACGGTTACGGTATAGGTGCCGGCCGAAAGACCTGAAATTGTTGCCGTTGAGCCGCCATTGCTCCATGCATACGCATAGGTTGTTCCACCTGAAGGCGTTGCCGTTGCTGTTCCGTTGCTTTGTCCGCAAGTAGCCGCATTCCCTGAAGTGGTTGCTGTTATTCCGTTTGGTGCACTCACAGTAAAGGTTGCCGTTGCAGTACAGCTGTTCGAAGTTACGGTTACCGTGTAATTGCCTGATGATAGACCGGTAATGCTTGCTGTTGTTCCACCATTGCTCCAAGCGTAGGTATAGGTTGTTCCTCCGGCAGGCGTAGCAGTGGCAGTTCCATCGTTGGTGCCGCACGCTGAAGTTGCAGTGCCTGTGGCCGTTGCAGTAATGCCTGTGCTGGTGGCAACTGTTCTTGTTGCCGTTACGGTACATGTGCCTGACGTAACTGTTACGGTGTATGTTCCGGCTGCTAAGCCTGTGATAGTAGCCGTTGTGCCACTGTTACTCCAAGCATAAGTGTAGGTTGTTCCGCCTGAGGGCGAAACGGTTGCGGTACCGTTGTTCTGGCCGCAAGTAGTACCATTGCCCGAAGTGGTTGCGGTAAGATTACATGCGCTTGTACAAGCAGTTAATTGACTGTTCAATAACGAAGATCTTCCTGCATAGGGATTGCCATTAACTGTTATTGGTGTGCCTTGTACTACATTGCGCATAACGTTCACTTGTCCGGTTGTAAATGTGGAGTAGCAGGCATCATCGTCTATGTAATCCATATAGTCGCAATACATAGATTGTACACCACTACACGATGTAGGAGGCACACCGCTCGAGCACGAAAAACTCGTGTTGCTGGAAGTGGGTCCTTGTTGGAGTGGTGTGTCTGCAATGCCGTCATCATCAGTACATACGTGATTACTAGGAGTTTCTCCCCAAGTATGCGGTAAGCCCAAATAGTGCCCGGTTTCATGCGTTAAAGCTCTGCAATCGCCCGATACCCCTGAAAAAGACGGAGATCCAAACCAACGGTAGTCAATAACAACCCCATCTACATCTGATCCTACCGCCCCAAATGTTGGCAAATAGGCATAGCCCAAGGTTCCACCAAAGGCATTTGTGCCGGGGATGGCCAACGTCCAAATGTTTAAATATTTTGTGGCATCCCAAGTTGTTAGTGGCTTAATATTGGTTTCTATGTCGTTAGTGCTGACAGGATTTGCAAATACTTGTCGGTCAATCCCCGTTGTTGTATTGCCATTGGGGTCTTTGGTGGCCAAGCAAAACTGAATTTCAGGGGTGCCTCTTAAACTTTGAAATACAGCAGGCGTTCCTGATGTCCAATTGGGGTTTTGCGACATGTAATCTCTGTTGAGAATTTGGATTTGGGCTTGAACCCTTGCATCGGTTAAGTTTCGGCCCGTACCCACAGCTTCAGTCGAAAGGTGAATAACGTGAACAACAACCGGAATGGTTAAAATAGAAGCTCTTCCGGCCGAGCGATGCGTGGAATAATATTGAATCACCTGTTTGAAATCGCTAAGCTCTTGTGCATACTGCGGATGCGTTAAACTATAGTTATATTCTACCTCATTCATTGCGCATTTTTCATTGGGAACATAACTGATTTGCGCTTGACTGAATTGAATAAGCATTGTGAACAGTACTAACGGTAAAAACTTCTTACACATAGATTTTTAAAATTGGTTTACGCTACAATAAGCAGATAACGAATCTAATAAAAATGTGCAAAAATCAGCGTGTGCTATCCGGTTTTCAACCATCCGGTGATACTCATCCGCGGAACATTGGTTTTCAGTACCTCATGGAGTAGTTCATTGCTCTTAAAAAAAACGAGTTTGCCGTTTTCCGGAGATATTCGCTGTTGGGCCTTTTCCTGATAAATGCACAGCTCTCCACCATCGGTTTTTTGCCAATTGGTGTTGAGATACATGATCATCGAATATTGCCGACAGTCATTGTTGCGAAATTGATCGAAGTGTTTTTTGTAAAAGCTGCCTTTTTCGTAAAGGGTGTAATGAAATTCGTAATCAGTAATACCAGTGTAGCATGTGGTATTAAGAAATAACACAAACGCATCCATAAGCTTGAAAAATTCATGTTCAAAGGCATTGTTGTGGGAGCGGTCGAGCCAGTAAATGCTATCGCTTCTATTGTTTTGATCTTGATGAACAGCAGCGCTGTTGCCGGTTCCGGCCTCGTGGAATTTATTTTCCGCAAACGCTGTTATTAGATTTTCTTTTAGATGAAAGGCTAATTCCGGGGATAAAAAGTGCTCGGCAATACCTACTTTATCGCGAATGAAATCGGTAATGAGCGCCTCAAAAAGTTGTTCCAATGCATTAGCTTGAAATAGGGCAAATCACCGTATTTCAAGAAAGGTAAACTAAATAAAGGCAATAAACGATTTATTGGTAAATCGCTACTATAGGCTCTTCTCCTTCTTTTACGAAGCCTCTGTACATTCCGGCAGAATTGAAGGGTAAACACAGGTTTCCATTTTTGTCGACTGCAATTAAGCCGCCTTCGCCACCAATGGCTTTTAGTTTTTGTTGTACAACCATTTCGCAGGCCTCTTCCAGTGAGCAGTTTTTGTATTCCATCAAGCAAGAAACATCGTAGGCCACTACTTCTTTCATAAAATACTCGCCATGTCCAGTGCAGGAAATGGCACAAGTATTATTATTTGCATAGGTTCCAACACCAATGATAGGTGTATCGCCAACGCGTCCGAATTTTTTATTGGTCATTCCTCCGGTAGAAGTAGCGGCTGCTAAATTCCCTGATCGATCAATCGCTACAGCACCAACGGTACCGAATTTCTTCTCTTTGTTTTCACTGTGATCGAGTTGCATTTTATCTTCAGCCTTGGCCTGTAACCATTGTTCGTGGCGGAATGCATCGAAAAAATAGTCGTCTGATTCCATCGCAAAATGGTTTGCTTTGGCGAAGGCTTCAGCCCCCTGACCAATCAACAATACGTGCTCTGTTTTTTCCATCACGGCACGTGCCAACGCTACCGGGTTTTTTACGCCACTTACACCTGCCACTGCACCGCAACGTTTATCGGAGCCGTTCATTATGGCTGCATCCATTTCATGTCCGCCCGCAGCGTTAAATACAGCACCTTTGCCGGCATTGAACAACGGACAATCTTCTAACACTTTCACTGCTGCTTCTACGGCATCCAAACTAGAGCCGTTAGCGGCTAAGATTTTTTCTCCGGCTAATATCGCATCACGCAAAGCGCTTTTGTAGGCGACTTCTTTTTCCGGTGTAAGCAAATGCGGAAGAATGGTGCCTGCTCCTCCGTGAACAGCTATAGCAAAGGGTTTCATGGGTTGATTTTATAGTGCGAATCCATTTCAAAGCTGTGTGTGTTAAGATCGTAGCGGTTGCTGTTTTCCATGATATGCACCACTAAGTTCTGTACAGAAAATGGGGAACCTTCTTCAATATCGGCAATGTTGCTTTGTTCGATTTGTCGTCCGTCAAATAAAAATACAGCGCCACTTCCAATCGTTTCGAACTGTGTTCCATTGGTGATAATTACGCCTGTATCTTCGCTTAAGCCAATGCCTAAGCAAGATGGATTTGCCGCTACAGCCTGCGCCAATCGAGCAAATCGACCGCGTTTGTTGAAGTGCGAATCAATGATAACACCATCAATAAACGCCAATCCTGTTGTAATTTTTACTTCGCCTTTCAAGTGTGCACGTTCCGCATTGCCTTGATAAATCATGGTGCTGCTCATGGCCATCGCACCTGCGCTAGTTCCTGCAATTACAAAGTTTTCGTTTTGATAGCGTTTTTTCAAAATGTCTAAAAATTCGGTACCACCATAAATAGCGGTTAGTCGCAATTGATTTCCGCCTGAAAACATAATCGCATCGCAATCTTTCAACCGCTGAACTGTAGCCGAATCCATGGCTTGCTTGCGTTCGCGAACATCTAAAATGCCCACATTGGTGCATCCGATTTTGGTTAACGCACTCAAATAGTTATCTCCCACTTCCACCGGAATAGAGGATGCTGTAGTCACCACTTCTATGCGTGCATCGAGCCGACCCACCTCTTTCACAAAGCGTTTCAGGATGCCCAATTCAAAAAAGTTAAGATTGTTACGTTCAACTACGCCAAGCTCTAAATCGGTGCCCTTATCTTCGGCTCCGCCAATCGGTATTAATTTCCCTTTAGGATTTTGCATAAGCAAATTTGTATTTTCTATTTTAAAATTCCATATTACAATATCCAATGTTGTGGAAAACAGTAGCTCAATTATAATCCTTAAAATAGTAAGTAGATGAAGATTCTAGACATTAAAGTAATGAACGGCCCGAATTATTGGAGCGTGAAACGCCATAAGCTGATTGTAATGGTGTTAGATATTGAAGAACTGGAACAACGCCCAACCAACCTCATTGATGGCTTTTCTGCTCGATTACAAGCTATGTTTCCGTCAATGCAAGGTCATCGTTGTTCGAAAGAGTATGAAGGCGGATTCTTTGAACGTGTAGAAGAAGGCACTTGGATGGGACATGTGATTGAACATATTGCCCTAGAAATTCAGACATTGGCGGGTATGGATGTGGGTTTTGGCCGAACGCGCGAAACCAGCACTAGTGGAATTTACAATGTGGTGTTTACCTATATGGAAGCGAAAGTAGGTCGTTATGCGGCTGAGGCCAGTGTGGATATTGCGCAAGCCTTGATTGATAGTACCCCTATTGATTTACCTGCTATTATTCAGAAGTTGCGCGAAATGCGGGAAGTGGAGCGTTTGGGGCCGTCAACAGGTTCTATTGTGGATGAGGCTGTGAAACGAAAAATTCCGTTCATTCGATTGAATCGTCATTCGTTAGTGCAGTTGGGATATGGAATTAATCAGCGCAGAATTCAAGCAACTGTAGCCAGTACTACCAGCAACATTGCGGTAGAAATTGCTTGCGATAAAGAAGATACAAAGAACTTGCTGGAAGCCGCGCAAATTCCGGTGCCTAAAGGAATCATTGTGTATGATGAAGAGGATTTGGAACGCGCGATTAAGAAGTTGGGTTATCCGTTAGTAACCAAGCCTATTGATGGGAATCATGGCAAAGGCGCAACTACCGATTTGAAGAATTTGGAAGAAGCGAAAGCCGGATTTTATGCAGCAAAGAAATATTCGAAAGCAGTTATTTGCGAGCGTTTCATTGTGGGTCGCGATCATCGGGTGTTGGTAATTAACTATAAATTTGTAGCCGCTGCTTTGCGTACACCGGCCGCTGTTATTGGCGATGGGAAGTCTACTATTCAACAACTCATCGATTTAGTAAATACGGATCCACGTAGAGGGTATGGACATGAAAAAACGTTGACGTCTATTAAGGTCGATGAATTCACTGAAAACATTTTGCGTGATAGAAACTTCACACTCGAAACAGTGCTGGACAAAGACTATGAGCTTTGGTTGAAACCTACAGCTAACTTGAGCACCGGAGGAACAGCAACAGACGTTACCGATACTGTGCATCCTTCCAATATTGTGATGGCAGAACGAATTGCGCGAATCATTGGATTAGATATTTGCGGTATAGATATTATGGCACCCGATTTACGTGATCCGATTGCGGAGAACGGAGGTGCGGTGCTGGAAGTGAATGCTGCACCGGGTTTCAGAATGCACTTAGATCCTACATCCGGATTGCCAAGAAACGTTGCAGAACCAGTGATTGATATGCTCTACCCTCCCGGAAAAAGTGCGCGCATTCCTATTATCGCCATTACAGGTACGAACGGAAAAACAACCACCACAAGACTTACAGCCCATATTGTAAAGCAAATGGGTAAGAAAGTAGGCTTCACTACTACAGAAGGTGTCTACATTCATAGCGAGAAATTAATGTCGGGCGATTGCACCGGACCTGTGAGTGCCGAGTTTGTGTTGAAAGATCCAACAGTAGAATTCGCAGTGCTGGAATCGGCTCGTGGCGGTATTTTGAGAGCTGGGTTAGGTTTTCATAATTGCAATATTGCTATTGTTACGAATATTGCGCCCGACCACTTAGGCTTGGGTGGAATTGATACGTTGGATCAATTAACGCGGGTAAAAGCAGTAGTGCCGAAGTCGGTGTTCCCCAATGGATATGCGATTTTGAATGCCGATGATAGACATGTGCTTTCGATGCGCGAAGAATTGGATTGTAAAATTGCATTGTTCTCGTTGAATGAAAACAATTCGCATATTCAAGCGCACTGCGAAAAGGGCGGTATTGCTGCGGTGTACGAAAATGGCTATGTAACCATCATGAAAGGAACATGGAAGATCCGTGTAGACAAAGTAACCAATATTCCGATTACGTTTGGCGGTAAAGCAGAGTTCAATATTGCCAACGTGTTGCCGGCAATCTTGGCAACATATCTTTCCGATTTCAAAATAGAAGATATTCGCTTGGCGCTTGAAACCTTTGTACCATCGCCTGTTCAGACACCTGGGCGTATGAATATTTTCCATTTCAAAAACTTTGCAGTAATGGCCGATTACGCCCACAATGCTCATGGAATGGAAGCTATAGGAAAGTTTGTACAGAAAATTGATGCGACAAAAAAAGTAGGTGTTATTGCCGGAGTAGGCGACAGACGTGATGAAGATACCATCGCATTGGGTGTTGAAGCCGCAAAAGTGTTCGATGAAATTATTATTCGTCAGGATAAAAACTTGCGCGGAAAATCAGAAGCAGAGATTATTGCGTTGTTAACGAAAGGCATTCACAGCGTAAAAAGTGATTTAAAAATTACATCTATTAAAACCGAACGTGAAGCCATTGAGTATGCTATCCGCAATGCCATTAAAGGTTCGTTTGTGGTTATTATTAATGATGTTGTTGACAATGCACTCGGACAAATTCAAGAATTGAAAGAGGCAGAAGACAGCGGGAAAATTACCATTGACGGATTAAATGATTGGGTGATATAGCAGTTTATCGGCCGATAGTTGTGGAACGCGGATAGTAAGCAGTGTTCGTTATAACAGTAACGAAACGCCAACCATAAGTTTGTATCCTAATCCGGCACACAACAACGTAAAACTAAAACTCGAGCAACTCAACGGATTAGCGTATGTGCGCATTAGCTTTTACGCAGTAATAGGCACCAAGGTATTTGAAACCCGGATTGAAAAACACGAAACAGAAATCGCAACCAAAGACTGGGAAAGGGGCATTTATCTTTATCGAATAGAAGCCAGTGGAGGAATAGTGAAGAGTGGAAAATTGGTGGTGGAATAGTAGGCAATTGTAATAGACAAAATAGACAGAAAGACCATCTATAGCGGTGGTCTTTCTGTTTTTAGGATTGTTTTAATGTGTATATTTGGAATGTTAAGGTTAAACCCATCCCCAAAAGATGAAAAGAATAATTCTCGCAATACTGCTATTTGTAGGAATGAACGTAGTCTCTGCACAGCCACCCAAGTTTACGCGTGTACCATTTTTCAGGAACAATGCGAATATGCTCAATTATAGTTTAGAGTATGCTAATCATATTTTGGCTATTGGAAGTTGTGATCAAGGAATAACGTCTAATCTTTTTACCAAGGCAATTGACTATGAATCTTCGTTCATAATTGACTCTAGTTATTTAGGGCAACCGTGGGGGTTAACGTTGGCAAGACAGACAACAAATCGCGTTAGAACAATTAATAATGGGCTTTATGTAGCAACAACAAAGGGCTTTAATCTAAACATTTATTTGCCCAGCCTCGTAAAAATCAACGCAACGGGTCACATAGATAGTGTTTGGGACTATGCTTTTAGCCAACCCACTCGTTTCACCCATTACGATTACAGTCCCGATAACTTTATATATGCACAGGCGGAGATAGATGACGATACGGTATCGGTGGCTTACGAGAGTTCAGGCGCAATTTTGAAACTCGATACCAATGGAAATGAATTGTGGCGTTATACGTATAATTTTAGTGCGCAATATGCCGATATACCAGGAGGAGTTCAGGCTACAGAAGATAGTGGTTGTGTATTTTTGTGTTATTCCGGGGCATGGCCGGCTTATAGCCAAGCTAAATTGGTTCGACTTGATAAAAACGGCACTGTAAAATGGCTAAGAAATGTATCTATTCCAATAGGAATCTATTCTATGAAGTTGATAGATTATAATACAGACGAAAACTTGATGCTCACCTATTTTTCAGACCAACACCAAGATGCACAAGGAAGAGTAATCCCATCTTCGCTTGTAAAAGTAGATAAAGCCAATCAAATAATTTGGTCTATAAAGAATGCAGATATAGATAGTTTTAAAACGGTTATTAATCAGTTTGGAGATTCGGGGTTAGTTTATGTAGCATCTGTAGGTACGGCAAACTATATTAAAGCACATAATGGCGGATGGTTAGGCTTTGGGGCAGATGAGAGAGACAGCTTAGGCCGTTGGATACAAGGCACAGACCCTAAAAGTGGAGGCTATGTTCGTTTTGTAAACGATAGCGGCAGAGTGGTGTGGGAGGCAACATATAACGGACTTTATCATGGCAGTAAGAAGGTAGTGGGCGGCTATGGTTTTACGGGTGTAAATCTCACGAGTGATGGGGGCTATATTCTTACAGGTAGTTGTTTTGATTCAACGGGTCAACAAGTAGGTTTTTTGATGAAAATAGACAGCATGGGGTGTTTATCGGCCGATAGTTGTGAAACTCGGATAGTAAGCAGTGTTCGTTATAACAGTAACGAAACGCCAACCATAAGTTTGTATCCTAATCCGGCACACAACAACGTAAAACTAAAACTCGAGCAACTCAACGGATTAGCGGATGTGCGCATTAGCTTCTACGCAGTAATAGGCACCAAGGTATTTGAAACCCGAATTGAAAAACCTGAAACAGAAATCGCAACCAAAGACTGGGAAAGGGGCATTTATTTTTATCGAATAGAAGCCAGTGGAGGAATAGTGAAGAGTGGAAAATTGGTGGTGGAATAATCGCTGTTGAGCATTGCTTGATGGCCGAAATGGTTGGAAAATACATGTAGCATTTTTGATTAAATTAAGGGTCTTCGAATACTTCCGAAGACCCTTTTTGTTTTTCGTGTTATTTGTTCGATGTTTTAGCTTATCTCTTTTCAGCTAAATCAACAAGGCTAAGCATTTCTTCGCGAAGACCGTCAGGGTCTTCTCCTAATGCCCCTTTCGCCAATGTTGCTGTTTTTTCAAGTGTAAAATTTCCCGAAAATTTCGAATGGCGAAGTAACATTCCAAACGATGCTACTGCGGCCGCAAATCTAAAGTCGTTGCTGGTTTCTGACAACTTTCTAATGTCAAAGCCAACCCGCTCTTCGATTAATGCGCTTTTGTTTTCATCCGGTTTTTTGAAGCGAATGCGTAGTCCCATCAAATCATTAGAAGAGAGCTCCATTTGGTCGTTTTTGTGTTTTTTGTCGTCCAAATCTATTGTAGCCATTTTTCTTTCTTTGCTCAACACTAACTCATACAATGCAGTAACATTTGCTCCTGCACCAATTTCACCGGCATCGATTTTGTCGTTACTAAAATCTTCATCCTGTAATTTTCGGTTTTCATAGCCAATAAGTCGGTAGCTTTTAACGGCAGTAGGGTTGAAAACAGCCTGAATCTTTACGTCTTTAGCAATAGTGATAAAGTTAGCACCCATTTGTGCCACCATATTTTTTTGCGCTTCTTTTTCGTTGTCGATATAGGCATAGTTGCCGTTACCTTTATCGGCCAATTGCTCCATTCTACTGTCTTTGTAGTTGCCGGTTCCAAACCCGAGAACAGAAAGAAACACACCGGATTTTCTCTTTTCTTCAATTAAATTGACCAACTCATTTTCGCTCGAAACACCAACATTGAAGTCGCCATCTGTACAAAGGATGACTCTGTTGTTGCCCTCTTTTTTAAAATTATCAATAGCGGTTTTGTAGGCTAGTTGAATACCTGCTCCACCTGCAGTTGAACCTCCTGCTTCTAATTGTTCAATGGCGTCAATGATCTTTTGTTTATTGGCAGCAGGTGTTGTCGGTAAAACAAGTCCGGCACTTCCTGCGTAGACCACAAGGGCCACTTGGTCGTCAGGTTTGAGTTGATTGACCAAGAGTTTTAGTGATTTTTGAACGAGAGGTAATTTATCCATGCTTTGCATCGAACCCGATACATCAATCAAAAAAACCAAGTTGCTTGGAGGTTGTTTATCGGTGTCAATTTTTTTGCCTTGAATACCAATTTTAAGCAACACGTGACTACTATCCCAAGGGCAATCGCTCATTTCTGTTTGTACAGAAAATGGCTGTTCTGCCGATGCATTCGGATAATTGTATGGGAAATAGTTTATCATTTCTTCCAAGCGAATAGCGTCAGCCGGAATAGCATTTCTTTCCATAAGTTTTCTACGAAGAATACTATACGATGCCGCGTCCACATCAATTGAAAACGTGGATAGTGGAGACCTGGCAGCAACTAGAAATTCATTTTCAATAATGGTATTGAACTCCTCTGTGCTAGTTTCGGGTTTCGTTGGTTCCACACGAGTATTATCGATTGGCATTTTGGCTTGATCCAATTGCATATCCTCTGCACTGCCGTATTTTGCGGGAACGCCACCGGTTATAATACTTAACTGATCAACACCTTGAATGGGTACATTGGGTTTTCCAATCACCTTTCTTCCATTCACATAGTACACCGTTGCATCCTCGCGTCCTCCACGTATGCTTAGACCTTTGTTGGCGTCTTGCTGGTATACGCCAGCAGTTTGTGAGGCCAGATCCGATATACTTTGCGTTGGTAGGTTTTTGATATTATTATGGTGAATAACACTCGATAATGTGGTTGATGATTTCTGTATCAATGGCATTTTATAGGCAATCACCATTACCTCGCTCATGGCATTATCCGCAGGTTCAAGTTTAATACTCAATAATGTAGTGTTGTCGGCCCTAACAACAACGCCTTTTTCTATACGGGTTTTATATCCTATATATTGAAACTTCAAATCGTAATGCCCGACTTTCAGATTTTTGATTTCATAGTTTCCATCATAATCTGATTTAGCCCCCACGGCTGTAGCTCTGCCTATACTATCTAAAACAATAACACTTGCGCTGGGAAATCCTTCACCATTTTCATCCACAATTTTTCCGCTGATACTTCCTGTTTGGGAAAAGGCATTCAGGGTCCAGTAGAAAAGAAAAAGCATTGTTGCGATAAAACGCAAAAGCGTGTTGCCAACGTGGTGAACAATAGGTCTGTCTTGGCTTAGGTTGAAAGTAGAATGCTTTTTCATAACCCTGAATTTTAAAAGTGAATAAATAGGATGTCATTCCTAAGATACGCACCAATAGGGCAATAGGCGAAAATGCTGTGTCACACCTTTGTCATATTAATTTGACGTACAGAAATTAACAGCATTTCACTGTTCATTACAAACAAAATGCTTACGATAGTGTTAAATTAGTATCATGAAGCAACATATTTTACTCATCTTTTTGTTGGTTGTTGGATACGCACAAGCACAGCAATCCTTTAGTAACGATAGGTCACAAGCCTTATTCATGGTAAGTCAGGGCGATCTTTTGATGCGAAACGGTGAACCCGAAAAGGCAATTTTTAAGTACACCGATGCTATAGTTTCTGATCCGAATTGTAGTGAAGCTTATATGAAGCGAGCAAGTGCTAATGCGAAAATACTCCGCTGGGAGCAGTCTCAGAAGGATTATAATGTTGCCGTTTCGCTCAATCCTTCATCGGTGATTTTCTATGAGTCTAGACACAAGCTCTATCTTTTGCATCATGAATATGAAAAGGCAATAGATGATATTTCAATAGCTGTGAAGTTGAATCCATATGCAATTCACCTAAAGCACGAATATATATCTGCCTTAATTTTAAAGGGTAACATTAATGCTGCCCAGAGTTATTGTGATAGCCTTCTTGCTCTTGATTCTGCCGATATTACGTTGTTACTCTATCGTTCCTATATCTATTATGTTAATGAAGAGTTTGCGTTTGCCGAAGACTTTGCCAATAAGGCATTGTTTCTTAATCCACAGTCTGCTATTGGTTATGATTTTTTAGGTAATGCTTATGCACGAGAAGGGCGTTTTTTGGATGCCGAAGATGCCTATTCAAAAGCAATTTCCCTCCAATCAGCATTTTCAATTGCTTATTTCAACAGAAGCATAGTTCGGCAAAAGTTGAAACGATTTGAAGCTGCAAAAAACGATTTGGATAGTGCTTTAGCCATTGATAGAAGTTATGCAATAGCCTATTTTAATAGGGCAGTTTTACATAAAATGTCAAACGATTATAAAGCTGCAGAATTAGACTTGTCTAAAGCTATAGCCATAAAGCCTGATTTTGCTGAAGCCTTTCTAAATAGGGGTTTTGCAAGCAAGTTTTTGGGAGATCATTTATCTGCAATTGAAGACATTAAGATGTCCATTCAACTGAACCCTAACGATAAGAATTCACATCTTATGTTGGCCAATATGTATATGTTGTTTGGCGATTACTTAGAAGCGATAGATGTTTATAATCAGATTATCGAAAAAGAACCCACTTATGCGCCTGCCTACCTCAATCGAGGATTTGCGCACATATTGTTCAATAACAGAATACAAGGTTGTGATGATTTTCGAAAAGCAAAAGAGAATGGGATCAACAAGGCGGAAGAATACATTGTTTCGTTTTGCGAAAAATTTTAATCCGTAAACTTATTTCACCTCCTTCAAAAATTCCAAGTATGTTGGGAAGTGATCGGAATACCCTTGATTATATATGTTTCCGTCCCAAGTGCGTAGCGGATAACCTTTAAAACGTCCCGTTTTTTGCACCATAAAATCGCGATTGAAAATGCGTGCCGTGCGATAAAACACACCGTCTTGTTGCTTGTTTAAAAAGCCGTAAGAAATAATGATTTGATCGAATAAATTCCATGCATCGTTATAGGCCAATGTGCCAATGCCTTGTTTGTAAAAATCGATCCATGGGTTAAACATACCCCCCGGTTTTACTTGCTCCGGCTTTTGCTTAGCGTTCAGTACCTTTGCAACACTTGGACTTATGGGGTCATCATTTAAGTCGCCCATCACTATACATTTTGTTTCCGGGTTGATAGCCATCAATGAATCGATTACTTTTTTGCATACCCCTGCGGCTATTGCTCTTCCCGGAGCAGAGGCTTCTTCGCCTCCTCTTCGTGAGGGCCAGTGGTTAACAAATACGTGTAAGGGTTCGCCCATATAATTGCCCCAAACCCACAATACATCTCTGGTTTTTCGCGCTTTCCCATCTTCCATTTTAAGCGGAACATTAAGCGGCTTGCTTCCTGTTACGGTAAAATATTTTGGGTTGTACATTAAGGCTACATCAACGCCACGCTCATCGGGCGAATCGTAGTGCACGATTTTGTAATTGCGCGCCTTCAATTTGGGGCTGTTCACCAAATCATAAAGCACCGATTCGTTTTCAATTTCCGCAGAACCGAATATCGAGAGTCCATCCGGAGAGTCTTCAATCCCTATTTTAGATAATACATCCGAGAGGCGTTCAATTTTATCGGTATATACACTGGTATTATAATGACGAGGACCGTTTGGTGTAAATTCTTCGTCACTCACATTCGGTTGATCGATGGTGTCGTAAAAGTTTTCCAAGTTATAGAAGCCGATAATGCCAATTTTGTAGGCTTTTGTTTTTTGCGCAAAGGTAGCGATCGAAAAAAGGCAAAACAGACTTAATGTGATGTGACGCATGTAACCAAATTTTTGTGCAATTTATGATTTTCCAATTTATACCTACTGGTTTTATTGGAATGGTAAAGCTGCCTTAACATAGTCGTGTTTTGTTTTTAAGCAAATTAGTTAGTTTTGTTGCCTTGCTCATTAACGCATTTTATGAAATTTAGAATCTACGCTATTTATACATGCTGTCTGTTGTTGGTATCAACGGCTGTTCAAGCACAGAATATGTATGAAGACAAAGCTTTTCAGACATCATTTATAACTGAATGTACCAATGGCGCTTCGAAGGATGGAGCGTTCACTCCGGATGAAGCCGCAATCTATTGCAACTGCGCTTTTGAGAAAATGAAGGCAAAAAATTTGAACTTAGACGACATTAAGCGAATGCAAGACCCTTCTTCAGACGCCTTCAAGGAAATTGTGCTTCCATGTGTAGAAGAAGCCAAGGGTTCTGCCGCGAAAGGCATTAATACCGATTCCTTATCAACAAATGCCAACAATGCTAATGCCGATAACATTCCTGTGATTAATTTATCGGAATCGGAAACAGAAAGTGCTACAAATACACAAAATGTGGCCGGTATTCTTTCTTCTTCCAATGATGTGTTTCAGTCGAATGCTACATTTCAATTATCATCAGGGGGGTACCACTATCGTGGCTACACCGGAGATAGAATAAATGTAATGATCAATGGTATTTCCATGAATGATGCCGAAAGTGGACAGGTGCTTTGGAACGAGTGGGGCGGATTGAATGATATGTTTCGGGGTCGTCAAACTACTGTTGGATTAGCTCATTCAACATTTACCTTTGGTGGAATAGGAGGGGCTTTAATGTTCGATTCACGTGCAGGGCACTTGTTTAAAGGGTTGAATGCCGGTTATGCTATTACAAACCAACGCTACCGCAATAGAGTGAATGCAAGTTACGTGAGCGGCTTCCTAAAAGGGAATTGGGCAGTTGCCGGAGCTTTTGTGCGCAGATGGGCAGAGAAAGGCTATGAGCCGGGCACCTATTATGATGGCTATTCCTATTTCTTCTCTGTTGAAAAATTGATTCAAAACAAGCATAGTATTTCGTTTACAACCTTTGGTGCGCCTACGCGTTCAGCTCGAGCAGCTTATTCTAACAAAGAAATGCAAGCCTTAGCCAAAGATCGATTCTACAATCCGGCTTGGGGTTACCAAAATGGACAAATTCGAAATGCGAACGAAACACGAACATTTATTCCTGTTTTTATTCTGACTTACGAAGGAAAATTTAGTCCGAAAACAAATTTAGTTGCATCGGGCTCTTATCAATTCGGAACCAACAAATATTCGGGGTTAGATTGGTATAACGCCCAAAATCCTTCCCCTGATTATTACAAAAACTTGCCAAGTTTAATTGAAGATCCCGAAGCGAGTGCTGCGGCTAAAGCCTATTTGGAATCTCACCCGGAAATGTTACAAATCCAATGGGATAGAATATATGAAGTGAACAGAAACATTAATGATTCAGTAGTTAATGCCAACGGAAGCGGACAAACAGTGTACGGAAAATGGTCAAGGTATATAGTTTCTGACCGGGTAGAACAATCGCAAGCAGGGCAGTTTAACGCCATTGTTAATCACACTATTGACGATCATTTTTCTGTCAACGGAGGTCTTTCTTATCAATTCGATAAATCGCGCTATTACAAACAAGTGCGCGATTTGTTGGGAGGTGATTTCTTTGTTAATGTGAATCAGTTTGCGGAGCGCGATTTCCCCGGAAACGACACGGCTAATCAACTCAATCTCGACAAGCCTAATCAAATCTTAAAAGTTGGTGATACTTATGGCTACGATTATTACAGTACTTTGCACAAAGCATCTGCATGGGGTCAGGCCTATGTTAAGTACAGTCGTATTGAAGCTTTTTTGGGTGCTAATATCTCCAATAGCTATTTTTGGCGAACCGGTAATTTTACGAATGGCTTGTTTCCCACCGATTCTAAAGGTGATTCCAAAAAAATTAACTCGTTTAACTATGGTGTAAAAGGAGGTTTACAAGGGAAGATTAACGGAAGAAATTATTTGTATGCGAATGCAATGTTTCAAACGATAGCGCCTACATTCCGCGATGCTTTTGTTTCTCCCATTACCCGCAATGTTGTGTTACCGGGGTTAAAAAGCGAAAAAGTATATAGCGTTGAGGCCGGCTACATTTATAAAGCACCGCGATTATCGGTTAAAGCCAACTTCTTCTATACCCAATTTTATGATGGAATTCAAAACTATACCTATTTCCACGATGAATACCGAACGCAGGTGAATTATTCGTTGAGCGGAATTAGCAAGCGCCATATTGGAGGGGAGCTAGGCGCCAATTGGGATATTTGGAAAGGTATTAGTGCAAGCTTTGTAGCCAATGTGGCCAAATACACCTATACTTCTCGTCCATCAGCCTATGTGACACGCGATAATAATGCGCAAGTGTTAGAGCAAGAGAAAACGATTTATTTGAAAGATTTTAATGCCGGTAGAGGTCCACAAATGGCCTATTCGCTTGGTTTAAGATATCGATCTCCACAGTTTTGGAACGTGGGCTTGAATTTGAATTATTTTGATTGGATGTATATTGAGGCAAGCCCGGCTAGACGAGTATCAGATGCCATTGTGGGTTTAGATCCAACATCACCTCATGGTCAAACAATCCTTGCGCAAGAAAAGTTGAAAGGACAGTTTACCATGGATCTACGAGGCGGGTATTCGTTATTCATGAACAAGATGTTCCGATTTAAAGCAAAACAGCGGTTTTACCTTCAAATCAATTGGACGATTTCCAATATCACTAACAACAAAAATTTTGTTTTATATGGCGGTGAGCAGTTGCGATTCGACTATGACGAAAAGAATGTAGATAAATTTGCTACACGTTACAAGTATGCACGCGGAATAGGCTATTTCGTGTCACTCAACTTCAGAATGCAATAGTTTTTAAATAAATCGTTTATACTCAATATATTTATCATGAAATTTCAAATCTCAAATATGCTTTTCAATCTTCGTAAAGTGGCTGTTGCCCTAACATTAGTAACCGCTTTGGGTGGTTGTGTTAAAGAAAAATTCGATACACCTCCTGTGGGTGGAGAAGACCCCGTAGGTATAGTGGCCAATACTACAATCAAATCGTTGAAATCGCGCTATACTATTGGTGCTTCAACACCAGTGAAAGTTACAGATGATTTAATTATTTCGGGCATTGTGAATGCGGACGATAAAGACGGGAACTTTTATAAAGTGATTACACTTCAAGATTCTACAGGTGGAATCCAAATTAAGGTAGACAATTCTTCGCTTAGTGGCGATTTTCCGGTAGGACGAAGAGTGTTTGTGAAATGTAAAGATTTGTTTTTAGGGGAATATTCCGGGTTAGTACAATTGGGTGGATATATCGATAATTCAGATGGCTATCCACAATTGGGTTACGTAAGCAGTACTGTTGCGCAAGAAAAAATCTTAAAAGGTAAATGGGGGCTAACCGTTACGCCAATTCCGGTGTCTATAGCTACGCTTGACAATATTACCTATCAAAACATGCTCGTACAGTTTGATGATGTTCAGTTTGCTTGTGCCGATGTGTTTCAAACCTATGCCGATGTTAAAAATTTAGGCTCATTGAACAGAACAATTGAAGACTGTTCAGGGAATACCATTATTGCACGAACAAGTGGTTTTGCGCGTTTTGGTGGGGAGAAAACTCCAGGGGGCAAGTTAAAGGTATTGGGGGTTTTTACAGTTTATAAATCGGGAAGTACTTGGACTAAACAATTGGGGTTGAGAAACACGAATGATGTTGTTCAAACAGGATCTACACGTTGCGATGGAACAACGATTGGAAGTTCTGCAGATATTTCGATTTCAACGATTCGCGGATTATATGCAGGATCAGATGTTGATGCTCCTTGTGCTCGAGTGGTTAAGGGTGTAGTGGTTGCCGATAATACACAGTCTAACTTTGATACGCGAACAATTTTTGTTCAGGATGCTACCGGAGGTATTGCTGTTTATGTTGGCTCTGTACATAACTTTGCTGTTGGCGATTCTGTTGAGGTGTCTACATCTGGCGCAACAATTACAGAGTTTAAAGGATTGTTAGAATTGAAAACAAGCATTAGCTATGTGACTAAAATTTCTTCAACAACAGCCAAAGCAAGAAAACTTACTGTGGCTCAAATTTTAGCCGATTTCGAAAATTACGAGTCTACATTAGTTACCATCGATAACGCAACATTAAGTGGCAATGGTGGTATTTATGGCGGCAATGTTACATTAACTGATGGTACATCGGGTTCTTTAACACTGTACACCAAAACCGGAACTACACCTGCCACTTTCGCCACATCGACTTATCCAACACCCGGACCGAGTTCTGTTACAGGTGTATTACAGCAGTTTAATTCAACGTATCAAATTAGTATTCGAACTACAGCCGATATCCAATAATTGACACAAATCACTCAACTAATTTTGGTTGTAATAAAAATCTGTATTACTATTGTATTGTGAAAAAGGGAATTACAATTGTTTTAACCTCAGCTATACTGCTTGTCTCATTTAGTAAGGCAATTGTATTTGGTGCATTTTTATTGAATCAATCTGCTATTGCAAAAACATTGTGTGAAAACCGTTCTCAGCCTAAAAAGCATTGTGACGGAAAGTGTTACCTCAAAAAAGAAATGACAAAGGATGAAAAGAAGGATAAAACAAATTCCCCTTTTTCCGTTAATGACATTCTTCAAGAATTTGTTTGGGTGAATGCTCCAATTACTGTTCATATTCCCTCTAGTGTGTTTTTTGCACCTGCATCATCGCTTGTTTATGCTAGCCACGTAGAACAAGTTTTTTCTCAATATTACCACTCAGAAATTCCTCATCCTCCTTCCATAGTTTGATTTTTGTTTGGGAGTGAACTCCCTTACCTGCATCATTGATGTAGGTTAAAAGCTTAATCATCCAAATATGGTAATCAGTGAAAAAATTATTGCTTTTCGCTTGTATTAGTAGCTTAACGATAGCACTACAAGCTCAAAGTTGTTGTACCGCCAGCAGTTGCAGCAATACAGGTTGTTCAGACCAATCGGTTAACGGAATGGCTTCTTTTATAGGTGTGCGCTATGCCACTTCTAGCAGTCGTTTTCATCTTTCTTCTATGTTTGGAGAAAATCAAGCGATACGGTATAGTGACAACTTTCACTCCGTTGCTTTTACGGGGCGCTGGTCGGTGAAAGATTATCTTGCTTTCCAAGCAGAAGTGCCGTTTGCTTTCAACAAGCGAAAAGGGTCGGAAAACGCCTTTTACACCGGTTTAAGCGATGTGAGTTTTGGTGTTACCGGCAAATTGCCAACCTTTGTGCACCACAATACTAAACATAAGGTTTACTTGGGGTGTATGATTTATGCACCAACTGGAGAGTTCCGAAAATCAATTGATACCACCGGGTTTGCACCATTGATTCAACAAGGTGTTGGCGCTTGGGCCTTTATTCCAAATATCGAATACAATTTGTTTGTGAAGCGTTTCGGGTTTTCTGTAGGAGCATCTTATCGTTATGCATTGCACAATCTCGATCATTTGCAAATTGGAGGAAAATCGCAATTATGGATAAAAGGCATTTTCGATAAGCAAGTATTTGATAGCCACATCATTCCATCTCTGGCATTTATTGGAGAATACTATCAGCAAAATAAATTTCATACTACAGTTGTAGATCTCAGTGGCGGCTATGTGGTATCTACCGAAGCAGGACTCGATTTCAAATTTATCGATAAGTATGCCATTGGTCTGAAATACCGACAGCCGCTCGCTTCCAAGTTAGCTAAAGGAAAACTTCAGCCCTATGGCACTTTTGCCATTCAATTCAACTATTTTTTATAAAATCTTAAAATAAAAACAACAAAAATGAAAACAACAAAACTTATCCTCGGCTTATTTGCCATCGCAACACTTGCTTTGTCTTCTTGTAAAAAAGACAACAACACATCCGATATTGATCCAAACAGAAAAGGAGACATTGGATTGCATTTCGACAACCGCGCAGGAGCTCAAGATTTAGTATTGAATACGCAAACATATCAGAATGCTCTAGGGCAAGATGTAAACCTGTCGATGTTTAAATACTATATCAGCAACATTAAATTGATTAATAAGGATGGATCAACATTTACCTACCCTAAAGATCAAAGTTATTTTTTAGTAAATGAGGCAGATGCAAACACCCAAGAAATTGAGTTAACTAATGTTCCGGAGGGCGACTATACCGGTGTTACCTTTACTGTTGGTGTTGATAGCTTGAAAAGCACAGCGCCTTTAGCAGAAAGAACAGGTGTTTTAGATCCAGCAGTGGGCGCAGCCGGTATGTATTGGATGTGGAACTCCGGTTACATCTTCATGAAAATGGAAGGAACATCACCTGCCGCTCCGTTAGATACAGCATCTGGAACAAGACCATTCTTTTACCACATTGGCTTGTTTGGAGGATACTCTACGCCAACAATAAACAACATTAAAACAGTTACTGTTTCTTTTGGTTCATCAGTAGCATCCGTTCGTCAAGCAAAAACATCTGCTCCTGAAGCACATTTATATGTTGATGCCTTGAAAGTACTAAACGGAACAACGAACATCAATATTGCGAATTATCCGGTGGTAATGGCTAATCCGTATTCTGCGAATATTGCTAACAACTACAAAGAAATGTTCAGCTTAGATCACGTACACAACGATTAATTTACAAGATTCGTGCAGGCAAATCTCTTGCCTGCACGAATACTTATAAAAATGAATAATAAGCAGCAGGTTCTCGTTCAAAATTAAACGGAACAAGAATATAGTTTGAAAACAGTAACTGTTTCTTTTAATGGAAGAGCAGTAGTCTTTCGCCAAAACAAAGCTAGTATATACGCATTATTGGTGTATATCGATCCACTAAAACTGCTAAGTAGTTCTTTAACTTTTATTTTCTTTAGAGTATATTCAACATTAATTCATATTCAAAAACAAAGCAATGCGAGCGTTTGGTTTCATTTGTGTAGCGCTATTACTTGTAGTGGCAGGTTGTAAGAAAGAGGACGCAAAAACTCCTTTTGAAGGATTTGCTTCTCCGGCTAATTTCCCACAACCTACCTATAATTTTGCAGGTAATGCGGTAACTGAGCCCGGTTTTTTACTCGGAAAAAAATTGTTTTATGATGGACGTCTTTCGCGCGATGGTTCAATCTCTTGTGCGTCTTGCCACATTTCGTTCTCTGCTTTTTCGCATGTAGACCATTCTGTAAGTCATGGTATTGACGATCGTTTGGGGATACGCAACGCACCTGCCATTCAGAATATGGCATGGGAGCGATTTTTCTTTTGGGATGGTGGTGTTTTTGATCTTGATTTATTTTCGATCAATCCTATTCAAAACCACGAGGAAATGGACGATACTATTCCAAATGTTATAGCAAAACTAAAAGCAGATCCCGAATATGTTCGCCAGTTCAAAGCTGCTTTTGGAACAGAAGATGTAACCCCAACCCGAATGTTTCAAGCACTTTCTCAGTTTATGTGTATGTTAGTTTCTAACGACTCTAAATACGATAAAGTATTGAAAGGGACAGCCACGTTTACATCGGCTGAAAACCTAGGCAAAGTAGCCTTTGAACAAAAATGCGCTTCTTGTCATAGCGGAATTTTATTTACCGATCGTACATTTAAAAACAACGGCTTGTCGCTTACAGGAGATTTGGGGCGTGCACGCGTAACACTAAACCCCAAAGATGATCATTGTTTCAAGGTGCCGAGCCTAAGAAATATTGCTAAAACTAACCCTTATATGCACGATGGGCGATTTTCAACATTGGAGCGTGTGCTCGATCATTATGCTTCCGGAGTGCAAAATACCCCAACATTAGATACCTTATTAAAGCAAAACGGTCAGTTAGGAATAGCATTAACAAATGATGAGAAAGCAAACATCATTCTGTTTCTAAATACACTAACGGATGAAACATTTATCAAAAATCCACTCTTCGCACAGTAAAAAATAAAGCATTATGAAATTTAAAACATCAATCACCATCGCTATTCTTTTCCTTGTATTTATTGGTGTGCAGTCGTGTAAGAAAACCGAAAACGGTGCACCGGTTGTAAATATTATCGAACCTGAAATTGGAGATACTGTTTACAGTGGTTCCGATGTGCATTTCCATGGAACAGCATCTGACGATGATGCGCTTCACGAAGGTAAATTACAGTTACTTCGAGCCTCAGATGATTCTCTAATTACGCAACTTTCTGTAAGCGTTCATGGCAAAAAATCTTACACATTTCATGAGCACCTTACTGTGCAAACAAATGTTGCAATTTTGGCTAAAGCCAAAGCTACGTTTTCCGATCATGACGATGCTATTACTTCCAAAGAAGTACTTATTCAGTTAATGCCGTAAGATAGTTATAGGCATTTGGTCCTTCGTTAAACAACAAATCGATTACGGAAACATTGGGATTAAATCCGTGCTTCTCGCTAAAAACTTGTATGTATTTTTCTTTAGGTTGTATTGCAGATGATGCGTGAATGCTGTCCCTCAAATCATTAATGCCAATCGGCTGTTGCTCGAACGAACTTGTTTTAGCGATAGCCGATTTCGTTTTTACTAGTCTTAGCAAAACGAGTAATAATGCATAGTTGAAATCATACAACGTTGGATAATGCTTTTCATAAAACGGTTTTAGATAATCGGCATAATGCTCAAAAAAAGGGGAACTGCCATAAGCCGAAGTAATACTTAACCAATGCTGATGTTGCCAATTGTTCTCGTAACAAATCTCTACTTTGTTGTAAGGTAAACGAACACCTCTTCCACCTTTCAATGGTATGCTGAGTGTCATACTTCCATTAGCAGCATTGATGATGGTGCGGTTGCGCAATGACGATTTTTGATAGTTGTCGAATTGCTCCAATACAACAGATTCGTTCTTGACAAAGTAAGCGAACCATTCTATTTTCGGAAGATAGTGCAGCGTGAGCAAAGGAATCATGTTGCGAAAATAAAAAGATACGCAAGTTTCTTCAGTAGAAACAAGACGCTGTTCATTTTTTATTTCTCGCTTTTTATGCAGTTTTGGGGCATATTGCAGCAGATGTTAAGAACGTATCCGAATACTACACTCGATAAGCTCGAGTTCGAAAAAATAAAAGAACAAATTGCCGGCCATTGCAAAAGTTCCCTCGGGAAAAAGCAAGTGGAGGTGATGTACATTTCCACCGAATACCTTGAAATTAAAAAGTGGCTAAAACAAACACACGAGTTCAAATCACTCACACAAACCGGCACTTATTTTCCGTTAGATTATTTGGTGGATATCGATAAAGAACTGCAATTGCTGGGCATTGTGAATGCGGTATTATCAGAAGATCAGTTGGTGGATGTGAAAAAAACCTGTTTAGCCGTTCGCTCAGTATTCAATTTTTTCAAACATGACGAAGTGCTTTACCCCAACTTACTAAGCATTATAGCCGATAGTTATTACGAGAAAAAAATAGTAGAGCTTATCGATGCAGTGATTGATGAAGATAAACTGGTGCGCGATCGGGCATCAAAAGAATTAGCGCAGATTCGGGGCGATTTATCTAAGAAACGAACAGAGCTCAACAAAGTATTCAATCGAGTAATTCAAAAATACCAGCAAGCGAAAATTATTGCCGATGTAGAACAGTCGGTGCGTAACGGACGCAGAGTAATTGCTATTCAAGCTGAGAGTAAACGTCAATTGGGCGGTATTATTCACGATGAATCCGATTCCGGTAAAACAGCGTATATAGAACCGGCTGAAACGATTCAACTCAACAACGATATTTTCGATTTAGAGCGTGCCGAAGGAAGAGAAGTGTATCGCGTGTTGCGTCAGCTCTCTGCCGATATATCGGTGTATCGCGAATTACTAGTTGCCTATCAACACATATTGTCGCAGTTCGATTTTATTCAGGCAAAAGCAGCTTTTGCGGTTCGCATTGGCGCATCGTATCCGGTATTGAAAGAAACGCCTGAAATTAAGCTTAGAAATGCATATCACCCTATTTTGTGGATGCGTAACAAACAATCAGGGAAAGAAACCATTCCGTTGACGATTCACCTGAATCAAGAAAAACGAATTTTGGTGATTAGTGGTCCGAATGCAGGCGGGAAAACAATTTGTTTGAAAACTGTGGCGCTGTTGCAAGTGATGTTGCAATCGGGCATGCTTATTCCGGCCGATGAACGTTCGGAGTTAGGTGTTTTCAGTCAGTTATATTTAGATATAGGTGATGCCCAAAGTATAGAATATGAATTGAGCACTTACAGTTCGCATTTGCAAACCATGAAACACTTCATCGAGTTTGCCGATAGTAAAACATTGTTTTTTGTAGATGAATTGGGTTCGGGTACAGATCCTGCACTGGGCGGGGCTTTTGCCGAAGTAATCTTAGAACGATTGGCAGAAGTAAAATCGTTCGGTGTGGTAACTACGCACTACCTGAATTTGAAAATCATGGCCAATAAAGTGAAAGGCATTATGAATGGTGCCATGAGTTTTGATGAAGAGAAGTTGTTGCCATTGTATCAGTTGGTGGTAGGGAAGCCAGGCAGCTCCTATACATTCTCGATTGCCAAGCGAAGCGGATTACCCGAATCGATGATCAATCGTGCGAAAACCCTCGTAGATATTGACCATTTGCGTTATGATTATTTGTTGAGCATGGTCGAAATTCTCGAGAAAAAAGTGAAGGATGAGGCAGAAGTAATTCAACAAAAGGAAAAAGAAATTCAATCCGAAAAGGAAGAGGTTGCCGACTTAAAAGGAAAGCTGTTGAAGTTAAACGATCAAATGCATGCCTTACAAATCGCCAAAAAGAATACCTCACCTTTTGTAAAGGAAGCAGAACGACAGTTACAGAAATTACTCCGCGATTGGCAAACGAAAAAGGAAAGCGAGAAGGAAGTGGTAGCCGAGCAAACGCAGGTATGGATCGAAAAAATTGAAAAAGCAAACCCCCAACCTGCGAAGACTAAAACAAAGGAAGTAACGCCTCAGTTACCGCAATACGAATACATTGAAGGCGAGTTGCTGCCCGGTAAGCGAGTCTATATTCGAAAGATGGATAAAGTAGGTATACTGGATTCCGTAAAAGGCAATAAAGCGATTGTAATGCTTGATTTGTTGCGTCTAACGGTTGCTAAGGAAGAACTGCGATTAGTGAAATAGTTTCGTAATCAATATTTCAGAAACTTTATTGTATTGCGTTTATTGTTGTTGAGAAGCAATTCGCAAAGGTACATGCCGCGTGGTAGTATATCAATGTTTATACTGATGTTGTTTTCATCATGACTTTGTTGCAACAAAAGTTGTCCTGCCAAATCAAAAATTCTTACTTGTTTGAGGTTGTTATTAGCAGTCACACCACTGTGAATGGAGAGTTGGTTTCCGTTTACAGTAAGATAGTGCTTATTTTTTGTAAATCCTTCAATGCCAAGCGCTTGGTGAATGGTAATCGGAACTCGAATAGAATCTTTTGGAGGCAGCGTAGTCATTGGCCAAATCACAATAATATCGGGTCCGGCTTTAAAATATTGCTCGTCTACTTTCACTGTAAACAAAGCCGGGATTTCTTCTTTAGGGTCAAGTGTAATTTGGGTTCCACTATACGGTGGCGAACTGAGAATGTTTTTGTTGCTTAAGTTTTGAATGCCATTGGCTACTTCAAAGCTAACAACCCCCGAAAAAGAGTTTGTACTATCTGTATTCTGTAAATTTGCAAATACCAATATTTCATCGCCCAAAGCCGGTGCAGTATCAGATACTGTAATCACATTCAGCCGGAGACTGCTTTGCGAAAAGCCTATTGTTGCTGTCAAAAGCAACCCAATGAATAAAATGTATCGTCTAGTACACGACATGTTTTTGCTACTTATACAACAAAGATAAAAACAGCCTTCAGAAGGTTGCTTACCAATTTACTTGTTTCTTACTTGTTTAAAGCATAATTTTAAGTTATGGATTCACTACGTACCATCATAGCATCATTATCACGCGAGGAAGTTCGGCATTTTAAAATGTACTTGAAACGTGTGCAAACAGCGGAGGAGCGGAAAGATGAAATGTTATTTGATTATATCCGTACCAAAGGAGAGGACTATAACGAAGACAAAGTCTTTCGAAAATTATATCCGGGCATAGAAGATAAAAATTCTTTTTATCGGTTGAAGAATCGTTTACAGGACATGATTTGCGAAAACTTAGTGATGTTACACGATGCCAAAGACGAGCAAAGCAAGCTCTTGCACTATCATGCCGTGTATCACGTATTTGCCGGAAAAAGTCAGTTTGAACTCGCCTTACACTACTTAAAAAAGGCAGAAAAACTGGCAGAGAAAGCCGAAAACTTAGAAATGCTGGATTTGATTTTTGCTGGCTTTGTAAAAATATCTAATGAGTTGCCAGAAATCAATCCGGAAGCCTATATCGAGAAGCGAAGACAAAATGCTGAACGCTTGAATAAGTTGCGCGAGATGGATCAAATTCTTTCAATAGTGGTGTATCGTATGAAAATGTCGCAAGCCAAGGGCCGCGAAGATTTGAATACACTTGCCATTCTCGATGACATCACCCAAAAATACAGCGATGATGATGCTTTGTCGAATAGTAAAACCTTTCAAACGCGTATCTATAGAGCAGTTAGTCAAACGTTGTTACAGCGTCACAACTATAAAGAGTTACAACGCTTCATGGTGGCTATCTACAAACGTTTCACCAGTAGTAATTGGTTCGATAAAACAAATCACGATACAAAATTGCAAATGTTAGTGTATTTGGTGAATTCCTTTTCCATGATTAAAAATTATAAGGGCTCATTGGGTTATGCCGATGAGTTGGGCAAGGAAATGGAACGGTTCAATAAACTGCATTACGATAAATACGCTTTGTATTATTACAATGCACAGGTGATTAATTATTCCGAAACCGACCCTGCCAAAGCCTTACAAGCTTTACGTGAGCTCGAGGCAAGTATGGCCGGAAAACTATCTACCTACTACGAAATGTTTATTCATCTCAATCGAGGAATTTTGAATTTCAAAGTTGGAAAATACCAAGATGCGATTCGTAGTTTTGTGAAATACTACACCAACGACTATTACAAACAGTCCGATTCGCTTTTCAAACTGCGTGTAGCCATTGTAGAATTAATGATGCACGTAGAATCGAAAGATATTGAAAGTACACAAATAAGGCTTGAACAAGTAAGACGACAATTTAAAGAGGAGTGGCAAAACGAAGAAGCTTATGCCGAGAAAAAAATCTACGATTTGTTGAAACTTGTAGCCAAGTGGGACGGGCGATGGAAGAACGAATCTGTTACAAATACGATTAAGTCGTTGTTAACCGACAAGGCAATGCGCAAACACGAAGGCAGTCAATTGGTGAATTACTTACAGTGGATTAAAACAAAGGAACAATTGAAATAGTTGTCTTAAGTAAGTAAGAAAAGTCTTATTCTGATATTATTTTCCTCTTTTATCGAATCATATTTGTACTGTAATTCAATTTCATTCTAAAACAGATATTATGAAAACACACAAATTAATCATGGCATGTTTGCTCATTATGATGGGCATGTATGCCAAAGCACAAATAGGTTGTCAAGCCTATTACCTTTTTAATGTAAATGGGAATACGGTACAGTTCAATGATACCAGTTATAGCAGTACACCTGTAGGTGGAACAATTTCCTATTCCTATTTATGGACATTTAGCGATGGCTCAAGTTCAACACAACAAGACCCTTTACATACCTTTGCGCAGCCGGGAACATACAATGTGTGTCTGCTTTTCAGCGTGGCGCAAAATGGGGTAACTTTTTGTTCAGATACCTTCTGTAATTCCATTACTATAAATCCTTGTTCGAACCCTCCGGTAGTAACAGTAACCGGTAATTCATTAATCAATGCCGGACAATCTACAACCTTAACGGCTACAGCGGCATTAGGTACAGCGCCTTATTTTTATGTATGGAGCACTGGTGCAAACACGGCTCAAATAACGGTATCGCCAACCAATACCACAACCTATTGTGTTACGGTTTACGATAATATGCAATGCTCTGCAAGTTATTGCCATATAGTTCAAATCAATACCTCAACACTTAAACCATTAGCTGCTGATGATTCAACCTGCACCACACCTGGTAATGCGGTGGTTATCGATGTTTTAAACAATGATCAACAGTTAAGCTCGCCAACCGTTTCAATCTTAGGAACATCTACAGGCACAACAACGTTAAGTCCATCGGGCGCATTAGGGTACGAACCAAACGCAGGTTTTAACGGAACGGCTTATATCTATTATAGTGTATGTAATTCAAATGGATTATGCGACACCGGTAAAGTATCAGTATGGGTGTCTCCAAACTGTATAAATGTAAATCACCCACCGGTAGCACAACCTTTTACTACACAAATGTGTAATACTGCTTCTGGACGTGATATAGATTTAACATCACTCACTTCAGACCCAGATGCAAATGATTCTTTAACTTATTCTATAGTAGTGAATGCTGTTCCTGGCATAGCAACCTTCATTTCTTACGGAATGATTTACTATACTCCAGTACCTGCATTTAGCGGTCTAGATCAATTCGTTTATTCAGTATGTGATAACGGAAGCCCGCAATTATGTGATACTAATACGGTTTACATCTATGTAGATAGTTGCGGCAATTCTTGCCCTAATCCACCGCAAGCTTTTATTACTAAAACAGCTGCAGGTTTATGCGATGTGTTAACCGTTACTATTGGCGGAGGCGTTGCTCCATATACTTTTATGTGGAACAATGGAATGACAGGTTCAGTTGTAACTGTCTGCAATGTTTCCACTTGTTATACTGTTACGGTTTTAGATGCCAATGGATGTTCAGCTACTGCAACCTATTGCTATGGCCAACAACCCACTTGCTACGATACCATTTGCGGTGAAGTATTTAACGACATCAACGGCAATGGCGTGAAGGATGCCGGAGAACAAGGTATTTCTAATACCTATGTGAATGCCGGAAACTATACAGCTTTCACCGACACGTTTGGTCATTACGAAATTGTTGTCCCTTGTGGAACAAACTACATCTACGCTTATCCTAATCCAAACCAAAATTGCTGTGTGGTAACAACAGTGCCGGTGCCAAATCCTTTAGATTCTACACAGGGTGGCTATTACCTATTGAACGATACATCCGGCTCAAAAATTTGCGGCTTTAATTTTGGCTATCAAAATTCAGGCGTTACCATCTCCGGATTCATTTATTTAGATGCAAACAACAATGGAGTAAAAGATCCGGGCGAAGGTCCTGTAGCTTACCAAAGTGTTATTGTTGGCGGATATTATGCATACACCGATCAAAGCGGCTATTATGTGATTAACATGCCTGCCGGAAATTATGCTTTATCGTGCACACCATATGCACCATATACAGGAGCAACCGTTTCACCTGCATCTATTAGCGTGAACGCCACTACAGTGGGTGCAACATATCCAAACAACAACTTCGGTATCTATGTACAACCGGGCGTTAACTTAGAAATCTCGATTGGACAAATTTCTACCGTAGCACCGGGCTTCCCGGCTTACTATTGGGTAGATGTATGTAACGTTGGAACCGTTACAACAGGCGGAGTAGCAAGCATGTATTACGATCCGAGTTTGTTATTTACCTACGCATCTCCAACACAAACCTCACACAACACAAGTGCACATACGCTTTCGTTTAATGTGCCAACATTAGTTCCTGGCGATTGCGTTGGATATTATGTGAACTTTACTTTGCCAACCTCTGTAGCATTGGGAACACCTGTGTTTAACTTGGTTACCGTAACACCAACCATCAATCCTGATATTAACTTGGCGAATAACAGAGATACGCTCCACCAAATCGTTACAGGTTCATGGGATCCAAACAACAAGTTAGCCAACGGAACGTACACGCATCCTGAAACATCAACCAAATACATCTTGCCGAATACCGACTTAGAATACACCGTGAACTTCCAAAACACAGGAACAGCTCCGGCAGTGAACGTGATTATCAAAGATGAGTTACAAGCGAATATAGATTTGAATTCATTCAAAATGTTAGGCGCAAGCCACAACTGCCAAGTAGTTCGCGATGGCAACAAGTTGAATTTCAAATTCAGCAATATTATGTTGGCCGATAGTTTCCACAACGAAAAAGAAAGTCACGGCTTTGTACGTTTCTCCGTGAAACCGAATACTGCAGCTATTGGAACCATCGTTAACAATACAGCAGAAATATTCTTCGATTTCAACGAAGCTGTAGTTACTAATACTGCCGAGAATGTAATAGCAGTAACCACTGGAATTGATGGCGAATTAGAGGCCACAAATATCGTAGTTGCTCCAAATCCATTCTCTTCGTTCACCACTATCTCGGTAAAAGGCGCAGCAGCAGAAGAGATGCAGTTAACCGCATTCGACTTAACCGGTAGAATCGTAGCAAATCAAACCTACGCTAACCCACAAGCCATGCAGTTCAACCGAAACGAATTGAAACAAGGCGTTTACATCTACGAGTTGAAACAACACGGACAACTCATCGGCAAAGGAAAACTAGTCATAGAATAATACCATCGCTTTTGTTGCAAAGGGTAAGGTGAGTCATCATCTTACCCTTTTTTATTTTGATGATTTGCATGTGGGCGTGCTCCACTAAGAAGCGGGCCGCGCTGTCCGCTGCAATCTTTGCCTCTCGGAATCGGCAAAGGATTTCCGCTTCCATCGCTCACGCAAACATTGTGCAAGTAAGTTTATTTTGTCATCCTGAGCAAAGTCTTCGGAGCGAAGAATCTGCATTGAAAATGAACAAAAAAAATTATAGTATCCTTTTTATTTATTTGGAAATTGAGTTTTACTTTTAGTAATTGTTGCAAACCAAGCACAACAACTATTGCAAAATCAATTAACCCCAAATATGAAAAGGCAAGTACTCATCCCCGAAACAATTATCATCAGCAAAATTTTGCATTTGCGAAATAAAAAAGTGATGATCGATAGAGATTTAGCAACATTATATGGCGTTGAAACAAAACGGCTAAACGAAGCTGTAAAACGGAATAGTTTCCGATTTCCTGAAGATTTCATGTTTCAACTTACAAAGCAAGAAAAAGACGAGGTGGTCGCAATTTGCGACCACCTCGGTCCGCTTAAATTTTCTAAAACATTACCCTTTGCATTTACAGAACATGGCGCTGTAATGCTTGCGAGTGTAATTAATAGCGAAACGGCAATAGCTATGAACATTCAAATTGTGCGTGTATTTATGCAAATGCGCGAAATGGCGCTAACACACAAAGACATTTTGGTAAAACTGATGAAAGTAGAGCAGAAGATTACAGCTCACGATGCCGATTTAAAATTGCTCTTTGAAGCCGTTGGAAAAATGCTTGATGAACCCCAAACAGAAAGAGTAAGAATAGGGTATAAAACTAAAGACATAAAATAAGGTGGTCGCAATATACGACCACCTCTGTCCCTTCCTATTTTTGTTTTTCGAACCAACATATTTAGTTTTACCCCTTTTTGTTTCTCTACTTTTTGTAACTTTAAAAAGCAAAAAAATCACTATTCAAAAGCGACCCCAACCCTTAGAACGATACTATGAAACAACTCATTGATGATATAGAAGGCTTACTAATTTTTTTCTTTGTAGTAATATTCCCTTTGTTTTATCTATTCCAAAATACTTGTCGTAGTTATGAGTATCACAAAGAATTAGAAAAGAGGGGAGTAACCGCAACAGCTAATTTTCCTCCTCCCTTTTGGTTAGGTGGTGGGAAAACTGCAACTGCGTTTCCTTTTGTATTCAAGTACCAAGGAGAAATAGATACAGGTTACTATACGTGGCAGACTAGTCGGATCAGGGATATTGATAGAGAAGAGCAACCATTTTTAAGAAATGCTGAGGTGATTTTCTTGCCGGAAATGCCTGAAAAGGCAATATTCAAGATTGATTTATACTATTTTAATCAAATGATGTGGGGAGAATTTTGGCCATTTTTTACAGGCAATTCATTTTGGTTATCTGTACTAGCGATATGCTTTATAATATACATGTCCCTTGGGTTATATGCGTTGAAAAGGGATAGGAAAAGGAACGGTTCAATTCCACCTACTTCTGACTGAAGTAATTTTCAATCTCAGCGTCTAGCATCTATTCAAAAGCAGCCGGAGGCATTTTGAAGACTCACTCGCTGGAAGCGAGCGAGGGCGCGTTGTGTCGTCATTTCGAACGAGTCTTCGAGGAGAAATCTCAGCAATAATAAATGAGACTTCTCTCCGCCTCTGACGGATCGAAGTGACGAAAAACAGAAGCAGTTTCAAAAATCAACATCATACACCACCTGCACTTGCTTTTCATTGATACTTGCCGGAATATGTCTAAACAAAAAATTACGAGCGCTAATCAACCACGGGTTTTCGATATGCGCAATTTTGCCAAAGGTCCACGAGGTGTTCACGATGCGGTGCACGCGTTGGATTCGCCTGTTTTCAAAGGCTTTGAAGGCCGCGGCTACATCATTTGTTTTGCTTAATTCATCGGCTAAAACTATGGCATCTTCAATCGCCTGACAAGCCCCTTGTCCCATATTTGGAGTAGTGGCATGCCCTGCATCGCCTATCAACACTATGTTTCCAAAGGCAAGTTGATGAATAGGTTGTAAATCATTGATGTCGTTCCACAACAAATGTTCATCTTTGGTTTCTTGTAATATCTGCGGAATAGGCACATGAAAGTCTTTGAAATGCTCCAGTAAATCAGCCACACGGTAGGCTTTCATCTTTTCGTCTTGCGCTTTCGCATTGATGCAGGCAAACCAATAAATTTTATTGTGCGCTAAGGGTACAATCCCAAAACGGCCACTGTTTCCCCAGGTTTCAGACGATTCCGTAATCTGAAGTTTAGTGTTGTCGATAATGGCTCTCCAACAAGTGTATCCGGCATACCGCTCTTTAGAATTGGGCAACAATTTTTTTCGAATAGGCGAATGAATCCCATCGGCCGCCACCAATACTTCCGCTTCATGCATACTTCCGTCTTGAAAAGTCAATAACGTTTTTTCGCCCTGCGTTACTATATCTACAATTCGTTTATTGCTGTGTACCGTTGTAGGGTCTAATTTGGAAAGTAATACACGGTGTAAATCAGCCCGATGAATCGTGAAATTATCTACCCCATATTTTTTACTCAGTGCTTCACTGTTTGTTTTCGCCAATTGTTTTCCTTGCTGATCGAGCAACAAAAACGCAGGGAGAATTCTTCCTTCAGCAATAACGTCTTCCGCAATGCCTATTTTCTGAAAGGCTTTCATAGCATTGGCGGCTAGCGCTAATCCTGCACCTACAGCTTTTATTTCCGATGCCGCTTCGAAAATAGTGGTGGAAAATCCTGCTTTGTTTAAAGCAATGGCAGTGGTAAGTCCGGCAATGCCACCGCCCACAATGGTGATGTTCTTTTTCATAATGCTATGTTGGGGTAAAACAACTAAAGATTTAGTTCAAGTGGAAATCGTACATCCATATAAAACGAAAATCCGCCCGATTGCTCAGGCGGATTCAATTCATCAATTGTTAACCAAAATAATTGCGAATCGTTTATACTTTTTCGTCTTCCGTGAGTGGCTCTACTTTCACCACTTCAACACCGGCTAAATACTTCGCCTTAATTTTTTTCTCAATATCTAATGCCAGTTCCGGATTGTCGGTGAGCAATTGCTTCACCCCTTCACGACCTTGACCTAATTTTGTTCCATCGTAGCTATACCAAGAGCCCGATTTTTGCAAAATCTCTAACTCGGTTCCTATATCTACAATCTCACCCACTTTAGAAACCCCTTCGCCATACATGATATCGAATTCGGTAGTTCTGAACGGTGGAGCCATTTTGTTTTTCACCACTTTCACTTTCGTTCTGTTCCCTACAATTTCTTCTTTGTCTTTAATTTGCCCAATTCTTCTAATATCCAATCGCACCGAAGCATAGAATTTCAAAGCATTTCCACCCGTTGTGGTTTCCGGGTTACCGAACATCACTCCAATTTTCTCACGTAATTGGTTGATGAAAATACAGCAGCAACCTGTTTTGTTAATCGTTCCGGTAAGTTTTCGGAGTGCTTGCGACATCAAACGCGCTTGCAATCCCATTTTCGATTCTCCCATTTCACCTTCTAACTCGCTACGCGGTACCAAGGCAGCAACGGAGTCAATCACACAAATATCAACCGCTCCGGAACGAATCAAATGCTCTGCAATATCCAACGCTTGCTCTCCATCATCCGGCTGCGAAATCAAAAGATTGTTTACGTCTACTCCTAATTTCTCAGCATAGGCTTTGTCAAAGGCGTGCTCTGCGTCAATGAACGCTGCAATTCCTCCTGCTTTTTGACAACTGGCAATTGCGTGAATTGCTAATGTTGTTTTACCCGAAGATTCCGGTCCGTAGATTTCTACTACACGGCCTTTGGGTAAACCACCAATGCCTAAAGCAATATCTAATCCAAGTGAACCGGTAGAGATGACTTCTGCCGCCAAAATTTTGGAATCACCCAATTTCATGATAGTTCCTTTTCCGTAGGCTTTGTCGATTTTATCCAACGTGAGTTGGAGTGCCTTCATCTTTTCCTTTCTGTCTTTATCGTCTGCCATAGTGTTTGTTATTTTGATGAGGCAAAGGTAAATGGATTTGCTAAAATACTTAGTTTTTTCACTAAAATATTTTGCATGTGAATTTAATTAACTGAAAATCAGCAAATTAAAATTTTACAAAAAACGTATAATCTTAGTTTTCGACTACACAGCAACAGCGTTGCCTTGTTTTAAACTATATGCTTTTATGATGTTCAGGCTGGTTTCGCTAGGCTTCATCATTCTGTTGTGGAAATGACGGCTCAATTCTGCGTCCATCTTGTCAATCAAATTGTTTTTCAGCATATCTTTTTTGTCGGAGAGTGGAGTAGAGCTTCTGTTCATGTATTTAATTTTGAAACTAGAACGTATAACTAAAAAAATATTGTGTTGCAGAATTCCATTGATGATGAAAATTTAGCCGTTTGCTATAAAAACAATACTTTCGTTAGAAACAAACAACATCTATTATGAAAAAATCAACCCTCGTTGGCGGTATCCTTATCGCCTTTTTATTCCTCATTTCTTCATGTGCTAAAGATCAGCAAGCACTAAATAAGTTGAAAGGCTCTTGGCGCTATACCAAGATTAGTGCATTAGGATTCTCTTTCGACATGGCACAGTTTGGCTATACAAATGCCACAATTCAATTTGACGAATGCTCAGCTAAATCAGCAAAATGCAGCGGAACCATTAATTTAACAGGTATAGATCCCACACCGTTTTTATATGAGATTAATAAAAATGGCGATGAAGTAACTGTGTCGGATGCCACTACTACAACTATTTACAAAATTAAAAAGTTGGATAAAAGCAACTTGGTATATACAACATCATATGATACTATTATTAATTCTGCTCCACTTAAACTGGAGTTAGAATTTACTTGTGTAAAATAACGATTAAGGCAAAAAAAAGCCGCAAGTAAAACTACTTGCGGCTTTTTGTTTTTATGCCGGTAACGTTAATTAATCGTGATTTTTGCTCCGCTATTCCAAGTTTTCAACTCATTCGTATAATAGAGATAGGCAGAAGAAGCAGCGGCCTCGTATGTTCCGGCAATATCAGCCTTCAAATCGAGATTAATGTTCTTGCTTTCGTTTGGAGCCAAAGAACGATAGTAACACACCACATTGTTCCCGGTGGTTTCGTAGAAATCTATCACATGTTTGTCCATCAATTCTTTTAACTGAAACGGTTGCACCGAAAGCCCTGCAGGTATGCCTAAAATAGCCATACTCATCGGTTGTCCTTTATCGGTTACGTTTTTCAATACAGCTGAAAGACGAACCGTTTCACCCACCTTAGTATTTGCTGTGTTTAGTTTTGTTTCTAACCCTAGCACACATTCTTTTGACGATTGTGGCAAGCTCGTGTTGTAGGCCACGCTCATTGAATATGGAAGAGCGTTTTTGCAACCTTTGAATTTCACTTCCACTTTCTGTTTGCCTTCTTTGAAGAAGCCTTGCAAACTATCAATGGTCACGTTTTTCTTTTCGCCTTTTTCGTATGCTTTCGAGCCCACCAGTTTATCATTTACATAGATTTCAACAGTACCCGATTCATCAGTTTTTTTGCTGTATTGCGCATATTTCGTTAAGGCTTTCAATGCCAAAATGGTAGACTGAGAAGAACCGAAACCACCCAAGCCGTTTCTTGCACCTACTAAATAGCGCACTCCATTTTGCAATGCCATTTGGTTCGATGTTTCTGTTTTCATCATCGCTAAACCAACTAGCGAAGTAGTTTCAATTTTTAATGCATCACCTGTTGAACGCGTAATAGAATGTCGATCCCCGGTCCAATAGCCAAAGTCGTTTTGTTTTTTCACGAGGATGTCCATCAACTCATCGGCACGTTTGTTGTCGCTCACATTGTACAGCGAATTAGCTGCTAATGCTACAATATAAGGGTCTTTCGTTTTCTTGGCGCTTGCGTAAACCGCATCCAATTCTTTCTGTAAATCTTTGTAACCGCTTTCGGTCATGGCATACACAATGTAGGCATTGGTGATATCTTCATCGGCACCGCCAAAGCTATCGAGCGCTCTTGGATTCTTAACAAAACCACCTTTGCCATCGCGTTTATCCAACAACAATTTTCTTGTTCTGTCAATCATGGCTTGGTCCACTTTCGGATACACTTTTTTCATGTCTTCGAATTCCAGTAAACCATAGGCGGTAAGTGCTTCGTGAGCCGGAGCCGCACCAAACCACTCGTAGCCGTTTTCTTTGGTTTCGAACGACACTAATTTCTGATACCCTTTGTCTAACAAGTCCATGGCTTTTTTCTCCAATTCCGGATTTTTGATGTCCATTTTATGCAGATAGTCAATCGCCATAATGTTTGGATAGTTCGAAGAAGACGTTTGCTCGAAACAACCATAAGGCTCTTGCAATATAGCTTCTATGCCTTTCATCAATTCGGTCATAACACTTGGATATGCATTGAAGGTCACCTTCATGGAACCCGGAATTATATTCTGCACATGAATGAAATGTGTTTTCTGCAATTGCTGTCCGGCAAGTGCAATGTTGGCCGGAAATCCTTTCGCCACAATTTTAATCGACTTGCTTAAGAAGTCGCTGTAGTTGCCACGGAAAGAAATATCTACTTTACCATCGCCAATGTTCGAAGTCGCTTCCAACGGGATGTTCACCAATTTCGATTCCTTTGGAGCCAATGAAATAGTGCTTGTGCTTTTTCCACTGGTTTTAATGCAACGATTCGTTTTCACATCCAATACCCCTTCAATTTTTTCATCGGTATTGTTTTTCAAAAACACCGCTACATTAGCTTGGTCGCCACTTACCATCTCTGAAGGTAATTTTGCATCCACTGAAAAAGGAATGTTCGTGATGTAACTGCTTTCTCCTCTTCCAATTTCGCCATCAGCACCAAAGCCTTCTGCCACGGCACTAAACGAAGAAATTAAATCGTTCGCTACAAATTCTACTTTGGCTTTTCCGTTCATGTCGGTTGTTACATGTCCGTTCCAATAGGCCGTTGTGGCTAAATCAGAACGCGTAGTATCGTTTTTAGCATACACACGTTTTGGAAATTCTTTCGCGCGGTAATACGTTACTTGCTCCGGCATTTGTTTGCGATCTGCTTTTTTTATCTCCGCAAAACGCAAGTCGCCAACTTCTTCTTTTTCCAATAACTCGGCAGGAACTTGTTGAAACACTTCGCCTAAATCTTTCATGTCGGCTTCATCTTTCGCTGAAGCCACATCTACCATCATTTCTGCAGCTGCAGGAGCCGCCATAGCATCATCCATCATCACAGCTCCTTCCATGATTTCCACGTTTTTGTTTTTCATCATTTCTCCTCTGCCACCTCTTGCAGCCATAGGCACCGGACGAGGTCTGTCGCCTCCTTTGTACATAAATTGCGGACCATAGAGGTAATAGGTTACATCTTGTTCGTACATCGAAAAGTGCACTGTGTTTTCACCCAATCCATCGGCTTTAATCAATAATTCATGGTCATCGCTGATGTTGAAATTGATGAGTGTGAATTTTCCGTCTTTATCGGTAGTTACCGTTTTGCCCGATTTTTTCAAAGTCAATTTTGCTCCCGGTAATGGTTTCGATTTATTGGCATCATACACTGTTCCCGACAAAATAGCTTTCTCCGCTTTGTGTTGAATGGTTGGGCGATTAGCCGCAGTGATTTCTTTCCAAGTGTATCGTCTCCAACCACTGGTGAGCAACAAATTATCCAACGCTTCTTTGGCTTTCGCTTCTTTTTTATCGAAATAAAAATTGGGTTCAAACACCGATTCTTTCAATTCCGGTTCCAGTAACATTTTCGATAAAATAGTGCCTTGTTTATCATCGGCAAAGGAAAGTAAATTATCGTCTACCACACTCAAGGCTAAATCGCTGCTTACCGGCAATCCGTTTTCATCAAGCGTACGAATATTTAAGGTTACTTTTTCGCGCGGTTTGTACTGTGGTTTATCAGGCGTGATTTTCACGCTCAATTGTTTCGCTTCGTTCACAAAAACTAAACGTTCAGCGCGTGGAATACCTTTGCCGTCAAACAAAGTAATTTGCGAAACACCCACCGGCATTTTATCGGTATTGATAGTGAAGTTGTTAAGTCCTTTAACGGCTGCAAATGATGAGCTGTGGTATACTTTGCCACGTGATTGAGCTAAGATGGAAACAGAGTCCGCTTTGAAGCTATATATGCCCAAATTCAGCGCTGTGCTGTTGTTCGATTTTACGCTCAACTGATAACCATTGCCAATGGCATCCGGCAAGGTATAGATTTCAGAAACGCCTTCCGGTTTGGTAATTTTGGCGTGGTAAGTGGCTCCTTTTTTCGGTGTGAAATTGAAGGCGCCAATACCTGCATGTAACGATGAAAAAGTGGTAATCACTTTATCGTTATCGTCAAATACAAATCCGGAAATATCTACCGGTTTGTCGAATTCGTTCAAAGCGCGGAAGGCTAATTTACCGGCTATATCGTCAATCATGTCGCCTCCTTCCGGGAAGAAGCTCAATGCAATTTGATTCAACACTACAGGTACTGTTCTTGATATTGATTCAGTGTTGCCTTCAAAGTTGATTTTTACATTGGCAAAAACATCGATACTTTTCAAATCTTTAGGCAAAGTGAAATCTAAATTAGCCTTACCCTCTGCATTTGTGATCGTACTTTGTTCTAATAATGTATTGCCATCCAACGAAATGGTGTAATCTACTTTAGTGTTCGCAATAGCTTTGTTTTCGTTAGATGTAAAACTCAAATCGCCATGTACTTTATCGCCCTTGCCATAGCTCTTTTTGTCGAAATCCAACTTCATTTTCAAACGCGGCAAAACAGCAGTTTGAAGCGTAATTTCTTTTTCCGCTTTTAAAATGCTCGAATCGTTTTTTTGATATTCGGTAAATGCTCGAATTTTATAGACACCCCCTAAATAACCGGTCAAATCGAAATCGCCTTTGGCTACTCCGTTTTCGGCAATTAAGCGATATTGTTGGTCTACGTTTCCACGAGGTGAAATCAATTCTATATGTATGATATCAGAATAATCAGATGCTTTCAAATCATCTTCGTTGCGCACAAAAGCTGAAAACCAAACGGCTTCACCCGGTTTGTAATAGGTCTTATCAGTTTGAATATAGATTCGCTCGTTTCGGTTTTCTTTTTGAAACGATTCGAATAAACCTCTCACTTTTTTCAGCACTGCCGATTCGTTCGCAAAGGGGAAAGCAGCTGCAAAACCATAAAGCAGAGAGCCGGTAAGTGTTGCTAAGGAGAGAAGAATAATGGATGATGATTTTTTCGATCGCATATATTTGTGTTTTGAACAATAAGATGGTTTGCAACAATTATTCCATAAATCTAATTTCAATTTTACATTTCTTTACATTTACTTAGTACGGGGGAAAATTGCCTACTTTTCTGCACTTCTTTTTGCACAAGGTGGATATGGTAGTTTTTGGTATGGAATTAGCTAGTATATTCGACTTCAAGCGAAATAACATTTGAGCAAAAATAACTACAATAGCGTATCAGACGAAGACTTGGTCGAGTATTACCGAAACTCGCACGATACGGTCTATGTGGGGGAGTTATATACCCGCTACACCCACTTGGTGTATGGGGTTTGCATGAAGTATTTACAGAACGACAATGATGCGAAGGATGCCACTATGCAGATTTTCGAGAAGTTGTTGAAAGAGTTGAAGAAGCATCATATTACTGCTTTCAAACCTTGGTTATATATGGTAGTGAAGAACTACTGCATGATGGAGTTCCGAAAAGCGGCTTCCCAGAAAACAAATACGCAAAAAATTGTAAAGGAACAGCAGCAAAATGTGGAAACGGATGTGGATGCGCATCTTGATGAAAAGGCTGAAAAGGAGTTGATGCTGAACGGACTTGAAAAAGGACTTTCGGCACTGAAACCCGAGCAACAGCAATGTGTGAAGCTTTTCTATTTGGAAGAAATGAGCTATAAAGACATTGCCGAGAAAACGGGATTTAGCTTAAACGATGTGAAGAGTCACATCCAAAACGGGAAACGGAATTTGAAATTGTTTTTGACAGAAAATAAAAATGGCTAAACAAAGAAATATAGGATTAACGCAAAATGGCTTGCTCACCGAGGAGGCGGTGCGATGCTATATGGAAGGTTCGCTTGCAGAAGAGCAACGCAAAGAGTTCGAGGCTATTTTAGCGAACGATCCGTTTGCGCAAGATGCTATTGAAGGAATGAAAGTCAGCGCGAGTGTGTCTCAGGGTTTTTCTTCCGTTGAAGAAATCAAAACAAATATTCGAAACAGAACGGGTTTAACAAAGGCAAATACAAAATCACTTCAGATACATTGGTCAGTTTTTGCCTATGCAGCGGCCTTGGTGGCTCTTGTGGTGGGTGTTGGGGTGATTTTCATGTTCTACCAAAACCAACCGAAAACAGAATTGGCAATGGTCGAAACGGTAAATCAAGACAGTATTGATGCGGCACTTATGGCGAGCAAAACAGTGTCCGATTCAACCCTTGCACCACTTGAGGTGGCCTCTGATTCAACTGGTGTAACAACTGTTGCTGTGGCTGAGAATGCAACAACAGCGCCCGGCAGTATGACGATGGAACCGGTTGTCGACAAGTCTTCTAGAGCAGAAATGGCGGATGAAAATATTTCCGGTGCAGTAGCTGCAGCCCCGGTACAAGCAGGATATAAAGATGATATTGGAACATTGAATAAGGCTAAAGCTGCTGATGTTTCAACAGCTTCTGCGGCTTCTGCTAAAAAAGCAGTTGCCGAAGAGAAAGAAGCTGTACCTCAAACCGATATTGCCCAAGGGATGAGTTTGTTTACTAGTGGCGATTACAAAAATGCGGAAACTAAGTTCAATGAAGTGTTAGCCAAATCGCCCGATAATGCTGATGCTGCTTATTTTGGAGGAGTGAGTACCTATATTAATGGTAACACCGCTAAGGCAGAGCAGCAGTTTGATAAGTTGTTGAAAAAGGGCGTCTATGTCGAAGGCTCGAAATGGTATAAAGCGAATATATTGTTGAAGAAAGGAAAGACAGCCGAAGCAAAAGAACTCTTGCAATCTTTGACAAAAACTACGGGTGTTTATCACGACCGTGCCGTTAAAAAACTGGAGGCTCTACAATAACTCTGCGGAAGGATCCCAGAACAGTTTTTTGAATTCTTTTACCGCTTCTTTTTCTACGATTACACCTTCTTTTTTAAGCAGTTCTTCCATTTTCGTTGGTGTTTCAAAATGATGTTTACCGGTGAGTAAACCGTTTCTGTTCACTACGCGATGAGCCGGTACGGGAGGTTTTTGTCCGTGTGCCGCATTCATTGCCCAACCCACCATGCGCGAAGAACCGCGACTGCCCAAATAAGCGGCAATGGCGCCATACGAAGTTACTCTGCCTTTTGGAATCAGACGAACTACATCGTAAACATCTTCGAAGAAATTGCGCGTGGATTCGGAATGGTTCATGCGAATTTGAATTGCAAATAATTGATGCTTTTTCCTTGCGCTAAAAACTGTTTTTCGTAGAAAGTTTTAATCTCTAAAACTTCGAAATCGAGAGGTGTTGCATAAATATCTTCTTTGTAATAAACCAGGTTTAGCTTTTCACTTTCAATCACACTTTTGGTGTAGCGGAACAAATCAATATCATCGGTTTTCAATTGCAAAATCGCGTCTTTTTTTAGGATTTGTTTGTAGCGCTCCAAAAATTTCGGGAAGGTTAAACGATGCTTTTCGTGTTTGTCTTTCGGGAATGGATCGGGGAAAGTAATCCAGATTTCAGCTACCTCTTCGGTCGCAAAAAAGTTAGTGATGTTTTCGATTTTCATGCGCGCAAACGCAACATTGGTCAACTGTTCATCGAGGGCTATTTTCGCTCCGGTGAAAATTCGCGGTCCACGAAAATCGATGCCGATAAAGTTTCTTTCCGGATATTTTTTGGCCAGGTTTACTGTGTATTCCCCTTTACCGCAAGCCAACTCCAAGGTAATGGGTTGATTGTTTTTAAAGATAAGTTCGTTCCACTTGCCTTTCACATCCAATTGTTGTCCTTCAGAACTATATAAGTGCGGATCTTGAAAATCGGGATTTTGAAATACGTTCGGAAAGGTATCTACCGCTGCAATTTTTTTCTTTTTGTTTTTTCTACCGCCCATGAATTGACAAATGATGAAAGGAATGGTTAATTCCAATTAGTTATTGAAAATGGAAATAATGCAATTTATTTGTGTGCAAGTTTAATGTTTTTGATTGTTCAGGATGCAAAGTTTTTTCACCAGCTATAAAGGAGGGCGTATTCATTATAAAATACACGGAAAAGGAAAGCCGGTGGTATTGTTGCATGGCTATTGCGAAGACAGTAGTGTTTGGCAGCAATGGATGGAGGCGCATCGCGCGAAGCAATTGTTTGTGGCTATTGATTTGCCGGGGTTCGGACAATCGACACTACTCTCATCGGAATATACTATAGACGACCTTACTTCCATTGTGCATCAAATCATGGAGGGTCTGGCCATAAAGCAATTTACTATTATGGGGCACTCCATGGGCGGTTATGTTGCCTTGGCCTATGCCGCTCGTTTCCCTCAACAGTTGAAAGGATTGGGTTTGATTCATTCGCATTGCTTTCAAGATTCGCCCGATCGGATCGCCAATCGCAGAAAATCGATAGACTTTATTCATCGCCACGGTACAGGTGTGTTTTTGAAGGAATTCTATGGCAATTTGTTTGCTCCGGACCATGTTTCGCAGCATATTCCCACCATTCGTAAATTACAAGAGGCGGGCAAGTACATTTCGGCAGAGGCCATTGCGCAAGGAGCGAAAGCCATGATTGATCGTCCGGATTACGCACCCATACTTGCCCAATTCCAGCAGCCCGTGTTTATGTTTTGCGGAGGTCAGGATACGGCCATTGCCAGTTCCATTTCGTTTCGCATGGCCTCCATTCCAAAATTTGGCGATTTCCATTTTCTGCCGGAGTGCGGCCACATGGGTTTTTTCGAGGCCACTAGCTATTTCTATCGGTCGGTGAGTGGGTTTTTGGGGAGAATTTAGAAGTGCGTCCGAATTATCAATAAAAAATATTTGCCATTTTTCTTTTGGTGGTTGGCATCCCTGCCGACCACTGCCTTATTTAGTTTGAAAAGCAATTTCTTTGTGCGTGTCCCACTAAGAAGCGGGTCAGGTTTTTCGCTGCAAGTCCTCGTGCCGCTTCCAGCGACACTGTGGGCTTTCCGCTACAACCCTTCACGCGGCATTATCGTTCCTAATATTATTCAGTACTAATAGGGCTGATTCCAACAGACTTAAGAATTTTATTCCATTTGCCTATTAGACTGGTCGGCAGAGATGTCGACCACCATCAGAGATGTCTCTGGTCGGCATCCCTGCCGACCAAGAAAATTCCTTATTTTCATACTATGGAATTCTTCACCTCAACCATCAACTCTTGGAAGCCTTTATTGACAGACGATAAGCTGAAATTGTGTATTGTTCATTCTTTGGACTGGGTAGTAAAAACTGACAAGGCAAAAGTGCATGCCTTTGTGATAATGCCAAATCATTTTCATGTTTTGTGGACCAAACTGGATGCCAATTATGATCTCGGAGGAAGGATAAAGAGTTACACCGGTTCTCAGTTTAGGGAATATTTGTTACACCAAGATCCATCTCTGCTTCAACAATATACGTCAACGCAAGAGGATAGAGAATTTCATTTTTGGGAAAGGCGCTCGAGAACAATAGGTATTTATAATCGCCAAGTTGCAGAACAGAAAGTAGATTATATACACAACAATCCGTTGCAAGAGAAGTGGAACCTTTGTCAACGCGAGGAAGATTATTTTTATTCTTCGGCTCGTTTTTACTTAGCAGGTGATTTAAGTTTCTCTTTTTTGTCGAGATATGAGGATTGGATATAGTATTTAACATGTTTAAGTATTGAAGTATATTACTAATACTTTCTCTTTTGAATTGGTCGGCAAGGATGCCAACCAAGGGCAAATATTCACTCTTGATGGTCGGGATCCCTGCCGACCAGAGCTAAACAGCCTAAAATGATGTCGGAAATTCATCCTTCACAAAATTATCAATAAAAAATATTTGCCATTTTTATGCTGATTTTCAACAAGTTATAAAGGTCGAGTAAAATAATTAGGGGAAAATATTTGCAGAAACGGGAGAGAAAGATAGCTTTGCAGTCCATTTTTCAAAAAAACAAGAATTAAAGTATAGATAATGGATGCACTAAGTTACAAAACCAAATCGGTGGCTGCACACGAAGTAAAGCGTGAGTGGTTTATCGTGGACGCTGAAAACCTTACATTAGGTCGTATGGCTTCGAAAATTGCTTCAGTATTGAGAGGCAAACACAAACCTACCTTTACGCCACATGCTGATTGTGGAGATTTCGTAATCGTTATTAATAGCGGGAAAGTAAAATTGACCGGTAATAAGTTAAACGAAAAGACTCGTGTTCACTACACAGGTTATCCGGGAGGTCAAATCCATCGTTCACCAAAAGAAATTATGGCGAAAAACTCTAACGAGTTGATCGAATTAGCGGTGAAAGGGATGTTACCTAAGAATTCATTAGGTCGTCAGATGTACAAAAAATTATTTGTGTATAAAGAGGATACGCATCCGCATACAGCACAAAAACCAAAAGCATTATAATCATGGAAAAGAATAAACAAACAGTAGGTCGTAGAAAAGCAGCCGTAGCTCGTGTTTCTATCGTTCCGGGAAGTGGATCAGTAGTGGTGAACGGTAAAGATTACAAAGAATATTTTGCAGTAGATCACTTGGTAAGAAAAATCGAGGCGGTATTTACAACTGCAGATGTTGTTGGGAAATTTGACGTTACAGCCAATGTTTTTGGTGGTGGTGTGAAAGGACAAGCTGAAGCTATCGTATTGGGAATTGCACGTTCATTAGTAAATGACAACGCAGAGAATCGCCCGGCTTTGAAAAAAGCAAAAATGCTTCGAAGAGATGCCCGTGTTGTTGAGCGTAAGAAAACAGGTCTTCGCAAAGCACGTAAACAAGAGCAATTCTCTAAACGTTAATATTTGGTTGAACAATTTAAAGAGAAAAATATGTCAAAAGTATCTCATCAAGAATTATTGGAAGCGGGTGTTCATTTTGGTCACTTACGTAGAAAATGGAATCCAAAAATGTTACCATACATCTTCGCAGAACGTAAAGGTGTACACGTAATTGATTTAAATAAAACAACTGATAAGTTGGAAGAAGCCGCAGCTGCAGCTAAATCTATTGCTAAGTCAGGAAAAAAAGTTTTGTTTGTTGCTACTAAAAAGCAAGCAAAAGAAGTAGTTAAAGAAGCGGCAACGCGTGTAAATATGCCTTTCGTAACTGATCGTTGGTTAGGAGGAATGTTAACGAACTTCGCAACTATCCGTAAATCTGTAAAGAAAATGCAAGGCATCGACAAGATGTTGCAAGACGGAACATTAGAGAGCGTTACGAAAAAAGAAAAATTGGTACTAACCCGCGAAAAACAAAAAATGGAGCGTGTGTTAGGTGGTATCGCGAACTTGAATCGTGTACCTGCAGCCGTTTTCTTAGTAGATATCGGACACGAGCATATCGCACTGAAAGAGGCACAGCGTTTGAACATCAACACGTTCGGAATCGTAGATACAAACTGCGATCCTACTAAAGTTGATTTCGCTATCCCAGGAAATGACGATGCTTCAAAATCTATCTCTATTCTTTGTAACTATATCGCTGATGCAATTGCAGAAGGATTGGCCGAAAGAGCTGATAGCAAAGAAGAAGAAACAGAAGAGGAAACAGCAGAAAGAATCCGTTTTGACGCTGATGGCGAAGGAGACGGAGACAGAAAAAAAGGCGCTGGTAACGGTCCTAGAAAACGTACAGGTAACTCTGGCGGAGGACGCGGAAAAGCGGGAGGAGCACCAAGAAAATAAGCTACAACCTACTATACCACAAAATGCCAAATATTGAAACACATTATTTGGCATTTTGTCAAAATATAGCTTTCATCAAAAAATAATTTAAACAAAAAATATCATGCAAATCACAGCAGCACAAGTAAACGAATTAAGAACCATGACAGGTTCAGGATTAATGGATTGTAAAAAAGCCCTTACAGAATCAAACGGAGATATTCAAGCAGCATTCGACTACCTAAGAAAAAAAGGAGCTAAAATCGCTGAATTAAGAGCAGGACGTGAAACAACGGAAGGTTGTATCGTAGCAGTTACTACAGCAGATGCTAAATTAGGCGTTATCGCTTACGTTTCTTGCGAAACCGATTTCGTTTCTAAAAACGAAGAGTTTAGAGCTTTCGCTACTTCAGTTGCTAATGCTGCATTAGCAGCAGGTGCTTCTACAAAAGAAGAAGTATTAGCATTGACATTAGACGGAACTAAAATTGCCGATAAATTACAGGAGAAAGTATCTGCTATCGGAGAATTAATTCAATTATCGGCTTACGAAAAATTGACAGGAGAAACCGTTGTAGCTTACAATCACGCGGGTAACAAAATTGGTGTATTAGTAGCTATGAATAACCCTAAATCAGATGTTAACGTTGAAGCAGGAAAAGACGTAGCTATGCAAGTAGCAGCTATGAATCCTTTGGCTGTTGACGCTTCTGGTGTTGCACAAGAAGTTGTTGATCGTGAAGTAGCTATTGCTAAAGAAAAAGCAGTTGCTGCAGGAAAACCGGCTAACATTTTAGATAAAATTGCAGAAGGAGCAGCAAATACGTTCTTAAAAGAAAATACATTACTTACTCAACCATTCGTAAAAGACGGAAGCAAAAATGTTACTCAATTTTTAGCAGAGGCTGAAAAAGGATTGACTGTTACCGCTTTCAAACGAATTGCATTGGGCGTAAAATAATTTATACACTGTAAGTCTTTTGTGCTTACTACAGACCTACTATTGTTAAGTTCATACTAAATAATAGTAGGTTTTTCTTATTTTGGGGAGTATATGAAAGCAATCCTCACCTTTCTTTTTTTACTTATTCTACCTCAGATTACATTTGCGGAAACATCTATTCAACTCAGTGAAAAATCATCCATACGATTAGAGACTTGTATGCCAGGTGATGCTATTTATAGCGCATTCGGGCACAGTGGAATACGTGTGGTTGATTCTTTGAATAGAATTGATGTGGTTTTTAATTATGGTGCATTTAATTCTACCATAAATCAATTCTATGTAGACTTTCTAAAAGGGAAACCCACATTTTTCCTTGTCATTGTTCCCACACAAGAATTTTTACAAGAGTACAAAGAAGAAAGTAGAGGTGTAGTTGAAACAGCGTTGATATTAGACATACAACAGCGCCAGAAAATCTTTGATTATTTAATGTGGAATGCACAGCCAGAAAATTATGCCTATCAGTATGATTTTGTATTTGACAATTGTGCTACTCGTATAAGAGATGTTTTTGAGATAAATTTGGGTTCTGCCTTTTCGTTTAATTTCCAAGATTCTTTTTGCCATGCGAGCTCCTCATTTAAAAGTATGTTGTATTCTAAGTTGGGTAATCATCCATTAGTCGAGTTAGGGTTTAGTTTAATTTTAGGAATAGAAATGGATAAAATGGCAAGCTGTAAAGAACAGTTGTTTTTGCCGGAAAATCTATTAATTGCGTTCCAACATGCCACCAATAATGGACAAAAAATTGTAGAGAAAAAAATCGAAATACTCCCCTCTAAGATCCAAACACAAAAACAGAGTTTTAATTATCTGTTCGTTTTAGTTGTTGCTATTTGTATTCTCTTGCTCATCTCGATTTATTTTAAAAGTCGCAGATTACATTACTTTATTGCTATAGTATTGCTTCTCGTATTTGGACTATTAGGTGCTTTTCTATTAGCGATGTGGTTAATGACAGACAATACAAGTACTTTCAAGAACTATAATTTGCTATGGGCTATGCCCACCAATGTGCTAGTTGCAATTCTTTTGCTTTTAGGTAAAAGTCGCTTGACGGTAAAATACATACAATGGTATGGCTTGTACCTATTATTGTTGTTGATAGTGTATCCATTTATACCACAAACCTTACATTTTTTAGTTTATATAATAATGTTTAGTAGTGGAGTTTATTTTTATTGTATAAGTAAAACACTAACGTATCAAGGTAATACTCCCCTTAGTTGATGTTGTTTCTCCTAGTTCGTTCACTAAAATAAGTTGATAGACATAAACTCCAGCTGACAAGGGAGAATCTTTGTAGCTTCCATCCCAAGGCTGATGCGCATCGGAAGTAGCAAATACTTTTTCGCCCCAGCGATTAAAGATTTGCAATTGAAAATACTTTAATGGACAATTAGAAAATACGGTATATACATCATTTCTCCCATCTCCGTTTGGAGAAAATGCATTAGGTGCATAAAGACACTCGTTACAACTCACAAACTCAATTGTTGTCTCATCCCGGACGGTACCGCAAATGTTGGTTACATCACACCAATACGAATTGGATGCATTTACAAAAATAAAGGGAAGCGTATCTCCTGTATTCCAAAGATAACGAAAGGAGCTATCAGTATTCGTTTCTAGTTTCAAGCTAATGCCTTCGCAATGTTTTTGATTATCGCCAATATTGGCATAGGGTAAAGGGTTTATATTAACCACAATTGGTGCTTTATCACTTTCACAGCCATCGATGGTTTGCGTGGCGAAATAGGTAAAGTGTTTTACCGTAGCGGTTGAAATAGTTGGCGGTGTATTTAGCGGTGTGGTAGCGAACAAACTATCATACCAACGGATATTATTTCCTGTGGCTGCAAGAAGAAATGCACTACTTCCTTGACATATAGACGTGTCTGCAACCGTAGGAGGCGAAGGAGTAGGGAAAAGTGTAACGTGAATCGAATCAACAATAGTGTCGCATATATTTGATACCGTTAAAAAATAGGTGCCCGATTGTACAAAAGAAGATGTGGGCAATGTATCGCCATTACTCCAGCTATAGTGGTTAAACCCCGGAGAGGCTGTAATGCTAACAGGAGCATTAAAAGCGCATGTGCTGCTATCGCTTACGGCACTATATGAAGTATGATTGAACAAAGAAAAAGTAACCGCATCGTTAACTGAGCAATCGCCAAAGTAGCAGATAACGCTATAGGTGCCAATTTGGTGGATTGCTATTTGATTGGTTATTTCTCCAGTGCTCCAGCGTACGGAATCATAAACAGCAGGCACACTGAGCAACTTTGTGAAGTTTGTGGAGTCGCAAAGAATACTATCATTACCTATGGTGAAATTCGAATAATAACTGGCAATAGGTTCTATAGATACATCATCAATGTAATAATATGTTGCACTATCTCTCTCGTCTCCAAAAGGAATAGAAGGTGTTCTTTTGGGCGTGTTAGCTAATGTATTGAAGTTGCCAATTATAAAATACTTTTCTCCACCCCTTGCTTTGTATGGTTGTTGCCATTTCATCCAATTGGTTTCATCGGCAAAGAACTGGTTTGATGGACTTTGGAGTTGAGGTGTGAAGGGCATAGTGGCTGTATTGAGCTTAATAAGCGTATCCGAAAAATATAAGCCAATTTGTGAAATGGGTTGATGGTATTGTTCTGCAAGACTTAGAAAGAAATTAACACAGTAAATACTATCCTTACTTAGTGATGAGGATATCTCGCCTTCAATATATTCTCTTCCATTGTTATTTGGAAGAACATACGATACAATACCTGAAAACCCAGATCCACTATGTGGTACTTGCCCTCCGAAAAATGATAACGGAGGTTTTACGTTAGGGTTAGAGGTACAATTATTGTATACATCTGGTGATGATCTATTGGGATTTATCCAATTATTAATATAAGGGGCAACAAGTTGATCAAATCCTGTTACACAGCTATCATAATCCTCGAAACCTGGATTAAGTACTAGATTTTGTGAAGAGACTCTTAAAAAGAGGATGAGTGATAGTATAAGCAAATGGATTTTCATAAAAAACAGAATTAGTAAAGCAGAGAAACCATACGTATGGTTTCTCTGCTAATAATATTGGGCTTAATTTGCTTTCACAAACTTACCAGAAGTAGTTTTGTTGTTAACTGTAATGTGATAGATGTAAACACCATTTGCCAATGTAGCGGTAGCTATGTCTAAATTATGTTCACCACTTTCAAATGTTTTATCTTGAGCTATTGTTAATACTTTTCGCCCTTGCAGGTCGGTTATAAATGCGCTTACCATAGCTGCTTTCTCATTTGTAAATTGTAAGGTGGTGTTACCCTGTGTTGGATTGGGATATAGGGCTACAGCATCGCTAAATGTTGCACCGCTGATGTTGTCTATGGCAGAGGTTGTTGCTTCTGTCTCTTCTCCATCTGTTTTACAGGCAACTGCCGTAAAATAGCATGTTTTTGCATTGGAGCCACAATCGTTACCCACTTCTACTGTAACTCTGTAGGGTGCACCGAGCACATAGCTAAATCCGCTTTGCGTTACATATACACCTGTTAAACCAACCACACCTCCTGCAACTGTTGTAGGGCCGTTGACTACTGTCCACGTTCCGCTTATCAATTGCTCTGTAGTTTTTTTATAATAGGTAATTGTTCCGGTAGAACTGGAAATATTCATGGTAGGAGACCCTGTGCAAAGCGTGCAAGGTGAACCCGCATTACTGCTGAAACAGGGCGTGCCGGATACAGGATTGTTAATTTGGAAATTAGCAACTGCTGCAGTAGGGGCACCATTTACTTGTAAGTATGCAGTAGCAGTAGTAACCGTGCATCCATTTGTAGCTGTTAATTGAACTTTAAACTTTCCGGTGTGACCGTCAAGCCAATTGCCATTGGTTCCGGGCATAGCTCGAAGGTCTGTTGGAAGTGTGGTAATTGTTCCCGAGTTATAACTCAAATAACCAGCACCACTTATAGTGTTACAGTTATTATCAATGGAGTTTACGGTCAATGTATAACTTACCGGAGAACCCGTAGTTTGGTTTGAAAGAACAATAGGCACACAATTGTACACATTCTGCAATGCGCCACACGATGAGTTGGTAGACGCAGTTCCATTAATATTAAATGCAGCCGTAGCCAAAGGAATACCATTGAAGTAGCTATAGTCTTCAAAATCAACCTGATCGGGCAAGGAATAAACAGCAAGTCCAGATCCATTGCTTACAAGCGTAACTGCTGGAATATAGGATGAGCTGGTCGTGAAGCTGTTGCTTGTTTCGTCAATGTAGGCCATTGTACCGCTGTTGTTCACCGCATAAATATAGCTATTGTTGCTTTTCTCAAGTTGCGTATTATTATAGGCTGATGTCCCTGAAATTTTTAAATAACTAGGTGTTGCTGTTGTAGTGATTTTATAAATTCCATTATTTAATGTAGTTACAGATTGTGCCGAAATCCACAAATTATTGGAGCCATCATACTCTATACCCATAATGTTTTGATCTGGATTGGTTAAGGTATAAGTGATCAATGTATTAGGACTTGCTGTTGCAAGCTCATACACTTTACCATCACCAGTATTCCCATAGCCCCAAGCAAGTTTAGAGCCATCTTGGTTAAGTTCCAATTCAGAAATCATACCGTTTGTAGGAAGAAGTTGCATAGCAGCAGTATTAATTGTTGTTGGAGAGGCTATGCCAGAGGAACTAACAGTATAACGAGTAACTACAGCACCACTTCCACGGGTTAATACATACAGATAGCGAATGGCCGTACTTCCAGAACCGCTTATTACTTTACTAGCAGCCATGCCACAAAAGTTTCCACTTAGAGTAGAGGTAATGGTTGTCCATGTGCCTGGAGAGGCAGGTACACTTGCAGTTCCGCTACTACAATCTACAGTAGTTCTATATAATTCAATAGCTGTTAAAGCGGTAGCCCTTGAACAAACCACGTAGTATTTTTTGCATTGCCCGGGTACGGGTAAGATTACAATTTCCTTAGCATAATAGTAGGGTGTGCTTAGCGGTGCTGTAGTTAGACTACTGCCTGTTGCAGAATAGATAGTGCCATCTATAACATAGAAAAGCAGGTTGTTGTTTTCGTCATAGGCACCGTTTGCTGCGGCATACGTTCCTGTAGGCGATCCTGGTAATGCTGAAACTACAGGCGTATTACCATAAGTCATGGTCACTTTGTTGGGTGGTAAAGTCCAGTTTCGCATGTGATAAATAGCCATAGATTTTAGGCTAATAACGAAAAAAATAAAAAATAGTGTCTTTTTCATAATGTTTTTTTTGAGAGGTTTTTAAATTGGAACTTTTGAGGGTATTGCTAAAAAGCAACAGTCTCAAAACATAAGTAATGGGGGGGAGTAGCCCCTTGGGTTTGGATTTTCAGCTCATAGGTGTTGGGGTTAAATAAAAAAGCCCGTACAAAACGTATGTACAGGCTTTTAAGAGGTGATAGAATGAATTTACAGCTATGCTGTATGCTGTATGCTGTATGCTGTATGCTGTAGAATAGGGGTATATTGAAGCGGGGTGCTTTTCATATACTGAAAGTAAAAAGATTCTTTGATAGGGCAAATTTTTCGTGCTGTTTTTTTATTCGCTATATCTCATTACATTTAAGTCCGATATGGCAAACTACAAACGTATTCTCCTGAAGCTAAGCGGAGAAGCCCTTATGGGCGAGCAAAAATTCGGCATCGATACCAACGTGGTACTCCAATATGCTGAAGAAATCAAATCTATTGTTGACAAAGGCGCTGAAGTAGCGATTGTTATCGGAGGTGGAAACATCTACCGTGGCATTGAAGCTTCTAGAACCGGAATTGATCGTGTGCAAGGCGATTATATGGGCATGTTGGCTACTGTGATTAATAGTATGGCTTTACAGAGCGGTATCGAAAAATTAGGTGTTAGCACACGTTTACTCACAGCGCTTGAAATTCGTCAGGTGGCTGAGCCATTTATCAAAAGACGAGCGGTTCGCCATTTGGAAAAAGGACGAGTAGTGATTTTTGGAGCAGGTACCGGAAACCCTTACTTCACAACCGATACAGCTGCTGCATTGCGCGCCACTGAAATTGAAGCTGATGTGATTTTGAAAGGAACGCGTGTAGATGGAATTTACGATAGTGATCCTGAAAAAAATCCAAATGCTGTTCGATACGAGCAAGTTACTTTCCAAGAAGCTATCAGCAAAAAGTTGAACGTAATGGATATGACTGCTTTCACGTTGTGTCAAGAAAATAACATTCCCATTATGGTGTTCGACATGAATCGCAAAGGCAATTTGCAGCGTATTGTTGATGGAGAGAAAGTAGGAACGTTGGTGTCGAACTAATCTTCTGGGTTTACTTTTTTTCGAGTTGCTTTAATCGTTCCTCTGTTTTTCTTTTCCGTTAGTTTTCTTTCAACACTTGCTTTACTGGGCTTTGTAGCCAATCGTTTTTTCTTTTCTGCAAACGCTTTTTGAAGAAGTGTATTCAGTTTTTTTATCGCTAATTCTTTATTTTTTAACTGCGAACGACTGGTTTCGCAAGTTACAGAAAGCTGTCCTTCTTTATTGATAGCACTTGTAAGCTTCTCTGCAATTTTTGTTTTTTGGTGATCCGACAACAATGTTGACACATTAAATTCCCATAGCAGTTCCACTTTGGTTTCTACTTTATTCACGTTCTGTCCACCCTTTCCACTACTGCGAGAGGTTTTCCAAACAAGCTCTGGTATTATGGAGTTTACAATTAACATGCTCCAAAGATAGTCTCAAATTATTGAGTATACAAAACAAAAGCAGCATAGGGTTTAGCTATGCTGCTTTTGAAAGTTTTGCCCATCTGTTTACCGGATAGTTATAGCAAACAATTATTCATTCGAAACGAAAACTTTTTTGGTAGTAATTTGACCATCAACAGCAACACGAACAATAATGTAGGTAGCTTCTACATTATCGAAACTCTTTGTGAAAGTAGCATTGGTGTTGTGTTTTGCGGTTACTATTTCTTGTCCAAGCAAATTATACGCTTGAATAGTGGCCATACCTCCACTAAAACCATTAAAAGTAATTTGAAGTGTGTTGCCCTTTTTCACCGTTGCAACAATTTCTTTAGTTGTGCCATTAACGATTATTCCATTTGGCTCGGCAACAGTAATGGTTTGAGCGTAATTAGATTCACAACCATCGGCATTGCTCACCGTTAATTGAACAGTGTATGTTCCGGCTGCTGTATAGCTGTGATTTGGATTTTCTAATCCACTGAAATTACCATCGCCAAAGTTCCAGTTGTAGCTCAATATGTTACCAGTAGATTGATTTGTAAAGGCAACAGGCTGATGTATTGTTACGTTATTCACTGCATGGAAGGCTGCTGTAACCGCAGAAGTTGTGGCATTGATTTGGAACGATTCGTTTACTATATATCCAAAACTTGTGTTGAGTGAAAGCTGGTATATATTAGCCGGAAGACTTATTTTTACTGTGTTTCCAGCTGCAACAGAGCCGGTCCAAACTACAGCGTTAGTACTATTTTTAACTTCGGCATTCCAGTTACTAAAGCCATCTTGTTTTAACTGCAATTCTCCATCTGTACTACAAACAGCATCTTTAATTTGTTTTTCTAAAGCAGTACTGAAATGCAATACAAACCGATTGTTATTATCGGCAGTGTTTGCTGTAAACGAATAAGTAGGCGTTGTTCGTAGGTCAATCCATGCACCGCCTAATTGTTTGTCTTCCAAAGCCACCAATACTGTTGGGTCTAACAAACTTAAATCGTAGCTAAACGTAAAGTTTCCGTTGTGACCACATTTGAAGAACAATGGAACTGTGTTTTGTTGCTGAATTGAAGGTAAAGCGTTTACAGCAAGTAGGCTTCCACTTGTTTGTAAAGAAGCTAAAGTAGGCTGGCCTAATGCGCTTTCCAATTTATTGGCATCGTATTGAACATCGAAGTTTGTTGTGGCAGCTGTGTTAAAATTAATAGCTGTTATGTCTTTGAACCCATTGCCGCTTACTTCCATTGTTAACATCATTTCGGGCATTTTATAGAATGTGGCCGATGAAAGTGTAAGGGTGTTTTTGTCAACGGTATAGTTTGCTGTTCCTCCGGCTACTGTTTTGTGTGCCATGAATGCCTGATGTGGAGCTATTACCGAAACTGGCGCACCAATTACACCGGCCGGTAAATAGGTGCCGGAATAGGCACCTGAACTTTGCCAAACTTGTAATTGCGCATCAAAGCCTGCTGCTACATTGTTTGTACTTAAACTAATGGCATTAATATTCGCTAAGAATGGATTGCCCGCCAAGGTCCAACCCGAGTTTTGTGTTCTGCCTTGCAATGTGGTGTTTGTCCAACTGCTGTTGGTGTTTCCACTTAATGTATAACTTCCGTTAAGATTCGCTGTTCCACTTAAAGTATAAGCCGTTCCACCTGTTCTGTACACCGAGTATCCGCGTGAATTTTCTGCGGTTCCGGCTGTTACAACTTCCCATCCGCCAAGAGAGCAAGCCGCTCCATTCGCTTCGTTGAAACGAAATACGGTGCCATACGGACTACCTGATTGCAATGCAGTTTCATCGCAGTTTGCGGTTGGAATAACAAAGCCGGCCGAACCAGTAGCGTTCCACTGGCTAAGCGGAAGATTGTTTACAGGCGAACTAATATAGTGCTGATTGCTGCCGCTTACAGGCACATAACGTTCTGTAAGAATTGGTCCAACAAGCGTGCCCGTATATCCTGCACTGAAATGATCTATAGTAGCGCAATGTGAAGCGGAAGTACTAAGGAAGCGTAGTGTTCCGCTTGTGCTATTGAGCACCCCATTTTGTAGGTTTAATCTGTTGTTGATGTTTACCATTGCTCCGCTTGCAAGTGCAGCACCTGCTGCATCATTCAATGTAAGTAAGTCGAAGGTAGTATTTCCACTAATGGTATGAGCTGTTCCCCCCGATAACACTACAGCCCCGGTACCGCTAACTGTTGCATTTGTTCCAGAACCCGCCATCCAATTTCCGCACAAGCTAAGGTTGTGGGTCGCCAAATCTAATGCAACACCGTTTGCAACGGTTAAGTCGCCAACTTGTGGGTTCATATCGAGAACAACAGGATTTGTTGTGCCCGAAGGAATTATTACGTTAGTTGCGCAATTGTTGGGAACGCCAGCCGGAGACCAGTTACCGGCATTGCTCCAGTTTGAATTTATTGCACCCGTCCATGTACTGGCACAACTTGTGTTGATAGTAAGATGCAGCGTAACAACAGAATCGCAGCCTGCACTATTGGCTAATGTATCGTGATATGTGCCTGTTGCAGTAAGGGTGTTTCCTGCAAAAACATACGAACCGCAAGCTGTTTGGGTTAGTGTAGTTGCGCTATTGTTTTTAATGGTTAAGTTCAGTGTAATGGTACTGTCGCAACCAGCCAAGTTGGTTAAGGTTTGCGTGTAAGTTCCAGATGTGGTATAGGTAGTTCCATTCAATGTGTACGATACACAAGCCGATTGAAATATGCTTTGTGTAGTAGGCGTTTTAATGGTTAAGAACAACGAATCGGTAATCGTACAACCTTTAGGTGAAGTATTGGTTTGAACATAAACACCGGAAGTGTTGAATGTGTTTCCGTTCACAGGCCATGTATAACTATTGCACACCGATACGGTATGTTTCGCTACACTATCTTTACAATTCATAGCTAGTTGTATATCGCCCAAAGTGCCTGCCGATAGCAATTGTGTGGAGTTGGCAGTTCGTGTTCCGGCTGTAGGGTAGCTCCAGCTTCCGCCTGCATATACAGCACCTTCTATGTTTGCAGTATTCACACCTGCATCTACATCGCTGCTTAAGAAGTTACAAACGGCATTGTAGTTGGTGAACACAACGCCACTGTTTTGCAGATGCCAAATTCTGTTCACGCTTTTTGTTCCGTCTAGGGTGGAGGAAGCTATTGAAGCATGGTCTCCGGTTTGAGTAGATGCTATAATGTTTCCTGCTCCTGAAATCGCGCTAAAAGTTAAACTAAGTGGGGTATAGTTTGCACTTGCTGCATCGCCCACTTCAAAGGTGTTGCTAAGTGCTGAACCGCTGAAGTTCTTTTGAAGATGACCAAATATATGGCCTGAAGTTCGTGCTACAGTTCCTGAATTTCCGATCACCATAACGTTACTGTTAGTGGTAATTACCCCTGAAGTTAAAGTAAGCACTCCATTCACTTGTGTGTTCACCGTGTTGCCAAGATTTAACCCTGAACTATTGTTCAATGTTAATCCGTTGAATGCAGTTACTGATGAACCTAAAATGTTTTGTGCTAATGCACCGCTAAAGGTAACTGTAGCCGTTCCCGGGCTGAAAGTACCACTGTTACTCCAATCGCCACCAACTGTAACATTCAAGTTGTTGGCATTAAAGGTGCCCCCTGAAATGGTAACATTGTTTTTTACAGTTAAACCATTTGTTACAAGCGTTGCTGTTGGGCTATTGGTGTTGTTTATCTGTAGGTTGGATACCGGCACCGAGCTGTTGATTCTGATTGTTTGGCCGGTTGGTGTTGTTGCGCTACCAATGTGTAATGTTCCGCCCAGAATGCTGTTAGATGATGAGGCGTTAATGTAATCGGCAGTAGTGTTTGAACTGGCTCGGTTGATGATGATATCGCCACCACTCCATGTAAACGGAACACCCGAGTTGATTTCGAAAGCACCCCGTGTGGTACTTGTAGAACCCACTTTGCAAACCAAAACGGTTCCTCCATATTGGGTGAAAGAGCCTGAAGATGTTCCACTATTCGGCATAATACCACCCGCAACATTGAGTGCCCCACCTTCAACAACAAACTTGCCTCCATTTAAATAGACTATGTTGTTGTTTGAATTCGTTCCAGAGTTGATAGTACCGGCAGAAACTTTGAGTAAACCACCGTTGTTAAACCAGCTTATATTACCATAGTTGATTGTTCCTCCGTTGTTCCACATTCCTTTACTGCTCGATAAATTTGCTCCGGTAGCATTTGTAAATGGCGTAATAGTAGCGTTGCTCGATAATTCAAAGGTTCCACTCACAAGCACTAGCGGGTTTGTAGCAGCATTCAAACTAATCATCGAAGAAACTTCAAGAATACGACTGATGTCGCCTTTTGTAACTTTCAAAACATAGAAAGCTGTTGTTGATGAGCCTTTAATTTCCTGGATGGCATTCGTTCCAACAAAATCTACCGTATCAATTCCACGAACAAAGGTTCCATTATTGATCCAATCGCCACAAACCGATAGTGTATAGCCCGTTGTACCACTCATCGATAATGTGGCCCCGGTTTCGATAGTCATATTTCCACATGCTGCACCATTGGCACCTATGAAAGGTTGGAAAGGCGCTGATGCAGGAATTACAACATTATCGGCACAAGTAGGTAAAAGTCCTGTAGCCCAGTTGCTAGTTGTAAACCAATCGGTTGAACTTGTTCCTGTCCAAATGGTTGAAGCACAATAAAGGTCGCCAGGTGCTTTTTCAATGGCAATTGTGCGTTGACCTTCCAATACCCCAGTAACTGCACTTATGGCGTAATATTCGCTACCCGATGTGCTTTGGCCGGTTAAAACAGCAGAATTGCCGGCATAGATAATGTTAGTGGTTACTTCATCCATGTATTTTGCTCCAAGTCGGTACACTTTATAAGACGTTGCACCTCCTAACGCACTCCAGCTAAGGGTTACAGTATCGCTACACACTTTTGAAACTCTGAAATTTGCAGGTACTTGTCCGAAATAGTTTGTTCCACTTTCTGAAGTTAACGAACCTCTTTTTACTCTGAATTTAATAGTATGAATACCAGAAGTAAATGGCGCTGTCCACAGATATGTTCTGGTATCTGCACTGATTCCGTACGCCAGATTTGTCCAGCTTCCACCATCAATTTGATAATCGATAGTGAATGTTCCTGTTCCGGAATAACTATCCCATCTCAAATAATAATTATCTCCGGAAATAAACTTTTCATTCTCTAAGGGGTAAGCCATACTTAGTTCATCGCCCACAAACGCGTAGGAAATAAAATAGTTCTGCGGCCCCGAAGGAACGCTGAACCCGTTGACTTGTAGCGTCCAGGTACCGGCATCCGGATTGTCTACTGTAATTTGTTCTATAGTATTTAAGTTATCTATTTGACGCGTTGCTGGTGCGGTTAAATTCGCAATGTTAGGTGTAGGGTCGAGCACCCATGGGGTGTAGGCTGTGCTGGATGGATTAATGGCCTTTAGATTAAGGTTGTTGACTATGGCCGGACTAGCATTTACCGCAGCAGCAGCATCGGGCCACACCAACATTGCCTTAATTTGTTTTGTTCCTGATGGCACAACCACAGTATGTGTATTGGTATTGCCTTGCGATATAGTTCCGGAAATAAATTGATTGTTGAGGATAACATTCAATGCTCTTCGGGCATTTGGTCGTCCATAACCACTTTTAAAATCAGGGCCAGGGTTATACATATCATCGGCTGTATTATATACAATGGCACGCATCAACGAACCTGGCGATTCAGCACCACTGTGGCTAGCCTTATAGGCTTGCTCTAATTCTGCAAACAATCCAACGGCTTTAGGTGAAGCATATGAGGTGCCTTCCGAGCCTTCAACAATGATGTGTGGTAGAATTCTTCCATCGGAAGCAGGGCCATGGCAACCCCAAATCAATACTTCATCATCTGGTGCCAAATTCGCTACAACCATATGGTTTTTGTTGTGCTTCACGCTTCCGGTAATATTTCCCCATCCGCCAAAACCGTTATATGGTGCGTAACCTGTGTCTTCACCTGTGTTTCCCGAAGAGTAACTTACCACGTGATTTGGATAAGCAACCACACGTAAATCGTGATCTCTGGCTGATGAGCTATATCCACCCTGAACACCATACCCGTAGGAATGATTAAAATAACGGGCATTTTGGGTGGTTATCAGGTTTGGATAGTTTTCGTTGTCGGTGCTTAATAATGTAGCACCCCAAGCATGACTTCTTGTTTGCGGATCAATATTTCCCGCACCACCAGCATTTTCCAAGCAGCCTTCTTTATGGCTTGAGAAACCGCCAGAGGTTAATTCCGTAAATCGTCCTTTAAAATCTAATGTATTTTCTACTGTACCTCCTTCACCATTATCAACCACTATACCTGTACCATTGTAAGTAATACCACCAAATCCGGTATTAATGTAATTGCTTCTATCGGTTGTGTTGCGATGCGAAAGATTATTGGCTTCCATTTGGCGTTCTCCGGGCTGAGCGCCAATAAATTGGATGTAAGGCAGAGCGGTAACTTCATCAAGTCTGGCCGGATCGAAAGTTACATCCAGTTGCCATGAATAATCGCGATGCTTTTGCACTTCTATTCCTCGCATTTGTAAATCGGCAATAACAGCATTGGGTAGCAGCATGCTGTAATAACTCAAGGTCATGTGCGCCATTTGACCACCTTTTAATGCATAGTTAGGAATACCGGCAACAAACAATTCTGTTTCCAATTTAAAACGTTTATCAACCGGAAGTATGGCGCGCACAAAGTTATTCATGCTCGCCCATTGAAAACCCGTTTCCACTACTGCAAAATAAGTATTTCCGGGAAGGTAGTCGGTTAAGTAAAGTCCTTGCCCTACCCATAATTTTCGTTGTTCTTCAGTTGGAATGGCATAAAACTGAATCATGCAAAAATACTTGCCATTAAACATTTCCGCAGCCGTTGGCTTGTAATCAATTGCGTTTTTGATTTCAGGAATAAATGCTCCGTTGGTAATACCAATGCGATATTTAGCATTTTCGTTTTCTTGTGCGAATGCACTAAAACTGAATATTAGAACGAGGATTAATAAGAAGGGTGTGTGTGATTTTTTTTTCATGAACAGTCTATTTGGTTGAAAAATTGGCGATAAAACTAAAAAAACATTACATATTGATTTTGTTGCATGTATTATGATTTTCATCAGGCAAAAGGAAGATTTTTATGGGGGTTATGATGAACAAATTGCCAATCTCTTATTACAAGGGTTGTCTTAAAAAATGTAACAAGGAATTCCAAAACACATACGAAAAAACAGGCATGAAGTTACTTCAGAAAACACTTATTGGGAATTTGCTTATCAATAACCAAAGCCTGAAAGCAGTGCAGCACAAATCCTGCTATCGTTTCCCTAAAATAGCGTACCTTCCTTAAAAATACATATGCGTAATAGTTTGTTTGTTGTTTTTGTTTCAATGGCAATTTTCGCCAAAAGCCAATCCAGTATTCGGTTTTGTGCTTCAGTAAATGCCGATGGAGGGTGCATGATGCAGAACAACAAATTCTTTAGTAGCCCCGATAGTCTGCTGCAAAAAGTGAGTTTATTGGCAACCAATCTAAACGGGTTTAATACCGATACGCTTCATTTTGTAATGAATAGCATAGACAAAAAAGGCGAAGAAAAATTTTATTCGCGTTTAGATCAATCCGTTAAATCCGATTGGATTTATGTGTGGCAATCAGCCTACTTTAATTCTCCGGGTCGCTATTCGGTAAGGGTGTTGAACCGACAAGATGTACTACAAGCCATCGGCACTTTCGAGCTTTTTCTGCCTTAGTTGAAATTGATTATGGATAGAAAAAAATTTATCAAATTCGTTGGATTAACTTCTTTAGCTATGCATATCGATAGTCTTAATGCTTTACATCAGTTTTCCTCTTCGCTCCCAAACGCTGAACGGATGCCGGTTTTGTTTCTCGGACATGGCAACCCCATGAATGCTATTGAAGAAAATGAATTTGTACAGGGCTTCCGAAATGCGGCAAAAACGTTACCAAAACCAAAAGCTATTCTTTGTGTTTCTGCGCATTGGTTTATCAAAGGTACTAAGGTAACTGCAATGGATATGCCGCCTACAATTCACGATTTTGGTGGTTTCCCGAAGGCACTGTTTGATGTACAATATCCTGCCAAAGGAGATCCGCAATTAGCTAAAGAAACTCAACAATTGCTATTGCCAACTCCGGTTGAATTGGATGAAAGTTGGGGACTTGACCATGGAGCATGGACCGTGATTAAGCACCTATATCCTAATGCTGATATTCCCGTAATGCAACTCAGTATTGATTACACTAAGCCTGCCAGCTATCATTACGAATTGGCCAAACGCTTAGCAGTGCTGCGCGATAAAGGAGTTCTCATTATTGGTAGTGGTAATATCGTACATAATTTGAGCTTAGTCGATTTTCAAAATATTAATAAAGTGGATTATGGTTTTGATTGGGCAGTAGAAGCCCGACAGCAAATTAACCAGTGGTTATTGGACGGAAATTTTCAACCTATTGTTGATTACGATAAACAATCGAAAGCTATACAATTAGCAGTTCCTACACCCGATCATTATTTGCCGTTAGTCTATTCACTTGGTTTGAAAAACAAATCTGAAAGTCTGTCGCTCTTTAACGACAAGCTGTTGGCAGGTTCGTTGAGTATGACTTCGGTGAAAATAGGGTAATAAAAAACCACTGCCTTTTTTGAAGTAGTGGTTTTCAATGTTATTGTTGGTCTTAATATTTCGTGTCGTCAATGCTATCCAACCAAGCCTTAACCTCAGTAATTACAGGCTTCACGGTTGTCTCTTGGAAAGGATTGTTAAGTCCGGCTAAAGCTACTAATTCAATGAAAGGCTTGCTGCCACCGGCTTTGCAAAGTGTTAAGTAATCGGCCCAAGCCGCTTTGAAATCTTTTTGAGAACGACTCCAAAATTGTAAAGCACAAATTTGTGCCAAGCAATAATCGATATAATAGAATGGCGAGCGATAGATGTGCCCTTGACGTTTCCACATGCCTCCGGTTTTCAAATACTCGTTATCGCCAAAGTTAATCCATGGTCTGTATTTCTTTTCCATCTCTGCCCACACAGCATTTCGTTGCTCAGGCGTGTAATCAGGGTTTTCGTAAATGATGTGTTGAAACTCATCCACTGCACAGCCGTAGGGCAAGAATAGAATAGCACCAGCTAAGTGTTGGAACTTGTATTTTCCAGTATCTTCTTTGAAGAAGCTTTCCATCCAAGGCCAAGCAAAAAACTCCATACTCATCGAGTGAATTTCGCAAGCTTCATAGGTTGGCCATAAATATTCTTCCATCTCGTGATTGCGACTTTGGAAGCATTGAAAAGCGTGCCCAGCTTCGTGTGTCAATACATCAATATCGTGTGATGTGCCATTGAAATTCGAGAAAATGAATGGTGCTTTGTACTTCGAAAAATGGGTACAATAACCACCGGCCTGTTTGTTTTTCTTGTTCACTAAATCCAACAATTCGTATGTGGTCATGAACTCGAAAAACTCTTTTGTTTCAGGCGAAAGTTCGTTGTACATTTTTTTGCCATTCTCCAAAATCCAATCAGGGTCGCCTTTTGGGGTTGGGTTACCCGAAGTGAAGTTCAAATTCATGTCGTAGTAGTACAATTCATCTAAGCCTAAACGTTTAGCTTGACGTGCTCTTAATTCAACCGAAAGCGGCACTACAAAATCAACTACTTGCTGGCGGAATTTTTTCACATCTTCTGCATTGTAGTCGGTTCGGTTCATACGATCGTAACCCAATTCAACAAAGTTGTTGTACCCTAATTTCTTTGCTATTCTGGCTCTGATTTTTACCAACTTGTCGTATAATTCATCAAAAGCTTTTGCGTTTTTCGACCACCATGCATAGTTAGTATCGGCTGCATTTTTTCTAACCGTGCGATCAGTTGATTGCAAGTATGGATCTAGTCCCGCCAAATTCAATTTTTTTCCGTCAAACTCAATTTCTGCCGAGGCTACTAGTTTCGAGTATTCTGTAGACAATTTGTTTTCTTCCTGAATATCAGCAATAACGCTAGCATCAAAGGATCGGACGTTGGCTTCAGCAATATCAAATAATTGGTTGCCGAATTTATCGCGCAAATCTTTTTGGAAAGGCGACTTGCTGAGCGATCGATAAAACTGAATGTTCAAGTCTTGAAAGATAGGGCTGGTTTGGTCGAAGAAATCTTGCTCTAACTCGTAATACTGATTCGAAGTATCTATAGTATTTCTAACCGATGCGATACTTGCAGCCGTAGAAAATTCGGCACGCAATGCATTGATTTCTTTTAGCGCATCTTCTTGTGTTGTGAAATTTTTGGCGTTATCGAATTGTTCCAATAATAATTTGAACTTCGATTTAACAGCATCTAAATCCGGTCTTCTGTATTCTAACTCTGAGAATTTTTTCATTGCTTTTGATTGAGCAGTGAAAATAGAAATTTGCCTGAAAAGAAGGATAAATCAGCCTGTCAATTATTCTTACTGCGCATTTGCCCCAGTGTTACCGGCTAATACGTAGCCACTGCTATCGTTGGTAAAGAAATCGGGATTGTGCATGGTAAAGCAGGTGTTAGACTGTAATGCATTTTCATAGGTTTCGCTCCAGTTTTCTTCGCGGTGCACAACACCTGTAGTTGTTCGTAATTCGCGGAAATAAATCAACGTTCCGGTAAGTGCTCCTGGTTTGCCTAAATGTAAATGTGTATGGTAAAGCGTGTCTATTCGTAATCCTTCCGCATCAAGTACCACAGCGGTTATCGTCTTGTTTGATGTTTCCTTAAATGTTACCGTTCCTGAAACACCTGAATGATTGAATTCTTTTAGCGTATACGTTTTACTTCTGAAGTCTTTCTTACATGAGCCCAACAGACAAAGGGTCACAATCAGCAATACGATTTTCGGCATGGAATAGTTTTGAACTAAAACGCAGTAGTTGCTTTTTATTGTATGGTGAACATACTCCAGTAGCTAACGGCTAACAGCTTAATCGCTTACTTCTCATCTACATATAGCCTTGTTTTCGCCAAACTCCAATACGATAGCACGAGTCGAGCACAGAAGGCTAAAATTAAAATCAAACAAGAAACCACTACTAAGTTGATTTCGGAATAGAAATAATTATAAAGGGTTTCCATCTCTGTTAGGCTTAATGTTTTCTTCGGTATACCTAAATCTTCAATCGTGAATGAATCGTAGATGGAGATGAAATTCTGTTCTTTCCTTACAATAAAAATAAAGATGTTGATGTTGATGACAAATAACAGAAAGCGTACCCATGTTGGTTTTAACCAAGGCACGCTTTTGAAAAACACCACTAAACGTACAAGCGTTACAGCATAAAAAGCAAAGCATACATTCTCAACAAGGAACACGTAGTTTAATTTCATAACAAGTGGGAAAACGGCAAATGCTGCAACCAGCAAAGCAATGAGAATCCAAACTATTTCCTGAACGATGTAGAGCCAAATGTGTTTACGCATGCTGTAAAAATGAAAAATTAAAAACCATTATTTTGAAATGCTTTCCTGAAAATCTGAGATGCTGTTTTCATCCCTTAAAATTGCATCTCTATCCTTTTTTTGAAGTGTTTTAGTGGCTTCACAAATGTTTAAAAACGAATCTCTTTTAGCGGTATCGTGTATTCGGTGATAAACGCAACCAATAGCGAAAAGAAATTGCTGTTCCTTAATTGTTTTGTTTTGAAGTTGTGCAATTTCCTTTCTGCATGAGTCGGCCGGAGTGGTAAAGCTATGCAATACCAATCTGTTAACGCTGCTTTGCAATGAAGAGTCACCTTTCAGTAGTCCTTTTATATAATTGCTCTCTGCATTCGCAAATTCTTTTTTCTTATAATATAAAAAGCCTAAAGCCGAATAAGGATGGGCTAAATTGGAATCCAATACAATTGCTTTTTGAAAAATAGGAAGTGCTTTATCGTACTCCTTTTGCTCTAAATGAACAGTACCTAAGAACGACCATGCTTTTGCTTCAAGCGGGAATTTTTTCAGATAACCTGCTAATGCTTGCTTTGTTGAGTCGGCACTGACAAGTTTATAGTTCTTATAAATGGCCACATAATCTGCATAATAGGCATTCGTTTCGGTGTCGTCTTTTTTCTTTTTGGAACTGCAAGTAGGAAGAAGCGCAACGATCAGCAGAAAAATGGCAATATGTTTTGCTGTTTGCATGCGTCAAACTTTCGGTAAATGTAGCTAAAACTCTTTATTCAAGTATAATCTCTTCATCATTGGTATCGAAAAACTTGTAATCGTTGAACGTTAAGTTTTCGTTGGAATAGATGCGAATATATTTTTTGAATTTCCAGCTCCATTGCAAACGGAACGAAGGGAATCCTTTTTTCAAATAAGCCTCAATAATTGGGTGAACAAAAAGTTTCACCGTTTTGTGTGTATTCAATACATGGAACAAATCGTTTTCAATATCGTCAATCAACAGCAACGAACTCTTGATAGATCCTGTTCCACCACATGTTGGGCACTCTTCCGAGGTGTTGATTTCCACTTCCGGACGAACTCGTTCACGCGTAATCTCCATCAAGTTGAATTTCGACAATGGTAGAATAGTGTGAGTAGCCTTGTCCGTTTCCATCAATTCGCGCATACGATCTTGCACCAAACGTTTGTTTTCGGCAGATTTTAAGTCGATGAAGTCTATCACAATAATGCCACCTAAGTCGCGCAACTTTAACTGACGAGCCACTTCTTGCGCAGCTTCCAAGTTGATGCTCAACGCATTGTCTTCCTGGCCGTTTTCGTTCGACATACGGAATCCTGAGTTCACATCAATTACATGACAAGCCTCTGTTTTTTCTATAATTAAGTAAGCGCCAGTAGTGCCTACGTTTACTTTCTTTCCGAAAAGCGATTTGATCTGTTTTGTCACACCATAATGGTCAAAAATAGGGGTGTTGCCAACATATTTGCTCACAATACCTTTTTTATCCGGTGCAATACGTTCAATATACGTCTCTAGTTCTTTAGCTAATACCGGACTATTCGTGGCCACTCGCTCGAAATCAGGATTCAACATATCGCGCAAAAGCCCGGATGTTTTATCCACTTCACTCAACACCTTTTTAATAGGTTGTGCTCCACGCAAATTGTTACACATTTCTGTCCAACGATTTTGCAGCTCTAATAAATCTTCATGTAAAGTTTTAGAGTCTTGCCCTTCAGCTACCGTTCTTACAATAACACCAAAATTCTTCGGTTTCAAGCTTTCCACTAAAACTTTCAAACGTTTACGTTCGTCAGCCGAATCAATTTTTCGGGAAACCCCAACAGCATTGGTGAAAGGAGAGAGTACTAAAAATCGTCCGGCTAAGGTAATCTCGCAAGTTAATCGCGGACCTTTAGATGAAATAGGTTCTTTGAGTACCTGCACCAACACTTGATTTTTGTTGTTCAGTACATCTTTAATGTTGCCGCCTTTGTCGATTTCCGGTAAAATTTCAAGTGTATTGAGCGTACCATCGGAATGACCCGCTACAGCTTGGCCGGTGAATTTAAGCAAGGTTCTAAATTCCGGACTAAGGTCGGTATAGTGCAAGAAAGCATCTTTCTCATAGCCGATGTCTATGAATGCCGCATTTAATCCGGGCATTACTTTTTTGATTCGCGCCAAATAAATGTCGCCAACCAAAAAATGGTTTGTGTGTCGCTCTTGATGTAGCTCTATGAGCTTTTTATCTTCGAGCAAAGCTACATCTACACCAGTAGGCGTAGAATGTATAATTAATTCTTTGTTCAATGTACAGTTAGTTGAAAAAGGCAGGAATACCTTTTTAAACAGAAAGAAAACAATCTCCTACGTCAACACACCGATATTACTCGTTGAAAAGTAATATCGGATGCGAACGATAAGGTGCGCCTAAAAAGATTATTTCTTTTTATGACGATTTTTACGAAGTCGTTTTTTACGCTTGTGAGTAGCGATTTTATGTCTTTTTCTTTTCTTTCCGCAAGGCATATCCTACGTTATTTAGGTTAATAAATTATGATTTTTTTAATCGTTCTATATAGCTTCCAATCTCCTTTTTCAACTCCGGGTTTTTCTCTCGCGATTCACACTTTTGTAGAATCTCTAAAGCCTTTCCTTTATCTCCTTTATTCTCGTAAGCCATAGCCAACAAAAACAATGCGTCATTTGATTGGGGTCGCAAAGATATAACTTTTTCCAATCTTTGCACAGCTTTTTCAAATTGACCGCTCATCATGGCGAATTTTCCGAGCATTAATTGGGCATCTGCGTTGTTCGGATCTTTTTTTACAATGTCTAGAAGCATTGCTATTCCTTGCATTGGGCTTGCTCCTTGTTCAATCAACGACCCGGCATACTTCATGCGCAAATTAATATTCGAACTGTCTAAATTGTAAGCGTTTTGGTAGCTTTCTACCGCTTTTTCCAACAAATAGCCTTTCATGTCATCTGAATTACTGATGCCCGAAGTAGCTTCAAATAAATCTCCGGCTCGCTCTAATTTTTCTTTGCTTTTTTCTGCAGTTCCGGCTTGTGCAGTGTAATAAGCCTCCACCACCGATTCACCCTTTTCGTGAAATAAAAGCGTTAACGCATTATAGTTTTTACTGTTTTCCCATTGGTCGATCAGCTTGGTTGTATCGGCATTTGTTACCGTTGTCTTCACTTTAGCTAAGTATGAAGCGAAGTCGAATGCCGTAGCTTCTTTGGCTGTGCTTTCCATGGCAGCAGGTTTTGGTTTCTTGTCTTTGTTTACCATCGGCAGAAACAAATAGCTGCTGATAGCCAATACAGCAAATACCAGTAAAGTAATCAATTGATTTTTTGAAAGTTTCATGTTTGTATTTTATGGAAAGCAAACATGGAAAGTAGAAAGGATAACTCCTCTACACCCAATGTCGTTTCATTGCGCTAAAGTAAAAATACAATGGATAAAAGCCACACTGCCCAATAAAAAGTAGTATTTCTTTTTGTTATCGGACTATAGTAATGGAGTGATGCGCGGTACAAATAGCCATCCGATTATTTTTTGCCCCCTTTCCCTTTTTTCACCGCTTCAACAAAGGTTTTAGCCGGTTTGAAGGCAGGAATATAGTGCTCAGGAATTTCTACTGCAGTGCCTTTTTTAATATTTCGACCAATTTTGGCCGCTCTTTTCTTAACAATAAAAGAACCAAAACCTCGTACATAAACGTTTTCGCCTTCTTTAAGCGAGTTTTTCACTTCTTTAAAAAATGCTTCTAACGAAACCAAAACATCTACTTTTGGAACTCCGGTCAAATCGGCAACACGTGTAACTACATCTACTTTTCTCATAAGTTTGTTTTATATTGAGAGCGAAATTGGAAACAATTTTTGAACTTTTTAGTTATTTGTGAATGATTTTAATCAGATAAATGAATAATAAAAGTCGCATCTCAAGTTTTTCTTCCACTTTACTCCATTGGCACGAACACGAAAATTTCCGCTCTTACCCTTGGCGTGGCGAGAAAAATCCATATTATATTTGGTTGTCGGAAATCATTATGCAACAAACGCGCTCCGAACAAGGTTTGCCCTATTATCTGAAGTTCAAATCGCATTATCCTACCGTTCGCGATTTGGCGCTAGCCCCCATGGATACTGTGTTGCGCGATTGGCAAGGGCTAGGCTATTATTCCAGAGCCCGAAATTTGAAAGCTACGGCTGAGCTCATTCATTCACAATATAATGATGTGTTTCCTTCCACTTATTCAGAAATTCTAAAACTGAAAGGCGTTGGTCCATATACTGCTGCAGCCATCGCTTCCTTTGCCTTTGGTGAATCGTGTGCGGTGGTGGATGGAAATGTGATTCGGGTACTGTCGCGCATTTTCGGTATTGAAGAACCTTTTGATTCCGGAGCAGGAAAAAAGGCATTTGACGAAAAGGCGGCATTACTCATCGATAAAAAGAATCCAGCACTTTACAATCAAGCCATCATGGATTTTGGCGCTACAGTTTGTGTGCCCAAAAGCCCGAAGTGCGGAAGCTGTCCGTTTTCAAACCAATGCTTCGCGTATCAAAAAGAGATGATTGATGTTTTGCCGTTTCGCTCCAAAAAACTGACTATCAAAAATCGCTATTTTTATTTTCTGCATCTCGAAAGCAAAGCCGGTATTGTGTTACAGCAACGCACTACAAAAGATATTTGGCAAGATTTATGGCAGTTTCCGCTCATTGAATTGGCTACTCCGTCCAAAAGAGGCGTTAAAGCAGAACTGAAAAAACGTTTTCCTGCAGGGTCTACATATACAATAGAAGACGAATGGACGCATGTGCAACTCCTTTCTCACCAGAAAATTCACAGCTTTGTGTTCCGCATTTCGGTCCCCGATTTGAAATTGCTGTTGCAAGAAGATTGGCAGCTTGTTCCAAACAAAAAACTCGATGCATTCGCCTTCCCTAAAACACTACACTTGTATCTAACAGAAAAAAAATTAATTTAGGGGTGTAAAAATTCAAACAAAATCATGGTAAACAAGGTAACACTATTGGGAAGATTAGGAAAGGACCCCCAAGTTAAGAACTTTTCTAACGACAATGCTATTGCTGAATTTCCGTTGGCAACAACCGAAACATATAAAGATCGCGAGGGGAAGTGGATCGAAATTACTGATTGGCATAACGTGAAATTGCCCTTTAAATGGATGGCAGAACGAGCCGAAAAAATCTTGAAAAAAGGCAGTTTGGTGTACATCGAAGGTAAAATCAAAACACGCTCGTATGATGATAAAGACGGCAACAAACGATATATCACCGAAATTGTAGCAGAAACCTTTAAACCCCTCGATAAGCGCGAAAATACCGGTGGCGAGGGTGGCGGTGGTGGAAACTACGGCTCATCCAACGATTCCGTTCCGGCTCAAAACAACAGCAATAGCGGCAGTTCTGATTTCTCCGATGATTTACCTTTTTAAAGTATAAATCAGCGTATTCGTTAACTAAAATCAAATAACTTGGACCCCAGTGGCTCGATTAGCGGAATTCTAAATCCGCATTTATTGGTAGTAATCTACAGTATTGTACATGTTCCTTCAACAGGCGTAATGGCGTCTGCTTTTGTTATGCTTTTGCTTATCATGTGTTCGGCTGTTATGGCTGCTTCCGAAATTGCATTCTTCTCCATCTCTGCAGCAGAACTCGATGAACTGAAAGAAAGCGAAGAGCGTAGTGATCAACGCTTGGTCAAATTACTTGAACGTCCGAAGTATTTGCTCTCCACCATTTTGATTGGAAATAACCTCATCAACATTGGTGTCATTGTTATTTCGTATTTCATCATCACAAACGTATTCAGTTTTGAGGATGTAAACTTAGGCTTTCTGATATTGCCGAAAGGGGTATTTGATTTTATTGTGAACGTGATTATTGTTACTTTCTTCTTAGTCCTTTTTGGAGAAGCTATTCCGAAGGTTTATGCCACACATAACAAATTGCCAATCGCCCGTTCGGTGAGTGGTTTGTTTACGTTTTTGAATAAACTTTTGAGTCCAATTAATTTTTTATTGGTGAACTCAACGGCTGTTATTGAAAAACGCATTAAGCGTCACAATGCAGAAATTGATATTGATGAAATCAATAAAGCCATCGATATTACGGTAGATAACAAAGCATCGAAAAACGATGTGAAAATGTTGAAAGGTATTGTGCATTTCGGAAACATCACCGTGCGTCAGGTGATGCGTCCGCGTATGGATGTAGCCGCTGCAGATGTGGAATGGGATTTCTTGAAATTGATTTCGTTTGTGAAAGAAAATGGGTATTCGCGTTTACCGGTGTTTAAAGAGTCCATTGACAATATTCAAGGGGTATTGTACATCAAAGATTTGTTGGAACACATTCATCAGGGCAAAGATTTTCAATGGCAGAAACTGATACGCGAAGCCTTGCACACGCCTGAAACCAAGAAGATTGATGATTTGTTGCGCGAGTTTCAAGAAACCAGAAAACACTTGGCCATAGTGGTGGATGAGTTTGGAGGAACATCAGGTATTGTTACATTGGAAGATATTGTGGAAGAAGTAATAGGCGATATCAACGATGAGTCCGATGAATCGGCCGATTCGCAGTTACGCAAAAACCCTGATGGTTCTTATATCGTAGAAGGTATTATGCAGTTGGGCGATTTAGCCAAAGGCCTTGAGTTGGATAACGACTATTTTGAGGAAGCCAAAGGGGATGCTGAAACCGTAGGTGGTCTGGTGGTGGAGTTGTTTGGCAGAATACCAAAAGTTGGTGATGAAGTAGCATTGCATAACTTTAAGTTTAAGGTGTTATCCTTCAAAAAAAATCGCATCGAAAAATTGAAAATATTCAATAACACACCGCAATCCTAAACATGTTTAAGAACGTAGCATCATTTGTTTCATTGGGTTTCAATCGCATCACATTTTTGCTTTGTGTTGCTTTTGCTGGTTTGTTATCGGCTTGTCATGGCGATTTTACACCGAAGCAAAAAGCTTATCCGCGTGTTGTTTATCCTGAAAAAAAATACGAATTGTATTCGCCAACTAATTGTCCGTACGAGTTTGAAAAACCGGTGTATGCACAGATTAAAATCGATACGGTGTTCATGGGAAAGAAGCTGTTAGAGCCATGTTGGATGAATATTGAGTTTCCTGATTTTAATGGAACGATTAATCTTACCTACAAAGAAATCACTAAAGAAAACAACTTGAATAAGTTGATTGAAGATGCGCATAAAATGTCATTCAAGCATTCTAAAAAGGCCAATTACATTGACGAAGTATTGATTGCTAACAAGAACGGAGTTGGCGGTTTGTTGTACAATGTAGGTGGCGATGCGGCTTCTAATATTCAGTTTTTCTTAACCGATACTACACACCACTACATTCGTGGTGCCCTTTATTTCAATAACGAACCGAATACCGACAGTATGGCTCCGGTAATTGACTTTGTGAAGAAAGACCTCGACCATTTCTTGGAGACATTCAAGTGGAAGTAATTCACTTTAAAACTTGTTGCACATTTTTTTGTTAGATGTTGAAACGTCAATTTCTATTTTTATATTCATTGACCAAAACCAACCAAAATGAAAAAATTCTCCTTGTTTGCTGTACTTTGTTGCTTTGTGTTTAGTGTGTTTGCGCAATACACAGTTGGTGATAAAACAATCACCTACACCGATCCAGCTCGAAGCAACCGCTCGGTTGGCCTTCAATTCAGATATCCCGGAACAAACACTGCTGTTGCTAATGGGCAATTCCCATTTGTGATTTTTGCACATGGATTTTCTATGAATCAAACCCCATATTTGCCTTATGCCGATTCATTGGCTAAGCGTGGATATATAGTTGGATTGTTAACTACTGAAACAGGTCTATCGCCAAGTCATGCCAATTTTGCGCAAGATTTAGTTTTCATGTACGGTAAATTGATTTCCGAATCCAACACTAACAGTGCATCTATCTTTTATCAAAAGGTGCTGCCAAAAGGTTCATTTGGCGGGCATTCCATGGGTGGAGGAAGTACGGTGCTATCGGCACAATATGGTAATCCACAACAATGTAGTTTCACTTTTGCAGCAGCAACAACAAATCCGTCTTCCATTACTGCAGCAAAGTTTATGACAAAACCTTACTTGGCTTTTGGGGGTAGTTTAGATTGTATTGCGCCAGTGTCTACCAACCAAAAACCAATGTACGACTCATCTGCAGCTTCATGTAAGTTTTTGATTAATATTTTGAATGGCTTGCATTGTCAGTATGGAAATGCGAGTACTCCATGCAGCTTCGGAGAAGGAACATCAGGTTGTGCCAGTTCATCGCTTACACGTCAACAGCAAATCGATAAAACCTTGTTCTATCTCGTCCCTTATTTAGATTATTATCTAAAGGGCGATTGTGCGGCTTGGACATTGTTTGAATCGCGCTATTCATCGAATACAGTAGATGCATTGCAAAGAAGCTGCACGAATAGCATACCTTCCAATCAAGGTATAACAGGCAATTTGTCCTTCTGCACCGGCCAAAGTACCACACTCACTGCTAATCCTGCGGGTTTCAATTATGTTTGGAACAATAACTCCACAGCCAATACTTTGAATGTAAATACAGCAGGTGCTTATAGTGTTGTGGTAGGAAATGGTGTTTGTTCATTACCGGCAGCCACGGCAACAGTAACGCAAAAATCAACACCTGCAACACCTTCAGCCATTTCACTAAATGATACCGTATGCACGGGTATTGCAGGAATAACTGCTTCTGTAACTAATGATCCAATCGCAACGCAATACAATTGGACTTTACCTTCGGGTTGGTCAATTACACAAGGCAATAACTCGAATAGCATTCAAGCAACTTCAGGAACCAGCGGAGGTACAGTGCAAGTAACGGCTCAAAATAGTTGCGGTACAAGTGCTGCAAGTCAGAAAGCCGTAACTGTTTTGCCTTCCAATTTAGGAACAGCAGGGGCTATCAGCGGCTCGCAAACGCTCTGTAAAACGGCATCCGGCAATTATTCTATCGCAACGGTTACAGGAGCTACTTCGTATACTTGGACTTATCCTTCGGGCTGGAACGTAAGCGGAGCAAGTAATGCAAACACAATCACATTAACACCAACGGCTAGTGCTGTATCCGGACAAATCACCGTAGCTGCTGCAAACAATTGCGGTAACAGCACACCGGCATCCTTATCTGTTCAAGTGAATGCACCGCCATTGTTGGGCGCTATTAATGGACCAACTACAGTTTGTGTTGGAAATAATATAGGTTATAAAGTTGATATTACCGGACCGGGAATTATTACTTGGACGAATCCCGGCTTTCAAGTAGTAAGTGGTGCAGGAACAGATTCTATTTATGTGTTGGCTGTAGGACCTACGGGAACAAACAGTTTGAGTGTTAGCGCCCAAAACAATTGCGGAACTGCAACACCGGCTTCGCAAAGTGTAACTGTTGTAGATACACCTTCAATTACAATCGCTAACATCGGCAACTATATTGCCATTAATAGTGGCGGTGGAGGAACTGTAGTTTGGTTCATCAATGGGCAGCAACAAAGTGTAGGTAACGATACGATTTTTGCAATTGCAACAGGTGATTATCAGGCATTGGTTACAAATGCTAATGGTTGTAGTGGATGGTCAAATGTAGTGTATTATGAGATTGTTGGGGTTGAAAAGGTTACAACAAACGCAGCCATTAAAATCTATCCAAATCCGGCAAAAGACATCGCTGTCATTCATATTAATTCGACTCAGTTAGGCGAAGATTTGAAAGTAACCGATGCTAATGGCAGAGTGGTTTACAAGCAAACAATCACAGACAAGGAGATTGTATTACAGGTGAAGGACTACGCCAAAGGCCTTTATCTAATAAGCATTGGCGATGAGAAGCAGAAGTTTGTTGTGGAGTAGTTTTTCCCTCAAGTATGAATTATGTTACGTACCAGTTTAGTTACGCATTGAACAAAACGAATAACAAAATAGCGTGGTTAGAAGAAAAATACAACGTGCTTACAGAATAAGTAAATATGTTATTTATAGAGAAACACTAGTTAATTATAGAGAGAAATTTTGGTCATTCATTGGGTCTTTTTTAGGTATAGGACTCATTGCCTTTATTCAAAGTGTTTGCCTTAAGGAAACCGATAATTTGTTTTTAATTGGGTCCTTTGGAGCAAGTAGTGTTCTAATTTACGGTGCTATTCAAAGTCCATTGGCACAGCCAAGAAATTTGATTGGTGGTCACATTATAAGTGCAATAATAGGCGTAACTATTTTTCGTCTTTTGCCAAACATTATTTGGCTGACTGCTCCATTAGCAGTGTCATTATCTATAATTGCAATGCAATACACGAAAACATTGCATCCCCCAGGCGGAGCAACAGCATTGATTGCAGTAACAGGTTCAGAAAAAATAAAATCTATAGGTTATTTGTATGTCCTTTTTCCAGTTTTGACAGGTGCGGTTATTTTGTTGGTGATTGCTCTTATTGTAAACAATATGACATCTCAACGAAAATATCCTAATGATGAATATTCAATTCGGAATTTCAAATGGATTATAGATCCAGTAAGAAAACAATCACAGAGAATAAAAGCGAAAAGAATAAAATTGACGCACACCAATGAACAAAAGGATAGCCTCTAAATAGAGATTTGATAAAGTAAAATTTAGCTGAAAGGAAGGAGCATTTTGCTTTAATGTCGGAAGAGTTGATTACATACATGTTAGACTTCAGTCTATGTTTACTTTTTATTCCACCACAAAATCACTCGCCTTCAATTGCTTTACTTTCCACCAAAACTGAAAAGTAAAGCCTGGCCAAATAGATGTGTTTTTGCCGTTAGAAGTGGTGTACCAACTCTTACAGCCCGAGTTCCAAATGGTGTTTTTTAGTTTTTCTTGAAGTGTTTTGTTGTATTCGTCTTGTACGTTTTGTTTTACTTCGATTTTCTTTTTGCCTGAGTTTTTGAGTAATTGAATGCTCTGCAAAATGTATTCAATTTGTGATTCAATCATAAACACCATCGAGTTGTGCCCCAATCCCGTATTTGGTCCAATAACTAAAAACATATTCGGGAAACCATGGACTGCTGTTCCCAAATAGGCTTCCGGTCCGCTTTCCCATAATTCGCCTAGCACAATACCGTTACTACCTTTCACAATCAATTCTTTCGGGTATTCAGCAGCATTAAAACCTGTGGCGAAGATGATGGCATCAACAGCGGTTTCTTTTCCGTCTTTTGTAATAATGCTATTGTCTTTAATTTCTTCAATGCCATCGGTAATCACTTCTACATGGCTTTTACAAATGGCCGGATAGTATTCGTTCGATAATAAAATGCGCTTGCATCCAATGCTGAAATTAGGTGTTACTTTTTTACGCAGCGCTTCATTGGGCACCGATTTTTTCAAGAACAGCAAGGCCAGCTTTTCCAATACTTTCAAGATGCCGGGATTAATCACCATACCAATGGCGGTGAGTTCGTTGATGAGATATACTTTGTTGCGGAGCCAACGTTGAGAGAAGGGCAATGTTCTAAACAATCGCTTTTCCCAGTCTTTCATGGCACGATCGCGTTTCGGAATAATCCATGGCGCGGTGCGCTGAAACAAATGCAATTCCTTCACTTCGTTTACAATGTTCGGCACAATTTGTATGGCGCTAGCACCAGTACCAATTACGGCTACTTTTTTGTCTTTTAAATCGCAAGTGTGATTCCAATGCGAAGAGTGAAACGTAGTGCCTTTAAAGTTTCCCAACCCCTTAATATTAGGTGTTACTGCACGGTTTAGCGGTCCCATCGCATTTACTAAAAATTGCGTATGATATTGTTTGCCGGAAGCAGTATGAACAATCCACACGGCTTGATTGTCGTCAAAGGCCATACTATCCACGTTTTCACCTAAATGCGTGAAAGGCGCAAGATTATATTTGTTGTAGCAATGGTACATGTAATCCTGAATCTCGTGATGAGGCGAAAACATTCTACTCCAATCCGGATTCGGTTCAAACGAGAAAGAATACAAGTGAGACGATACATCGCAAGCCGCACCGGGGTAGGTGTTATCGCGCCAAGTGCCACCAATCTTTTGGTCGCGCTCCAGCATAATAAAATCGGTTATCCCCGATTGTTTAAGTCGAATGGCCATTCCTATGCCTCCAAAACCTGCACCAATAATTACAATTTGTGTTCGGATAATATCCGCCATAGGATATGTGTTTTATTTATTCGTCACTTTTTACAATCATTTGTTGCGTCAGTACCCCTTTTTCGGAACTTACCTCAACAATATAAATTCCGGCAGCTAAATCGGCAGTATTATACTTTTTAGCGAAAGTGCCTTGCTCCAATTCAATGTTTTCTTGGAATGTAACTTGTCCGTTCAATGCGTATAAAGCAACTTTGATACGTTTAATATCCGTTGATTTTAATTCGATGTTAACGAATTGAACCATAGGGTTAGGAAACACGGCCAACTGTATGTTTGGCAAGTTGTTTACACTTGCAGTTTTATTGCGAGCAGAAGGGAAAAGTACATTGTTCAGAATCAAGCGATAGCCTGAAGATGTTTTGTTGTTGTCTAAATTGGTGTTGGCTCCACCTACATAATGGCGCGCAACAACCGGGTCGTGACCACCTAAGAATGTGAATGACCCTGCACCTATGTGGCCATGCAAATAACGCGCTTCTTGCGGGTTACTGTTCGTAGCCAATACCGTCACATTGGGTTTTACAAAAGCACGATTGTAGGCTGTAGTTTGACCGGCAAACCCAGTGAGAGTAGCGTTGTGGTTTTGTGTAAGCATCGCTCCGGTAACATCTTTTCGAGCATCTACCAAGGTCAATAGAATCGGATCTTTAGTTAAATCTCTGTTGCCAATGGCAATATCGATGTTAGAGAAATCGTCTGCCTTAGCACTTGTATTAATCGTAAAGTTTTGAAAGGCAAATGTGTTGTTGAAGTTTAGTTTCTTATTTGCTTCTGCATCCGCCAAAGTGCCGTCAATTTCGGCAGGAATAATATCAACGCCATTGGCTGCAAGTGCAACGTCCAAAGCTTCTGTAGCGGTGCACATAGCGAATAATTGCCCGCCATTCTCAACAAACGATTTCAGTTTTTTTGCTACAGCTAGTTTCATATCCGCCACTTTTTTATATCCTAGCGCAGCCGCTTCTTTTTCTGCACCAGCCTTTTGGTTCTTATACCAAGCGGCATTACTGTAAAAATAATTCCATTTGCTATACTGGCCGGTAAAATCTTCGTGGTGCAAGTGAATCCAATCGTATTGATTCAAATCACTGCTCAGTACTTCGCTATCATAGATAGTTTTATAATCAATGCCAGCGTATTGCAATGCCAGGGTCACTGCATCATCATACGGTTTATTGTAGGGTGGCGCATACACAGCAATTTTTGGCAGCTTGCTTAACGAAACCAAGTTTGTTCCTTTATCGCCTTTAAGCACAGTGTTTACTATCTCTGCCGTTTGATTATCGCTGAGTGTTTCAAACGTAACATCGGTAAGTGCTACAATTTGCTTGTTTGTTTCATTATCTGCCAAAATAAAACTTCCACCTCTATAATTAAGCAACCATTGAACAGTACCTTCATTTTTCAGGGTTTGAAAGGCAATACCATACGCTTTTAGGTGGTTCTTTTGCGTATTGTCCATGGGCAATAATAAATAACTTGCCTTTGTCATCGAAAGGAATAAAAATGCAAATGTTATCGTAGCTGTTAATCGTTTCATTGTATAGGATTCTTGAATCGTAAATAAACACCATTTCTAAGATATACACAAGTTAATGTACAAGAACAGCAAGAAAAGCATTTTCGAGTGATTTAGTTTATAAGAATTGATGAAATCTTTTCTTGCTCTTAATAATTAGCTTAAATTAGAGTTAGACCTTTAAAAATTCAAATTTATCGATATGCGTAAATCATTACTGTTATTTTTCATTTGCTTTGGATCTATACAATTGTTTGCACAACAAGTTGTTCGTGGTCCATATTTACAGAATCCTACAGCGTCTAGTATTATTGTTCGATGGCGAACCGATTCACCAACAGACTCTAAGGTTGTTTATGGTGTTACCCAACAAAATCTGAACCTAACTAAGGTAGATACGGCACAAACAACCGAGCATATTGTTACCATTAGCGGATTGAACGCTAATGCAAAATATTACTATCGTATTGGTAATAATTCAACACTGTTTACAACAAGCAGTGAAGATGTGTATTTCAAAACTTTTCCACCTTTAGGTACAATACAGCCTACTCGTATATGGGCTATTGGCGATTTCGGAAAAGCCAACGAAAAACAAAAGCGAGTGCGTAATTCTTTTGTTAATTATGATTGGGAGCGGAAAACTGATGTTTGGTTATGGCTAGGCGACAATGCCTATCAAGATGGAACAGATGCCGAATATCAGGTTAAGGTGTTCGATACAACTTTTGCTTATGGAAAACTATTTCAGCGTTTGCCTTTCCATCCCGCACCCGGTAACCACGATTATAATTCCTTTTCTCCTATTTTCGGCACTTCCGATCCGCTAGTACAAAGCGGTACATATTTAGATGTTATTAATGTGCCTACCCAGGCTGAAAACGGTGGTGTTCCATCAGGTACAAAGCAATATTATTCTTTCAATCACGGAGGCGTACACTTTGTGTCGATTAATACAGAATTGGCCTCGCTGAGCAATCCGGCTCATGACTGGTTGGGTGTAGGTGCAACCCCGGATTCTAATTTTGCACGTTCACCCATGCGTGCTTGGCTAGAGCAGGATTTGCAACAGAATAAGCAACGATTTACGATTGTTTATTTTCATCAAGTACCACATACGGCTGGTTCACACGTTTCATCATCCCCAATCGAAATTCAAGGGGCTGCTATTCGCAAAAAATGGTGTCCATTGTTCGAGCAATATGGTGTAGACATTGTGCTTGGAGGACATAGTCACGTGTACGAGCGCTCTTACTTTATGAATGGTTTTTACGGCAATTGGAACACGCTTGACTCAACTATGATTTTGGATTCCACTATTGGAACTCTGGCATCAGGTAAGCCCTATCGCAAAACTTTTCATGGTCCGCAAGCAGGCAAAGGTACAGTATATGTGGTTTGTGGAAATGCAGGAAGTTCAGAAACGAACCCTCCTTTCACTTGTCCGATTATGTTGGTTGAAGATGGATGTGATGAATGTGTGGGTTCATTAGTTATTGATGTGAATGGAGATACGCTAACATCGAAATATCTAAAAGGTGATGGAAGTATTGGAGATGAATTCTCTATAGTAAAGACAGACTTTCCATTAGCAGTGGAGAACGAGATTAGTCAAACGTCAACGCTTGATGTTTTCCCGAATCCCACAAGTGCATTATTCACCATCAAATTAAAAACAACGCTTAAGGCAACGCTCGTGCTTACCGATTTAACCGGCCGAAAAGTTTGGGAAAGAGAGGTAGAAGCAATGCCAAATGAACAATTGATGGATGTTAATGTAAAAGAGATAGGTCTACGAAAAGGGGAGTATTTACTTTCTCAACACGATGCTTCGGGAACTGTTACGCGAAAGCTTGTGATTAAATAATATATATCACTCACAAAAAAAGGCTCATCAATTTTTGATGAGCCTTTTTTGATATGCAGAAAAATAAATTAGAAGTAAGCTAACACTGCATTTCCGGAACTGCTTGGATTGTTAAGCGTCCAATCTAATTTAAATCCGTATGCACAACCTGAATTCACTTGATTGCCATTTTTATCGGTACCAAACGTAGCAGTAATGCTGAAATTGTCGGTAGTACTGGTATATTTTCCTTGTGTAGGTCTCCACCATCCGCAAGTAGTTCCCGATTTCCATGGTTGAACCATTTCAGTTATAAAGTTGGTGCCAAAGCGTGTAATGCCCCACGAATCAATAATCTTGCCATTAATGGTAGTGTCTCCGTTAACGGTAGCATATATTTCCGTAAAGTTCTTAATTCCCCATTCCGAAGTTCTTGCCGATTTCCAAAGGGACGTTTGGCCGTTCTCAAAAGTAACCGTCATATCATAGCAACGTTCGCGCAACAATGCAGTTTTAGAGCCTAAATAAATGCTCACCCAATCAATACCATTAACATCGGTGAGGTATTTTGTGCCATTGAAGGTTACAAAGTGGTTATTTAAGGAAGGGAACGTTACCTTATAGTTCGTATGAGTGATACGCAACTTAGCACCCACATCCGACCATTTTGCTCCGGCAATTAATTCTACTTTCACTACACCTGCTCTAATTCTGTTATTGCAATTAGTGGTTCCGTCAAAGGTTATTGTAATATATGGAATAGGATCGTTTTGGTGCGTAGAGTCAATGGTTGCCCCACAAATACTTAATGCTTCAGCTTTGTCTGTTTTGCCAAAACCGCTAATATTCGATAATGCATTGTTTACATCAGTATTCAAATTATCGGATTCCGATTTGGTATTCGAAACATCTTCATTATGTTGTTTTGCATTTGGGTCAGCCGTTCGATTTACGGTATTGTTATCTGCCTTTTTACAACTGCTCACAATCAAGCCAACGCAAATGGTCCAAACGAAAAAGAATTTAATTTTCATGTTGTTTGTTTTTAATGATAACTACGAAAGTATGGATTTATTGTTTTGTAGATAAGAAAAGGCTATATCACGCCCAATGCTTTTCCAACTTTTTCAAAAGCTGCCAATGCTTTATCTAAGTGCGTTTGCTGATGAGCTGCAGAGAGTTGTACGCGAATTCGAGCTTCCCCTTTGGGCACTACAGGGAAGAAAAAGCCAATCACATAAATATCTTCCTTCAATAACTCCGCTGCAAAAGTTTGTGCCAATTTTGCATCGTGCAGCATTACTGGAATAATGGCCGATTCCCCATCTTTAAATGGCAGACCTGTTTTGCGCAAACCTGTTTTGAAATAGTTCACGTTCCACTCCAGTTTGTCGCGCAAGTCGGTAGTTTCGTTGAGCATATCGAAAACAGCTATAGACGCCCCAACAATAGATGGTGCTAGTGAGTTGGAGAACAAATACGGACGAGAGCGTTGTCGTAACATCTCGATGATTTCTTTTTTTCCGGTAGTGAAACCACCCATAGCACCACCCAAAGCCTTACCCAATGTACCGGTGATAATATCTACCCTCCCCATGGCATTTCTCAGCTCAATGGAACCTCTTCCTGTTTTGCCAATGAAGCCTGTAGCATGACATTCGTCTACCATCACCATGGCGTTATATTTATCGGCCAGGTCGCAGATTTTATCAATTTGTGCCACATAACCATCCATAGAGAAAACGCCATCGGTTACAATAATGCGATGCTTTTGCGCTTGTGCTTTTTTGAGTTGTTCCTCCAGATCGGTCATGTCGTTGTTGGCATAGCGATAACGCACCGATTTCGTTAAACGTACCCCATCAATGATAGAAGCATGATTTAACGCATCAGAAATAATCGCATCGTTTTCGTCAAACAAAGGTTCGAACACACCGCCATTGGCATCAAAAGCCGCTGCATAAAGTATGGTGTCCTCGGTTTGATGAAACGCTGCAATTTTTTGCTCCAAAGTTTTATGAATGTCTTGTGTACCACAAATAAATCGCACACTCGACATCCCAAAGCCATGGGTATCGATAGCCTTTTTAGCCGCTTCAATCACTTTTGGATGCGATGATAATCCCAAGTAATTGTTGGCACAAAAATTCAGCACTGTTTTGCCGCTATCGAGCTTAATTTCAGCATCCTGGGGCGAAACAATAATGCGTTCCGATTTGTATAAGCCGTTTTCCTTTATGTTCTCTAGTTCAGTACTTAATTTTTCTTTTATGGTGTACATAGCTTATTTTTTTTGCCAAGATAATGGATTTTTCAGGCTTCAAAATTGAATGCAAGTTTTGCTATGCAAAGCGCTACTGAATCGCTACTTTTGTCCCACTTATTAAATTGACAACTAGCATGAAACCTTTCAGAACATTGCTCTATTACAAATATGCGCGTATTTCGAATGCGGAAGCGTTTTGCCTTGAGCATCAAGCATTTTGCGAGCGAATAGGTATCGTGGGAAGAATCATTGTGGCTGACGAAGGTATTAACGGAACCATTTCGGGAACCATTGTTCAGTGCCAAAAATACATGGATAAGCTCAATGCCGATCCCGTTTTGAATGGCATTGATTTTAAGGTAGATGAGGTAGACGAGCCTTCATTTATGGCATTGCATGTTCGCTTTAAACCCGAGATTGTCCATTCCGGATTGCGCGATGCTGCATTGGTTGACCCTACTGTGAAAACCGGAATTCATTTGGAACCCAAAGAATTCGCAAAAATGAAAGACGAAGACGATGTTGTGGTGTTGGATGTTCGCTCAAAATATGAACACGAGTTAGGGCATTTCAAAAATGCTATGCGATTAGATATCGATAACTTTAGAGAATTTCCGGAACAGTTGAATGCCATTCAAAATCTGAAGGGCAAAAAAATTCTTACATATTGTACCGGAGGTATTAAGTGCGAAAAAGCAAGTGCATTCTTACTTTCACAAGGATTTGAAAATGTATATCAATTGCATGGAGGTATTGTGAAATATGGTAAAGAGGCTCAAGGTAAAGACTTCGAAGGGAATTGTTATGTGTTCGATAAACGCGTTTCGGTACCCGTGAATTCAGTTAATCCCAATGTTGTATCCACGTGTAAAGTATGCGGAACATTATCTACCCATATGGTGAATTGCGCCAATGCCGAATGTAATGAACACTTTGTGTTATGCGAAACATGTGGATGGGAAATGGATGGCTGCTGTTCTGCAACCTGCAAAGCTGCTTCTGCTAAACGGCCATATGACGGAACAGGATACTATTCCCGCTTTTAACTAAGTCTCAAAGAAATGTTAACCCTGCATGCTCTTTATTGCAATTTCCGAGCATTTATCGTTTTTATTTTAGTTTAGCACATTGTAAAAATATTTATGAAGAAATTTGTTGCCGTAATTCTTGTTGTTATCTCTTTTTCTGCATTCGCTCAGAAAGATTCTACAAAAGCGAGTTTTTCTAAACGCTATACCAAATTCAGTAAAGACCGAATCGCAATAGATTTGAACGGAACCAATTGGATTCATAAAATTCCGGGATTGTCTATTAAGTGGTATTCTAGAGGAATTAACGTGTATTTCAACTACGATTTTCAAATTAAAAAATCGTTTTTTAGTATAGCCCCCGGTATTGGAGTAAGTTGTTCCAATGTTTATCATCGTTCTGAAATGACCGATTCTACAGGACCCGGTATACAATTTAAACCATTAACGAATCCGGATAATTACAAAGTCAATAAACTTTCGCTTACTTATATCGACATCCCTATTGAGTTTCGCTTTAGAACAAAACCGGATCGACTAGACAATTCGTGGAAGTTTGTTGCAGGTTTCAAAGCCGGCATTCGCGTTGACGGACATACCAAAACATCAACTAAAACACCTAAAGAGATTGTGAAACTTAAGCCTTTTCCCGATTTGAATTTGTTTCATGCCGGACCTTTTGTTCGAATTGGCTATTCCAGTTTTAATCTCACTGCTTACTATGGCATATTGGGTGTTTTCAAGAAAAATCGTGGTCCACAAGTCAACGAGTTTTCTGTAGGTATTTCTTTTAACGGTCTGTAAAATTTTCAGCGTTTTTTGCTGAAGGAATAACTACAGCTTAATTAAACGCAATGGACAATTTACCTCTTTTTATTTTTCTATCGCTGATTGCAGAAATACTCGGTACTATTGGAGGTTTTGGCTCTTCACTTTTTTTTGTACCGATTGCTAGTTACTTTATTGACCTACATTCTGTATTGGGTATTACTGCTATGTTTCACGTAATGAGTAATGTCACTAAACTATTTTTCTTTCGAAAAGGATTCGATAAAAAATTGATTTTCTCCATCGGTATTCCCGCTGTACTGTTTGTGATAGTAGGGGCAATACTTGGCAAGTTTGTACAAACGCAAATATTAGAGATTCTTTTAGCTGTTTTCCTTATTGTAGTGAGTCTAACTTTTTTGATTTTTAAGGAAATTGTTATCCGTCCAACGTTATTGAATGCCATTGGAGGAGGAGCGCTATCCGGCTTTATTGCCGGGCTAATTGGCACAGGTGGTGCAATAAGAGGGATAACACTAGCGGCTTTTAATCTTACTCGCGATTCATTTATTGCCACATCAGCGCTTATAGATCTAGGGATCGATTCCAGCAGAGGCATTGTGTATTACTTTAACGGCTATATTCATCGCGATGATTTGTATTTACTGCCCATGCTTTTGGTTGCGAGTATTTTGGGAACCTATATCGGGAAAAAGATTTTGGCTAAAATGAGCGAGAAGCAGTTTAAGCAAACGGTATTGGTGTTAGTCTTGATTACCGGAATTATTTCGTTGGTGAAAATCTTTTTTCCTTCCATAAAATCCTATCTTGATATTTGAAAGCATGCACATAAAAAAAATACTCTATCCAATAACGTGGCTGCTGAAAGTGTTAGTGCGTGGCTATCAACTCATTATTTCGCCTAACTTTCCGCAGCAGTGTCGTTACACGCCAAGTTGCAGCCAGTATATGATTGAAGCATTAGAAAAGCATGGTCCAATCAAGGGTTTATATTTGGGTATAAAGCGAATTTTAAGCTGTCACCCTTGGGGAGGAAGTGGTTACGATCCCGTTCCATAATTTAGAAATAAATGTAGTTTTGATGTAAACCCTCTATATGAAAAAGAACTTCTTTATTGTGTTAGGAATCTTACTTTTTACATCTTTTTCTAGCATACATGCGCAAAAGGAAGATACTTTAACCCCTACACAACGCACAGCAGCTTTATATCTCGACACCGCAAAACTCCTACGAACACAAAGCAATTTCAAAGCAGCATTTCGATATATTCAGCAATCGGCCATATTAGACAACGCAGAGGCTTTAGTATACTTAGCAAATGCTTACCAATTTGGCGAAGGTGTGGATACAAATATGGCAGAAGCCGTAAAATGCTATAAAAGCGCTGCAGCGCTTGATAATCCCATCGGTTTATACTATTGGGGGTATATGCATTTGTATGGCTATGGGGTAGAGAAAAACTATACAACAGCAAAACAATATCTCGAGAAAGCAGATGCTCTAGACAATGTATTTGCCCATTATTTTTTAGCGCGCATATACGAGTTTGGTTATGGTGTTCCAAAAAACGACAGTATGGCGGTGTTGTTATACCAAAAAGGCGCTGCCAAGGGCCATGCGGCTTCTATGTTTAGTTTGGGTTATCACTATGAAGAAGGACGGTGGGTTAAGCAAAACTATACGAAGGCAATGGAGTTGTATCAAGAGGCTGCAGAAAAAAACAATGGATCTGCTCAAGCCGCTCTGGGCTATCTCTATACCAGTGGTAAAGCCGTTCCTAGAGATTATGCGAAAGCAAATTATTGGTATCGTAAGGCCATAGAAAATGGCGATTCCCGAGCCTATTGCAATCTAGGTTATTCCTATGAAAAGGGCCGAGGGGTCCCTGTGGATGAACGAAAAGCTTTTCAGTTGTATGCTGAATCTGCGCGCAGTGGCGATGAGGTAGGGCAGTGTAATTTAGGCGGGTGCTATCAGTTTGAAATTGGTGTAGCTCGCGATTACGAAGAAGCCTTAAAGTGGTATAGAGCATCAGCGCTGCAAAATTATCCGCCTGCATACCGAAGACTGGCAAAAATGTATGAATCAGGTTATGGTGTGGTAAAAAACGATTCTGTAGCCTTTAGTTTATTTTTGAAAGCAGCAGAAATGGACGATATGAGTAGTCAATTTAATGTAGCATATTATTACCAACATGGAAAGGTAGTAAGCGCAGATACCACAATAGCTTTGTTATGGTATAAAAAGGCTGCACTAAACGGTGATGCCCAGGCTATGAACAATTATGCTTGGTTGTGCTTTATTAAAAAGGTGAATTTGGAAGAGGCACTATTGATGATTGCCGATGCCATCCGATTAGAGCCAAACGATAAAGAAAAACTCGATACCTACGCAGCCTTTTTATTTATGAATGGCAACTATGTTGATGCAGAGAAAAATCAGCGAAAGTCGTTGGATTTAGGGGCCGATAAGGTAGTAGGGTATAATGAACGCTACGGAGATATTCTGTTTAAGCTTGGTCGAGAAAAAGAAGCCTTGAAATATTGGCAACGCGAATTAAAATTCCCCAACCATAATAGGTTAGTAGAAGAAAAAGTAGCTCAAAAACGTTATATTGAATAACGTTTTTAAGCTAAAACATATTTCAATTTTGCTCTTTCACAAGTTTTATAATCAAAATGTCTTTTCTGTTCATGTCAAAAATATGCAAGTAGTATATGCCACTCGAAAGGGTTTTTGTGTCAATACGGTGTTGGAACTTAAAATGATTTTCTGTGATCAGCCTACCTGTAATATCACTTAACTTAAATTGAAATTCATCTGCCAAATCAGAGTTAATACTAATTTCATAATTAAAGGGGTTGGGATATACATGTACAAATTGTGCTTTTGTGGTTTCACGAATACTAACATGAAGCAAATTCAACGCATTTGACGTGTCCGAACATCCGTTACTGTCGGTAACAATCACACTATATGTTCCATTTGAAGTGGCTAAAATGTTCTGATTTGTAACATCCTGCAAAGGTATTCCGTTTTTTAACCATTGATAGATAGTGAATGGAGTACTGCAACTTAAACTATCTTCACCTACAAGTTGGATAACCGGATTAGGTTTGGAATGAATAGAAAGATTTAGATAAACAATGCTATCGCAGCCGTTTATATTTAATAAAGAGTCTAAGTAAACACCTGCATGATTTAGAGATTTTCCATTGAAAGTGAAGTTGTCTCCCTCACAAATTGTATAGTCAATTGAATCGGAACTTTTTGGAAGTACATCTAAATGAAGAGTAACAATACTATCACAACCATTGATTGATGAAAAAGTATCTGTATATGTTCCGGTTGCTTTTATATGTATACCATTAAACAGATAACTACTGCCACTGCAAATCGATATGATAAATGAAGTACTAGCAGTATTTGTAAAGGACAAATGAAGAGTGATAATGCTGTCGCAACCATTTGTTGAGATAAGGGTGTCTATATATGTGCCCGGTGTGCTTAACGTTTTTCCATTAAAAGTATAACTATTTCCGCTGCAAAGAGTGTGATTTAATGTAACTGTAGATGGATTGTTGACTGATAAATGGAGTGTTATAATACTGTCGCAACCATTTATAGAAGACACTGTGTCTATGTATGTGCCCAGTTGATCCAGTAATTTTCCATTAAATAAAAACGATTGTCCTTTGCAAATTACTTTGTTGACGGATTGATAGATAGGGGTGTACCGGATAATAATATTGTTTGAAATCGTTGGTTTATTTAGAACGTTTAGGTCATTGGAAATAAGTAAACATTGGATAGAATCACCATCTTGCGCATTTGCTATAGTTATTGTGTCCTTGTTGCTTCCTGTTAGAACCCCATTTACATACCATTGAAAGAGTGGGTTGTTTCCTCCATTTAATGTAGATGCTTTAAACAAAGCATTTTTCTTACTACAACCCTGAGCATTTAATAGTTGTATCGAAACAGATGCCCAAATTGTATCTAAAGCACAAGCAGTATTAATATTACAATCTCCGTTCTCATTGAATTCAAAAATTGAATTAGTGAATGTTGGAGTTGTTTGCGTTACATGAACTACATATATATTGCCTCTACATGTTGTTCTTATTCCTCCGGTATTATTATAATTACAGGTATCTATAATTTTTTTTGCCCACTTAAAGTTGCCGTCATTATTGGAGCAAGCAAGAAATGATTGGTAAACCTTAGGGGATTTGAAAATGAGCGGAGAATTATTTGTAGATATTAACCCCAATTCTCTTACGAATTTACCAGCTAAATAAATGTCTTGATTAGTATGCGAACACCTTATTCCGGTTAATACAGGAGTGAAAACTGATGGATTTAAAAGTAGAGGTTCTATGTAACGATTGCACCACAATGTGTTACCTAACGAGTCCAACTTAAAAATACTATATCTTGCCATCAAACTAACATTACTTAGAACATTGTTGGGAATAATAGTGTCTTTAAAAAAAACTTGATCGGTGTTTATAGCACAATAGAAATTGTTGTTGTCATCAATATCGAATAGATCAGGACTGATTAATTGATTGGTAAATATGTCCTTTACGGAATAAGGATTTAATGAAAACAAACAACGAAAATCAGTCAACGTAAAACTGGCTAAATCAATTTTAACATTATTAACGCTAAACTCGCCCTTTAGTTTGGCTTTTATTGTATTGGATATGGTTTGGGGCCAGTTATAACTAATTTTTAAAGAATCACGAAACTGGCCAATTAAATTAATCGTCCTTTTGTTTGTAACCTTTATCTTTGGGAAGGTTGCAAACTCGTTAAAAGTATTCCAAGAATAAGTGCCATCAAGTTGAGTAGTGCCCATTGGATAGCCAACAAGAGCAAAAGATTTTTTGAAAAAACCATTGGTCGAAATCTGAAATAAACCACCATTATAAATGGTGGTATCTTTAAACTTAAAATCACCGTCTCCAAAAAAAAGAAGAGTACTGTCATTATAATATTCAACGTCTGATATAAAACCACCCCAAGTTGAATTTGGGTTATAAACCATCCAGCGTGTTGAGCCTAAGCTATCTAGTTTAAATAGAAAGGATTTTCTTAATGGACTAGACGAGTTAACTTGAAAAGTAGATGTGTCAAATTGAAAACAATTTTTGCCAAAAATATTTCCAGCAAAATATACGTTGCCCGAATTGTCGGTAGTAACAGCAGTTATAAAAGAAGAGCTATAATTCCCCGTGCTTCCACTACATGATGGTATATTGTTAAATACTTTAGTGTATATGACTTTTCCATACCTATCGCTTTTTGTAATAAAACCTGAGCCGCCTTGATAAACTGAATAGTTACTATATTTGTAGCCTACTGAATATTTATTTCCAAATCGATCAATAGCAAGGTCTAGCACCTTAGAATAATTGTTTACCTTTATAATACTGCTGTCAATACAAGCAGTTCCAACGCTGTCATCAGGAGCATCTACACCTACTGTAACATACTTGGTTTTAGTAGCGTAGTTGCAATTTTGTATTGAACTAGCCGTTATTGATATTGGCTTAACTCCAGTGTTGTTAAAAAGTAATTTTGGGTTTGTACTCGTATCAGAAATAAAAGTAGCAGAAGCATCGGATATCCAATGATAACTATCTGCGGTCGATTTATTTGTAATGTAAAAGGTATCGGAAAGTATACCGCAATTTTTATCAGGAATGAAATTTAAAACAGTATCTCTAAACACAATATTCGCATATTTTTGTGAACTACAAATACTGTCGGTAGATACAATTTTAATACTCGGATAGCCTTTTGAAAGTATATGTATTGTCCCGCCTGTTCCTTTTATAGTATCAGATATTGTATACCAAATCGATCCATTTGGTGGATTGTATTGATATTGAGTGAAATAGCTTACGTTTGGAACAGAGTTGTTTATTGTAACATCTAAAGTGTCAAGACCCACACACATATTAGTGTCTAGAATCAGGTTGTTAGAAAAATCAAGGTTCACAATTCTCATGTAGGCCACTAACGAATCTTCGGGCATACATCCATTTGCTTTTTTTAGCTTAACAACAAAACGTGTTGAGTCATATGGTAGTTGAAAATATTTAGTTATGCTTGCAACATTAGTGTTTACAATACTGTCGAACACATTCCCATTTAAATAAAAAAAATACTTGTTGCTGGATTTCAAATTAGACAAAGTAATGTAACCTGAATTGAGATAACATACTTTTGTATTTAACGCACTTCCTAATTCGATTTTGGGATAAAATGGTGAAACAGGAGTGTTAATCGAGGTGCCAATGGTATCCGCACCACAAGAGCTTTTCCCTATAAGTATTATATTGTTTGAGCTTGCTGGTGAAACATACATATTTTTGTAAGAAGCGTTACTACCAGTTGAAAAGGCTTGCTGGTTGAACTTCCATACATAAGTTAAGTTTGGGCTTGAACTTGTGTTTTGGAGATAAACTACTGTGTCACAAATTGGAGCTGTGTATGTAAAAGATACGTTAGGAATTGGACAGCCGCCACCATTAAAAGTATAGAATACTCGTCCACCATTCCCACATACAACACCCCTGTTTTTTCTAAAATGAATATCATTTATAGTTCCGGATGAATTGGGGAGTAGCTGTTTCTCCCATAAAAGTCCACCGTTAACAGTTTTCATTACGAAGTTGGAAGTATACTGTCCAGTAATATAGCCCGTATCTATCGAAGTAAAGTGGATACTTGTTGGAATCATGTTTGAACAGTTAGCCGCTGTCCATGTTACTCCACCATCTATAGTTTTTAACGTTTTGTAAGCACTTCCTATAACACCAGTTGTGTCATTTAAGAAATAGATACAAGTGTTTTGAAGGTCGTTAGTATAAATTTTATTCCAACTATTTCCACCATCTATTGTTTTAAAAATAAATGAATCGGTAGATGCATAACCAGTTAGTGGGGACGAGAAAAAAACATCAAAAATAGAATTTGAAAATGTGTGCTGAACTTGCCAGTTTGTCCCGCCATTATTCGATTTCAGAAGATACTTGTTTTCAGCCAATGCATATACGAAATTGGCATCAAACATTCTTATTCTACGTATAGGATTGAGAGAAGTGGGGGCGTAGGAATAGTTTGTAGTCCAAGTATATCCACCGTCATGAGTTACTTTTATAACACTTGTGTAAGAGCCTTCAATGCCAGTAATAACACCATTTGTGCTATCAATAAAAGACATATCATATCCAATAAAGTTGCTTGCTAATGAATTGATACTTGACCACTGATTGCCATAATCGTTGGATATATAAAAGTTGTCGTAGCCAATACGGTATACAGTATTGTCAGTAACAAATTGTGCAGCATTTATATCTGTTGTTAAAAAAGTATTACTCTTTTGCCACTGCGCCTTCAAAGTAAAGGCAAAAAAACAAAAAGATAAGACCACTAAGACTTTGGGATTAATATGGGATAACATATACTATGGGTTTCAATAGCAAAATTACGAATCACACTTTGTGTGACTATATCTCAAAGCTAAGATGGCAATAAAATTTCGAAAGTTCAAAAGGGCTATAAAAAGGAGTGTAGGTGCAAAAATCTTGAAAATGGTTATATCGTCTTAATCCCTAATTCCACCAACTGTTTCACATCCACAACAGCCGGAGCATCCATCATCAAATCTTTTCCACTGCTGGCTTTCGGGAAGGCCATTGCATCGCGGATGGTTTCGCCACCGGTCATCAACATTACCCATCTGTCTAAACCAAATGCACAGCCACCGTGGGGAGGAGCACCGTAACGGAAAGCATTCAACATAAATCCGAATTTAGCATCCACTTCTTCAGGTGTTAATCCCAATTTCGCAAATACACGATCTTGTAAATCTTTCTGGTGAATACGAATAGAGCCCGATAGGATTTCATTACCATTCATCACTAAGTCGTACGTTTGCGCACGAACACGTGTTGGGTCGCTGTCGAAGTATTGTAAATCTTCAGGATGTGGCGAACAGAACGGGTGGTGAACGAAAATAATGTCTCCGGTTTCTTCGTCTTTTTCAAACAACGGGAAGTCAATTACCCAAAGTACCGACCATGCATCTTTATCGAACCAGTTTTCTTTCTTCGCTAAATCCAAACGTAGGTCGCCAAGAGATTTACGCACTTTCGAAATTTTGTCGGCAGCAATCAAAATTAAATCGCCTTTTTCCGCATTAAACTGTTGGCCTATTTCACGTAGTTGTTCTTCGTTGAAAAACTTATCGATGCTGGATTTTACGGTTCCGTCTTCAGCAAAACGAATGTTTACTATTCCGCCCAAGCCACGGTGAGTAGCTTTCACGAATTCGGTAATTTCATCCAATTGTTTTCGTGTGTAGTTAGCGCATTTTTTTGCGTTTATACCCGCTACTAACCCACCATTTTCTATCGCATTGTTGAATACGGCAAAATCAGTTTTGGGCAACACAGCGTTGAGTTCTACAATTTTACAATCGAAACGCAAATCGGGTTTATCGCTTCCATAATATTTCATGGCATCTGCAAAAGTGATTCTTGGAAAATCTGCAAGTTCGATGCCTTTCGCCTGTTTGAACACATGTTTAGTCATGCCTTCAAAATTTTGGAAAATATCTTCTTGCTCCACGAAACTCATCTCACAGTCGAGTTGGGTAAACTCGGGCTGACGATCACCTCTGAAATCCTCGTCACGATAGCATTTCACTACTTGATAGTAGCGATCCATACCGGCCACCATCAACAACTGTTTCAAGATTTGTGGCGATTGTGGTAAAGCATAAAATGATCCGTGTTGCAAACGCGAAGGCACTAAAAAGTCGCGAGCACCCTCGGGTGTAGACTTGATTAGATTAGGTGTTTCAATCTCAATGAATCCCTGTTCGTCTAAGTACTCCCGCATTGCTTTAATCATCTTAGCACGAGTAATAAGCGTATCTTTTAAGTGAGGTCTGCGAATATCCAAATAGCGATATTTCAAACGTAATTCTTCACTTCCATCGGTATTATTTTCGATGGTAAACGGTGGCGTTTCAGATTCGTTTAGGATAACAAAGTTGTGAACATCGATTTCTATTTCACCCGTTGGAATATTTGCGTTTTTGGCTGAGCGCTCCCGAACATTCCCTTTTACTTGAATCACATATTCTCGACCTAACTTGGTGGCGCTTTCGCACAATTCCTTATTCGAATTTTGGTCGAAAGAAAGCTGAGTAATGCCATATCGGTCGCGTAAATCGATAAATACCAAGTGGCCGATATTGCGCACCCGCTGCACCCAGCCGGCTAAAGTTACTTCTTCTCCTTTGTGGTTAAGGCGTAATTCACCACAATTTTTTGTACGAAACATACGTTTATAGTTTTTGAGGGCGTAAAAATACTTTTATTGACAAAACTTAATCTGCTTTTTTCGAATAAAATAAAAATGATGTTGTTTACAACCAAAGTGCTATATTTAGCACTCTTTTAGGAATAACTTAATCTTGAAGCACTTAAAACATGAATTTTTTGACTAAACGTATACACTTATTCTCCACCCTATTATTGCTTATTCCCTCCTTTTTGTTTGCTACGCACAACATGGGGAAAGACTTGGAGTATAAGTGCCTTGGTGTGGTAGGCGGTAACTTGCAGTACGAAGTAACCCTGCGATACTATAGGAATTGTAGAGATGGAGCTTCAGTAGCAGCTTCTGCTCCGACTTCATTGCCACTAAACATTCGAAACGGTTGTACGAATACAAATTTATTGCCGGTTACTTTAAACATGGATAATTCCGGCACCTGCCCTAATAAATCTGGATGTGAGGTAACACAAGTTTGTCCTTCATTTCTCAACAAAACAGGTTGTAATAGTGCAACTCCAGATTATCCTGGAGTACAGGTTTATATCTATAAAGCAATTATCACATTGCCAATAGGCTGTTCAAACTTTTTATTAGGGGTTGACGATTGTTGTAGGAATAGTGCCATTACTAATTTGCCATCAGCTGGTTCCTTGGATGGAAGTATACAAGCTACGGTTAATACCACAATAGACCCCATTACTGGTCTTCCTTATTGCAACAGTTCCGTATCCTTTACAACCCTTCCGGTTACCTTTGTTTGTAAAGATAATCCGGTGTTCTTTAATCATGGTGCGGTAGATGTGGATGGCGATTCTCTTGTTTATACACCTATATTACCCTTGCAGGGAACTGCCTTGCCCTACACGAGCATTAACTATAATGCTGGTTGGTCTGTAGATAGTCCGGTACGATGTGACCCTCTCAATAGATTTCAGATGAATAGAGCTACTGGGCAAATTACATTTACTCCCCGTGCTATCGAACAAGATGTTATTGCGGTTCGAATAGACGAGTATAGAAATGGTGTCCTAATTGGGTCAACCATGCGCGATATACAATTGGTGGTTATTTCTTGTTCCGTTACTGTGCCAAACCAAGATACCATTAGTAATGTACAAAACGGAAATGCTTCAGGTGGTTTTACCGTAAATGTTTGCCCCAACACGCAAGTAACAATGAAAATTTTGTGTACTGACCAACCCAATAACAACAAAAACTTAACAGTAACGAGTAGTATCAATGCTACACCTTCTGCCATTCCGGGAGCTGTATTCACTACAACAAATATTGGTACAGCTCCAATGGATAGTGTTTATGCTAATGTAAGCTGGATTCCTAATGTTAGCGATACAGGTTGTCACTATTTCAATATCACAACCAAAAATGACGATTGCCCTATATATGGATCTTCTACAAAAGTTTATCAGATTTGTGTACTCAATAAAGTAACGGTTTCCCCCCATTTTGCAGTCTATTGTGGCACACCTATTCAATTGTCGGCAACAGGAGGTACCAATTTTTCTTGGACTCCTCCTGCAGGATTGAGTGCAACGAACACCTATTCTCCATTAGCCGCTCCACTTGTAGACACTAAGTATACTTTCTCCAGCGATTGTGGATCGGATACAGCGCTCATCTTATCGCGCCCACCATTTACCATGGATGCCGGTATCGGAGGTTCAATTTGCCGAAACGGTCAAATTCAATTAAATGCATCGGTAGATAACACGTATTCCCCTTACAAAATTAAATGGGTGTCTTCATCCGGTTTATTAGATCCGGTTACCGGGTTACCTTCCGATAGTATTTTGAATCCGGTTGCAAGTCCTCCTTCTACGCAAACCTATACCGTTTATTTTACTGCATCCAACGGTTGTGTTCGAACCGATACCGTTACCGTAAATGTTGCAGGAGTCGCTCCTGCTATAGTTGCCAAATCGGATGTAAACAATATTTGTCCTGGAAATCCGGTGAAACTCACTATTGTCGCAAACCCTTCTATTTGTGGTATACCTTTGGCTTTATGTGGCGGAAAGAACGTGGCTGCAACAGTAACGAATAGTCCTATCATTCAAGGAGGAGCAGGTTCTGCATATCCATCGCCTTATGGAAACTTTTTCAGAAGTGCTCGTCATCAATATTTAATTAGAGCGAGTGAGCTCGTTTCCTTAATAGGTTCAGGCGGACAAATAAAAAGCATTGGTTTAAAAATAGCTGTATTGAACAGTGCCTCTACCTTACAAGGGTTTACTATACAAATGGGATGTACCAGCCAAGATAGTTTAACAGGCTACAACAACAACCTCATCACCGTATTTAACGCGAAGAATGTTACACCGCAGTTAGGTTGGAATACCCACACGCTCGATCAGTTTTATGACTGGGACGGGGTGTCGAATGTGATTGTTGATATTTGTTTTTCTAATCCCGCGGGTAGTGCTATCAACAATAAAATGGAAATCAACTCCACTTCTTATCGATCGCAGTGGTACACGTGGAGTAATGCCGGAAGTCAATGTGGTGTTACAGGTTCCCAACCTTCGGTTCCGGGATATGCAACATTCTTCCAACGTCCTTCATTCCAATTCAATGTATGTGTAGCCGATTTAGCCAATGCAAACATTAATTGGACACCTAGTTCAGGGCCGAATGCGCCTAGTCCGTTAAACAACGATACAACTTTTGCCAATCCAATTAATACTACTCAATACATTGCCAATGTTATTGATCCGAATGGTTGTGTGGGTAGCGATTTTGTAACAGTTTTGGTCGACACTAGCTTGAAACTAGATGTTACCCCCGATACCTTTATTTGTTCGCTTGTGCCTATTCAATTACGCGCTAATATGACGGGTAGTCCTGTTCCGGGGCAACAGTTTACCTACACTTGGACTGCCTCTGTAGGAGCCGCTCCACCTTCCGGGATGGGTGCAGGTTTTGCCAATCCAATTGTGAATCCGACACAGCCAACCGTATATAAATGTGTTGTTACCGGAGGTTCGTGTGTGAAAACCGATAGTGTAAATGTTGTAGTGGGAAGTGGTTTGCCGGTTTCCTTACAAGTAGATTCCATTACTTGCTTTAACGCAGCTAATGGTAAGCTGAAGGTTGTACTATTGGGTGGAGTTCCACCAATGACCTATAATTGGAGTCCAAACCTTTCTACAACCGATTCTTTAGTGAATGTAGGTCCTAATACATATAGTGTAACCGTTACCGATAGTAAAGGTTGTGCGGGCTCAGCTACTGCTACTTTAACACAACCAACTGCGTTAGTACTCGTTTTAGACTCAGTGAATATTAACTGTAATGCTGCAGGTAATGGTCAAGTAAACGCAACTGTTAGCGGAGGTACAACTCCATATACCTACACTTGGAATCCTGCAAATACAAACAGTGCTTCTATTACTGCATTAACGCCTGGGTTATATCGTTTAACAGTAACCGATAATAAAGGCTGTTCCGTAACAGGACAACGAAATATTATTCAACCTACAGTACTATCAACAAGTATGGTGAGCAGCAATGCCACTTCGTTTGGAGGAACTGATGGTAAAGCCAAAGTTACAGCTTCAGGGGGTACACCTCCATACACTTATTTATGGAGTGATGGCACTACAAAAGATTCAATTGTCAATAAGCCGAAAGGAACTTACTATGTAACTGTTTGCGATGCTAATCTATGTTGCAAAACCGACAGTGTATTTATTGCTGATCCGCCTCCAATTATTTTAACCTTTACTCAGTCCAATAATTTATGTTTTGGCGATTCGAATGCTATAGCAACTGTTTCGGCTGTTGGTGGTATCTTGCCTTACACATTCACTTGGAACAATGGCGTTGTAAACGACAGTATTTTTGGTCTTAAGACCGGAACCTATACCGTTACCGTGGCAGATAGTGCAGGAGTTACTGTATCCGGAAATGTTACAATTACTTCACCTACTCCTATTAACATAACAATAGATAGTGTTTCGATTTTATGTTTTGGTGGAAACAACGGCTCTTTACAGGCTATTGTAAGTGGTGGTATACCAAATTATTCTTATGCTTGGACAGGAGGAACAACTGCTAATCCTAAAGCTGGCCTATCTTCAGGAACATATATAGTAACTGTAACAGATGCTAACAGCTGTACTTCAAGCGCTTCGGCTTATTTGTCGCAGCCAGATTCACTAATTGCTACAATTACTTCAACTGTTCCAACTACATGTTTTGGTAGTAGTGACGGACAAGCAACTGTTCAGGTAACTGGAGGCACTGCAAATTATACTTATGCATGGAGCATAGGTGCTTCAACATCTGCCACGGCAAACGATTTGCCTGCCGGGAATTGGACGGTAACAGTAACAGATGCCAACAATTGTACAACATCAACCAATCTTACGGTTACAGAGCCTGCACAAATTCAACTTACTATTACACCGGTGAGTGCTAGCTGTCAAGCCAGTAATGATGGTGGTGCTCAAGCTAATATTGTTGGAGGAACACCAAACTATAACTACGAATGGGATGGCACAATTGGCGCTAATCCAACGAGTGGTTTGGCGGCCGGCAATCATAGTGTAACCGTTACCGATGCAAATGGTTGTTCTGTAAGCACAAACTATAATGTCGATACTGTTTATGTTTTACATGCCTCAGCTACACCAACGAATGCCAGTTGTGAAACGAGTAATGATGGTTCCGCTCTGGTAACTGCCAACGGAACACCCGGTTATACCTACGTTTGGGATGGAACTGCAGGCAGCAATCCACAAACAGGATTAAGTACAGGAACGCACACCGTATCTGTGACAGATTCAAAAGGTTGTGCAACAACCACAACGTTTGTAGTTGACACCGATTATGTATTACATCCTGTTGCCACACCAACAAATGCTAGCTGTGCAACAAGTAATGATGGTTCTGCATTGGTAACTGCTAACGGAACTCCCGGCTATACCTATTCTTGGGATGGAACAGTTGGTGCAAATCCGCAATCAGGTTTAAGTGCAGGTTCACATAGCGTATCGGTAACCGATGCAAAAGGATGCGTGGCTTCCACAAGTTTTATCGTTGACACTAATTATGTTCTACATGCAACAGTTACACCGATTAACGCCAGTTGTGCAACAAGCGGTGATGGTTCTGCGTCTGTTGTAACCAACGGAACTCCCGGAAATACCTATGTTTGGGATGGTAATGCAGGGGCAAATCCAATTAATAATCTTGCTACTGGAACGCATGATGTTGTGGTAACAGATAGTAAAAATTGTGTTACGAACGCAACATTCGTCATCGATACAAATTATGTTTTACGGGCTTCTTTGGCTGAAACTGATGCTACTTGTTTTGGTGCAGCTGATGGAGTAGTAACGGCAACACCTCTAAATGGTTTTGCTAGCTACGGCTATGTTTGGTCTACAGGAATCGGTACTTCGAATACCACAACTTCTGCTGCCGGAATAGTAACCGTAACGGTAACCGATGCTAAGAATTGTGAGGCAACTGTCTCTATTCAAGTGAACGAGCCTACGCCTGTTGTAGTGTCTACCGGTGGAGTTGACCCTAATTGTCCGGGCAAATCCGATGGTTACGCATGGGCTTCAGCCAGTGGAGGAACCGGAGCATTCAATTATTTATGGAGTACTTCATCTACGAAAGATTCTGTATTTCTAATTCCGGCAGGTACATACACGGTTACCGCAACAGATGCTAACGCATGTACTGGAACCGGATCAGTTACGCTAGTTAATCCAATTTCAGTAGCTGTTGCAGTTACACAAACCGATATTACTTGTGCAAATGCCGATGATGGGAAAGCTGTTGTGATTGCTACCGGTGGAACACAACCATATTCTTATGTGTGGAGCGATAGCTACAATGGCGATGTAAGAAATAACATAGCTTCAGGTACTTATCAAATTACAGTTGCCGATGCCAAAGGTTGTGATACCGTTTTGAATTTGGTTTATGCAAACCCTACACCTATCGAAATTTTATTGGCTAAAACAGATTCGATTTCTTGTCCGCAATACAAAGACGGAAAAATCTATTTAGAAGTGCAAGGAGGAACTCCGGGGGCAACGATACCTTATACTTATTCTATTGACGGAATTTCATATCAAAACAGTTCGTTTTTTGACAGTTTAGCGAATGGTACATACACTGTCTATATTAAAGATGCCAATGGTTGCGTAAAAGACACTACGTTGGTTGTGGAGTCTCCGGAGGAACTGGTATTCCTTCTCGAACCAATGGATTCTATAGGTTTGGGTAAGTCGGTTACGATTTCACCCATTGTCAATAATTATCCTGCTGGTCAGATTAATGGTTATTCTTGGTCGCCATCTGATGGTTTGAGTTGCAGTGATTGTGCCAATCCTATAGCTTCTCCTTATTTTGAAACACAATACACATTAACTATTTATTATTGGAAAAATTGTGTGTCGAAAGGAACAGTGACTGTAAAAGTTGGCGAAGAGCCAGACTTTTATATACCAAATGCATTCTCTCCGAATGGAGATGGAAAGAACGATTTGTTGGAAGTATATGGAAGCGGATTAAAAACGGTAGGTCTTACCATATTTAACAGATGGGGAGAAAAAGTTTTTGACTCCAATAATCAATGGCAGGCTTGGGACGGCACCTACAAGGGCGTTCTGGTGAATCCGGGATTATATACTTACAACGCTGAATTGGAATATTTGAACGGAAGAAAAAAACATAAATTTGGAAGTATTACATTAATTCGATAAAAAAATATAACTTTATTACCTAACTACCGTATATCAAAACTAAGTAACTTAACCATGAAACGAATTTTATATACCTTAACTGCACTCTCGTTGTTTTCAATGGGTGCTGTGGCTCAAAGTTCAGGAGGCGCTGCCGATCCGCATTTCTCACAGTTTTACGGAGCACCGTTAACGCTTAATCCTGCTATGACAGGTGCATTTGATTGCAATTATCGAATTACCGCTATTTATAGAACACAATGGGGTTCTGTGTTGAAAGAAGATGCTGTACCGATGTTCAGTACACCGGCTATTGGATTAGACTTTAGAACAAACAAGGGCTTTACACCTAGTGGTGCCTTTGGTTTTGGTTTGAGTGGTTTGAGCGACCGTGCCGGCCAATCGAAATTTATGACTAACCGTGTAGGTTTATCATTAGCCTATCACCAAGCATTGGATAGAAGAAGTGAGCATTTTGTAAGTGTTGGTTTTCAATCAGAAATTTGGCAACGTTCTATCAGTTATGATGGATTGCAATTCCCATTACAAAACAACAATGGTTCTTTTGATGGAACTCTACCTAATGGCGAATACTTAGTAAATAACAATTTCTTATCGTGGGATATTTCTGCGGGTTTATTGTATACGGGTCGTTTTGGAAGAAGCGGTCGTTCTAGTGGATACATTGGTGCAGCAGCACATCACTTAACGCGTCCAACAGAATCTTTCTTGGGTGATAAAAGTGTTCGCGTGCCAATGAAGTTTACATTCCACGGAGGTTTCCGCTTCAAAGTAAAAGGACGTTTTGATGCACAACCTAAATTCATCTACATGAATCAGGGCGTGAGTCACGAGTTGAACATCGGTAACGATTTCAGATTTATTTTTGAAGAGCGTGAACCGGAGGGCAATAACTTCCGTTTCGGAGCTATGTTCAGAATGGTAGGTGGCGATAACAAAGCGGCTTGGAAAGATAAAGTGTTGAATCCGGAAGCTGTTATTTTAAATGCAGCAATTGAATTCTCTAAAATTACAGTGGGTGTAGCTTACGATATTAACGTATCGCAATTGGTGAATGCCTCTAAAACCTTTGGTGCATTTGAGATTCATGCGGGTTATATTGGTTGCTTCCCACGAACACGACCACAAACTATTTTCTGTCCTAAGTTTTAACACAACAAACATATTCAACAAAAAAGGCTACCCATTGGTAGCCTTTTTTGTTGGTTTAAATTCAATTATTTTAAGGTTGATTTTGCCTTTGTTTCAGTTCTCGACAAAATTCTTTTGATGGAATTCTTCAAAAACGAATGATCGTTGAAAACCCTTGCGAACATTAAACTGCCTTCAATTTCAGCTACAGACCGTTCTGCTAATTCGTTCGCGATTTCTTCGCTGTATTTATCTAAGTAAATCGTTTTTACGGCATGGAAAAAATCGGTAAAAAACTGCTTCACTAAATCAGCAAATTCAGGAATCATTAAAGCCGTTTCTACCCCCACGTTACCCATTAGCGAGCCTGTTTCATCATCCATAAATATCTTCTCGGCACTTTCAAAGAGTAACTCCAAACGTTTTGTTGGCGATTTCTTTTTATCGTAAGCATGAAAAAATACAGTGTCTTTGAAATATTGATGAACCGTGATAATTACTTTCTTCATCAACGCTTCTTTACTCGGAAAGTAGTGGTATAAACTTCCTTTTTGTAAACCGCATGCCGATGCAATATCACTCATAGAAGTGTGATAATAACTTTGCTTCCTGAATAATTTCAAGGATTGCAAGATGATGAAGCTTTCGTCTACTTTTTGTTTCGGCACTGTTTTCGAGTTTAATCGGTTTCAAGCGATTTACGGCTCAAAAATACCGTTCTAACATGATTTACCAAACGTTTGGTAGAAAAGAACGAGGATTAGCTTCTAGCCACTAGCTTTTAGCCACTAGAAGAAGATTAAATGTTGTGGGTTGGTTATCCTATTCTTCTAATAGCTAGCGGCTAACATCTAGTAGCTTCCTCTAAAAAATGCGCCATTCAGTCAGTTCAGAATTCGGAACAAAAATTTTGTGTAGGTTTGGCAGGTATTTACAACTCATAAAGTTTTGGAATAAGTTTTGAGTTATACATTATTGTTATTTATTTGACAAACAAATTTTAGTATGAATATCAAAGAAGCGAAAGATTTTAAGAATTATGCAGTGAAGCATCATGGTATGAGCAGCATGCACTTGGAGAAATATATGGATGCGGTAGGACAAAGCGGTATTCATAATCTTACCAGAACAGTTATTGAAGAACGACCGATGCCGTTTAGAGAGGTAGACGTTTTCTCTCGTTTGATGATGGATAGAATTATCTTCTTGGGTTCAGATGTGAACGATTATATCGCGAGTATTATTCAAGCGCAATTGTTGTTTTTGGAATCGTCTGACAACCGAAGCGATGTACAGATTTATATCAACTCTCCGGGCGGTGAAGTATATTCCGGTTTAGGTATTTACGATACCATGCAGTATGTGAATATGGATGTTGCGACAATCTGTACAGGTATGGCGGCTTCAATGGCTGCGGTATTGTTATGTGCAGGCCAAAAAGGAAAACGTACGGCATTGCGTCATGCGCGAGTAATGATTCATCAACCCCTTGGTGGTATTGGTGGTAAAACCAGCGATATCATGATTTCGTTACAAGAAATGCGTAAAATCAAAGAAGAATTGTATGTGATTTTAGAGCAACATTCCGGTCAACCGATGGACAAAATTGTGCGTGATGCCGATCGCGATTATTGGATGCGTGCGCAGGAAGCCAAAGAATATGGTATGATTGATGAAGTATTGGTGAGAAATAAAGGTAATAAAGAAGCGTAAGGTTCGTTTGTACAACAAAAATCAACCGAATACGTAATCAAAGAAGATGGCACAGAAGAAAGAAACAGAACAATCATGCTCGTTTTGCGGACGCAAAAAGAAAGAGGTGCAGTTGTTAATTACAGGCATTGATGGTCAGATATGCGATCAGTGTGTTACACAGGCGCGTCATATTATCGAGGAAGAGCTGAACGACAAGTCGAAAAACTTTAGTTATGTATTGCCTAAAGGGGTGAAGCCAAAAGATATTTCGTCTTTCTTAGATCAATATGTGATTGGACAAGAGGATGCAAAAAAATATTTATCAGTGGCGGTTTACAATCACTACAAGCGTTTGAACCAACGTATTGATGATGAAGTAGAGATTGAAAAATCAAATATTTTAGTTGTAGGACAAACAGGCACGGGAAAAACATTATTGGCGAAAACGATTGCTAAATATTTAAATGTTCCTTTCACCATTGTAGATGCTACTGTGTTTACAGAAGCAGGTTATGTGGGCGAAGATGTAGAAAGTATTTTGTCTCGTTTGTTGCAATCATGCGATTATAATGTGGAGGCTGCCGAGCGCGGTATCATTTATGTGGATGAAGTGGACAAAATTGCCCGAAAAAGCGATAATCCATCCATAACTAGAGATGTATCAGGCGAAGGCGTTCAACAAGGCTTATTGAAGCTATTAGAGGGGACAGATGTACTCGTTCCACCTCAAGGCGGAAGAAAGCATCCGGATGCGAAAATGGTGAAGCTCAATACTTCGAATATTCTTTTCATTTGTGGAGGGGCGTTTGAAGGTATTGATAAGATGATTGCTTCGCGCTTGAATCAAGCCAAAATTGGATTCAAGAAAGGGCGTGACAAAGAAAAAATGGATAACGAGAATTTCTTGCAGTATGTTTCTCCGGCTGATATTCGTTCATTCGGATTAATTCCGGAATTGATTGGTCGTTTGCCGGTATTGGTCCATTTAGATCCATTAAGTAAAGAAGCATTAATGGCGATTTTAGAAGAGCCGAAAAATGCATTGTTGAAACAGTATCAGAAACTGTTCAAGTTGGAAGGCATTAAATTGGAATTCGCGAAAGACGCCAAAGAGTTCATGGTAGAAAAAGCTATGGAATATAATCTAGGCGCACGTGGTTTGCGTTCGATTTGCGAAGCGGTAATGACAGATGCGATGTACGAATTGCCTTCGGAGGAAGGGATAGAGCGCTTTACCATTAATCGCGACTATTGCGAAGAAAAATTCAATCGTTTAAACGTAAATAAATTGATGGTGGCTTAAGGCAGATTAAACCTTTGCGTTTATTCGAGTCTTAGGTTCAACAATGTTCTTTTTTTATTGGGGCTGACAGGTATTGACGGGAGGTCATGTCGGTAAACTTGCATGCAGTGGGTGTACATAGCACTTTAATCCATGTACAACAAACAATAACTGGCGAAGAATCTTTCGCTATGGCTGCTTAATCTAAGAGATTAACCACCATTTTCTCCTCGCTTGAGGCTACTTACACAGCGAGCTAGAAATCAAAAACTAGTGGCTTATTTGAAAGGTGCTTCATTCACATCTTTTGAAGACATTTTCGAATGCACGGAATAGTGTGGTGGGTTTCTTAACACGCATTATTCTCGGCAATTAATAAGGAACTAAGCATGTAGTAGGTCTATCTTCATCTTGTCCGGACGCGGGTTCAAATCCCGCCAGCTCCACTTGGTATTGGAATACTACTGGAAACGTAGCGTTTTCAATACCATATAAACAAATTCTATACAATTTTAGTGCTCTAAAGGGCTACCTTCATTCTAAACTAAGAATGTTACTAGTTTAATTCTTATGTATAAAGATTTTTAGTAAAAAACGACCTAAAGGGTAATTCATAGTTTATTCATCAGAGAATTAGTATAAATCATCTTATACTGATAATTTTACGAGATACAGTTTCTTTAGTGCTCAATTCAGCAATATATAAAGAAGAATATAGTCCAATCGGCATAACGACTTCATTGCTTTCAAAATTTGAAATAGTATAAACCAATTTACCTGCTAAGTCATAAAGACGAAATTCAATTGGTTTTATGTAACTGCCCTTCCAAGCAACAATATTTCTTCCATTATACGAACTGTAATAAGAATAAAGTACAATGCCATTTTCTTTATTCTCAATATTCGTGGGATTAATTTGTACTATGTTTGACCTAGAGGAACTATAATCCTCAACTTTAAATGAAGGTACACAACCTTGGGGATTCACAACTTCGATTTGGTAAATATATGGAGGGGTGGAAGGGAATATGTCTGTGTAACTTAGATTTGTAGATGCAACTTGAGCAATCTGTTGCATATTCTGAATTGAAGATCCACGGAATATGTTATAGAAACCTGAATTGAATCCAATGTAGCTATTCCAAATTAGGTTGACCTCATTGTTAACTCCAAGGTTTGATGTTAGGTGTATGGTTTGGTGAGGCGGACTATATTGAGACTCTCCACAAGCATCTACCGTGGTAATAACATATCGATTACTTTGTTGTTGTGGGTTTGAAGAATAATCAATATAGGTGCTAAAATTACCGAAAGCTTGTTTGCGTATTAATTGGAATTGATTGGCAATAGTAGATTCTTTGTATATTTTGAACGAGTCAATTCCAAGGCCAGTTGATTTTTCCCAAATAATTACATTTTTTCCGCTTGATTGGTCAACACTTACAATACAAATCTGTTGTTCGTTGTAGCTAGTGCTTGAGTTAACAGCCTGTACATCATTATATGTGCAGCCATCAGTGCCAAGAACTGTAACACTATAGTTCCCAGTCTGATTAACGCTAATCGTCTGGGTTTGAGCTCCAGTGCTCCACAAATAGTTCACAAAACCACTGCCAGCATTTAAAATGAGAGAGCCAGGTCCGCAATATGATGTAGGCCCATTTGGTATAATTTTGTAGTTAGAAATAGTTGGAGGTGTTACAGTTATAGTTTTGTTATCTGTAAAGGTACACCCATTTTGAGAAGTTACAGTTACACTATATGTTCCACTTTGACCAACACTAATTGAAGGTGTGTTTGCTCCATTTGACCATGAATAACTAGAATAGCTAGCGCCTGCATTTAAAGTCGCCAAATTGCCTTGACAAATAGTTGTGGAACCATTAACGCTAATTTGATAACTACCACTATTAATAACATTATATGTTATAGTTGCACTTGCTGTTGTATTGTTTGCGTCTGTTACTGTTACAGAATAAGAGGAATTCTGTGTAATTATTGCCGATGGATTGGAACAATTATTACAACTTAATGTGTTACCAGTAGAACTCCATGTATATGAGTAAGGAGAATATCCGTTTGAAATAGTGGCGTTTAAGTTAGCTAATGAACCGCTGCAAACACTTTTATTGTTTCCCAATGTTACTGAGAAATTACCAGGAGTGCATGTTGGTGAGACTCCATAAGAAACAAAGTACAATGTTTGTCCAGTATCAACTAATGGAGTATTTTGACTTGAATTTATTAATCTTATGTAATATCGTGAACCAGTAATGGCTTCCCAATCTACTTTTGGCAAAGTTACTATATCCGTTACGGCTGTAATTTTTATTCGCAGTTTGTATTGACCAGGAAGGCCACAAGCATTACCTGTTATTTTGATACATCCGTTTTCATTCCCCACATATGTATTGTTAGATTTATTACTAGACCAACACACCCCTGGGGGTAAATTCTCGATGCTATCGAATCTTAATGATTGAATTGTGACCAGTTGACCAGCTATCCTCATAGTATCAAAACACTTAAATTGTATTGTTGTGCTTTGTGAAGTGCCATTAATAATTGGGGCAAGGTTTTGAGATGTAGGACTAAATCCAGTTTGTGATACAATAGCAGGAGTGCAAATGCTAGTTCCAGAGTTCATGCATGATTGCGCTTCCGTATTTGTAAATAATAGTAAAGTAAATATTGTTGTTAAGTTGAGGTATTTCATAGGTAAAAGATTTTAAATTTGAAATTGATGGATAAAATTACATTATTAATACAATTTAAATGAGATATGTTATAGTTATGATTTAAAACACTAATCTTTCAATTTTAAATAAGCTGCGGCAAATATGCCCAGCCAAATCAAACCTTTAATAAGAAAAAACAAGAATCCTGCGATTCCTATTTTTTTTAGGTATGGTGAACTATTTTTTAGAAAGTTGAACATCGTTTATCAAACAATTTTATCGAAGCCAGTGTATGGTTGTAAAGCTTTTGGAATGTAGATGCCATCTTCTTTCTGATGGTTTTCTAAAATACCTGCAACAATTCTTGGTAACGCCATAGCGCTACCGTTCAACGAGTGACAAAGAATTGTTTTCTTGTTTTCATCGCGGTAACGCACTTTCATTCGGTTGGTTTGAAAGGTCTCAAAGTTAGATACAGAGCTCACTTCCAGCCATCGTTGTTGTGCGGTACTATACACTTCGAAGTCATACGTAAGCGCTGAAGAGAAACTCATATCGCCTCCACATAATCGCAAAATTCGGTAAGGTAACTCTAATGCCTGCAACAACGATTCTACGTGAGCACACATGCTATCTAGTGTTTCATACGATTTAGCAGGATGTTGAATTTGAACAATTTCTACTTTATCGAATTGGTGAACACGATTCAAACCACGAACATCTTTTCCGTAAGAACCCGCTTCTCGTCTGAAACATGGCGAGTAGGCTGCCATTTTAATCGGCAATTGTTTTTCGTCAAAAATTTCATCTCGAACAATATTGGTAACAGGCACTTCAGCCGTTGGAATCAAATACAAGTTATCGGCAGTGGCGAAATACATTTGACCTTCTTTGTCGGGCAATTGACCCGTACCAAAAGCAGAAGCTTCATTCACCATGTGTGGCGGTATTACTTCGTTGTAGCCTGCTTCAATGGCTCTGTCCAAGAAAAAAGAGATCAAAGCGCGTTGTAGTTTTGCGCCTTTTCCTTTGTACACAGGAAACCCTGCACCTGTGATTTTTACCCCTAATTCCAAATCGAACAAATCATATTTTTTGCCTAACTCCCAGTGTGGCTGGGCATTGGCGTGTAATACAGGGATGTCGCCCACTTGTTTGGCTACGATATTATCTTCAGCCGTTTTTCCTTTCGGGACCAAATCGCATGGAAGGTTCGGTAGTTGTACTAACAAATCGAATTGTCTTTTTTCCGTTTCGGCAAAGCGGTTCGTTAATGTAGCGCTTTCCTCTTTCAAGCTTACTGTTTCTGCCTTTTTAGCTTCTGCTTCGTCTTTTTTTCCTTCTTTGAACAACACGCCAATTTCTTTCGCAATGGCATTTTCGCGGCTTCTGATATCGTCTAATTGTTTCTGTATGGCTCTTCGCTCTTCATCGGCTTGTAGAATTTCGTCCACCAAATGAAGATCTGAAAAGTTCTTCACGCTCAGTTTCTGTTTCACTAATTCGGGCGACTGGCGGATGATTTGAATTTCTATCATGACTTTTTAAAATTATGCTGCGAAGCTAAAAAAAAGGGAATATTCTTTGTGTATTCGCGGCTTTTCGTGTTCGATTTGTGCGTTAATATTTGGCAAATTGGCATTTTGGTCAATTAATTCCTTATTTTTGACACAAAATTAAGAATCATGTTTGGCTTAGGAACACCTGAAATTATAATTATACTCGTAGTTGTTTTGTTGTTGTTTGGTGGTAAAAAAATACCTGAATTGATGCGTGGCCTTGGACAAGGTGTGCGTGAATTCAATGCTGCTAAAGCTAACATCAAAACAGAAATTGAAGAGGGCATGCGCGAAAAGCCTACTCCTGTTCAACCAACAGAGAAAAAGGAAGAAGCATAATTTTTGCTTTTTTAAATCACTTGCCGCGAGTTGTCTCTCGGCATTTTTTATTGTTTCATTTTAATTTATCTCCCTTTATTTCGTGAGTTCATACAACACTATACGCTCCCTTCAAACGGCTTTAACGGCAGGCGAAACCACGGTTTCAGCCATTGTTGATTTGTACATTAAAACCATTGATGCCAAAAAGCAGCTCAATGCATTTTTGGAAGTATTTACTGAAGAAGCACAACAGCGCGCTTTGCAGTTAGATGCGAAAAGAAAATCAGGGCAGCCGTTAGGGAAGTTGCACGGTTTGGTGATTGGCATTAAGGATAACATTTGTTATGCCGGACATAAAGTTACCGGAGGTTCTAAGATTTTAGAAAACTTCACTTCGATTTATAATGCTACAGTGGTAGAGCGATTATTGGCTGAAGATGCCATTATTATTGGGCGTTTGAACTGCGATGAATTTGCGATGGGTTCGAGTAATGAGAATTCGGCCTACGGAAATGTGAAAAATGCATTGGATGAGACCCTTGTGCCGGGCGGTTCTTCAGGTGGTTCGGCAGTGGCAGTGCAAGCCGATTTATGTCATGCTACTTTGGGCAGCGATACAGGAGGTTCAATTCGTCAGCCCGCATCGTTTTGTGGTGTGGTAGGCGTGAAACCCACGTATGGCTTGGTTTCTCGCTATGGTTTGTTGGCTTATGCTTCATCGTTCGATCAAATAGGTCCATTGACAAAGTCAGTTGAAGATTCTGCTTTGATTTTAGAAGTAATTGCCGGTGCAGATGAATTTGATAGTACAGCTTCCCAGAAACCAATCCCTGCTTATACTTCGCAAACTTTTCCGGGCAAAGCAAAAATTGCTGTTTTAAAAAACACAGTGGATCATCCCGGAATTCATGCCGATGTGAAACAAGCAACGGAAACCTTTATTGCCGATTTGAAAACCAAAGGACATAGTGTTGAAGAGGTAGCTTTTGATTTAATGGATTATCTGATTCCGACTTATTATGTTTTGACTACGGCTGAAGCTTCGTCAAACTTAGCGCGCTACGATGGTGTGCATTTTGGGTTCCGTTCACCGAATGCGGTGGACATGGAAACGGTGTACAAAAAATCGCGTAGTGAAGGCTTTGGAAAGGAAGTGAAGAACAGAATTATGTTGGGCACCTTTGTGTTGAGTTCGGGATATTATGATGCGTACTATTCAAGAGCACAAAAAGTGCGTAGAATTTTGAAAGAGCAGATCAGAGCTATTTTCAAGGACTACGATTTTATTTTGATGCCCACGGCACCATCAGTCGCTTTCAAAATTGGCGAAAAAACAGACGACCCTATAGCGATGTACTTAGCCGATATCTACACGGTTTTAGCCAATTTGGTGGCTATTCCGGGCTTGTCGATTCCCGTAGCAAATGATGCACAAGGCTTGCCGATTGGCATTCAGCTGATGTCGGATAAATTCGAAGATGGTAAGTTGATGGCTTTTGCCAAAGAGATAGGATATTAGGGTTGGGAGTTGGGAAAAGCAAGTTGAGGGTTGTTAGTTGGGGGTTGAGAGAAGTGTAGTTGTCCTAATTAAAAAAGTGAATAGTAAATCTTAAATCAAAAAATCATAAATGTTATGGCTTTACCTAACGTGTTTACCAAAGAAGTAGCCGATAGTTTAATTGCTCGTATTAATACTCTAACACCTGAAAGTAAAGCGCAATGGGGGAAAATGAGTGTTGCACAAATGTTGGCACACTGCAATGTAACTTACGAATATGTGTATGAAGACAAATACGCAAAGCCGAATGCCTTTATGCGATTTATCTTGAAAACTTTGGTAAAGAAAACGGTGGTGAGCGAAGATCCATACAAGCACAACGGAAATACAGGTCCCGATTTCATTATCAAAAACGAACCTGAATTTACTGCGCAAAAAAATCGTTTGATTGGTTTCATCGCCAAAACGCAAGAACTTGGGGCTTCGCATTTCGAAGGGAAAGAGTCGCATTCATTTGGTATGCTAACGGCTACCGAATGGAACAACATGTTTTACAAACATTTGAACCATCACTTGGGGCAATTTGGGGTGTAAACCACTGATTTTATTTTATTTTTTCTGTTTTAAGATATGACGAATTTTCGGCAGAAAGTGTTTCAAGAGAGATTATCTGCTTTTGATTGAGGCCTAGTTGTTTCCCTTTTCCCTCTAAAAACCCTCCTTTTTTCACAAATTCTGCTAAAACCTTTTAAATTAGCGATTCTCAAAAAATAGATGATAACGTATATCAAAGGAAAGCTAGTTGAAAAAACCCCCACAAGTGTTATTCTTGACCGGGACGGTTTCGGCTATTTATTGAAAATTTCGCTTAATACTTACTCTGCTATTCAGTCGCTGGAGCATTGTATGCTCTACACATCACTGGTGGTAAAGAATGAAAATCAATCGGTTGTAGGTTACGATTTATATGGTTTTGCCACTGAGCAAGAACGCGATTTGTTCGAACGTATGATTTCGGTATCGGGCGTTGGGGCTGCTACTGCACGAATGATGTTGTCTTCTTTTAAACCCGATGAAGTAATACAGGCCATTCTTTCGGAGAATGAAGGCATGATTCAATCGGTAAAAGGTATTGGTCCGAAGTCGGCCAAGCGCATCATTTTAGAGTTGAAAGATAAAGTAGGAAAGCCTTTGGGAGATAATACAGAAATATCGGTTAAAGTTCACAATAATAATCGTGAAGAAGCGTTAAATGCACTCGTTACGCTTGGGTTTGGCAAGCCGGCTATTGAGAAAGTGCTCAATCGGTTGCTGATGGCTAATCCAAGTTTAGGCGTGGAAACATTGATAAAAGAGGGGTTAAAAGTTTTATAACACAAAAATATTTGCTCATAAGCTGCGTGCTGTTTTTTGATTTTTTTAAATGACGATTCGACATATTGTAATTAGTAGTTTTGCAGGTTTCACGGTGTTTACAGCGCTGATTGGCTATTCGGGTCAGCGAACACAAAAGATGCTTTACCCGGTAACTGCTGAACCTGAACTTATACCTGATTCCCCTTCCAGTACGCTGAAATACCCCATTAAAGAACATACGGGTGATCATGTTACCGACAAGCCGAAAGATCCATTTTACTTGCCCGATCCGTCCAATATCAAAAAGGATGTAGAATACGATCCAACAACCGGAAAGTATATTGTTACCGAGAAAGTTGGCGATCAAAATGTAAAAGAGCCTCTTTATCTTACCTACGAAGAATACCTGAAATATACTGAAAAGCAGGAGCGCGATGCGTATTTCAAAAGCCGTTCGAATGCCGTTCAGTTGATTGAACAGAAAGGGTTAATTCCTTCAGTAGATATGAAAAACCCGATTTTGGATCGTTTGTTTGGCGGTACCAAAATTGAAATTAAACCGCAAGGGAATTTAGAGTTAACGTTGGGTGGAAGCTCACAGAAAATTGACAACCCGAATATACCTGAACGAAATCGAAGGACAGGAGGAATGGACTTCGACATGAATATCAACATGAATGTAATTGGTAAGATTGGCGATAAAGTGCAATTAGGTATCAAGTACAACACGCAATCAGGTTTCGACTTCGATAACCAAGTTAAATTAGGCTGGACAGGTGACGAAGATGACATTGTAAAAGAAATCTCTATTGGAAACGTAAGTCTTCCTTTACCTACTCGATTGATTAGTGGAAGCCAGGCGCTGTTTGGTTTGAAGACGAGATTGCAATTTGGTCGATTGACGTGGACCAGTATTATCTCACAACAAAAATCGAAACGCGAAACGGTGGTGATTGAAAATGGTACACAGCGAACACCGTTTGAAATCAAAGCTGATCAGTATGATGAAAACCGTCACTATTTCTTGGGGCAGTATTTTTACGACCAATATGATTATGCACTTTCCAGTTTGCCGATTATCAAATCAGTAAATAATATTACCCGTATGGAGGTTTGGGTAACCAACCGAAACGGAACAACACAGAACGTACGTGATGTAGTAGCATTAGCTGATTTGGGAGAAAAAACGCCTTATCATTATCCGGCAAACCCAATTGCTGACAATTATGCCAGCAATGATGCGAACAGCCTGTATTCCACGTTAGTTGCAAGTCCGAATACCCGATTTATCAACAACACGGTTACTGATTTAACGGCTAAAGTAGGATTAGTGAATGGTGAGGATTTCGAGAAAACATATGCTCGAAGACTCACAACAACGGAGTATACGTATAACCCACAACTTGGATTTTTATCGTTGAACAGTTCGCTAAACCCAAATGAAGTTTTGGCGGTAGCCTATCAGTATGAGGTAAACGGTAAAATCTATCAGGTAGGAGAATTTGCAGACCAAATTCCTCCTGATTCCAATACAACCAGCAAAGTATTGTATTTGAAATTATTGAAAGGTACAACCGTTCGTGTGCGCAATCCAATATGGAATTTGATGATGAAAAACGTCTATTCCCTAGGTGCCTTTCAAGTTAGTAATGACGAGTTTCGTTTAGATATTACCTATAACGATCCGGGCGGAGGCGAGAAACGATATATGCCGAAAGGGTGTTTGAAAGGGGTTCAGTTGCTGAAAGTGTTGAATCTCGATAACGTGAACACTAACAATGACGCACAGCCGGATGGCTTGTTTGATTTTATTCCGGGGGTTACCATAATTCCAACCACCGGTCGATTAATCTTCCCCGTAAAAGAGCCATTTGGACAACGTTTGCGCGATAAATTCACAGCATGTGGCTCCGGTCAAGTGGCAGATCAATATGTGTATGATCAACTTTACGATTCAACGAAATTTGTGGCGCAACAATATCCCGAGTATAATCGATTTGTGATTAAAGGCCAATACAAAGGCACAAACAGTAAGGAGATTTCGTTGGGTGGTTTCAATATCCCAAGGGGCTCAGTGGTGGTTACAGCCGGAGGGCAGAAGTTGAAAGAAGATGTAGACTTTTCGGTTGATTATTCGTTAGGGAAAGTAACGATTTTGAATCAAGGGATTTTGAATTCAGGTCAGCAAATTAACATCGATTACGAGAACAATAATCAATTTGGCTTCCAAGTGAAATCTTTGATGGGTACGCGTTTAGATTATCGTATCAGTAAAAAATTCAATATTGGTGCAACCGTAATGCGATTAACGGAAAGACCGTTTACACAAAAAGTAAATATTGGTGAAGATCCAATTTCGAATACTATTTTCGGTGCCGATATTCGGTATGAAACCGATGCCCCGTGGCTAACAAAAGCCTTAGATAAATTGCCTTTATACGCTACGAAGGAAATGTCTACGATTTCGGCCTATGCCGAGTTTGCGCATTTAGCACCTAGTCACCAAAAGGCAATTAATGATGAGAATGGGAAAGGTCAAGTATATGTTGATGATTTCGAGGGCGCCAATTCTTCATATTCCATTCGGGATCCTGTTACTAACTGGAAGTTAGCCTCTACGCCTCAAGATGCTCCAGGCCCGAACGGAAAAGAGTTATTCCCGGAAGCAAAATTCTCAAATGATTTGCGTTATGGTTTTAATCGCGCAAAATTAGCTTGGTACAGGATTGATAATACTTTCTATGCAACAGGAACATTAACCCCAAAAGTGTTTAAAGACAATCCAGGTTTGTTAAATGACCCATTTGTTCGCATCATAAAGCAAAGTGAAGTATTCCCTAATCGCCCGAATCAAAATGCAATTGACAATAATATATATACACTTGATTTAGCATTCTATCCAAAAGAAAGAGGACCCTATAATTACGAGGATAAAATAGGTATTACTCCCGGAGTTTCGATGGGGGTAAATACTGACGGAAGTTTGAAAGATCCGGAGACACGTTGGGGAGGGATTATGCGTTCATTGGAAAACACAGATTTGGAAGCCAACAATACCGAGTTTGTTGAGTTTTGGTTGATGGATCCTTTTTCTAAAAGTCCCACAAGCTCCGGAGGTAAATTGTATTTGAATTTAGGAAATGTATCAGAAGACATTTTGCGCGATTCGCGCATGCAATTTGAAAATGGATTAAGTAACGATAAAGCCATTACAGATTCAACCCAATGGGGCCGAGTGCCAAAGATTGCTCCGCTAGTAAATGCATTTGATAATGATCCGGCAAAAAGACCAGAGCAGGATAAAGGTTTGGATGGGATGACAAATGCAGAAGAGACCGAGCGATATACATCCACTTTTCTAGCGAATGTTGGTGGCTTTATGTTGCCGGGTGCCACTCAAAAGTTAGTGGAAGATCCATCGTCTGATAACTATTTATACTACTTGGATCCATCTATTGAATCAGAGCCATCCATTTTACAACGCTACAAGAACTATAACAATCACGAGAGTAATTCACCAGTTCAGAACGGAAATTCGCAGTTGACCAATTCCGGTTCTTCCATTCCTGATGTAGAAGATTTAAATCGAGATAATACGTTGAACGAAACAGAAGCTTATTATCAGTATCGTGTAGATATGTTGCCGGGTATGGATGAGTCGAATAACAAGTATATTATTTCGCATGTTGATGTGCCTGCGGCATCAGGCGTTCCTGAAGGAAGGTGGTTGCAATTTAGAATCCCTATTCGCGAATATGATAACCGTGTGGGTAATATTCCCGATTTTAAATCGATTCAGTTTTTACGAATGTTTGTGCATGGCTGGAGTGATAGTGTAGTGCTGCGTTTTGCCACTTTAGATTTAGTGCGTAATCAATGGCGTGCTTATAATTTACCAATTGATCCGGGTTCTGATAATACACCCATAGACCCGGAAAGTCAAACCCGTTTCAGCGTTACAAAAGTAAGTATTGAAGAAAACAGTTCGAAGAGTCCTGTTAACTATGTATTACCTCCAAACATCGAACGAACACAAACTATCGGAACACAAACCAATCAGTTTGTTGCGCAAAACGAGCAAGCAATGGCATTAAACGTTTGCGGTTTAGAAGACGGAAAATCAAAAGCTGTTTTCAAAAATTTGACATTAGATGTTCGAAGGTACAAGCGCTTTAAAATGTTTGTGCACGCTAATCGCAAAGAGGGTACTATTCCGGTGAAAGATCGGGAAGTAACTGCATTCGTTCGCTTAGGAACTGATTTCAAAGATAATTACTATCAATACGAGATACCGTTGAGAATGACTGCTGACGGTTCTGTGTATAGTAATGATGTAACCGCAGATAGAGATTCGGTTTGGCCATCCAGCAACACGGTAGATATTTCGTTAGAAGAGTTGGTGAACTTGAAATTGGCACGTAACGCACAAGACGGCTATCCGAAAACAGTGCCTTACACCATAACGTCCAATGGAAGAATTTTAACTATTGTAGGTAATCCGGATTTGGGAAGTGTAAAAACGGTGATGTTGGGTATTAAGAATCCATTGCGTGGTGATGCCAATAATCCGTTATCGGATGCCGATGATGGTCAATCCAAATGTGTTGAGGTATGGTTTAATGAATTGCGTTTGAGCGATTTTGATGAACGTGGCGGATCTGCGGCTTTAGCTGAAGTTGCCATAAAGTTAGCGGATTTCGGAGTGTTGAATCTTTCCGGGAATATGCATACGAGAGGATTTGGCCAAATCGAGCAGAAAATTGACAAGCGTTTTAAAGACAATATGTATCAATATTCGGTGTCTTCGAACTTGGAACTTGGAAAGTTATTGCCGGAGAAAGCAGGTATTCGTATTCCGTTTTATGGTGGTATAAGTCAGATTTTCAGCACACCGGAGTTTGATCCGTATCAGTTGGACGTGAGTTCAAAGACAATGATTGCGAGTTTAAAAACAAAGCACGGTGGCGATTCTGCAAAAAACTATTTACGCCAGATTCAGACCATTACAACCCGCAGAGGGTATAATTTTTCTGGGGTTCGATTTATGCCAAAGTTAAAGGCAAAGAGTCCGCAAATATGGGATCCGGGTAATTTTGCCTTTACCTATTCATTTAATGAGTTGTTGTTTACCGATCCGTTTATCGAGAAGAATTCGAAGAAAGATTATTACGGACAAATTACATGGAATTATGCTCCACAGGCGAAAGAGTTTACGCCTTTCAAGAAATTGATTAAATCAAAATCGAAGTGGTTAGATATCATTCGTGATTTCAATATTAATTTATTGCCTGCAACATTGAGTTTTAATACAGACATGAGTCGTCAGTTTGGTGTGATTCAACTTCGTGCATTGGGCGATAATGATTATGCTGTTCCCGCCACTTACAATAAGTTTTTCAAATGGAATCGATCATATGTATTCAAATATAATCCGTTTAAATCGCTGAGCATCGACTATGCAGCGAACAATCAATCGCGCATTGACGAACCGGATGGGGCCATCGATACGAAAGCAGAGAAGGATATTATTTGGAATAACATTGGGAAGGGAGGTCGTAATACGAATTACAACCAAACTTTCAACGTTGGTTATACTTTACCTATCAATAAAATTCCTTTGTTTGATTTTATCACAGCCAATGTTAGTTATAACACTGGTTACGCATGGACCGCTTCTCCGCAAGTACGAGATTCAGCAACGAATGGTTTTAAAGCGAATCCGCTAGGTAATTTGATTACCAACAATCAAGCAGATAAAGCTAAGGTTGATTTCAACTTCAAGAAGATTTATGACAAAGTGCCATTCTTGAAAACATACAGTACACCGAGCCAAAATCCGGGCGATAAAAAAGAGAACCAAAAGAAAAGAGAGGCTGTTCGTAAAGCACGGGAGAAAATCAGTGAAGACATTGATAAGTTGAAAGAGAAGCGAGAAAAGTTAAAAGCAGATATTGTATCAATAAACAACGATATTAAGTTAACAGATTCTGCACGAGCAGTAAAGATCAAGCAAATTAAGAAAGACATTAAGGTTGTGAAGCGTCAAATTCGGCAGAAGCGAAAGGACTACAACGCTAAACAAATGCCTCCGGATCCGTTTATATCTATAGTGATGCGACCGTTACTTTCTCTAAGAAAAATTTCGTTGGAATACAGAGAAACCAAGAGTACCACGTTGCCCGGATTTATGCCTTCTAGCCAAATTCTCGGAAACGATATTAAGCAAAGTGCTCCGGGGTATGGTTTTGCTTTTGGGGCACAGCCGGGCGATAGGTTTTTCTTTGGTGCCGATAATAAAACGAGGGATCAATGGTTAGATCGTGCTGCTGATAAAGGTTGGATAACAGCCGATACATTATTGAATCAAAAATTCATTCAAACACGACAAAGCCGATTAGACGTAACTGCTAATTTCGAACCTTTCCCTGATTTGAAAGTGGACCTAAATTTGTTTAGAGAGTTCACTGATAACCATAGTGAGTTCTTTAAGAAGGTGAGTGCGAATGGCGATTGGGAGCATTTGAATCCAGTGGAAATGGGATCATACAGTATTTCATATGTACCGGTAAATACATTCTTTAAACCCATTGGTAAAGATGGGTCTTCAGAAACATACAATCAATTTTTAAAGAATAGAGAAGTGTTTTCAGATCGTTTAGCTAGGGCAAACCCTAATGCAAATCCTAGCGATTATTATTACAATCCGAGCGACAGTACAACAAGTCAAAATTATAAAGATGGTTATGGTCCTAAATCGCAAGAGGTATTGATTCCTGCGTTCTTGAGTGCCTATTCCGGAAAAGATCCAAATAAATACAAGCTTGGTTTGTTTAGTCAGGTGCCGTTGCCAAACTGGAGAATTTCTTACAATGGATTGTCGAAGATTAAATGGTTGCAACCTGTGTTCACCTCTATCTCTTTCACGCATGGTTACAACTCTACGATGACTATAAACAGTTTCCAAACCAATTTGAATGCTGAAATTGATGCGAATGGAAATACCGCGAAGAAAGATTCTTTGAGCGGTAACTTCTTTGCTAATTATGCCATTCCAAGCGTTATTGTGAATGAGCAGTTTTCTCCGTTAATAGGCGTTGATATAACGTTTAAAAACAATATTCTTGTTCGTTTTGATTACAAAAAGGCGCGAACACTTACCATGAGTTTTAGCGACTACCAAATGATTGAAAATAAATCAACTACTATCACAGCCGGTTTGGGTTACACTATTCGAGGGTTAAAATTGCCCTTCAGAATTAAAGGGAAAAAGCCTCGGTTGGATAACGATTTGAAATTTAAGTGTGATGTATCTTATCGCGATGGAGTAATTATCAACCACCGCGTTGATCAGTTTACACCACAAATAACGAGTGGTTCAACGAATATTACGGTGAGTCCTTCTATTGATTATGTTATCAATAATAGAATTAATGTGAGGGTGTTTGTAGATTACAACAAAACTATTCCGCGTATTTCTACCGGTTTTCCTACTACCAATGTGAAAGGGGGATTGCAATTGCGATTATCGTTAGCGCAATAGATACTTTAACCGCTTAAAAAAGTAATAGCACAGCGTTAATATTAGCTAACAGCGGGGTTACAATAGTTACACTGTTTTCTATGCGGTTCAGTTTTGCAATGTTTTTAACTGTTGCCTAAAAAGATTGTGCTACAGCCAATTCCATGGGTGTTGACTTTGGTTTTGCAGAGCGTCTGATAGCACAAGGGTTTCGTTTTCTAATGATTTAGCTATTAAATTTTTATCGATTACAAGAAGGATAACTGCAAATGGAGTGCTTTAAAACTAAGAGAAACATAATAGATGCGAGCGTTTCTCTCTTCATCAGCAAGGAAAGGTTTTTACAATAAAAAAAGCCCACTCGTTGGAGTGAGCTTTTTTTATTGTAAAGGCTAAATTATTTTTTAGCCGGTTGAGCTTTTGTAGATTGTCCTTTTGTAGACTTTGCTTTAGCATCAGTTTTAGCCGGTGTTGTTTTAGCAGGCTCAGATTTAGCCGGTGTAGCTGCCGGAGCTGGAGCCGGGGTAACAGTGCCAGAAGTTGGAGCTGCTTCGTCAAGAACAGTTCCTGAAATTTTCAATGTTTCGTTCGCTTGTTTTGCATTCGATGAAACACTTACTGTTTTAGTGAACGGACCAACACGGTTGATATCGTAGTGAACTTTGATTGTTCCTGATTTTCCAGGCAAAATTGGTTCAGTAGGACATGTTGGAACCGTACAACCGCAACTTCCTCTACAAGAAGATAAAATTAACGGTGATTTACCAACGTTAGTGAATTTAAATTCTCGCGTTGCACTACTTTCATCACCTTTTTTCACATTACCGTAATCGATTGCAGTCGACTCCCACTTAATATCTGCTGCGTTTGGATCCGGAGCAGTAGCTGGAGCATCCTGAGCGTTCATAGCTGCTGAAAAACCAGCGAAAGCTACAATCATCATAATTTTTTTCATTGTTCTTGTTGTTTAATTTTTTGATACAAATTGTTCTCGAATTGCATAAAACAAATCTAATGCCTTTTTTGATTAAGTCAATGTACCAAGCCTTTAGCTTTTACAACCTTTAACAACTAATGAACTAAAATCATACAATCGGGGAATTGCCAAAGTAAAAGGGGTTTTTGGGGTCTGCTTTTCAAAGTTATGACCTATACTGTAAATGAGCACACTAAAAAAACTTTGGAAACTTTTGATCTAAAATTTGTTTCCTAAGTTTATTTGCCCTTATATTCGCACCGCAAATGACAATCGAACAACAAATATTAGCTAAGTCTACAGAACTATTCATCAAGTATGGGTTGAAAAATCTAACTATGGATGAAATAGCTCGTGAATTGGGCATGTCGAAAAAAACTATCTATCAATATTGCGAGAACAAAGCAGATTTGATTGAGAAATCCATGCGTGCACACATTAAGAAGGAGGAGTGCGATTTAGTGTTAATCGAAGGTAAAGCTAAAAATGCTATTGACGAAACCTTGCTCATGTTTGAGTATATCATGGATCATATCCGGGGAGTAAGTGGTAATATGATTTACGAAATGCAAAAGTATTATCCCAAGGCTTATGCATTGTTTAATGAGTATACCGAATGTCAGATTCAAACTAAGATTAGCAAAAATTTAGCACGCGGAATTGAAGAAGGCTTTTACAGATCCGACATGAATCCCGATATCGTATCTAAAATATACATATCGGCAGTGGTGTTTCTTTTTGATCAAAAGTTGTTTCCCGTGAAGCAATATGCCTTTCCTGATTTGTATCGAGAGTTTATGACGTATCACTTACATGGAATACTATCGGTAAAGGGTTTGAAGTATGTAGAACAAAAAAAATTGGTAAAAAAATAATCAGCGTATTATGTTAGAAATAAAGAACTCATTTTTCGTGAAAAGCATTTTAGTGGCAAACCTAGCAGTGTTTGGTATCTTTTCAGCTTATGCACAACAACAGCCGCTCAAAACGTTTAGTTTAAAAGATGCCGAAGAGTATGCATTACAAAACAAAGCAGAGGCAAAAAATGCACAGTTAGGAATTGATGAAGCCAAAGCGCGTAACTGGGAAATTATAGCCACAGGTTTGCCTGTAGTGAGTGGTAGTGCAGATTACACATATTATTTTAAACGACCGGAATCACCTGCATTATCTAAGTTTTTCTCTGATCCAAACAGTACAACCAATCGCGTATACTCAGAATTAGCAAAGAGTAATCCTACCATTGCAGGTATTTTATTTGAAGCATCACAAAATACACAGCCTATTACATTTGTTCTTCCGCACACCTTACAGGCAGGCGTTCAAGTTTCAGAATTGTTATTTGATGGACGTTACATGGTGGGTCTAAAAGCCACCAAAGATTTTATGAAAGCGGCTTTGCTTACCAAGAATGTATCTGATCAAGATATCCGCTACAATGTTCGAAAAGCTTATTATCAGGCACAAGCAGCACAGCAAGCCATTGCACTTTTGCACGAGAATGAGCTTGTACTTGAAAAGTTGGTAGCCGATAACCGGGAAGTGTACAAGGCCGGCTTTATTGAAGAGTTGGATGTAGATCGATTGGATTTGATTTTAATCAATTTGAAGAGCCAGATCCAAACGCAAGAGCAAATGGCAGAAGTAGCTTTAGCGAATCTTAAATTTCAAATGGGGCTTTCTGTTTCCGATCAAATTGTATTAACGGATAAGTTGGAAACATTACGCGGTAAAATTGGTCCTGTAGCGTTAACGTTCAATCCTAATCAACGACCGGAGTATGATTTGTTACAAACAGTTTTGCGCATCAAAGGGCACGATACTAAGCAACGTGCGGCAGGTTATATGCCAACCTTAGCAGCCTTCTTGAGCTATGGGGGAGGTTCACAAACCGATAAGTTTGTTGATATTTTCAGAAAAGACGCAACCACAGGAAAGAATAATTGGTTTCAACAAGGTTTAGTAGGCTTAACATTGAAAGTGCCCATTTTTGATTCCGGCCAACGTAATGCACAAGTAAAGCAAGGGAAGATAGCAGAGGATAAGGCTAAAAATGATTTTGATAATTTTCTTAAAGGGGTGGAGTTGCAGTTGCAAGTATCACAAACCAATTTTAATGCATCGTTACGTGAAGAGTTGAATGCCAAACGTTCGTTAGAATTGAGCGAAAAAATTTACAACAAAAGTCGTGTGAAATTCAAAGAAGGTGTGGGCTCTAGCTTCGAGCTTGCGCAAGCAGAGCAAGAGTTTATCACCAATCAGTTACGCAAAATCAACAATACCTTAAGTGTTCTAACTACAAAAGCAGATTTAGATAAAGCACAAGGCATCAAATAAATACTAGAATCCAAATGAATATTAAAACAATCAATATGAATAAAGTAAAGTTTTTAGCATTGGCCATCATCGCAGGGGCAGTAATGGTTTCATGCGGTGGTAAAAAATACAAAGAGGATTTGTCGGGTAAACGAGAGGAACTCGAAGATTTGAAAAAAGCAAATCAAACAACACAAGCCCGTATTGTGAAGTTGGAAGCCGAAATTGCAAAATTGGATCCGGCTGCTGCTAGCCAAGGGAAAGCAAAGCGCATTGGAATTGATACTATAGCCACATCTGAGTTCAAGCATTATATAGAGATTCAAGGGTCGGTAGATGCAATGGAGAATAATCTTGCGCTGCAACAAATACCGGGAATGGTTACTGCTATTTATGTGAGAGAGGGGGATCGTGTAGCTAAAGGTCAAGTTTTGTTTGTTACAGATGCTAGTACCTACGAAAAGCAAATGGAAGTTGTACAATCGCAATACGATTTAGCAAAAACAGCTTTTGAAAAGCAGAAAAAATTGTGGGATCAAAATATTGGAAGCGAGTTGCAGTATTTACAAGCAAAAAGCGGTAAAGAAACATTGGAAAAACAAATGGGTAATTTGCGCGCTGCTTTGGAAATGACAAAGTGTAAATCGCCAATCAATGGAACCGTAGATGAGGTGAGAGTGAAACTAGGTGATATGGCTGCCCCTAGTCAATTGATGCCCGGTATTCGTGTGGTTAATTTTTCGAACTTAGTAGTGAAAGCAAAATTATCTGATTCGCAAATCGGAAAAGTGAAAGAGGGAGATAAAGTAAAAGTAAGTTTCCCTGATATTAATAAAACAATTGATGCAACGGTGTCGCACGTTGGCCAAACAGTCGATAAACAAACGCGTACCTTTAACGTAGAGGTTCGCTTAAGCAATCCATCTAGCGAATACAAAGCTAATATGATTACCAAGTTAATGATCAATGATGATACGGAAAAGGCAGTAATCGTTATTCCTGAAAACGTTGTACAGCGGTCAGAATTGGGCGAATATGTGCTTGTTGCTGAGAACGGACGTGCTGTTAAAAAAGTAGTGAAAACCGGCAAGTCATATGACGGAAAGATTGTTGTTGAAGAAGGTTTAAATGTAGGTGATAAATTAATCACATTCGGCTATACTGAAGTAGTAGACGGGCAGAAGGTAGAATTCTAAAAAAGGAAAGAGTTGCGTTCGCGCATTGTTTCGCAAAGAAAAATTGAAGTATGAATTTAGATCGATTAAAGGAATTGAAGTTTACGGCATGGTGTGTCGAAAACAGAACCAGTGTGTATATTTTTACTATTCTGATTTCTGTTGTGGGTGCCATGATATACAAAAATTTGCCGAAAGAGTTATTCCCCGATGTGGTGGTGCCAACCATTACTGTTGCTACTATCTATCCGGGTGCAACACCAGCAGATATTGAAAATTTGGTCACTAAACCCTTAGAGAAACAAATTAAATCTATCAATGGTATAAAGAAGATTACGAGTAATTCAATGTCTGATTTCTGTTTAATAACAGCAGAATTCAATACAGATCAGGATCCTAAGGTGTGTAAGCAAAAGGTTACAGATGCTGTCGATAAGGGTAAAAAAGATTTACCCAGTGATTTGAAGAATGATCCGCAGGTTCAGGAGTTTGATATATCTGAGTTGCCAATTATGAATATCAACCTAGCCGGGGATATCCCTTTGCAACAGTTGAAAAAATATGCCGAAGATTTACAAGATAAAATTGAATCGCAAAAGGAAATTACGCGTGTAGATATTATTGGTGGTTATGAGCGTGAAATTCAAGTGAATGTTGACTTGTATAAAATGACCGCTTCAGGCATTACTTTGATGGATATTGAAAATGCCATTTCCCGTGAAAACCTGAACGTATCGGGCGGTGAATTACGCGTTGGTGATGTGCGCAGAAATTTGCGTGTAACCGGTGAGTTTAGTGATCCCAAAGAGATTGGAGACATAGTAGTGCGTTCATTTACAGGTAACCCTGTTTTCATCAAAGATATTGCAGAGATTCGTGATGGAGCAAAAGACAAACAAGATTTTGCTCGCTTAGATAACAAAACGGTTGTTACTTTGAATGTAATTAAACGTAGTGGTGAAAACCTTTTGGACGCTACCGATAAAATTTATGAAACGCTGGATGACTATCAAGCCAACCGTTTCCCGAAAGGCGTAAAGGTACAGGTAACCGGTGATACTTCTGACAATACAAGAATACAATTGCACGATTTAGTCAATACAGTAATTATCGGATTTGTGTTAGTTGTTTTTGTGTTGATGTTTTTCATGGGCTTTCAAAATGCATTTTTTGTTGGATTGGCCGTTCCGTTATCGTGCTTAATTGCCTTTTTATTAATGCCGGGATTAGGCTTAACAATGAACGTGATTGTGTTGTTTGCTTTGCTTTTGGCCTTAGGAATTATTGTGGATGACGCAATTGTGGTAATCGAAAACACACACCGAATATTTCATCAACATCCCGAATTTACAATTATACAAGCCGCTAAGTATGCAGCAGGTGAGGTGTTTATTCCTGTATTAGCAGGAACACTAACCACTCTGGCACCGTTTTTTCCATTATTGTTTTGGCCGGGTGTTGTAGGAAAGTTTATGAAAAACCTTCCGCTTACCTTGATTATAACATTAGGCGCCTCATTATTTGTAGCCTTTGTTATCAATCCTGTTTTTGCGGTTACATTTATGAAGCGAGAAGACGATACTCACGTTGTTACCCTTAAAGATGTTCGAATTTGGATTGGAATCTTTATTGCTTTTGCAGTTGGTGGCTACGCAACACATCATTTTGGTATAGCTAATTTTGCAGTGTTCTCAATTCTCATGTTGTTTTTGTATGTGTTTGTACTGCAGTTTGCAATCACATCTTTTCAAGAGAAAATATGGCCTAAATTTTTAAATGGATACCAAAGTTTCCTTAGAAAGCTGATTCATGGGAATGCACCAATCTATGTGCCTATCATAACATTTGGTTTACTTTTATTGAGTGTAGCTGTGTTAGTTTTATCGAAGCCTCAAGTAGAATTTTTCCCGAATTCAGAACCTAACTTTGCTTATGTATATTGTAAACTGCCAATGGGTACCGATGCTGTTGTAACCGATTCGGTAACTAAAATTATTGAAAAGCGTGTTTACAAGGTGCTAGGGGCAAACAATCCTGATGTTACTTCTGTTATAACAAACGTTGGACTAGGTGCAGGTGATCCACAAAATCCAGATAAAGTGGCTACACCTTTTAAGAGTAAAGTAACCGTTGCGTTCAAACGTTTTGCCGACAGAAAAGATCCACAAACGTCTAAGTTGTTGAAGAAGTTACAAGACGAATTTAAAGATGGCGTTGCAGGAGCAGATATCTCTGTAGAAAAAGAAGCGAATGGTCCTCCTGTTGGAAAGCCTATCAATATTGAAATTACGGGTGATGACTTCGAAGTGCTTTCGGCTTTATCGCAAAAAGTGAAAAGCGAAATTGATAAATCAGGTATAAAGGGGATAAACGAATTGAAATCTGATCTACAATTATCTAAACCTGAAATTAGTTTAGATATAGATCGCGAAAAAATGAACCGTGAAGGTATTTCGTTAGGCCAAGTGGCTGTAGAGTTGCGCTCTGCCTTGTTTGGAAAAGAAGTGTCAAAATTTCGCGATGCGAACGATGATGCGCCAATTCAATTGCGTTTGCAAGAAAAATACAGAACGAAAGTTGACGATTTGATGAACTTGAATATTTCGTATATGGACTTCTCTACGGGGTCGTTCCGTCAGGTGCCGATTTCGTCTATTGCAACATTGCGTTACACTACTTCTTTCAATCAAATCAACCGTAAGAATCAACGAAGAGTAGCTACGCTTGCTTCCGATTTGTCGGAAGGGTACTCTGCTAATCAAGTGGTGCCAGATGTTCAAAAAATTATCAACGATATCGATAAGCCGGAGGGCTATGATATAGTGATGACGGGAGAGCAAGAACAACAGCAAGAAACCGGTGATTTCTTAGCTAAGGCTTTCGGAATTGCTTTAGCCTTGATGATTATGATTATGGTAACCCAATTCAACTCCTTAGCGAAACCATTGATTATTGCAGGATCGGTGTTGTTTAGTTTGATTGGTGTATTCTTTGGTAATGCACTCTTTGGCATGAAAGTATCGGTGGTTATGACCGGTGTTGGATTTTTCTCCCTAGCGGGTATTGTTATTCGAAACGGTATCTTGTTGATTGAGTTCATTGATGAGTTACGTGCACGTGGCAAGAATGTAGAAGACGCCATTGTGGAAGGAGGTGCTACGCGTATTACTCCGGTGATTCTTACAGCGATGTCAGCCATCTTAGGTTTGATTCCGCTTGCCATTGGCTTAAATATCGATTTTGAGTCACTATTTAGCGAGTTTAATCCGCACTTCTACATTGGAGGCGATAACGTTTCGTTCTGGGGGCCATTGGCGTGGACAATGATTTATGGACTAATAGTGGCTACTTTCTTAACGTTGCTCGTTGTTCCATCTATTTATATGTTGGGGGTACGCGTGAAAAATAGAGTGAGAGGTTGGTTTTAGAGGAAGCTACTGGTTGTTATAATTAATAAAAAGCAGAATGTACAATGTATATTCCGCTTTTCTTTTTTGGAAACAATCGTTAGATTCGGTTTAACTAAAAAAATTACCCATGAAAAAATTAATGCTCAGTGTTGTAACTGTTCTAAGTTTAACCATAGGCTTTGCGCAAAACGAAAATGAAATTACTTGGTTCGGATTGGATTTCTCTAAGGCAAAAATGGTAGGTTCTGTTGGTTTTACAGACCCTTCGCAGATTCAAAGTTATTATTTAGACCAATGGAACAGTGTAATTGTTGCTGAGGCGGATAAGTACAATATCGCGAAGTATTACAAGCGACCTACTGTGAAAAATAATTTGGATGTTGCAAAAGCCCGCAACAGCAAAGTAGCAGCTAGTACTTTAGTTACCGACAATACCTATACTTTATCTGAAGCAGATGCCCAAAGTGTAGTTAAAAGTTATAAAGGAAAAGGTACAGGCACCGGATTGTTGTTTGTGGTAGAGAGTTTTAGCAAAACAGCAGAGCAAGCAACTGTTTATGTAATTCTATTTGATATCGCATCGGGTAAAGTAAATTCAATTAAAAAGCAAACAGGAAAGGCTTCTGGCTTTGGATTTCGTAATTATTGGCTAGGAGCAATTACGAATATCATGAAGAAAGGATTATAGTCGTAATTCAGATGTGTCGCTGGGTATAAATCTCCGTCAGGGTTTCAAACCCTGACGGAGATTTACTTTTATTTCAACTCCTCTTTCAAAAATCTTGCAGTGTGGCTTTCTTTGTTTTTTGCTACTTCTTGGGGTGTGCCTTGAGCGATTATGTTTCCCCCTCCGTTTCCGCCTTCTAAGCCAATATCAATCACATAGTCGGACACCTTTACTACATCCATATTGTGTTCGATAATCAATACGGTATTGCCTTTGTTCACCAATCGATTGATCACACCCAATAGCACTCTGATATCATCAAAGTGCAAACCGGTAGTAGGTTCGTCTAAAATATAAAAGGTGTTGCCGGTATCTTTTTTCGATAATTCGGCTGCCAATTTCACACGTTGTGCTTCACCACCGGAAAGGGTTGTAGACGATTGTCCCAAACGGATATAGCCCAGCCCCACATCGTTCAATGTTTTTACTTTCGGATAAATCGATGGAATGTTTTCGAAGAACGGTAATGCGTCCTCAACGGTCATGTTCAAGACATCGTTAATAGATTTGCCTTTGTAACGCACTTCCAATGTTTCGCGGTTGTAGCGTTTGCCTTGACATTTCTCGCATACCACTTCTACATCGGGCAAGAAATTCATTTCAATCATTTTCATTCCACCACCCTGACACTCCTCGCATCTACCGCCTTTCACGTTAAACGAAAATCTACCCGGCTGATAACCTCTGATTTTTGCTTCGGGTAATTGCGCAAATAGTTTTCGAATTTCATCAAACATTTTGATGTAGGTCGAAGGGTTGGAACGCGGTGTTCTCCCAATAGGTGTTTGGTCAATTTCAATCACTTTGTCGATATGCTCCAATCCTTTCACTTCCTTATAAGGCAAGGGTTTCATGTTGCTTCTGTAGAAATGTTTCGACAAAATCGGATACAGCGTTTGTGTAATCAATGACGATTTTCCACTGCCCGAAACACCCGTTACACAAATCAATTTTCCTAAAGGAAACTTCACATGCAGATTTTTCAAGTTATGTCCTTTCGCACCTACAATTTCTAAGAATTTACCATTGCCTTCGCGATAACTTTTTGGCACTTCAATACTCACTTTATTGTTCAAATATTTCGCAGTAGTGGTATTATTTTTTTTGAATTCAGCAGGAGTACCTTGTGCAATAATTTTACCGCCATGTTCTCCGGCACCGGGTCCAATGTCAATGATATAGTCGCTTTCGAGCATGATGTCTTTATCGTGCTCCACCACCAAAACTGTGTTTGGCGCATCGCTCAATTTGCGAAGTGCTTTAATCAATTGATGATTATCGCGCTGATGTAAACCAATACTCGGCTCATCTAAAATGTAGGTGATACCCGAAAGTTGTGAGCCAATTTGTGTAGCTAAACGAATACGCTGCGATTCGCCACCCGAGAGGGATTTGGCCGGTCGGTTCAACGATAAATAATTCAAGCCCACATCCAAAATGAATTGAATACGTGAACGTATTTCTTTCAACAATTCTCTTGCAATGGTTTGTTGGCGTTCCGATAAACGACTGTCCAATGTTTCAAACCAATTGGCCAATTGCACGATGTCCATAGACGCTAACTCACCAATATTTTTCTCGTCAATTTTGAAGAACAACGATTCTTTGCGTAAACGCGTTCCTTTACAATCTTCGCAAGGCATAGCATCCATAAATCCTTCCGCCCAATTGCGAATACCATCGCTGGAAGTTGCACGGAAACAGCGTTTCAGCATACCCACTAAGCCTCCTTTTTTGATCGTGTACCAACGATCATCAAAATCGTGAATTTCAATTTCTTCATCAATGGTTTCTTCCGTGCCGTTTCCGAAGAGAATATAATTCAACGCATCCTTCGGAATTTTTGCAATAGGTGTGGTCAATGAAAATTTATATTTCTTGGCAATTTCATTCAGTTCTTTGAAGATGAAATTATCTCTTGTTTCACCAAACGGCAACACTCCACCCTTAGCAATAGAAACGCTTTCATCGGGGATGATGGTTTCGCGATTCACTTCGTAGGTAACCCCTAAGCCGTTGCATTTCGGACAAGCACCATAAGGCGAGTTGAACGAAAATGTATTCGGTGATGGCTCTTCATACGAGATACCCGATTCAGGACACATTAAAAATTTAGAGAAGAAAAAAGTTTTATCGGTGTCGGTATCCAACAGCATGATAAGGCCTTTGCCTTGCTTCAAGCCGAGTTGTAATGAGGCGCGCAAACGATCCTTGTTTTTTTCGTTCACCGTCATGGTGTCGATAATCAACTCAATATCGTGAATCACAAACCGGTCGAGTTGCATTTTAGGTTTAATGTCCACAATTTCGCCATCCACACGAATCTTCAAATAGCCCTGTTTTCGAACGCTTTCAAACAATTCGCGGTAGTGGCCTTTTCGTCCGCGTACCAAAGGCGCTAGCACTAATAGCTTCTTTCCGTTTTGATGCTGTAAAAGATTTTCAAGCATTTGTTCTTCCGTGAACCGTACCATTTTTTTGCCGGTATTGTACGAAAAAGCATCAGCCGTACGCGCATATAGCAAACGCAAGAAGTCGTAAATCTCAGTAACCGTGCCCACTGTAGAGCGGGGGTTGCGGTTCGTTGATTTTTGTTCGATAGAAATAACAGGTGATAGTCCGGTGATTTTATCTACATCGGGGCGTTCCAAACCACCGATAAACTGACGCGCATACGCAGAAAAACTCTCCAAATATCTTCGTTGTCCTTCGGCATAAATAGTGTCGAAAGCCAGCGATGATTTTCCACTACCACTCAATCCGGTAATTACCACCAGTTTGTTGCGGGGGATGCTCACGTCAATATCCTTCAGGTTATGCACCCGTGCGCCAAACACATCAATAAAATCGGGTTCTAAAACTTCTTTACTCATCTTTTTTGCGAATCTGCAAAGCTAATTTTTTACTGCGTCAAAAGTTGAATGGAGCTAAATAAAAAAGATATATTTAGTTAAACTGACGAATATGAAAAACAGAAACGTATTAATAACAGGCGGAAATGCCGGTATTGGTTTGGCTACGGCTATTGCCTTGGCAAAAAAGGGAGCGAATGTGTACATCGTATCCCGAAATCAGGAAAAGGCAGAAGCAGCCGTGAAACAGATTAATACTGAAGCGGGAAATAATACTGCCGGATATTTTATAGCGAATCTATCCTCACAGTCGTCTATTCGCCAATTGGCAGAGGCTGTTAAAGCTAAATTGCCTGTTTTGGATGTGCTGATTAACAATGCCGGTGGTGTTTTCCCAACATTTATGAAATCGGAAGATGGTTTGGAAATGACCATTGCTACCAACCACTTTGCTTACTTTTTACTGACGAATTTGCTGTTGGATTCCATCAAAAAATCAGATTATGCGCGTATCGTGAATGTGTCGTCAAACTCGCATTATAAAGGGAAAATAGATTTCGATTCGTTTACGGCTGAGAAGGGTTACTTTATTATGAAAGCCTATGAGCAAAGCAAGTTGGCAAATGTGCTGTTCACACAAGAACTGGCGGAGCGCCTGCAAGACTCACATGTTACCGTGAATGCATTACATCCCGGTTTTGTGAAAACGGATATTGGCACCAAAGGCACACAGTGGTATGCGAGTTGGATTTGGACGATGATGGCGCGTATTGGGGCTATTTCGGTAGAAGAAGGCGCCAAAACCTCCATTTATTTGGCTTCTTCCAATGAAGTGAAAACAGTTAGCGGAAAATATTTTGATAAATGCAAGACTCGAGAACCGAATCCTTTGGCGACAGATAAAGCGTTACAAAAGAAATTATGGGCCGAGAGTGAGCGGTGGTGCAGAATATAAAACAAAACAGGCCAACTCTTTCGAATTGGCCTGTTTGCTATTTGTATTTTAGAGATTATCCTGCAACTACTTCAAAAGCTACAGTTACTTTGTGTTCTTTACCAAGACCAACTTCTGCAGTATAGTCTCCTAAGTTTTTCACTTCACCTTCAACGATAGTGATTTTTTTACGATCTACTTCGATGTTAGCTGTTTTGCGAATCGCGTCAGCAACATGGTATCCGGTAACACTTCCGAAGATTTTTCCGCTTGTTCCGGCTTTCGCTTCGATAGTTAATTTCACGCCTTCCAATCTTGCTTTCACATCACCGATTTGAGCAACTAATTTCGCTTCTTTTTTCTCGGCAACTTTCATTCTTTCTGCCAATAAACGTTGGTTAGTGCTGTTGTTCGCAACTGCATAACCTTCTGGCAAAAGGTAATTCAAGGCATATCCCGGCTTCACATTTACTGTTTCGTCAGCATAACCCAATTTCTCTACGTCTTTTATTAAGATAACTTCCATGATTTCTTCGTTTTAATTATTTCAACAAATCGGTTACGAATGGCATCAATGACAAGTGTCTAGCACGTTTAACGGCTTGTGCAATTTTTCGTTGATACTTTAATGAGTTTCCTGTTAATCTTCTTGGAAGAATTTTTCCTTGCTCGTTTACGAACGTCAACAAGAAATCAGGATCTTTGTAGTCGATATAACGAATGTTGTTCTTTTTAAATCGACAGTATTTTTTCTTAGTGCTACCAAGCTTTGTGGCAGTTAAGTATTTGATTTGATCAGATGCTTTGCTCATTAGTCATTCGATTTTTTAGGTGAACTAACTTTTCTTCCTTTAGAGCCTTTCGATTCTTTACGCGACTCGTTGTATGCAATTGCATATTTATCGAGTTTTACCGTTAAGTAACGGAAAACGTTCTCGTCTCGTCTGTAAGCAATTTCCAAAGTGGCAATAGCTTTTGCAGGAGCTTTGAACTCGATGTGGTGATAAATACCCGTTGTTTTCTTATTAATAGGATAAACAAGGTTTTTTAATCCCCAGTGGTCCTGGCGGATTACTTCTGCTCCCTGGGCTTTCAGCAAGTCAACGTAAGCGTTGACCGTCTGTTTAGTGTCATCGTCTGATAACACAGGAGTCAGGATGAATGTAGTTTCGTACTGATTCAGCATGTCTGTCTGCTTTTATTTGGTTAAAAAATGGAGTGCGAAGATAATAAGTTTTCCACATTTTCAAAGTGGATGGCGAAAAAGCCTTGTTAGAAAGGCGATAATAGTGGTTTTTGGGCACAAAAAAACCTGTCGGTATAGAAACAGACAGGTTTTTTCGACTCTAACAGTCAAAGAAGACTATTAAGGCTTGGTCTTTCTTACTTGTTTACAGTTTTAGAAAGATCAGCTCCAGCTTTAAATTTAGCTACTTTTTTAGCAGCGATTTTGATAGCTTTTCCAGTTTGTGGGTTACGTCCTGTTCTAGCAGCTCTTTTTGCTGTAGAGAAAGTTCCGAATCCTACTAGAGTTACTTTGTCACCTTTTTTAAGTGTTTTAGTGATAGCTGCCAATGTAGCATCTAAAGCTCTACCTGCATCAGCTTTTGTCAATTTAGAACCAGCTGCAATTGCATCGATTAATTCTCCTTTGTTCATTTTTTTTGAGTTTTTTTGTTTAATAATGATTAACGGCCAAAAATAGTAGCATTGATAGTTGTTTCCAAGCGTTGCGTGCTCCGAAAGTGTTGATAAATGTGGGTTTCGTTATAAATAACTCAAAAATAACGACTTAATATACTGTAAATCATTTGTTTATATCAAAACAAAGATTGTTTATTTTGGATTGCCATGTGGATAATTATTGGAGTGTGATGTAATAATGATAATGGTTTCGGGTCAAATCGTGCTTGTTTACATGGAAATGCACTGCGTTTATTTGCGATTTTGGGCTGTAACAGTTTATGGATAAGCGCTGTATACTATATAAGGAGAGGAATTATATCTATATAATAGTATAAATAGAATGCCGATTCTTCCTAAAGGGGAAAATTGAATTGAAAATCAACACAAGAATAAGAATTCCATTATCTTTCAAAACGAATCAATACAACATGAAAAAATATTCCATCTGTTTTTTATTTGCACTTGCGGTAGCAGGGGTGCATTCATGCAATAGCAATAAAATCAGTTGTCCTACCTATGCGAATTCGCTGCCGGAAAAAAAGAAAAAAACAAAACCCGGAGCACAAAAGCCCGATATACCGCGCTATACAAAGCCGAAGAGCGATGTAATGCCGCGCAAAAAGTAAGTTAAGAGATTTTACTCCATGGATTTTTGAGCAGAATCGAATCAATATGTCTGCGCAAGGGTTGATTTTCGGGCTGTGTGAGATTCGGGTCTTTATCTATAATAGTAAATGCAATTTCGCGTGCTTGTTCCAGAATGTGAACGTCTTCAGTAATATTCGCTAATTTTAAGTTCACCGCACCGCTTTGTTGTGTGCCGTCTAAATCGCCCGGACCACGCAGTTTCAAATCTTCTTCCGCAATCACGAAACCATCGTTAGTATTGCACATCACTTGAATACGTTTGCGCGAATCGTTGCCTATTTTCGAATGTGTCATTAAAATACAATACGATTGCTCCGCTCCACGGCCTACTCTACCGCGCAATTGATGCAGTTGCGATAGACCGAAGCGTTCTGCATTTTCAATAATCATTACTGAAGCATTCGGAATATTTACCCCTACCTCAATAACAGTAGTGGCAATCAGAATTTGCGTTTCGTTTCGTGCGAAGCGTTGCATTTCGAAATCTTTATCGGCAGGTTTCATCCGTCCGTGAACAATGCCAATTTGATATTGTGGACGAGGGAAAGCGCGCGAAATACTTTCATAGCCATCCTGTAAGTCTTTCAAATCCAGCTTTTCAGACTCTTCGATAAGCGGATACACAATATAAATTTGTCGACCCGAGGCAATTTCATCACGCATAAATCCAAACACTCGCGAACGATCCGCATCGGTACGCATAACCGTTTTAATGGGTTTTCGTCCCGGAGGAAGTTCATCAATAATGGAGTTGTCTAAATCGCCATAGAGCGTCATTGCTAATGTACGTGGAATAGGTGTGGCTGACATTACCAGTACATGCGGTGGTGTTGCTCCTTTAGCCCATAACTTCGCCCGTTGTGCTACGCCAAAGCGATGTTGTTCATCTACCACCACCATGCCTAGATTTTTGAATACCACATGGTCTTCAATCAATGCATGGGTGCCGATAATGATGTGAATATTACCTTCTGCTAAATTGTTCAGAATGTATTTTCGTGTTTTCCCTTTCACACTTCCGGTGAGTAAAACTACTTCGATACCGAGTCCACGCACTAAGGGTTCAATGCTCTCGAAGTGTTGCTGTGCAAGAATTTCAGTAGGTGCCATCAAACAGGCTTGAAATCCATTGTCAATGCCCATCAACATGGTGAGTAGCGCTACAATTGTTTTTCCACTGCCTACATCACCTTGCACCAAACGATTCATTTGTTTGCCTGAAAGTGTGTCTTTGCGAATCTCTTTCAACACTCTTTTTTGCGCTCCGGTAAGTTCAAAAGGCAATTTATCTTTGTAAAATTTATCAAAAAAATGATCGATTTTTTCAAACACATACCCTCTAACCGTATTGCCCCTGTTGTGTTTCATCTTTAGCAAGCGCAATTGAATCAGAAACAATTCTTCAAATTTGATGCGGTATTTAGCATCGTCTAATATATTTTCACTTTTTGGGAAATGAATGTTTTGATAAGCACTATAGCGCGAAATTAAATGCTGCGATTCGAGAATAGATTTTGGTAAATACTCCGGTATGTCGTTTTCTTTAATGCTATCAATCAGTTGCCGTGTAACCTTTTGAAGGGCTTTGCTATCCAGAAATTTTTTCTTTGCGCGCTCCGAAGTTGAGTATAAAGGTTGTAATCCTTTTTTTTCTTCAAGTTTTTGTTGTGTTACCAATTCAATTTCCGGGTGTGGAATAGAAAAACTGCTGTTGAACAAATTCGGTTTACCAAAAATAATGTATTCTACATTCGGTCTTAGATTTTTCAAAACCCATTCAGCCCCTTGAAACCAAACCAATTCAATACTTCCGGTGGCATCAGAAAAAGAAGCTTTTAGTCGTTTTGTTCTTCCGGCACCTTCCATTTTAAAGCTTTCCATCTCACCTTTCAACTGAATGAATTGTGTATTAGGATTAATATCGCGGATCTGAAAAATTTGCGAACGATCTACATAGCGATAAGGGAAATAATACAATAAGTCTCCAAAGGTATGAATCTCCAATTCCTTGCGCATCACTTCTGCACGTTGTGGGCCAACGCCTTTCAGGTATTCTATCGGAGAAGTGAGAAACGACATAAATGCATCAATTGATTATTCTTTGAACAAAAAGACTTTCCCTCCTTCCGCAACAATAACGCCACTTGTAGCTGTTAGCAGTTGAACAGCACGCAGCGATTTATCGGTAAATGTTTTCACGCGTTTCCAGCTTTCACCACCATCGGTTGTGCGCATCATGAGTCCGCTTTCGCCAACCGCATAACCATGTTGAGCATCAAAAAAGGAAACACCTAAGAAGTGATCTTGCGCTTCAAAAGGTTGATTGATGGATTTAACTTTCCGCCAAGAGAGACCTTTATCTGTGGTTAAAAGAATTTCTCCTTGATACCCCACAGCCACACCTCTACTGTCGTTCATGAATTGTAGACCGGTGTAAAAATCGCCTTCTTTTTTTACAACATCAAAGTGGTCTCCTCCATCTCCGGAATGTAATAATGTTCCATAGCCACCTACACATACATTTTGTGCATCGGCATAATCCACACAGCGGAACGAATGGATCTGCAATGATGATTCAGTCCAATGCATTCCGCCATCGTGTGTTACTGCCCAAGAACCATCGCTGTAATTTGTTCCTGCTGCAAAAACGCCATTTTGTGTATCAAAAAACGACAAGCCGCGAATTGGGAGGTAATTCATGAATACTCTATTCAAAAATGTTTTCCCGGAATCGGATGTATAACCAACATGTGAATCAAATGCGCCAATAAATCCATTGACTACGGAAAAAAAATGTGAGGCGTAAATAGCTTTTGGACCCACAGAATCGGCCGATGACCAACTTTGCCCGCCATCATTGGTTTTGATGAGTATGCCTCGATCATATTTTGTTCCACCTGCTACAAAACCATGCAAGGCATCCACGAAGAAAACAGTATTCAAATCATCGCTCGTTGGTGTTTGAATTTCTTGTGTTTGTAGAGTGATTTTATCTTTGTTACATGCGCCTAAAATGCAGCTCAACAGCAACACCGCAATCAACAAACGATTTTTGTAGGCGATTTCCATGCTACTAATATAATCAGTTTGTGATTTCTGCAATACTTTTCAAAAGTAATAGACACGCTACTTCAATTTGTGTAGATGAAATAGTGAGTGGCGGACAAATACGCAAAGAATGTGGAGCGAATAAAAACCAATCGGTAACTAATCCGTTTTTCACGCATTGATGCACAATTTTTTGATTTAACTCAGCGGTTTCAAATTCCAATGCCATCATCAGCCCCTTTCTTCGAAACGATTTGATATGTTGGTTTTGGCTTAGTAATGATTCAAATAATTGTCCTTTCGATTCCACCGAAGCGATGAGATTTTCCTCGAACAATACATTAAATGCCGCTAGCCCCGATGCACAGGATACAGGATGTCCGCCAAAAGTAGTGATATGGCCAAGCACAGGATTTTCAGTGAATGTTCGCATGTGTTCTTGCGAAGCAATGAACGCACCTAAAGGCATTCCGCCTCCAATCGCTTTGGCCAACATCAAAATATCCGGTTCGCAATCAAAATGCTGAAAGCCCCACAATTTGCCGGTTCTGCCAAATCCGGTTTGTGCTTCATCCATAATTAATAATGCTCCAGTTGCTGTACATCGCTCTCTCAATGATTCCATAAATTCTGATGAAGGAACTGTGGCTCCGGATTCCGCTTGAATAGGATCGATAAGCACTGCGGCTGTTCTTTCACTAATGGCGCTGAGTTGCTCGCGGTTGTTATAGTCTAACATCAAAATATCGGGTAACAACGGACGAAAACTTTGTTTGAAATATTCATCTCCCATCACACTTAATGCGCCTTGTGTGGAGCCGTGATACGAATTTTTGAAATGCACAAATTGGGAACGACCGGTGACACGCTTGGCTAATTTCATGGCACCTTCAGTAGCTTCTGCACCCGAATTGGTGAAGTAAACGGTGTTCAGATGTTTGGGGAGATGATCAGTCAATGCCTTTGCATATACTACTTGTGGTGTTTGTACTACTTCGCCATACACCATTAAGTGCATGTATCTTTCAGTTTGTGCGCGCACAGCTTCCAAAACTTTTGGATGCGAATGTCCGATGTTACTAACGGCAAACCCTGAAATCAAATCGATATAGGCTTTGTCTTGCGTGTCGTACAAATAAATACCTTCAGCGCGTACAAGTTCTAAAAGCATAGGTGCCGGACTTGTTTGGGCAATGTGCGATAAAAAGAGTTGTCGGTTTGAAAGCATAGCCGTGAAGGTAAATGATATTTTTATCGCAAAAGTATTTTTCCAAAATAATTCACAATTACTAATTATTTTGCTCCAATAAATTCAACTATGGCTGAACCGAAACTCTTTTTGCTCGATGCATTTGCGCTTATTTTCCGCTCTTACTATGCCTTTGCCAAAAATCCGCTGATCAATTCAAAAGGCATGAACGTGTCTGCCATTAACGGCTTCACTACTACTTTGCTTGATTTGATGAATAAAGAAAAGCCAACGCATTTGGCTGTGGTTTTCGATTCGGCTGGGCCAACCGATCGTGCAACTGAACATGAGTTCTACAAAGCGAACCGACAAGAAACACCGGAAGATATCACCATTGCAGTTCCTTGGATTAAAGAGATTCTGAAAGGGTTTCATATTCCGATTTTAGAATTTTCCGGCTTCGAAGCTGATGATATTATTGGCACAATTGCAAAGAAGAAAGCGAAGGAAGGGCATATTGTATATATGGTTACGCCCGATAAAGATTTTGGACAATTGGTGGAAGAAAACATCTACATGTATAAGCCTGCACGTATGGGCAACGAGATGGAAATTTTAGGGGTAAAAGAAATTTTGGAGAAATGGGAAATTGAACGTCCGGAGCAAGTAATCGATATTTTGGGCATGTGGGGCGATGCAGTAGATAACATTCCCGGCATTCCCGGAGTGGGCGAGAAAACGGCCAAAAAACTCATCAAGGAATATGGTTCAATGGAGAATGTAATTACCAACGCTCCAAACATCAAAGGTAAGCTTGGTGAAAATATTGCTACTTTTTCGGAGCAAGGTTTGATTTCTAAAAAGCTCGCAACTATTATTCTTGACGTGCCTATTGACGTAACAGATGACGAATTGAAAATGGATCCGCCTAATAAAGAACGATTGACAGAAATATTTTCGGAGTTGGAATTTAGAACGATAGGCAGACGTGTTTTAGGCAGCGATTTTTCAGTGAATACAACAACTGCAGCACCGCCAAAGCCAACAGGATCAACCGATTTGTTTGGAAATGCAGTAGAGGAGAAAATGTCGAAGAAGGAATTCGCGAACGATACGCCCGATTTGTTTTCGCAGAAAGTAGCAGGGAAAAACATCACAAATACAGAGCATAATTATGTTGTAATCTCTTCTGCATATGATGATTTTGTGAAGACATTATTGCAAGAAAAGGAAGTGTGTTTTGATACAGAAACTACATCCTTAGATTATTTCGATTTAGAAATTGTTGGACTTTCTTTTTCTTTCAAAAGTGGTGAAGGTTATTATGTGCCGGTACCTGTTGAAAGAAGTGAAGCCATTGCTGTTTTGAGCCATTTTAAACCATTTTTTGAATCGACAAGCACTGTGAAAATCGGACAAAACGTGAAGTTCGATTGGCATGTATTAAAGCAATACGATATTGAAGTTGGTTTGCCAATTTACGATACCATGTTAGCGCATTATTTGTTGGAGCCTGATATGAAACACGGTATGGATTTTCTGAGTGAATCTTACTTGGGTTATTCTCCGGTGTCTATTGAAACGTTGATTGGCAAGAAAGGCAAGAACCAAGGCACCATGCGCGATGTAGAGTTGGAGAAGATTGCAGAATATGCTGCGGAGGATGCAGATATTACGTTTCAACTGAAGCAAATTTTTGAGCCGAGTGTGCAAGAACGTGAAGTTGTGAATGTGTTACAAGACATTGAATTGCCGTTGATTCCTGTGTTGGGTGATATGGAGCGACAAGGAGTGAAAATCGATAAAGAATTTTTGAACGAATATTCAGCGAATCTTAAGTATGAAATTGATGTAGTAAGCGAGGAAATTTTTAGCCTTGCAGGTTTAAAGTTTAACCTCGACTCACCCAAGCAAATGGGAGAAGTGTTGTTTAAACATTTGAAACTACCGCAAGACAAAAAAACGGCTACAGGTCAGGCATCTACAAACGAAGAAGTGTTGCAACGCTTGGCTCCGGAGTATCCGATTGCCGCTAAAATTTTGGATTACCGTGAAATTGCAAAATTGAAATCAACATATGTAGATGCATTGCCCGAATTGATTCATGCAAAAACGGGTCGGGTACATACTACTTTCAATCAAACGATTGCCGCAACCGGACGTTTGAGCTCTATTAATCCAAATTTACAGAACATTCCAATCCGTTCTGAACGGGGGATGAAAATCAGAAGAGCTTTTATTCCACGCGATGAAAACCACACGTTAATATCAGCCGATTATTCGCAAATCGAATTGCGTTTAGTGGCTGAAATCAGTAACGAAGAAAATATGCTTAAAGATTTTCGCGATGGTATAGATATTCATACGGCAACAGCCGCAAGGGTTTTCGGAGTGCCAACTACTGATGTAACAAAAGAAATGCGTTCCAAAGCCAAGATGGTGAACTTCGGAATTATATACTCAATATCAGCGTTTGGATTGTCACAGCGCTTGGGTATTCCTCGAAAAGAAGCCGCTTCATTGATTGAAAATTATTTCATTCAATATCCGGGAATCAAAAAATACATGGACGACACATTGGTGTTTGCACGCGAAAATGGTTTCGTAAAAACGATTATGGGCAGAAGACGTTATCTAAAAGACATCAACTCAAAGAACTTTACGGTGCGAGGTTTTGCGGAACGCGAGGCGATTAACGCACCGGTACAAGGGTCTGCAGCCGACATGATTAAAATAGCTATGATTAACATTCATAAAAAGTTCAGCGAGCAAAACATTCTGTCAAAAATGACATTGCAGGTGCATGATGAGTTGGTATTTGATGTGTTGAATAGCGAGCTCGATATTGTAAAACCAATTATTGCCGATTGTATGGTAAATGCCATAAAACTCAATGTGCCTATTGAGGTGGAAATTGGTGTTGGGCAAAATTGGTTAGAGGCGCATTAATAAAAACATTCACTATGTTGTATTTCAAAAAAGTAGTATTAGATAATACGGATAGCAATACTGTTGAGTGTGCACTTAGGAGGTATGCTGTAAAAAGATATACTCCTTTAGATTTGAATCGGAGTCTTTATAGTGTAGGAAGTGATATGCTTTTCATGGGAAGAGAAACTCAAGAAAAGATTTATTTCACAAGGCTTCGAACAGAACTTATGATTTTTTTTCCAAAGTTAATTATAGCTTTTGAGAAAAGGGACGGCTTTAATACCTACTCCATTCGATATAACTTAATGTCAATGCTTTTTATTGGCTTTGCAATGCTTATAATCATCTTGGGTTTGTTCCGATCGATAGAGGGAAAGCTAGATGAAAATACTGTTTTTTTTACTTGTGTGTTGTTTGTTTTTTGGGGTGTAACGCAGCTAGAAATTAAATTGTTAAAGAGACAGATCGATAAGGCCATTAACTTATATAGGTCTAAGGCAACAATGGTGCAGTAAAACATTTTCGCAAAAGTTCACTCAACTTTTTTTACTTTCATGCGAAATGCAGGAAACGAATCCCAGATCAATTTTTTCGTGGCGGAATATGCTTTTGCCTATTGGGATAACCCTATTGGCAACCGCTTATCTTATCTATCTTTTGTCGAAAGTTGACTATGCACAAGTAGCAACAATTACACTTACAAGTCATCTGGTGTCCATTTTACTTTTAGCTGTTGGTACAGTATTTATACGCGATGCAGCTTATGTGTATCGCATGTGGGAGTTGAACGATCGTAAACTCAGCATTGCTAAGTGTGTCGAGATTATTTTTCTGTGGGAATTTGGCTCATCGGTTACGCCTGCTTCGTTTGGTGGTGTATCCATGGCGTTTTTGATTCTGTATAAAGAAGGAATAAAACCCGGTAAAGCTACATCCATTCTTATGCTTTGTTCTTATCTCGACAATATCGCTTTTGTAATTGTATTTGGCACCTTGTATTTGATATTAGGTCATCACATGTTCGATCTTTCTGCTACGTGCGGAAATTTAGATCAACTGTCGGCAGTTAAAGCGTTTCGCTCTGTTGGCGAGTATGTGTGGATTGGCTTTCTAGCCGTTGCCATGTCGGGAATGATATTGGGATTTTCGTTGTTTATTCGTCCGCAATATGCTGTTTCATTCTTGAATAAAATTGCGCAGATAAAATTCATCAATCGTTGGGAAAAGCAGATACATCACATCAGTGTAGATATCATGCACACCTCCATCGAATTTCAGAACAAGGGAACGGGTTTTGTGATTAAATTACTAATCGGCACTACCATTTCGTGGTGTGCTCGTTACGCATTAGCGAATGTGTTGATCTATGGTTTTGCTTCGGGCTTATTCGATAATTTAGATGTATTCGCAAGACAGTATGTTCACCGTGTAATCGTTATTATTCCTGCCACTCCGGGTGGTAGTGGTATTGCAGAATTATCGTTTATGGCATTGAACTGCGAGTTTATTAAAGACGGGTTAGCCCCTATTGTAACCCTCATTTGGAGAGGATTTAATTTCTATTTTTATATCATTGTTGGAATTGTCATTCTGCCAAAATGGTTGGCAAGAGTGGGTAAAATATAAGTTATGCAAAAAGTATTATTTATCGATCGCGATGGAACAATTATCCTCGAAACAGACGATTTCATGATTGAAACCTACGCTAAGATTACCTTTTACCCTAAGGTGTTTTATTGGTTAGGCAAAATTGTAGAAGAGTTCGATTATAAATTGGTGTTGGTCACTAATCAAGATGGTTTGGGTTCCGATTTTTTTCCGGATGAACCTTTTTTTACAACGCATAAATTTGTAATGAGAACCTTTGCCGATCAGGGTATTTACTTTTCTGCAGAGCATATTGATCGCACATTCCCGAATGAAGAAAAAGACACTAGAAAACCTGGTGTAGGTATGTTAAAAGAGTATTTTTCACCAGAATACGATTTGAAAAATTCTTTTGTAATAGGCGACCGGATTACCGATGTGATGTTAGCTAAAAACCTTGGCGCTAAATGCTTTTGGCTGAACGATGGCCGTAACTTAGGCGGTGGCGAAATTGAATTGAACAGCGATGCATTGCAGGAATACGTAGCTGTTGAATCGCGCGATTGGGAACAAATCTATGAATATTTGAAATCGGTGAATTAACCTTCTCGCTCTTCGTTCAAGCGTACTTTCTCTACCGGATTAGCGGTCATTTCTGCGTACACTAATCGGTTTTTGTGAATGTCGATGCCCATGAATACTGCCGCTCTCAACGAGTCGCAACTAGCTATATTTTTTCCGGCAATATCATAGCCTGTTCCATGGTCGGGTGACGTGCGAATTACTTTTAATCCGGCTGTAAAGTTCACCCCCGAGTTAAATGAAATCGTTTTAAAAGGTACTAATCCTTGATCGTGATACATCGCTAAAACGCCATCAAATTTCATGTAGTTGCCTGTGCCAAAAAAGCCGTCTGCCGCAAATGGTCCAAGCGTAATCATGCCCTTATCGCGCGCTTTTTGAACGGTTGGTGCGATAATGTCTTTCTCTTCTTTGCCAATTAAGCCGCCATCTCCGCTGTGAGGGTTAAGTCCTAGCACTGCAATACGCGGTTTATTAATCAAATAATCTTTTTGTAACGATTGATAAAACAATTCCAATTTCTGCATTAACGAAGCCGAATCAATCTTCTGCGCTACATCTTTCACAGGAACATGATTTGTTGCTAAACCAATACGTAAATTTTCATCGGCCAACAACATCAACGATTTTTCTCCACCCGTTTTTTCAGCAATGTATTCCGTTTGTCCATGGAAGTTTGGCTCGTGTTGCGCAATCATGTTTTTGTTTACCGGACCGGTAACTAAAACATCTATTTCTTTGGCTAAAACATCAGCAATAGCTTTATCTAAGCAAATCAACGCATATTTTCCAGCCTCAGCTGATTCAACACCCGGTTCAATTTTTACCTGCTCTTCAAAGCAGTTAATCACGTTACCGATTTTTGGATTCAGCTTCTCTGTATCTTTTACTTCCTGCGTTTGAAAGTTGTGTGCTTTTAATGCTTTCGCATAAAAATTCAAAATCGGCTTTTGGCCATACACTATAATATCGCAGAATTTGAAAATACGGTCGTCTTCCAGCAATCGTACAATAATTTCAGGACCAACGCCATTATAGTCGCCAATGGTAATTCCAACTTTTATTCTTCTTTCCACGTTTTGCTAATTATAAACTCAATTGAGTTTCGATTAAATACCTTTCAAATAGTCCACTAACAAACGAACACCAACGCCTGTTCCGTATTTGCCGCGGTAGCTGTCTTCGCCCATTAAATAAGCTGTTCCGGCAATATCAAAATGCAACCAAGGGTAATCCGTGAAATGCTCCAAGAATTTACCTGCAGTGATCATTCCTGCTTCAGGACCGCCAACATTTTTGATATCGGCAACATCTGATTTGATTAATTGTCCATACTCATCCCAGAACGGAAACTCCACCAAACGTTCGTAAACGTTATTGCCTGATGTAGACAGTTTTTGTTTTACTTCATCTGTTGCAGTGCCCATGAAAATAGTTCCCATAGAACCAATTGCCGCTTTTGCAGCACCGGTTAAAGTGGCGAAATCCATTACCAACTCAGGTTTGTAGCGCGAAGCAAATGCTAGGGCATCGGCTAATACCATACGACCTTCCGCATCGGTATTCAAAACTTCCACGTTCATTCCGTTCATCATTGGTACTACATCGCCCGGTGTGTAAGCGTTTTCGCCCGGACGGTTATCAGTTGCAGGAATAAGTCCCACAACGTGTACCGGTAATTTCAACTTCGCGATAGCTGAAAGCGTTGCTACCACTGTAGCTGCACCCGCCATGTCGCATTTCATCATGTCCATAGAATTTGGCGTTGGTTTCAAACTCAAACCGCCTGTATCGTACACAATTCCTTTTCCAACCAATACAATTGGTTTTTTGTTTTTCGCTTTTGGCGATTTGTATTCTAATACGTTAAATGTAGGCGGGTCTTGGCTTCCACGGTTCACCGCTAACAAACCACCCATTTTCAAGGAAGAAATTTTTTTCTTGTCCATCACCTCAACTTTGAAGCCGGCTTCTTTTCCTGCTTTCTGAATGTCTCTTGATAACTGAACAGCAGTTAAGTACGACAATGGTTCATTCACCAACGTTCTAGCCAATAAGTTCGCTTCAATAATTACTTGCAACTCGGCTACTTTTTCTTTGCTTACTTGTTTGTCGTTCACAAATAATTCAACGAAAGTATTGGGTGTTTTTTCTTTGGTTCTGTATTTCAAAAATTGATATGAACTCAATGCAGCTCCTTCAGCAAATGCAAGTGATGCGGTAGCATAGTTCATATAAGATGTAACAACTGCCGATTTCACTTTCTGGCTATTGAAAAACTTTACTAATCCGTTTGCGGCTTTACGAATAGCTTCGTTCGTTTTATAGGCTTCTTTCGAATCATCAACGAAAACAATAGAAAGACTTTTCGATCCGTCATAACGTTGGTATGTGGGTTGCTTTGCATCTAACGCTTTTTTTGCATTCGCTTCATCGTCTTTAGGTAAATGAAGGGTAGAAATTTTGGTTGATTTTGAGGCTAGTATGATATGATGCGAACTTGCAGAAGCATCTTTAGCAAGAGATATTTTAAGCATGAATTGAAATTTAAGAGCGTAAAAGTATAATAATTGAAGATTTTAATTTGAATAATCAAAAAAATAAGCAACTGTATATCTTCTATACCTAATATAGAACGCTATTCTGCTTTCTTCAGAACAAGTGTAGGAGAGTACATGTTTTCTGCATCCAACATAAATTGCCCGAAGGCTTTATAATCCGAAGAAGGGTATATTTGTTCTTTCACGATTCCCTTTCTGAAAATAATAAGTTGGTTGGTTGTTGAATCGAATAACAACGAAAACGTTACTGATCCGAATTGTGTTGTAAGTGTCTTACGCTCATCACCTTTGAAATTTTCAGGAAAGAACTGTGATGGTAGGGAAAATGTAAGGGTGTCGAAATAGGTAACACCTTCCGTAATTTTGAAAGGGAGGGTTCTATTGTCGTTATTGGCGGAAAAGTCTTTGAATGGGTCTAAAAAACTTGGATTAATCATAATGCGTGAAGCTGTTTTCTTTATGGTGGAATTGTCAACAATCGAGGCTTTAATCGATATTTTAGGTGAGTTGGAGTCCATTGCAAGAATATTGAATGCCACAGATTTCGTATTAGATAAATCCATCGCACTTATTACGGCTAATTGTAAGTTTTTCTTATCGCTATCATAATACAAGGCACGTAACTGATCTTGCTTTTCCCCTTCGAAAGTAACGTTCGAAGTCAGTAAGCTGCTTCCATCCTCAGCCAACGTTAGGGCTGTAGAGCCGTGGCAAGAATTTGCTTTTTCGGTATAAGTAGGTGTACGAGCAATTGTTCCCCCATTTTCGTTAAGGATCAAAACGTTTCTACCTTCAGTAAAACTGCCTAGATAATTATAGGGGTCAATATGGCTTGTACACTCTAGCCATATTGTATCTCTGTTGTTAGGAATACAAAGTATTACATGATTAAAATCAGAGTGGACAAAATCAGATTGAGGTTCAATTCTGTTTTTTTGTGCACTCACTAAAGTCATATAAGAAGGAATTCCTGCTTTTTTGAGGAGTCCTTTCATTAAAGTAACGAGTGCCTTGCAGTCGCCAAATTTTTGTTGTAATGTGTATTTCGCTGTTTGTGCTTGCCATCCTCCAATACCTAATTGAATACTTACATACCGATAATTGTTTTGAAGATATCTGTACAAGAATTGGATTTTCTCTTGGTTGGTTTTTAATGTGCTTAACAACAGGTCAACTTCAGGGATATTTACATCTTCGAGATTTTCTCTTTTTTCATTCAACTGATAAACAAATCGACCAAAATCATTCCATGTTTTTGAACTTCCTTTTACGCCATATAGCTCAAATTCATCGGCTGTTAAGAGCACATATGGGAGAAAGTCGAAGTTGTTCGGTGAAAAGGCTTGCTTTTTAATAGCCTTAAACCCTGAAAGTTCCCAGGTGTATTCATCAGCTGAATGATTTTTTAGCGCTACTAAGTTCGATTTATTGCTTACATGTATATCACTACAAGAAAGATGAAAAGTAGCATTTTCGATACTCACACTAGAGCCGGATGCAGGCACCCAATTTTGTACATAAAAAAGCGACAATAGCTCAACTTCGTAGATGTAGTGTATTGTGTATGGGAAAGAAGAGCCTTTTAGGTTCCAAAATTTAAAACGTGTTTCAATGCCTAAATTGTCTCCTGCATTAGAATAATCTCCTGCATCGCGTTTATCGAACTGCTTTATTTTATTGCCCATGTTATCGTAGAGTTCGGCCTTAAACGATTTGATTTTTCGTAATTTATCGTAGGGTATGGTAATCTCCGATAGGTCTTCGGCCGTGCTGTTTAAAATGGTTATTGTTTTATCCTCGGTAAAAATAGCAGAACCCGGCTTAACCACAGCATTGGTATGGCTCTGACGAATAACGGCATTCGCGTTTTTTAAGAGCGAGTCGGGTATAGAAAGAGTTGTGTACGATTGTGCGCAAGCTATGCAGCTCAATAAAATTAAGACAAGTGAAAACACCTTGTTCAGTCTGTAAAACATATCCCTATTTTTTTTCGAGTACTATAACAGAATTGTATGTATCGATGGCATTAGCGAAAATGTTTTTTATGCTTTCATATGAACCCGGATGGTATTGTTGTTGTTTAACCGATAAGATGCTGTTGATTTGAATATATTTCTCATTTTTTTCAACAACGAACAAAAAGGATGCAGATCCATCTTCGATTCTTACTTCTTTCGACTTCGGAACATCAGTTGCTGCATACCCTTCAGGAATTTCAATGGTAAGTTTTATAGACTCTTTAAACGGATACGGAAAGTCAATCGGATAAGAACGTTCATTTAGCTTAAAAGGGTTTTCTTTTCTGAATTTTACTGGAAATGGATTTAAATAAATTTGTTTATCCCCAGAAAATGTTTTCTTACTGCTCACATCAAATGTGGTTTTTGTTTTTTTGTAATTGTCATCCTTGTTGTCGATTTCAGTATTAAGCAATTCTACGTTTTCATCAATGGTTAAAAGATCGTTGAGCGCATCCTCTGATTTCTTAAGCTTAAGCTTGGTTCTGAGTGCCACGGCTTCATAGTCGTTTAAGGTAAGCATCGTTTTCGATACTATTTTGCCGTCAGGTGATAAAGTCACTTTTGCCACAATATTGGAGAACGAATTGGCTGAAGGTCTTATGCTTAGCCATTCCGCCTTCTTTTCGTTCATACGAAGTCCATATTCGTTTAAGTCTTGAATATCTACCAAGTAATGCGGTAGATTTGGATTAGTTGCATCTAAGAAAAATTTTGCGCTATCTATTTCTGCCACAGCAATCACATGATTAAATTGACCAAGTTCAGGAAACTCTTTTTGAACAACACCGTTATCGCTCGTTTTAATAAACAACGGATCGGCTTTAATTCCGGAAGCGCGAAGCATATCAATTAAGATCATGTTAATGTCTGCCGAATTACCTATCCCCTCTGTGTAAGATTTTGCCAAAGCCCCCTTAGGGAAGACGGTTAAAATCTCGTTCCATCTCATTTTGCTAGAAACATAGTTATAGATTAATTTCAATTTCTCTTCCTTTGATGTTAATGAAGCCGTCATCGTTTTTGCGTCTTTCACATGCACACCGTTTCCACCCAATAATAGTCCGAAATCATTACTTTTAGTAAGTTCCGCAATTACATCTTCCCAATTCTCTGCAAAAGTTTGTTCGTTCCGATTAGGAAGGCGCGCGGTAGTTAAAATAAATTCCATTCGCGAAAAATAATCCTGAAAACAATTTACGAAACCTTCCTGATGCAGTGCAGGAACATTTTCCATTGTGTAGGAGCTTTCGTAGCATTTCACATCTGTTCTTTCTTCAGCATATCTCGAGTTGCCGAATAGAAGCGTAAACCATTTTTCAGTTGCTTCAGCATTGTTTGTTGCCGATAAGTCGCGGCTACTCTTAAGCACTGAAGCATATTGAAAGAAAAATGGTGACCGTAAAGTTACATTCGAATAAAGTGTTGGTAGCGTTGATTGGAAATACCAGTCTTTTAAAAAGCGAAGAGATGTAACACGGGTAACATACTCAAACTCGATAATTGAACCGGCTTGGATATCAGGGAATGCTATTTTTGTTGCAGAAACTCTTCGGGAAATGGCTTCATTAAAAATCAACTTCTTGTTTACTGCAGTGGTTATGACTTTGCCGTCAACACCTTTGTTTAGCGTTTGTGCTTTGATACTTTGAATGGATTCGTTTGCCCCCGTATATATCTTCACGTTGGCATATTCGTAACCTTCTTTGTTCAGTATTTGAATGCGTTTATGCCTTTTGTAATAAGCAAATATACGATCTTCTTCAAATACAAAATTAATCAACTCTTCATCTGCAAGAATCATCGCATTGGCTGTGCTGTCGATGGCACAAACTCTTGTCTCGAATTGTTTTGGATTTACTTCTCCCCACTCTCTTTGAGCAGACAAAACAGTAAAAACGGATAATAGAATGGGCAGTAGTAATAACTTTGCTTTCAATTGGGTATTGTTAGGGGATTAGGAAAAGGCGAATTTAACAAAAATCGATTGTCTCCAAAATAGAATGCCAATATTCTTAATTACACTGAAAACGCTAGAATTGACAGATGTTTCTATTTTTGTCTAAGCGCTTTTAAATCAGCGTATCCAAAATAGTGGAATTAAAAAAATCTTTAGGTCAACACTTTTTGCATGATCAAAATATGCTTCAGAAAATTGCCGATGCCATTGGCGATTTGAGTCTGTATGCATCTGTGTTAGAGATTGGCCCCGGACATGGTGCACTTACACGCTATATGCTTGGGAAAAAATTGGCCGATTTTAAGGCTGTAGAAATTGATAGACGCTGTATCGATTATCTGAAGAACGAATACCCTCAACTCACCCTAGTTAATCAAGATTTTTTAAAAACAGACTTGACGATTTTGGTTAATACCCCTGCATGTGTTGTTGGTAATTTCCCTTACAATATTTCTTCACAAATTGTTTTCAAAATCATTGAACATCGCGAGTTAATTTTTGAAATGGTGGGGATGTTTCAAAAAGAAATGGCCGTGCGCATTGCCGCCAAACCCAACTCCAAAGATTACGGTGTAATTGGCATATTAGCACAAGCATATTACGACTGCGAATATTTATTTGACGTACCACCCGGATGCTTTACACCTCCTCCAAAAGTGATGAGTGGGATTTTGCGCATGAAACGGAAAATTGAATCATTAGGTTGTGATGAAAAATTATTTCGACAGATTGTAAAACAAGCATTTACTCAAAGAAGAAAGATGCTGTCGAATAGCTTGAAATCATTTGCTTTCAAAGGCAATGTTTGGGATACTTATGCTTCAAAGCGCCCGGAACAACTAAGTGTTCAAGAATTTGTTGTGCTCACAAATATACTTTCCAATGGCTAAAGTATTGATTACAGATGATGTACATCCTTTGCTGATAAAAGGTTTGCAGGAACGGGGTTATGCAGTGGATTTTTTGCCACAAATTTCTGCCGAAGAAACACTGGCAGTCATTGCGAACTACACAGGCTTAATCATTAACAGTAAAATTTTTTGTGGTGAAGAATTATTGCGTAAAGCCAACCAATTAAACTGGATTATTCGCTTAGGTTCCGGTATGGAGGTTATCGATACAGGGCTGTGTCAACAACTTGGAATACACTATGCCAATACACCGGAAGGAAACTGCGATGCTGTTGCCGAACATGCTCTTGGATTGCTGTTGGCATTAATGCGTAACATAGTGAAATCGAATAGCGAGGTTGCTAATATGCAATGGATTAGAGAGGAGAACCGTGGGGAGGAGTTGAGTGGGAAAACCTTGGCTATACTGGGTTACGGACATACAGGGTCTGCTTTTGCAAAGTTGTTAGCTCCATTCCATGTGAAAATATTAGCATATGATAAGTACAGAAAGGGCTTTGCAGCATCGAGTAACTATATTGTAGAATCGACTTTAGATGATATCTTCAACGAAGCAGATATTTTAAGCCTTCACCTTCCACTTACAACCGAGACCAATCAATGGATTGATGCGTTATTTTTGAATTCGTTTAAGAAAAATATTTATCTCCTCAACACTTCTCGAGGTAAAGTGTTAAATACTTCCGATGCATTAAAAATGATGGAACATGGAAAAGTTAGAGCAATGGCTTTGGATGTTTTAGAAAATGAGAAGTTGAATACACTTAATGCATCAGAACAGTTGATTTTAAAGCGATTGACAGAGTACAATAAAATTATTTTAACACCCCATATAGCAGGTTGGACAACTGAGTCTAAAGAAAAAATTGCGCTATTTGCACTTGAAAAAATGGATACTTTTTCGTCATTTTCAAGCCGATGAATTGTCATTTCTTTGCAATATCTACCTTGAGTTCTTGCTTTTTCTTTTAACACATTTTAGATTTGTTTCAGAAAAATTATATTTGTCGGCTATTGTGAAAGAATAATAAAATGCACATGAAGAAAATATTAACACTATTAATGGTTTTTGTTGCGGTACTGCTTAAGGCTCAGAGTGGAGAGATTAGTGGTAAATTGGTAGATGAAACTGGAGAAGGATTGCCTACGGCTACCGTCATCATTGTTGATGCAACAGGCAAAGGGACATCCATTGGAACTGTTACAGATTTTGATGGTAACTATTCAATCAAACCTTTGAAGCCAGGCAGTTACTCTGTTAAGTATTCTTATACTGGTTATGCAGCACAAATTCAAAATGGTGTAGTTGTTCGAGCCGATCAAACAACTCGATTGGATATTAAATTAAAACCGTCAGATAATTCTTTAACGGAAATCGAAGTAATAGCATACAAAGTTCCTTTGATTGAAAAAGGAAGTACAACAATGAGTAGTACGCTTGATGCTAAAGATATCAAAAACTTGCCAACACAGAGTGTTTCCGACTTAGCTTCTCAAACTGCCGGTGTTTATCAAGAAGATGCCAACAAAGGAATCAGTATCCGTGGAGGTCGTGAAGATGCTACTGTGTATTATGTAAACGGAAGAAAGGTAATCGGTAAGCCGAATGTACCCGTGCAAGGCGTGGAGCAATTAACGGTTATTACAGGTGGTGTTCCTGCCCGTTACGGTGATGCAACCGGTGGTGTTATCAATATCACTACTAAAGGACCATCGGCTGATTTTACCGGAGGTATTTCTTTTCAAACTTCACAAGGCTTAGATGCTTTTGGTTACAATCAGGCGAATGCAAACTTGATGGGGCCTATCTTTAGTAAAGGTAAAGGAAAAGACAAAAAAGTAATCTTAGGATTTTCCACTTCATTCGAGTTCTTAGGTCAGAAAGACCGCTCACCTTCCGCTTTAGGGGTATGGCAAGTGAAGAAAAGCGTATTGGATGATATCAAAGCAAATCCTTATTTCAAAAATCCAAACGGTACTAACCTAATCTTCAAGTCAGAGAATTTGACGTTTAAAGATATGTACCTTACAGCTGCAAAACCGAATAATGCACAACAAGATTACAAAGGGGTGTTACAATTCGATTTAAGTCCATACAAAGGTATCAATTTCACTTTTGGAGGGGATATGAGTTACACTAAGTATCACAGCCAAGTTCAAGAGTATACTTTAATGAATGCCGAAAATAATCCTGAAATTAAAGAATTAAACTATAGTGTTTTCGGTCGTTTTTCCCACACAGTAGACTTGGGTGGAAAAAAAGGGAAAGACGGCAAAGAGAAAACATCTGCTGTTCAGAACTTTGTTTACTCTTTACAATTTGATTATGAAAAATTCAAAAGTGTTTATGCTGATGATAACCACAAAGACAAATTGTTCAACTATGGTTATTTAGGTCATTTCAATTCTAAAAAAGCCACTAACTATTCTTATACAACACAATCTATTGGCGGTAAAAACTACGAAGGTTGGATTCAATCAGGCGACCCAAGAGACACAAGTGTTGTGTTTACACCGGGAACGGAGAACCCACTAGGTTCTAGATTTGTAGAACAATATTATGAGTTGTTAGGCGCACAGAAAAATGCCGATGGTTCTTATGAAGTGCTAGGAAGTAATAAAGTAGGCTTCACAGAGAGTGTGGATCAAATTTTATCTGGGGCACGCTTGCCTAACCAACGTTCTGAGCCTATTTATAACACGTGGTATAACATTGGTCGTCAGTACAACGGATATGGTGTTGGTAATCCGAACAATTCAAAAGATGGAAACATTGATCAATATCGTGCACGTATTGAGGCTTCATTTGATGTTCAAGGTAAAGGTTCATCCAATACCAATAAGCACTCTATTGAAATGGGTATCGAGTTCGATCAACGTATTCAACGAACATATAGCATTAACCCTCTATTCTTGTGGGATGTTGCAAAAACAAATGTGAACAAACATCTTCAATTGGATACTTCAAATCCAATCTTCCGAATAAACGGAGTTGATTATACGCAAAATGATCCAGCTCGACCACAGTTCTTCAATACAGATACCATTAAGTTTGGTTATAAGGCTGATGCTCAAAACCAGGGTTATTTCGACAAGAATCTACGAGCACGCTTAGGTTTAGGTGCTACCGATAGAATTGACATCTATAATGTGGATGTAGATAAATTAACCATTGATTTGTTTTCTGCCAACGAGTTGATGAGTTTTTTCAGTGGGGGAAGCGAAATTGTTACTGCCCGAGGATATGATTTCACCGGCAAGGAATTGGCCAAAAACCCTACGTTGAAAGATTTCTTTAATACCAAAAACGGTGATGGGCAATATTTAAGACAACAAGGTGCATATATGCCAATATATGCCTCCGGATATATTTCAGATAAATTCTTCTTCAAAGATTTAGGTTTCTTGGTGGGCTTACGTGTAGACCGTTTCGATGCTAATCAATATGTGTTAAGAGATCCATATTCTTTGTATGATATAAAAACTAAAAGCGAGGTAGCTACAATAGATGGAAAAGCAGTTAACCATCCTTCGAACATTGGAGATGATTATGCTGTTTATGTATCTAAATATGGAACTGGTTCTCAAATTATTGGTTACAGAAAAGGGGATGAGTGGTATGATAAGTTCGGAAACGTATCTACCGGAAGAAATATTGCAAGCCAATCAAGTGAGGGAGCCTTGCCTTATGCTAATTTAACAGGAATTGATACAATGTCTACTTCAACTGTGAAATCTTATGCTCAAACCAATTCAGACGACTATGATCCGAATAGCTCGTTTGTAAAGTATACTGCAAAGTACACCTTTATGCCGCGTTTACAGTTCTCATTTAATATTACCGATAAAGCCCAGTTCTTTGCACACTACGATATCTTGAGCCAAAGACCTCAATCTAGAAATCAATTGAACTTAGCTGAGTATTTATACTGGCAAGAAAATACCGGAGTGAAAAACAATCCGAATTTAAAGCCTGAAACTACTATCGATTATGAGTTTGGTTTCAAACAAGTGGTAACTAAAACTTCAGCGATTACTATTTCTGCCTATTACAAAGAGTACAGAAACTTGATTCAACGTAGAAAAATGTTGTATGCATTCCCTGCTACATACACAACCTATGATAATCTTGACTTCGTTTCCACTAAAGGTTTAAACGTGATTTACGATATGCGTAGAACAGGGAACTTCAAATTTAATTTGAACTATACCTTGCAATTTGCAGAAGGAACAGGTTCTGATGACGGATCTCAACGATTCTTAGTAGACGCTGACGTTCCAAACTATAGAACTATTTTCCCAGTTAGTTTTGATGCTCGTCACCAAATTAATGCAACTATTGATTTCCACTTCGCTGAAGGAAAAGAGTATAACGGACCTGTAGTTGGAAACAAACAAATCTTAGCTAACTTCGGTATCAACTTAGTATTAAGAGCACGTTCTGGGGTGCCTTATTCTACATCAGGTGTTGTATCAGACGAAGGATCAATTGGAGGCGGTGTTCGACAAAATACATTGTCGTTGAACGGACCTCGTTTGCCTTGGACATTCCGTGCCGATTTGCGTGTAAATAAAGACTTTGCTATATCCGTTGCCCGTAAAGGGGATGATCCTAAAAAATTATATTTCAGTGTTTACTTGTGGATTCAAAACTTGTTGAACACGAAAAACATTATTAGTGTTTATCGTTATACAGGAAATGCAAACGATGATGGTTACTTAGATGCTCCGAACAGACAAATCGATATTAACAGTAAATACAATGCACAATCTTATAGAGATTTGTATCGTGCAAGAATTAATGATCCAAATAACTTCTCTTTACCGCGTAGAATATATTTAGGAGCATCGTTCACATTTTAAGAAAATTGTCCATTCATAAATAGCAGATTATGCAAAAGAAATTATTAATACTGAGTTTTGTGTTTACCATATTTGGGAACACCATTTCTTACGCCATCATAGGTGGAAATGCCGGTAAGCCAACGGCACAAAAACCAAGTTATAAAGTTGAAGCAGGGGATTGTAAAGTACCCGTTTCGCAATTTAACCTCGATGTTAACAACGTCCGCGCCAGATTATTAAATGCCGGTGACCTTTGGTGGGATTTTGATAAGGCTAAGTACGAAGTTCCAAAAGGAGACGGTACATCTGTTGGTGTTCACGCCATTTTTGCCGGTGCTATTTGGATTTCCGGTTTAGATGCAGCAGGTAACTTAAAATTGGCAGGTCAGCGTTTCCGTCAAGGTACTTCTGATTATTATTCCGGACCGTTAGATAATAGCGGAGAAGTTACACAAGCTATCTGCAACCAGTGGGATAAGCACTTCAATGTGTTAGGTACAGAAATCGGAAAAGTACAAGCTATTTGGGATGGAAATCCTGGAGTTGATATTGCAGTTGGAAATATTCCAGATAATGTACTTTATTGGCCTGGTAAAGGAAACTCTTTCCTAACTGCAAAAGGCTACGACATGAACAATAACTTAGCACCATTTTTTGATCGTGATGCCGATGGAGTCTATAACCCAGTTAAGGGAGATTATCCAAGTGTGAAAGATGGAAGTGAAGCTTATGGTGACCAAATGGTGTATTGGGTATTCAATGATAAAGGAAATGTGCACAACGAAACCAATGGAAATCCTCTTGGCGTTCAAATCAATGCATTGGCGTTTGCATTTGCTACTGCCGATGAGATCAATAACATGACATTCTATACTTACAATATTGTCAATAAGAGTGGAGCTGCTTTAAGCCAAACATACATGTCTCAGTTTGTAGATGCCGATTTGGGTTGTTATAGCGATGACCGTTTAGGTTGCGATATAAGCAGAAGTTTAGGTGTTGTTTACAACGGGCGAGCAAATGATCCAAATGGTTGCAATACTGGTCTTTTAGGATACGGTTCTGACATCCCAATGTTAGGTGTCGATTTCTTTGAAGGTCCGGTTGATACAGACGGAGTAGAAAAAGGCTTATCTGCATTTAACTATTTTAATAACGGAGCCTCTGGCCCACAAACGGATCCACAAACTGCCCGTGAGTATCGCTATTTCCAAACAGGTAAATGGAAAGATGGTAGTAACTTTACTTTTGGTGGACAAGGATACGGAGGAACTACTCCAACAAACTACTGTTTCCCGGGCGATCCTTCTATTGCAACGCAATGGAGCGAGTGTAATCAGCAATCTGGTGCTGCTATTCCATATGGCGACAGAAGGATGTTGTTAACCTCAGGACCGTTTACCTTCGTGCCTAACGCTGCACAGCGAATTACAGTAGGGGTTATGTTTGTTCAACCGCAGGGTGGAACTGGTCTTTGTCCTAGTTTTAATAATGTTATTGGTCAAGCCGATGATAAAGCACAAGCACTATTCAAAAGCGGATTTAAATTGATCGATGGACCTTCTGCTCCAACATTAAATATCCGTGAGATGGATCAAAAGCTCATCATTAATTTGTTGAATGAGCGTACAGGAAATAATTATGGCGAATCATACGATCAAGAAGACGCCTCAATTACTTCTCAAACAGGATTTGTACCGGGTATGGATGCAACGTATACCTTCCAAGGCTACAAAATCTATCAGATCTTAAATGACAAGGTATCCGCTACTGAGTTGGACAACCCGAACAAAGCTATTTTGCTTCAGCAAATGGATATCAAGGATGGCGTAGGTAGAATTATCAATTTTGAGAAAGACGCTTTAACTCAACTTTTAGTGCCTAAAATTAAGGTAGATGGTGAAGATAAAGGGGTTAAACATTCTTTAATTGTTGAGAAGGATTTGTTTACTGACGGTCCACTTATCAATAACAAAACATACTACTATACAGCTATAGCATATGCTCACAATAACTTCAAGCAGTATGACCAACTCAATCCGGCAGCCGGAGGTCAGAAAGTGGCTTATCTTGTAGGTAGAAAGAATTTTGCGCGTTACTCTGCTATTCCGCATAATGAAGATTCAAGAAACGGTGGAACTCAATTGAATGCCTTATATGGTGATGGGGTTGAAGTACAACGTCTTGAAGGACAGGGCAACGGAGGAAACAATATCGATTTAACGAAGAACACAATCGAGAAAATTTTATCCGGTGCAGGTTTTACCGACACTTTAGATTATGAAAAATTGTTCGATCCAATCGGATTCCGTGTAACTGATCCATTAGCACTTAAAGAGGCTGATTTTGAATTACAAGTGTTAGATACCTTTCCTTATAACGGATATAGTGTTTCTCCTTTAGCAACATGGGTGTTGAAAGATTTGACAAATAATAGAACTATTCCTTCCGATAGAACATTAGATAAGCCTTATGAGCAAATTATAACAACTAACATCAGTGGCGAAACTGTTGATTATGGATTCTCTTTATCGTTGGGAACACCTGTTGCCAAGTATCAAAACCAATACAGTAAGCGCCCAGTATTTAGTGCAATTACCGGTTCTTTAATATATGAAAACGAGGGCAGAAAATGGTTGTCGTTTGTAACAGATAACGGTCAAAATACTCCGGCTAACTGGATTCGTTCAGGTAAAGCAGTGGTAGGAACAACGGATCCGTTATATACCGTTTTCGATGACAACTGGTATACTGCAAATGGATCAGGAACTATCAGTGTACCTAACCCTAAAATATATACAGATCCTGATAAAGGATTTGAAAATATTGCCGGTGGAACTTGGGCGCCATATTGCCTTACATCAAACTATCACTTTGTTGGAACGCCAACAAATGTTGCGCAACCGGTATCTGTGCATAATCCTGGATTTAAATGGGATGCTTGGGGTAAATTACCTACTGCTACCTATATTCCTGCTCCACCACAAAATACCTTGGATAGATTACAAAGTGTAGATATCGTATTTACATCTGATAAAAGTAAGTGGTCGCAGTGTATTGTATTCGAAACAGGAGAAGAAGATGTAAATACAGAAGGTGCTGCACTCGTTGGAAGAAATGCACGAAAAGGTCAATTAAGAATGGCTCTTTCTAAAGATAAAGACGGCAATAACTTTATCGATCCAAATACTACGTTACCGGATACAGGCCGTTCGTGGTTCCCTGGGTATGCAATTAATGTTGAGACCGGTCAACGTTTGAACATAGCGTTCGGTGAGTCTTCTGAATTTACCGATGAGAATGGACGTGACATGTTATGGAATCCAACATCTAAAGTGTATGGCGATTTGAATTACGGAGGCACTATTCCTAATATTCCTTTCTTTGGTGGAAAACATTTTATTTATGTAATGGAAACACCTTATGATGGAGGTCAGGCAATGCGCGATAGTTTGTTGGCTCTATTCAGAATTACACCTACTAACAATACAAGTGCATACCCTTCTGGATACGCAGATTTATATCGTCAGATTATGTACACTTCAATTCCTTACTTATCACCTGGTTTCAAGTTGAATTCACTGCAAGATGGTTTAATCCCAAGTCTTGTAACCGTTAAAATTCGAGTACAGAAACCATTTGCTAAATTCGCTACAAATGCAACTACAACCGACACATTCCCTCGATACAGATTTAGTACTGTTGGTTTGGGTCCAAAAGAGAATGTAGCTGAAGTGGCTAAATCGGCATTGGATAAAATCAGAATTGTACCTAATCCGTATCTAGCTTATTCTGCTTACGAGAGAAACGCAGCAGATACACGTGTTAAGATTACAAACCTTCCGAATAATTGTACGATTACAGTGTATGCTTTGGATGGTACGTTAATCAGAACAATCAGAAGGTCAATTAACACCACTGACCCTGACCCGCAAACAGGATCACCTATTGAGATTTCTGACGGTAGCAACATCGATCGAAGTGCAGCTAACTTGGATAATTCTGCAGAATGGGATTTGAAAAACGAAAAGAATGTCCCTGTTGCCAGTGGAGTATATTTATTTGTTGTTGATGCACCAAATATTGGTAGCAAGACATTGAAATGGTTTGGCGCAATGCGTCCGGCAGATGTATCTAATTTCTAATTTTTTTGAAAAGATAAGCGTATGAAGAAAATTTTAATAAACGGTATCGTTGGATTGCTTGCAGTGAGCGCATTTGCCGGAAACCCGGATAGAAGAGGGGAAGCAGGCGCATTGGAACTAAATATGAATGGCTATGGAAGAACGGCCGGTCTTTGGGGGTTGAACTGTGCTTCTGTTCAAGGCTTGGAGGCAGAGCGATTGAATCCAGCAGGAGTAGCATTCACAAAAAGAACAGAAATCCTTGCTAATTATACTTCTTGGTTAACAGGATCTGGCTTATCTTTAATTCAGGCCGGAGTTTCTCAACGGATAAAAGGGAACGCTATTGCAGTTTCAATTAATGCTGTAAATATTGGATCTATCGAAAGAACGACCGTTAATTCTCCGGAAGGCGGAATTGGTCAATTCAAACCAACATTCTTTAATATTGGATTGAGCTACGGTAAAAACTTTGCTTTGGGTTCTACGGCTTTAACAGGAGGTAACGTAATTTCAGGAGGAGTTACCGTTCGATTGGTTACGCAAGGTATATCTAATATCAGCGCTACCGGTTTCAGCTTTGACGCGGGTTTGCAGTATACTACCGGAAAGAAAGAGAATGTGCATTTTGGTGTTTCGCTTCGAAACATCGGTACTTCAATGAAGCTAAAAGGCGATGGTTTTGCTATTGACGGAACAACGGATGGAGGTTATTCATTACAAGTAGATAGAAAATCGGCTAAATACGAGTTGCCAATTCAGTTGAACATTGGCGCTTCATACGATATCTATTTTGGGAAAAAAATTGAAATAGCCCCCAAAAAATACACACAAAACTTCCGTTTAACACCAATGGCGCAATTCACGGCTAATGCTTATGGAAACGATCAATACGGTGCAGGTTTAGAGTTTGCTTTCAAAGAAATCTTTATGTTGAGAGCTGCCTATAGAATGGAAAACGGTATCTTTAAAACTGAAACAAGAAAAACAGCATACAATGGACTTGCTGCCGGTATGAGTGTTGCTGTTCCTTTCAAAAAAGACGGAACAGGTTCTAGTCTTGGTATAGACTACGCATATCGTATGACAGGATTGAATACAAATTTTACAGGGACACACACGGTAGGTTTAAGATTTAACTTAGGTGGAACGCCTAAAGAGAAGGAAAAAGATGCTGAAAAAGCAGCTTCTAAATCTGCTATACAAGAGGAAGAAGTAACTACGGTGTCTAAAACATCTAAGAAAGGTAAGAAAAAAGCTGAGGTTGAATTAGTTGAAAAACAACTTTTAGTAGACTCATTATTGAAAGTGAATGCCGACTTGAAAGTGAAAGCTGAAACACCAATAGTGAAAATTGATACGGTTCAAGTTACCAAAACAGAAATCGTAATCCAAAAAGATACAATTCTTGTTCCTACAACATATGAAAAAACCGACTATAAAGGTGGTGATGTAGATACAGTAGTAGTTGATGGAAAAACTCAATTGAAGTTCAATGATTATGATTTAGTTCAATTCGAAACGGGTTCTGCAGTAATTCAGAAAAAATCTTATCCGTATTTGAACTACTTGATTAACATCATGAAAAAGAATCCTTCATACAAGTTATCATTAGCAGGTCATACCGACAATGTTGGCGATAGAGATAAAAATGTGAAACTTTCTCAGGATAGAGTAGATGCTGTAAAAGCATATGTAACATCGAAAGGAGTAAACGGAAGTAAAGTAAGTACGGCTGCCTTTGGTCCTGATAAACCGAAATACAAAAACGATTCTGAGGCCGGAAGAGCTAAAAACAGAAGAGTAGAAGTGAACATGGAGTATTAATCTCTTGTTCAATTCATAAATAGCACTAAATTTGTGAATCAAAAGACGCCCGAATAGGCGTCTTTTGATTTTTAGTAGAATAAACCAAACGCATTATGGCAGATATAAATTACATGACCAAAGAAGGTTATGAGCACTTGGAAAAGGAGTTGAGACATTTGAAAACAGTAAAACGTCCGGAGATTTCAAACGCAATTGCTGAAGCAAGAGAAAAGGGAGACTTATCGGAAAATGCCGAATATCATGCAGCGCGTGAAGAACTTGCCTTACTCGAAGCGAAGATTGCCAATATGGAAAATCAGTTCGGTAGTGCTAGAATATTGGATGAATCTAAAGTGGATATATCGAAAGTAGGCATTCTTTCTAAGGTCAAAGTATTCAATAAAAAGCTGAACAAGGAACAAACCTTTAATGTAGTTAGTGAAGCGGAAGCGGATCTAAAAGCCGGGAAAATATCTTCAAACTCTCCTATTGGTAGAGCATTGCTTGGAAAAAAAGTTGGTGAAGTTGCTGTTGCCCAAACACCTGCAGGCGCAATGGAATTAGAGATTTTATCTATTTCTATTTAATCTATTATCCAATGGCATCTATTTTTACAAGAATCATCAATGGCGATATTCCTTGCTATAAGATTTATGAGGATGAAAACTATTTTGCCTTTTTAGATATTAGTCCCTTAGCCAAAGGTCACGCACTTGTAGTGCCAAAACAAGAGGTAGATTACATCTTTGATTTAAGCGATGAAACCTATCAAGGATTAATGCAAGTATCCAAGAAAATTGCTATAGCAATACAAACTGCTGTGCCATGCAAAAGAATTGGTATTGCTGTGGTTGGACTTGAAGTTCCTCATGCACATGTACACCTCATTCCACTCCATTCAGGCGCTATTAACTTCAACGATCCCAAGTTGCAACTTCCTAAAGAAGAGCTTATTGCCATTGCTTCCGCTATAGTAGAAAGGCTTCGTTAAAATAAATGGCATAAAAGACCGTCTCTCAATTTGGGTTCAAACCAAGTAGATTTCGGGGGCATCACATTGCCTGAGTCGGCAATAGCAATAAGTTGTTCCAAGGATACCGGATACAATGCGAAGGCTATTTGGTGTTCTCCACTATCTACTCGTTTCTTTAGCTCACCAAGTCCTCTAATACCTCCAACAAAATCAATTCTTGTGTCAGTACGCGGATCGTTGATATTCAAAAGTGGTGAAAGTATATTTTCTTGAAGTATGGTAACATCCAGTATGCCTATGGGGTCAGATTTTACAATGTTGCTTTTAGCGGTTAATCGATACCATTGCCCATCAAGATACATCCCGAATTGGTTTGGTTGTTCAGGTTTAGCTTCAATATCCGATATGTTACTCATCTCGAAATTCAATTTTATTTTGTCTAAAAACTCAGCTACTGAATGTCCATTCAAATCTTTCACTAAGCGATTATAATCCATGATGGCTAATTCATCGGAAGGGAATAATACGGACAAGAAGTAGTTGTATTCATCGGTAGTATTGCCTCCATTCTCTCTTAGTTTTAAACCAACTTTGGCAGCGGATGCAGCTCTGTGATGCCCGTCAGCAATGTATGTGAAAGGGATTTCTAACGAAAACACAGTAGATATTTTTTGAATCAAGGCATCTTCATTTATAACCCATAATTGATGTGTAACATCATCAACCGCGGTAAAATCATAAGTGGGAGAAGTTGCTGAGGTTACCGTTTCAACAATTTCTTTTATCGTATTATTTGTAGGATAAGTTAGAAAAATTGGACCCACATGTGCTTGAACGGCTTCCATATGTTGGATTCTATCGAGTTCCTTTTCCGGACGTGTATATTCGTGTTTCTTTATAATGTCGGAAAAATAGTCGTCAATAGAAGAGCAAGCTGCGATTCCAAATTGTCGCCTACCATTCATAGTTTGTGCATATATGTAATAGCATGGTTTTTCTTCCTGGATCAAAACGCCATCTGCAATTAGCTTTCTGAAGTTCTCATTGGCTTTCGCATAAACCGTTGTAGAATGAATATCTACCTCTTCCGGCAAATCGATTTCAGCTCTACTCACATGTAAAAACGAATTTGGGTTGCCTTCCGCCATTGCTTTTGCTTCTGCTGTATTCATAACATCGTACGGAAGTGTAGCTACTTGTTCAACAAGTTGTTGCTGTGGGCGTAATGCGCGAAAAGGTCTAATGTGTGCCATAATTAAAGTATAAAAAGTTCGGATGCAATATAATCCGCAAAATGTTTTCCGGCTTGCGTTAATATTAAATGATTGTTTGAAAAATGATAGTACGCTGTCGGGATTTTTTTCAGCGAGTCAGAAAAGTTGATTTTAAATTGTGCGGGTATTTTCTCTGTGTTGCACCCCCATTGGGTTCGCAACGATGTCATAATATATTCATTGGTTTGGTCTTCCGGTGATAGAACTTCTTCTGAGTAGCACATCTCACCTGCATTCATCGCTTTGATGTAATTGTTCAGGTTGGCTACATTCCATCTTCTTGAAAGATGATTAAACGAATGCGCTGATGGCCCCAATCCTAAATATTTTTCGCCTCTCCAATAGTTAGTGTTGTGGATAGCCAAATAATTTTCTTTCCCGAAGTTTGAAATTTCATAATGCTGGAATCCATTCAACCGCGCAAAGTCCATCAAGAAATCAAATTGTGCATTTGTTTTTTCATCGTTGGGGGCAGCCGTTAATCCCTTTTTTACAGATTGATAGAGTTTTGTTTTGGGTTCAACCGTAAGCGCATAACACGAAAGATGTTTCACGCTAAGTGAATTTGCTTTCATTAGGTTTTCTTCCCATCCCTCTAGACTCAATCCAGGAGTGCCATAAATCAAATCGATAGTAATATTATCGAAGCCCAGGCTTTGCGCTTTTACAATGCATTGTTCTGCCTCGTTGGCATTATGTGCACGATGCATAAAGGCTAGATCTTGATTAAAAAACGATTGCACTCCAATGCTCAAACGGTTAATAGGAAAGGATTTCAGCGTGTTTAACTTTTCCACTGAAAGATCATCAGGGTTAACTTCAATGGTACATTCTTTCAAATCAATCGTGTGAAATTTGGCAAGCGTATTGAAGATACGATCTAAATCATCTTGTTCTAGTAATGAAGGTGTTCCTCCTCCTAAGTAGATTGTTTCGATTAGATCACCCTGCAGATAGTCCTTACTCATTTCCATTTCATGCAGTAATGCTTGAATGAATTCTTCTTTTCGCGAAAGCGTATTCACGAAATAGAAATTGCAATACGTGCAAGCTTGTTTGCAAAACGGAATATGAATGTAGATGCCTGCCAATTGCTGTGTTTGAGACTTCGAAGATTGGAAAATTATTTGATTGTTGAATCATTATAGATGTAGAATAATCCTGTACCACTATAATCTCACCTCGGTTTTTGTATTTTTAATACAGTGAAGAATCAACTATTAATTTTCTTTTTGCTTTTTGCAGTGGTTTCTTTTGGGCAAAGAAAGTGGACTTTCGTTTTTCACAGAGCCGATTCAGTGGAACTGAATTCCAAGCTATTTCCCAAACAAACAAAAGATAGTATTGGTGTAAATCGTTTGCTCTCTGAGTTTTTAGGTCGGCTTCGCGAAGCAGGGTATACTAGTGCATCTATCGATTCTTTTTTCTTTGCACAAGAAACGATACACACCTATATATTTATAGGTACGAAGCAAAGTGTTCTTTTTTTGCAGAATGGCAATGTGCAGGCAAGTCAGCTTGTTCCATTGGGCTTGTCGCACTATTTCGAAAAAAACAGACGGACTCCAATTAATGATTTGCCTCGGATTAAAGATGTAGTGGTAAAAAACTTAGAAGAAACGGGCTATCCATTTGCAGAATGTTACTTAGACAGTTTTGATATTCAACCCGAATCGTTTGCCGCAAAATTATATGTAGAGCCACACGATAAGTTTGTGTTTGATACCGTTGCGTTAAAACTGCAAACTAAACTTAGGCGTGTATTTATAAAAAACTATTTAGGGATAAAGGCCGGAAAACCATACAAGGAATCGTTAGTGAAGAAGGTTGAAAGCCGTTTGAACTTGCTCACTTTTGCCGAGCAGACCCAGCCACCAACTGTAAGTTTTCAAAATGGCAAAGCTAAAGTGAATGTGTTTCTAAAAGATCGTAAGGCGAATCAGTTCGACTTGTTGGTGGGTTTTTTGCCGGGTGGCGCTGGGCAAAAATTATTGATCACCGGCCAAGCACAATTGCATTTAGTAAGCCCTTTTGGTATGGGCGAAGAGTTTCGCGTAAAATGGGAAAAGCTACAACCTAAAACGCAGACCTTAGATGTTCATCTTAACTATCCTTATTTGCTAGGTTTACCTATTGGTATAAATGCTAGATTTCAGTTGTATAAAAAGGACACTTCTTTTTTAAACATCGGAGGAGATTATGGTATACAATATCAAATGCCGGGAAGTGATTACCTTCGCCTGTCGTATCGTCAACAAAGCACAATTGTTGTGAATGTAGATACCAACTTTATAAAAGCCAATAGAACACTGCCTCCTGTGCTGGATGTAAATTCAAATCAAATTGCAATTGAGTTTTATCAGCAACGATTAAATTATCGTTTCAATCCTACCAATGGTTATTCACTTGCATTATCAGCAGCTTTTGGTTTAAAGAATATAAAGAAAAATAACGTTGTAGCATCACTGTTTGATTCACAAGAGGGAAAGTCGTATGGGTATTTGTACGATTCGATACAGTTAAAGTCTTTTGTTATGCATCTTTCCATTGCTGTAGATAAATACTGGAAGATTTCAAAACGGCAAACAATACGAACGAATCTAGAAGCTAAATACATTTTCAATAATAGAATTACTGAAAGCGAATTGTTTCAAATTGGAGGAACAACATCTCTTCGAGGATTTGACGATAGGTCTATTTTTACGCCTTATTATATTATGCTGAATGCTGAATACCGATATTTACTTTCTAAGAATGCATTTTTCTTTTTGTTTGTAAATAGTGCAATGGTAAAAGAAAATCGCCCAATGCGAAATCAGCAGTTCGATTTTCCATATGGTTTTGGTGCAGGTGCCGCAATTGAAACCAAAATCGGTATGTTTGCACTTAGTTATGCTTTGGGGGCAAGGCAAGACGAAAAGATTACTTTTAAATCATCAAAAATTCATGTTGGGTATATCAACTATTTTTAAACGCATACAATTGCTAAAGTCAACAAGTGTCTTTCTTTTCTTGATAGTGATGTTTAATAGTTTTTATACTGCTGCACAACACGAAGACACAGTAACGCAATTGCCGGTAGCACAAATAGATACTACACCTAAAGCAATCGACACAAGCTTTATTCGATTCAATGCAACGTTATCCGGACTTCAATCCTGGATTACTTCCGGACAGAAAAGCATAAAGAATGATTTTGAATTACTCCGTCCGCATCAATCTTCACTGCTCGTTTTTTTATGGATTGCTGTTGCGTTGTTTTTGTTTGTGCTGATTCGTTTGTTGTATAAACGCGATTTTCAAGAACTGTTTCAATCATTGATGAATAAGCAGCTTGCAACACAGATAAACAGAAATAAAGGAACAGCAATGTCAAATTTTTCGTTGATGTTATTGTTGATAGCTGTAGTGAATTTATCGGTCATGACGATGTATACTTTATTGTATTTTTATGGCGAAATGAATCATTATACAATTCAATTCTTTATCAAACTAATTTTTTTATTCACATTTTTTCTAGCGCTGAAAGTATTGGTGGTAAACACGTTGGGCTTTTTGTTTGAAGAAGAAGAAGCTGCAGAGGGTTATGTGAATGATTTTATGATGATCGTCAAAGTGCTTGGAATTGCTGTGTTTCCAACAGTGTTGATGATCTATGTTGCATCGCAGAGCGATACATACATCTTTGTGTATTTGTTTTTAGGGATTGTAATTTTAAATGTTCTGATTTTTGTATGGCGAGGGTTATCCACATCTGTACAGATGATGTATAAAAGTGTGTATCACTTTTTACTTTATGTTTGCACCGTTGAAATACTTAGTGTGTTTCTATTAATCAAATTGTTAACCAAAATTGCTTCTTAATCATGGCAACAAAAGCACCAGCTAAAAAAGCAGCTCCTAAAAAAGCAGCAGCAAAAAAAGCAGCTCCTAAAAAAGCAGCAGCAAAAAAAGCAGCTCCTAAAAAGGCAGCAGCAAAAAAAGCAGCTCCTAAAAAGGCAGTAGCTAAAAAAGCAGCTCCTAAAAAAGCAGCGGCTAAAAAAGCAGCTCCTAAAAAAGCAGCGGCTAAAAAAGCAGCTCCTAAAAAGGCAGCAGCAAAAAAAGCGGCTCCTAAGAAAGCTGTAGCTCAAAAAAAAAGCTAAGCAGTTCCTCGCTTTTAAAAAAATCTAACGGTAGTAGCAATTCTGTAAACAAAAAGGCTGATGAGAAATCAACCGACAGACTTGCTACTACTTTGATTTCTACGCCATCCCAAGTACCTCATTCTCCTATTGTAGCGAAAAAACCTGTTCGCGATTATCATAAGCACATTTCACAGGAGCCAAAAGCTAAACTCAAAAATATTATTGTTGCTCAACCTCAACCCGAGGCGGCAAAATCTCCCTATTATGAATTGGAAAAAAAATTCGGCATTAAGTTTGATTTTATTCCGTTCATTAAAGTAGAAGGTGTTTCAACCAAAGATTTCCGAAAACAACGTATAGTGCTCACCGATTTTAGCGGAATTGTATTTACAAGTCGCAATGCCATCGATCATTTTTTTAGAATGTGTGACGAGTTGCGCGTAAAGATGAGTCAAGAAACGAAGTTTTTCTGCACCTCAGAAGCTATTGCTTTATACCTACAAAAGTATACGCAATACCGAAAACGCAAAGTGTTCTTTAGTGATGCCGGTATTAATAAGGAGTTGAAAAATTTGATGATTAAACATAAAGAAACTACTAAGTTTTTATATATCTGTCCGGAGACCCGTAGTCAAGATGAGCTTACATCATTTATGTCGGAGAATGGAATTCAGTTTGTTGAAGCCGTGATGTATAAAACCGTTCCAAACGATTTAAGCACCATGAAAATTGCCAACTATGATATGTTGATTCTATTCAGTCCAACAGGATTAAGCTCTCTCTTACACAATTTCCCGAAATTTAAACAAGGGAAAATGAAAATTGGTATTTATGGGAGAACAACAGCAGATGCAGTGATCGATGCAAATCTTTCTATTCATGTAATGGCTCCTTTGAATCATCATACCTCCATTACATCAGCATTAGAGAGCTATTTAAAAGACATAAAATAATTTCACCTTCCTCTATATTATTGATGCAAAATGATTAACTTTAGTTTGGAATGACAGCTAGAGTTTTTTTCTTCAGTATTTTAATGGCCATTGGTTTTTTGAACGGGGGCAATGTTGCGTTAGCGCAAAATGAGCCCCAGTTTACACAATACATGTTCAATCGATTATTGCTCAATCCTGCCTATGCGGGAAGTAATAAGGGTTTAGAATTAGTTGGAATAGCTCGCATTCAATACGTTGGCTTAGCTAATACCGTTTCCACTACACAAGGACTTTCTGTATCTTCATCCGTTGCTGCACTGCACGGAGGCGTTGGCCTAACCTTAGTGAACGACATGATTGGATTGCAACGCAGCACCGGATTGCAATTTTCGTATGCTTATCAAAAAAGATTCTCTCAATTTTCGCTAGGCGTGGCTGCAGGTGTGGGGTTTATCAATACTAATATTGATGGAAGTAAAATAATTACGCCCGATGGAGAGTACACCTCGGTTATAAATCACAAAGACCCCCAACTCCCAATTACCAATACCAATGCATTTTCGCCCGATTTTTCAGTAGGCATTTATATAGGAAACGAGAAATTCTTTGCATCGGTTGCCGCCAACCATCTCTATACAACACAAAAAATTAATGGGGTTTCGAGTAAGTTTATCTACACTAATGATCGTTATTTTCAATTGAGTGGTGGATATAATTTTGTTTTGTCGAAAAATTTGAAACTACAACCATCATTGGCTTTGAAGACCAATTTCCAAAAAGTTCAGATGGACCTTTCGACACTTTTAACAATTCGTGACAATATTATGACAGGAATTGCGTTTAGAGGATATAGCGCTAAATCAATAGATGCATTTTCGTTTTTTTTAGGCGGCTATTTCAAGGGATTTAAACTCGTTTACAGTTATGATGCCAACATTTCGTTTTTGAGGTCGTTTAATACAGGAACACATGAGATAAGTTTATCTTATTTTATGCCTTATAAACCAACGACTATAAAGGGCGCCTACTATCATAATTCGCGATTTTTATAAAGAGATTGTTAATTATGAAACTTTAAAGCGCCCAAGACGTAAAATTTTTTAATAGGTTGCTTGTGTTTTTAAAAAATAAAAGTTTTATATTTACAATCTTTCAAAATATTATAACAAAGACCCAAAAAACAGTAATTCAAAAATAACCAATGAAAAAAATTAGAACATTACTAGGAATCGGATCCGTTGCTACAGCCTTATTCTTGGCCAGTTGTAGCGGAGGCTACAATGGACAATTGTTGGGTGAATCTGAACGTCCACGTTGGAATCCTATCACACCGTACGGTATGGTATTTATTCCTTCAGGCGTTTTGCACATCGGACCAAGCGATCAAGACGTCAACAATGCTCAAGTGGCTAGAGCCAAGCAAGTGTCAATTGTAGGATTTTATATGGATGATACTGAAATTACAAATAACGAGTATCGTCAATTTGTGAATTGGGTACGTGACTCTGTTGCTCACGTTATGTTAGAGCATACAAAAGAAGATGCAAACTCAGGTAAATCTCAAATCGATTGGAAGCAAAAAATCGATTGGAAAAAGACCGAGGGTAACGAGCAATTGGAAGAAATCTTTGTTACTGAGGCACAACGTTATGCCGGATACAAGGAACTTGACGTGAACAAACTTTGGTATGTTTATCAATGGATTGACTATAAAGAAGCGGCTAAGTCAAAAAACCGTGGTGCTGAACGTAGCAAGTTTATTAAAAATGAAAAATGTCAAATTTATCCAGATACATTGGTTTGGGTTCGTGATTTCACATACTCTTATAATGAACCAATGACGCGCAACTATTTCCACCACCCTGCATTTGATGATTATCCTGTAGTGGGTGTTACCTTCGCACAGTCTAAAGCTTTCTGTGCATGGAGAACAAGACTTTGGGCTGACTACAAAACACTACATGGCGAACCTTTAATGGATGAATTCCGTTTGCCAACCGAAAGTGAGTGGGAATATGCCGCACGTGGAGGTAAGAAATTGGCACCATATCCATGGGGAGGACCATATGTAAGAAACTCTAAAGGTTGTGTTTTAGCGAACTTCAAGCCGGGTAGAGGTAACTATCCTGAAGACGGAGGCTTCTACACTGTTCGTGCAGATGCTTATTGGCCAAATGATTACGGTCTTTATAATATGGCAGGAAATGCATCTGAATGGACTTCTTCTGCTTACTATGAAAACTCTTATTCTTTCGTTCACGACTTAAATCCTGATATTCGTTACGATGCAGACAAAAATGAGTCTGAGACATTGAAACGCAAGGTGATTCGTGGAGGTTCTTGGAAAGATATCGGTTACTACATCGAAAACGGAACAAGACATTGGGAATATGCAGATTCAGCAAAATCTTATATCGGTTTCCGTTGTATCACCACATTCTTAGGACGTGATATCGCTGACAGCAAATAATCTTAATAAACCTAAATATTCATTTAACTCTTTAACCTTAAATTAAAAACAAAACAAAATGGCTTCAGAAAAAAAATCAATCTTTGAAACTAAAAAAGGTAAAACTCTTTTGAATTATGTATACTCGGGCGGTGCGGCTGTCGTAATCGCAGGAGCTTTGTTTAAAATTATGCACTGGCCTGGTGCAAATGCCATGCTTATTATTGGAATGGGAACGGAGGTATTAATTTTCATTATCTCTGCTTTTGAACCTCAATTTGTTGATCAACACTATAACTGGGAAAACGTATATCCACAATTATTAAGTGAGTCTACTGTAGCGCCTAAAGTATCTAGTACTTCAGGATCTGTAACTCAACAGTTAGATAAATTATTATCTGATGCAAAAGTAGGTCCGGAATTAATCGGAAGTTTAGGAAAAGGATTATCTTCTTTGAGCGATAACGTATCTAAAATGTCTGATTTAACTGACGCTACAGTAGCTTCTAACGATTTTGCTAAAAATGCAAAAGCTGCTTCAGGATCTATCACAGGTTTTGCAACTGCTGCAACTACAGCTACTCAATCATTGTCTGGATTACAAACCGCATCTGTTGCTTTAACTGAAACAGCTAGCGAAGCCGTTAAATTTAAAGAGCAGTTAGGAGCGTTGAACAAAAACCTTGCTTCTTTGAACACAGTGTATGGCAATATGTTGTCTGCAATGCGTCCGCAATAATCAGTCAGAGAATCAACCCTTTAATCCAACAAAAAACTAAATAAAAAATGGCAGGTGGTAAATTAACGCCAAGACAGAAGATGATTAACATGATGTATCTCGTGTTAACAGCCCTTCTAGCATTGAACGTATCAAAAGAGATTTTGAATGCTTTTAAGACCGTAAATAATAGCATTATGAAATCGAATAGTGTTGTAAACGATAAAAATACTGCAACATATAAAGCATTTGAGGATGCGGTAAAAGACCCTCAAACTGCAGCAAAAGCAGCTATTTGGAAGCCTAAAGCCGACAAAGTTAAAACACTAGCATCTGACTTGTATGGCTTCCTAGAAGCAACTAAGTTAGAGTTGAAAAAAAGATCGGACTATAAGGTAGAAAACGGTGTTGAAGAATTTAAAGAAGACGACATTGATGCTCCAACTTATATGATGATTGAGCAAAAGAAAGGAACGGAAGTATATAATAAAATGCTTGAATACAAAAAGCAATTATTAGCTGTTTTAAATCCTGCTGATTTTGCTGATAATCCTACTTTACAAGCAACTATTAAAAAGGATTTGGCTGAATTTGAAAAATCGTTACCAATTAGTATGGATATCCCTGAGTCGCACACAGGTACTCAATATTCAAAAGATGGTAAAGGTTGGTCAGAAAGTAATTTTCACATGACGCCAACAATTGCGGCACTTACTATTTTGAGTAAACTTCAGAGCGATGTTAAAAGTGCTGAGGCTCAAATGGTTGACTACTATTTTGGTCAAATTGGTCAAGTAAAAGTTGTGTACGATGCGTTCCAAGCAATTGCTTCCGCAAACACGAATTATTGTATGCCTGGAGATCCAGTTGAAGTTTATGCAGGTGTTGGTGCATTCAGTGAGGCTTCTAAGCCTACTATTGTTATCAATGGTTCTCCAACCGCCTTGCAAGATGGTATGGCTACATTTAAAACTACTGCTGCAGGTGCAGGAGAGCATTCTGTTCCGGTAAGTATTTCTTATACAAAACCTGATGGAACAATTGCTACACTTAAAAAAGACATTAAGTATACCGTTGGTACACCATCCGGAGCTGCGGTGATGATGGATAAAATGAATGTTATTTACATTGGAGTTGATAATCCACTTACTGTTTCTTCTGGAGCAGGAGCTGAGAAAACAAGTGTTTCCGGTACCGGTGGCGGTTTAGCTATCAATAAAGGGGCAGCACCTGGTAAATTTGTTGCACGTGCAACAACAGTTGGACAAGCTACAATTAACGTAAATGTTACAGGTGGAAAAGCATTCCAATTCCCAGTTCGTATCAAACGTATCCCGGATCCGGTTCCAACATTAGGTGGTAAATTGAGAGGAGGGAATGCTCAAGTAGGAACAATTAAAGCACAATCAGGGGTTGTTGCAGTTCTTGAAAACTTCGATTTCGAAGCACGTTTTAACGTTCAAAGTTACTCTATGATTTACTCCTCTAAAGGTGACGTATATCGTTCTGAAACTTCTGGTCCGTTATTCAATGCGCAAATGCAAGGTTTCATGGGAAGAGCAAAACCAAAAGATATCATTTTCTTGGATGACATTAAAGTTGTTGGACCGGATGGTCAATCAAGAAAGTTAGGTCAGATTGCGTTCCAGATTATCTAAATCAACTAATCAATGAAGAATATGAAAAATCTATTGGCGACTATAACCCTTTCATTGGGTGCGCTTGCAGCTTTCGCTCAGGAGCCTTTGGATGGTGCTTATCAAAAAGTAGTGACTAAAGAAAAGGAGGTTATTCCATACGACTTTATTCGCGAAGCGGATGTATTTTGGTCTAAAAGAATTTGGAGATCAATTGATGTTCGAGAAAAAATGAACTTGCCGTTCAAATATCCTCAACAATATTTGATTGAAATTATTCACTCAGCCGCTAAAAATGGTGAGCTTACCGTTTACGATAATAGCGTTGTTGATGGGGATCAGTTCAAACAAGTATTGCCTGTAGAAGATGTTAAGAAAATCGGATACAAAGAAGATACTGTTACACAAATTAACCCGGTAACCATGGAGGAAGAAACCAAGGTGGTTAAGAACGAGTTGGCTTGGGATAAGATTATTAAATTTCGTTTGAAGGAAGACTGGGTATTTAACGAGAATACGTCAACTATGGTTTGCCGTATCGTTGGATTGGCTCCGGTTCGTGAATTAGTACTTTCTGATGGAACTGTTGCAGGTGACGAGGTAATGTATTGGGTTTACTATCCTGATTTACGTCCTATCTTAGCTAAATACGAAGTGTTCAATCCTAAGAATGACGCTGTTCGTTTAAGCTGGGAAGATTTGTTCGAAGCGAGAATGTTTGAGAGTTATATCTATAAAGAATCAAACGTGTACGATAGAAACATTAAAGAATACGCTACAGGTATCGATCAGTTACTAGAGTCTGAAAGAATCAAGCAAAATATGTTTGAGTTCGAGCATGACCTTTGGAACTATTAGTACTTAAGTCATACAATAAAAAAGCCTTCGAATTTCGAAGGCTTTTTTATTGCGTATAAGTTAATGCGTTAAGCAAGTTTGCTGTTAATCCATTGTAGCATATCATTTAAAACGCTCGTTCTATCCACTTCAGGTTCATTGTGGAGTTCGTGGTAGAAACCATCGTACAATTTGAATGTAAGGTGGTTTTTAGGCGCATTTTTAGCAAAGTCGGAAGATCCATGCGGAGAAATCAATTTATCTTCTGTGCCGTGGAATAAGAACAAATCGTTACTTAATGCTTCGGCATGTTCAATCGCCCAATAGCCTGCATCAAAAGTTTCGAAAAAGGTACCTGCAGTGGCTTGGTTGTGTACCAATGGATCGTTATCATATTTCTTCACTTCTTCTTTATCTCGAGATAAGTGCGATGTATCCAAATTGGCTTTTTCAGGAAACTTAGGATAGATGTTTTTCATGAATTTCGCCAACATGATTTTGAATTTTGGCGGTTCAAAGCCTAGTCTTAACCACGGTGCCGATGCTATGGCTCCCCGAATAGCCGGTTTTCTACGCAATAAGTAATTGACTACCACATTTCCGCCCATACTATGTCCCCAAAGGAACACAGGCGCATTGCCCGATAATGATTTCGCTTCAGCAATAAGTTTGTCAACTGAATCAAGCGTTGCTTCATATGAAGGCGAGTATCCTCTTGTTCCTTCTGTTTTTCCGTGTCCGAATTGATCAATGGCAAAAACAGAAATTCCCTGTTCGTTAAAAAAGGCAGCAGGTCGGGCGTAGCGGCCACCATGTTCAGCAAAGCCATGTACAATGCATAGCACTGCCTTCGGGTTCTCTACTGTCCAGCCTTGAGCAAATAATTTAGTCCCTTCTTGATTCCAACTGAGTTCTTTATGTGCCATGATTGATTTTGTTTATTTAAAAATAGACTTCTTTTTTGAAAATGCCGATTCGTGTAGTTTAAATTTAATGACACTGTAAAGAATTTCATTGTATTTTGTAGCCAGACCAATCACTTAACCATAAACCATTTGATATGCGGATGATACTAAAAATTGTACTTGTTTTGATTGCCATTCCCTTACTCTATGTAGGTGGAAATATCATTTATGCTATTCTCACGAAGTTTAAACCGGCTCCAGTCGAAGACGTGAAGGCTTCTGTACTTTCGAAAGAAGAAGTAACCGGCAATGATTCTGTTTTTACTTTCTTTACTTGGAACGTAGGGTATAGCGGACTTGGTGCTGAAACAGATTTCTTTTATGATGATGGCAAAATGGTGATTACACCGGAAGCATGGGTGCGCAAATATTTTGACGGCATCAAATCTTCGGTTGCAGAACAGAAAGGAGCCGATTTTATTTTCCTTCAAGAAGTAGATCGATCCAGCAAGCGAAGCTATAGCATTGATATGGAGAAAGGAATTTGTGATGTGATGCCGGATTATAGCTCCTATTTTGCTGTAAACTACGATGTAAAATATTTGCCATTTCCTTGGACTGAACCCTTAGGCAAGATACTGGGTGGTCTACAAACACTCACGAATAGAAGTCAGGTTGAAACAAAACGAATTGCATTGCCCGGTATTACTGATTTTCCGCGTAAGCTTTTTTATTTGGAGCGTTGCTTAATGGTACAACGGATGAAGTTAAGCAATGGCAAAGAACTTGTAACTGTAAATGCACATCTTGAGGCTTATGATGACGGAGGCGTAAAACGAGCCCAAATGAAGCTAATGAAGGAGTTATTGGAACAAGAGTATACTAAAGGAAGTTATGTGGTTATTGGCGGTGATTGGAATATTGCTCCTCCTGATTTTAATGTCCATAAATGGGAGAAAGAAAAGGAGAGCGATGCGTTGTATTTGCTGAATAATGATTCAACTTACATAAAAGACTGGAAATATGTATATGATGGGAATACGCCAACCAATCGGAAAAATAACCACGCGTTTAACGACAAGACATTCACTACTGTAATTGATTATTTCTATGTGTCGCCAAATGTTGAAGTTTTGGAGGTAAAAGGGTTTGATTTCGGCTTCAAAAATTCCGACCATAACCCTGTAGGCATGAAAGTAAGATTGAATTAGATCTTGAATTTTTCAAATCGCAATTCTTTTGCATTTTGCAATCTGAATTTCAAAATAAGATATGGCTATAGCTGAATTTATTATCGACACACAACGCTTCTCCATTGATACATTGAAGCAGTTGACACAAGCTCCACATACATTAAAACTCGACAACTCTGTTGTTGAACTAGTTTCCAAAAACAGAGCATTTCTTGAGCGAAAGCTAGCGGAACCTAATGCGCGCTATTACGGTATCAATACAGGGTTCGGGGCTTTGTGTGATGTGAAAATTTCAAACGAGAACATTGAACAGCTCCAAGAGAATTTGGTGATGAGTCATGCATGCGGTATGGGCGATGAAGTGAAGCCTGAGGTTGCAAAGCTGATGCTGTTGTTGAAAATAAAAGGATTGTCGTTAGGCTCGTCTGGTGTTTGTGTTGAGACCATTCAGAAGCTGGTGGAGTTTTATAATGCAGATGTTATTCCTTTGATTTGGGAAGTAGGTTCTTTGGGTGCTTCCGGTGATTTGGCACCATTGGCACATATGAGTTTGCCCTTATTAGGCATGGGAGAAGTACGTTATAAAGGCGAACGTATGAAAACAGCAGATGCGCTGAAACAAGCTAATATTCAATCGATAAAATTACATTCCAAAGAAGGTTTAGCACTATTGAATGGTACACAGTTTATGAGTGCTTGGGGTTCTTTCAGTGTTATGGAAAGCGAACGAGTGGAGAAGTTGGCGGATTTAACTGCGGCTATTTCTGTGGATGCCTTTAATGCACAAACTGCACCCTTTCATCCGGCTATTCAAAAAATCAGAAATCATACCGGACAAATGGAATCGGCTGCTAATGTGTTGAAGTTTTTGGAAGGTAGCGAAATTGCCGCTCAACCGAAAAATAATGTGCAAGATCCATATTCATTCCGTTGTGTGCCTCAAGTACATGGAGCTGTAAGAGGTGTTATTGAACATGTGAAAAGTGTATTTGATCGCGAGATTAATGCAGTAACCGACAATCCACTCGTTTTTGAAGATGAAGATTTAATTATTAGTGGGGGTAATTTCCACGGAGAGCCATTGGCATTAGCCTTAGATTATTTGGGGATGGCTATGAGCGAATTGGCAAGTATTTCGGAACGAAGAACATTTCAGTTAACCTGTGGCAATAGAGGGTTGCCTCCGTTTTTAGTGAAAGATTCAGGGTTAAATTCGGGCTATATGATTCCACAATACACAGCTGCTTCGATAGTGAGCATGAATAAACAATTGGCAACACCGGCCTCTGTCGATAGTATAACTTCATCGGGCGGGCAAGAAGACCACGTGAGTATGGGTGCCAATGCAGCAGTAAAATGTTATAAAATCGTTTATAACATTGAAAAGGTATTGGCTATTGAATTTATGTGCGCCATGCAAGCATTGGAATTTCGAGCGCCATTGAAAAGTTCGCCACTGATTGAGGCTTTAAAATCGGAATATAGAAAGCTAGTGCCATACTATGAAAAGGATAGAGTTATCTATGACGATATTCAAAATACAGTGGACTTTATGCGAACAATTCAGCTGTAAAGCTGCACTATCCACAGTTTTTTATGGATAAATTTTGAAACTATTTTACTGGGTTTACGTAAGCGTTAAGACTAATTAACCCAAACGCAAATGAGTATAAGAGTAATACTTTTTATTCTAATAGGAATTTCGACCACGTTAAGTTCCTATGCATTTAAAATTCCTTCAGATATAGATTCGATAGCCATTACATCGTTTTATGCGAGTAATAGTATCGATTTAAATCGAGTCGAAAACCCTGAATTGTATTTCGAGGTGTATCGATGGTTGGGGAAGCCTTATAGGTTGGGGGGTAATTCTATGCAAGGTATAGATTGCGCTAACTTCGTGAAACAAATATACAGAGAGGCATACAATAAAAATATTGATGGCAATGCGGTAAGTATGTTTCCATTGTGTACAACATTGCAGAGTGTGGATATGGCAGCCGAAGGCGATTTAGTTTTTTTCAAGATTAATAATTCCAATATCACACATATTGGAATTTATCTACAACATGGGAAATTTGCGCATGCTACCCTTCACAAGGGGGTTATGCTAAGCGACATAAGCGAAACCTACTACCAACAGTATTTTTATAAAGCAGGCCGACCGGAGGCAGAAAGCACATATGCTATCGAGTAGTTTTTTTCTGTGCAATTTATTCTGCAACTTGTGCAGATGTTTAAGTCGTTCAAACACCATTTCTTTTTGGCTCTTTCTTTAAGATTGATGCTGATATGGCTGTTGTTGTTTTGGATTGGAAGATTTTTTTTCATGTTCTTTAATGTGCAAACTGTTTCTTGGGCAGCAATAATTGGTATTGCCCGGAATGCTTTCCGAATAGATGTTTCAACGATTTGCTATTTACTTCTTTTGCCTTTTTTGCTTTCTCTGTTTCGGCAATTGACAGATTGGAACGGATGGGCATTAGTGTTTAAATTTTTCTTTTACATTATATCAACTGTTATTGTTTTATTAAGCGCGGTTGATGTTTGTTTGTATCAAGAGTGGGGTGCTAAAATCAATTCACGCATTTTTTTGTATTTACAGCATCCTAGTGAAGTGCTTAATAGCGCTAGTATAAAACACTATCTTATTTTCGGATTTATAGTTATCGTCTCTTCATACTTTGTTCACTATACATATAAACGCCTATCGGTAGAGCATACCTTCCGTGGAATGAGTAAGAAAGGAATAGTATGGATGACGCCATTTATTGCTGCGCTATTGCTTTTAGGGATCCGTGGTGGTTGGCAGCAAATACCAATGCAGGAAAGCGATTGTTATTTTTCAAAGGAACAGAAAATCAATGATGTTACCGTAAATACTTTTTGGAATTTTAATGCCAGTGTGGTGCGATCCATTGCGAATAAGACAAGTAATCCGTATCGCTATTTAACAGCAGAGGAACTTGAACGTTATGCTGAAAGCAATTTTAAAAGGTCATCAGAACAACCGATAACAGAGGTTTTGAAGGCTGATCGCCCTAATGTTGTATTTCTTATTTTAGAAGGGTGGAGTGCGGATATGGTAGGTTGTGTTTCAGGAAATATAACGCAGAGCGCCACACCGGTTTTTGATTCCTTGTCAAAACATGGAGTTCTATTTTCGCAATGTTATGCATCTGGCGATAGAAGCGATCAAGGGATAACCACTGTGCTTACTTCGTTTCCGGCACTTCCGTTTGGATCTATAATCAACGAAACACAAAAAATAAAGCAATTGCCTTGTGTGTCTTCTTCACTAAAAGGTAAGGGTTACCAAAGTCTGTTTTTGTTTGGCGGGGATTTATCATATGGAAATCTAAAAGCGTTGATTTATCAAAAGGAGTTTGATGTCATTGTTGAAGAGAAGGATATGGATTCGAAATTTTATCGTGGTCGATTGGGTGTGCATGATGAAAATTCTTTTGCCGTATTTAGTCAGCAATTAAAACAAATGAAAGTTCCATTTTTTGCCTCAATATTCACGCAGAGTACACACTTTCATTATGATTATCCAAACCAGCGAAATACTATTACTTGGGCAGGCGAGCATAATGTTTATGCTAATTCCATGTTATATTCTGATAGCTGTATTGGTGATTTTTTCCAAAAAGCAAAAAAAGAGAATTGGTACAGCAACACACTATTTGTTTTAGTGCCCGATCATAGCCACCACAGTCCGCAAAATTCAAATCCAAAAACGGCAGATTATCACCATATTCCATTGTTAATTTTAGGCGATGTGTTGAATGATTCATTGCGAGGAACAGTAATCAATAAGCCGGTTTCACAATGCGATGTAGCAGGAACTATTGTACGTTTGATTACAGGAGATGCCACTCCATATGAGTGGTATGTGGATTTGTTTTCTTCAACACCTAACCAACACGTTTGTTTTGTGTATACAGAGGGTGTAGGAATCGTAACAAGTAAAGATTGCAAGCTAAGTTTCGATGCAAAAAATAATAGACTTGAAACAAGGCCTACAATAGCTGAATGTGATACACAACATATGTTGCAGTCTGCAAAGGCTTATTTACAGTATGTTTACGGCAGGTATCTTAGGTATTAATTAATACCCGAAGACTTCCTCGAGTGAGAGTTCTTTAACCTCACCTGTTTTCTTCAACAAGTCGAAATTGATTTTGTCTTTGTTGCCAATTACAAGATATACCCTAGCTCTGCCTTTTACATTTGTGTCAAAGAATGTTTTTAGGTCGTTGATGTTGAGTTTTTTGATGGCAGTATAAATATCTTTTCGCACATCAGTAGTTAAGCCACGTTTTAATGCTTGGTCGTATAGCCCAAAAATACCTTCGCCTGTAACCCAATCGCTCTCAAGGTTTCGCACGATTGATGATTTCGCACCTTCGAATTGCTTTGGCACTTCCACCATGTTTCCTAAAAGGTTATCCATTTTATTGAGCGCGGTTTCTAGTTTATCTACTTGTGTTCCAACGTAGGAAGTGATATAGTGTGAATCGTCTTTATAGTTTGGCACTCCAAAACTGCTGCTTACAGCATAGGCTAAAGCCATTTTCTCGCGCACTTCTTGAAACATAATCGATGATAATCCGGAGCCGTAATAATCGTTGTATAATCGAATATAAGGCAACCATTCTTTGTTGAATCGGGAAGATTGCGAGAGCATAATAACTTCTGATTGTCGCATATCGTAATTGCAGAAATACACAATTGGTTTAGTGATTTTTAGTTCAGGAAATTTTTTTGCCTCCGGAATCGAATTATTTGTTGAGATGATTTTGTTGAGTGGTTCTGTAATTATGTTGTAGGCTTCTTGAGCAGGTAAATGACCGTAGTAAGTAATCTTATCCGGTGATTTAGCGAGTGATTTAAGTATGTCAGTGAGTGCTGAGGGGTCAGTGTTTTTAAGTTCTTCAGCCGAAAGCATATTCGTGAAAGGGTTTGTTTTTCCGTACTTTGCATAATTCATCATGGCTTGTGTGAGAATTACCCCTTTGTTTAATTTTGCATTGGCTCTTTTTTTCAATAAATCGTTTTGCAAATTTTGGAATACTTCTTTTTCAGGTTTATAATTCTGCATTACATCTAGCACTAATGCTATTCCTTCTTTCAAGTTCTCTTCTAAGCCGGAAAGCGAAATGGTGAAACGGTCTCGGCCTACAGATAATTTATAAGATAAGCCGAGTTTATAAAACTTCGTTTTTAGATCTCCGGCCGATATATCTTTTGTGCCCAGATAGTTCGCATAGTCTGCAGCTAAACCTAGTTCTTTGATATTGTCGGTGCCCAGGTAGTGCGTTAGATTTAGCGAAAAAATTGGAGCTTCTTCGTTTTTTATATATTGGAAGTCGCCATTGCGGTCGAGTTTAAGATGGGTGATATCTTTGTTGAAGTCGACAAACTTCGCAAGGTTGTTACCTTGAGCTATGGCATCAAACTCTTTTTTGAATGCCGAAATGGAATCTTTATTGAGTTGAACCGGAGTAATTACTGGCTTCTCCACTTTGTGTCGATTCGGCTCTCCGATACGTTTATAACATACCGCATAGTTGGCGTTGAGGTGTTTATTGGCAAATTCAACAATATCTTGTTTAGTGATCTTTGCCATCTCGTCTAATTCATTTACATGATACGACCAAGGCACATCTTTTACGAAAGCATCCATTATAGAATAGGCGCGAGAACGATTGCTTTCAATACTTTGCAGGCGCTGTAGACGAAGATTATCGACATTGGCTTTCAGGATGGTTTCATCGAAATTGCCTTGTTTGATAAGGTCGATTTGAGAAAGCAATAAATCTCTTGCCTCTTCCAAACGTTGACCGGCTTTGGGTTCAGCGTAAATCTTGAAGACAGAATAGTCTTTTAGGTCGCTTACATAACTGCTGGCGGTAAGCACTTTTTGTTTTTGAACAAGATTCAAATCGAGCAAACCTGCTCCACCGTTGGAAAGAATCATATCGAGCACTTTGGCTGTCATGCTTTCTTTGGTGCCATCGCCATCGAAGCGGAAGCCGATATAAAGATGTTCTTTTGTTGGCCCCAAGATTTCTTTTTCCTGTACTTTATTGATGGTAACAGCTGGTTGTTTTACGAAAGGAGCAACAGCTTTTGGTGTGAGTTTGCCTAGTGTGTTTTCTAGGATTGGCAAAACGATTTTCTCGTCTACATCACCACATAGAATAACCGCCATATTGTTCGGTACATAATATTTGTCGAAATAGTTATGAATGTTAATCATGGAAGGATTTTTCAGGTGCTCGCCAAGGCCAATGGTGGTTTGAGTTCCATAAGGGTGATTGGGCATAAGCATACTGTCGATGGCGAAATTTGACCAACGGATGTCATCGTCTTGGTTGCGGTTGAACTCTTCATAAACGGTTTCGAGTTCAGTATGGAAGAGGCGTAGCACAAGGGTGGAGAAACGTTCGCCTTCAAGTTTTGCCCATTTATCGAGCGAGTTGGAAGGGATTTCGTTTACATAGACTGTCATGTCGTTGCTGGTGAAAGCATTGGTTCCACTGGCTCCGATGGAGGCTACCATTTTATCATATTCGCTAGGAGCCGCTAATTTGGAGGCTTCGAAGCTCATGGAGTCGATAAGGTGATAGATAGCTTTCTTTTTTGCTTCGTCTTTTTCGTTGAGATGGTCTTCGTATAGAGCGGCAATTTTGTCGAGCAGTACTTTTTCTTTATTCCAATCGAGTGTGCCATAACGATGTGTGCCCTTGAACATCATGTGTTCGAGGTAATGAGCTAAGCCCGTGGTTTGAGGTGGGTCAAATTTACTACCGGCTTTAACCGCAATCATAGTTTGGATCCGTGGTGCTGTTTTGTTGCTGGAGATAAAAACTTTAAGTCCGTTTTTGAGCGTAAATTCTTTAACATGATAGGGGTCGAGGGCGTTTGTTTTTGAAGTGGTTTGCCCAAAGGCAGAGGGTACAGTATTCATGATTAAGTACATTATCGATACAAAAATAAATGGCGATGTTTTCATCGGAAATAATATTTAAACAAGTGTAATGATTTATTTCGATTGTTGATTTATTGTCTTCAACAATAACAAGTTAAAGGAGTTTTAGTAGGAAACAACTGCCCTTAACTATTTTTTGATGTTAAAGGAAAATATAGAGTAGCCTAATCCAAACGAAACCCATGGTTTGTTGCGATAGATCCAATTGTATTCGTTTTGATTTTTATTGGATATAAAGTCGAAGCCCAAAAATGCACCAACTTGTGCATTACCAAATTCAATTACAATGCCTAACGATGTGGAGAATGCCAGTAAGTCAACCGGTTGCTGTGTCTTGCCTTTGGATGATGTACTATCTATAGTTAGGGATGAAACTCCAATACCTAATAGTCCATCAACCGCTGCATTTTGTTTTTTTGCAAATGAATATTTTACGCCAAAGGTACTTCCAAGCGTAATATCTTTAGTAAAATCGAAGGGTGAAAACCTAAGTTTAACGGGGGTGATAACATTACCTACAACTAGGTCGAGATTAGATCGTGTTATGGCTCTTGCCTTGAAATCTAATTGTGCCTTGGTAATGTAAAAATAGGTATAGTTTGAAAAATCCTCTACGGGTAGATTTGATTGGTTGATTTTTTTTGAAGAGTTGAGGAGCGTGAAACGAATGATACAGATATCTTGTTTGAGCTCGATTAGCGTGAACTTTGATTTTGGTGGTGCAACATAGATTGTTGAATCTAAAGGGTTGCCAATGATATCGCACTTTCGAAGTGGACATTCGATAATAAACTCGTAGAGCATAGGAATGGCAGTAGTTTGTGCTCTACTGTGTAGAAAAGTATAGCACAATAAACCTATTAATGTAGCCTTAGAATACCACTTCATAGCTATCGGCTGTTACCAATACTTTATATTTTCCCGATTTTATAAGAGGGGTTCTAAATTGTTTGGCAATGTTTTCCGGTAGTTTGTAATCGCCATCTATAATGAATAAGCCAGTAGCGAAATATTTTAGAAAAACAGTTTCCTTCATTTTGCTTTTAGGAAAGCTAAATTGGAGTTTGTTGTCCTTTGTTAAAGTAATATACAGTAGAGTTTCGTTTGGCAATATTTTGTAATCGACAGAAAAGTGATTGAGATTACAAATATTGTAACCTGAGCAATTTTCTCCTTTCCCAAAAGTGATGATGTGGGTTTGGGCATTGGCGAGAAGACGCAAAGAAGTAAATACTATGAATATAAGATGTTTCATGTCTGTAGAGGTGAATTAAAAATAGATTATGAAGCAGGTTTTTATTGTTATATCTCTTTATACTTTGAATGAAGCTTTATCTATGATAATGTTTTGTTGATATACAATATGTAAAATGGGTCTATAGCTATACCAATGGCAATCGAAAATTCATAGGAATATAGAAAGACTCATTCTGTATTCTTCTGACCGACAGAAAATGACTGCCATATTTTATGCTGTAGTTGCTATTGCAAACTAGAAACTGAATTCAAGTTTGTTTAAGTTTAGTGTTATTTTAAAGATATACAGAAGGTCAGCGCCTAGCATACCATCTATATTTCCTTTGTTGGTTGTCTTATAAATATTTTCAATATGTTCCATATCCATACAACCAATTTTAAAATTTGTGACTTCTTTGTTTTCAATCTTAATTGAATCTATCGTTACAGATCCTGTCTCCATACTTTCCCCGGAAGCAGAAGCAGCAATATCCGATTTCTGAAGTGAAATTTCTTTGTCAAAATTTTCTTCATAAAATCGTTTAAAAACTACAGTGTTGGTGGCTCCAGTATCGATTAAAAATGTGGCATCAATATTGTTCACTTTTACATTAATGGTAAAGTGATAGCTGTTATCTCCAAAGTCGATAAGATTTATTTTCATATAATTGTTTTTAAACCACTAGCAAACTTGTATTTGCTAGTGGTGGTTAGATAAAATTAACTATTTGTGCATTTCCAACAGATCAAATTGATGACTATTGTTAGTGCATTACTTGAATCTGTTTTGGATTTATAAGAACCTATTGCAAGACCTCCGCTGGTTAGGTTATTTTCTTTTAATACCGCAGGCGGAAGTATTATGACGTTCTTTATAATAATGACAGAAGTTGGTTGAGCACTCTCTCTTTGTTGAGTTATCGCCATAATCCATGTTTGCGAATTTGCATCATATTTTAGGTCGGCTTCAACGGAACCTCTAGTTTTCTCAACGGAAAGTGATTGCAGGTATCCTGCTTTGTCAATAACAATATAAACCTTGCTTGCAAAGCTACTTGATGAAGCAAGCAATAACATTAAAACGATGCCAAATATTTTTTTCATAACATTCCTCTTTGTTTAAATTCAAACAATGCAGGCAAAAACTTTCATTTTAGTAATTTGATTTAAGCAACATTTTTGGATTGTTGCCTTCATAACCTAAAACAAACCATACACCTTTGTAGCCTTGTTTTAATTTTTGTAATTTTACGGCTCAAAATTATTTAAACTCGGTCTAGTACCTGCAACGGTAAGCTTCGCCAAGCACCGTTTGCAAAGCCCTCGGTTGTTAGCGCAATCGGGGGCTTATTTTATAGTTAAGTTTATCTATCTCTTCCCCATATACAAATGTTTGCTGAAACGAATATGTGTTGAGGGGGTAGTATTTTGGCTAAGTATTAGCCGACACATTTTATACAAAGTATATTCTTGTTTCATAATGCAATAGCAAAGCGAAACCGCACTACAGGGGTGAGTAGTCGTTTCGCTTTGTATTGCGGGCATGAAAACAAAATTGATGTTCCTTGATTTTGACAAGGGGTGATGCCAAAGCCACGGGGTAAATGAACATATTTTGTATCGCTTCTTTCATGATGCAAATATGTATTGCAATGAAATACAATTTTTTAACTTTGAGTGAACATGTGCTTTGGGTTCGTGAAAGAGTTGTTTCAACGAGTAAAATGACTTTAATTTTTACCTATTTTCCATGTAATCGTTTTAAGAGCGCCTCTTTTTTATCCGGTGCCACTTCTAATTCCGATTGATCTTCTAGTATAACTTGCCCGCCACGTCCTTTCTTATAGTCTACCACATACTTAAGATTAACCATAAAACTTTTATGAATACGCAAGAAGTTATCGTTTTGGGCAAGCTTTGTTTCAACTTCTTTGAGGGTTTGGCTTACCATTTCTTTTTTATTGTTGATTAGGTGAAAGTTGGTGTAGTTGCCTTCTGCTTTACAGTATAGAATTTCTTCCAGTTTTACAAAGCGTAAGCCTTCGGAGTTGGGGAGTGCTATGCGTTGTGCAGGTGATCCTTTATAGTAGGTTTGGAGCATCATGCTCATTTGTTCCATGCGTATTTTTTGATCGACCTGTACCTTTGCTTTATTGATTGCATTTTCAAGCGTGACTCTTGTTGCGGGTTTAAGGATGTAATCGATTGCGCCAATCTTTATTGCGTTCATGGCGTAAGAATCGAAAGCGGAAATAACAATAAGTTGAAAGGGAAATGATTCCAGTTGATTAAGAATATCGAAGCTAACACCATCGGGCAATTGCACATCTGCGATTACAAGGTCGGGTTTGGTTGTACTGAGAAGTTCAATTCCTGACTTTACACTTGTTGCATGCCCTAATATTGCTATCTCAGGAAAATATTTTGATAGGAGCGATTCTAGATTTAATAAATCTATAGGGTTGTCTTCAATAATGATAGCGTTCATATAACTGGGGTTTATGATTTTGTATAGTTAAACATTTTTTAAATGTTTTGGAACAGTCCATTTTACGGTTACGATTTCGCTAGACGATTTATCGATTTCTAAATCGCCCCCGTTTCTTTTCGCAAAATCTTTTGAGAGAAAGAGTCCAAAGCCTGTTCGTTTAGGATCGGTGGTATCCGTTGAAGTCTGTTCTTCGTTCCATTTTCCGGAGTTGGTAACAATCACTTTTTGTTGTGTTTGATTCTCATCAACAATTATGGAAATTGTGCCACCGTTTGTGGTGTATCTAACCGCATTCGTAAGTATATTTCGGAGGATAATTTTAGCTTGCTCGTTATCGGCAAAGATGATTGCATTAACCGCGATGTTATTTTCTATGTTCAATTGCTTATAGGCTGCTTGTTCACGGAGCATACTCAGCTCGGTTTCAACAATATTGAAGAGCAAGAGTTGGGTTGCCTTTGTTTGCAAATGTTCCATTTGTGATACGGCCCAATAGAGAAGATTGTCGAGCAGGTCGCGGATTTGCCCGGTTTTGTTTTGAATGTTTTGCAAGTGTAGAGAAAGGTCCTTCGTGCTAATTCTACCTTCGTTGAGCATGAGTAATAGGCTATCAAGACTGGCAATAGGGGAGCGTAAATCATGTCCGATAATGGCAAACAATTTTTCTTTAGTGGAATTGGCAATGGCAAGTTGCTTGTTTTTTTCCTCTACTTGTTGCTGCTCGTATTGGTAGCATTCTCGGTTGGATATGAAAAGAAAATAGATGGGTATAATTGTTTGGAAGAAGTTGAGAATAAAGTCTTTGTACCTCTGATCAGTGCTTGAATATCGAATAACCCAATCAGGGTGTAAATAGTTCAAAGCCATTGAGGTGATTAATGCTACCACATAAGCAAATGGATAGAAAACGGGATATGTTTTTTTTGTGCTCAAGGACAAAAAAATAATAAAATAACCTGTTGCAATGCCAAAGGTTGGACCATCGATACCCCCTTCTGTCATATACGTTAAACCAAATAAAGAAAGAATGAGAATTACTGATATTACAGCTATAATCTCGATGTTTTTATTCCTTTTTGCAAAAAGGAATAAAAGGTAGACAAAGAAGCTTACAATAATTTGTGAGCTTACATAACTAAAGTCCATTTGAAATACTATCCCAAATAATCCGCCTATAAAGCAGTTCAAGGCAACAGAGAAATTGAGTATGTTCAATGCTCTTTGCTCCATAGAATAATTGGGGTAGACTCCAGCTATTTTTGCAATTAGCTTTGAGAGAATCATACTATGAAATTACTTGATGTAAAGAAAGTAAAGATTTTTCAGTTGTTCAAATATTGTTAGTTGCAAGAGGGGAAATTCCAAATGCATCATAAACATCTGTTAAGTCTTGGTCAACTTCATGAAGAAGCATTATTAAACCTTCAGTCACTAAATCTAAAAATTCCTTAATATCTGCTTTTGTATGGTTTCTGGTGATACAAACTCTAATACCAGAATTGTTCATTGGAACTGCAGGAAAGCCCATGGATGTTGCAAAATGACCTTGTGCCATTAGGAAACGCATTAGCTTTTTCCCAACTTCTAGTTTCCCAACGCCAATATAGAATATAGGAGAATGGGCACTAGTTATTAATGGTAAACATAGCTGATTAGCGTAGTCAATGAAGAAGGTGATAAGCTCGTTTACATCTTTTTGAATAGTATAAATCTCGTCACTCAAATAAATTTTGGCAGCAGCAATTGAGGCTCCTAATACGGCAGGTTGAATTGGACCGGAGAAAATAAATGAGCTCCCACAGTTTCTAATAAGACTTTTTTGCTCTTCGTTGTCAAAGACAAGTGCTCCACCGCAACTTGCAAAGCTTTTTGCAAGAGAGGTTGTAAGTATCAAATTTGGATGCCACCCTAAATCACGAATTGTTGTGCCTGCGCCATTTTTGCCTGCCCAACCTAGACCATGGGCGTCATCGACATATATGTGAAAATTTGGATATTTGTTTAGTAGGTATTTTAAATCGTCATATGGTGCTAAATCTCCAAACATTGAATACACTCCATCAAGAAAATACCAAACTCTATTATATTTCTGGAGTAGTATTTGGATTCTTGTTTCTAAGAAATCCATTCTATTATGGTTCAGTGTCTCTACGTGTATTTTTTCATCTCGGGCCATTAGAATGGCATTTTGAACAGAGTTGTGGACTTTTTGATCCATTATTAATGCATCCAATTCATGAACAATAATTGGAATGACAGAAATATGGCCAAGACTTGTAGTTGGAGCAAGTAGGGTTGGTTTTCCAAAAATTTCGCTTAATAATGATTCTAGTTCGCCATATTGGCCAGATTCTATAACTGCTCTGGATGCCGAAAGTTGAGTGCCATAGCGTTCAACAGCGTCAATTGATGCCCTTTTTAATCTTTCATCAGTTTCAAGACCTAAATAGCTACACGAAGCCCAAAAGAGTTGACGTTTTCCGTTAACAATAACATCTCTGCCGTTAAAAGTATCGTTTTGAATAGGTTGTTGGATTACCCCTTCGTTTCTTGCTTTCGTAAAAAGCCTATTTATAAGAGCACTGTACTCTTTTCTCATTTTATTAGTTTCAAATTTCGAACATTTAATTTAATTCAACGTACTAATTTCAACGATAAACCAAAAAATTGTTCACACATTAAAAACGATTACAATAGGTGGGGACGCATAAATATAAAATGTTTATCTTACAATTACTATAAGGAATGGAACATTTTAATTTATTGTTAAAATTTAAATCGGAGATTTTCTGGAAGGAGAGAATTATTGCTCTACTTGTTACAATATCCTATTTGTTGGGCAATATCATTGAATTGTTCACGAAGAAGGAAGCCGAAGATCCTATTATTATATGGGTTATAGGCGTTTTACTTGGTGTCTTAGTTGTTGTAATTTCGATGTCAAGATTCAGAAAATTCACACCCTTTTTTTTCAATCTTTTTATTTACTATGCGAATTTCAACCTTGTCTATGCATTTTCTAAAAGCATAGAAACTAGTATAGAAAGTCAATCTTTTTATTTGCTTGCAAACTATGTTTTGATTGTTGTATCTTCTCAGGTACTTGAGTCTTTAGGGCAGGTTGCTCTTTTTTCTTTGTTTGAAGTAGTGATTTTTGGTGCAGTGATATACTTGTACAGAGAAGCCAATCCTTTGCTTCTGAATTATATGCAATTACTCGTTTTCTCATTTGTATTAGCGGGTAATTATTTGCTTAGCATGCAACGAATTCGATTAACACAAATAAATTCTAAGAGTGGGATTCAGTTTAAGAATCTTACCGAAAATGCGAGAGACATTTCGGCATTGTTCGATAGAGCATTGAATTACGTATATGTAAATAAGTCTGTATATAATGCAACGGGCTATTCCGTTGATGAACTTGTTGGCGAAAATTTACTTGGGTATATTATTGAATCCGATCGACCAATTGTTCAAAACGCTATAAATGAGCTTGCACTGAACCAAGATGATCGGAAAAGTGTGGAGTATAAAATTCAGACTAAAAGTGGAGCGCAAATTTGGGTAGAGTCTATTTTCGGAAATTTTAAAAATGGCGAAGGTTTGATGTCTACCAATTTAATTTTTGCCGAAACACGTAATATTGAACGCAGGAAAAAGCTAGAAGATGAGTTGCAAAAACAATTGGAGGTAGAAGCTCTTTTTTTAAAGTATTCCAACAGTTTAATAAATCTGCAGCGGAAGCAAATTAGTTCCGAAATTTACAAGTTACTTTCAGAAGCAACCCCGAAATTGGAAATTGATACTATTGCAGTTTATAGCTTAACAAAGGATTTGTTCCGGTTAGAAACCGCTTGGTTTAATACCATTACCGATGTTCCTATCAATGTGTTAAACACCGGAGTAACGGCACAAGAGATTGTGACTAAAATTGTGAAGAAACAACAATCTAAAGATCAGATTGTGCATTACCCTTCACAAAGCAATGACGGTAAGAATATATTTCCGCTTTTTTTTAAACAAGCTATTTCAGATAATGCGACTACGATAACCATTGTTCCTTTAGTTTCGGGTAACAGCTTAATTGGAATAGCTATTGCTATTAACAATATAAATACGGATACCGGTTTCGATTCTCAAGATACCCTTCTCAAGATATTGGGTGTAATGATTTCCAATGCATTGTCTAGAAAAACCACCGAGGACAAATTGGCTGAAGTTCAAAATACCAATGAGGCTATATTAAAAGCCCTCCCTGATTGGTTATACACTGTAAATGGTGAAGGTAAATTTACAAGTGCTAATTTGGTGAATAATTTGAATCCATACTTAGCAAATGCAAATATAGAGGGACAAAAGTTTCATGATGTGTTGCCTGATAGTATTGCCACTAAATACATGGACGCATTGTTTGCAGTAATTGAAACGGATACTATTTTTTCTTTTGAGTATAAAGATGGAAACAAGCAAAATGAAGGCAACTGGTTTAAAGTGATTTTCGCCCCGTTTCGCTATAACGAGTATCTTGTTATTATTCGAGATATATCAGAATTAAAGAATGCGCAAGAGGAGCTAGAAAATAAGGCTCAAAAGTTACAGAAATCAAACAAGGAATTAGAGGAGTTTGCTTATGTGGTTTCTCATGATATGAAGCAGCCCATACGTACCGTTATTTCGTATTTGAATTTATTGGAGAAGCGCTACAAAGATAAGTTTGATGCAGACGGAATCGATTTCATTCAAACGGCTATTCATGGCGCCAATAAAATGAATTTGTTGGTGTTGGATATTTTGAACTATTCTCGGATGGACCAAGAAATTGATTTTAATCCCAGTTTAAAACTAGGCTTGTGTTTTGAAAAGGTAACTGCTACATTAAAGGAGTTAATTGAGTCGAGTGGAGCAATAGTTCGTATTGATAAAATGCCCATGGTGAGTGGGAATGAGACTATGCTCTCTGAGTTAATTCAAAATTTAATTGAGAACGGAATTAAATACAACAGGAGTGAGCAGAAAGAGATTTGGGCGCATTCCATCGATAAAGGTACTTATTGGCTAATTTGTATTAAGGATAACGGTATAGGTTTTGAACAAAAATATGCCGATCAAATTTTCAAGATTTTTAAACGATTACATAACGATGGAGAGTTTTCGGGAAGCGGAGTTGGGTTAGCAATATGTGCTAAAGCGGTTGAGAAGCATGGAGGTAAAATTTGGGCAGAGTCTGAGCCGGGTAAAGGAAGTGTCTTTTATTTTACTATGCCTAAATAAGAACGTTGTTTATTTGGGTACGCTAAAGAAGAATGTTGATCCTTTTCCCTCTTCGGAAGTTACCCACATTTTTCCATTGTGTTTTTCCAGAATCTTTTTGCAGATAGATAATCCAAGACCTGTTCCGGGAAAATCATACTTGTTGTGCAGTCTTTGAAAGGGTTCGAAAATTTTCTCAAAATATTTTTCCTCTATACCAATTCCATTGTCCTTTACAGCATATATTACATCTGTTTCGGTATCGTGGCACGAAATTTCTACTGTAGGTTTAGTGTGTATGTTGTATTTTATTCCATTCAAAATCAGGTTTTGAAAGATTTGGTTTAAAAATTTTTTTTCAATTTTGAGGGGAAGAAGTTTCCGGGAAAGCACAACTTCTGCTTCTTTTTCGTTGAGAATAGGTTGTATGCTCGATATAATTTCTTGTAGTATGTTTTCGGTTGGAATATACTCTTCAGGGAGAACAATTTTGTTCGATGTGGAATAGGTTAAAATGTCTTTAATAAGCGTTTGAAGATTTGTTGCGTTAGCTGAAGTATATGCAATGTATTCGTCAATTTCATGGTCGTGCGGGGTTTTATCTATTTTTCTTTTTATCAGTTGTATGTAATTGCCAATCATTCTAAGTGGCTCTTGCATGTCGTGCGATGTGACATAGGCAAACATTTCCAAATCTTTATAACTTTTTTCTAACTTTTGGGTGTTTTCTTCCAGTTGTGAAAGATATTCTTTGTTGCGTTGGAAGCTTCGCGTTTGACTAAGGAACGTTTCAGGAAGTTTGTTTTTATGTTTTTTGTCAATTACTTTCACTACGGTTTCCACCCAGATATAACCGCCTGACTTTTGTTTAAACCGATATTGAATAGGTATGTTAAATTCGGAGGGCTTATATTCTTTAAAAAAATTAGCAATAAAAATATTGAGATCATCAGGGTGTATCCATTCAGCAGGTGATTTTCCTACGAGTTCAGCATAATCGAATCCGGATAGGCCGGTGATAGAAGGACTCACAAAAACAAAATTCCCACCTTGTCGGTGGGTGCAAATTACATCGGCAGAGTTTTCAGCTAGAAGTCTGTATTTTTCTTCACTTACTTGAACTTCATTGTTTAGCTTGAATCGCCTATATCCAAGAATCACAAGTGCCATTACAGAAAAGAAAAAGGTAGAATGGAATTCAAATATTTGTTCAAGATTGCCGTGTAAAAATGTGATAATAGCAATCCCAATGATATTAGTGAGTAGATTAAATATGAAAGTTTTTGATGAGTTTACAAGTAAGCTAGAAAGAAGAAAAAAGATGATATATTGGAAATAATATTTGGTGCTGAAATGCGAGAAATGAATGATTGAAATATTAAGTAAGTTGAATGATGCTATAAAAAAGTAGCTCAGTTCATTAATGTTTTTTCTAAAAGAAGGAATTGATAAAAGTATAACCGCTATTAGAGAAAGAGCTGATATGATAAAATTTGCGACAGTGATATTAGGGCTCTCAACTATCTCAGTCAACGCAAATAAACCTGCGCCAATAAAGCATATTAGCAATGCAAATTGAATAGGGTATAGAGGGTGTTCGAGGAACTGATCGAATTTTCGTTGTATTTTTCTAATCATATCCCTATTAGTTATAGTCAAAATCCAACCCAAACTCTCTATGCAGCTTAGCAATGGCCGGATTAAGTTCTACTAACCGCTTAAATTTGTCTTGTGGCGTGTAGAGCTTATTTTTAGGGATGCCATTCACTTCGGCTAGGATGATTTCAAAGGTTATTGTCTCCATAAATTGTGATTGAAACAATGGTGTTAAGAAACTAATATGTTCCTCAAAAAATTGTTTTTGTAAACTACTTTCTACGTTAAGTACAATTGTTTTGTTCGATAATGTGGGAATAAAAAGCGCCATTAAGTTCGACAAACTCGGTTTTTTTTCCTTAAGGTCAGCAAAGTTTTTCTTCCAAACCTCTTCTAGTATTTCTTGTGTTAGGGTCTGCTTGATACTATTGTCTATAACTTCCGCTTTTTCTTCATCCGTTGCATCCTGCACAACTTTATGTATGTCAATATCATGGTGACGAATGATTTTGGATGATTTTCGGAGGGTAACTACTTCTTGCGCTTTGGGAGGAATTGTACTTGGACTTGACGGTTTTGGGTCCAATTTATTTTGCTTGGCTTCTATATTCGCTAATTCAGTTTCTGGCTGATTTATTTTTTTTTTGGATGCTTCAGCAGCATCTAAAAGTTGGTTGACATAAGCCATTTTCAGGAGTGTAAGCTCAACTAACAATCGCTTATTCTTGGATGATTTGAGCTGCACATCGCATTGGTTGCCGTAGTTAAGGCAATTCAACAAAAATGATGGTGAAGCGAGTTTAGCTTGCTCAGAATAGCGTTTTTTGAGTATTTCACTCACCTCCATTAGTTCTACAGTCGCACCGTTTTGTGCGAAAAGGAGATTGCGGAAGTGCTCACAAAGCCCTAAAATCAAATCATCGCCTTCAAATCCTTTCTTCAAAATCTCACTAAAAAAAATCATTACTGCTGGAATGTCCTGCGTAAGTAACGAATCGGTGAGTTTAAAAAAGTAGTCGTAATCAAGTACATTAAGATTTTCTAGTACCGAAGCATAGGTTAGTTTTCCTCCGGCAAAGCTAGCTAGGCGATCAAACATCGATAACGCATCGCGCATTCCGCCATCGCATTTTTGGGCAATAATGTGAAGGGCATCTTCTTCGGCTTGTATATTTTCTTTTGTTGCAATCGAACTAAGGTGATTTACAATTGAATCAATCGACATCCTTCTGAAATCAAAAATCTGACAACGTGAAAGGATGGTTGGAAGAATTTTGTGTTTTTCAGTGGTGGCCAAAATGAACTTACAGTGAGCAGGAGGTTCTTCTAGTGTTTTCAAAAATGCATTGAAAGCCGCTGTTGACAACATATGAACCTCATCTATAATATAAATCTTGTACTTAGCCGATTGTGGCGGAAATCGAACTTGCTCTACCAACTGGCGAATATCATCTACTGAATTGTTGGATGCGGCATCTAACTCATAAATATTAAATGAAGAATTGCTGTTGAACGCCACGCACGAGGCACATTCGTTACAAGCTTCTATTTCGGGTGTTATTCGTTCGCAATTGATGGTTTTAGCCAAAATACGCGCAGCAGTTGTTTTCCCAACACCTCTTGGTCCGCAAAACAAAAACGAATGTGCTAATTGCTCTGTTTTTATTGCATTCTGAAGGGTTCCGGAAATATGCTCCTGTCCAATTAAGTCAGCAAACTTACTTGGTCGGTATTTTCGTGCGGAAACTATATATTCTGCCATTACCGCTAAAGTATAAAATCTTTGTTCTTTGCGTGTAAAAAAATCGATTGGTACGGTTATTGCCTTTTTATTAGAAAAAAAGTATATGAATAAGTCTTTTTTACTTCTTGTTGTGTGTTTGTTAGGGTTATCTGCTTGTACCAAAACTTATCGTTGTGAGTGTCCGGGAAATGCTGGATCTACTGTTTCCTATAAACCGGGTGAAGAAACTGCTGCAAAAACGCAATGCGAGAGTGCCGGTTGTAAGTTTGTGCAATATTAATTGCTATTCCCTTTATATATCACTAAAAGTCGATATATTTAAGGGATGAGTAATGTGCAACTCAATAGTTTTGAGGATATCTTAAGTTATGCCTCTTCTGATTTTTCAGAGGTGCGGGCTTGGCTTGTGCAGCAGATTGACTATCTGTTTCATCACGATATGGAAAAACTAAAATGGGTGCTTTATCGTATTGATGTCAATGAATCAAAGTTGAAACAACTTCTCATCGATAACAGTGAGATTCTCCCTGCTGAAATTATTGCCGATGAAATCATAAAACGGCAAATTCAAAAATACCACTCTCGGAAGGCAACGGAAGCAGCCGATTGGAGTTTTGATGTGTAACCCATTTGGGGTTCTTCCCATACACCCTAGCATAGATTCATCCATTATTTTTAATTAAAACAACTTCTTCGTTCAATAAAATTGAAATTTCTACGTTTACACCCAAATTCTTCACTTTGAAAAAGTCGTTTTTAGTTGTTTTTATATTAGCAGCCCTTGTATTACTTTCTTTAAATCAATGTAAAAAAGATCCGTTGGTGAATGGTACAGGGATTTCCTTTTCCACCGATACGCTCACGTTTGACACTGTTTTTACTTCTTTGGGTTCTACCACCCGTTCGTTTTTGATTTACAACACCACATCTAAGCCTATAACAATTAGCAATATTAAGTTGATGGGATTACAGGGGAATCAATTTCGCATAAATGTAGATGGAGTGTCGGGTACAAATTTCAATAATGTGGAGGTGCTAGCGAAGGACAGTATGTTTGTGTTTGTAGAAGTTACCGTCAATCCTAATAATGTAAATAACCCCTATGTAATTACAGATGAGATTCAGTTTTCAGTAAAAAATCAAATTCAAAAAGTGGTATTGGAGGCGTGGGGGCAAGATGCTTATTATCATCTAGGAACACGTTATTCTACCACTAATCCACCCCCGGTATGGAAAACCGATAAGCCGCATATTATTTTATCGCAAAGAGATTCTTTCCCCGGATTGGAAGTACAGGAAGGCGTTACACTCAATATCCCATCCGGAACAAGAATATACATGGGTCCGGGTGCTTTAATTTCGGTAGATGGTACCTTGAACGCCATTGCCAATTGCAACGATAGTATTACTTTTGAAGGTATTCGATTGGAACAGTATTACGATAATCGACCGGGGCAGTGGCTAGGGATTTTCTACGGACGAAAACCAACTACTACAATTAACTTAACTCGTTGTGTGATTAATGAATCGGGATATGGTTTAGCAGATGAACATTTGTTGAATGTGCTTGTTGGCGCTCGAATTACTACATCAAAAATTGCCGACTATGGTGCTTCGGCCAAACCTAAAATTACACTTAACAAGACTGTTATAAAGAACACTGCAGGCACTGCACTTACTGCCATTTACAGTGAGTTAAAAGCTACGAACTGTTTGTTTTGTAACACAGGAGGGAATGCAGCCGGTTTGTTTTTAGGAGGCGATTATGCCTTCACGCATTGCACCATGGCGAATGTTTATGCGAAATATGTCGATCATACAAGTGAGAGTTTAGTGGCTACAGACCAAATCAAAGATATAGACGATGCCATTTACAATGGAGCACCACTAACGGCTAACTTCATCAATTGTGTTGTTTACGGTACCCTTACGAATGAATTTGCTTTTGTAACGGCAAATCCCTCAGCACAGATTAATTTCACTAATTGTTTGATCAAGGCGGAACAAGATACGTTCTCGAAGGTAAATGCAGTGAACTGTCAATTGAATCTTGATCCCATGTTTAAAAAGCCTGAAAATTGGAATTTCATGCCTGATACAGGTTCTCCATTGTTGAATGCTGGTGTGTCTAGTTCCGTTACAGATGACTTGTATTGTAGGGTTCGTTCAAGTAGTCCTCCAACGATAGGAGCGATAGAAAAAGAGTAACTCCATTTATCAATAAATTATAAAAATCAAAAGGCTCGTGATATTCACGAGCCTTTTGATTTGACGAGTTTTTTATCAATTACATTTTAACGAACCGTTTGCTCACGTTTCCTTTTTCTGTTCTTAAATTCAAAATGTATGAACCTGCTGCTAACGAAGCAATATCAATGCTCTTGTCAGTTGACGAGTAGGCAATATTCATCTTTTCGCCTATTGTGTTATAAATCTCAACCGATGTATTTTTGCTGCTTTCAAAATCGATAAAGATTTTATCGAGAGCCGGATTTGGGAAAAGCGACACATTGGAAGCGGTCAAAATTTCTTCTACTTTCAATACTCTCGATCCGTTAGCAAACCAAGTTGGCCATTTTGCTCCATTGATAATGGCTACGGCAGTTGAAGCAGTTCCATTAATTTTATCTCCGACTAAATCAATTACTCCAACAACGGGTACATTAGATGCATTTGAACTACTAAAAGCCAATTTTGAATCAGTAGGCGAGTAAGATGGTGTGCCTAATTCTCCATTGTCGTAAATAGTTCCTATATCTCCGGTTTCTGTATTAGATCCCAAAATGAAATTCTGGCTTGTATTATTGTTGATGTAATCGAACGATATAATGTAAGGCGAGTTTTTGGCATACGTTGGATTTCCTAAGCTTTCGCCTTCATCTAAATTAAAGAGTTTAGCAATTGTGCCGTCTCCATAGCTATTTGTTGAAGTGCTCCAAACATTCATTACGCCTAAATCCCAATAGGTGAGCTTTTGTCCTCCGCTTCCATTAATTTCGTTATAACAATCGAACAATACGTTATTGCCGCTGTAATCCCATTCCAAAACATCGGCATATAGCGCTCCTCCAACAGCTACACCTTGTGCGGTTGTTGGAGTATATAATCTGAATTTACCCCAACTCGCATTGCCAAGTTTGTAAATGTAAATAGAAGTGTCTATGTAGCGTGAAACAGCAGCCAATTTATTGCCATCTTTTGAAACGGCAACATTATCCCAAAATGCATCATTCGTTAAAGCCGTTTGTGTATATGGAGAAGTAAGTAGTACTGCATAAATATTATGGTCTGTGCCAACAAAATAAGCATAAGAACCATCATCCGATACAGATGCTTTTCGATTAAGTGGAGTTGTTGTTAAAGGCTGGAAGGAGCTGGCTGCTGAGGTTGTAAGATACAACGAGTTAGGGTCGCCACTATCCGTGTTTACGATTAACAGCTTCTCGGAACCCGGGTTTTGCGGGATATTGTTTTGGTAACTTCCACCTGTTCCGTCAACTATACCCACCGCATCAAATGATTGTTTGATCACATTTACTTCGTTCGACCCAGCCCCATAAATGTCGGTAGCCGCTTTAACTACTGCGATTCGTAAATCAATAAACTTTGACGATTTAGTAAGGTATTGCGACAATGCTTTGTAATAAATTTGTTCAGCACTTGATTTAGAGATGCTTGTGGCTATTAAATAGAACGCTTTATTGGGAATGCCACTATTGATATGTACACCACCATTATCTTGAGAGCCTGTATATTGTTCGTTTACATGGGCAGGTTGATACCCTGCATCACCTAGTGAAGATCCTCCATTGTGCGGGTCTTGCATGTTTCTTAATGCCCCTGAAGGATAAGCTGCGGGTTTTACAACATCTTCGCCAATTGTGTAATTAAGCCCTTCAATTAATACCCCAAAACAGTCGGCCATTGATTCGTTGATAGCGCCTGATTCCCCTTGATATTCAAGACCTGCCGTGTTCTGCACTACTCCGTGTGTCATTTCGTGTCCACCTACATCTAAGCCCCGTGCTAATGGCTTGAAAGCACTAGCTCCATTGCCGTAAAACATGTATTGTCCATTCCAAAATGCATTATCTAAGCCGCCACCGTTTTCATCGGCAACATTAATGAACGCTACAACATCACCACCTTTTCCGTCAATGGAGTTTCTGGTGAATTTGTTCTTGAAGTAGTTGAACGCTAAAGAGGAATTGTTATGTGCCGATACTGCCGTTGGGCTCCAGCTATTGTTTCCAGCAGAAGTAATCTCTACATATGAAGGGTTGTTAAGATTCGTGTTTTGTAAGTCTAAGGTGATGATAATGCCATCGCCCGGATTAGGTTTTGACGAAAATGAACCTGTAAACATTGGAGATGGCTTAGAGGCATCAATTAAATAATGTGTTCCATTGGCATTAAATGTGTTGATAGTTTGTGTAACGCCTTTCAAATCGTTTGCGTTAGCTGTTGTAGGGCCAACTGCGCAAGTGTGGTTGTATTTGTTTACCACAGCGCCTGAATTTGCATCTACAAAGTATTCCCAATGGTGCATAATATCGGGACGAACAGAAATATGCCAAACCAATTTGCTTTGAAGTGTATTTTCATCTGTCAACACTACTTTTTCTGTTTCAAAAGGCAATAAGTGCAAGTCTTTCAATGCTTGTGTACTTTTATCCGTGAACGAATATTTTTTTTGCAAATCAGCTTTGGCAATATTTTCAGCAGCACTTTGCGAAACTGTAAATTGGGTTACATTAGTTTTTGGGGTAGGAACCGTGCGGCCTGTGTAAGTAATTTCACCGTTGGCTCTGAAATGTAACCATGCTTGAGCACCATACACATCTATACCATCCTTTGTTTGTTGGAATTTGATGTGATAGTTTCCATAAGCATCGGTTTCTTGTTGGAGTATTCGGAACTCGTTTCTGCCAACAGTTAGTTTGAGCGCACTTTTCAATGCAGAAAACACTTCATTAATCATCGTTTCACTTCTGTCAGGTGAAAATCCAAGGGAAGAGCTTTGTGTTTTAATTCCATCAATAGCTATTGGTAGACCAGTATGCTTGTCTTTAACAACATTCCATGATGGGCTTGTAATCGATAATATTCCCATTAAAGGAGCAGTACTTTGAGCTGAATTTAGTTGTCCGTTTATAGCGGTATAACTAAAAGTTGGTTTTGCGTTAGTAAGCGTTTTTGTTTTTCCTGCAAAGGAGTTTGTTTTTTGCGCTTCGCTGCTCAAGGCAAGAAGGAGTAGTCCAAAGAGTATAGTAGTACGCATATTGATGTGTTTTAGGTGAGTTATTAGTGAAATGATTTATTTTTTGAGTGCATTAATCGCGTTACTGAGTTCGTAATATAAATCGGTAATTTCTTTCGAAGGGGTTGCTTTACCACCTCCCCATACTTGCTTTTTCATGCTTCCATTAGTGCCGAAAGAAAGTGTATGGTATAGGTTTCCGGGGTCGTTGATAGCTTCTTTCTCCCAATTGATTTGATTTACTTTTTCAAAAAAAGATTTGGTGGCTTTTGCGGGTAATTTTCCAAACAGCATTGTCTTTTTAGGGTCCAAGCCTGAAGCAGAAAATACTTGTCCGTTTTCCAATAAAGTGAAAATGGTTTCTACTCCGGTGAATCCCCCACCTGTACTGAATGCAATCATATTTTTTGTGTAATTGTCTAAAGAGGTGACTTTAGCATTTGATTTGCACGATATCAATATAACACACATGCCAAAGATTAAAAGAACAGGTGTAAGAACTTTCATGTAAGAAGCGGTTTAGTTAATTAAAATTACCAAAAATCATCGATACATTAAATTCTTTTAAAAATAATGCAATACTTAATTGCAAATTGTAAAACGTTCTTTAATTTAGATGCCATGGGGGCGTTTTTGAAGAAAATCTTATATTTTTTACCGATTCAGTTGTTTTTGCTGTCGATTAGGCGCTATCCAATCTTTTTATTGATTTGGTTATTAGTGCTTAGCATTGCTACAGGACAACTTGGGGTAACGTATGGAGCGCCCAATCTTTTTTTTGATCCGGAGTATTTAGGTAAAACCGGTTATCTCAGCTTTGTATTGGTGGGTATGGGTTTCGGGGCTTTTTATGTTTCATGGAATTTGAATTGCTATATCTTGCACAGTCCACGCTTCACATTTTTAGCAGGTTTCAGAAGGCCGATGGGCGTTTTTTTTATTAACAACTCCATAATTCCTCTCATTTTTATTATCGCCTATTTCTATAATGTAGTCCAGTATCAATCAAAGTATGAGTTTTCGAGTGCATGGTCTATTGTGATGGATTTAGTTGGATTCTTTGCCGGAAGTACTTTAGTCGTTTTACTCACCTCATTCTATTATTCGTTTACGAATCGGGATAAAATTCAATATCGCGACAATAAAAACAAGCGCTGGAAAATGTGGATTCGGAAAAGAGATTTATTTTCTAAACCCGATTTCGACAAGGTTCGCATTGAATCGCTTCTCACGCAACGTTTATCTATTATAAAGTTACGGGACTTAAGTTTAAATGAACATGAAACGGCACACGTTATTTTCAGGCAACATCACATCAATGCATTGTTTGCGCAGGTTGTTATTTTCTTGCTCATTTTGACCATTGGTTTTTTTATGGACAATCCTCTATTTCAACTTCCTGTAATAGCCAGTTGTTTGTTGTTTTTGTCGATACTCATTTCCCTTTTTGGGGTAATGATTTTTTGGACAGGCAAATGGTCGGTAGTAATTATTGTTCTCTTTTTTGTGTTTGCCAATTATCTGAGTCAGTACGATTTTTTAGGCTATAAAAGCGCTGCCTATGGGTTGAATTACAGTTTGCCCAAGAAGCGCGCCTACAATATTCGCGAATTTAGGGCTCTAGCTTCTGATAGTAATATTAAAAGTGATACTAAATACTTTACAAAAATTTTAGATAACTGGAAAAGTAAACAATCGAAATTTGCTAAGCCTAAAATTGTTTTTATTAATTCCAGTGGTGGCGGTTCACGTTCAGCCATGTTCACTTCGGTTGTTTTGCAACATGCCGATAGTTTATTGCATCATCAACTATTCCATAAAATCTTTTTAATGAGTGGTGCATCGGGCGGTATGTTGGGATTAGCCCAAATGCGTGAGTTGTTTTTGGAAAAACAATTGGGTTCTAAGGTTGATATGAACGATCACAAATATGCGTATGAATTAGCCGGAGATTTATTGAATCCAATGTTTGTGTCGCTCTTAAGTAACGATATTTTTATTCCGGTACACAGGTTCAAATTAGATACCATGGTCTATTTTAAAGATCGAGGTTATATGATGGAGCAACAGTTTATGAAAAACCTGGAAGGCAGGCTTGATAAACGAATCAGAGATTATAAAGACTTGGAGTTTAATGCTACAGTTCCTTTATTGATTGCTCATGCAACAGTGGTGAGCGATGCCAGGAGGTTCTATTTTTCGCCTCATCCGGTACGGTTTTTAATGCGCCAAACGAAAGAATACCAATCGAATACACTCTCGGAGGTGGATGCCATTGATTACTGCACATTCTTCGAAAAGGAAGAAGGGGAAAACACTCGATTCACTTCTGCACTCCGTATGAATGCTACCTTTCCGTTTATTTTACCGAATACACAGTTGCCTACAGATCCACCGGTTTATGTAATGGATGGCGGGGCTATCGATAATTTTGGTACGGAAACTACAGTTCGCTTTTTACAAACATTCAAAGAATGGATAAATGAAAATACCAGTGGTGTAATCATAATTCAGATTCGAGATTCCAAAAAGGAGGATGATCAAGAAGAGAGTTATAAAAAGAAGTCGGTGGTGAGCACTATGCTAGATCCAATTGGTCAGTTCATTTCCAACATTGAGAACTATCAAGACTTCCGTATTGATCAGCAATTGAATTTTACTAATCAGGCATTGAAAGTGAAAACGCAAATGATAACTTTTGAATATGTACCTGAGAAGAAGGAAGAAACAGCGGCACTGAGTCTACACCTCACAGAACGGGAAAAGCGTAACATTATTTCTTCGCTCAATTCGGCAAACAATAAATATGCATTTGATTTGTTGAACGAGTGGATGAAGTAATCTCTAGAGTAATTTTTACTGGAATCAAATATCGTCCATCAGCTTGTTGTAGACTTTCATCCAACGGTCAGGAATTTCTTCGCGGCAGGCCATCTCATAATCTTGATACGTACAAGGCACCATTTGCTGACGAGCGAATTTTTGTTTATCGCCAAAAGGTAATTCCATCCACCAACGATCGGTCATTTTGCTTTTCCAGAACACAATTTCGTGATCTAACTCATCCATTTTTACGGTGAATTTCAAGAAGCTTTCTTTGTCAGCAGGATGGTCGTTTCTACGATTGTAATATCCATCGATAAAACACCAAATGGTTTGTGCTAATAGTTTTGAGGTTTGATTACGAATGTCGAATGCAGGATTAAATTCATAAATGCCAAACGAAGTGAGTTTGTCGCTGATGCCCGCATAGCGTGCAATCTGGCACAATTCTTCTCCGCTAAATCCATTAGGTGAAGCATTCGCATGGGCAGGTGCATCACTCATACGGATGCTTGAAACGTCAATACTTACTAGGTCAGCATCACGTAAAATCGGTTCTAGGTGTTCAATGTTTTTTCGAGCAAGTCCAAGGCGAACACAATCGAAATTTAAGGATTCCAACATGTCTATAGCAAACGGATTATTCAAATAGGTTTGGTACCCAATTTGCGCTAAATTGAAAAGATAGTTTGGATTATGTGCTAAAATATTTGAAAGGAAAGATGACGAATTATTCGTATTTGATTCTTCATCTTCATTAATATCGATTTGTTCATCTACCACCACTAAATTCACCAAAGCATAGAGCTCTTGATAACTGAGATATTGTCCGTACGTATTATCGTGGCTGCCTCCCAGTATAATGGGAACTACTTTATGTGTAATTAATTCCAATACAGATGAAGCTAATGCAAAATGTGTATCGCGTGGCGTTTCGCCTTTGATGATATTCCCAAGATCGATGATTCGTATAGTCTTCTCCACCGAAGGAATATGCAGTTTGAATAATTCTGCACGTAAAACATTTGGGCCTTCTGCAGAGCCTTTATTCTTGCACGATTGCCTATCATCGGGCACACCGATAATCGCTAAATCGAATTCATGTAAGTCTACTTTCTTACCATCACTCAACAGGATATTTGCCCCTATTTGTGTTGGTGAAAATGATTCACTTTCAAACTGTTTTCTTTCGGGGGGTGAAAAAAATTCAAATAACATGCCACTACTTGTTTCGCTAAAGAAAGCACAAATAGCTGATTTTGTCAAGTATTTAATTCAATTGCCCGAAAGAATGCTTCACAAAGTCGGCTAACGCTTTCCCTTTTAGCATACCTTGCGACAACATAGCTAGTGAGTATAAGTGTTTTATCTGTTCAGCACGAACGCTTTCATCGGCTTTCAATAATTTGGCCGTTAACGGGTGATTAGTATTTACAACAAGGTTGAAATAGTCCATATCCATCATTTTGTTGCCACCACCGGAAAGACGAGTCATCTCCTGCATTCTTCGCATGAATTCGTTCTTTGTAATGAGCACCGGAAAGTCGGTTGGTGAAAGCGCCTTTAACTCTACTGTTGCAGTAGGGGTTGTAACCACTTCCTGAAAATATTTTTTCAATTGCTCTTCTTCCTCTTTATTCAATACCGATTCGCTGCTCGTATCTTTTTCAATTAACTTGTCCATGGTATCGGCATCCACACGTTTGAATACCATTTTCTCGCCCTTGTACTCCAAGTGTTGCATGTAGTGATTGTCAATGGTAGAATCCATCACCAATACATCATAGCCTTTGTCGTGTGCCTGAGCAATGTAGCTGTATTGCGCATCTGCATGATTGGTGTACAACGCCACCAAACTGTCGTTTTTGTCGGTTTGATTGGCTTTGATTTTCTCTTTATATTCTTCGACAGTGAAATATTTTTTATCTGTATTTTCTACCAACGCAAATTCTTTCGCACGCTCAGCAAATTTCTCATCGCTGATCACACCATACTTCACGAACACAGATAACGACTCCCATTTTTCTTCAAATCCTGCACGGTCGTTTTTGAAAATCTCCGATAATTTATCGGCTACTTTTTTCACGATGTGAGCCGTAATTTTTTTCACATTCGGATCGCCCTGTAAATAGCTGCGCGATACGTTTAGTGGGATATCCGGAGAGTCGATAACGCCTTGTAGCAAGGTTAAAAATTCTGGAACAATTTGCTCTACAGCATCAGTTACAAACACCTGGTTGCTGTACAAATTGATTTTCGCTTTTTGGAACTCGAAGGTTTGTTTCAATTTCGGGAAGAACAACACGCCTTTCAAGTTGAAAGGGAAGTCGGTATTTAAGTGAATCCAGAATAAAGGATCCGGTTCGTATGGATACAACTCTTTATAGAAGGCCATGTAATCTTCATCCGTAAGGTCTTTCGGGTTTTTTACCCAAGCCGGATTCGGGTTGTTGATTTGTGCAGCAACTATGGTTTTTACTTCCTCGCCTGCTTCATTTTTCTCAGTTAATTCTTTAGTGCCGAAGAAAATCGGGAAAGGCAAAAACCGACAATATTTATCGAGTACTTCTTTCACTTTGTGCTCTTCTAAATAGTCTTTGGCTTCCTCTGAAAGGTGAAGAATAATATCTGTTCCACGCTCCGTTCTATTGCCTTCTTTCAATTCAAATTCAGTAGAACCATTGCAGGTCCAATGTGCTGAAGGTTCATCTTTGTAGGATTTGGATACTACTTCTACCACATCTGCTACCATAAAAGCAGAATAAAATCCAAGTCCGAAATGCCCAATAATGCTGGCTTTATCGTCTACCTTTTTGAATTTTTCAATAAATTCTTCTGCTGAAGAAAGCGCAATCGTGTTGATGTATTTTTTGATTTCATCGGCTGTCATTCCCAATCCTTTATCGGAAATGGTTAATGTTTTCGCCTCTTTGTCGAGCTTAATTTCTATACTCAATTCGCCCAAATCGCCTTTGGCTTCGCCCAGTTGCGCTAGTTTTTGGATTTTGGTGGTGGCATCAATGGCATTCGATACCAATTCGCGAATGAAAATATCCTGTTCGGAATACAAGAATTTTTTAATGATCGGGAAAATGTTTTCCGTGCTTACGTTAATCGTTCCTTTTTCCATGACTATTTAGTTTAGGAACGATGTTTCAAACCTTGTGCCATTCCGTTTTTTGTGACAAAATGACTATTTCGGATGCACTTATTTCAGTTTGTTGGCAGATAAACCACACTCCAAAAAGGCTTGATACATATCCGGATTGGCATCGTAGCCGTTCCATGGCGTGTTCAACAGCTTTTCATCCGGAGAAACTAAAACGTATTGCGGTTGGGTGTTAGTGTTAAAGCATACGGTTTGGAAGTCGCTCCATTTGTGGCCGTATGAGGTTCGTTTTTCGCCATTGAACGGAGAAACATATTGTAGCGAATCGGGTAGTTTTTTCTCGTAGTCGTCAACATACAACGACACTAAAACATACTTTTCATTTATCAATTTGAATACTTCCGGGTCGGTCCAAATTTTTTCTTCCATTCTTCGACAATTGGCGCAGTTATATCCTGTGAAATCCACTAACAGCGGTTTGTTCTGTTGTTTGGCATAAGCCAATGCTTCATCATAATCTTTAAAGCAATTGAGGTTGTTCGGGCATTGCGTTTTTTTCTCGAACCACGAATAATAATTCGGTGGTAAGAACCCGCTGAATTGTTTCAAATCATTGCCCAGCAATCCGTATCCGCAATAGGCCGTGAATACAAAAAATACAGCAGCAAAAAACAAACGAACAGGCGATTTGCGGTTCACATTTTCATTGCCTTTCATTTTTAATACACCGGTGAGATACAACACCACAGCGGCTCCTAGTATAAACCAAATAATAAGGAATAATTCGCGCTTGATGATACCCCAATGGCCCACTAAATCTGCATTCGATAAAAACTTGAGCGCTAAAATCAATTCCACAAAACCTAAAACCACTTTCAGTGCATCCATCCAAGAGCCTGATTTAGGTAACGATTTTAATAAGTTTGGAAAAAAGGCAAAAAGCGTGAATGGCAAGCCCATAGCAAATCCGAAGGCCGACATCCCTACCACTAAATTTAATTTTCCGTTGGGTGCAGTGGCCATACTTCCCAATAAAGTACCCAGAATAGGGCCAGTGCATGAAAAGGAAACTACGACTAGTGTTAACGCCATAAAAAAGATACCTACTAAGCCGCCAAGGTTGGATGCTGAATCTACTTTATTGGCCAACGAATGCGGCAAAGCAATTTCGTAGTACCCGAAAAAGGAGAAGGCAAACACAATGAAAATCACAAAGAACAAAAGATTCACCCAAATATTGGTAGCCACTGCATTGAGCGTGTTAGGCGATAAATTAAAAATCAAAAACGGCATCGACAATAAAACAAAAATCAAGAGGATACTGAATCCGTAAAATACCGATTCGAATTTCCCTTTGGATTTATCTTCATTGCGCTTAGTGAAAAAACTTACCGTTAGCGGGATCATTGGGAAAACGCATGGGGTAAGCAATGCCAATAAACCACCGCCAAAGCCTAAAATAAAAGCTAGCCAAGTGGTAATAGGCTCTTCTTTTGTACCGCAATCGCTAATAGCTGTACCGAATTTTTCTTTATCGAAAAAGTGTTGATAATAGCTAGTTAAGGTAGAAGTAGCTGTGGTTAAAGTGGAAGCAGGCGAAGTATCTACCGGCTCAACTACAACATTATCGACTGAATCAATTCGTTTTTTTTTTTCTCCCTCGCTACCAGCCAAAGTTAAATCGAACGAAAATGTTTTTGTGGTAGGAGGTAAACAAGTTTTATTGTCGCACACCATAAATTCAAACGAGCCTTTAAGGGTGGTTGGTCCTGAAATTTTTACCAATTGCTCAAACACCACTTTCTCTTCAAACGACTTTTGGAAAACACCAAACACTTCGTCAATGCCTTCGTGTGTTTTAGCACAAGTTTCAGTTGATTTTCCAACTAAGGTTACGTTTTTGTTGGGTTCGTAAGTGAATGAAGTAGGAACAGCGCCATCGTTGCCTTGAAATTGCGAGTAGGTATGATACCCTTTATCAATAGTGGCGGTGAACTGGAGTTTGTATTCGTCTTTTCCGGCCGGAACGGCTTTCCACGACCATTTTACTGGATCTATAATTTGTCCGAACGAACTGAACGTGAATAGCACAGCAACTAAACCAAAGAATGACCTCATGTTGTAAAAAATTAAAATAGCATTAAGCGAATTGCAGTTTAAAGATGCAAATTATCGATAGAAAGCAGTAAGGTGGAACGTGAAAAAATGCTAAAAGGTTAAGCGGTCTCTAACACCTTGTTTATCAATGATTCAAACAAAATACGACCATCTGTGTTGCCTAAATCTAGTTCTGATGCGCGCTCCGGGTGTGGCATCATACCGAAAACATTTCTGCCTACATTGCATATACCGGCAATGTTTTCTATAGAGCCGTTTGGATTGGCTGTTTCGGTAATTTTTCCATTCGCATCGCAATATCTGAATAGAATTTGATCGTTTTTCTGCAATGTTTTAAGTGTATCAGCATCGCAGTAATAACGGCCATCGCCATGGGCAATTGGAATTTTGAGTGCTTTGTTTGTGTCGACAAAACGGGTCAATTGCGATTCTTTGGTTTGTGGCTTCAGAAATACGTTTTTGCAATTATATTTCATGTTCGTATTGCGGAGTAAAGCTCCCGGCAATAAGCCTGCTTCACACAAAATTTGGAATCCGTTACAGATGCCAAATACTCGTCCACCGTTGTTCGCAAATTCAATCACTGCTTCCATGATAGGCGAAAAGCGAGCAATAGCACCTGTTCTCAAGTAATCACCATAGCTAAACCCACCCGGTAAAATAATACAATCCAAGCGGCTAAAACCTTCCAAAGATGTTTCTTTGTGGAAGATGGTACGCACCTCACAACCCATTACATTTTTCAAAACATGCACCATATCACGATCACAGTTCGATCCCGGGAAAACAACTACACCAAATTTCATATCGATATCAATTAAAAATAATTACAGAAAAGGTTGAAACGATTAACAGCCCAAATATAACATTCGCTATCAAATCATTCTTCATTTCTGAAAGGAGAATGGCTAAAAATATAGCGATAAGCGGTGAAATCAATAGGAGGTAGGCTATTGAAAAATGGGTAGGAAAAAAGAAAAATAAGGTACAAAGCACGGTTTCAATAATGAGAACACCAATCATTTTTCGCGTTTGCATGGTCATCGAAAACGGAATCGCAACCACGAAAAGACCGGATAGCACAAGCCAAGTAGCAATTAGAATGAGAGATATTGCGTGTTGTTTAGTGAAAAAGGAAAGGCTTAATAAAGGGATTTTGAATTGATTTGCCATTGCAGTACTCAAAATCTCAGATTGGTCGGTAAGGAAGTAAATAGACACAACCATAAAAATGGGGGTTGCAATGCCTACCAGTACACGCAGCACGTCTTTAATGTGGAATGGACGAACGGAGAATAATGCCGGGAAAATGAAAAGCAACAAAAACAAGGAAGGGAAGTAGAATAAAACGGAGAGGCTAACAGAAAAGCCGATATTAAAAAATTCTTTATAGAATCGTTCTTGTTTGGATAATGTAAAAATATCATTGATAAGCAGCAGTATCAATAATAAACTGATTTGCATAGGCGAGAAAAATAACCAACTTTTATCAAGGCTACTGGCTAAAACGAACACCATACCTCCGATGTAGCTTCTTTTACCTATGATCTTGTAGTTGTTGAGTATGCTATCGACCAAGAAAGCCTGTAGGATTTGGACTATGCAACCAATGAACAATAGCAGATAAAATCCCATCGATCCCATGTTTACAATACTCGGGAAAACGAGATGGGATAAAGGTTCAGTATAGCTGGACAAAAAGCGAAAATCAGCAGGGAAAAAGGCCGCTAAAAGGTGTATGCTAACCGACAAGAATACACTAAAGAGAACTAATCCGGGATTGTTTATTTTAAGTAGTTGTACCATGCCCGTATTAATATTTTATACGCAAAATGCGCAATTCTCCTTTTTTAATACTTGGAATTAATACTTCATTTGCAGACACTTGTTTGCCTAATTTAGGAACGAGAAAAACATCTTTATCTTCTTGTTCGAATAGCATATGCTTTTTGAATTCACCGGTGCTTTTTAATGTAAATTCGTCTATGTCTGAGCTGAACGTAATCTCTTCAGGGAAAATAAAGCGAAGTTGATCTTTTAGGTTAACACAAACGAACGAAGAGTTAAAACCGTTGTCCTCTTCAGAATATTGTTTTTTTCGCATAATGCTATTCCATACTAAACTGCCGGAAGCGTTAATGGAGAAAGCAATAATGTCGTTATATTGGAATGTGTTTATTGTTCTGTAGGATGTGTACGGGTTGATGGATGAAAGTGAAACAATGGGTTCTTCTCTTCGGTCTTTGATGGAAGATTCAGCCGCAATAAGCACTCCTCCATCCATACGTTGAACTACCTTTTTAATGGAAAAGGTGTACAAACGGTTGTTGTTTTGGCTTGGCAATCGTCCAGTAAGTGCTTGAATGAAGGAGTCCGGAAATGCGGTAACTGATTCACTCTTAATTTGACCTAACGTGTAGTTGTATGTTTTATAAAAAAAGCCATACGCAGCAGTTTCGCTCATCCCGGTCTCATTATCGTAAAAACCGGCAAAGAGCAGCTGATTGTTTTTGTTGTCTAATTCAATATATGGGTCGCTAAATATTTTCTTGGCAAAGGGCACTGAAAAAACCAGGTAATCGCTCTCGCTTCTCCCCCAAACACTTACTTTCATGGTGTTTAATCCATCGTTGAAAACAAGTAAGGTTGTTCCGTTAGTATCTACAAAACATTTTGCAAACTCCATTTCTTTTTCCGGTTTGTCAACGGCAGGAAATCGCTTGTAAACACGATTAATATTTTTGTCTATGCAAACGGTTTGCATGCTACTCACTATTTTGCCTGTGAACACCGGAGCGTAAAACACAGTATACGCTTGATTCGCAGATTGTTTAACGCGTAAATTAGCTTGTGTAATATCGGTGTTGTCAGGAAACGTATCAACCGGTATAGGTGCACCTGCATTTTGAAAAGAACCATTTAACACTTGCGCCATTAATAAAGTTGTACGGCCTTCCGGACGAAGAAAATAAACTACACCACCCGTTTTATAGAGCTGAATATGTTGTACAAATCCGTCTCCATTGCGCAAGTCTAATTTCTTAGCGAACACAAGGCGCATGTCGTTTCCATATACCTGAAAATTTTCTTCATCACCGGAGAGTCGAATCACGTAGCCATCCTGATTTTTGCCTACAATCTTTACTTTGTCTACTCGCGATGAAAGTTTTACCGGACTAGATATATCTATCTTTTGGGCTAAAATTTCTGAATAGCTGAAAATTGACAAAAGAAGAATAAGCAAATTTTGCACATTGTTCATGGCATGAAAGTAATGCAGAATAGCGAATTGTCAATAAAAAGTTCAGTTTTAAAATTAAAACGGACAATTGTATATATTCAATTGTCCGTTTAGGGGTTTTGTGCTTAATATAGTAAATGAGTTTTCTCCTTCACTTATCGAACACAATAAAGGTTGTTTTTCTTTGTGCAAATGTAGTTTCCAATAAGCGCTCTAGAATATTTTGACAACGTAGCGGAATTTCAAGAGAACGTTTGTGTTACGAAAGGTGTTTTTCCAAAATTTGAGTGAACGCCTCTTTTCTTCTAACAGATAAAGGGACTTTGTCTTTCGACTTCAGTACAACATAGTCGCCATCAGCCTTTGAAACAGAAGATACGTATTGAAGATTAACAATATAGGATTTGTGCGTTCGGAAAAAGCCTCTGTTTTGTAACATGTCTTCATACTCTTTTAGTGGTTTGCTACTTACAATTTTCTCTCCCGATTTAAGCATAAAAGTAGTGTACGAATTATCTGCTTGTAGGAAGATGAGGTCGCATAACTCAATGATATCGATGCCTTGGTGTGATCTTATGGTTATAGTTTTTATTTTGCTCGGATCGTTGAAAACGCTATGGTCTAAGGAATGTGGTGTAGTAATGCTAAGGAACTCATTTTTTGCTTTTTCAACGGCTTCTCTTAGCTCCTCTATTTTTACCGGCTTTAGCAAGTAGTAAGATGCGGAAAATTTTATGGCATCGATGGCGTAGTAGTCGTATGCTGTAACAAAAATTACACGAAATGAAATGGTGGTGAATTTTCGTAGCAAATCGAAGCCACTGTAGGGAGCCATATCTACATCCAAAAATAGAATATGTGGATTGAATTGGTTTATCTTTTCAAAAGCCTCATCAATTTGGGTTGCTGTTGCAACAATCTCTACATCGGGGCAAAATCGCTCTAAAAGGTTGGAAAGTGCAGTTATGCTGCTATGTTCATCATCTACAAGAATGGCTTTAATCATTTTCATACTATTGGGATGTTTAAAATGGCTGTTGCTCCAACTTCATCGATTTGGATATCGAATTTGCCGGAAAAATTATCGTGTTTAATAAGTTCTACTCTTTCTTGGATAATATTAAGGGCGTGAGATTCTTTTTTCTTTCGGTCTTTTCTCGAAGACGATCTTTGGTTTCCATTGTCTTGTATACACACCTGTAAGAGGGAGTGATGAAGTAAGCGGAAGGTTACATGAATTTCGCCTTGAGGTGATTTCATGTTTGCAACACCGTGTTTAATGGCGTTTTCGACCAAAGGTTGAATAAGCATAGGGGGAATGATTATATCGCTCAAATCGTCATCAATTTCGTTATGTATACAAAAAATAAAATCGTTGTCGAATCTCTTTTTTTCAAGCTTAACATATTGTTCCAGAAACAAAAACTCGTCCTCTAAACTAATATGGCCTCTTCGGGTTTGATCTAAACTTTCTCGCATCAGGTCACTAAAGTCGGAGAGGTGAGTTAAGGCATTGATATCATCATTCCCGAGTTCAAGAACTTAACGCAACAGTTTACCAAAATTAACTTTGTTGCATGGAATCTAAAAAGTATCAACGATTATGCTTTGCTGAGCGAGTGATTATTGAAACTCTGCTGAAACAAGAAAAAACCTATTCTTAC
>JAEUUZ010000031.1 GCA_016786765.1 Chitinophagales bacterium
ACAGCACAATCAACCTATTGAAGTAAGTAGCAACCATAAACTTGAAAACGCAATACAATATATACATGAAAATCCTGTAAAAGCGGGCTGGGTAGCTGAGCCAGAAGAGTATTTGTTTAGTAGTGCAAGAAATTATTCAGGAAAAGAAAATAGATTGAAAATAATAAGTATTTATGATGGACAAATCATTTAACTTTGTGAAGCACGAGTGAAAAACACTCGCGCTAGAAGGGCTGTTCGTTGCAATCTCTTGCGCTAGGAAGCACAAGAGGATTTCCACTGCCATCCCTAGTGCAAATCCGAGATTGATAAAAAAATGTACCAAAATCTACCTGCTGTCTAGGTTTGGTTGGTGGCGGAACACCAACCAATGGAAAAAGGTTGGCTTAAGGATGGCGACTACGGACTTCCACGAAAAAGCATAAAGTAGGATGTATAGTAGTGCTATAGATTATTGCGGAGTGAAGGGATTGGTAAATATTGAGCTATTATGTTAGAGTCCGTAGTCGCCTGCCAATGGCTTTGCTTCAGACTACGGACAGTGGGATTGGTTGGTGGCGGAACACCAACCAATGGAAATAAAATATAGTGTTTTCGGGTGTTTCCACCCGACAGTTAAAATCATTTTCTCCCTCGGTTCGTGTCATCAAGAAACGAAACTATTTATGTAATTCTTATGGTCAGTGGCAACACGAACCATGGAAAAATTAATGGTGAAAACTATTTAATGATTGCCTCTTCAATCAACTTGTTTACTTTTTTAGCCACTTCTTTACCACACAAGAAGTAGCTGTCTAAAATTTTTACACCAGGGTCAAACGCAGTTGTGTTATCACCATTTAGGTATGTAGGAATCGGCTTTGCAGTATGCTGTAGTACAATATTTCCGGAACTGTCTCTTACATTGATTTGAACAATTAATGTTCTATAAGCCATGGATGTTTTAAAATAACCGTCCATCATAAATAATGGCATTACTTCCATAGTATAAGCACATAAAGGCTTGTCGGTTTTTACAACAGCTTTAGGACTTAATTTCGCATATACACCGTCTATAAATGCCTTTTCATACACTTCTGTCTTGTCTCTATACCAGTTTTCCTCCCATCTATCGCCCTTTCCGGGCTTCTTTGCATTGCGTTCATCTTTTGTACGCTTAACAAAGTCTATTTCTTTCTCGTCATTCACCAATAACGAGTCGTAATTGAATGCAATAAAAAAGCAGATCGGATGCTTATTCCCTTTAATCGTTTTGTTAACAGCGTGAACTTCCTTTTTTGGTGTAAATGAAGTCAGCCAAAACAAACCAATAATAAGATAAAGGGGTTTAAGATACATAAGATGTTGTGTGTGATATTCTGTAAATGTAAATATTTGTTTTTCTTGTTTTGGTCAATAAGTATTCCCTTAATTAGCGCAAGTGTTTTTCACACGAATTATTCCATCCATTTTCCATTCAAACCACAATCTCGCGTGAGGTGGTGCAGTGGAAATCCTTTGCCGATTCCAAGAGGCAAAGATTGCAACGGAACAACCGGTGCCGCTTCTTAGCGGAACACGCCCAAAACATCACCCTGCAAATATTATCTCTCAACCAACAACCCTCAACCAATAACTGCATTATTTCTCCAAATCATTCGTTATGTTTGCTACTTGTGAATTTGAAAGAAAATATACGGCTGGCACTGCGCGCAATTTTGGGCAATAAATTGCGTACCATACTCACATTGGTGATTATCGCCATTGGGATTAGTGCGCTTATTGCAATTATCACTGCCACCGAAGGCATTACGCGTAAGCTCACCAGCAGCTTCAGCGAAATGGGCTCAAATACCTTTTCACTAAAAAACGATGGCTCGCTCAAACGCAAGCGAAGAGGGATGCCTAACATCAGCGGAAACCCTAATATCACTTATTTTCAAGCCAACGAGTTTCGCAAGCGTTATAAGTTTCCTGCACTCATTTCGGTCTCTGCTTTGGCCGATGCACAATCTGTAATTCGCTACGACAATAAAAAAACCAACCCAAATGTGAAGGTGTTTGGGGTAGATGAAAATTATTTACAAGCATCGGGTTTTTCTATCGGACAGGGCCGAAATTTTTCTAAGCAAGAAGCCGAGAATGGCCAAAATGTGGTGCTCTTGGGCGTTGATGTGGTATCGAAATTATTCACCAACAAAGACTCTGCGCTGCAACAGCTAGTTACCATTGGAAGCACGAAATACAAAGTAATTGGCATTTTGGCGAGTAAAGGAGCAAGCCAAGTGAGTACCGATAATCAAGCGATGATTCCGGTGTTGGCGGCTAAATATAATCTAGGTGATCAAAGTACATCGTACATCATTAATGTGATGATTAATAACACCACCCAGCTCGATCAGGCGATTGAAGAGGCCGTTGGTGCTATGCGCACCATTCGCAAATTGGCATTAGACAGCGATGATGATTTTGCGATTATCAAAAGCGACCGTTTGGCTTCGCAAGTCATTTCGCAGTTGAGTTATGTGCGTTACGCCACGTTGGTAATAGGTTTCCTCACCTTGATTGGTGCGGGTATAGGGTTGATGAATATTATGCTCGTGAGTGTAAATGAACGTACGCGCGAAATTGGTATCTGTAAAGCCATTGGTGCGAATCGCAGAACTATTCTTATTCAGTTTTTAACGGAGAGTATTACTATTTGTATGATGGGTGGTTTAATTGGCATTGTGTTGGGTTTACTGCTTGGCAATTTAGTGGGCTTGGTGCTGTCTTCCGGTTTTATTATGCCTTGGTTGTGGATGATTTTAGGCATAGTGTTTACCTTTTTCATTGGCTTGATTGCGGGTATTTATCCGGCTTATAAAGCGGCTAACCTCGATCCGGTTGAAGCGTTGCGCTACGAATAAAAAAGGGCTCAACTTCCGCTGAACCCCTTTCTAATTAACAACCCCCATTGTTATCTCATGATGCTGATTCGCTTAGTTACTGTTTGCGATGCAGCCGTTAGTTTTACAAGGTATTCTCCATTGTATAATGTTCTGATATCAAAGTAAGCAATGGTACTTCCCTGATAAATCGTTTGTTGCTGAATTTCTTTTCCGGTGATGTCATACAATACCACTGCTAAGTTTTCCTTGGTCAGATCATTCAATTGCACAGCAATAAATTCATTTGCCGGATTTGGGAAAACACCGATATCAAATTTGTCTTTTTCATTGGCTGAGATGCCTGTTGTTGATGGCGTATAGGCAGTAACGGTTTCGGTAATAGAAGTTACTTTTGTGGCTACTTTCGTACCATAGTAAGTTGGTCCTACTACATATGGGTAAGCGGAATTCCATTGTTGATCTACTGTTGCAAAATAGCAGTAGATGCCATTTGGATATTCCGGTGTATTGCAAATTCTTCCGTTGTGTTCATCTAAATACCTTGGGTCGGCCGGATGTGCAATGTATTCGTAATCTTCGCGGAAGTAACCCAAAGGATAGGTTGTGTTTACTGCAGGACCGTTCGTTCTTGTGGTCATACTTTTTAGTTGATACCCCGATTTCATTCTTGAAATTCCACCTGTACCATCGGTGTTGGTATAGGCGTATGCGCCATAAATGGGGAATCCATCGTACGCAAAGCCAATAAGTGGCGAGTGTTTTGTGCTGTCGATAACATATAAACCATCAGCATCGTAAGTATTGCAAATGGTGGTTAGTACAACTTTATCCAGTTTAAATGCACTTGGATTTTGATGATGATGGTAGTTCCCCATGGCCGGATGTCCTTTTGCACAGTCAAAGCCTGAACGTTCAGCTAAAACAGCATCACGATTCCAAGCCATGGTAGCTCCCGGTCCACCCGGACAAGGCGCATTTCCCGGTCCACCGCACAGTGCATTCGTGTTGTTATTCCATGCTACCCCATCTCTATAGTCGAAGAGCGCCACGCCATTGATAAACTGCCCAATATTTCCGCCTGCTGTGGCTGTTGGGGTGCCGGTATTTTTGGTTGGGTTAAGGGGCAGTTTGAAGATGGCGTTTTGCGCAGTTGTAACAGACGGGTTCCCATCTAAAAAAGGTCCGGTGATATAGGAAGGTACTCCATTGGTGCGCACATATACAGACGTGCCAGAGTATTGCACTGAAAGTACGTTAGCGGAATCGTTGTCGTTAATAGGCGTTGAATTTCCGCTCACATAATGGCGGCCTTTTATTCCTGTTGTGTTTTGCAACCATGCGGTAATGGCAGGATTAGTTTGTGCATTTGCCGCAAAGGCACTGATAAGAAGCGTTGCGAAGAGAATCTTTTTTTGTTGAGTCATACGTTGTGTATTTTAGGATTAGACGATAATTTGTTGTGAAACCCTCGCTAGGGTAATAAAATATGTTTAGGGTAAGCAAAATGGGGATTGAATAAAAACGATTTATCGCTGAGGGTTAACAGAAATGCAGTTAAGTCTATTTTTTCATTCGCTGTTAATACAATGGGATGCTGAAGTGTAGGGGAAAGCGTATTGCTGTTTTGAATACCTGACGTGTAATGTTTTAGTACTGCTGAAAGTGTTTTTAATCTGCCGTCATGCATGTAGGGATAAGAGAATTCAATATTGCGTAATGTGGGTACTTTAAATTTAAGTGAATCGTTCGCCTGATGCGAAATGCGGATTCTTCCATAATCGTTAAGGTTAGTATCCACAGGCAACCCATTGTTTTCGAAGGATAGGTTGGTGAACAATGGTTCGGTATGACAAGAAGAACAATGGGTTTTAAATAAACGATAACCGTTTTCTTCTTGCATTGTAAACTTGCTTTGATGCCGCATCACACTATCGTATTTCGCATTAGCACTCACTAAGGTCAGCATAAACTGTCCAATGGCTTTTAATGTATGTTCTCCGGTAATAATGCTATCGCCAAAGGCTTTTCGAAACAGCGATGGATAAATTGTTGAGGCTTGAAGTTTCGTGACTACATGTTCAATGGTTTCATCCATTTCAACGCTGTTATGCATAGGGGCTAAAGCCTGAACTTCAATGTTATTCACTGCTCCATCCCACATGAATAGTTTGTTCCATGCTAAATTCATTAATGCGGGTGAATTACGTGTGCCTATTTTATCTTCAATACCATGACTCAGCGCATGATCAACATGGGTAAAGGCATTGTAAGGTGAATGACAACTCGCACACGAAATGGTATTGTTGCGCGAAAGGATTGGGTCGTAAAACAAAGCTCTGCCAAGTTCAATGGTTGCGGACTTTAAGGGCTTTTTGGAGAAGTCGTAATTGGGTTTGGGCCAGCCTTTTGGAAACGTAATGCTTTTGTTATCACTTGCCTTAAATGCTAAGGTGATAATACTCACTAACACAAGAAGAGCAATACTTTGTTTCATTTCACTGAAATGCAATGGGTCAATAATTCTGAGAGCTTCACTGCATCTGCATTAGGCGACATTACATGATGCGTTTCTTGTAAGTTGAATGCAGTAATAAACTGTTTTAAATCTACATATACTTTAATCTCATTGCTATCTGCACAAGGACGACTAATGTTTCGTATCGTTTCAAACGGAGCCATGTAACCACCCAAATGGAATTCAAATGCATGGTTGGGCGAATGCACCAGATTTGATGTTCCTTCCAATTTTACGTTAATGTAACCACTTTGCCATGTCCAATACATGCCTTTAGTAGGGTCGAGGTCTCCGCCTAAAACTCCGGCTGAGTTGGTGCTGCTGTCAATCCCTATGTTAAAGCGAATGCTGTCAAAGTCAAGGGTTTTAGGTATGTTGAGTAGAATGGTATTGCTTTTTTGTTGCGCAGCATCTATAAGATGAAAACTATTTTTTTCTTTCCATGCTTTTTGTGAATGGCTGAATAATTCAATCGCTGAAACATAGAATTTTACGGTCTCAAATCGAATGCTATCCGATGTGTTGAGCTGGAAAGTAGTATCGAGAATGGATGCTGAAGTGGTGCTAAAAAAGGGGATAATCTTCAACTGAACAAGTTTCTCTTGTTGCGCAACAAGTGAAACTTCGCTTAAAAGTAGCAACAATAGACAGATAAGTATTCGCATTTTTTATCGTCTTCCTTTTGGCCTTCCAAATAAATTTGCAATCTCTTGCGTGAGCTTTTCGAAATCTTTTTGTTGATTAGGCTTACATAGTTGTTTTATGTCTTCAAAGTGCTTGTAATGTGTGTGTTCAATGTATGTTTGCACATTCGCAATTGCAGCAATTAACGAGTCTTTGGTGTGTTGGTCAATCTCCTCATTCAAGTGACTATACAGTGTGTTTTTGAGCTTCAAAATTTGCTCGTCCGATTTTCTGATTTCATTCCTGTGCCATTCCACCATTTGGTCGTATGCTTTTATTTGGACATCGTCAAAGTGCAGTTTTTCAATGATTAGCTTTTTCGGACCTTCAGGATTAGGGTGCGGTTTTCGCATAAATAAGGCAATCACCAATAGCAAATTGACGACTAACAAACCAACAATAACAATACTTAATAGCTTTAATTTGTTCATTTATATAATTCGTTTTGCGGTAATAAATTCATGCTTTGTACTAGATTTTTTTCTTGCTTCGAGGCAATAAATGTATTCACTAGCAAAGCCCCATTGACTATAACCACAACGCCCAAACTAAGGCTCAATACCCATGTTAGTGCGGGCGAAAAAGTGCTTTCTTTTGTGTTGCGGATGCGTTGTTGAATTCTGGTCAACAAGAATGGCGGTGCACTTACTTTTTGCACTTGGTCCAATATGTTTAACTCATTTTCCATAACTTCCGGTGTTCTGTTTGTTTGACGACATTCTCATCGGTTTCCTTCGTTTTGTTTTAATTTTTTTAAAAGAGCAACTTTTGCCCGTTGTATGAGCGACTCTGCAGCCTTTGAGCTCAATTCCATTATTTCTGCAATTTCAGCCAACGATTTATGTTCAATCTTGCTTAAAATCAAGGCTGTCCTTTGATTTTCTGGAAGATCATTGATTAATACAAATAGTGCAACTAGCGATTCTTTATTTTCCAATAGCACTCCGGGGTGGTCAAACGATTTAATATCATGCCTAATTGTTCCTGTATCTTCAAAAAACAGGGAAGAAAAAATACCTAATCGCTTTTTGCGTTTCTTGGCTTTGATATAATCTAACGACTTATTAATTGTAATTCGGTACATCCATGTGCTCAGTTTTGCATTTTGCTGAAACCCTTCAATAGATTGATGTATAGACAGAAATACATCTTGTGTTATTTCTTCGGCATCTTCAGTATTTTGAACATACTGTAGCGCCAAGTTGTACACGAGGTCTTTGTGCGCATGATAGAGTTCTTCGAAATTCAACTTTCCGATTCTTTTTCTAAAAATAATTTATTCAACAAACTATTTCTTTAAAAGCGCGTTCCTGTAATTTTCTATCTTCATATTCGAGTGAAAACACCTAAACACATAATTCGCGGTCGCGGTGCGCAAAGTAATCCTACCAATCGATTTGAAAAAAAATCGGTGGAGCATTTTTTAGAAGATTTGCCTACTGATGAAGAGCGCGAGGATTTGTTGTATCCGCATCCTAAAACGGTTTTCAAAGAAGTATTTCCGAAAACGATATTCAATAAAGTAACCAGTCCGGATTTGCCCTTTAGTTACAGCGCTAACCCCTATCAAGGATGTGAGCATGGTTGTGTGTATTGTTATGCGCGAAATACGCATGAATATTGGGGTTACAGTGCCGGGAAAGATTTCGAACAAATCATTTTGGTGAAGAAATCGGCACCTGAGTTGGTCAGACAAACATTGCAAAAGAAAAACTGGAAGCCTGAATTAGTCACCTTTTCGGGAAACACGGATTGTTATCAGCCCATTGAACGGAAGTTAGAGTTGACAAGAAACTGCTTGAAAGTATTTGCCGAATTCAAGCATCCTGTTGCTATTATCACCAAAAATGCAATGGTAGAGCGAGATACCGATATTTTGTCGGAGTTGGCAAAGCAGAATCTGACAACTGTAATTTTGTCTTTAAATACCTTAGATGATGAGGTAAAGGGGAAATTAGAGCCACGAACGTCTTCTGTGCGCAATGTTTTACGAACTATACGTTCACTCACCGATGCCGGAATTCCTGTTCAAGTGCTCGCTGCCCCTATTATACCTTCATTAAACGACAACAATATCATTGATTTAGTAAAGTCGGTGGCAGATGAGGGTGCTATTAATATTACTTATGAAGTGGTTCGACTGAACGGACAAATAGGTCCCATTTTTGAAGATTGGGCAGAATTGCATTATCCTGATCGGAAGAATAAAATTATGCATCATATTCAAGATTTACATGGCGGGAAAGTGAATGATAGCCGTTTTGGAATTCGGATGAAAGGAGAGGGCATTTGGGCTGATTTAATTCAACAACAATTTAAAGTAGCAAAGCAAAAGTATCTTCCTAAACCTAAAACTATCAACTTAGATTTCTCTCTTTTTAACCCCAAAACAGATCAGCAACTCAATTTGTTTAATATCGGATAGGTTATTACTTTTATTTGCCGATAATTTGTATGTTTGTGTCGGTTTATGTTTGATTTTAATTTATCCGATATTAGTGGGCTACAAGAATCTTTCGACAGATTAGCTGCAAAGAAGCAACGTTTAGTTGTCCAAAGGCCTTTGGCTGCTAATGTTTTAGCCAAAATTCGGGAAGGTTTAAACGTAGAATGGACCTACAATTCCAATAGTATTGAAGGTAATACGCTTACACTTAGAGAGACCAGAATTGTTTTGGAAGATGGGATGACAGTGAGTGGGAAGTCGCTTCGCGAACATTTCGAGATTACTAATCATCACGAGGCTATTGGTTATTTAGAAGAAATTGTAAACCCGCAGTATAACATTCGAGAGCGTGATATTTTAGACATACACGCTTTAGTAATGTCGAAAATTGAAAAAGAATTTGCAGGCCGGTTGCGCAATGGGGGTGTTCGTATTGTTGGGGCTAATTTTGTGCCCCCAAACCCGCTGAAAGTTCCGGTTCTGCTTCAATCGTTAATCGATTATATAAATACAAATCCATTGCAACTCAACGATGTTGTATTGGCTACGTTATTTCATCATCGTTTTGTTTGGATTCACCCTTTCTTTGATGGCAATGGTAGAACCGTTCGTTTGGCCATGAATCTCTTGTTGATGCGTTCGGGTTATCCTCCGGCTATCATTCTAAAGAACGATCGAAAAAAATATTACGATGCATTGAACCAAGCCAACAATGGATCATACAAGAAATTGTTGTTGTTGATGGTGCAGGCACTGGAACGCTCTTTAGATATTTACTTGAGTGCGTATCCCGGCACCTATGAAGAGTATAAAACGATTACAACTATTATCGAAGAAGAACAAATGCCATACGGGCAAGAGTACTTGAGTTTATTGGCACGTCAAGGGAAAATTGATGCGTACAAAGAAGGTCGAAATTGGCTAACAACCAAAACTGCAATTGACGATTATCTCAACAATCGTAAGCGGAAACGCAAGAAGTAAATGCCGAAACGACAGTGCAACTGGATTTCGTTTCCTGTTTATAAAACTCTATATTTCATTTCCACGCGTTTATCGCTCCATATATCGTCAGGCGTTAACATTCGATTTTTGGGAATAAAAGTAATACCTGCTTTGGCAAAGCACTCGTATACTAATTCCGAGCAAACATATTTTTTATCGCGTTTTCGTTTGCCGATTTGAAACAAAATGCGCAAGGCTATACGAATGATTTCTGAATTATCGTAGGGTTTGGTTAGTTCGTCTAAGCCAAAGCTAATCGCATTGTTCATGGCTTGTATATCGGGCGTAGGCTGCAATTTAGCAATAATCACTTGCCCTTTGTAGGGCCTATTTTTTCCGTGATAATCTTTCACATATTTCGAGAGCGGTGCTAAGCGTACGCCATACATTTTCTCGCTTTCAAGTACTAATATTCTACCAAGATTATCGTCTTTATATATCATACCTACATGACTCCATACTGATGCTGTGAAATGTTGAATTAATTTCGAAAAACGATAATCGCCAGAGCAAAAAATTAAATCACCAGTTTTCAGTTCATCGCGAATAGTCAGATAATCAATCTTGTCTACACGTTTTATGTCTTTTTTCGTAATTGCTTGGCCCATAACAAAAGTTATCTGTTGTTGAATTATTGAAATTACAATTCTATTCTTAAAATTGTTGTAAATGAAAGTAGACCAACAACTTTACCTCAACGCTTTTGAAAAGATGTGCAAGGCAAAAGCCATGACCACACTGTATGAAGAGCGAAAAGATATTTGTGCCAAGTATGTGCATGCCACTTCAAGAGGGCATGAAACCATTCAATTGGCTGCAGCTTTGCAATTGAAGCCACAAGATTTTGTATACCCCTATTACCGTGACGATTCCATGTTATTGGGCATGGGATTTACACCTTACGATTTAATGTTACAATTGCTGGCCAAGGGTTCTGATTATTTTTCGGGCGGAAGAACGTATTACTCTCATCCCAGTAGTAATAGGGCCGATTTGCCAAAAATTCCACATCAATCTTCGGCTACCGGTATGCAAGCCATACCGGCTACCGGCTCAGCGCAGGGGATACAATATAAAGAAATCCAAGGTATTGAAACCTATCCAAGAGGTCAAGAACCCATTGTGTTTTGCTCTTTAGGCGATGCCTGTGTTACCGAAGGCGAAGTGGCAGAGGCCTTTCAAATGGCGGCTTTACACCAGTTTCCGATATTGTATTTAGTGCAAGATAATGATTGGGATATCTCGGCCCATTCCTCTGAAATCCGCGCTATGGATGCCTCTGAATATGCGAAAGGATTTAAGGGTATTGAAGTAATATCTATAGACGGAACTGATCCGGAAGTCAGCTTTCAAACATTATACACGGCCATCGAAAAGATTCGAGAAACGCGAAAACCAATCTTGGTTCATGCTAAGGTACCTTTGTTGAACCACCATACATCCGGTGTTCGAAAAGAATGGTATAGAAGTGTTGATAATCTCGAACAAGATGCAGTACGCGATCCTTTTCCAAAATTCAGAGCTTTTTTGTTGAATCAGCATTTTGCCGATGAAAATACGTTAGCCGCTATTGAAAATGCCGCCATTCTTGAGGTGCATAACGATTTTGAGAATGCGATAAAAGAAGCTAGTCCGGATGCCGATGAATTATATAAACACATTTTTGCACCAAGTCAAGTAGGTGAAGCAGGGGATAGAGAACCCAAAGGTGGGGAAGTGGTGATGATGGTGGATGCTGCTCTTCATGCAGTAGATGAAATTCTAGCCAAGCATCCGGAAGCCTTGCTCTATGGGCAAGATGTGGGTGGTGAACTTGGTGGTGTGTTCCGAGAAGCGGCACTTTTAGCTAAAAAGTATGGCGATGAGCGTGTATTCAATACCCCAATCATGGAGGCTTATATTATTGGAAGTACAGTTGGGATGAGCGCTGTGGGTTGCAAGCCCATTGTTGAAGTGCAATTTGCGGATTATATTTTTCCGGGAGTGAATCAATTGTTTACGGAAGTGTCGCGGTCGTGTTATTTAAGTAATGGTAAATGGCCGGTGCAATCTTTAATTCGTATTCCTATTGGGGCTTATGGAAGTGGAGGTCCTTATCATTCATCGAGTGTAGAGTCGGTAGTATTACAAATGAAAGGTGTAAAGGTGCTTTATCCTTCGAATGCAGCCGATATGAAAGGTTTGTTGAAAGCAGGCTTTTATGATCCCAATCCGGTAGTGATTTTTGAGCATAAAGGATTGTATTGGAGTAAAGTAAAAGGAACCGAAGCGGCTAAAACGATTGAGCCGGATGCCGATTACATTGTTCCAATTGGGAAAGGACGAGTGGCATTGGAAGCGCAAAAGGGACATATAGAAAATGGCGAAACGCTATGTGTGATTACCTACGGAATGGGAGTACATTGGGCATTAAATGCAGCAAAACATTTTGAAGGACAAATAGAGATTATTGATTTACGCTCGTTAAATCCCTTAGACGAGGAGCTGATATTTGAAACGGTAAAACGACATGGGAAAGTGATTGTGCTTACTGAAGAAACGATTAGTTTTTCATTTGCCGAATCCCTAGCCGGTCGAATTTCAAGTAAATGCTTTACTTATCTTGATGCACCGGTTCAGGTTATTGGTGCTGCCAATACCCCCGCTATTCCTTTAAATGAGAATTTAGAAAAGGCGATGTTGCCCAATGCTGAAAAAGTGGCAGATGGGATTAATCGATTGTTGAAATTTTAGGGAGGAACTTATCTGAATTTTTGCCAACTAACAGCGTACTTTAGAATGAAGTTGGTGTTAGCTTCATGTTGAATGCTTTGAATCGATCGCGATTGTTTGCTGAAATGTTAAAATGAGGTTGTTTTGGCTTTAATTGTGCATTTTCGGACCACTAAATCATAGACATGAAACTAAAATCTTTACTTGCACTCGCCCTTTTAATTGTCTCTTCACAATTTGTACAAGCACAAATTACAGCACAAATTGGTACAGGCAATGATGTGCCGGCCAATACACTTTATAGTCCGATATATCGATTTTCGGCAACATCAACAACAAATGCTGCTAAAAGCGACATTCTCTTTACGCAGGCTGAATTAGCTGCTGCCGGTATTTATGCGGGGTCAACCATTACTAAGTTGGAGTTCAATAAAACGAATGTCGATAGTTTTATTGTACCAGCCAACTATACCCTCTACATGGGAAATACGACTAATACAACCTTACCCACCACCACCACTTGGGCTTCAATTTTAACTTCACACACACAAGTATACACTAGTTCAGCGTTCAAGTTGCCTAACACTTCAGGTTGGGTAGCCATTAATGTTTCACCATTTGTTTATACCGGAGGTTCTTTAGAGATAGCTTCTGATTTAACCATGACCGGTAATGGCGGTGCTTCCGGATCATTCAAGTGGGAGTATACAGCTACAACTCCAGCAACAATGATTGTGGGTGTAACAGGTACAGGAACAACCCTAAATGGAAGTGTTGCAGCATATAAATTTCGCCCAAACATTCGAATTACGTATTCTCCGGCTGCCTCTGTAAATGGAGCGTTGAGTTTAATTACATCTCCAACAAGTATTTGTCCTTCAGCGACAGATGTTGCTGTTGATTTTTCTAATGCAGGATTAGATACTATAACTTCTGCTATTATTAATTGGTCGGTAAATGGAGTATTACAAACACCCGATACTTTTGTAGGCTCATTGCCGCAAGGGGCATCCACTAACCTAACTCTAGGTTCTTATAGTTTTGCTTCAGGAACTTCTTATGATTTAGTATGTTTTATTTCAAGTGTGAATGGGGTAGCGGATCCTTTTACGTCTAATGATACACTCAAAAAACTTGGTTTTTTAACCGGTCTTTCCGGTAACTATACCATTAATAGTGGTGCTTCTACGAGTGGAACAAATTTTGCCAGTTTCACCGCTTTTGCTCAAGCTTTAAATGCTTATGGTGTTTGTGGATCTGTAGTAGCAACTGTTACACCCGGCTCCGGTCCATATAACGAACAGATTAAATTTAATCAGATTTTAGGGGCTAGTTCTTCCAATAGTGTTACCATTAAAGGAAACAATGAAGTACTTACCTTCGCTCCAACAGTAGGCGCAAACTATATTGTTGCATTAGATGGTACTGATTATTTTACTATCGATAGCTTAAAATTGATCGGAACAGATCTTACATACGGAGGTGGAATAGTACTAACGAATGGAACCAGTAGAAACGTTATTCAAAATTGCACTATTGATTTATCGGCAGTTACAAGTACCGGTACAAACTCGGCCGGTATTGCATTAACAGGAAGTTTCAGCTCACTAACAACGGTTGGATATGTAGGCGGACAGAATCTGTTTATGAATAATGTGATTAAAGGGGGAGCAAATGGAGGCCCTTACTTCGGGATTACAACTTCCGGTGTTGCCGGTGCAGTAGGAACCAACGAAAATCAATTTATCGGGAATAAAATTTCAGATTTCTATTCTTATGGTTTTCGACTACAAAATATGAATACCGCCTTTGTATCACAAAATGAAATTTTTAGACCGCTGCGTTCCACTACCACCACTTTTTATGGGATTTATCTGGTAACATTAACTCCAAATGCTATCATAGAGAAGAATTTAGTACATGATGCTTTTACGGGAATTCCAACCAGTACTTCGGCATGCTACCCATTCTATTTTTCTGCTTTAGCTACAGTGCCCGGGCAAGAAGTAGTTGTAAAAAACAACCAGGTATATAACATAAATGGTGCCGGTACTATTTATAATTATTACCTCACTGCAGCCAAAGGGGTGAATTTCTATCATAATACTGTAGCGATAGATGGTGGTTCCGGAACCACTGCTACTTATGGTTTTTATACAACATCTACAACTGATTCTATTCGTTATGTCAATAATATAATGAGTATCACAAGAAATAGTACCGGTGCTAAATATGGCTATTATTTAAGTACTACTCCTGCTAATTTTTATGCTAATTATAACGACATATATGTGAGTTCTGCATCTGGAACAAATGCAGTAGGGTATATTTCTGCTACACCGCAATTGACCTTACTCGATTGGCAAACAGCTACGTTTGAGGATTCCAATTCAGTTTCGGTCGATCCTTCATTCGCCAGCTTGTTAACTCCTGATTTAACTCCAGGTGCCGGTCCTTTGAACAATTCAGGGGCTAACTTACAAGCTATTGTGAATGATGATTATAATGGAGTAGCAAGACCAATTAAACCCGATATGGGCGCATTGGAATTTACCCCACTGAATGATGAAGCCGGAGTTGCTGAAATTATTAACGGTTTTTGTGCCAGCATAACCGATAGTATTTATGTGCGGGTGAAAAATTATGGATTAGTTACATTAACATCTGTAAAAGTATATTGTACTGTAGATGGCACACCAACACCAAATAGCGGTAATACGTATAGTCTTAATGTTACTTCAACGAATGATACGTTATTAAATATGGGTGCATTCTCTTTTGCTCCGGGTAGCACTCCGCAAATTATTGCATTTACATCGCTTCCTAATACGAATGCAGATGTAAATACGACTAACGATACATTAACCAAAACCGAGCTTTTAGGGTTAACTGGTAACTATACTATTAATAGTGCGCTACCAACCGGTGGAATAAACTTTCAAACCCTTAACGATGCAGCAACTGCATTGAATAACTACGGTGTTTGTGGGCCGGTTGTGTTTGATGTAGCGGTTGGAAGTGGTCCGTATATTAACGATCAAGTGACCCTCAATCAAATTAATGGGGCATCGGCAGTTAATACCATTACGTTTCATGGACATGGAGAGCGAGCAGAATTCCTTTCCACCAACACGGGTAAGCGTGCGCAATTCAACTTCAATGGTTCAGATTATGTAACTGTTGACAGTTTTGTTATTGTAGCATTAGGTTCTACAACTGCTCAATACGGTGTTGGATTTGCCTTATACAACACTACCGATTACAATCAAATTATTGGTAATAAAATCTATGTTGATTCCACTTTGGGTTCAACCAATTATGCAGGTGTTTTTATTTCGGCTTCTGCATCTAGTCCTACAGCCACTGGAGCAGCAACCGGAACCTACAATTTGATATCCGATAACGAAATTTACGGTGGGTATTATGGAATTAGTATCGTTGGACAAAGTTCCTCCATACTTCGAAAAAACAACAAAATAATCAACAACAAGATTAGTAGGTTTTTCTACTATGGTGTATACAATTACTATCAAGACTCTTCTGTTATTTCAGGAAATATAGTAACAGGTGGTCGTTATTCTTATGCCACTTTCCCAACAACACAGTATGGTATGTATCCTTATTATAACGACAATATACTTGTTGCTAACAACACTGTTACTACTCGAGCAACAACAACGGTATATGGTATAAATGTTTATTTCAACGACAATTTTGTTGTAGAAAACAATAAAATATGGGTGGATTCCGGAACAACAAGTTACGGACTTTACTTATATACAGGAAAAAGCACCAACTTTTTGATACCAGCTAAAGCCACTAACAATTTTGTAACGTGTACTAACGGAAGTACTGTTTATGGAGTTTATCCTTACAACTGTGCTTACGTGGATGTTTTTCATAACAGCGTAAATGTTACCGGTGGAACAGCAACGGCTGGTAGAGCATTCTACATCAATAGAACAACCGGGGCTTACAATGATCTCCGTTTGTTTAACAACATTGGCGTAAACACCGGCTTAGGGTATGCCATTGAAGTAAGTAATACAGCCCATACTTTAGGCTATATTACCGGGATGGATAATAACGATTGGTATGGAACCGGTGTTGCTCCATACCGTTACAATAACATAAACTGTGCTACAATTAGCGCTTGGAAATCTACAAGTGCATGGGATACGAATTCAGTTGCCGTGCCACCACTCTTTAACTCTATTACGGATCTACATGTAGTTTCGAATTTTCTAAATGATAGAGGGAAAACGGGTCTAGGAGTAAATGTAGATATTGATGGTGATGTTCGCTGTCCACAGCCGGGTTGTGCCGGTTCAAGGCTACGTCCGGATATTGGTGCGGATGAATTTTTAGGTACACCTGTATCTATTGACTTTGCCATGGATGCCATTTTATCTCCGGTGCAAAAGCAATGTTATACCAATGCTGAGGTAGTAAAAGTTCGGGTAAAAAATGCCAATGCGCAAACTATTTATTTTGGCGTTAATCCTGTAACCGTAACTGTTTCAGTAACCGGTCCAAATCCAACAACTTTCCCTGCGGTAGTAATAAATGCCGATTCTTTATTGGCGGATTCAACGCTCGAATTGACTATAAGTGCCGGCTACGATATGTCTGCTCTAGGCACTTACAGTTTTAAAGCTATTGTATCAGAACCTTCTGATGCATTAGGCTACAACGACACTTTGAATAAAACAGTAGTGTTTAGCGTTGGTTCTATTGCTAATAAAACGGCTCAAATCTGTGCAGGTGGAAATCATACTTTAAAACTAAATGGTGTTGTAGGGCCTATTCAATGGCAATCTTATGATTCGGTGAACACTGTTTGGGTAAATGAATCGGGAGCTAACTTTGATTCAGTTATTTATACTGTTACTCCGCCTTCTACTCGATTATATAGAGCATTGGTGTGTGGAACTTATATATCCGATTCTGTTTTAGTTACCGTAAACAACCCGCAAACTCCGATTGTTAACCACGATACAATTTGCGGACCCGGTGTAGCTTTTCTTTCTGCCACTGCAGGAGGAACATTAAAATGGTATGATTCGCCAACGGCAACAACTGTTTTAACTACTGGAGCTACGTATTCGCCAAATGTTACCTCTACCGATACTTTTTATGTTCAAAATTCACAAGGGTTAGGCAACATTGAGAATGTGGGAAGAACAACGAACGGAACATCTTCCTTTATTACACAAACCATAGGATGGGGGTTGAACTTTACCGCTAATGTTGACTTTTTATTACAATCTGTAACTGTTTTCCCTGTTGGAACAGGAACCATGACCATTCATATTTTAAGTCCAACGAATACAATATTACAATCTACAGCTCCTATTAGCGTAAGTGGAACCGGTGGGACAACACCAAATGTACTTCCAATTAATTTAACTATTCCGCAAGGTAATTACAAAATTGGGATGACATCTACCGGCATTACCAATTTAGTAAGAGAGAGTTCCGGCAATTCGTTTCCATATAACTCTCCTTCCAATGCAGTGTCGATTACTTCCGGAAGTTCCGGAACTGCAACATCTACTGCTTATTATTGGTTTTACAATTGGCAAATTGCAACACCATGTGTGAGTCCACGCATTCCGGTAATTGCAACTGTGAATCCGTTACCTACAGTGAATGTGGGTAATGATACTACATTATGTCCTTCATCAACACTTACATTGGATGCCGGTAACACCGGTAGTACTTACGCTTGGAATGATTTGACAACGAATCAAACCAACACCGTAAGTACTGCAGGATTATATTCCGTAACTGTAACCAATGCTGCAGGTTGTGCAAAAGCAGATAGTATTCAGGTAAATGTGGCTTCGCCTATAGTTGTTGATTTAGGTGCAGATACAACACAATGTGCCGGTACTATTGTCTTAGATGCCGGAAATGCAACATTATCGCATTTATGGAACAATGCTACAACAACCCAAACATTAACGGCATCAACTTCTGGATCTTACAGTGTTAAAGTAACAGACGCCTTTGGCTGTAATGCATTCGATACCGTTTTGGTAACTATCAATCAGAATCCTATTGTTGCTTTAGGTACTGATACTGCTCAATGTGCCGGAACGGTTATATTGAATGCGGGAAATACTGGTGCCGGTTATTTATGGAATGATGCTTCTTCTGCTCAAACGTTGATAGCTAGTAATACCGGAACATACAGTGTTGTGGTAACCGATGCAAATGGATGTATAGGTACTGATACCATTGCAGTTACTATCAATGCGCTACCGATAGTACAACTTGGCGCAGATACAGCACAATGTGCCGGAACAGTTACGCTTGATGCCGGAAATACAGGAGCATCTTATGTTTGGAATGATGCCACAACAGCTCAAACCTTGACGGCTTCAGTAACAGGTACATATGCTGTAGAAGTGACTGATGGAAATGGATGTAAGACTTCTGATTCCATATTAGTATCTATCTATGCAAACCCAGTTGTAAATCTAGGTGCTGATACCTCCAGTTGTGAAGGAGCTGTGACTTTAGATGCAGGGAATGCAGGTGCTAATTATTTGTGGAACAATGCTACTACTTTACAACAATTAAATGCAACTGTTTCAGGAACATATAATGTACTTGTTACTACCGCAAATGGTTGCAAAGCAAGTGATACTGTTGTGGTGACAATTAACAGCAACCCGGTTGTTGCACTTGGTGCAGATACCGCGCAATGTAGTGGTACTGTAAGTCTGAATGCAGGAAATGCAGGCGCAACGTATACATGGAATAACGCTGCAACAACTCAAACTATTGTAGCTGCTGCTTCAGGAGTATATGCTGTGGAGGTTACCAACAGTAATGGTTGCAAGGGAAGAGATACGATTGTGGTTACTATTCATGCCATGCCTACAGTAAGTTTAGGAGCCGATAAAACGCAATGCGGAGGTTCTGTAAATTTAGATGCCGGGAATACGGGGGCTTCATTCTTGTGGTCTACGGGAGCATCGTCACAAAATATTTCAGCATCTTCTACAGGTGTCTACTCCGTTAAAGTTACTGATGCTAACGGATGCACAAAAGGGGATACCGTAAATGTTACCATCAATGCATTACCAACGGTTTCGCTAGCTGTACCGCAAGATACTCTATGTTCAAATGCCGGAACTATTACTTTGAGCGGTGGTTTACCAATGGGTGGAGCATATTCCGGAACAGGCGTAGCCTCTACTATCTTTAATCCAAGTGTTGCCGGTCTAGGTAAAGATACAATTACCTATAGCTATACTGATGCAAACGGATGTTCTGCTACAGCAACAGATGTTATTGTTGTTAAACTTTGTACGGGAATTGAAGAGCCTCGTCAACTTTCACATGTTTCAGTTTATCCGAATCCTGCAGAACATACCATTTATGTTGAGGGCTTGCCATTTGCTTCAAATGCAGTTTTTCAAATTGTAGATATGCAAGGAAAGTTGATTCAAGAAACAATACTCTCCTCAGCTTCTTCTAGCTACAAGGTAGATGTAACTGATCTTGCTTCGGGGATGTATATGTTACGCATCAACACAGGGGCTGAATCTTTTTTAGGCCGTTTTACAAGAAAATAATCTGACAATTATATTACACTTTAAAGGTCGTCATTTGACGGCCTTTTTTTATTTTTAGCTACAATGCGATTAATTTTACTTTGTCTTTTTTTTGTTGGTATTCACCGAGTTTATGCGCAAGATGTTAAAGCATATGGCATTGTAACATACCGTCAAAGTCCGGTTACAAAAGTTCAAATTACGCTTTTCGAGCACGATTCGCTGCTTAAAAAAACCTATAGCGACAGGAAAGGAAAGTTCCATTTTCGGCTGAGCGAAAAAAAAACCTATGTTCTGTTTTTCTACAAGCCTTCCTTTAATATCAGTGCATATAAGATCATCAATCGTCTCGATCAAGAGTTGCAAAATGTCTTTATTGAAGTGCAGCTTTCGAAAAGTAAAGAAGTACAAGATTCTATTTTCTCTAAATCAACGCTTGTTAAAAGCATGAGTCCTAGCATGCGTAATGACTATAAGATAGTAGTAGATGAGTATTTAAAGGAAAAGAAGGTGAAGGCTAAATCGTTCACCCAGCCGCAAATGGATTCAATTAGTGAGTTCGACAGACAAGAAGAGGGGGAAACAGTACATGTCTATCAAATTCGTATCGGAAATGATGTCTATGAACGCATTGTGGATGCCCGTCAGCAAGTCCGCTATATGAAAAACGAAAAGCCTATAACCGAAGTTACCTATAACTTCGAAACCAAACGTAGGAATGAAGGGGTATTAAAGAAAGAAAAGAAAGTCAAAAATCATTCTCGCTATAAGCCTTTGCAGAAAAAATAAAAATTATAGCTTTGGCAATCTAAAAATATACTATGTCATATTTGTTTACATCCGAGTCCGTTTCAGAAGGACACCCAGATAAAGTAGCTGATCAGATTTCTGATGCGCTAATTGATAACTTTTTGGCTTATGATGCCGAGTCAAAAGTAGCTTGCGAAACATTAGTAACCACCGGACAGGTTGTGTTGGCGGGTGAGGTAAAATCTAAAGCTAACCTCGATGTACAAAGTATTGCTCGCGAGGTTATTCGCGAAATCGGTTATACGAAAAGCGAATACATGTTCGAAGCAAATTCATGTGGAATACTTTCTGCTATTCACGAGCAGTCAGCCGATATTAACCAAGGCGTTGACAGAAAAGTTAAAGCGCAAAGTTTTGAAAGTAAAGCAAATGCACAAGGAGCAGGCGATCAAGGGATGATGTTCGGTTACGCTACGCGTGAAACCGATAATTATATGCCTTTGGCACTCGATATTGCACATAAGATTTTGAAAGAGCTTTCAAATACCAGAAGAGCAGGAAAAGAATTGAAATATCTTCGTCCGGATGCTAAAAGCCAAGTAACCATTGAGTATAACGATAATAACCAACCGGTAAGAATCGATACCATCGTAGTGTCTACACAGCATGACGATTTCGGAAAGGAGAAAGAAATGTTGGCGAAAATCAAAAAAGACATCATTGAAGTGATTATTCCGCGTGTTAAGAAACAGTTGAAACCTTCTATTCAGAAGTTGTTTAATGATAAAATCACATATCACATCAATCCAACCGGAAAATTTGTAATTGGTGGTCCACACGGAGATACAGGCTTAACAGGGCGTAAAATTATTGTTGATACTTACGGAGGAAAAGGAGCACACGGAGGTGGTGCATTTTCAGGAAAAGATCCATCTAAAGTTGACCGCTCTGCAGCATATGCTACACGCCATATTGCGAAAAACCTTGTAGCTGCAGGACTTTGCGATGAGGTATTGGTTCAAGTTTCTTATGCGATTGGTGTTGCTAAACCTTGCGGATTGTTCATCAATACATACGGAACAGCTAAAGTGAAATTAACCGATGGCGAAATCGCTAAAATCGTTGAAAAAATATTTGATATGCGTCCGTATGCTATCGAACAGCGATTGAAATTGAGAAATCCAATCTACGCTGAAACGGCTTCTTATGGTCACATGGGAAGAGAGAGTAAAGAGGTAACGAAAGTGTTCAACAAAGGAAAAGACAACGAGAAAAAAGTGAAAGTGGAGTTGTTCACTTGGGAGAAATTAGATTTCGTAAAGCAAGTGCAAACAGCATTCAAAATGAAATAAATCTTTCAATACCAAGACAATACTGAGCGGCCAATATTGGTCGCTCTTTTTATTTATACGCTAGTGCAGTTCGAAGCTATAAAATGGCTAAGTTTGCACCGAAAACAAAAGCAAGATGCTCGGATTAAAATTAGCTACCGACCCACGTTGGGTGAATTTGGCAGAGAAAACAATTGAAGAAATTTTAACGGATCATGCTTATTGTGAGCAGAAAGCCGCTTCTACCGGCATTTCTTTAGTGCAAAATTATCCCGATTATGAAAAAGTGGTAGAGCTAGTAACACCTGTAGTTACAGAAGAATGGGGGCATTTCAAAATGGTACTCGATCAATTAAAAAAACGCGGTTTGAAATTGGGCTTACAACGCAAAGATGTGTATGTAAATAAGTTGGCTAAGTTTATTAAAACCGGTGGCAGACGCGAACATTCATTGTCGGATAAACTATTGTTTTCGGCTATGATAGAAGCCAGAAGTTGCGAGCGTTTCCGATTGTTAGCTCAAAATATTAATGATGATGAATTGCGCTCATTTTACCGCAATCTAATGGTGAGCGAAGCCGGTCATTATCGTATGTTTCTCGATTTAGCTATTGAAGTGCGTGGCGATCATGATGCCGTAATGAGCCGCTGGCAAGAATGGCTCGATTATGAAGCTGAACTGATGAAAGAAATGGAGCTTCGAGGCGATCGAATGCATTAATTTACATGCTTCGACTTATTGAAGTATTTCAGATTGTACGTTACCGTCATCATCCAATAGCGTTTCAAAACTTGGTTTCGAGTGTCTTCTACATAGGTTTCCGAAACGGTTCGACTGATGCCATTGTTTTGATTCATTATATCATTCACGCCAAACTTCACTTCCAGCGATTTATCTTTTAAGAACTTGTAGCCCAATGCGGCATTCCAAAGAAAGATGTTTTGATTGAAACCTTGCGCGATTCCACTATACAGTGTGTTCTGGAGTGTTGTGTTAAATACAAACCCTTTCCAAAATTGCCAGTTGAATTTCAAGTTGGCATTGTGGGTAAAGTAATTATTATCCGATGAAGCCCGCAGCGTATTTTTTACCAATGTGTAGCTTCCCATATAGCTTAACGTGAAGTCAATTTTTTCGCTAATGTTACTGCTCAGCACCACACCTCCTGAAGGTGTAAAGTTGTTTGAAAAATTGATTTGATTATTGATTTCGCTTGGTGTTCGCGCGTATGAAAAACCGGCATTTACATTCAAATTACATTTAATGGCGGTAATCGGTAACCCATAAGTAAAGAACGAATTCACACTCATGTTGCCATTCAAATTTTTAGGCGAAGTAATTTGTGATCCTGATCGCAAGGTAACATTGCTATTCAGGAGCGTATCTTTCGAAGCGATATAGATAGAATTGCCCACGTAGTTTTGTACAATATTTACACCTACAAAAGCAAAAAATGATTGTGCTGTTTTAGTATTTGTAAAGCCATAACGCGCCATTACAAAGTGCGTATAATTTTGCTTCAAATTTGGATTACCTGTTGTTAATTGCAATGGATTGCTTACGTTAATTACATCCTGAAGCTGAGTAATAGAAGGCGGGTTAGTTGATGTTCTGTACATCACTTTCATATTGCTTCCGTTTTTGAATTTATAGTTGAAGTTAAGGTTAGGCAATACATTAATAAATGCTCTGCTCGTATTTACTGTATAAGGGAAAATAGTTTTGCCACTCAATACGGCATATTGCGTGTTCGCGCCAACAGAGAAGTTAATGGTTTTGTCAACATAACTATAACTCATACCTGCCCGTTGAGTCATATATGTATTGTCGAATTTGTTCGACAACAAGGTGTCAAATAACGAATACCCTGCTGTTGTTGTATCAAAATTAGTTGTTTTCTTATCGGATGAACTCCAGGTAAATGAAGGCGTGTAGTTCAATTGAATAATCTCTTTTGGTCCAACCGGTGCAGTATAATTGATGCTTCCCGATACACCGTAATTCTTTGAGTCGGTGTTGCTTTTCTGATCAATTACACTCGAATCGTTGAGGGAGTAAAAATTGCTTTTTGCAAATTGAGAGGTACTGTTTGTTTTGTTGTTGATACTTGGAGTAACATTTAGGGAAATTGTATTGCCTGGTTTTTTAAATCGATGTCGGTATAAGATATCAGTAGAGAAACTGTATCCTTTGTTTTGCGAGGTGTATTGATTGTTTGTTGAACTCACAGGGCTTTCTGCTATAAAGGCATTGGCGCCTGTAGTTTGTGTTTCTTGCTTGTTTTGTTGCAACGAAAATTTAGGCGTAATAATCAATGTATTCACCGAATCGATATCGTATTGTAAACGCAGGTTTACCCGGTGGTTCATGTTCCGATTTCTTCCGCTGCTATTCTCGCTATAATTTAGTGTGCTATCTCCATTACTGAAATAGTTCCGGTTAAGTTCCGATTGAGTAGCGTTATCGGTACTATTAAAAAAGTAACTACCCGTAATTTTCAAGTTCTTTTTCTTACCCAACACATCCGAGTAATTTAATCCAATAGCATGGGTTGTGGCAATACCGTTTTGTTGTCCAACCAAAAAGTTATTGGCAGGATTATCTCCACCACCACCGCCTCTGCCACCACGGCCTCCACCACCTCCTCGCATTCCTCCCGGTCCGCTTGGCGTAGTTGTACCTAAAGCTCCTGTCAAATCTTGCATGGAAAAGTTTTGTTGATTGATGTTGTTCGACATGCTAATCAACGATAGTCTTCTGTTGCCCGAGAACCAATTCACATTCGCTCCGGCACTGTAGCGCGAATCGGTGAGGTAACCATAGCCTGCGTAGAATTTACCAAACACGCCATTATTCATTCCTTTTTTGGTGGTAATGTTCATCGCTTTTTGCGAGTTACCATCGTCAAAACCCGAGAACTGTGCTTGGTCCGACATACGATCAAACACCTGCACCTTATCTATCAAATCAGCCGGTAAATTTTTTAATGCTGCGTTCACATCATCGCCAAAATATTCCTTGCCGTCAATCAATACTTTTTTCACTTCTTCGCCTTGCGCTTTCACGGTTCCATTATCGTTCACCACGCCCGGCATTTTGGTAATAAGGTCTTCCGTAGTCGCGTCTTTATTCACTTTGAACGAACTGGCATTATACACAGCCGTGTCTGCTTTCTGCTCTACACGAACGGCTTTTTCTACAACATTGACATCATTCAATGTCTTTTCATTTTGGGAAAGTAAAATCTTGCCAAGTAATTTATCTTCGTTGGATAACCTTACAACAACTTCTTTATCGCTATAGCCAATGTAGCTGAACTTCAATTTGTATACTCCGCTTTTTAAACCCGCGAAAACAAAATTCCCATCCATATCCGTAGCCGAAAGTTGCTTGAAACTCGCATCTTCTATGTTGGTAAGCGTTACACTTGCACTCATCAACGTTGAATTATCTTTCGCATCCATCAATGTGCCTTTTATGCTGTAGGATTGTGCGTAACCCTGAATACAGAATAGGAGTAGTGTGTAAAGCGAAAGCCGGAATTTCATTGTGCGCAAATTAATAAACATAAAGGCGCAAACTTAAATAACCCCTTTTACAACTTATGCGAACAATTGCGAAAAATGGGCTGTAGCCTCTTTTCTGATAGGGAAAGTATGGCTGATTTCTTATCAGATGTTAAATGTTTAATGTTTTTCTGAAAAGATTAAACAAAAATTGAGTGCACTATGTTACTCAAGTATTATTCACCAAAAATTAAAAACAATGAAAAAGAGTTTTCTTGCCCTAACATCAGCCACATTATTCATTTCTTTAGTAATGCTTTCTTCTTGTAAAAAAGACGAAGAGGTAACCAAAAGCTACGCTAAAGTATTAGTAACACATGCCTCTCCAAATGCACCGGGAGTAGATTTGTTGGTCGACAATTCAAAACAAAACACAGCTGCACTTAATTTTCCTTCCAACACAGGCTATTTGCAAGTTGAAGCAGGAACACGAAACATTAAAGTGAATGTTTCAGGAACATCAACAACGGTAATTAATGCTGATTTAGCATTGAGCAAAGATCAGAATTACTCAGTATTCGCTATCGATTCGGTTTCTAAAATCTCGGCATTAGTATTAACCGATGACTTAACCGCTCCGGCATCAGGAAAAGCACATGTACGTTTTGTACACCTATCACCTAACGCACCTGCAGTAGATGTAGCCGTTACAGGTGGTGCTGTTGTGTTTGGTAACAAAGCATTTAAAGACTACACTGCATTTACACCACTTGATGCCGGAACGTATAACCTTGAAGTACGTGTTGCCGGAACATCAACTGTAGCTTTGCCTTTACCCGGCATTACATTACAAGCAGGTAAAATTTACACTGTATTCGCTAAAGGTTTCTTAGGAGGAACCGGTTCAGAAGCATTAGGCGCTGAAATTATCGCGAATAACTAATCCAATTTCTTTTGGTTTTTATGTTAGAGGGGCTCGCATTATGCGGGCCTTTCCTTTTTTTAGGTGATTAAACTCATAGTCCATTTGCACTGCAAAATTTTTCTGCCACCGCCAAAAGCCCTACATTCGCCCTATGCCTTGTTGGAAAAATATCATCAACAAACCGTCTTGATGCTCCTGCTCTAGGAGCTTTCCTTGTTTTTTTATTTCCCATTTTTTCAATCTGTATCTAGGTTGAAGTAATTTTTTTATAGCATAAAAACAATTGTGATGATTAAGACGATCATTGAACCATTCAAAATAAAATCGGTAGAACCCATTTATTTCAATACGCGCGAAGAACGTGAAGCCATTCTAACCAAAGCGAATTACAACGCATTCACCATCGATGCCAAAGATGTATTGATTGATTTACTCACCGATAGCGGCACCAGCGCCATGAGCAGCAACCAATGGGCAGGCATTATGCTGGGCGATGAATCCTATGCCGGTAGCACCAGTTTCTACAAATTCGAAGCGGCTGTGGTAGACATTACCGGCATGCCTATCGTTATTCCTACGCACCAAGGACGAGCAGCCGAAAAGATTTTGTTCAGCATTGTAGGCGGACCGGGAAAATGCTTTATCAGCAACACCTTGTTCGATACTACCCGCGCCAATATTGAATATTCAGGCGCTGAAGGCATAGATATTTTATGTGCCGAAGGCAAACAACCTACCGTTCCTGCACCTTTCAAAGGCAATATGGATATAGAGAAACTTAAACAACTCATCACCGAAAAAGGAGCCGAAAATATTTCGATGGTGATTATGACCGTTACGAATAATTCCGGTGGCGGACAACCCGTAAGCATGGCTAACATCCGCACCGTGAGCGCCATTTGCAAGGAACACCACATTCCGTTTTTTATTGATGCTTGTCGCTTTGCCGAAAACAGTTATTTCATCAAACTGCGCGAAGAAGGTTATGCGCATAAATCGGTGTTAGACATCGCCAACGAATTGTTCTCTTATGCTGATGGATGCACCATGAGTGCTAAGAAAGATGCATTCGCCAACATCGGAGGTTTTCTGGCCTTGCGCAATCCCGAGTTGGCCGTGCATTGCCGCAATTTGTTGGTGATTACAGAGGGCTTCCCTACCTACGGAGGACTTGCGGGCCGCGACCTCGAAGCCATTGCTATTGGCTTGCGCGAGGTGCTTGACGAAAATTATTTACAATACCGTATTCGCAGTATCGAGTACCTCACCAACAAACTTATAGCGGCCGGTGTGCCGGTGATGCAGCCTGCTGGCGGACATGCCGTCTACCTCGATGCAAAGGCGTTTTTGTCGCACATTCCTGTGGAGCAATATCCCGGACAAGCCCTCGTTTGCGCGCTCTACACCGAAGGCGGCATCCGCTCTGTGGAGATTGGTTCGTTGATGTTTGGCAAGTACGATAGCGATGGAAAATTAATTCCTGCGGCCATGGAACTCGTTCGCCTCGCCATTCCCAGACGTGTCTACACCCAAAGCCATATCGATTATGTTGCCGAAGTAATCATCGAAGTGTTCGAACATCGCGATAGTATAAAAGGGTTAATGATTACCGAAGAAGCACCGTTATTGCGCCATTTCACGGCTAAGTTGGTCTTAGCGAAATAGTAAAAACACAAATAAAATTAGTTTGATTTTTCTTTGGGCGTGACCCCGCTAAGCAGCCGGGTCGCGCTTTTCGTTGCAATCTTTGTCCCGCTCTGAAGCGGGCAAAGGATTTTCACTGCAATCGCTCACGCACATCCTGCAAACCTTGAACTATCAAGCCTTATCAGCCTGCCGTTCACTTACATGAATCAAATTATGTCGGATATAATAGTTGATAGCATCTCTAACACCCGCTCGGAATGTGCGTTTGACGGTATAGCCAATAGATTTATCCGATTTTTCATGCAAGAAATACCAATAGTATTTACCGGCTTTCACCGCCTGTGTGTTGATAGTAAGGGGCAGACCAAAAAGCCCTGCAATACGCTCATACAGCCATGCTACAGCATACACAACGCTATAAGGCAATTCTATTTCCGGAGTAATAAATTTTTTGTTCGGAAAGAACGTTTGCAATTCTTCGGCAATGATATGGAGCATATCTTTCAAACTGCGGTTATCTTCCGGCTTGCCCGATAAAATAAAATGTTCGCCTCTTTGAAAATGTTCAATGGATTGCACCATGCCTTCGGCTACGTCTAGCACATGTGTTAATGGGAACCCTGTTTTCAGCGCCACCGGAATGCCTTTTGAATAAAGGGTTGTAATATACACGCCTGATCCAATCAAGAAATCATAAGCGCCAAACATAGTACCCGGCAACACCGATACTACATTCAATTGATGGTGTTGTACATAGTAGTTCACTAATTCTTGTGCGGCTAACTTCGAGTCGTAATAGCCAATGTCAATGGCTTTCACCCACTTGTCGTTCTTTTTATTTTCTGTGGTGGTGATAAATTGCAATGCCTGCTCAGGTGAAGCAAACGAGTGAATTTTATTGGGTGATGTGTATGGATTGCAAGCGTCAATCTCAGTAGCTGAGCCTGCCTCATGTTGAGGCGCTAAAACATTTACCGTGCTTACATAACACATTTTTTCAAAGGTTGAACTGTGCAATGCAGCTTCTAAAATATGTTTTGTTCCATGTACATTAATTTGCCATTGTTGTTTTTTGATGCGCGGATTAAAGGTAGTAGAACCAATCAGGTGAAAAACAATTTGCATGCCTTCAAATGCCTGATGAACATCCGCTTCATTTAATACATCACCTGCAAAAAAGTTTAAGCCCTCAATGTCCTCAACTGCATTTGTTGGTGTACCTGCTCTATAAAACACGCGAATGTTTTCGGGTGTACAACCTTTGTCGTTCACCAAATGGTGAATTAAGTTGCTACCTAAGTGCCCGGTGCCGCCAAGGATTAGTATTTTTTTATTCTGCATGTATGCTTTTGATAAAACTAAGAAATCAAACAGTAGCACGAAAATTAATTGACTATTCTCACTCTGGCGCAAGAATGCAGCAGGGCTCTTTGCGTGGGGTTCTTGTGCCACTAGTATAATCATTCTATCAATTTTATCTCAACACATCCTTTCTTTCCGCAATAATCTCCAGCACTACTATACTTCCAATCCATTGCATTATCAACAAAACCAGCAACCACTGGGTTATTATGAATATAATCTAATTTCTGTTGCATAATATCATTGGAGACCAATTCAATGGGGTGGCTTTCATGTTGCCAAAATTGATAACGACTAGTATTGCTTTTTATATTCCCTGCTTCTTTAAACATGGCTAACATCCATTCTTTTCTACTTTCTTGGCTGTTTAATTGAATAGCCTCAATTATTTTGAGTGATGTATGCTTTTTTAAATCCCGCATGATGTTGGAAAGTTGACCTGTTGGACTACTTACTATCATATGGACATGACTAGGCATTAAACAATAGGCAAATACATCCAAATCTTTGTGTGCTGAACAATAATTTACACTGTCTACCCATATTTGACTGTATTCTGCCCGGATAAATACATCAATCCAATAAACTGTTGCATAAGAAATAAAATACAACTTTTGACTGTCCCGAAATTTGTATTTGGTACTCATTGGGTAAAAATAATCTATTTTACTTTGGGCACAAGAACCCCACGCAAAGACCAACCCTGCATTCTTGCGCCAGAGTGAGATTTTTCTATTGCTGTTGATGAGATTCCCGTTTGCACGGGAATGACGTAAGAGGAATAAATATAAATGATAGCACAATGCCCGCGTGAAGGATGCGGAGGGCTTGGTGCGTAATGCAGTGGAGCACGGTAGCGCAGCGAACCCTGTAGCAGCCTGACCGAAGGGCACGCCCAAATTAAATAGACGATTGTGTGGCTTCGCTTATACCAAACGATGCAACTCTTTTTTCAGCAATAAAATGAGCAAAGAGCTTTTGATGCTGGCTTCTTGGCTGTCGATGGTTTGTTGTAATAATGCAAATTTCTCGCTGCGTTGTTTTTTAGAGGTGAGTCCGCAAATCTTATAAAACTTATGAAAACAATCGGCTGCAAAGCTTTCAATGCGCACCACCGGTTCGTTGTAATGCGTGCCTTTTATAATGTTTTCGGTTTCGCGTAAGGCAAATTCGTAATTCTTATCGCTGTAGTGGATAACGGATAAGAGGATACGCGAATACATTTGTGTAAAGGGCTCTTTGCCTTCTGCTAATACGGCTTGCACATCAGCAAAGGCTTTCTCTTCCTGATGCCTAAAGATTAAGCTAAGGGCGTTGATTAAGCGAATACGATTAAAAAATACGGAAGAAGTTTCATCGGCATTTTTCACTAAACCGTATAGTCGATCCACTTCATCGTACTTTTCTAATTGCAGTTTATTCGAAATAGCGGTGAGGATAATCACGTGTCGAGTTCTCGTTTCTGCTCCTTCAAAATAATGATTCACAAAGTGCATTAGATAAATGTCGGCAAGTTCGTAATTGCCAATGGTGTAGGCTTCCACGCCCATGTTGACTACCGCTGCTCTAATCAAATGATGCAGATAGTTTTTGTGTAGTTTAATTTCAGGCTCCAATTGCAGCATGCGTTTCACGGCTTCTTCTTTTTTAGCAATGTTGGTTTGCTCAAAAAAATCGAGATAGCTTTTTAATAACTGACTTTGTCGGCTGTCTTTCCCACCAACAGTTGTTGTGCCTCGCACTTCTATGGTACTTTGGCCTGTGCGTTGACTGAGGTTGTTGATGAACGATTGGTAATACAGTAAGCTAAGTTCTTGTTCTTGCACATAGTGTTGAAGAAATCCATATGCTTCTTGCATTTGCAGTTTCATTTCATCTAAGCGTTTCACGGAAAATTCTTGTTGATACAGGTATTGTATTTTCACTTCGTGGAGAAACGATAAGCCAAGCATGTTTTCTGCCGCCTGAAATTCACTGTACATTAAATTCCATTCTTTTTCAAAGAGGTCGAATGCCTTGCGTTTGACTAATTCCTCTAAGTACAATTTAGTTTCCAGTGCCGTTTGCGGTTGCTTCGTTTCTTTCCAATAATCAGCAATAGCATTTCTGCAAAAGGCAAAGAGTTGTGTTTGCAGGTTGCGAAAAACACCATCTTTCTTTTCTTCGTAGGGTACACCAAACACTTTCCGAAACAGTTTGGCTTTTTCTTTTTTAAAAGAGGCTTCATCGTGTTTTCGAATTTCTTTAAAGAGCAGCAACATGCTGTCGTTTTCCGATTTCAGCGCACTTTCAATATGTTTGAGTTCATCGGGTTGTAAAATCGAGAGGAGTTCTATTAGTTTCATTTATCGTTGCTATTCATTGAGTTATAGGCTATGTCGGATTTTTTCGCATTACAAATCTACTGAAGTTCTGTTGAATTGTAGGGCTATTCGTGCATTCTTTGTTTTACTAAAAGCAAAACTTATGAAAACAGTACATCGCATTCTTCAACTCTCTTTTTTCTTACTGCTCATGTCGGCCTGTAAAAAAGACAATCCTAAAACCATTGATAATATTCCTGTTTTGCCGGGAGTTGTTGGATTCGAGGGCATGGCGGCATTCGACAATTTGCCTGTTGCTGAAAAGGACAAATTGAAATCGTGGAATACGCTCTTCGTACATCAATCGGTTGGTGGCGATTTAGAAGGTGGCTGTAACGATAACGGATACAGTTTTGATTATATAGAAGCATCGGGAACAATGGTGCAAACCGGATTGTACGGTGGATTGTTTTCTTCCGGCAATGGTAATCCATTGGGGAAGATAGCCGAGTTTAAAAATCGTGTGACTTTAAATACGGGGAAAATACGTGTGGTGTGTTTCAAGTTTGGTTATGCCGATATTGAAGATGCAACACTAACGGATGTGCAGAATGCATACAAACAAATGGTAGATGATTTTCGGGCGAAGGGCATACGTGTTTTGCATATCACACCGCCTTTGGTGTATGATGTGAGTTACAACAGTCCCAAAATGCAAATGCGCACCTGGATGTTACAAACCTTCACCAACGATATGATTTTTGATTTACAAGATATTGAGAGCCGAAACCTTACCGATGGCGCACGTTGTGAGCAAAGTGGTGTGTGGCAAATATGTTCTACCAATCGTTCTACTGCTGCATGCCCAAGTGCGGAGCAAGGCATCGATACGCCACAACAAGGCCATTTATGTTCGGTTGCGGCTACAAAAATTTCGAAGGCATTTTTGTATGCCATTTATAAGGCGGGGATTTAAGATGTGTTTGCTTTTGTTAGTCGCTAGCGCAATGAATAGTTCTGTTTATCTCTTTCGTTTTGGAGAAAATTGTAATTAATTAACTGGCAATACGAACTGTGGGGAATGAAGCTGTGCCTAATGAACAGCATGTATTTAAAATACACAGGTTGCTGCTGTGTTTTTGCAGATTGTAAAGACGACCATAGTATAAGCCGACATTGCGATTCGTATTCTTAGGCAGAGGAGCAATCTCTCCTCGATGAATAACCTTTGGGGAATGACGTTTAGAAAAATAATTTTCAATTACACCTCAATGCCGCGTTAGGGATTTCTATGGCAAAACCAAATTTTTCTGATAAACAGTTTTGTGGTTGATCAAAGCAAAAATCCTGTGAATAATTTTGTTTCTAATGGCATTTAAAACACACATTTTATTTTTCCCTTCTTCTACC
>JAEUUZ010000036.1 GCA_016786765.1 Chitinophagales bacterium
GGCTGTATTGCATCCAACTCGCCAGACGTATCGTAGGACGATAGTCTGACGGTTGTTATGACGTGATGTGGCCAACTGCTAACAGCGCGGTTGCGCTAAGCGGGCAATTTGCTTCATTGGAAAAATTGAGTTAGTTTTAAACTGTAAACAATTATGAAAATCAAACTTCTAAATCCCGCTCATCGCAAACGCGCAAAACGTTAGCTGCAACTGCATTTCAGGGTTTCGCCCTGACGATTTTTCAGGTGGTTTTTAATTTAGAATGACCCAATTTATTTTGGTTTGCTTATGCTCTACTTTCCATTGTGCTTATAGGATAGGGCGCTTGGACACCGTCCGTCTTAAAGTCGCTCTGTAATGTCTTGAAGATACTCCGGCAGCAGCAGCTAACAGCGCGTTTGCACTATGCGGGCAGTTTGCTTCATTGGAAAATTTCATTTACTTTTAAATTATTACAACTATGCAAATCCAATTTCTAAATCCCGCACATCGCAAACGCGCAAAACGTTAGCGGTAATTTTAAAATGACACTTCACAACTAAAAACAAAAGATGAATTTACTTGAATTATATAACTACTACTTTGAACTTCCATTATATTCAAAAGTGCAATTTGATGTTGACGAAGACTGCGACAAATTATTTGAATTAATGTGGAGTGACAGGGGAATTGATGCTTACAACCCGACAATAAAAGAAAACACAACTTATTTTATTGTCCAACCTCACTCAAAACATTATTCATTAAAAGTTTACAACGGACTTATAGTGACAAAACTTTATTGTACAAGAACGAAAGAGATTGTAAATGTTGTTTCTTGGCTTGATTATGAGAATGGGAATATTCAAAAAATAGGACAATATCCGAGCATTGCACATTTCCATATATCAAAAATTAAAGATTATCAAAAGGTTTTAGACAAAGAGAAAATTAAAGAACTTTCACGAGCTATCGGATTAGCTGCAAATGGTATTGGAATTGGCTCTTTTGTATACCTCAGAAGAATTTTTGAATATTTGCTTGAAAAGGAACATCAAAAAGCAAAATTGAAAGGAGATTGGAATGAAGAATTATATATTAAAAGTAAAGTAGTTGAACGTATAGAAATGCTAAAAGACTATTTGCCATCATTTCTATCTGACAACAAAACGTTATATGGAATTCTAAGCGTTGGTATTCATTCTTTAAAGGAAGATGATTGTTTGCAGTATTTTGAAACTGTCAAGATAGGAATAGAATTGATACTTGACGAAGAGTTGGAAAAATACAGGAAAGACCAAAAAATACTTGATGCTAAAAAAAAGATAGGGATAGTTACACAACAAATAAAAGAACAGAACAAATAAAAACTACCGCTAACATGGGTTTGGCAAAAGTGGGGCTTTAGTGCTAAGTTGAGCATTTGTACTTTCTATTAACTTTTGTGCTAAATTTGAACTTTAGTACTTTTTAATCCCCACCTTCGCCAAGCCCAAAAACGTTAGTTGCAAGCGGCTTTGAACATTCAAACAATCATGATAATCGTGACGAAAAACACTTGATTTCATTGACTATTTTGACGTATGAAATGACACATTTTTTCGCGGCTACATGACGAGAAAACATGAGTCTGAAA
>JAEUUZ010000046.1 GCA_016786765.1 Chitinophagales bacterium
ATCGTTGATACTTTTTAGATTCCATGCAACAAAGTTAATTTTGGTAAACTGTTGCGTTAAGTTCTTGAACTCGGGAATGTTCAAAGCCGCTTGCAACTAACGTTTTGCGGCTGTTGCGGTGTGCGGGATTTGGGTGAATAATTTTGATTTTTAGTGCAATTTAAAAGTAACTCAAATTTGCCAATGAAGCAAACTGCCCGCATAACGCAAAACCGCTGTTACCGGATGCCCTATTGTCCAAAAGAAGCGGTTTCGTTTAATGTTTGCTATCAGTATGTTCAAGACGATTAACCCTCATTGCACTGTCTATAAGTATTTGTAGTCACTTTTTAATTACGTACTTTCTAAAAAGTTCGCTCCTTATGACTCTTGCTTGTCTGCTGTTTGTTCCCGAATACATATTTGAGTAATATAGTGAAAACTCGTTCGTTTGCTTGTCCTCGTTTTTGTTTTCTAAAACTACTTTTTCAAATTCAACTAAGTTTGGAAGCAAGTCAGCAACTCTTGTATCATGAAAGAACAATTCTACCACTATTGTGAAAAAGTTAGACTTCCGAAACCAAATTGAATCGTCCTTTAATTCACTCGTAAGAATATCAATAATCACAGTTGAAAGTAATTGTTTCTTTTCTTCTAAGTTGGGATATTCTGAATTGAATTTGGCGATATATTTTTCAACTTCATTGTCTCTCGTAAAGTAACCACCTTCTTCAATAGTTGCTAAGACAAGCAGTATGAAATGAAGGTCTGCCATACGCGTTAGTTCACTTTCACTAAAAATGTCAACCTTTAACTCCTTATTCTTAATTATTTCTAAAATGTCCTTTGCACAACTAATAAACTCACCATTGTAGATGGCTTTGTTAATTTCAATTGCTGTCAAAGTAAAATTTGTTGAGTTTATTCTTTTAAAGATTTCAATAATTGTTTCTGGACTTGCGTCCTTCAAATCACGAACTGTAACATCATAATTTAGAAAATCAGTTTGGTCTTCCTTACCTAAGTCTTTAAACTTAGGAATATTCTTTTCAAACTTCCAATTCCCTTCAATATATCTTTTAATTGTGGTAATTCTTTGTTGACCATCAACAATAACATTCTGTGTCGCTAAAGTATCAAGGTTGATACCTTTTTGTGAAATATAGATTTCAGGAAATGGAAACCCGTCCAAGATAGTTTGAATGAACTTCTCCATGTGAGTCGGTGTCCAAACAAAATCTCTTTGGAATTCTGGTTGTAGTATCAATTCTTCTCTTTGAATTTTCCCAATCAAATCTGAGATTGATTTTTTGTCTGGATGTGCTGGAATTTGCTTCGCCATATTATATACTTTTTATTTTAGTTGAAATTTCTTCAATTGATGAACGGTAATATTTTTCTGCGTAATAGTAATTCTTGAATAAACCACCTTTCACAATGTAGTTTCCAACTTCTGATTTAGAATGTGAAATACTTTTAAAAAAATCGTCCCAATTTTGTTTTAGCTCTTTGAATTCGGTTGTATTCTGTGGAAGTAAATCCGGTCTCATCCAACCCATCACAAAATATCTCAAGAATTTTTGATACTGTATGAACTGGTCATTCGTTAGTCTAATTTTTTGGGTTCGGATTTGATATTGATATTCACTTACAAGCTCATAGAAATTATCAAACAGCCTTTCATTAAATAAAACCACATCAATATCGCTGTCAAGACTGAACTTAGTAAACTTATAGGGACTGAATCCAAACTTTGATGAGCCGACAATCATTACTTCAAAGAATCCGATCTTAAATTGGTCTGCGATTCGCTTTCTGAAATGGTAGTATTCATTCTCTCTATTGTCAAATACAACAGGTATACCATGAAAGAAATGTTTCTGGGTGAACATGCATTTGTCATCTTCGTTAGATAAGTTCACAATTTCTTGTCTGTAGTCCTCAATGCTTACCATATTTCATTAATGTCTTTTTTAAAATTTTTGTTCATAGTATGAATGTTTATAGTCAGCAGTCCCCAAGGGTTTCCGGTAACGTTTTGCGCGTTTACGCTGTGCGGGATTTAGAAGTTTGATTTTCATAATTAGTTACAATTTAAATCTAACTGAAATTTTCGAATGAAGCAAGTTGCCCGCATAGCGAAAACGCGCTGTTATGTGCTGGCGGAGCTTTTGTACATTCTTTCGTCCGCTTTGCGTCTGCGTCCGTTAGTCATTTTTTGTCAGCGATTTTGTAAGTCGTTTTATTTGTCTGAAAGCAGAGAATAGCGAATTTATTTTCATAACTCATTTGTCTGCCGATAAGTTGTCTGGTTTGAATTGTTTGTTGGTTAGTCATTTGCGTTTTTTGTCATCGAATTTTGCGTTCCCAAGCCCTAAAAATCAAAATCTCAAAAAAATCGTCATGGAGCCGATACAAACGCTTACAAATATTTGCTACTTGGATCGCGTCCAGTTGTCATACTGTCGATGCGTCCTGTTTGTAAAATTGTCTTTTTCAAAACTCAAATTCTCTCGTGATTTAGCCGCGAAAAAATTTGTCATTTCATTCGTCAAAATAGTCAATGAAATCAAGTGTTTTTCGTCAAGATTATCATGAATGTTTGAATGTTCAAAGCCGCTTGCACATAACGTTTTGCGCGTTTACGCTGTGCGGGATTTAGAAGTTTGATTTTCATAATTTGTTACAACTTAAAGCTAACTCAAATTTTCCAATGAAGCAAACTGCCCGCATAGCGAAACCGCGCTGTTAGCAGTTGTGCCTTTTTCGTCACTTTTTAGTGACAAAAGCATTTAATGCAAATCTCACAATTCACTTGTCAAGCTATTTAATGTTCTACAAGTATTCTAAAACGAGTTTGTCTTTCGTCTGTCAGAATTGAAATTATGTAAATACCATTCGTCCAATTTTCAATATCTACTACAATAGAATTATCTGTGTCTTTTTGAAGGTAACAACATGTCCCTTTTGTGTCATGTATGGAAACAATGGATTTAGATTTTGGAAATTTAATTGTTAGCGATTTTGTCGATTGTAAATAGTCAGGTTTTAGTTCATTCTCGTATTTGTCAGTTAACCCAGTAAAGTAGGTATTAATTGTCCTGCAAATTGAATCAGCCGGAGCTCCGGGCATCGGAATTCCATATACACACATGTTGTAAGTTTTAGTACTGTCATATGTGTGTGTAATAGTGTCTCGTCCAATTTCTATTAGCGTTTGACCGTCACCGAATACCCAATAGTATCCTTCATAAAATAGTCCCATTTTCGTCACTTTGAAGAATACAGTACGTCCATTTGTTTGGCTAATAAAGTCAATTTGTGCAGATAAGAGATTGCTAAAAAAGAATGGGATTATAAGTAGAATTAACTTTTTCATAGTTATTTTTGAGTTCTCATTTTTCGTCTCCGAGGGCATTACTGCTAACTAGCATATACCCGATACAAACCTTCGCTCATCCACCCCAAACTGGTGCGCTTTGCGAAGTTGTCTATCGTTTTGGTATATTTCATTTTAGTGGATATGAAGGGTGGTTTTTATAGTTAATAATTGAGTAGATACAATTCAATCTTTAGAGTGTATGCCATTTTTCATTACCTAAAAATAGCAAGTTGGAACTATATTTTCTTGTATTGCGTTGTCTTTTTTTCTCCATATCGCTCTAAAATATGCATATCTACACCGTTCTTTAAATCTCTACTCGCAGTGGCACTCGAAATTTCAGCAAAAAAGTTCATGTATTCTTTTCTGGTAAATACGCCATCCATTGTTCCTAAAAATATACTCAGCCTATCTATCTCATTCAGCTTTTTTGTCCTTTGTTGTAACAACTGATCAAGCGATTTATCGATTATACCCAGCATATATTCAATAAATATTGTCGATTTACCCGCTTTGTCCGATAGCGCTAGAGCCTCGTAATAAGAGGATTGATTATTCGAGATGAGCGATTCAAACGGTAAAAATTCAAATAATGGATACTCTTTCATTAAAATTAATGTCTGCCATAATCTTCCCACTCTACCGTTCCCATCCATAAATGGATGTATAAATTCCATTTCATAATGGAAAACACAACTTTTTATTAACGTTAACTCCGATTGGTCTTTTAAATACACGAAAAGATCTTTCATCAACAAGCTAACATTAGTGTGCGGTGGTGCAACGTGCGCTATTTTCGAACCCTTTACAATCCCTACACTTTGGTTTCTGTATTTCCCGGGTTGTTCAACCAAACCTTTCATTAATAGATTATGTGCTTTTAAAAAGTCCTGCTCCGATGTATGTCGCAGCACACTTAGTTGCTCATAAACAACAAATGCATTTAATACTTCTTTAATGTCTTTTGCTGGTCCAACAACTCTTTTGTTTTCAAGCAATGCAGTTATCTGTTCTTCCGATAGGGTATTACCCTCTATGGCTAAAGATGATTGTATAGTCTTGATTTTATTCTGTTTTCGCAATTTTGGATTTTGCCTAACCAACATTTTGGCATTTACTTCTCCAATTTTTATCGAAATGGAACTAATAAGCTGAAGGGACTTAGATGTAATTTCATATGGTGGTTTCATTTCTTATACTATCATTTGATACTATCAAAACTAAACATTTCATACCGCTTTTCATAAATAATCAAAGGGCGATACAATCCGCTGAATACTCTTCGTACTCACATGCGTGTAAATCTCCGTAGTCTTACTACTCCTATGCCCCAAAATCTCCTGAATGTACCGCAAATCCGTCCCGCTCTCCAACAAATGAGTCGCATAACTGTGCCGCAACCAATGCAACGTCACCGGCTTCGTAATCTTCACTTTCGCCAAAGCCTGCTTCAAAACCAACTGCAAACTCCGCGCATCATAAGGCTCCCCGGGCTCCTGACCTTCAAAAATCCAAACCAACGGCTTATAACTTTTATAATACTCCCCCAAAAGATCCAACACCCGCACCGATAATGGCGCAATCCTGTCCTTTCGCCCCTTAGCCTGCCGAATAATCACCACCCCACGTACCGTATCAATATCATTCGGCTTCAAACTCAGCAGCTCCCCGCACCGCAAACCACAACTGTAAATCATCGATAACATTACGCGGTGTTTCAAATTCCCATGCGCCTCCAAAATCAATTTCACTTCCTCCTTACTCAACACATTCGGCAACAACTTCTGCCGCTTCGGTCTATGAATCAACTCCGGATTCATCTTCGACTGAAACACAATCCCAAAAAACAACTTAATCGCATTCACAATCTGATTCTGGTACGAAGTCGATAACTTATTCGCCAAAATATATTCGTTATTATAACGAATCACATCCTGCTCCGTCAAATCCTCCACCGCCCGCTCGTTGTAAAACACCAAAAACGACTTCAACGCCTCCGTATACGTCTTAATCGTACTCTCACTATATCGCCTCGAACACAACCACTGCCTAAACCGCTCCACCTGGTCCACATGCCCCGCACTAAACCGCACCTCCTCCGGCAACCTAAACTTCGCCCGGTAAAATGGCGTATCCGGCAAATGCCAAGCCCCCATCGAAGCACTCCACCGCGCGCCCTCCAACAGCTTTATCCGCGCAATCAACGCCTTGTCCCGCTCAAAATAAACCGCAATCCGCCTTTCACCACGGTGCGTCACCAACTTTGCCTGCCATTTCATGAACTGTCCAACATTTTCAAATGCACTTTAATACTTTGGGCGTGATATCGGGCTTTTCGTTCCAATCTTTGCCAATAAGAATCGGCAAAGGATTTCCACTGCAATCCCGCACGCGAAGAGGCCTACCACAAGCCCCTCTAACCACTGCAAAACTAGTAAAATCAAGTCCCCTAGTCGAAAGCAAACGACTAAAACCGACAACAAGCAATTACACTAATAATTTGCATTTCAAGTCCCACCCCTTGGAGGGATTTAGGGAGGTTTTCTATACAAGTCCCCGTTCCATCAAGCCCCCCTTTCCATCCAGTCTCCCCACCCGATGCCTCTATAACGAACAGTTTTCAGTCCCTTCTTCCAAAAATCCTCAAAAATTTCTTTGCTTTGCGCTCGTGAAACAAACCTACACCATCGATGAAATCGGAATTCTCCTCAGCGCCATGCCCGAAGGAAGTTTCGACCTATGCCTCGCCTTCATCGAAAACTCCTTTCGCGTTTGTGTTCGCGGAGCCGATTCCGGAGAGCTCATCTACTACCGCCAATACAGCTTCCTCCAAATCACCCGCTTCAGCGATGCCCTCCACGAAATGAAAGAAATCGTAGCCACCGAAGTTCTCTTCGCCAATGGCTACAAACACATTAAAATCGGTATAACCGGACGAGCAGAACTCACCCCACTCGAATTCTATAAACCCCAAGGACCAGGCTATCTGTCTTCCACCTGGGACGAACTTCAAGTTGTCGGCTCACTGCCCATCGATGAAGCCCTGCAAGAGTTTTATGCTGCTTTTTTCCCAACAGCTACCTATCACGTGCTACCGCTGCAATGGATGAAACTCGTTGCCGCTCAAGCCACACCCGCAAAGCTTTTCGTGCATATCGATGCCCACTTGCTCTATGTGTTCTACGCCCTTTCACCTTCCGAAATTCGATTCTTCAATACCTTCGATTTTCGTAGCCCCGAAGATTTTGCCTACTACACCAACCTCATAGCGCAAGAACTCCACATCAACCGCGAAGCTACCGAACTGGTGCTGTCCGGAGATGTAGCCTTCCCATCGCAACTCTATAATATCAGTTATACCTATTTCCAAAAAGTTTCCTTCTTGGAATCTCCGGCTGTGGTGCTGTCTAAGCTCTTCGCCCAATACCCGAAACATCAAAATATTCATCTCTTTAGTCTATAATATGCGCATCATTGGAGGACAATTAAAATCGCGTCAGTTTCACCCACCGCAAAATATCCCAACTCGCCCCACAACGGATTTTGCAAAGGAAGGACTGTTTAACATGCTCAACAACAATTTCGATTTCGAAGCGGTTAAATTCCTCGATCTCTTTGGCGGCACAGGCAGCATCAGCTACGAAATGTCGTCTCGCGGCTGCACCGATATTGCTATTGTGGAGCAGTTTCCTAAATGCGCCAACTTCATCAAAAAAACAGCTAAAGAATTCGGTTTCACCGGCATGCGCGTTTTTCCCATGGATGTGTTCAAATACATGCAACATTGCACCGAGCAATACGACCTCATCTTTGCAGGTCCGCCCTATCCACTGCCTAACCTCCCCGAAATTCCGGATCTCATCTTTCATTACAAATTGCTGAAAGACGATGGCTGGATCATTATGGAACATAACCCAAATCATAATTTCGAACAACATCCCAACTTCTTTAAGTTCAAAAACTACGGCACTACCATCTTTGCTATTTTTACAAATAAATGACAAACCAATCACCAATTCATCACTACATTTGAATATCAAAACTATGTCGAAAATTGCTGTTTTTCCGGGTTCCTTTGATCCTATCACGGTAGGTCACGTTGATATTGTGAAACGTGCACTGCCGCTGTTCGATAAAATCATTATCGCCATTGGAGTCAATTCGCAAAAGCAATCGCTCTACACCCTCGAACAACGCAAAGAATGGATTCAACGCGTGTTCAAAGGCGAAAAGAAAATTGTTGTCGATAGCTACTCGGGGCTCACCATCAACTATTGCAACGAAAAAAAGGCGAACTACATTCTGCGGGGCATCCGTTCTTCAGCCGATTTCGAATATGAAAAGACAATCGCTCACCTCAATACCGCCATGTTCCCCAACGTGGAAACCATTTTAATTTTGTCTTCAGCCGAGTTATCATCTATCTCGTCTACCATCGTGCGCGAGATCATTCGCGGAAAAGGCAAAATCAACAAGTTTGTACCGAAAGAGATTGTAAAAGATTTGAAATGAACCAAAGGTTGAAAATAGGAGTGTGGTTGTTGGCTGCTTGTACGTTTATTGCAAACGGCCTCTTTGCCCAAACTTTGGCCGAGCGCGATTCTGTCAAACTCCTGAAAGCTATGCGGATCGTATATGGTAATTCCAATTTTAAAATGGATTTCACCCGCAAAGAGATAGATCAAGCGAACAAAGAAGTTGTTGCACTTCGCAGCAGTCCAATCGTAGTGCGTTTAAAAACAAACAGACGCCAAATCGAAGCCTATCGCAATGCTGGAGAAACTGCGTTGGCCGATAAAATTGAACTCAAAACACTAAAAACAAATTTGAATATTATCAGTGCCTGCATTCGATTGTTTAACTACAACCGAATTTATTTCATGGATGTTGACGATAAGCCTCGTTTTGTAGCCACCGATTCGTTAGTGTTTTCAAATCTGTTGTTCGAAAAAGATACAGCAATCTATTTGCCGCACGATTCGGTTTATTATATGGATTTTGGAGTGCTCTATGGGCGAGATCAAACTAACGAGTGGAAGTATAAGGAATATGGAAACACAACCGAAGGTGCAACTGTAATTGCCGAAAGTGCTTTCGTTATCCGCGATGCGCAAGATAAACAGTTAGTTCCACCTACACCTTTTTATAGTATTGTTTTATTTCAAGGGGGCAAAAAAACGAAAGAGAATTTGCAGAACCTTACTTACGATATAAATCTCTATGGCCCCAACAGCAATTCCGTTATTCGGTCCGATTTTCAAAGCGCCAACGAATACGATTTTGCTATTAGCCGAATGAACTCGCGTCTTTATCGTTGTTTTTCGCTTATCACTAACCGTCCCGAGCTGGAAAATAATCCAAAGTTGTGGTTGGAAAACAATCCAAATAAATATCTTTATCCCCTATGGATAAACATAGAAAAGAAATTATTGTCCATCCAAGAAGGACAGGGCGGTCAGTTTATCAAGAAGTATTAGACCTTCAGTTGCAGTTGTTCCAACAAGCCACTGCACTCAAATTACAAGATTTACCTGCCCAAAATCATTTGCTGTTTTGCGAACATGAGCCTACGTATACCTTAGGGAAAAATGGCGATATGGGAAATATGCTTTTCATCCCCGAAAAAGTAGGAGCGGCTTTTCATACTATCGACAGGGGAGGAGACATCACCTTCCACGGTCCTGGGCAACTCGTTGTTTATCCTATTTTCGATCTCGATAATTTTGGCATCGGCACTGCTCGCTTTGTTGAAATTCTGGAAGAAGCGGTTATCCATACCCTCAAGCATTTCGGCATTACCTCCGATCGATTGCCGGGTGCTGCAGGCATTTGGGTAAATCAATACACTTTCCCCAAAAAGGTATGTGCTATTGGCATCAAGGTAAGCCGACATATAACCATGCACGGCATCGCCATCAACATCAATACCGATTTAGCGTGGTTCTCGAAAATTGTGCCCTGCGGTTTGCAAAATAAAGGTGTAACCAGTATAGCCGAACTAACAGGAAAAGACTATACGTTTAAAGAAGTTGAAAATGTTTTTCTGGAAGAATTGAAAAAACTGCTTTCGTAATTAACGCACTCCAAAGTCGTGGGTAGTTCTGAAGTAGAAATAGCCGTCATTTCCGGTACCATCAAACAACAAGGAACAACCCAATAAGGTATTGCGCTTATCGAGCATATTAATATTGTGCTCTTTCGATCGGCTTAAGTACAAAATAACTTTATCGGCAACTTGTGTATAGGTTTCCGGGTTGTTCATATCTACAAACATTCTGGCAATATTCTCGGCAATATGCTGCCCGAAAAAGCCGCACATCTCTACTCGATTATTCAATGCGCGTAACGAGGAGTTATAGGGATTTTCATGGGCAAAAAACTTCTTCTTCACCATTTGGTCCGTATGTATCGAAGCCGCATCGCGCAGTCTTGGTTCAAATGCCAATGCCGAAGCGCCACGTGCCGTTCTGTATTTGTTCAACGCGAAGAACAAAGCAGCGTTCATTAAATCATAGTCGAAATTCATCGGATCTACAAATTCCTGTGCTTCATCCAAGGCATAAAAGGTTTGCCAAGTCATGCCTTTATAACGTTCATCTTCAAAAACAGACGATTCGTTATATTTCTGAATATCAGCTAAATACTTTTCAGCTTGCGCATCGGCAGACACAAAAGCAAATGTTGCGAGTAATATAAAAAGCGTTTTCACCATACTAAAGTAAAAACGCTTTTCACAAGAAAATATTACTTAATAATTATTAACGAGTGGCAGGTGTAGGTTCAGTACTGTCGAATTTCACTTCACAAATCACACCGTAGTGATCGCTCAAGTCTTTTTTGCCGTTTTTCAACCGTTTCTTTAAAACACTCACTTTTCGTTCAGTTCTAGAAATTTTCGCACCGTTGTGACGCAGTAAAATGTAATCAAATGTAGTTCTGTGTTTCTTCCAACTGCCGGTAATTAACTCGTTTTTCGAACCATCATAGGTCTCTTTTTGTAACCCGTCCAATTGTCCGTTTTCAGCATCCAAACATTCCAACATGTTACAGTATTCCTCTTTAATCAAGGTTTCCGTATTCATATCCCCGCAAATAATCTGAGGAACGCCTTCTTTCTTATTTACCGAAAGCAATTCTTTATACATCATGTCAAATTGCTGTTTTCTGATTTCCGGGTAAAACTCCGATTGCATGTGCGTACCTAAAATCTGGAAGGTTTTTCCGTTAGGCAATGTTCCTTCCATTAAAGCTGCCCCTTTGTATGAAAAGAAATCTGACCCTTTTCCGGGAGGGAACTGAACGGTATTCAATAATTTCAACGGAATCTTACTTACAATCCATACGCCACTGTTGATTCGATCAATGCGCTTTGGCTCGTTAAACGGACCATACATATAGGGAAAACTGCCTGCCAATTTTTTGCGAAGCACACCTAACGCCTTTTTGTGGAAGGCTTCCTGAAAAACAATAATGTCGTAGTCCGATTTGATTAATGTATCGCCAATGGCTTGTGCTCTTTCCATTCTCCCGGGCATAGGCACCAAAGCCGGTAGCATATAAATATTCCACGATAGGATTTTTAGGTCGGAAGTTCTAACCGAGACTTCGTCCTTATCGTTGGGCAAAGCAAACGCAGCAAGCGAACAGCAGGAAACCAAAAGGAGAACTATTGTTTTAAACTTTGTCATGCGTTTTAATTATTTATCCAAAAATCGCTTTTCTCTTTCATATTTACGTGGCGCTATCAATAAGAAATCGTTAAGTATCAGTAAGTGGAAGCTGAATTATACGAATGCATGCTTTTTTTCAGTCAACTCATATTGGATTTGCCCGAAATAGTAGTTATTTGCCCACTTAAATAATCCTACTTTGCCACTAAAGTCTACCCAAGCCGGAAAACGTGCCCTCATCGCCATGCATCTCTCAGTTTTGTTATGGGGCTTAACGGGTGTACTCGGACGAGGCATTAATCTCTCTGAAGGCTATTTGGTTTGGTACCGAATTATGATTGCCTCTGTTACGTTGGGCATTTATGCTGTTTTAACGAAGCGCTTCGTTCTTCCTTCCAAACGCGACTGGATCAAAATGACCGGAATAGGAGTTCTCCTTACCATACATTGGCTCTTTTTCTATGGAGCCATCAAGTATTCCAATATTTCCATTACATTAAGTATGCTCGCCTCCCAAGCACTCTTTACCGTTTTTTTTGAATACCTCATTCTCCGAAAACCTATCGCCAAATCCGAAATTGTATTCAGCCTAATGGCTATGGCCGGCATTTGGATCATTTTTTATAGCGAACAGATTTTCTTCACGGGTATCATTTTAGCCATCATCGCCTCCGGGGTGGGTTCCCTTTTCAATATTCTCAACAAACCCATTTTGGAAACAAACGAACCGGTGATGGTCTCCTTCATCGAAATTGGAACAGGCTTTCTTTTTCTTACTTGCGTGCTTCCGTTTTACACTACCTTTTTTGGTATCGAAAAGGTATTTCCCAATTCCACCGATTGGATGTTGCTCTTCATCTTGGCTTTTTTCTGTACCCACCTCACCCTCATTTTGTCGCTCAGCGCCCTAAAATACCTCGATGCTTTTACGTTAAATTTGTCGATAAATTTAGAACCTATCTATGGAATTGCTTTAGCTTTTTTCTTGTATAATGAGCATAAGGTGCTGAATTACAGATTCTATATAGGTGGTTTGTTAATCCTTTTTTCAGTGTTGATGCACGGATACTACCAAGCAAAAAAAGTCAAACAAAGTGCAGAGATTTATTAAACTTGCACCTCATAAAATTTAAAATTTTCACCTTGTCACTCATTAAGTCAATATCAGGAATCAGAGGAACCATCGGAGGCTTTCCGGGTTCAAATCTTACACCGGAGGATATCATGAAGTTTACGGCCGCTTTCGGAACTTGGGTTATCGAAACAACAGGCAACCGTAAAATTGTGATTGGGCGCGATGCCAGAATCTCAGGTCAAATGGTTAATAATATCGTAACCGGTACACTCATGTCTATCGGCATCGATGTGGTAGATTTGGGGCTATCGACCACTCCTACCGTAGAACTTGCCGTGCATGACGAACGTGCCGGAGGAGGTATTATTATCACCGCTTCCCATAATCCGAAGCAATGGAATGCCCTTAAACTATTGAACTCGCATGGCGAATTCATTTCCGCCAAAGCAGGCGAGGAGGTGTTGCGCATTGCCGAAGACAAAGCCATCGAGTACGAAGAAGTAAGCTCCATTGGTTCGTATAGCACTGATGATACGTACATCGACAAACACATCGAACGCATTCTAAAATTGAAATTAGTGGATGTGGAGGCGATAAAAGCGAAGAACCTTAAAGTGGTGATCGATTGCGTGAACTCAACAGGAGGTATTGCCGTTCCGAAGTTATTGCGTGCCCTAGGCGTTGAACAAATCACGGAATTGTACACTGAGCCAAACGGACAGTTCCCACATAATCCGGAGCCGCTGCCCGAAAACTTGAGCGAATTGTCGAATCAGGTGAAAAAGTACAAAGCCGACTTAGGTATTGCAGTAGACCCGGATGTGGATCGCCTAGCCCTTGTTTGCGAAAGCGGTGAAATGTTTGGCGAAGAATATACATTGGTAGCTGTAGCGGATTATGTGTTGGCGAACAAGAAAGGGAATACCGTATCGAACTTGTCGTCTACTCGCGCATTGCAAGATGTTACCGAGAAAGCCGGACAAGAATATCACGCTTCTGCCGTTGGCGAAGTAAACGTGGTACAGAAAATGAAGGAAGTAAAGGCTGTTATCGGAGGTGAAGGCAACGGAGGGATCATTTACCCTGAATTGCACTACGGCCGCGATGCTTTAGTGGGAATCGCTTTGTTCCTTACCCATTTGGTGAAATCGAACAAAACGGCTTCAATTCTACGTGCCACATATCCGAATTACGTTATCGCCAAGAAGAAATTAGACTTAGATACAAGTGCTAACATCGATAAACTCTTCGATCAAGTTGGCGAAAAATATGCTAACTACGATGTGAATACCGAAGATGGTGTGAAAATAACCTTTGATAAAGATTGGGTTCACCTCCGCAGATCGAACACAGAGCCTATTATCCGTATTTACGCGGAAAGTACTTCGGCAACGTCTTCGGAGAATATTGCCAATCAAATCATGAAAGATTTGCAGTATTTCAGCTCTGGAAGAAATTAATTCCGGCTAAAACATATAAAAACGCCTGCTCTGCAAAAGAGCAGGCGTTTTCTTTTTGGAAGAAGCATAGCATTTTCATAGTTTCGTGGCTTATGCGAAATATAGTTTTGCTTTTTCTGTTTTTCGGATTGGTGGGTTTTACCACACGCAAAATTGTGGCGCCACTCAATGCCGAAGTATATGCTTCCAACCGAACCATCCAATGGTTTGGCGAAGAACTCTATGCGCTCAATCAAGAACTGAATACTGCGTTAAGCACATCCGACAGATCAACTTTACAACTTCAATATCGAAAAGCCCGACAGCATTATAAGCATATCGAGTTTTGGGTAGAGTATTTCTATCCGCGTCCGGCTAAGTTCTATATTAACGGTCCACTCGTCCCTAAATATGACGAAGCCTTTGGCAATCTCCGCATCGAACCCAATGGCTTTCAGCGCATCGAAGAAATCCTATTCGCTTCTTCCGAGAGCATAGATACATCTGAGTTATATCCCGAAATTCGTTCCCTCCAACAGCATTTGGTGCCCATGTTCAGCACCAATTACTATTCAAAAATGGGTATATCGGATGGCATGTTGCTGGAAATGTGTCAAATAGAACTCCACAGAATAGCTAGCTTGAACCTCAACGGCTATGATGCTACAATAACAAAGGACAACATTATCGAAACAAAAGCTTGTTTGGAAGGCATCCAAAAAGTTATTGGCTTTTTTGGGGATAATCCTTCAATAGCGAATAAACCTGAAAGTGAGATTGTATCGATTGTGGCTGTTAGTATTCAGCTGCAAATGGAAATCGATTCAGCAATAGCGGCTATAGATAGAAATACCAATTATGATTCATTTAATCGATTAGCTTTTATTCGTCAACATATCTTCATGCTGAACATCAGTTTGATTGATTTTCATCAGGTATTAGCATTGCCTTGGTCGAACCGGATGCAAGCGCTTGACTTGAAGCAACGGAATTTATTCTCAAAAGCAGCTTACAACCCATCTTACTTTGCCCCTTATAATTTCGATACCACTTTGTTAGACAAGAAAGTGGCCTTAGGTCGATTACTGTTTTTCGATCCTATTTTGTCGGGTGACGGTAAACGCAGTTGCGCCAGTTGTCATAATCCCGATTTGGGTTTTGGCGATGGACAGGCGAAAAGTATTGCTATGGACAAAAACGGCATAGTAGCCCGTAATGCACCTCCGCTTTTCAATCTGGCTTATGCGAACAGCTTTTTCGATGATGGACGAGCATTTTCACTCGAAGAACAAGTTTCGGAGGTGTTGCACAACAAAGTGGAAATGCGCAGTTCGCTCAAAGAGATTTGTGAAAAGCTAAAAGGCAGCGATGAGTATCAAAAATTGTTTGCTGAAGCCTTTGAAGGTTCATCTGGAGCTACCATCACCGCCTATGCTGTACAACGGGCTATTGCAGCTTATGAACGAACGCTCACTTCGTTTAACAGTCGATTCGATCAATATTTAGCCGGAAACGCTAAAGCATTAACCCCTCGCGAACATAACGGTTACAATCTTTTTGCCGGAAAAGCATTGTGTGGTTCATGCCACTTTCTTCCTTTATTTAGCGGTATTACTCCGCCTTTCTATGGCGAAACAGAGTTTGAAGTGATTGGTACGCCTGAGACGTCCGACAATAAGGCATTAGATGCCGACAGCGGTCGATGTAAAATCACCAAACGCGATTTACATTTGCATGCCTTCAAAACGCCTACAGTGCGTAATATTGCAGAAACAGCACCATATATGCATAATGGAGCATATACAAAACTCGAAGATGTAGTAGAATTCTATCACAAAGGCGGAGGTGTAGGCTTAGGCTTCAATGTCCCCAATCAAACCTTGCCGTTCGATTCGCTTACATTAAATGCAACCGAAAAACAAGATATCGTCCTTTTCATGAAAACCCTCAGCGATGTATCTGCTGCGCAAAAGCAAAAACCAAAGCGCCTACCTTCTTTCGGAAACAATGCTGCTTTGAATGCCCGAAAAATAGGAGGGGAGTATTAAATTGTTTCTAAGTACGCCATACACAAATCAACAGTAGCTTCTATGCCTTTCTTGTGTGTACGTTCCACTCCATGCGATGCGGCTACACCCATACCTATAAGCGCCACACGGAATTGTTGTCCGGCACGCCATGCAGCACTGCCATCGCTTCCATAAAACGGGTACACATCAACTCTGTGGGCGATGTTGTGCTTGCGTGCTAATTCCACCAACGTTTTTCTGAAGGTATAATCGTAGGGGCCGCTGCTGTCTTTGGCGCAAATACTACAAGCTTCTTCCACACCTTCTACATTATTGCCTACAACACCCATATCAATCACCAACATATCTTTTATGGTGGAAGCATAACCTCCTGTTGCTCCGTGTCCCACTTCCTCATAATTCGAAAAGAACAATTCAACCGGATAGCTTTTGCCACTGGCTTTGGCGCTACGAGCAATTTCAAACAACACCAAACATCCGGCTTTGTTATCTAAATAGCGCGATTTTATGAATCCGCTTGGCAGTTCTTGATAACGCGTATCAAAAGCAATAATATCGCCAACGGCTATGCCCAATTTGGTTACATCTTCTTTGGTTTTCACCAATTCGTCAATGCGGATATGCATACTTTCGATAGTTCGCTCTATAGTACTTACTTTGTTATTGGCATGAACACTAGGGTTATTCAACAGTAACGTGCCGGTGTAGATTTTTTCGTCTTGTGTATGAATGCGACAATATTCGCCTTCAGCCATGTTAAGGGAAAGTCCGTTCAACAGCGAAATTTGCAAAGTGCCATCAGGTTTTATAGCAGAAACAATGGCCCCTAAGGTATCGATATGTCCGGCAATGCTCAACGTTGGTTGTTCTCCTAACGAGCAAGTAACCGCTCCTTTCTGCGTAAGTTGTGGCGAGTAGCCCAAGTCGCGAAGGTATTGCATACAGTATTCCGCAGCATGATGGGTGAAGCCTGTAGGCGAATCGATGGCAATGAGTTCTTGAAGTGCTTTATAGTTAATATCCATAATGAAAAGTGGTTGTGTGTTCAATTTCAAAACAAGATAGTAATCCTCTTGTAATTCCAAATGCGGTTTTGGAATAGGCCTTAAAAAGCGGAATTCACTTCCTTAGTTTATTTAGTCTACCTTTCCCGAAATTATATGTGCAATGGATGTGTTTGTGGCGAGTTTACCTTTCAAGTTGAAAGAACCGGAATTGAGAGCCCTTTTTGAACCTTATGGCGATGTAGGTGGTATCAAATTGATAAAAGATGAGAAAGGCTTGAATAAAGGCTTTGGATTCGTTACCATGCCCGATGCCGCACAAGCGAATGCAGCGATTAAAGCATTAAACGGAAAGGAAATCAGTGGAAGAGCCATTGTAGTGAGTCGATCACAACAAACGCATGCCTCTAAAAACAAACGCAGTTATACATCGGAAGGAGCAACAGCTGCTAAACGAGCCCCAAAAAGCAGTTATGCCGATTTTAAACGCGGAGGTAAGCCTGCTTTCGGGAAGAAAACCTATGGCGCAACCAACGAAGATAAACCGGCATCAGCCGAACGCGAATTTGAAAAAGTTGATGGAGCGGCTAGAAAAGGATTCAAGAAATACGGAAGCGCGAAAGAAGGATTCAAAAAATCTACAACCGGCAAACCGGATGGAGAAAAGCGCAGTCCATGGGGCCCTAAACCGGAAGGATTCAAGAAAACAGCCGGAGGTAGAGGTGGCTTCAAGGGAGCCGGTAAGGGTAAAGGCGGTTTCAAGAAGAGAGCAGCACCTGGTGGGGCACCCAAAAGCGGAGGAGGAAGGAAACGAAGAGGAAGTTGATTTTTCCTCATATATCCATCTGAATTAACTCTTCGTGCTTGTAGGCCTCAATAAACAAAAATATGTTATATTCTAGAATATTGAGAATTGGTTTTTAATTTCGCACAGCAATGAAAAGAAAAGCCATTTTTGCGCATCTAATGACCCATATCGGATCTCATTTTCACTTTGGGCTGCGCTCCGTTTGGTTCAGTATTCTATTGTTTTTGCTTTCGCTACAACACAGTACAGCTCTTGCTGCTCGTCCTGTATCGCATAACCTGTTAACTCAAAATTCGGCTACTTTTTTTTCGGCTAATAACTTCTTTAATACAGGTCATCTTCCGTTAGAATTACTGCAAGTTCAGCAAGTAAAAGAAGCGCCAACCGAAAATGACGCAGAGGAAGAAGAGGAGGAAGTTGAGGATGAGTCACCAATTTTAGCTGTACATAAGCATTCCAAAGGAGCTTTAACCATTCGTTCAACAGCAATTCCTATTGCTTTTGTTAGTTTCCAGCATTGCAACCGATCTTCGGTTCCGTTTTTTATTCTCTACCATTCCTGGAAGAGTTTTATCGCTTAACACTTATCGGTAAAGCTCTATGCATTGGTATTCGCCTTGCATAAGCATCTTTAGCATTTCAGCATAGCTGAATGTTCTCTCATTTGTTTTTCATCAACTTAAATCCATAATTAAATGAAGCGAGTACTCATTCTCCTTTGCCTAACTATATTATTGTTAAACGTAGGCTGCCACAACGAAAAAGCTGAAAAAGAAGAAGCCGCAAAATTTTTGATTACAAGTCCTATGCAAAAGGATACACTCCTTTTCAAAGACTATGTGTGTCAAATTCATTCCATTAATCACATCGAAATTCGATCGCAAGAAAGAGGCTATTTGCAAAATATCTATGTAGATGAAGGGCAGTTAGTAAAGAAAGGACAAGTGATGTTTCAGATTATGCCTTTGCTATATCAGGCAGAATTACAGAAGTCTCAAGCAGAAGTTGATTACGCTGAAATTGAATATCAAACTACTAAGAACTTAGCGGATAGCAATATCGTTTCCAAAAGCGAATTGGCTTTATCGAAAGCGAAGTTAAACAAAGAGCGAGCTGATTTAGCATTGGCACAAGCCCATTTAGCATTCACGGAGGTGAGAGCTCCTTTCGATGGAATCATGGATCGTTTCAGCAAGCGCGTAGGTAGCTTAGTGGAAGAAGGCGAATTGTTGACCACCCTTTCCGATAACAGTAAGATGTGGGTGTACTTCAACGTTCCGGAAGCAGAGTATTTGGATTACGCGACTAAAGCAAAATCAAGCATTCCGTTAAGTGTGAAATTGCAAATGGCCAATGGGGCGTTATTTGAAGAATCGGGTGTAATTGAAACCATCGAGGCTGATTTTGATAACGAAACCGGAAACATTGCGTTCCGCGGTACATTTCCGAACCCTAAACGATTATTGCGCCATGGCGAAACCGGAAACGTTTTGATGCCGGTGTTTCTTAAGGATGCAATCATCATTCCTCAAAAAGCAACGTTTGAAATATTGGATAAGAAGTTTGTTTATGTCGTAGACGACAAGCATGTGTTGCATGCTACTCAAATCACTGTAGGAACTGAGTTGCCGCATTTATATGTGGTTACTGCAGGTATTACTTCAAAGGATAAAATCTTGATGGAAGGCCTAGGAAAAGTGAAGAATAACGAAAAAATAGAGAGTGAGTTTGTACCTATTGAAAAGGTACTATCTGATCTGAAAAATTTACATGCCGAATAAGGCAAGAACCTAAAATTAATTGACATGTTTAATACGTTTATTCATAGACCGGTTCTTGCCATTGCCATATCCATTGGAATTATTTTCATGGGTATATTGGCGATGTATACAAGACCTGTAGCACAATTTCCAGATATAGCCCCACCGAGGGTATCTATTTTTATTGAGTTCCCCGGATCAAATGCGGATGTATTGGTGAAATCTACCTTAACCATTTTGGAGCGCGAAATTAATGGTGTTCAGGGGATGCAGTATATGCTTTCGGATGCGACCAGTGCCAGCGAAGCAACAATTGACATTGTGTTTGAGCCGGGTACTGATCCAACCATTGCAGCAGCACGTGTTAAAACGCGTGTAGATCAGGTAATGACTAACCTTCCGCCATTAGTACAACGTGAAGGCGTGATCATCAAACCGCTACAACCGAGTATGTTGATGTATGTGAATCTCTTCAGTACAGATAAAAACGCTGATGAGAAGTTTCTTTTCAATTACGCAAACACGTATATTCTTCCGGAGGTACAGCGTATTAAAGGTATGGGTTTGGCCGAAGTTTCCGGTAGTCGTGCCTTCGCTATTCGGGTTTGGCTAAATCCCGATCGATTACGTGCCTACAAACTTTCAGCCGATGATGTGCTCAAAGCTATTGACGAGCAAAGTGTATTGGCTCGTCCGGGTCGTGTGGGCTTGAGTTCCGGTAAAATGGCTCAATCGCAAGAGTATGTATTTACCTACAGGGGATGGTTCAACAAGCCTGAACAGTACAAGGAAATTATCGTTCGTGCAAATTCCGAAGGGGAACTTATCAAGTTAAAAGATGTAGCCGAGATTGAAGTAGGGAGTGAGTTTGTGGATATTTATTCGAACAAAGATGGACATCCTTCTGCGTCAATCGTTCTTAAGCAAAATCCGGGTAGTAACGCCAATACCGTTATTGCCGATGTAAAAGAGAAGTTGGAAAGTTTACGTAAAGATTTCCCTCCGGGCATGGATTATGAAATTAATTATGACGTTTCTAAGTTCGTGAATGCATCCATTGAGAAAGTACTGCACACATTAATTGAAGCCTTCATTCTTGTTGCCATAGTGGTGTTTATTTTCCTTGGCGATTTCCGATCAACTCTCATTCCAATTATAGCTGTACCCGTTTCGCTTATTGGAACATTTATAGCCATGCAGTTCTTTGGCTTAAGTATTAACCTTGTAACCCTGTTTGCATTAGTATTGGCCATTGGTATTGTTGTGGATGATGCCATTGTGGTGGTGGAAGCGGTGCACGTGAAAATGGAAGAGGATAATGTATCGGCCTATACAGCTGTGAAGAAAGTGTTGGCAGAGATTAGTGGAGCCATCATAGCCATCACATTGGTAATGACATCTGTTTTCGTTCCGGTTTCGTTTATGACCGGACCGGTGGGAGTGCTTTATCGTCAGTTTGCATTGACTATGGCAAGTGCTATTGTTTTGTCGGGTTTTGTGGCGTTAACATTAACTCCGGTGTTGTGTGCCATATTCTTGAAGAACACGCACGGCCATCCAAAGAAACGTACGCCAATGCGTATTTTCATCGATTGGTTTAATCGAACATTTGAGAAGATTACGGGACGATATACGCGTTTTCTTCGTGTGATTGTTGATCGAAGAGTAGTTACTTTTGGAGTGTTAATAGTGTTCAGTATTGGAATTGTTGGAGTAAATAAGATTCTTCCTGCAGGCTTTATTCCGAATGAAGATCAAGGACAAATTTATGCCATCATTCAAACGCCTCCAGGAACAACGTTGGAACGTACCAATGAAATTGCCCGTAAGCTCCAAGCTATTGCTAAGAAAGTAGATGGAGTACAATCGGTAACCTCGTTGGCAGGATTTGAAATCTTGACCGAAGGTAGAGGTTCGAATGCAGGTACTTGTTTGATTAACTTGAAAGATTGGTCGGAGCGTAAACATTCCGTGAAACAAGTGATTGAAGAAATGGAGAAAGCTTCAAAAGACCTACCTGCAACTATCGAGTACTTCGAACCGCCTGCTGTTCCGGGTTATGGAACTTCAGATGGTTTCTCACTTCGTTTGTTGGATAAAAGCAGTGATGTGGACTATCATGTATTCGATCAAGTGAATACTGATTTTGTGGAGGCGCTGAAAAAAAGAAAAGAGTTGAGTGGATTGTTTGCCTTCTATTCGGCTAAATACCCACAATACGAAATCACTATCGATAATGCATTAGCCATGCAAAAAGGCGTGTCGATTGGCGATGCTATGGAGAACTTGAATATTATGCTCGGTAGTACTTACGAGCAAGGATTTATTCGTTTCAATAACTACTACAAAGTGTATACGCAAGCGGCTCCGGAGTACAGAAGACTTCCGACCGATTTGTTGAAATTGTTTATCAAAAACGATAAAGGAGAAATGGTGCCGTATTCGGCTTTTATGAAAATTACCAAGACACAAGGCCCGAATGAGATTTCGCGTTACAACTTGTATACGTCTTCATTGATCAACGGTATGCCATCTCCTGGGTATTCTTCCGGTGAAGCGATTAAAGCCATTCAAGAAGTAGCGAAACAATCGTTACCGCGCGGTTATGATATTGCCTGGGAAGGTCTTTCATACGATGAGGTGAAAAGAGGAAACGAAGCACTGTACATTTTCTTGGTGGTAATTTTGTTTGTGTACTTGATTTTGGCAGCACAATACGAGAGTTTCATTTTGCCATTTGCCGTATTGCTTTCATTACCTCCGGGGATTTTTGGTTCGTTCTTATTGCTGAAAACACTAGGATTAGCAAATGATGTGTATGCACAAATTGGACTTATCATGCTAACCGGATTGTTAGGTAAGAATGCCGTTTTGATTGTGGAGTTTGCGGTACAGAAACACCATCAAGGCGCAACTGTATTAGAATCTGCTATTGAAGGCGCTAAAGCTCGCTTCCGACCAATTTTAATGACCTCTTTTGCCTTTATTGCCGGATTAATTCCGTTGGTTATTGCTACCGGTCCGGGTGCTGTGGGTAACCATACCATTGGCGCTTCGGCACTAGGAGGGATGTTGTTTGGAACTATATTCGGTGTGTTTATTGTTCCGGGACTTTATTTCATTTTTGGTAAGCTCCAAGAAGGTCGTCAACTCTTTAGCGAAGAAGATGAAACGCCATTGAGCGAAGCCTATGCAGAAGAACAATCGCAAGCGGCATTAACAGATACTATTCGAAAAATGATCAACAAAATAACTAAGCGAAATGAAGAATAAATTAGTAATACAATACATCATCTCGATCTTCCTTGTATTATCTGTAGGAAGTTGTAAGCTGTTTAAGATGCCAATAAAAACGGAAAATAAAACAGTGCCTTCGAGTTACGCAACTTCGCAGGATACAACGAATTCAGCAAAAGTGCAATGGCGCAACTACTTCACCGATCCTAATTTAATTGCATTGATTGATACCGCCTTGAAGAATAATCAAGAGTTGAATATCACTATGCAAGAAATCGAAATTGCAAAGAACGAAGTGAAAGCACGCAAAGGTGAGTACTTGCCTTTTGCAGGCTTGAAAGCGAGCGGTGGACCCGATAAAGCAGGAGCTTATACATGGAATGGACAGTCTGAAGAAGCACAAAAAGCGAGTGGTGGCAAAAAGTATATTGGGGATTTTGCCATTAGTGCATTTTTTTCGTGGGAACTTGATATTTGGGGAAAATTACGCAATGCGAAAAAAGCTGCAGTGGCGCGCTATTTGGGCAGTATTGAAGGGAAAAATTTCATGGTCACGAATTTAGTTTCGGAGATTGCGAATGCATATTACGAACTCTTGGCACTCGACAATCAAATGCTGATTATTCGTCAGAATATCGAAATACAGGAGAATGCATTGCACATCATCAAGCAACAGAAAGATGCAGCTCGTGTATCTCAATTGGCCGTGAATCGTTTTGAAGCGCAATTGTTGAATACAAAAAATTTGCAGTATGACATTCAACAGCAAATAGTAGAAACGGAAAATAAATTACACTTCCTTACGGGCAGTTTCCCCAAAACAATTGCACGAAATGCAGCGTCATTTAATACCACTGTGTTTGATTCTATTTCTGCGGGAATACCAAGTCAGTTGTTGGAGAACAGACCGGATATTCGTCAAGCTGAACAAGAATTGATTGCCTCAAAGCTTGATATCAAATCGGCTAAGGCGAATTTCTTCCCCAACGTTCGTCTTTCAGCAGAAGTAGGTTTTCAAGCCTTTAATCCTGCTGTTTGGTTTAATCCAACATCCCTAATCTATAGTGTGTTTGGCGATTTAATGGCTCCGCTCATTAACCGAAATGCTATTGTTGCAGCTTATAAAACATCTAGAGCTAAACAAATTCAAGCGGTGTATAACTACGAGAAGACAATTTTAAACGCATATGTTGAAGTGGTCAACCAACTTTCGGGCATTAAGAATTATTCGCAAAGCGTGGATACCAAAACAAAAGAAGTAGATATACTCGTTCAATCTATTGGCATCTCCGATAATCTCTTTAAATCTGCACGTGCAGATTATATGGAGGTTTTATTAACACAACGTGAAGCGCTTGATTCTAGAATGGAACTCATCGAAATCAAGAAAAAACAATTGAATGCCGAAGTGAATGTTTACAAAGCCTTAGGCGGAGGTTGGAAATAAAGTTATTACATACCTTTTAAAAATCCCTGTTCATTTGGACAGGGATTTTTTTATCTTAAAATCTGAAAATAACGCACGAATGGCCTACAATGAACAATTAGCAGATAACATCCGCGAAGCAATTGCAGACTTACCTCATGTGGAGGAAAAACATATGTTTGGTGGCGTTTGCTTTATGGTAAACGGGAAAATGTGCGTTGGCGTTGTGAAGGATGAAATGATGTGTAGGATTGATCCTGATATTTATGCCAATTTGCTCGAAAAAGAAGCTTGCAGCGAAATGCTTTTTACCGGACGACCCATGCGCGGTTTTGTATACGTTGATGAAAGCGCTTGGACATCCAAACGAGAATTAAAGTATTGGATAAATCTATGCTTGGACTATAACCATAAAGCAAAAGCAACTGTGAAAACGAAAAAGCAAAAGCCGGAATAATGAATATAGACCCATTTATTGCTTATTTGAACGCATTTACTCCGCTTTCATCATCGGCCATATCAGCAATTGCAAATGTAGCGGAGCGAAAAATATTTCCTAAAAAACATATCCTCATTACAGATCTTGCAGCTTGTAGACATCTTTATTTTATTGAGAAAGGTCTTGTTAGAGCATATTTCTACCATAATGGCAAAGAAGTAACCGATTGGTTTGGAATTGAGAATACTATAGTTGGTCCGGCAATACGTAATTTTCCTGTTAAAAATACTGTGCATCAAGTTGAATTGTTAGAAGAAAGTATAGTAGTGAGCGTTTCCTTTGCCGATCTAGAAAAATTGTTTGGGCAATTTCACGATATAGAACGTTTAGGTAGATTAATTGCAGTTCAAACTATTGTTCAACTTCAACATAAAATAGATATACTCCAACTCCTTTCAGCCAAATCGCGCTACGAAGATTTTATCACTCGTTACCCTACTTTGCTTAATAGAGTGCCACTCGGCTATATTTCTTCCTATTTAGGGATGAATCAGGTTACTTTGAGTAGAATACGGAAGGGGTAATATTTTTTAGCATAAACTAAAAAAAATGAAATACCCAATGTGTTTATTCGCAAAATGAATATTGGTATTTTTACGTATGGAACGCGAGGTGATTTGCAACCTTATATTGCATTGGCGCATGGTTTAATAGATAAAGGACATTCTGTATCCATAGCTGCCACTGCCGATTTTAAATCTTTTGTGGAAGGTTTTGGTATCACATTCCTCCCCCTTTTTGGAGAAGCTGAGTCAATGATGAATGCACCTGAAGGCCAAACCATTTTAAAAACTGAGAATTCCATAAAACTCATGCAATACTATTTCAAAGTGTTGCATGAAAATCGTGTACCATTACGAAAAAGTTATATCGATGCTATCAGTAATGTGGATTACATCATTGCAAATGCTATGACACTCCCCATCGTAAGCACCATTGCAGAAAAGCAGCAGAAACCAATGGCCATAACATATTTTATGCCACCGGTTGTGGGGACTGCAGCTTTTCCGCTTAGTGATTTCGATTTTTTAAATTTTCCTTGGTACAACAGATTTACATATAAAATAGCTCATTATTTCTTTTGGGCTTTTAATAAAAAGGATACCAATGCATTCAGAGATGAACTTGGTCTACCGTTACTCAAGCAAAACCTTATTCAGTATTTGGACGATAAAAAAGTCTTGGATTTATATTGCTTAAGTCCCGCACTTATTCCTGAGCCTAACGACTGGGAATCACACCATAAGATAACAGGTTTTTTAACGGTTCCTCCAAAGCTCCGGACCACTCATGCTTGGGATAAAACTTCCGAGGCATTATTGCAGTGGTTAACTGAAGGCCCCCCCCCTATTTATATCGGATTCGGAAGTAACGGAGTTGGGAATACCCTAAAGATAAAGGACATTATATTCTCCATTCTAGATCATACGGATGAGCGAATTTTGTTTTGTACGGGTTGGTCTGCATTTGATGATCTTCCCACACATAAGAATCTTTATGTACTCAAATATGTTAATCATGAAGTAGTTTTCCCTTTTTGTAAAGTTGGTGTTTTTCACGGAGGAGCAGGTACTTTAGCCGCTATGCTTCGTCATAATCTACCGTTAATTGTTATATCGTTTTATACCGATCAGCCTACTTGGGGCAAAATCGTTGAACGTAAACAATTAGGAGTTCACATTCCAATAAAAAAAATAACTATCGCTAAATTTATGGATGCTTTAGAGCAGGTTAATAGTGCTCAAATTCAAAACAACGTAAAGAAAATTGGTGCAATACTCAGAACAGAAAATGGTACACAAAACGCTATAAATGCAATTGAAGACTACTTTTCAGTTACTCATACTTTTTGATTCCCCCGAATAAACCGATTTGCATGTATTTTTATACATGCAATCGGCTTTAAAATTTTGATAGAGAAAGTAAATTACAATTCTCTATTGATATCAAACTTCTCTAAGTAATCAGCAACACGTTTTACAAATGAACCTCCTAATGCACCATCTACAATACGATGATCGTAAGAATGACTTAAGAACATCATATGGCGAATACCAATGGTGTCACCCTCAGGAGTTTCAATCACCACAGGCTTTTTGCGAATGGCACCTACTGCTAAGATCGCTACTTGCGGTTGCAGAATAATAGGAGTACCCATTACATTGCCGAATGTACCTACGTTGGAAAGCGTGAATGTTCCTCCTTCAATTTCTTCCGGTTTCAATTTATTGGCCCGTGCACGATCGGCAAGTTCATTTACTTTTTTCGCTAAACCAACTAAGTTCAGCATATCGGCATTTTTGATTACCGGTACAATAAGGTTCCCACTCGGCAAAGCCGCAGCCATACCCACGTTCAAGTCTTTTTTGATGACGATGTTGTTGCCGTCAATAGAAGAGTTAATCATCGGGAAGTCGCGCAATGCTTTAGCTACAGCCTCGATGAAGATTGGCGTAAACGTGAAGTTCTCGCCATACATTTTCTTGAACTTATCTTTGATCTTGTTTCTCCACAACACCAAATTCGTTACATCGGCTTCAACAAACGAAGTTACGTGTGCAGATACATGTTTCGAATTCACCATGTTGGTAGCTATAAGCTTGCGCATACGATCCATCTCCACAATCTCCACATTTCCGCTATATGATTTTGCAGCTACCACTTGTGTTTCTTCCACTTTAACGGCAATGGTTTCTTGCTGACTGCCCACAGCCGGCATTTCTACTACAACTCCGTTTTTCTTATTTTCAACGTAATTAAGAATATCCTTTTTGGTTACGCGGCCTTCTGCTCCAGTACCCGGCATAGCTTCCAATTCCGACATGCTAACGCCTTCTTGTTTCGCAATGTTCAATACCAAGGGCGAATAAAAGCGATTCCCGTTATTTACTACTGCAGCCACAGGTTGTTGAACAGCAGCGGTTTTTACCGGAGCTGTAACTGTTGCAGCAGGAGTGGAGCTAGCCGAAGTTACGGTTGAACCTCCTGCAGCTTCTGTTTCGATGATAGCCACAGCTTTTCCAACAGCAACTACATCATTTTCTTGAAACAATATTTCTTTCAATACCCCTGAAACGGGAGACGGAACTTCAGAGTCTACTTTATCGGTAGCAATTTCCAACACCGCATCATCAGCCTTTATGCTGTCGCCCACTTTTTTATTCCAGCGCAGAATGGTAGCTTCTGTAATACTTTCACCCATTTTGGGCATTATCAACTCATATCTTGCCATAGCCTTTGTTTTGTTACGTTAAGTGCTTTTCGGTTTATTGAAACGCATTGATGCCGGTAATGTCTTGTCCGGTAATTAATAAATGTATGTCGTGTGTTCCTTCGTAAGTAATTACTGTTTCCAAGTTCATCAAATGGCGCATAATCGGGTATTCGCCTGTAATGCCCATTCCACCCAAAATTTGACGCGATTCACGAGCAATGTTCAACGCAATTTCGCAACTGTTGCGTTTCGCCATAGAAATTTGAGCCGGTGTGGCTTTTCCTTCATTTTTCAATGTCCCTAAACGCCAAACCAATAATTGCGCTTTGGTGATTTCTGTAATCATTTCAGCCAATTTCTTTTGTTGCAATTGGAATCCTGCCAATGGTCTACCGAATTGAACACGCTCTTTTGCATAACGCAAAGCGGTGTCGTAACAATCTAATGCTGCACCGATAGCACCCCAAGCAATACCGTAGCGGGCTGTTGATAAGCATCCTAACGGACCTTTCAAGCCTTCTACATTCGGTAATAAATTTTCTTTCGGCACTTTTACGTTGTCGAAAACTAGTTCACCAGTGATGGAAGCGCGAAGCGACCATTTACCGTGTGTTGTAGGTGTAGTAAAGCCTTCCATGCCACGTTCTACAATTAAACCGCGAATTTTTCCTTGTTCGTTTTTCGCCCAAACCACAGCAATATCGGCTAATGGTGAGTTAGAAATCCACATTTTCGCGCCATTCAATAAATAATGGTCGCCTTTGTCTTTGAAGTTCGTTTCCATACCGGCCGGGTTCGAACCGTGGTTAGGCTCTGTTAACCCAAAGCAGCCGAAAAGCTCGCCTTTCGCTAATTTCGGCAAATATTTTTTGCGTTGTTCTTCAGAGCCGTATTTGTAAATCGGGTACATCACCAATGAACCTTGAACCGATGCAGTGGAACGAATCCCTGAATCGCAACGTTCCAATTCCTGCATAATGATACCATACGAAATCTCATCTAAACCACCACAACCGTATTCAGCCGGCAGCGATGGACCAAAAGCGCCAATTTCGCCTAATTCTTTCACAATATGTTTAGGGAATTCAGCACGTTGCGCGTAGTCTTCAATAATCGGACTCAACTTCTCTTTCACATACGAACGAACAGTTTCACGAATCAATTTATGTTCAGGAGTCAATAAATCGTCAATCAAATAATAATCGTGATGTTGGTATAAGTCTTGGCGCATAAAGTCATTTTTCGGAACGAAGATGCATAAGAAAGTCAAAACAGAAAAGCATTGTGAATATTTCTTTTACCTTTTGGGTATAATTTCGAATTTCGCACCATAATCGTTAAAATGAATCAGATAGGAATTGAGGGTATGCACTTTTACGCTTTTCACGGTGTGTATGCGCATGAAAAGGAGACAGGAGCGCATTATACTGTGGATGTATATATAGATTACGACTTTGCTATAGCCGGAGCGAGCGATAAAGTTGACGATACGATTAACTACGAAAAAGTGTACAAAATAGCCGAGCAAAAAATGCAGATGCCTTCCAATTTGATTGAAAAAGTGTGTGTGGATATTTTAACCGAAATTAAAGTTGTTTTTTCAAGTATTAAGAATGCCCGTGTTCGGGTCACCAAACATTCGCCTCCTATTAAAGGCAGGGTCGATAAAGTTTTTGTAGAGAAGAGTTTGGTGTAAAGGATTATTTTCTAATATTCGTTTCACAAAACCACCTTATGCACAAAATCACTTTACTATTTGTGGCAATTTTTTTTGCCGGCTTCTCAAATGCACAACAGCTAAATCGCTGTTTCACCCACGAGTTAATGCTTGAAAAGGAAAAGCAGCATCCCGGCTATACGCAACGTGTAGATGCTATTTTCAACGCAGCTAAGCAATATGCAACCGGCAAATCAGCACATCGATCCACTGCCGATACCGTTTACCATATACGTTGTGTATTTCATGTATTATATACTACACCTGCAGAAAATATTGACGATTCAGTTATTCGCAACCAAATTGAAGTTTTAAACCGCGATTACAGAAGAAGAAATGCCGACACTATGGATACTCGACCTGAATTTATTGATCGTGCCGGAGATGCACGAATAGAATTCTATTTGGCCGATACCGATCCGGATGGCAATCCAACTACCGGTATTACGCATACTGTGGGCAACCCCGGCTTTTTGGGTTTCAATGCATTTACCGATAATGCAAAAGCGGCAGCAACTGGCGGAAAAGATCCCTGGCCAACCGATCAATATTTGAATATTTGGGTATGCAACATTAGTTTGTTTGGGGTGTTGGGATATGCTTTCCCTCCCGATAATGCCCCGAATTGGCCGGCCAATAGCGGAGCAGATTCTTCGAAGCAGGGCGTGGTTTTAGATACACGAGTTGTAGGTGACAATAATCCTAATCCAATCGATTCAACGGTTTCTGGTGGAAGAAGTGCTGTACATGAAGTGGGACATTACCTAGGTTTACGCCATATTTGGGGCGATAACAACGGCACATGTGCCAACGATGATGGTTTAGATGATACTCCAAAGGCAAGTGATGCACATCAACAAACCTGCGATAAATCGTCTAATACCTGTGTAGATAGCCCGGTGGATGATCCGGATATGTCGGAAAACTACATGGATTATTCTGATGACCGATGCTTAAATATGTTCACTCAACAGCAAATTGGGATTATGCGTGCCATGTTGGCCACTTCGAGAGCAGGAATTACTTGGGTGGAAGTGGTTACCGGTTTGGATGATTTGAATACGGCTTCAACCATTGATCTGTTTCCAAATCCGACAAAAGGGAAATTCACTTTGCGAACAACGGCAAACGATAAAATGAATGTGTTGGTTATGAATACTGTTGGGCAAACTGTACTTTCTACCTCTTCCGAAAGTGGCTCCAACACCTTGGATTTAAGCAGTCAACCTTCAGGTATCTACTACGTAAAAGTTACTTCAGGTAATGAAAGTGCTGTTAAACGCATAGAAGTTATCCGTTAAATTATTTCTTCCATTTGATATTACAACCTATGCTTGGCTTTTGCAGGCGCGATGGTTGTTCGTTTTGTAACAGTGCATCTAGTGCATTGGTAAGATCGATACCATTGGCAATGTTGCTGTTGGCCGGACGAGCATTATCGAATTGACCGCGATAAACTAAATTTAAATTACGGTCGAATACATAAAAATCTGGCGTGCACTCTGCTTGGTATGCTTTTGCTACTTGCTGCGTTTCATCAAATAGATAAGGGAAGTTGAAGTTCAATTGCATTGCAGTTTCGCGCATTTTTTCAGGACTGTCTTCAGGATACGCATTGGCGTCATTGGCATTGATAGCAACGAAAGAAAATCCTTTCATCGAATAACTGTGGGCCACATCTACGATGGCTTTTTCAATATGCTTCACATAAGGACAATGATTACAAATAAAAAAAATAACAGTTCCTTGCTCCCCTTTTAATTCAAAAAGCGATTGGTTTTTTTGCCTGACTACGTCAAAAAGAGCGAAATCAGGGGCTTTGGTGCCCAAATCGAGCATGGAAGAAGGCGTTAAAGACATGTTCTTTTTTGCGCAAAGTTGTGGATTTTCTTGAAAAAATATACTTTTAGCCAAAAGCAAATAATCATGGCGAAGGAAGTAAAACAAAATACAGACCCTGCAGAAACGGCTAAACTCGAGGCCATTAAGGAAATCATTTTCGGAAATAACATTCGCGAATACGAAAAAGAATTTGCTGAAATTCGCGAGTTCATTAATATCAATTTCACTGCCGTTGACAAAGAAATTTCTGTTTTCAAGAAACATGTTGATGATTTAGAAAAGAAGATTTTTGCGCGTATTGAAGCCAATCATAAAGAGTTGAGCGAAAAAATTGATGCGTTGAACGAGAAGAAAATGGACAGGAGAAAACTCGGCAAATTATTGTCGGATATAGGCGAAAAGATTTCAGCATAATCCATGTTTGAAGAAAAGGGACAAGCCCTCGAAACCCTTAAGGCTATTATTCTTGAAGACGATAGAAAGTTGAGTGAATCTATCGAGCGGGAGATTAATGTGCTGAAAGATGAGTTGCTTGAACCGGAAAATTTCGCCAAAAAAGTAGATGTTCATGCCGACAAAAAAATAGATGATTTAAAGAAAAACTTCGGTACCTATTTTAAATCGGAATTGAAAGCCTCCATACAAAATGAATTGAAGAATTCGCAAGACGAGGTGATTAACGCATTGTATCCGATTATAGGAAAACTTATCAAAAAATACATTCGTTCCGAAATTGAAATGCTTACCGAGCAAATCGACAAACAAATTAATAATACATTCTCTTTTGATTTATGGGTACGCAGAATCAAAGCCTATTTCTCGGGTACCAATTCTTCATCCATTATTTTAAGCGAGTTGAATAAACCCACCATTGAAGAAGTATTTCTTATTCAAAATGGGTCGGGGCTTCTTATTGGGAATGCTTCCAAACAGGAAATTGGAGATAAAGACGTGGTTGCCGGTATGCTCATTGCCATCAAAGCCTTTGTGGAAGATGCTTTCAGCAAACAACACGAATCGTTGGCTACTATACAATATGAAAGTTTTACCCTAATGGTTCAGAACTATCAAACCATGACTATTGCCTTTGCGGTGAATGGAGTGATTAATGCCGATTTCAAGCAAAGTATTCAGGAACAATCCGATGATTATATCAGTCAGTACACGGCAAAAGTTCATACAGCTGATATAAATTCGGAATTGCAACAATCAATCAGTAAAAGTTTGGCCCAATTTTTTCTAAGTAGCTAGATTTATAATTAGATTGCGCAACAATTATGCAGGAGGTTAACAAAAAGGTGCTTTTATTAGGTCGTTTAGGTGTAGGTAAAACTTCCTTAGTTAATCGCTTTGTACACAACCGTTTTTCCGATACTTACTTCTCTACTATTGGCGTACGTATAGAAAAAAAACAGGTGGTGCTTACGGATGTGAATATGAACCTAGTTATCTGGGATATTGCCGGGGAGAGTAGCCAGCGAAACACACCACAGTCTTATTTCTTAGGTGCACACGGGATTATTTATCTTTTCGATATTACTGTAGCTACTACTTACGAAAATATTGAAGAAGAAATTGCTTTCGTGAAGCAAAAATTAGCTGGTGTACCTTTTGTAATTGTAGCTAACAAAACCGATTTATTAGGTCCAGGTGAGTTAGAATTATTGGTGAAAAATATGAAGGTAAAACCCGATATGACTTGTAGTGCCAAAAACAACATCAACGTTGAACCAGTATTCGTTGAATTGTGTAAATTGATGCTCCTTAATTCTTAGTTTCCTTTTCAAACTAGTAACTAACATTTTTTTTGTAATCTATTGATTGTGAATGTTTTCCAATTTATGTTTTTGTGGAAACAGTGTGGATATGGGTTTGGAAATAAAAGCAATAATGCATGCTTCAAAATCCAAAAAATGCCCCAATTTTGTAGCGAATTAAAAATGAAAAATGGCTGATCCGATAGAGAATATTAAGCGTAGAGTTGAGTACCAAAACAAGAAATCATCCATTAGTGCAGATGCGTCTTTATTGGAGTTCGGGAAATTGCCGCCACAAGCTAAGGAGTTGGAGGAGGCAGTTTTAGGGGCATTGATGATTGAGAAAAATGCCATGGACGAAGTGGCGGAAATCCTCAAAGAAGAGAGTTTTTATGTAGAGGCGCACCAATATATTTTCAGGGCTATCAAGCAGTTGTTTGTCAATCAGAATCCGATTGATATGCTCACTGTGGTGGAGCGATTGAAGCAAAACGGAGATTTAGAGAAAGTGGGCGGACCATACATGATTGCCCAGTTGACCAATAAAGTGGCTTCAGCAGCAAACGTGGAATATCACTCGCGTATCATTGCTCAAAAGTACGTGCAACGTATGCTGATTTCTACTTCTTCGGATGTGATAAAAGAAGCCTACGAAGATACTACGGATGTGTTTGAATTGCTCGATAAAGCCGAGACGAACATCATGAACATCTCGGAAAATAACATCAAAAAATCGAGTGAGGATATAGCGTCCATCATCAAAAAGGAATTGGATGAAATCAATATCCGTATGCACTCTGACGAACATTTAAATGGAGTGCGTTCCGGATTTACTGGCTTGGATGCACTTACGGGTGGCTGGCAAAAATCGGATTTGATTATTGTGGCGGCTCGTCCGGGTATGGGTAAAACTGCATTTACCTTGGCGTTGGCGCGAAACAGTGCCGTGGATGCCAAGAAAGGTGTGGCCATTTTCTCGCTAGAGATGTCGAGTGGACAGTTAGTACAGCGTATGATTTCCATGGAAACGGAGATTTCTTCCGATAAAATCAGACGAGGTAATTTGGAGCAATACGAGCTGATGCAATTGACGTCTAAAATTGACGGATTAAAAGATGCCCCAATTTTTATTGACGATACACCGAGTATCAATATTTTTGAATTACGCTCGAAGTGCCGTAAACTCAAACAAAAGCACGATATTCAACTTATCATTATCGATTATTTACAGTTGATGAGTGGTTCGCACGATGGCAAAGGCGGAGGAAACCGAGAGCAGGAAATTAGCCAGATTTCCCGTGCATTGAAGGGCTTAGCGAAAGAGTTGAATGTACCTATTATTGCGCTTTCGCAGTTGAGTCGTGCTACGGAAACACGGGGTGGCGATAAGAAACCATTGCTTTCCGATTTACGGGAATCGGGTGCCATTGAACAAGATGCAGATATCGTTATCTTCTTGTATCGTGCTGAGTATTACAAAATCTTGACCGATGAAAGCGGTAACAGCACCTTGAATACGGCTGAGATTATTGTGGCAAAACATAGAAATGGTCCGCTCGATACCGTGAAAGCCAAGTTTATTGGGCGTTACGCCAAGTTTGCCGATTTCGATGAGTTCGGTAAAGAAGATACATTTGAAGCCAATCAAGGCGACAATAAGAGCATCTATAAAAAGTTCAGCTCGAAAGCCAATGATGATGTGGATGTGGAACGCAAACATCGTCCGGAAGAATTCGACACCGAATTACCGCCATTCTAAATTTACTTAAATCGCGGGTGAAACTGCTGCAATGTACTTCTGAGGAAGTCTTTATCTAAGTGGGTATAGATTTCAGTGGTTGTAATCGATACATGCCCAAGCATTTCTTGCACTGCTCTTAAATCGGCTCCTCCTTCTATCAAGTGTGTGGCAAAGGAGTGTCGAAAGGTATGCGGAGAAATGGTTTTCTTGATTCCTGCTTGTATAGCATATTTCTTAATGGTTAGGAAAATCATCACCCTACTGATGCGTTTTCCGCGAGAAGTAATGAATAAAAAGTCTTCTTCGCCTTTCACTACATTGTAGTGGTTACGGATCGTATCGCGAAAAAGCACAAGGTATTTCTTAGCTTCTGAACCAATAGGGGTAAGCCTTTCCTTGTTCCCTTTTCCTCGAACTAAAATAAAATCACTATCGAGATGTAGGTTTGAGATTTGTAAGTTCACCGCTTCACTTACCCGTAAGCCACATCCATACAGCACTTCAATAATGGCCCGATTCCGCTGTCCTTCAGGCGTACTCAAATCAATGACATTCAACAATAGATTGATTTCAGCAACCGAAAGGGTATCGGGCAGTTTGCGCTTGAGTTTCGGACCTTGTAGTAAATCGGCCGGATTGGCGGATATAATATCTTCCAACAACAAATACTTGAAGAAACTTTTTAAACCGGAGATGATTCTTGCCTGACTTTGCTCTTCTAATCCCAGTTCATTGATCCAAATAATAAACTGCTCCAAATCCTTGAGGGAAACAGCTGTTACACTTTTTTTGGGTTCGTGAATATCGAAATATTGAACCAGTTTATGGACATCCCGTAGATACGCTTCAATGGAGTGCGGGGAAAGCGATTTCTCCAATTGCAAAAAGGATCGGAATCCTTGGATGTAGATATTCCACATATTATGCTAACGTAGCAAAGTACTGTTTCACGTTATCTTCGATACGTTGTGTAATATTATCGGTGTTAGCCGGTACAAATGTTTTGCCGGTTACGCGTTCATATAATTCAATATATCGTGCAGTAATTACATTCACAAACTCATCGGGCATAAACGGCATTTGCTGATTGTCTTTGCCCTGAAAGCCTTGCTCCATCAACCATTCACGCACAAATTCTTTCGATAATTGTTGTTGCGGTTCACCTTTAGCCTGACGATCGGCATAGCCTTCTGCATAAAAATAGCGTGAAGAATCGGGGGTGTGAATTTCATCTATCAAATACACTTCGTTGTTATGTATACCGAATTCGTATTTCGTATCCACTAGTATTAATCCTTGTTTCAAGGCCATTTCAGTACCGCGGGCAAATAAACCTAATGCATACTTTTCAAGCGTAGCCCAGGTTTCAGGCGAAACGATATTGCGTTTTAAAATCTCTTCTTTTGAAATATCCTCATCGTGACCTTCTTCCGCTTTAGTAGCCGGAGTAATAATAGGTGTTGGAAATTTATCGTTTTCTTTCATGCCTTCGGGTAAAACAACCCCACAAAGGATGCGTTTTCCGGCTTTGTATTCACGTGCTGCATGTCCGGCCAAATACCCACGAACCACCATTTCCAAACGAATTGGATCACATTTAATACCCACTGAAACGTTAGGATCAGGTGTGGCTTCCAACCAATTCGGACAAATGTCTTTTGTTGCGGCTAAGAAGTAGGCTGCAATTTGATTCAACACCTGACCTTTGCAAGGAATAGGTTTCGGTAAAATATGGTCGAAGGCTGAAATTCTATCGGATGCTATAGACACTAATTTATCTTTCACGAAATAAACATCTCTAACTTTTCCGTTGTAAATGCCTTGTTGTCCGGGAAATTGAAAATGGGTGTCGCGAATAGATTGCATAGTGTTGTTTTAGCGTGTGAAGTTTCGGCAGCGAAAAATAAAAAAGGCTATCAAATTTTGATAGCCTTTTCCAATATTGTTGGTAAAAATATTATTGTTCAATAGCTTGACGCTTCTCAGTAATACGAGATGCTTTACCTGTACGATCTCTTTGGTAGTACAATTTAGCTCTTCTTACACGTCCAACTTTGTTCACGATAATTTCGTCAACAAAAGGGGATAACAATGGGAAAACACGCTCTACACCAACACCGTTAGCCATTTTACGAACTGTAAATGTTTTAGTAGTTCCTTGTCCGTTCAATTGGATTACATCTCCACGGAACTCTTGGATACGCTCTTTGTTACCCTCTGAAATTTTATAAGAAACGGTGATATTATCTCCCGGGCGGAAAGATGGATGTTTGCTCTCCGGATTTAACGTCTTGTTTACTAGTGCAATTGTAGGATTCATATTATTTTGTTGTATTCGTTTTTATAATTGAGTTTGCAAAAATAGATTTTTTTCTTAAAATACAAACTATTCTTCGAGTAAATCGGGTCTTCGGGTTTTGGTGCGCTCCAAGGCTTTATTATACCGCCAGTCGGCAATATTCTTGTCGTGGCCGGAAAGTAGTATTTCCGGTACTTTTAAGCCTTTAAACTCCTCTGGTCTAGTAAAAACGGGTGGTGCCAACAAATTATCTTGGAAAGAGTCTGTTAATGCTGAGGTTTCATCGCTTAATACCCCGGGAATGAGCCTTCCTACTGTATCCACTAAAACTGCAGCTCCTAATTCCCCTCCACTGAGCACATAATCGCCAATGGAAATCTCTTGGGTTACGTACAATTGCCGAATACGCTCGTCAATGCCCTTGTAATGGCCACAGATAATCATCAGGTTATTCTTCAAGCTCAGACTGTTCGACATTTTCTGATTCAGCGTATTCCCGTCCGGAGTCATATAAATCACCTCATCGTAAGTTCGTTCCGATTTTAACTGTTCAATGCAAAGCGATAACGGTTCACACATCATCACCATTCCTGCACCACCACCGTATTGGTAATCGTCTACCTGCTTACTTTTGAACGGAGAGAATGTACGCAGATTTACCACATTTACCTCCAAGATGCCCTTTGTTTGAGCACGCTTCAAAATAGAGTGGGAGAGTGGACTCTCCAATAACTCGGGTAAAACAGTGATAATATCAATACGCATGCTCAAGAACCAATTATGGCCGACAAAGGTAGTAATATGTTTGAAATGGAACGTATTGGTCAGCATGGATGGTGCGCTGCAATGGCTTGCAATATTCCAATGTCGTATTGTTCCGAACAAATATTTTGCTAGTATTGTGCATTATTAAACCTTAAACCCTTTATTATGAAAAGAATCTTATTTCTAGCGACAATTATCGCCTTAGTTTCCACTCCAGGTTGTAAAAAAAGCACTTCAACCGCCACTTGCGGAAATGGAACATTTAACTGTACCATTAATGGTGTTTCTTTTGCTGCTGCTTCCACCAACGAAAGTACATTGTTGAAATCTTCATACGGTGGTACCCCTGTTAAACGCATGGATATTCGAGCTAAAGCAGCCGATGGGAAGTATATCATTTTAACTATTACGAATTTGCAGAATGCCGGTTCCGGTGATGGTGTTGTGCTAAAGGATTATTTTGCAGATGTAACGAAAAACTACAGTAATGCTGCCGGATACGAAGGGGCATTAACTACCTATACTCAAGGTTCCACGACTACACTGGGACAATCGAGTGTTGCAGGTGGAAGTTCTAATTACAAAATTACCATTACATCATGTGATGAGACCGCACATACTGTAGCAGGTACATTTAATATGGATTTGGATGATTATACCGGTAACGGAAACAGCTATGCAGTGAGCGGATCATTCTCCAACGTTTGCTACACGGTAAGATAAATTGTATAACTTTTATGAATAGGGTGTCGGTATGGTTCATGCCGACACTTTTTTATTTAGGATAGTTTTTGGACTACCTCTATATATGTTTTATTAATCCAATCTACATTAATTCTGTTTTGCTGGGAATAACATTTTAACATTATTTCAAGTGCGCAGTGGTGAGGAGCTGAGTATAAATTGCTACTTGAGCAGTATCTTTTTTTGATTCCCAATACGCTAACATTCTCTTAAAATGAGCACTTGGAGTGGTTTCTAAATTCCATGCCATTTTTTCCAGGCAATCGGGACAAAGAAATTGAGGTGTTATGTCTGTCTCACCAAGTCCGTTTGAGCCGTTCATGATACATGGATATCGTACACAATGTTTTAGGCAGAACATATGTCCAATTTCGTGTGTTGCAATTTTGCAAGTACGTTCTAAACAAAGACGATACAGCAGGGTATCGTTATCCGGATAACCTAATCTTCGCATACTCCAAACGCCAACACGTTTATAGAATGACGCCAACCCAAATACATAATTCCACGATTCTGATGGAAAAAGGTCTTCACTGGTGAGTGCAATCAAAACGGCAGCATCGCTATACTCGTTAATGCTTAAATAGGAATCAATAAAATAGCCAGTTTTGTATTGTGTAATACCAATATCTCTTTTCATTGAATCAGGAACATCAGGCATTTTTCGAACAGGGAGTTGTACGACATTCATTCCATAAATAGCTTCTACAAAATGACATGTTTCTGTTACAATTTCTTTTTGCTTTTCTGTAAATGAACCAAGTGGTAAAATGTAGATTTTATCGCGTTTTGGGGTAAGGGAAAATGGATCGCGAATGATATAATTGCCAAAGGGTTCATACGTTTCGTTCTTATGTATTGTTCGCCACGAAAATTCCGATGGTTTGCCGTGCAATTTGTAAAACTTACGAACTGGTTCTACTTCAAGATATATTTTTAGCGCAGGAAAGAAGTAAATGCAAAGTCCTATAAACAGCAATAAAGCTCCGGATAGAGCGAATCTCAATAAACGTTTTCGAGTGAATAGTGTCCCCATTTTTTTCTTCAATCCATGTGTTCATAGATTAAACTCAAAAGAGGGATTTTTAGTATATTGTTATAACTATTATCGCTGAATGTACTGTGGTTACTTCGTTTTACTCAATGCTTCTTCCAATACTTTAATGCGTTCTAACAACTCCGGAATGCGTTTAATATGCGCTAATTGTTTGTAGTGCTCACGGAAATCTGTGGCCGGTGAACCTGAAACTGATTTATTTTTGCCAATCGATTTAGAAATGCCCGATTGTGCATTGATTTTCACTCCATCGTCAATTTTGATGTGGCCTACAATGCCAACCTGTCCGCCAATCAACACATGCTTACCAATTTTTGTACTACCCGAAACGCCCGTCTGTGCTGCAATTGCGCTATGTTCTCCAATTTCAACATTATGTGCTATATGAACGAGGTTGTCTAGTTTCACTCCTTTATGAATAATAGTAGTGCCAAGCGTTGCGCGGTCAATCACAGTGTTGGCGCCAATTTCCACATCATCTTCCAACACAACAATTCCGGTTTGAGGTACTTTCTGAAACCCATTTTCGGTTGGAATAAAACCAAAGCCATCCCCTCCAATTACCGCACCGGCATGGATAATACAGTTTGCGCCAATAATGCATCCATCGTATATTTTCACTCCGGCATGAATCACCGTGTTATCGCCAAGAGTTACATTTTCGCCAATAAAACAGTTGGGGTAAATCGATACATTTTTTCCAATGCGAACATTTTTGTCGAGATACGAGAATGCTCCTAAATAGAACCCTTCGCCATAAGTGGATGCATTGCCAATAAAGGTTTGTGGCTCGATGCCTGTTTTTTTATTGCCGGCTTGAATGAATTGCTGATACACACTTAATAATTTCGCAAAAGCAGCCTGCGGATTGTCTACACGAATAATGGATTTAATCTTCGAATTGTTGACTTGTAAATCTTTTCGAATCAATAAAACACCCGCTGTAGCAGTGTTTGCGTAATGTTCGTATTTCGGATTGGCAATAAAACAAAGCGAATCTTCATCGCCTTCTTCAATTTTGGACAGTTTACATACTTTATGGTTGATATCGCCTTCCGGAACTCCTTCTAAAAGGCTTGCAATTTCAGCAGATTTGAATGATGGAATCATATGTTGGTATATGGTCGCAAAGCTTTAATTAATGGGATAGTGTTTTCTCTTTCGGGAAACACAAATAGTATTTCACCACAGGTTTGGTTAACACCGATAAATTCAATTGGTCGGAAACTTGCGCTATATCTTCTAATTTGCCGTTTCTAGTCCAAATTAAAATGCCGTTTTCCGATGGATTGTAGACATGATTAGTGGTTGAATCCGTTAACACCAAGAAGGCAGCATCTTTCTTACTCACTTTAAATTTCTTCGATACTTCATTGGTGATGGCTTCAATTTCTTTGTGCGAAAATGCTTTTTCTCGCATTTCTACTTTGAATAATTTTCTGTCTAAAATGGCATTGGCCAATAAGCTCAGAATCCTGTCGTCATGGCTTCTCCAAGCTTTAAGTCCGCAGATAATGTCGTTGTCATCGAGCATGGAATAGTTTTTTAATACCGTTTCCGATTTAGAAAATGCTGCTACGTTAACGTCATTCACCAAGAAATATTGTAAAGCATCGGAAGCCGGTACTTTTACGCCTTCCCGAATCAAATCTTTTGCTCGTTCAATGGCTTTAATCATCATCTGCTCAACACACAAAACGGTTTTGTGGAGGTAGACTTGCCAATACATCAATCTACGCGCAATCAGGAAGTTTTCGATAGAATAAATGCCCTTTTCGTCAATCACCAATTGATCGTCTTTCACGTTAAACATCTCAATAATGCGGTCGTAGGCAATTACGCCTTCATTCACACCGGTGAAAAAACTGTCGCGGGTAAGGTAATCCAAACGGTCAACGTCTAATTGCGAGGAAACCAATTGATGTAAAAACTGTTTCGGATAGGTGCCTTCAAAAATATCAATGGCCATTTTCAATTTGCCTTTGAATTGTTTGTTCAATTCCTTCATGTAAATCTTCGACACCGATTCGTGCGATACCTTTGGAATCAAAATATGTTCTAGGGTATGGGAAAACGGACCGTGACCAATATCATGCAACAAAATGGCGATTGAAGCGCTGAGTTCCTCTTGTTCTGTAATCTTAACCCCCTTTATTTTCAGAATGTTTAGGGCTTTTCGCATTAAATGGAATGCACCCAACGCGTGATGAAATCGCGTGTGTAATGCGCCCGGATAAACATAATCGCTAAATCCTAATTGCTTGATTCTGCGCAAGCGTTGAAAATAGGGGTGTTCAATGATATCAAAAATCAACTCGTGCGGTATGGTAATGAAACCATGTACAGGGTCATTGAAAATTTTTCGTTTATTGAGTTGAGTTTTCAAAATATGTTAAACTAGCTATGCTTTACAGATTAAAAATTGATATTTTACGTTAGCAAGTTAAAATAAAAAATATGACTAAAACAACGATTTTATGGGCTGATGACGAGATTGATTTATTGAAGCCGCAGGTGATGTTCTTGAAAGAGAAGGGTTATGAAGTGATTACGGTTTCAAATGGGAAAGATGCTATTGCAAAATTCAGCAGCGAAAAAATCGATGTAGTGCTCTTAGATGAATCTATGCCGGGGCTTTCGGGGCTTCAAACCCTTACACTCATTAAGGAAGTAAACCAACACGTTCCGGTAGTGATGATTACCAAAAACGAAGAGGATAACTTGATGGAGGAAGCCATCGGCTCTCAAATTGCCGATTATTTGATTAAACCGGTAAAACCCCAACAAATTTTATCGGCTCTCAAAAAGATTTTGAATAAGACCGATTTAGTGAGTGAAAAAACGGTGAGCGACTACCGCAGCAAGTTTCAGGAGTTGTTTATGCGTATTCAAGATAAACAAGATCAGAAAGGTTGGTCTGAATTATACAAGGATTTGATTTATTGGGAAGGGGAGTTGAGCCGCGCGAATACCAAAGAAATGCAAGAGGTGTTTGATATGCAGAAGAACGAAGCGAATACCGAGTTTAATAAGTTTATCATCAAAAACTACAAGAGTTGGTTTACTGCAGAAGGCATGAAAGAAGCCCCTTTGATGTCGCACAACGTATTACGCAATAAGTTACCGAAGTTGTTGAAAGAGAACAAACCAACGTTTGTGATTCTGATTGATAATTTGCGCTTCGACCAATGGCGCGCTATTCAATCGTTTTTCTTGAATCAGTTTAGAGTGGATGAAGAGGATACATTTATGTCGATTTTGCCTACAGCTACACAATACAGTAGAAACGCCATTTTTGCTGGGATGACGCCTTTACAAATCCAAAAGCAATTTCCGGATAAATGGTTGAATGATGATGATGAAGGCGGAAAGAATATGTATGAAGAATTCTTTTTGGAGAATTTCTTGAAACGCACATTTTCAGAGCCAATTAAGCACCAGTATGTGAAAGTTACTACGCACAAAGCAGGGCAGGAGTTGGAAGAGAATATTCTCAACTATATGAATAATAAGCTTACGGTGATTGTCTACAATTTCGTGGATATGTTATCGCATGCCAGAACGGAAATGGAAGTGTTGAAAGAGTTAGCGAATGATGAAGCTGCTTACCGATCCCTTGCTGTGTCGTGGTTTGAGCATTCACCGTTACAAAATGCAATCAAAAAATTGGCTGGGAAAGACATTAACGTATTATTACTTACAGATCACGGTTCAGTGCGGGTGAAAGATCCATCGAAGTGTGTGGGCGACCGACAAACAAGTACTAATATTCGTTACAAAGTGGGCAAGAACCTTAATTTCGAAGAGAAAGATGTTTTGGCGATTCGCAATCCGGAAGAGATTCAACTGCCAAAATCAAATTTGAGTTCTACCTATATTTTTGCTAAAGAAGATAAGTATTTAATCTATCCGAATAACTACAGTCATTTCGTACAATTCTTCAAAAATACGTTCCAGCACGGGGGTATTTCCTTGGAAGAAATGATTATACCGGTAGTAACGATGTCGAGTAAATAACATGATCGATTCCATTTCCATTTTAACCACCGGTGATGGTTCGCAAACCTTGTTTTCACAGCAGTTTGACGAGATTTATCACTCTCGAAATGGAGCGTTGACCGAGTCGCAACATGTGTTTGTGCAACATGGTTTAATGAATGTCAACAAGCCGCATATAAAGGTGTTTGAAGTTGGATTTGGCACAGGCTTGAACGCCTTGTTGTGTGCACATTATGCGCATCAGAACAACGTTTCGATTGATTACACAGGTGTGGAATTGTATCCTGTTGATGAAACAATTGCAAGTCAATTAACCTTTCATGAAGCGTTGGATGATTGCCCGATTGAAACTTCCGTTTTGCATAAAGCACCATGGAATGAACGTGTTTCCATATCGCCAAACTTTACAATGCTGAAAATTCAGCACAGTTTTGTGGATGTTCAGCTCGAAGAAATATATGATGTGATTTTCTTTGATGCCTTTGCACCCGAGAAACAGCCGGAGTTGTGGGACTTGTCGGTTTTTCAAAAATGCTATGCATTGTTAGCAGTAGGAGGAGTATTAACCACCTATTGTGCTAAAGGCTATGTAAAACGAAATATGCAGGAAGCCGGCTTTCGGGTAGAGAAGGTTCCCGGTCCACCGGGTAAGCGTGAAATGCTGGTAGCGTTCAAATGACTTGCAATTGTGGCATGATTTTTCCATCTTCACTGAATAAATAACAGATTATGAATCGTTTTAAGGTAGTTTTTTTAGGAGCTTCTTTGTTGGTTTTAACGGCTGTATTGGCTTTTCGCCCTGCCGAAACAGAGCCCAAAGGTATTCAATGGATGACTTTTGAACAAATGCAAGCAGCACAGAAACAGAAACCTAAAAAAGTGATTATCGATATTTATACCGATTGGTGTGGCTGGTGTAAGAAGATGGATAAAACCACTTTTGAACAACCTGCTATTGCTAAGTATGTGAACGAAAATTTTTATGCGGTGAAGTTTGATGCAGAATCAAAACCTTCCATAACCTTTGCCGGTAAAGTGTATAACAATCCGCAACGCTATCACGAATTGGCTATGAAGTTGATGGATGGTAAAGCCGGTTTTCCCACTTCCGTTTATTTAGATGAAACATTAAAGCCCATTACACCTCCTATTGCATCTTACCTAGACGCTAAGCAATTTGAGTTAATCATTAATTACCTGAATACCGAAAGTTACAAACGCGTTTCTTTCGATCAGTATTCGCAGGAATTCAAGAGTTTGATTCAGCAGTAATTAATCCAATCGTTTTATCTCAAAATCACCAATTTCCCAAATCCCTTTTTGAAGTATTTGTCGAAGTTTGAGTTCTGCAAGTATTTTGTTGATGATTGCAATTTCTCCATTTCCTTGTTGTTCAAGTTCGTGATTACGCGGTAGAAATACACACCATTCGCCAATACATCGCCATATTCATCGCGACCGTTCCAAGTGTATTGTGTGATGTTCGTTCCTACATACATCGGTCCCAATTCTTCTTTTGTAATTTCCTTCACCACTTTTCCGGTAATGGTCATAATCTGAATCTTCATGTAATCAGGCACTTCTGAACCGGTGATGGTGAATACAAATTTCGTAGAAGTCGAAAACGGATTCGGGTAGTTCAGTACATTACTGATCATGGCTTTGTTCACTACCTCAAATGCAATACGGTAATTGTAAAAAATATTACCCTCTTGTTTGATTCCTAAAGGCGAAGAACGGTTATCGCTTTTATCTCTATCCAAAACAAATAATTCGTACGTTCCATCATTAATCAACTGCGGCTTAAATTCGGCACGTGCTCTGTTATTTTTGGCAATGTTACCTGTGGCCGGGTAGAAAGTAAGTGTACTATTATCGTATTGGTATTGAACAGGAACGGATTGTCCGGGCATTTTCAGATACACTTTCACTAACGATGTATCGTCAAGTGCTAAGAATTTGTTTTCATCTTTGAGCGTAATTACAATATTCGGACGAGCAGAAACGATGTCTCCACTTACAATGTGCCGACCGTCAAAGGTGACATCAATGAGCGGATTAATCCGATCCGGTGTGGTGGAGAAATCCAAAATAGCGTAGTTATTGAAATGGAACTGTTCCAATTGATGTTCTGCATCTTCCGGGTTTGCTTCAATCACCATTTTATTCAAACCGGTGTAGGCTCCGTTCAATATTTGTTGTTTAAAATGGAGAATCATAGTATCCAATCCAAGCAGAGAATCTTGTTTAATAATATAATCTTGCGTAGTGCCGTTTCCTAAATTACGAATGGTGTATTTGGTCCGTATACTATCCATAGGCACATCGGTTACATTCTCCAACGCAATTTGAATATCTAATGAATCGCCCAACGAAATGGTATCTAAGGCCACTTTAAAATAGGCTGCAGGGTTTATGGCAGCCTCCGGAGCTTGCTTGTACAACACTCTCCAATAGTACAATTGAGCCGGTGTTCTGGTTGTATCGTCTTGCGTAATATAGTTTAAACGGATATACGGGAATTGTTGTGCATTAATAAAGGTAATGGCTGTGTCAAGTGTGGTAGTCTCCAATAATTTAAACTCTTGATTTAAGCCTGTAATGCCATAAATTTCGATTTTTTGGTTATCGGCCGACTGATTCTCCATCGCATAGTTTCTCCAATGCACAGAGCCCCATTCAGAAGCCGGTCCAATTTTCACCGATTTCATAGTGCCTTGATTCCATCTACCTAAGAAGGTATAGTCTTTATTTACTGCTGAAGTGAAACTAGTTCCTACGGCTTCATCGTGCACAGCAGGGTTGCCTTGCTCACAGAAGAAGGTATAAGGGGCAACTACAGTTCCGCTTTTATAGTTTGGAAGACTAGTGGCTCCCATACTAACTAATCGTGTAACTAATGCCGGATCCATGGTGGTCCAAACCGGTCTATTATTGGAATACATTACAATATAATTTCCTGCAGGAATACTATCTAAAAAGTTAGTAATGACTTTGGACCATGGTATACCTAAACTTGGGTGGTTTCCGGTGATTAAGAAATCGAAGCCGAATTGATCGAGTGGTTTATTTGCACAATGATAATTACCATATTTACCAAAGTTGGTTGCGTTAGCTTGACTTGACCAAGGTTGAAACGTTTTACCGTCAATAACCCCAAATGTAATTCCATTCAAGAACCCGCAACCACCCATACGGAAGCGGTGTTGATTTACGCTATTAAAATCCCATCGTAAATCGGAAGCAGGCATTGGGCCTCCGGTGGCATCAGCCCATCCACATGTAACATGAATTTCGTAAGCATTTGGAAAGTATTTGAAAATGCGGTCAGCCGAATCGATATACATGAAATCTTGCGGCATTTTATTCTTCGTATATTGAAAGAAATGGGATTGATTCCAACCCGGATATTCATCTTTAAGGTATAAGAACGAAGTATAATGCCAGTTGAATTTATCGGTAGGGGAAACGGAATCTTTACTTACACGCCAATAATACACTGTGCTGTCGCGCATAGTAAGGGAAGGTTGCCAATGTAAAACACCACCTACTTGCGAAACTAAACCGGTAATCTTGGCCGAAGAGTTGAATAATTCTGTAGTGTCGATTTGGAACTGATATGTTCTTAAAGGCGCAAACGGATTAACTGTAGAAGCTTTCAGCACTACATTTTGTTTCGGTACAATGGCAAATTCATACGGATGAATCGGTAACACATCGTCTGATTCAATGTAGGTGCTGAACTGTTGAATATTCCCGTTGTTGGTTTCCGAAAGCTCATCGATATCTAAGTCAGATTCTACTAACAATTGGAACTCGTTTTGGCCGTAGCCTAAGTTGTTTACGCGTGTTGGCAAACGGAACGTAAACGTGTCTTTGTAATAAGTAGCCGGATATTTATTGAAATAATCGGTAACAATTGGTGTAGCCCCATCATAATAGGTTCTGCGCAATTTTACTCGAAATGATGTATCGCGAATCGCTCTTCCTAAATTGGTGTTAATAATATTGACTTCGAACGTATCTACACTCGCATTTATAGTTGAAGGAGTGAAATACATAGACGTATTATCTATTTCATAATCGGGGATATCATATTGATTTAACTTGATGCCGGGGTCGCCATGAAGGGTCATTTCGTAGGCTACCATTGATGTAAAATCGCCACCATTACTTAAGGTATCCATTTGAATGGAAGTGCGTTGCAGTGCCTTTCCAAACGATTTATTATAAACGTTCTTATTGAAGTTTTTATAAAGATGTGTAGAAAAATTATCGAGGCCGTCAGTTCTGGAAAGACTTGATGTTGCTAGAAAGGCAATTGCTCCTTTGTTTGGAGCAAAAACAAATCTTTCGGAATAGCCTTGATTTGCATCATGTATGAAACCCGTGAAACAACCATTGGAGATGATTACCGGATATTTACCTTGATTGGTATAGTTTTCCGGTTCGTCAACGGATATGTCAAACGCAGTAGTGGCAGCATGTCCGAAGAATGTCATTAAGGAAACACCGGAATCGATTCGTCCTTTGATGACTTGTGAAAGAGTAATGTCTATAGGTGCAGAAGACGTTTTAAAGTAGGATGTAACATGTGCACCCCAAAAAGTGTCCTGTACAATACCTTTATAATTGTTTAAGTAATCTTTGATCAAAACTTGTTCAAACACCTCAATTCCTCCACCAAAATGGAGCACTTGCTTCATCCATTGTTTTTCTAATTTGTTTTGATGTGGGTCGCCAAAAGTACTTTGTTGCAGTTCGTATTCTTTGATTTTGTTTAAGTAATCGCGAATTTGATAGGGATTTTCGGCTGCCAAACGACCAACAGCTAAAATGGGTCGGTTATTGCCTCTTTTTCCTGCTAAGAGTACATCAGAACCCGGATAACCAAAGGTTGGAATCAACGATTGGTTGTAAGCATTTACGTTATATAGTGCTGCACCTAGGCGCATTCTTTGATATTCGCGTCCTTTTCCAATCATGAATAAATACTCAGGTGCATTGGTGCTGCTAAATGTTTGCTCGGCAAAGGCTACAAAGTTTCGAATGGCTAATGGCGATTTCGGTACGCCATAACCAAATTGATCGTATAGTTGTTCAATATCGTAAATGCGTGCGATGTATTTTCCAGATGTAGGATTATCTACCTTATCGCGATATGTTCTGTATTGCTCAACAAAATTATTATTCAAGCTATCCTTCAATAATTTTTTGTGAGTGATAATGAGATAATTTCCTTGGTTGGCCGGCAAAGAATAATCTGTAAAACTTACGGAATCCATTTTTGTAATCGACACTAATGTAGCCGGCACATCGGCTCTAAGGTAGAATTCGCGGGCATTTGCAGAAGCAGGATAAATAAACTTCTTCGTTGTTGCGGCTACAGGATCCGTACTTCGTATAATGTATCCGTTGGTTATATCGTACAATAAAGGTTGTGTCCCTGAACTATTGAACAAGCTTACATCGATACGTTGTTTTGAAGGAGTGGCATCCATTTTGAAGTAAAAAGTGGTAGCATTTCCAAACTCAAACTTTCGCGGATAAATAAGTTCAGCATAATGAATAATATTTTGTTTGGAACTTACTCCACCACCAGTTTCTTGGAGTCTATAAGTGTTTGAAGCCAGAAGTGATGAAGCGGCAATGTTCTTTTCTAAACGGGTGAATCTAAATCCGTAATAGTTATCGGTTTGTTGCACCGTGTTATTAAAGGAGCTAACAACATTATGCGGTTCATCGGAACGGCTACCGAAACCTACGCGTAAAATGGCATTGGGACCTGTGGTGAAAACAGAAACCGTAGGTAAGGCAGATGTTAAAGATGTAGTAGAGCCGGTTGTCCAAGCCGAACCCCAACCTTCGCTTTCTTCAAATAATGATTTGAACGTGATATCCGGACCTGAATAGTATGGTTTACCTTCAAAGTAGCTGTTGGTATAGGTTACACGCGCTGTGTGCCAAAAATAATCTTGCTTTGCAGGCTGTGGAGAAACCGTATCGTTCGGAATCACAACAAAGCGGGCATTGTTTGTACCGGCATTGATGGTTAAGAAATAGATAGACGTATCTGTAAACAAACTGTGATAGGGGTGAGGTTGAGCCCCAGGTTTGTCGTACAAAACGGAATCAATATCACCAATATTCTTTCGGCCGTAGAAATCAATATAATCGGTAGTAGTGAGTGGGGTAGAGCCGGTTTGCGAAATAAATATTGGTTCCGCTTTACCGTTGTGATACAAGGCAAATTGCTGCGGATTAATGGAACTCAAATTCGGAATGTTGGCATTCAATGTAGCGTAGGGAATGCGGTAAATTCCATCGTTGACTACTTTAATTTTGAAATAGGTTTGATTATAATTAATCCATTCATTCCCGAAAGGTTGAGCTTGGACTACGATACCCATGGTGCTCACCAAAAACAGCACAGATACTGTTTTACGGAACAAAGAATAATAGGCGTTTAATATGGCTGTTAAACAACTCATAATTATTCAGTTTTTGTTTTCTTTTTAAAATTCAAGTCGAGGCGGAGCGAAATCACATGCGAGTATAATCCGTTGTCTTGTGAGCCGCTTTTCAGGGAAGTGAGATTCGTTAAGGAATAATCAATAGCAATTACTTTTACACGAACACCTGCACCAACACTAGGTGCAAAGGAGGTTTTACGTTTAAAGTTCTCATCGTAATAGCGCTGGATATTTCCAATGCCTCCTCGGAGATAGCCAATTTTCCAAAGGCTAAGTTCAAGGCCGCAACTCATGTCCATACTGATCGGCTTTCCGGGTACCAACACATTTCTTTTCCCATCGGTACTGAATTGGAAGTTCACTTCAGGCGTAATGAAGACTTTATCTTTGATGTTGATTTCATAGCCACCACCTAACATAATCATAGGTGCCGTTTGCTCCAGTGAGTTTTTCGGTAACTCGTTGTTGGTATTGAGGAGTACTTGCTTTTCTGCATCAGTGAATGTAAAACGCCAAGCATTAAACGTGGTGCTGATATCGCGTAGCATCAAACCTAAACGCAGTCCTTTTCTCCGATATTGAACCCCTAAATCGATTCCAAAGCCGGTAGATTTAGCGAACTTACCTACTTGACGGTATATGATTTTCGCAGAACCACCAATGCTTAAGCCTTTTACTTTCTCGATTTTTTGCGCGTAATGAAAAAGAAAGGCATAATCGGCAGTTGAAAATGAAGTGATGTTATTATAGTTGATAGAACCGTCAGGGCCTATTAAAAACAGGGTGTTCGGGATATCATCAATACCAAAGCGGAAAAAAGAAAATCCCACCACCTTATTTTTATTCGCAAATGGAACAGCAAAGGCTCCATAGTCATATTTAGCAATGCCTGCAAAATATTCGGTGTGCATTAAGCCCACTTGCAGGTTGTTATTGATGTTGGCTAATCCTGCAGGATTGTAGTATCCGGAATAAACATCTTCAGTAGAGGCGGTTATCGCATTCGACATACCTAAGCCTTTGGCACCAACCCCAATGTTAAGAAACTCGTTACTGTACTTGCGAATTTGCGCCTGAGAAAATCCGAAGTGGGAGAGTAGTATGAGAAAGCAAAATAAGTATAGTTTCTGTTTCATCTCATTGAATATCAAAGTATATCAAAATGCTGCAGGCAATAACCTTCTAAAAATAGTAAAAAAATACAATTTGCCACTGAAGAGTGGATTTAGTCTTCAATTTTTTTTGAATGGAATTCAGGATATAAAAAAAGCGCCAATAAGGCGCTCTTTTTATATCGATAGATTAACAGTTAGCTTATGCAGCAGTAACCGGTTCTTTTGTTCCAACTTCCAATTTTACTTGGTTGCTTCTTTTTCTTAAACGGTATGCTCTACCTTGTGGTGCAGGTAAGAAACGTTTTACTACCGGACCGGCTTCAACCATAACATGTGTTACAAATAATGCGTGATCTTCCGGTTTCAAACCTGTTTTCTGCTCCCAGTTGTTGATAGCAGATTTCAACAATTTCTCTAATTTACCTGCTGATTCTTTTTTGTGGAATTTCAAAATAGTTAAAGCTTCCTCAACTTTTTTTCCACGAATCAAATCCACTACTAATCTCGTTTTACGAGGAGATGTAGGATTGCTATTTAAAACAGCACCAAACTTAGTTTTGTTCGCTTCTTTACGAGCGTCTGCTGCTACTTTTTTACGATTTGCCATGATATCTAAATTTCTTAATTAATTAAACTTATTTTTTCTTGTTACCTCCGTGACCGCGGAATTGACGTGTAGGGCTGAATTCACCTAAACGGTGACCTACCATATTCTCGGTTACATAAACAGGAATGAATTTTTGTCCGTTGTGTACAGCGAATGTATGGCCAATCATATCCGGCAATATCATACTTGGACGAGACCAAGTTTTAATCACTGTTCTTTTTCCACTGGCATTCATTTTCTCAACTTTTTTTCCAAGTTTGAATGCTACGTAAGGTCCTTTTTTTATTGATCTACCCATGATTTATAGTTTTTAGGGATGCTTATTATTTACTTCTTCTGTTCAAAATTAATTTATTCGATGATTTCGTGCGGCTACGTGTTTTCAAGCCTTTAGCTTTCAAGCCTTTTCTAGATCTTGGATGACCTCCAGATGCACGTCCTTCACCTCCTCCCATCGGGTGATCTACCGGGTTCATCGCTACTGGTCTAGTTCTAGGACGGATACCTAACCAACGTTTACGACCCGCTTTTCCTAATGATTGCAAGTTGTGATCTGAGTTAGATACTGCCCCGATTGTAGCCAAATTCACTTTCAAGATTTTGCGCGTTTCTCCTGAAGGTAATTTAACGATAACATATCTTTCTTCTTTCGCCATCAATTGAGCAGAAGTTCCGGCAGAACGAACGATAGTTCCTCCTTTTCCTGAAGTCAACTCGATATTGTGGATTAATGAACCTAATGGAATGTTTTCCAAAGGCAATGTATTTCCGATTTCCGGAGCAACTGATTTACCTGAAACGATAACTTGACCAACTTTTACACCTTGTGGAGCGATAACATAACGTTTGTCTCCGTTTGTGAAGTTTACTAATGCAATAAAGCAAGTTCTGTTTGGATCGTACTCAATTGTTTTAACAGTTCCTTTTACATCGAAGTTATCTCTTTTGAAGTCAATAACACGGTAAGTTCTTTTGTGTCCACCACCGGTGTAACGCATAGTCATTTTACCAGAGTTATTTCTACCTCCTGAGCCTCCGATCTTTTTGGTCAAACTTTTTTCAGGTTTTGAAGCTGTAATCTCTTCAAAGTTGAGCAACGTGGTAAAACGTAAGCTCGGTGTGGTTGGTTTGTACTTTTTAATTCCCATTTTCAGTCTCTTTTTAATATCAGCGGTTTTAGCTCCGCTATAGTTTTAATGAATAAATTTAATTAAACGGTTGCGTAGATATCTAAAGTTTCGCCTTCTTTCAAAGTGATATAGGCTTTTTTGTAAGCCGATTTGATTCCTTTTGTAAATCCTTTTTTAGTGTAACGCATTTTTGCTTTCCCTGGAATTACAGCTGTATTCACATCCGCAACTTTAACGTTGTACAATGTTTCAATCGCTTTTTTGATTTCCAAACGGTTTGCATCGCGGTCTACTTTGAAAGTATAACGATTCAATTTGCCTAACTTGTCCGTTTTTTCGGTAACTAATGGTTTTATGATTATAGCTGACATAGCTTATTCAGTTTTTAATTGTTAGAAAAGTTCGCCTCCAATGCTTTCACTCCATCTTCGGTAATCACTAATTTTTGAGCATGCATTACATCAAAGATGTTCACTAAGCGAGCATCTAAGAAGTTTACTTTTGGAAGGTTTCTTGCAGAAAGACCTACATTGTTGTTGGCCTCACCAACCAAGAACAATGTTTTGTTCTCAGCGATGTTCAAATTGCTCAATACAGAAATGAATTCTTTAGTTTTTGGAGCTTCGAATTTGAAAGACTCAACAACGATAAGGTTACCGTTTTGTGCTTTGAAAGACAATGCTGACTTTCTGGCTAAATCTTTAACTTTTTTGTTCAATTTGAAACCATATGGGTGTGGTTTAGGACCAAATGCACGACCTCCTCCTTTTACAAGTGGAGAACGCATATCACCTCTACGGGCACCACCAGTTCCTTTTTGACGGAACGCCTTTTTACCGGAACGAGCAATCTCGTTACGCTCTTTAGATTTGTGTGTACCTTGACGGTTGTGTGCTTGGATTTGACGAACCGATAACCACATTGCGTGCGTGTTTGGTTCGATGCCGAATACATCATCGGAAAGTTCGATTTCTCTTCCTGTTTCTTTCCCTTGTTGGTTTAATACTTTTACTTTCATAACTGTTTTTTTGTTTTATGCTTTCGCAAAAATGAAAACGCTAAATTATAATGGTATAAACTACCAAGGGCTGAAGCGAAATCATTTCAAAGAAAACGGTTGTTTCGGATGCCTTATCTTTCCAAAACGAGGTGCGAAGCTAATACTTAGTTTCAGATTTCAAAATATTTCTTTTAAAAAAGTAGTATATTAGCTCTAAGACGCTCTCATTTCTAACGTATTAATAATATAGAATATGAAAGAATTTATTGTTGCACACCTTGGGGTTATTATTTCTGCAACGGTTGTTGGCCTTTTTGTCGTTTTTGGGATATTGTATTACACTACTGATATAGTGGAACGTATCCAGGGGTTTATTGACGATTTGATTGAATAAGACATTGGGTTCAGCTTATATAGAGGTATAGTTTCACTATGCTTTTAACTTCGTATTGCATCTACCGGCCGCATTTTTGAAGCTTGAAGAGCAGGAATGAAACCTGAAATGATTCCGATTACGAACGAAATTCCGAAACCTGTCATTATATTAGAAGCAGTAATATAGAATACAAAGGTAGATTCTTGGTAGTTGACCAGGTACCATTCTAATCCGGTAACCAATACGTACATTAGGAACAATCCGATAAATCCACCCAACAAACACAAGATGATAGCTTCCAATAGGAACTCTAATAATATATAGATACGTTTTGCGCCCAATGCTTTTTTGATACCTATAATATTAGTACGCTCTTTTACGGATACGAACATGATATTGGCAATTCCGAAACCGCCCACTAACATCGAAAAGCCGCCAATTAAGAAGCCGGCAAATGAAACAAAGGTAAGTACAGAAGAAATGCCATCGGTAAAAACACTCATTTTATTGAGCGCGAAATCATCGTCAGTAGTGGGAGGCAATCTGCGTATAGCTCGCATGGCCCCACGTGTTTCGAATTTCATTTCTTCGAAAGGTACGCCTTCTTTAGGTTTCAATGCTACTAATGGGTCGCCCCCGTTCATATTCGAAATTAAACCCAGTGCCTTATACGGAACAACAACTGCATTATCGAGGGTGAAACCGAATAAATCATCACCTTCTTTTTTCAATACCCCAATTACTTTGAGTTTCACACCGTTAGCCGAAATATCGTGGCCTTCAATAGTGGAACTAGAGCCGAAAAGGGTTTCCGCCACATTCGCTCCAATCAAACACGATCGGGCACCGCCACTGAATTCGCTTTGTGTGAAGTAACGGCCTTGTGTAAAATCTAAACTTTTAATCAGGTTGTAGTCTTTCGTTGCTCCGGTAACGGTTACGTTTTCAATACTTTCGTTGTTGTACTTTACCGTTTTACCGCCTGCAAAATCCATCATAGCTATTGCCCCGGCTGAGTGCATTATTTCACCGAGTAGTTCCACTTCCCGTTCGTTCACACTAGGGCGATTCAAGAATCTCCACCAAGGGTAGTCATCGGTCCAAATCCAAGGCCATTTTTGTACGTATAAAATGTCGGTACCCAACGATGCAAAACTGCTTTGAATATTTTTTTCTAGGGAAGTAACAGCCGTATTAACCGATACTACACAAAGTACGCCAATCGCAACGCCCAATAGGGAAAGAAAGGAACGCAACTTTGCTGCTCGGATCTCATCCAAAGACAATCGAATACTTTGCGCTATAATTTTCCAGTAAATTTGCACCGCACAAACCTACATAAAATTATCCGTTTCCGATTTTCGGAATTGCCTATAATTGCGCAAGAGGCTTAACAGTATTTGGAAATAACATTTTTTGCGTTTTTTTAAAAGAGGAAAGCCTCGTTTAAGTCGGCAAAAAGTTTAGATTTGCCCTCCATTTTAGAATTCCGTAAAATTCAATACGTATGAAACTATCCAGTTTTAATTTCAACCTACCAAAAGAACTAATTGCACAAAATCCGGCTCCTAATCGCGATGAATCGAGATTAATGGTGGTGCACAAAGACACCGGAAAAATCGAACATAAAGTATTTAAAGATTCTTTGAAATATTTCGGAGAAGGCGATGTGTTGATTTTGAACAATACCAAAATTTTTCCTGCGCGTTTGTATGGTACAAAAGAGAAAACAGGCGCTAAAATTGAAGTGTTTTTGCTTCGTGAATTGAACCGCGACAACTTTTTGTGGGATGTATTGGTAGATCCGGCTCGTAAAATTCGTGTGGGAAACAAATTATATTTCGGTAAAAACGATGATTTGATTGCAGAGGTAGTGGATAATACTACATCTCGCGGAAGAACCATTCGTTTCTTATATGATGGCGATTACGAGAAATTCAAACGTACTTTATATGGTATGGGTGAAACTCCACTGCCTAAAGCGATTAAACGTCCGGTAGAGAAATCGGATGAAGAACGTTATCAAACCGTTTTCGCAAAACACGAAGGTGGTGTTGCTGCTCCAACTGCCGGGTTGCACTTTAGTCGTGAGTTGTTGAAACGCTTTGAAATTAAAGGCATTGAATTGGCTGAGATTACATTACATACCGGTTTAGGAACGTTCAGAACCATTGATGTTGAAGATTTGTCGAAACACAAAACAGATGCAGAATATGTCGATATTCCGTTGAAAGCCACTAAAATTGTAAATGCGGCCAAAGAATCGAAAAAGAAAATCTGTGCTGTAGGAACTACTTCTATTCGTGCGGTTGAATCTTCGGTTTCTGCACAAGGGATGTTAACGCCTTACAACGGTTGGACAAATTTGTTCATTCACCCACCTTACGATTTCGAGATTGCCAATGCGATGATAACTAACTTCCATATGCCTAAATCGAGCCTTTTGATTATGGCTGCATCATTTGGAGGATTTGATCTAATGATGAAAGCCTATGAAGTAGCAGTAAAAGAGAAATATAAATTCTTTACATATGGTGATGCCATGTTAATCATCTAATTAAAAGAACATAAAATGAAAAGCCGATATGAATGTATCGGCTTTTTTTATTGCACTAGGTTTAGTTGATAGCCTCGTTAATGTTAGGTAGCCCAAAACGTTTTAACGCCATTATATGAGAGGAAATTGCCAATGCGAGAGTTTTGTTTTCCAAATAAGGAATTCCAAATTCTTCAGCCGTTTGTTTTACAATTGGCGCCAACGCAGGATAATGCACATGGCAAATGGTTGGAAATAAATGATGTTCAACTTGGAAATTCAAACCACCTACATACCACGAAAGCCATTGGTTGCCTCTCGAAAAATTAGCAGTTGTATGCATTTGGTGAATGGCCCAAGCATTCTCAATAGTTCCATTTTCGTTGGGTACAGGATGGGTTGTTTCTGTAATGGTATGGGCTAACTGGAAAACAATCGTAAGGATAATTCCGGCTACAAAATGCATCAGTAAAAAACCGCCTAACCAGGGCCAAAATGCCAAATGGAAAAGGAGAGGAGGTAAAACGAGCATGGCGACAAAGTATACCACTTTAGCGAGCGACATTTTTAGAAATATAGTTCTGTTTTCAGTAATGCTGTTTTTGTTTATTCCTTTTTCGGTATAGCGTAAAAATTGGAAAAAATCTTTCGCGATAACCCAATACAATGTGGCTATACCATACAATGCAAAGGCGTAGAGATATTGGAATCGATGAAAAGGTTTGGCTTTACCATCCGGATTCAAACGCAGTGCAAGTTTATTTTGAATGTCTTCGTCCCAATTGGCAATGTTCGTGAAGGTATGATGAAGATAGTTGTGTTGTAGTTTCCAGTTGAAAACAGAACCGCCAAGAAGGTTGAGGGTGTGCGCTAACCAATAGTTTACATTTTTGTTTTTTGAGTAGGCACCATGGTTGGCATCGTGCATAATGCTCATCCCAATTCCGGCTAAACAGAATCCCATGAATGCCCATAACAGCAATGCATTTACTATCATTGGCGTAGTGATGAGTAAAATTGCGAAGCTGCCTATATAGCCTGAAAGTAAGAGCATGGTTTTAATTACCATGGTACTATTGGCATACCGCGATAAGTGCTTCGCCTTGAAATGCGCATTCACTCGAGTTTTCAGTGTTTCATAAAATTCAGACGGGTGAAGACTGACAAAGCGAATGGGTTTGATCAATGTATTTGTTTTGGTGTTTAGTGGTTTTTTTCTGAATTCATTTAGACATACATATATAACACACCTTTCCAACAAAAGAGTATTTATTTTAATTTAATTTTGCAGTTGAATTTGCAATTATTCTAGTAGTCTGGGTATTAGTTAAATATGGGAAAAGCAATAAGCTATTTAGCTTCAACATACAATGTTTGATACACCGTTTTACATTTATCGCTGTTTGTTTCAATTACATTTACCGAGCCGGAAACCTTACCCCAATTCACGATCACGCTATTTTTGTTGGAACTGATAGTTTTACAGCCACTTGGGAATGTCCATTTGTATTTTGCTCCAGCAATTGCAGGAACCGAAAAGGTAACGTTTTGTTGATAAGGCTTTACGCTTTTAGTGCCGTTAATCGTATGCGGTATTATCAATCCAAAATCTACTGCCGTCCAATAAGTAGAATAATAATTTTTATCGGCAGAATATAGTTTGTGTTTGCCCCCTTGCATTTCACACTTACCCGGATCTACAAGTAATGCATGTCCGAGTCCACGAACTTTGTAATAGATGACAACATCTTCTTGTTTGGCATTTTGAAAAACGTTTTTTTCGATACACTTTTTTCCTGCAAAACATTTAATAAGTTTGGATGGTGTAGCCGAAATACCCTGCAGGTTTGTCCATTGCTTTACAATTTCATAGCCGTTACGTTTGTTCACAACAACATCTGCTTTGCCTTGATACACAATCATAGTAGGGTAAGCACCTTTATAATTTGGGTTTTGCGTACGAACTAAATCTCCCCAATGTTGAGGGCTTTTTAATACCCATCCTTCCATCGCAAACATGCCCGTGATAAATTTATTCGCTGCTTTAAACGGAGCTCCTGCAAATATAGCCCCAGCTTTAAACGATGCAGGATGAGTGGCGAGCATAGACACTGCCATAGCTGCTCCTGCTGATAAACCTGTTATGAATACCCGATTTGAATCAATAGAGTAATGTTGCTTCATATAGTCCATCATTGCTGTAATCGAAGCATTCTCACCTTTCCCTTTGTCAACATCATTCGGATTGTACCAACAGAAACAATTGCCCATGTTGTTGCTCATTTTTTGTTGCGCATAAAGTACTGCAAAGCCATATTTATCGGCCAATTGATTCCATCCTGTTTGTTTGGCTACCATCCCTGCATTTTGTGAACAACCATGGAGAACAACTACCAAAGGCATTGATTTTGCTTGATTGGAAGGTAAATGCATGTACATCTTCAAGTTACCCGGATTTGGGCCGAAATCATATATGACTGTTAAATCCTGCGCAAGAAGGAAAATTGGTGCAAATAGAAATAATGAGACAATAAAGAGAGACCGCATGTCAATATGGAATTAAGCGTTCAATTCAATTTCATACCCACTGTGTTTGCGGATATTAATCACTACACCATTTTCGAACATTAAGTATTGCGCTCGAATACCTATTAATTTGGCATTAATTTCTTTTTGTTTGTCGAACGATGTGCTTGTTACTTTTGTTGGATACTCCAAAACCGGATATTCAATATGGATGACTTCATCGTTGTTCGAAATATATTGGTGAAAGAGGTCGGGCAATAATCCAATCACTCGTTCTTTTTCAACCGCCAAATCGATTGAAGTATTGAAATCGTTTTTCAACATTTTCATCCAATGTGTTTTGTCGGTCAAATGTTCTTTAAGCGAAACCTCAATGGCTCCGGCTAACTGCCGATATGGTGTTTCCGCTAATATAATGGCGCTGTTAGCTCCTTGATCTATCCACCGTGTAGGGATTTGTGTTTCGCGGGTTACACCCACCTTTACTTCATTCACCAATGCCAAATAAACATAATGCGGTTGCAAATGGTGTTTAATTTCCCATTCCACATCGCGGCCTTTGCCTTCGTGTGCCTGACAAAGCTCCGGTTTCAGAATACATTCCGCATTTTCAGCTGCGTTCATGAAACAGTTGTAACATAAACCTTCGCCAAACGATTTGTAGGTTTTCTTACTGCAAATACCACAATAAATATTGCCGGTAAAACGCAGTGAAATGTTCTTGCCTATTAATTCGTTCATCGCAATTTGCTGATCGCCTAACTGCAAAAAATATTGCACAGGATTAATTCGCAGTGTAGGCATTTTATCTAAAGTTCCTATAGCATTCATTGGTGTTAGTTATGGGGTTATGGAGAAATTTTACCGTCTTTCATCACAATTTTACGGTCGGCCATATTGGCCAAGTCATCGTTGTGGGTAACAATAATAAAGGTTTGGTTGAATTCGTTGCGTAAGTCAAAAAACAACTGGTGCAAAGCATGCGCATTTTCTGTATCTAAATTGCCCGATGGCTCATCTGCCAAAATTAGCTTTGGTTGCATCATTAATGCACGAGCTACAGCCACACGTTGTTGTTCGCCCCCAGATAGTTCGCCCGGCTTGTGTTGTATTCTGTGGCTTAATTTCAATCGTTCCAGTAATTCTTTTGCCCTTTTTTCAGCAGTGGCAATAGATTGCCCGGCAATAAAGGCTGGTATACTTATATTTTCTAAAGCCGTAAATTCCGGTAAAAGGTGATGGAATTGAAAGATAAAGCCAATATTCTGGTTTCTGTATTTGGGTAATTGCTTATCGGATTGGCCGAAAACGGAAACGCCTTCCAGTTTAACGGTTCCTTTATCGGGTTTATCTAAAGTGCCTAATATATGCAACAGTGTACTTTTCCCAGCCCCGGAAGGCCCAACAATGCTAATCACTTGGCCGGTTTCCACTGCCAGCGATACATCGTTCAACACACAAAGTTGCCCGTAAGATTTAGTTAAGTTTTGCGCTTCTAGTAACATTCATTTTTTATTTATCAGTGTTCTGTTATATTCGCCAAGTCAAAAAATAAAATTATGAATCTTCACGAATACCAGGCAAAAGAATTAATGAAAAAGAATGGGGCGTCCATTCAAGAGGGAATTGTTGCTACTACACCCGCTGAGGCTGTAGCGGCTGCCGAACAAATGAAAACGCTATACAACAGCGATTGGGTTGTTGTGAAATCGCAAATTCATGCCGGTGGGCGTGGAAAAGGAAAAATTGCAGGAACCGAACAAAACGGTGTGGCTTTGGCAAAAAATCACGATAAAGTGCGTGAAATCGCTACAAATTTATTGGGCGGAACCTTAGTGACTATCCAAACCGGTCCTGCGGGAAGAGTGGTTAATAAGGTATTAATCGCTCAAGATGTTTACTATCCGGGTGAATCAGACCCTAAGGAATTATATATTTCTATTTTATTGGATCGTGGAACAGGCAGAAATGTATTCATTTATTCTACTGAGGGAGGCATGGATATCGAAGAAGTAGCAGCGCACACACCTGAAAAGGTACATAAAGAATATGTTGATCCTAAAGTAGGATTGCAAGATTTCCAATGCCGTAAAATGGCGTTTAACCTAGGTTTAAACGGTAATGCGTTCAAAGAAATGACGAAGTTTATCAAAGCAGTTTATAAAACTTACATCAACTCCGATGCAAGCATGATTGAAATTAATCCTTGTTTGAAAACATCGGATAACAAGATTATTGCTGTAGATGGTAAAATATCGTTAGATGATAACGCATTATACCGTCACCCGGATTTATTGGCTTTGCGCGATTTGAACGAAGAAGATCCTACCGAAGTTGAAGCATCTAACGCTGAATTGAACTATGTGAAATTGGACGGAAACGTTGGTTGTATGGTGAATGGAGCAGGATTGGCAATGGCCACTATGGATATCATCAAATTGAGTGGTGGTGAACCGGCTAACTTCTTGGACGTGGGTGGAACGGCTAATGCAGAGCGTGTTGAAAAAGCCTTCCGTATTATCTTAAAAGATCCGCATGTAAAAGCGATTTTGGTGAATATCTTTGGTGGAATTGTTCGTTGCGATCGCGTTGCACAGGGAATTGTAGATGCTTACAAGTCTATCGGCAACATTCCGGTGCCTATCATTGTTCGTTTACAAGGTACTAATGCGGTTGAAGCTAAAAAGTTAATTGACGAGTCGGGATTAAAAGTTTTGTCGGCCATTCAATTGAAAGAAGCCGCTGAGCAAGTTAAAGTAGCATTAGCGTAATAAATTTTATTAATATATAAAAGCGTTGTTTCCAATGGAGACAACGCTTTTTTTATTTGAAGTGGTGAAAATTTGTTGAAAAACAACTACAGAAAATTTTAAATGCCTACTTTTGTAGTGTTGAACGTTTCTCCCCAAGCAATAAAATGAGATGGACCCCAGGTTAACAGATGGAGAACTAAATGGCAAGTTTAAGCAACTTTATCACCGCTTCACAAAGCGAAACAGTGAAAGCATTCTTGACGTTAATGAATTGTTAGCTATTACACAATCGATGCCAGCTCCATGGTATAGCAAAGCGAAAATAGCAGAAGCCCATTATTATCTAACGGTCAAAAACGATTACGTTCATTCACTTGAAATTTGTCGATTAGCCGAAGCATTAATTATGGATCAAAAAGCGGATCAATTCTACCCAACTTTATACTCTATTCAAGCCTCTTGCTATCAGCATTTGGGCGAACTAGACAAGGCTGAAGAATACTATTTGAAAGGCATAACCGCATTTCAACAACTTCTTGAGCCTTCTCCAAGCGATTATCATCGTTTAGGTTCCAACTATTTTAACTTATTGCAACTTAATGCAATCAGTTCCATCAACAAAGAACAGTTCGATGCGTATATGACGAAGTCGATTCAAGCCATGGAGAAGGCCGATAGTGCAACTGGACTTTCTAATTGCTATAATCTACTCGCAAAAAATGCCTACGATGCAAAAGAGTACGACAATGCATTGGAGTTGATGTTAAAGTCATTTGTGATTCTAGAGCAAGAAATACCCTCTCCCCATACGGCTATATATTGCAATAATATTTCGCGGATTTATTCCATAAAAGGGGATAGAGAAGTATCTGATCAATGGTATCAAAGAGGTTTGTCGCTTATTGAACAATCCGATAGTGCCTATCATCTTGGTGTTTTTATGCATCAACGGATGGAAGTATTGATGGAGCAAAAGCGTTTGCCGGAAGCCATCGAAACAGGGAAAAAAGCGGAACAAATCCTATTGAAGATTGAATCCATACCCGAGTTGTTTTCACTGTATCGCGACTTAGCCTTGTGTTATGCCACTACAGAGGATTATAAAACGGCATATACCTATCAACAGCATCAATTGCAACTGAATGAACAATTGTTTACGCAACGAAAGGCAGCAGCAATAGCAAAGGCTCAGCAATCTTTTCAATGGCAACAGAAAGAAAAAGAGAATTTGCTGTTACAACAAAAAGCGCGCGAAGTGGAAATTTATGCCCGACAACTGGAAATTAAAAACGAAGATTTAAAGCATTTCGCGCATGCTATGTCGCACGATTTGAAAGAACCGCTGCGTACCATTAATGCTATGCTCACATTATTAGAAAGGAGCATGGATACTACCATCAAGAAGGAACAACAAGAATATCTCGATTTTGTGCATGATGCCGTTTCTCGCCTATCGGAGTTAGTGGAGAGTGTGCTCGGTTTTTCCAATCTTTCCGAATCGACACAAAATATTGATATTGACCTCAATCGCGTATTGACACTTTCACAAGATAATTTGAAGGCATTAATTCAAGAACGAAATGTAGCTATTGAATCGCATACTCTACCGCATGTATTGGGCGATGAAATTCATCTCACACAACTCTTTCAAAATTTAATCACGAATGCTGTTAAGTATAATACTAGCGCCATTCCTACGGTTAAAATAACATACGAACAGCATGGAGATGTTGCCATTGTTTCTCTTGCCGATAATGGAATTGGAATTCCTGACCGTTATCACGAAAAGGTGTTTGAGCTATTTCAGCGCCTGCATAGCAAAGATAAATTTAGTGGCTCCGGAATAGGTTTGGCTGTTTGCAAAAAAATCATGCAGCAAATGGAAGGCGATATCTATATTTCGAATAATCCAACAGGTGGAACCATATTTCACTTAGCTTTTCCTTTAAAAGGAACCAAACAGTAAGAATTTGCCAATATTAGGTTTTTACAGGACATGTGTTTGCTGTATCATTGTGTAGTCAAACCGTTTTATTCCCCCGAATTATTAGCCCTTTGTAGCAATACAAGGGGCTTTTTAATTTATTACGCTTTTTGAATCAGCTGTAATAAACGGCCGTAAACGCCATAGCTACCTAATTGATAGCGGTCGAACATAGCTTGTTCTTTGGCAGGTAGTTTACCTTGTTTATCAAAAAGAGCTTTTATTACAATATAAAAGTGGGGAAAAGAACTATCGCGAACGCCATATCCATGCGAACGAAGAAACTTGATATGTTTATCGCACATTTCCACTGCATCGGTTTTATTGCCCGATAAATAAAAATAGGCAGTTTGTAAATTTCGAAGTTCTACTTCGTATTGAAAATATTTTGCTTTCGGGTTTTTTTCAAAACCAAGTTGAATGAAGTCAAATGCTTTATCGTATTGCCGAGCAAATAGATAATATTTCGCAAAACTAATCACATCTCGAATAGCCAACTGCTCTCTGACTTTATTGCCATACGGAAGTAATATGCCTTCAACTACTTCCTTCGCTTTTGCTAACTGGCCGGTAATCAAACAAATTTGAATGAACTTTGTAGTGTAATAGCCAATTTCGGTAAATGCCTTACATTCTTCGTCTTCTATAAGCTCTTTACATAATTGAAACGATTCGTCAAATCGGCTCAAATAATACAATGCCTCACTCTTCTTGAATAACAGCTTTTTCAAATAGGTGCGCTTCAATGGAGAGTCAAATCGCTCCAATGCAACTGTTGCTTCATCTACAATGCTTAATATTTGTCCAAATTTTTCCAAACCATGCGAAAAGTATATTCGGGTTAAGAAATACTCAAATATAAGTTCTTCATTGGCTGTTGGATGCAACACCAATTCAGTGTTTAAACGTTGGGCAAAAAGTTCTTCGTTTGCTTTAATGGTTCCTGCAGCAAATTCATTGTCAATTTGGGTGTAGATTAATCGGCATTTTACTAAGAGCTTAGCATCTTTTTCTTCCGATTTGGGCGCAAGTTTGATGTAGGCTTCACCTAATGCTTTAATTTGCGCAATATCCTTGTGCATAATCAGCATGTTGCGATGAATAAGGTTCATAGCCGATTTGTAAAATTGACCTAACGCTTCATTCGCTAATGTTTTTTGGGCGTGTTTAACCTGCCGTTTGAGCTCGTGGTAAAAGTGTTTATTATAGAACGATCGTTTGGCCAAAAAATCTAATAAAGTAATCCCTTCGTCCGGACAAAGACATTTGTAACATTTGAGTAAAAGCTCTGAAATGATTTTATCGAAATGGGCCTGACTGATCTTCAGCTCATCAGTAATTGCATCTTTATCGTAGTTCTTCGATTTAATTTGAAGTTGCAGGGCATTCCACACTTCTTCTTGCACACCCCGTAAAGGTATTTGTGCTATTTTTGCTGCTTCAGAGGCAGGTAAATTGCTTATAAATTCAGTGAGCAGATTCATAAAGCTGTCCTATTCTACTTTTCAGGGGATGAAAACAACAATAGTATACAACTTGTTTAGAACCTAGAGGCGATTTAAAACAATCCGTTCAGTTCTGCATTTACTTTGTTGATGATTTCGGCTAAAGCTTCGTCTTTCTCTACAAAGTTGTGTTGATCAATATCTATAATTAATAAACGGCCTTCATCGTAAGTGGAAATCCACTTCTCGTAAAATTCGTTTAAGCGCTTTAAATAATCTAAACGTAAATTTTCTTCATATTCTCTACCTCTTTTTTGAATTTGATTCACCAATGTAGGTACAGTTGCGCGCAAGTAAATCAATAAATCCGGTGGCTTAATCATACTGTTGATCGACTCAAACAAACGTGTGTAATTTTCGAAATCACGCGTGCTCATCAAACCCATATTGTGCAAATTGGGCGCAAAAATAAAGGCATCTTCATGGATGGTTCTGTCTTGAATTACAATATCTGAACCCTTTTGAATGTCGATAATCTGACGGAATCGCGAGTTCAAGAAAAAGATTTGCAAGTTGAACGACCATCGCGGCATGTCTTCATAGAAATCATTCAAATACGGGTTGTTTTCAACATCTTCGAAATGGGGCGTCCATCCGAATTGTTTCGCCAACATTTTCGTAAGTGTTGTTTTCCCTGCACCGATATTTCCAGCGATGGCAATGTGTTTAATCTTGTCTTTTGGTTGTTTGGTCTTGGCCATTTTCAAGTGATTTGGATTGTCAGTTCAAGTTTAAAGTTTAGTATCCTAAATTCAGAATTTCAGTCCAATTATTTCTCGAACTTCCCGAATTGTCTTCGAAGCGCTAATTCTAGCTTTCTCCCCTCCATCCTGCATAATGCGTTTCAAAAGGTCTTTATCGGCCTCATATTGGCGAATATTTTCGCGAATGGGGGCAATAAACGCCACCATATCTTCAGCAATTTGTTTTTTCATATCGCCATAACGAATCGTGCAGTTATTGTACGTATCATTGAAATGTGCTATGGTTTCCGGTTTTGATACCAAATTCATCAACTCAAAAATATTTTGAATGGCTTCATTTTTCGGCTGATTAGGCTCCGTTGGACCGGAATCAGTAGTTGCCTTCATCACTTTTTTACGAATCACATCTTCTTCATCCGATAAGTAAATACAAGTGTTTTCGCCCTTCGATTTGCTCATTTTTCCTTGTCCATCCAAGCTCGGCACCGAAACCGGCTCGCCTCCGTAATGGAAACCGTGTGGTTCTTTGAAGTAATCGACTTTATACAAATGATTGAAACGGTTCGCGAAATTCCGCGTCATTTCAATATGCTGCATTTGATCTTTGCCCACCGGTACTTTTTGCGCATGATGAATCAAAATATCTACCGCCATTAACACCGGGTAGGTAAGGAGTCCGGCATTTACATTATCGGGCTGCGAGCGCACTTTATCTTTAAAGGTAGGCACTTTCTCTAATTCACCCAAATACGCTAACATATTGAACACCAAGTATAACTCCGCAATTTGTGGCACATCGCTTTGAGCATAAAGTGTGCATTTATTGGGATCTAAACCGCAAGCCAAGTACTCAATTAATGTTAAACGCACATTGCTCGATAAATCTATTGGATTGGGATGTGTAGTTAATGAATGATAATCGGCTACAAAGAAGTAGCAGTTGGGGTATTCGTTCTGCATTTTCACGAAATTCACCACCGCTCCGAAGTAGTTCCCCAGATGTAATTTGCCCGTTGGACGAACACCACTTACAACAATCTCATTCATAATTCCTATTTTTGAGCCGTAAATATAGAAAAGGATGGATATTGATAACGGTTTAGTGGACAGATTAGCAGAATTATCTAAGTTGGAATTCAATGCAGACGAGAAAGAGCGCATTAAAGGCGACTTGCAAAAGATTCTGAATTTGGTCGAAAAACTGAATGAAGTGAATGTAGATGGCGTAGAACCACTGAAATATATGAATGATGATGTGAACGTGTTACGCGAAGATGAAGTGAAAGGACAGGTGTCAAAAGCTGATGCTTTATCCAATGCGCCACAACGCGATTCCGATTATTTCAAAGTGCCGAAAGTGATTAAAAAGTAGAACTGAATACATTGGAAAAAGTAATTGACATAAAACACATCAAGAAAGAATATCAGTTGGGTACCCAGCAGATTTTTGCATTGAAAGATGTTTCGCTCGAAATCATGAAAAACGAATACGTTGCGCTGATGGGCCCTTCAGGATCCGGAAAGTCAACGTTAATGAATATTCTAGGCTGTTTAGATACGCCTAGCGAAGGCCAATACACGCTCAATGGAACTCAGGTAGCTAAGATGCTTGACGATGAGTTAGCGTTCATTCGAAATAAAGAAATTGGGTTCGTGTTTCAAACCTTCAACTTGTTGCCGCGCTTGTCTTCATTTGAAAATGTGGCTTTACCGTTAGTATATGCCGGAGTAGGAGAGAAGGAGCGCAAAGAACGAACTGAAGAAGTGATGCTAATGGTGGGTTTGCAAGATCGAATGAATAACAAACCGAATCAGTTATCGGGCGGACAACGACAACGTGTGGCTATTGCCCGTGCTTTGGTGAATAATCCATCCATTATTTTGGCCGATGAACCAACCGGAAACCTAGATACAAAAACATCTTACGAAATCATGCATATTTTTGGTGAAATTCAGAAGAAAGGGAACACCGTAATTCTGGTTACACACGAAGAAGATATCGCCAAGTATGCCCACCGTATCATCGGTTTACGCGATGGATTAATCGAATACGATAAGTTAAATACAGAAATTCGACAAGCCTAAAATCTAGGCCATTAATAGCAAGGACACTTTTTTGTTGTGATAGATTTGCTTGATAGTAACGGGCAATGTATCTCCACGTTTTAAATTGCTGAGTAAGGCTCTTTGTGCCTCTGTTAGCTCTTTTGGAATGGGAATAAAGGCATCTACTTTACCATCTAACAATGTCGCAAAATAACCATCGGCATTTTTACTCACCAATGCGGCTTGAAGTGTCTCATGTGCAGTTTGTAAGCGACATAACTCGTGATATTCCGGTACAAATTTGGCATCAGTAACAACAGCTGTAAGTTTGAAGATATCGTTCGTTTGCGTGAGTTTGAAATCTACAATTTCATCGATACGGGCGGTATAAACGGTGTCAATATCTGTTTCCCAATCGCTTACTTGCAAGGGGATAAACACATAAGACCCGGCATGTTTTATCATTAATTTCCCGGTATTGATACGTTTAATGTAGCCGCGCATTACAGTGTTTTCAACGGCATCAAGTAATAACATTTCTCTACGCGGATTGCGAATAAAACGCAAATCATAAGCTTCCCATTTATTGCGTTCTTTGGCAGATGGTTTCATTTTGAATTCTACCTCATCGCCATACGAGAAGCGGTGTTCAGGATCACCTCCATCTTTTAAAAACTTAAGGTGCATGGCTTTATCGAAGAGAAAAAATACCACTTGTCCGTCTTCCATTTCAATGAAACCCAAGTGTTTTTCCCTGTCGTATCGGGCTATTACGCCATGTTGAATGTTTGCCATAGTGCAAATTAAAGACCTATTCCTAAGTCTGTGCGAAAGAACACAATTTTTTTTTGTTATCGATTTCAAATTGTTTAAAGCATATAAACAGAAATCATTCTTTTTCGTCTTTTATTATCTTCGTTTCATGGCTACACTTTTTATTACCGGTATTGGTACCGATGTGGGTAAAACTATTGTTTCTGCTATAGTTTGTGAGGCATTAAACGCTGATTATTGGAAACCTGTTCAAACTGGAGCAGAAGACAATCCGGATGTTATTACTGTTCAACGCTATATTACGAATACGAAAACGGTTTGCCACCCTTCATCGGTAAGTTTGCGTTTGCCTGCTTCGCCCAATATTGCGGCTCAAGTTGAAAATACAGTTATTCAATTGAACGATATTTCGTTTCCTTCCACTTCAAATACACTTGTAATAGAAGGAGCAGGGGGGATTTTGGTGCCCATCAATGAGCAGCAAACCTTTTCCGATTTTGTACTACTTCATGGTTTACCTGTAATTGTGGTTGTTCGGAACTATTTGGGATGTATCAATCACACATTGTTGACGCTTGAATATTTGAAAGCGAAGGAGATTCCGGTATTAGCAGGTATCTTTAATGGTGATTTTTCGGTTGGGGTTAAAGAAACCATTCAGGCACACAGTGTTGTTCGTTGGCTGAATATTGATGATACGCCAATGCTAAATCCTGAATTTATTCGAGCAGAAGCCAATAAAATTAGGCCTTTTATAGCCGATTTCAGATAAGTTGGTAATGCATACCGTCACTTCAAATCTTTTCCTTATTTTTCGTCCAAATTAAACGAGACCTTGAAGAGTATTTTCACTAAAACGTTTTTCATTAACATTGCCCTAGCATTGGGTATGGTATTGATTTTGCTCCTGATTGTAAACTGGAGTTTAGGTATTTATACCCGCCACGGACAAAGCTTGGAAGTGCCGAGCGTGAAAGGGAAAAGCATGCAACAAGCCATCGATATTCTCGATGATGCCAATTTAGAGTACAAAATTTTAGATTCTGCTTTCATGGCCGATATGCCACCTAGCTCTGTGTTGGAGCAAACCCCACGTGCCGGAACAAAAGTAAAACAAGGCCGAACGATCTATCTCACAGTGAATTCCTTTAACGCACCTACTGTAGAAGTGCCCGATTTAGTGGGGAAAAGCTCCTTTAAATATGCTAAGATGCAGTTGGAAAGTTATGGTTTGAAAGTGGGTGATCCTATTTATCAAGCTTCACCGCATCAAAATGCCTTGCTCGATATTTTAGTGAATGGAAAATCGGTTGGGAAAAACGCAAAACTTCCGAAAGGTACGTTGGTTACATTGGTCATAGGACAAGGCGTTTCTTCAGAAGAAATTCAAATTCCTTACTTGATTGGTTTAAGTTACACCGATGCGATGCAAAAATTGCGCAACGAGTTTAGTTTAAGTTTAGGTGCTTTGGTTGTGGATGATGGCGTTTCGGATACTACAAGTGCAATTGTCTATCGACAAAGTCCTGATTTTAAGGTAGGTCGTAAAATTCGTGTGGGCGAAGAAATCGATCTTTTTGTGGCTAAAGAATTGCCTGCCGATATTACGGTTAATCCCGAGTTTTATAATATCCAACGCGTTGATTCAACTTCCGGTGGTGAAAATGATGAAGCCGAGGACAATAATACGCCCTAATTGGCGTTTGTGAATGAAGTATTAAAATAACCCTTGCTGTTTAGCTAATAAATTGTGCTGTTCGAATGAAAAAAGTTGCTTATAAAATCGCTTGTTTGTGGGTATTTTCCCTTTTCATTATTGTTGGGTTTGCACAAACCGACAATGTGTTACCATTGCAGTATAATGCTAAACTTTTCCATGAAAATAAATTATCGGTTGCGCAATGGCATCATCGCAATTTACAAGTAGAGAATGGTAACGTAATTATTATTTCCGATACCTTGTCTTTACCTTTTATTGATGATTTTTCGCGTAACACACTGCGTAAACGCAATTTCTTCCCAAATAATAATTTTGACACCATCTTTTACGCATATGGCGCCTGCGATTCATTCTTAAACATTACCACAACACAAGGCCGCTATCATTTAGTGCAAACTTGGGATTATAGCTTCGATGTGTTGAACCAAGAAGTAGATTCTACGCCCAAGTCACCTATCATTTTCAATTTCTTCCCGAATACGAACAGCAATTGTTTTGATCAACTACAAGGCACATTAACCGTTTGGCCTGAGTTTTATCACTATCGATTTGATTCTTCAAACGGAAATATTGTTGGGCAAACATTAGATACTACATATGCGGATACTATCTTAACGTATGCTGCTGAAGTTATCAAGGCCCGTCTCGATAGCAATACGAATTGGGTAGATAACAATGCCTATTGGAACACAACATATCCTGTATTCCCACCTAGCATTGGTGTGGCTACATTGGATGGTTTGAATCAGTTTGGTTTGCCATATAACAAAACATCGCCAACTACGGTAGGTATAGCAGACTACTTAACGTCTAAGCCCATTAATTTAGGCGGATTATCGGTGGCCGACTCAGTGTATTTAAGTTTTTATTATCAATCGCAAGGCTTAGGCGATTGGCCGAATCGAAGAGATTCATTGTCGTTGGAGTTTTACAACAGCTATACCTCGAAATGGGATGTGGTTTGGAATACGGGTGGCGATACGGTTGCCCCAAGTTCTGTTGCTCCATTTAAGCAAGTGTTGGTGCTCGTGCCGCAAACGGTGTTGCCTATTCAGAATTACTTTTACAATGGATTCCAATTCCGTTTCAAAAATTATGCATCATTAGCGGGTAACAACGATCATTGGCATATTGATTACGTACGCTTAAACAAAAACCGAAATTTTACCGATACCACCATTAGCGATATTGCTTTTGTTTATGATGTTCCTAGCGTATTGAAGAACTTCGATGAAATGCCGGCTAAACAATACACAGGGGCGAACGATTTAACGGATTCGCTTTTGTTATATGTGCGAAACAATAATTTCGATCAAGCAACAAATAATCCGCCTGCTACACCTTATAACATTGATGTGAATTTGCTGTATCCTGCACCAAGTGTAGTGTTTACCACCAATAATGTATTTAATGCTGAGCCCTTAAAGTCTATTTTGCTCAATCCAAGAGCGAATTATACTTTTACCGGTTCAAGTGCCGATAGTATTTCCTTATTTACTGAAGCATCTCTTGCTGTTTCGAATGTAAATCAACAAAACGATTCTCTTTTTCACGCGCAACGCTTCGATAAAACACTTTCTTATGATGATGGAAGTGCAGAAAGAGCTTATGGTTTGGAAGGATTAGGGCTGAAGAAATTCGCTTACGAGTTCAATTTGAATGTACCCGATACCTTAGTTGGGTTTCAAATTCATTACACCAATATCGATGTTCGTGTGGAAGATTTAGTACATACCTTCAACGTATGGACAAGCTTGAAACTAAATGATGTAGCTTATGTTGATACTCCTCTGTATACGAGCTCCAACAAAAAGCCACTGTATATCGATTCTGTAAACGGTTTTGCCACATATAGATTAGATACACCATTGTTGCTCACCGGAAAATACTATTTGGGTTGGTCGCAAACCGATACCCGTAACCTGCAAGTGGGATACGATTTGAATACCACCAAAGGACGAAATCACATGTATATCTTCACGAATGGAACCTGGAAAGCTTCTTCATCTCCAACCAATGGTTCTGTGATGATGCGTTGTATTTTCAACGAATACAAAGGCAACTATACTTCATTAAAACATCTTGAAAAACAAGCTATTACTGTATATCCGAATCCATCTGCAGGATTGTTATATGTGGATGCAGAAGAAACTTTACAATTAAGTATTTTCAATCTTGCAGGTCAATTGATGCTGCAAGAAGTGATTCAACCTCGCCAAGCACTTGATATTGCAAAGCTTGATAATGGAGCATATTTCATCAAACTTACGGATGATAAAGGAACTGCTAATGCTACACAGAAGTTGATGTTAGTGAAATAATCATCACTCTCTCATCAGCACTTGTATCGTATTTCTTGAAATCTGACGAATCAAAATATCTTTCTCTTTTGTGAGCTTATCAATGATGCCCTGATTGAAATGGCGAATGGTTAAAAGCGATAACTTCTCGTTTTGAACAATAGAAAAATCGTTACTTAACTCATCAATAATGGCGTCTATTTTTTCTTTCTTGTAATCTACGCAAATTGAGAAGCTGATGGCTGCGTTTTGCATCATATTAATGCGCAGTCGCAAATCAGCAAAGGTGGAAAATACTTTACTTAAGTGGTCTTCTCCAATAAATGAAAAGTCTTTTGCAGAAAACGATAATAATACCTGATTGCGTTTGTGAATAATAATTGGCGGTAAAAACGAAGTGTTGGCATTTGCTGAAATAATACTGCCGCGTTTGTTGTAATTCACGAAAGAACGTACCTCTAATGGAATATTTCTGTTTTGAATGGGCTTAATCGTTTTCGGGTGAATAACACTCGCTCCGTAATACGTCATTTCAATGGCCTCTGTAAACGTAAGTTCGCTGATGAATGTGGCTTCCGGAAACTCTTTTGGGTCGGCATTCATAATACCTTCTACGTCTTTCCACACGGTCATGCGCTCTGCATTTAAACAATACGAAAAAATAGCGGCAGTATAATCTGACCCTTCTCGGCCCAATGTTGTTGTAAAATCTTCTTGCGTACATCCCACAAAACCTTGTGTGATAACAAATCCTGTTTCAAATAATGGAGGAATAACCGTGCTGATTGCCTTCTCGGTTTTTTTCCAATCAATCTTGCCTTCTGTGTAAGCATTGTCGGTAAAAATGCAATGTTTTGCATCTACCAATGTATTGGTAACCGATTGATGATTGGCATATTCTGAAACAATAGTGGTCGAAATATATTCACCAATAGAAACGACTTGGTCGTAAATGAAATTATAATTCCGGGAGTGGTTTTGCGACAAGAAATCGATTGTTTTGTCAATGATTTTTCGAACGGCTATGTCACAAGTATTGGGTTGGTTTTCGAACAATTCGCTGATAATTGCTAAATGCTTTGTATACACTGTTTCGATACTATTCTTCCATTCAGTATTATGCGCATAATACTCGTTAATTACTTTCTCTAAATCGTTAGTGGTTTTCCCCATGGCCGAAATCACCACTACCTTTTCCTTAAATGGATTCTCTTTCAAAATAGAAATCACATTTTTTACTGCTTGTGCATCTTTCACCGATGCTCCTCCAAATTTGTAAACTTGCATAGCGCTGTCCTTCTCTTGTTATGATTGTGTTTGTAAATAATTGTTGATGGTGTTTCCATTCATTTTGCAGGTGTACCATTCCTTGTCGAAATGAGCACCTAAACTCTTATAGAACTTAATTGCATTTTCGTTCCAATCCAATACCTGCCATCGGATATGGCTTATTCCATTGTCTTGTGCCGCTTTTAAAAAAGCATTCATTAATTTTCTTCCGATGCCATACTGTCTGTAACTTTCGGTTACTACAATATCGTCTAAGAAATAGTATTTGCCTTTCCAAGTGGAGTAAGCCGTGTAATACAAACAAATACCTACAACTGTTGATGTGGCATCATCTTCTGCAACAAATGCTTGAAATGCAGGATGTTCGCCAAAACCATCTTTTAGCATTTTTTCTTCGGTATTGACAACTTCTTCAGGTGCTTTCTCAAACAAAGCCAACTCTCGCACCAATCCCATTATGGCCGGCACATCTTTAGGTTCTGCTTTTCGTACAACAATTTCCATAGGTCGCGAAAATAGGGTTTGACTTAATCTTTCAATAATTTATTACAAAAAAATCTGCACTTATTTTACTACAAGTCGTTGAACACCATTGTTATTCGATTGCACTAAATAGACTCCTGCAGATAGGGCAATTATCTGCCGACTATCTTTCTCTAACTCAATAACAGCAATACGTTGTCCTAAAGTATTCAAAATTTGAAAGCTTTGCTTTGCCGCACTTATATTTGATAAAGTTACCGAACCTGACGATGGATTAGGATAAACTGTAAATGTTTTGTCCCCAGTATTTTCTTTTATACTTACAGTACTGCTAAAGGTTTCAGCCATTTTTAGGGCTTCAAAGGCATTTACCCGTCCGTGTCCCATTTCTAAATTCCATGTACCATATGGAGTGATGGTGTCGTATGTGTAGCTGCTCACTTTATCGGCAGTTTTGTTGAGAATGGCTTTAATATCTCGAGCATGGAGTCCCGGATTTAGCGATAATAATAAAGCTCCAACTCCTGCGGCATTCGGACAAGCAGCACTTGTGCCGTTGAACGTTTGCGTGTAGGCGCTTGTTGTAAAGCCTTTTGCTCCGGTAATATCTGTGGTTGAAATGCGCACTCCCGGGGCAACTACATCCAATGTTAATCCATAGCTACTGCCCCAACTTTCTCCTGAGCAATCAGCAGGTTTTTTACGCTTATCGCACATGTTGCTGGCACCAACAGCTATGGTGTTATCCAAACTTGCCGGCCATAACACAGTGGCTATATCATCGTTTCCGGCCGAGAAAAACATGGCTACCCCTTTGCCGCTTCTTGCTTGCAAAAATGCAGCGTTGATTTCGTTATCCACTAGCGTTTTATCAATACTCAACACGGCAACGTATAAATCGCTTAATCCGGCTGAAGTGCTCATAATATCGGCATCTGCCACTCTCCATGCCCATGCAGAACCATTCACTAAGGCTTCGGTAGAGGTGGTGGCTTGAATGCCTATTGACCCTCCGTAATTTTTGTAATTAAAAATGCGAATTGGAATGAGTTTGCTCATAGGTGCAATGCCTGCAATTCCTTTTCCATTATCTGCCATTGCGCCTACAATACCTGCACATGCTGTTCCATGTCCGTCATTGTTGAAATTGGGTGTTGGGGCACCTTGTGTATTGCTCACTGAATCGGCCAAAGCATCGAATCCGGGGAGAATATTGTCTACTAAATCTTCATGCAAGGTGTCAACACCGCTATCCAAAATAGCTACCTTCGGAATATACGTTCCCCAATTGTATTGCCATGCCGAATCTACATTCATATCCGCATTCGGAGTGCCATTGCCTTGAACGGCTGAGCCTGTATTTTCAATGCTCCATTGGCGATTGTAATAGGTGTCGTTAGTGCTTGCTTGTAGTGTGAACACTTGATTAATGCTTGCATACTTTACAGCATTGTTTTGTCGAATAACGGCCAAATCGAATACTACTTCTTCATTGTTTTTTCCGCTCGAAATCACAGTGTAGTAATCGGGGATAAATGGATGCTTGTTAAGTTTTAACGTGTTATTCAATGCATACACAAATGCTTGCTCCATACCTGGGTTTAATTGCACTAGAATAGTATTAGTGTTGAACGCTAGATGTTGATCGGCTACATGTATTGGTGTTGAAAAGCAGAAAGCGTTTAGTTTTCCGGCATTCACTTCTTTGGCACGTACTACTGCAAATCGATTATTTAGGTATGTAACAAATTCAATATCCTGTTTTGTACACCAAGCAGGAAAGGTTTCTTTGTCCTGCTCAGTACACAACTGCACAGCATAAACATTTTCTTGTGCGAATGAGAATATGCTCGAAAACATTAGGACAATGAGTATCAGATGTTTCATGCTTTTTAATTTAGTTCTTAAAGTACAATTTGTTTTAGATATTCTCACACATTTGCAATTGTAAATGAGACAGTATTTAATTCTGCCGGAAGGAAGGTGTTTTATCTTTTAGCAACAAAGCACGTAAATCTCCTATACTTCCTTTGAACACATTCGCATCAATTTTTGCACCGGTAGAGAGGAGTGAAGCTTTGTCGGTATGCTGCCAAAACCTCCATTCGCATTCGTCTATGTTCAAATCTTGCTCGTAGTAATGGGCTATCCAAAACGTATACTCCGGAAAATCTTCTGCCAAGTAATCTTCAATAAAATTGCGGTTGGAATAGATAATCGGCTTTACATTATAGTGTTGCTCAATCACAAGGGCATAATCTTTAACAGCCTTAACGATTTCATCTTTACTCAAGCCTTTGGTTTCTTCAATATCAATCACCGGTGGCAAATCACCTTTTTCTAAATCCACCGATTCAATGAAATTCTTCGCCTGCTTTTTTGCATCTTTATTGGGTAAGAAGTAGTGATAGGCTCCACGAATGATGTCATTGTCTTTGGCATTTTCCCAGTGTTCGGCAAACAACTCATCTTCCCACCATGCACCTTCAGTGGCTTTGATAAACACAAACTGAAAACGAACCGTATCGCCATTCGTTGCTATAGAAGCTAAATGCTCCCAATCAATATCAGGTTGGTAATGCGATACATCTATACCATGAACTCCGTACTGCATGGGGAAGTTAGCAGGAGAAACCTTTCCTTTATTGTGTTTACGAGCATACCAGCGATAGGCACGAAACGAATACTTAATAATAGGCTTATGAAAATAGAAGGCAATGCAAATAATTGCTATGAAATTGAACCATAAAACATACGAAGTAATAGTGCGCTTCCTCCTCTTCTTTGCCATCAAATAAAAATAAAAAAATATTTGATATGTGTGTGTGCAATGGGTTTGATTGGGCGTAAAGCGCTACTGCTGTTGGGTTTGAAGAAATGCAATATTACGTTTCAATCCTGCAAATTTTGTTCGCTTTACAGCCGAATGTTTGAATAATTGTTGAAAGGTGTCTTCTTGAAGATTAAGCCAATCATTTTTTGTCATACTCAACAAATCAGGATGGGGTTCAAACCGAGGCTCATGATGCGGCTTTGCTTGCGCGTTAATGGGGCAAACTTGCTGACAAACATCACAACCAAACATCCAATTATCGAATTTGCCTCTTTGGTCGGATGGCAGTATTTCATCTTTCAATTCAATGGTGAAATAAGAAATGCATTTAGATCCATCAATTTGGTAAGGGGCAATAATGGCTTCGGTCGGACAAGCATCTATGCATTTTGTACAAGTACCGCAAAAGTTTTTCACCGGACTATCATACGGCAATTCAATATCTATAATTATCTCCGCTAAGAAGAAATACGAGCCTTTTTGTTTGGTTAGGATGTTGGTGTTCTTTCCCATCCAACCAATGCCGGAACGCTCTGCCCAAGCTCTTTCCAGCACCGGAGCACTATCAACAAAGCAGCGACCGTTGATATCTCCACTTTGATCCCGAATAAATTGCAGTAGTTGTTCTAGTTTTTCTTTCACCACAATATGGTAATCGGCTCCATAAGCATACATCGCTATTTTAGGCGCTGTTTCATCGAGTTGTTGTTGCTCTGTGAAGTAGTTGTAGGATAGCGAAATTACCGTTTTAGCTCCGTCAACCAACAATCTTGGGTCCACCCGTTTATCGAAGTAATTTTCCAAATAACCCATCTTCCCATGCCGCTGTTGGTTCAGCCATTGCTCCAAAAATTTCGCTTCGCTATCTAATCGCTCAGCTTTCGCAAAACCAACGTCTTGAAAGCCCAAATCCAAAGCTTGTGCCTTAATTTGGTTGGAAAGCGCTGCGTTCAACATAAGCGGAGAGAATTGTTATGCAGCGAAAGTAAAGTCTTTTGTTGTACTACAAAGAATTTCATTGCTTTGTGCATGTGATTCAAAAAACAAATTATTTTCACACAAAATACAGAAATCAAACGCATCTTTGCAGCACATGAATCCAAATTTAGATCCGGAACAAAAACTCAACAACGAAGATCAGGAAATCGAAAGAGCCCTGCGTCCGCAACGGATCGATGATTTTAAAGGGCAACCTCAAATTATTGAGAACCTTTTTATTTTCATCGAAGCTGCTAAGCGAAGAGGCGAGTCGTTGGATCACTTGTTACTACATGGTCCTCCGGGTTTAGGGAAAACTACATTGTCGCATATCGTTTCGCATGAAATGGGCGTGAATATGAAGATTACATCCGGTCCTGTGCTTGAAAAGCCGGGCGATTTGGCGGGTTTGCTCACGAACTTGGAAAGCAATGATGTGTTGTTTATTGATGAAATTCATCGCTTATCGCCAGTAATAGAGGAGTATTTATACAGCGCTATGGAAGATTTCAAGATTGATATCATGATTGAAACCGGCCCTAATGCACGTTCTATCCAAATTGCGCTAAATCCGTTTACATTGGTGGGGGCTACAACTCGTTCCGGTTTACTAACAGCCCCTTTACGTTCGCGTTTTGGAATTACCTGTCGTTTGGAATATTACAATGCTGAAGTCTTGTCGAATATCATTAAGCGGTCGTGTGCCATTCTAAAAGTGGAAATTCAGGAGCAAGCAGCATTTGAAATTGCCCGCAGAAGTCGTGGTACACCACGTATTGCCAACTTGTTGTTGCGCAGAGTGCGCGACTTCGCACAAATTAAAGGCAATGGAACTATTACCCTTGAAATTGCAAAATATGCATTAGAGGCGCTGAACGTTGATGCGCATGGTTTAGATGAAATGGATAATCGTATCATATCTGCTATTATCGAAAAATTTAAGGGAGGACCAGTAGGATTAACTACTATCGCTACTGCTGTTGGTGAAGAAGCAGGAACGATCGAGGAAGTATACGAGCCTTATCTTATTATGCAAGGATTCTTAAAACGAACACCACGCGGAAGAGAAGCCACTGATTTAGCATACAAGCATATTGGAAAGATTCCTCCTGCAATGAATCATTCCTTATTTAGTTAAAATCAGCAAAACATAATTTTACTTTTTTTGTTTATACCTCAACAAAATGAAAAGCCATGCGTTTTAATCTTTTATTCTTTTTTACGTTAATTGGAACAGTTGTTAACGCTCAAACGGGTATTATCAAAGGGGTTGTGATTGAATCAGGTGGAAAGAAACCCGTTGAATTGGCAACTGTTGTTATTGAAGGAACATCCATTGGTGCCCAAAGCGATGAAAACGGTAAGTTTGTTATCGATAAACTTTCACCGGGTACTTATAACTTGAAAGTGACGTCCATTGGGTTTACCTCAAAAACTATTTTTGAAGTTGGGGTTACCAATTCCAAGCCTGCAGAATTGGAAATTGAATTGGATAACAGTACCCAAAACCTAAATGAGGTTGTGGTGAAAGCCAATCCATTTGTGCGCAGAGAGGAAAGTCCAATTTCCATTCGTTCACTAGGTTTAGATGAAATTCAACGTGCGCCAGGGGCCAATCAAGATATTTCCAGAGTGGTACAAACCTTACCGGGTGTTGGTTTCAGCACAGGCTTTAGAAACGATATTTATATCCGTGGAGGTTCATCAGCCGAGAACCGTTTTTTTATGGATGACATCGAAATACCGAATATCAATCACTTTGCTACACAAGGCTCGTCCGGTGGGCCGGTAGGTATGATCAACGTTGATTTCATTCGCGATGTAAATTTCTATTCCGGAGCTTTCCCTGCCAACCGCGGAAATATGCTTAGCTCCAGTATGGATATTCGCTTACGTGATGGACGTGATGATCGCTTCGGATGCTCGGTGCGCTTAGGTTCTAGCGAGGCTTATTTGACGATGGAATCGCCTTTGAACAAAAAGAAAAACGCTACCATTTTGGCCTCTTTCCGTTATTCTTATTTGCAATTATTGTTCAAAGCATTAAAATTATCGTTCTTACCTACCTATACCGACCAACAGTTTAAAATCAAATGGAAACCTACTAAACAAGACGAATTGACGGTTTTATGGTTGTCTTCAGCCGATTATTTTAAATTGAATTTAGCGGCCAACTCTACTGAATCGCAACGTTACCAATTGTCGATTTTACCCGAATACAATCAATGGAGTTATATGGTAGGTGCGAAGTATAACCGCTATTTCGAGAATAATTCTTACTTGCAAGTGGTGGCGAGCAGAAATATGCTCATTAACAAATACGTTAAGTTTAAAGATAATGATCGCTCCCAAGTGCAAACTACCGACTATAAATCAACAGAGTCGGAGAATAAGTTGCGTATTGAGTATACCGGACGAAAAAATGGACTGAAATACAATGTAGGTATTGGATATGAGTTGGCGCGTTATTATAATAAGAGTCGTTTTGCTGTTCCTTTCGGAGTGGTGAATTACGAAACGAAATTCGTTGTACATAAATACAGTTTATTCTCGCAAGTGAGTAAGAGTGTATTTAAAGAGCGCTTAGCCTTATCGTTGGGTGTTCGCTTTGATGGCAATAGTTACAATAGTTCTATGGCTAATATTGTTAATCAAGTTTCGCCACGGTTTTCATCGTCATTGTCAATTACAAAGGATCTGCACTGGAATACCAATGTAGGCTACTATCACCAGTTACCGCAATATACGGCTATGGGATTCAAAGATACCAGTGGTACATTAGTTAACAAAAGCACGCTCACCTACAGCAGAAACTTGCATGTAGTAACCGGGTTTGACTATGCCACTAAATGGAACGGCCGATTTTCCTTAGAAGGTTTTTATAAACAGTATTTCAATATGCCGTTCTCGGTTCGCAATCAAGTAAGCTTAGCCAATCTTGGCGGTGGTTTTGGTGTGTTGGGGAACGAGGCTGTAACGTCAACATCTGAGGGTAGAGCTTATGGTATGGAGTTTTTGTACGAACAGAAATTGAAAAAAGGATTTTACGGAACTTTTGCTTACACACTTTTTTGGAGCGAGTTTAAAGATAAAAACGGCAAGTATGCACCCTCATCGTGGGACTCTCGGCATATCTTAACTTTTTCTTTGGGTAAGAAATTCAAGAAGGGGTGGGAGTTAGGCGGAAGATTACGTTCTCAAGGTGGATTCCCTTATACTCCAACCGATGTAGCTACATCTTCCCTCATTCCGGTGTATAATGCACAACCGGAAGGTGTTTTAGATTGGAATCAATTGAATCAATCACGGTTGAATTTCTTTTATGCATTTGATTTGCGTGTAACCAAAAAATGGGCGTTCAAGCAATGGGGACTAGAGTTGTATCTCGATTTACAAAACTTAACGTTGTCGAAAGTTGATCAACAACCTACTTTTGTTTTAGATTATGATGTGAATGGCAACCCGCAAATTGACCCATCCGATCCAACTCGTTATAAAACAAAATTACTTACCGATGATCGAAAACTTGGCACTTTACTCCCTGCCATTGGGATTGTAATTACGTATTAATATACGAATCATTTAAAGGTAAAATCCTTGTTCTACCTCAAAGGTATATGGGGCTTTGAATGTCCATATGTTTTTCAATTCTCTAACTTGTAGTTTTCGCCATGTGGTGCTTGTTTCTTCAACCGACATGTTTCCTTTAGTCGTTTTCACTCTATTGGTCATAAAGTTGTAACTTCTGGTTTCTGTTTCTCCGGTAGCACGATGAAGGGAATAGCTTTCGGCTCCAATCAATTCAAAGATGTAATTCTGGTAGCGAAACTTGTAAGTGCTTTTACTCATTTCATATGTTCCCCAACTAAACCATAAATGAAAATCTATGGACAAAACCCCGTTTACAATACTGATGTCATCAAATGGATCATCGCGATAAGGATTATCGTGATTTAAAATAAACGTACTATTCTGAATCAGAAGTTTGTATTGCTTAAGTGTTGGGTCGTAAAAGGCAATGGCTAGAATTCGTGGTTTTGTAACTACGGTATCGTACCCATCCTCATCACTTTTCACTAGCTTTACACTATCCTTGTATTGAAGCACAATGGCATAATCTGCTAAACCATCTCTATTGAGATCGCCATGGGTTGATTTCAATAATGACCAGTCTTTGGGCACAAACAAACTGTCATCATTTGCTCTTTCGGGTAATTGTGGGTAGCTAAACGATTGTCCATAGGCATTTACGAAGAATAGACAAACAACAACAAGGGTGGTTAAACGCATTACATTGTAATTTTATGAATATAAAAGTAAAAGAATACTTTTAACTACAATGTTATTTCTTGTCCGAGTATGTCAAATGCCCGAATAGCAATCGTATTACAAGGTGTTTTGGGAAATTCTTCTCGAAAAAGGGTCCAAACCATTTTATCTCTTGGAATATCCATTTCGTCTTTGAATCTTCCTTTTAAAGTAGCTTCTAATTGGTAGCCTAATTTTTGGGGAATGTTGAAACTGTCTGTATTTCGGGAATCGCAATGAATTTCGATACGTGCCCAATTTTCAATGCTGAACGCTACTTTGGTTAATGCCCGAACGGCTTCTGCAGCGTACCCATTATGTACCTGATTTACGTTTATCCAATAGCCAATCTCACGCGCATCTTCGCCCACTCTGTTATGAAATCCGGTAGAACCAATAAGGGTTTGTTCTTCTTTATCAAAAATACCGAATGTGTAATCGATATCATTGTCGAAGTTCGCTCGCATTTTACGAATGCGTTCTAATTTTGCAGGCACATCTTCCGGTTCATTTTTTATCCATGGCATCCATGGACGAAGATGTTCAATACTTTCATTCACAGATTTCCAAAGAAGATGGGCATCAGAAGGCTGATAGCAACGAATAACCAATCGTTCGGTTTCAATGCGATATGTTTTTATTGAAGACACACGCAATTAACGAATCAAGGTAATATTCCCTGAATGATAGACAGTTTTATTCGTTATTGTATTTTGAACACTGATATAGTAAACATAAACACCAACAGGTTGTTTGCTATCGCGGAATGTTCCATCCCAACCCGGCTCAACGGCTGTAGATTCAAATATTTTTTCGCCCCAACGGTTGTAGATTCTGAATTCTTTCGTTACCAAATTCGGCATTAAAATCGGACGATATAGATCATTTACGCCATCTCCATTTGGTGTGAATGCCGTTGGCATGGCAAATTTTGTATCGGGTTCAATAACATTTACAACGATGCTGGAAATAGCAGTGCAATAAGCATCTTTTACAACAACTTGATAGGTTGTATTGGATTCCGGTTTAACTACAATATTATTGCCGGTATTACTGCCTACAACATATTGTGTTGGTGTCCAAACATACGAATTAACAAGGCCTGATGTATTGGCATTTAATTGAACACTTTCTCCAAAATTTACAGGTAATGTCCCGTTCGATTCGGTAATGTTTACCGATAAAGTTTTAATACCTATAATCACTGTACGTTCAACACTGTCACAACCCTGTGCACTAGAAATCGAATTGTTCAATGTTGTGTTTTGGGTATATACTGTTCCATTATAGGTCGCCTGATTACAAGAATCGATACGAATGGTATCCAATGTTACCGTTATAACATTCAAATTGGTAGTAATAAAACTATCGCACCCAAATACAGTTGTTAGCTTATCGGTGTATAATCCACTTGTGCTTTGATTCGCACCACCGGCAAAGTAAGTTTGACCTTGATTGATACAAACCTCCACTGTATCATAATATTTGAACGCAGAAATCGCAATGTTCATTACATTATAAATACTATCACAACCTTGTGCCGAAAAAACAGTATCGCGAACAACCGTTGATGAATTATAAGTAGTTCCATTATAGGTATATGGATCACAAGATTGAATACTATTGCTGTTTGTAGAAGGCGTAATCACATTCAGATTCAAAACAGTTACACTGTCACAACCGGAAGCTAATGCAACGGTGTCGCGATATACGCCTGTTGTAGTATGATTTACCCCACCGGTAACATAGCCTTGGCCGGTAAGTATACAAGCCGAAATATTTGCTGTTACAATTTGATTGTTGATGGCAATTGCAAAATTATTGTATACACTATCGCAACCCAATACCGATTTAACGGTGTCTTTTACTACGGTAGAAGTGGTATAAGTGATTCCTTGATAAGTAAATTGTTTACAAGCCTGAACTGCATTATTGTTGTTTGTAGGCGTAATTACTTTCAAATCGGTAACAATAATACTGTCGCAACCGGAAGCCAAGGCAAATGTATCGCGATAAATGCCTGTTGTAGTTTGATTAGCTCCACCTACAAAATAGCTCTGTCCGTTGTTAATACAAACCGATGTATTATATATCGATGAGTTATTATTGATAGTAATATTGGCAATAGTATATACACTATCGCAGCCTAATGCCGATTTCAAAGTGTCGCTCACAATTGTAGAAGATGTATATGTTGTACCTTTGTAAACGGTACTGTTACATGCAACAATAGGAATGTTTATAGTTTGTTTACTCACTACCTGAAGCACATGAATCAACTTATCGGAACAAATTCCATTGGGAATAAATTCCATGTAAATCCCTTGGTTTTTTTGATAAACACCGGCAATAAGAATACTATCGCCTGTATTAATACAATGGTAGACATAGTTGGTTGATGTAGTAATTACATTGATTTGCGAAGTGCGAATAATACTGTCACAACCCAAGCTGCTTTTTGTTGTATCTATCACAGTGGCTGACGCATAATAGGTATTGCCGAGGAATAAAATCGAATCACATACATCGAAAATCTGACTTGTGGTGATAGCTTTATTTACGGTGATGGATACCGTGTTTGTATCCGGGCAATAGCCATTACTAATTGCAGTATAAGTAATAGAATTGACAGGATTAGATGCAACAGGAGTTAAACAAGCTGTACATGACAACGAAGTAGCCGGAGAAAACACTACCGATGGTACATTGGATGCGTTTAATTGTACCGACTGTCCAAAGCATATCGAGGTATCTTTAGTGAGAATAATGGTATCAATATTGAAAACGGTTATTCTAACAGTATCAGCTCCAATACAGCCTAGACCATAGTTTGCCGTAACAGTATAATCGGTTGTAACGGTTGGAGATAACACCGGATTAGCAATCGAAGGGTCTGAAACATTTGCCGAAGGCGACCAATTATAATTGCTACCGCCACTCGCTAAACCATTTAAACTTGTTCCTGCACAAATACTATCATCTAGTCCTGCGTTTACAGTATTTGTGTACTTATTGTAGATAATCGTATCTTGAATACTATCGCCACAACCTAAATAACCCTTCAAATAAAACGTTATTGGAAATGCATCTGTTCCTGAAAGTGAATAATTTGTAGTTAACGAATCTTTTTGCGAGAAACTTCCTGTTCCTGCTGTAGCCCATGAAGTATATTTAACGCCACTCACGCTCCCTTTTAAACTTACAAGCGTTGCAGTAGGGCAAACACTTGTATCATTCCCAGCAAAAACTGAAGAAAAAGGGATAGCCGCCTGGCACCCATTGTTGTAATAAGTTGCATTTCCGGCAAAGTTATATAAAGCAGCCCCCCCGTCTTGTGCTCCTAATGTTCCGTTCTGGCGCGTTAAAAGCGAACGATCGTAGGCAGCAGTGTCTCTACAGCCACCTGCGTAAGCAAAAATAAGCGTTCTTAATGCCGGAGTTCCATTAAAGTTCGCAAAGTGCCCGGCTGTGTTACCTGCACATTGAAAAACAGCATATATCGTATCCGTTAAATCTGCAAAAGAGTTAAATGCCACATTCATATCGGCACTGGTAAAGAAGATAACCTGCTTGTAAGGAGGAATAATACCTGCAGGTGGTTCTAAAATTCGACCGCATTTTAAAATGGTTTGATTTAAGGAGTCTACCTTTAGCGCAGTTGTAGCATTTTGACAAAAGCCATTGAAACCGTTATTCGGCCATGTTACTGTAATACTGCCGATATTGATGGGATTAGGTCCCGTTAGTACACGTACCTGCTCGTTGGCTCCTTCAGGAGTTCCGCAGGCATCCACTAAAATACTCTGAATTTCAAAACATTTTGTTGGTAATTGTGCTTTTACAGTTGTGGAGAACAGTAAAGAAACTAAACTTAGGAACAGATATATTTTTTGCATATTATTTTTGTCTTTTAAAGACCGCCAAAGGTAGCTTTTCGTTGCTTATTCTCCATGAACATTTTATGAACCAAATGTTAAAATCCAATTAATGGACACCTTTCCGATAGAAACGGAACAACGCTTTAGATTCTGTTATAATATAATCATAGGCTTCGTACTTTTCATCTCGCCAATTTTCAAGTTTTTCGCAGATTTCCTTCAAAATGGCTGTTTTATCTTCCCCGGCATTTACTTCTGCCATTAGTAACTCATCTGCTAACTCGGAAAATCCATTGCGGATAAGCGTTTTTTTGATCACGGAAAGTGTATGTGGATAGTTCATGAAGCGTAAATCTACTGCATAAATAAACATTTAAACAAGAATTAAGTTTTCTATGCTTAAACGTATGTATTATTGCACCCATTATGGCAAAAGAGGTAAAACGTAAAGTTTCGGGAGACGAAATCAAGAAGGCACTGAGTATTTATCGATTTATTCTTCCTTATAAGTGGCAATTTATTATCGGTTTAATATGTTTAGTGGTTTCAACTTCTGTAGTGGCCATTATTCCGGTTGGTTTTGGGAAATTAATTGATGCTGCTACGTTAAACTCGATGAAAGGCGATAAGTTGCTTGAAATAGGCTTGATTTTGGGCCTTACCCTTTTAGTACAAGCTGTTTTTTCGTTTTTCCGTATCTATTTATTCGAATATGTAAGTCAACATGCCATGGCTACTATTCGCAAAGAGGTGTACGAAAAAATTATTACACAACCCCTTTATTTCTTTGAATCGCGCAGGGTAGGAGAGTTAACCTCTCGCATCACTACCGATATTGCTCAATTGCAGGAATCGTTCTCGTTAAACTTGGCCGCTTTTGTTCGTCAATTGGTGTTGCCTATTGTTTGTATTCCTTTCCTGCTCACCATTTCCACCGAACTCACGTTTTGGATGTTGGGTACGTTTCCGTTAATGATTTTGATTGCTGTTATTTTCGGAAGATATATCCGCGCACTTTCTAAATCGGCTCAAGATTCATTAGCGCAAACCAGTGTTATTGTGGAAGAAACCTTCCAAGGGATTGATGTGGTAAAAGCCTTTACCAACGAGCGTTTTGAAGCGGGAAGATATGGTGTGTTAAACGATAGCGTTATTGGTATTTTTCTTAAAGCCGCTAAATTCCGTGCAGCTTTTGTTTCCTTTATCATCTTTGCCATGTTTGGGGCGATAGTTGTAATTGTATGGAAAGGCTTATCGCTTGTGGCAGCCAACGATATTTCTTTTGGCGAATTGGTGAAGTTTCTATTATACACCGTATTCATTGGTGGGTCTTTGGCCGGATTAAGCGAAAGTTATGCTGTGGTGCAGAAAACAGTGGGTTCATCAGAAAGAATCCAAGAAATTTTAGCCTTGGGTGAAGAGATTAAAACGGAAGATGCTTCACTTTCTGTAAATATTGAAGGGGATATTGAATTCAACAATGTTTCCTTTGCGTATCCATCTCGTCCGGATCAATTGATTTTGGAAGATATTTCATTGCATGTTAAACCGGGCGAAAAGGTGGCCTTTGTTGGTCCAAGTGGTTCCGGGAAATCAACCATAGTGAAGCTTTTGGCTAAACTGTACACTATTCAAAGTGGAGCAATTAGTATTGATGGAAAGGATATCGATTCATTTAATATCACTTCTTTACGAAAAAATATAGGCACTGTACCACAAGACACTATGCTATTTGGCGGAACCATTCGCGAAAATATTGCCTACGGAAAAATTGGCGCCACCGATGAAGAAATTCGAGATGCTGCTCAAAAAGCTTTTGCGCTCGATTTTATCCATTTGTTTCCGGAAGGAATGGAAACAATCGTAGGAGAAAGAGGAGTGAAACTATCGGGCGGACAACGACAACGTATCGCTATTGCTCGTGCCATTTTACGAAATCCTAAAATATTGTTGTTAGATGAAGCAACATCGGCACTTGATTCGGAATCAGAACGCTTAGTGAAAAGTGCCTTAGATGAATTAATGAAGGGCAGAACTACTTTCATTATTGCACATCGTTTATCTACCATTCGAGAAGCCAATAAAATTATTGTGATGAACAAAGGCAAAATTGAAGAAGTAGGGACTCACGAAGAACTCACAGCGAAAGGGGATGGGCTGTATACCTACTTGTTGAAGTTGCAGTATGCGGAATAACGTGGGGCAATTTTATTTTTTAGTTTAGAAGCACTTAAACAGAAAGCATGAAACGAGTAATTTGGACATTGTTTTTTTCTTTTTCAGCTTGTCTGATTTTTGCACAAGAAAAGAATGTATCAATCACACCCGCATTAGAAAAACGTTTTTTATCGGATAGTATAAATGAGGTGTTAAGTATTCCATCAACTTATAAAATAGTTTCTTGTAACTTAATACTAACATCGCCAAAGGGTGGTGCATTTCGGATTAACTTCAGCACCAAGTCTTATGCTTCAAAAGCACTTAAAGAATTTATCGATCATCATGAAAAAGGAAGCAAAATAATTTTCGCGGATATGGAAGTGATAAAAGACAAACGAAAAATAAAATTAGCAGAGCAACATAATATCTATCAATAGTTTACGCTATTCTACTGCAAATCGTTTAGTGATACTGTTTTCGCCATTCTTAATATGGAGTACATACATTCCGCTGCTAAGTTCGTTTAATCCTAAATGGAATTGCTGCTCACCTACATTTCCTTTTAAGTATATTGCTTTTACTACTTTACCTTGCACATCCATTATGGTACACTCCAACTTATCGTTATTGTCGCTATTCACTGAAAAGCTAAGTTGATGTTCGGCAATGGGATTTGGAAATACATTCACTGAAAAGTTGAAATCCTCAACATTTTGTACAGCATTATACACCAAGTCAAATTCTCTCCAACAGCCTCGACTATCGGTAACACGAACCGAATAAAATTGCCCAATCACTAAGGGTGAATAATAGTTGGCCGTTCCTCCATTGGCCCAATCATAAGTATATGGCGGAAAACCTCCGGTAATATTCGCAATCAAACGATTGCCCGATTTCGAAAAATTGTTGTTAATGGGATCATAATTATTTACTGTAAACTGAGAAATAACTTCTTGTCCGCTGCTATCGTTTACCGTTACATTATAGGAGCCGGCAGTCAATCCGGTTATACTTTTTGTACTATCGCCTGTTGACCATTTATATCGATATGGCGCGGTTCCCGATACCGGGTTCAATACAATACTGCCATCATCGGGCAAACCGCAATAGATATCTTTAACTGCTGCGTTTAGGCGAATAGGAGACGTTTTAAAAGTAGTGGGGCTGTTGAATCGATTGCAGTTGTTGTTGTATGCAACAGGCATTATTCGATATCTATAGGTTTTATTCACTGCTAAATTTCGAACGGCTACAAAAGTGTCGCTAACGGCAATATCCACCAAGGGTTGAATGCTGATTCCGGGAATTTCTATAATATAGAATTGCGCACCGTCTACTTTATGCCATTTGAAAAAGGCATAATCTGCAGCTATATTCGAATCATTAGCCGTTGGTGCAATAACTTTTACCGTATCTAAAGGCACAAAACCGGTAAACGAATTATTGACCAAATTTGCACGTTGCGATTGAATGGTTCCGTACATGTATCCCCCTTGATCGGGACTGAACTTTTTGTGACAGCCATCGTTCGCATACGACATGTAAAACGCTCCGTCTAATACAGTTCGATATAAATCACCATTAGGGTCGGTTTGATTGCCGTTGTATGGGCATGTCCATCGATAATCCAAAAAATCGGCAGGGGTATCGCAGAAATAATCTCCGGCATTCGCGCAGTTTGTTCCATTCACAAATTCTACACCACCCCAACTATCAAACGTGTGCGGAAGTCCGCAGTAGTGGCCCATTTCGTGGGTTAGGGTTGTTGTGCCTGTTCCGTAACAATTTTCGTTGATGAAAATACCTCCGCCATTGGGTCCCGAATTCGGGAAATAGGCGTAACCGCACACCCCGGCCGGATTTTTATTTACGTAAATATTGCATACATCATCCACATTAAAGGAGTTCATAATATCATCTCCGGTCGAAAAATCAGTGAATTGATAGTAGTCATCATTAAAGAATGAATCTATGCCCACAATATAAAACTGGATTTTGGAGGGAAGGAAATTTTGATTCAGTTCGCAATGGGATGCCAATACCTCGCTTAATCGTTTGACACCACTTTTATCGGATTTTCCAATTATGTGATAGAACACCGGAATGTATAATGTATTTACCCTAGCGGAAGGCGACTGTTTTCGAGCTTCTGCAATTAGGGCAGGATATTTTGATAAATATGCCGGGTCGCTTAATGTACCGCAAAAATTAATTTGTCCTTGTACTAGCCAATGAATTCCTAAAACAAATAATAGCGTTAGTGTCTTCCTCATACTACAAAAGAAATAAAAAAAAGAATACTGCGTTGAAGAAATCGGAACGCTAAATGTGTCATATGAAAATTATAGCGTTCGGAACAGTTAAGGAATTTTGTGAGATGCCTATATATACATTGTTTACATTTAAAATAAAATTACCCGAATGCAGGAAATATTAAGCGAGTTGAAGGCTTATGTTCAGCACAAAGACTACCAACTCTACAGACGGAGATTATTGGATGCCGCTTACGAAACTCAAAATGATACCCTAATCGATGAAGCCATTGGCTGGAGTTTACAAACCCCTAAAGAAGAGGGCGACAATACTTTGGCTTGGTTGAATTCCGGAGCTCGTTTACTGCAAAAAGTAGCGGAAAAAATACAACATGCCGGTCCGGCAAAACGTGTGCAATTAGTGAAAGCCGATAATTTGACGAAGCAATATGCCAAGAGCGTTTTTAGTTTAAAACCTTTTCATGTTGAAATTTACTCCGGTGACATTATCGGTATTGTTGGTGAGAACGGTAATGGGAAAACAACATTGTTGCGGTGTTTGGCCGGGCAATTACAAAAAAGTACAGGCGACATCAGCTATTTCGGCATTGAATCATCAGATGATTTTTACAGTATTAAGCATAAAGTAGCTTTTATTCCTCAGCGTATTCCACGTTGGTTTGGCCTGTTAAAAGATAACCTGCATTTCAGTGCAGCCATCAGTGGTATTCATGGCAAAGAAAACGATCGAATGGTGCATTTTATGTTAGAGCGATTGAATCTTACAAAATTCGCCAATCTTACTTGGGATAAAATTAGTAGTGGTTATCGAACCCGTTTCGAAATTGCCCGTATTTTGTTGCAAAAACCCAATCTCCTTATCTTAGACGAACCACTGGCAAACTTGGATATTCATGCGCAACAAACGTTACTCAGCGACTTGCAATTTTTAGTAAAATCGCCAACCTTGAACTTAGGTGTAATTTTGAGTTCGCAGCAATTGCATGAGGTAGAAAAGGTGGCCGACAAAGTGTTGCTTATTAAAGACGGGAATTGTTTCTGGAATAATGATTTGATGACAGAATCGGATATCGGGGAATTGGTTGTTGAGCTGGAAACAACAACCGATAGAACCCATTTAGCGGCAATTCTACCTTCATCTATTGCTATAGCTTTTAATGGTAATTTTTATACCCTTTCCGGTCATTTCACAGCCAAAGAATTGCTGGCTACCCTTTCCGAAAAGAATGTTGATGTGCACTATTTCCGCAATATTACCCATTCTACAAAACGTTTTTTTTAGTCCCTACTTTTAATTTTGTTTATGAATAGCAATAAATTTATTCCGTCATTCTTGCACCGCATCGACAACTATTTGTTGAAAAATAAACCGGCTGTATGGAGTACACGCATTCATTTTGTAGCCTTCTTTACAGCAGTTGTTACCGGTGTTTTATTGGCCTTACTGTTGTTTGTCAATAAAGATCCAAGGGAATCCTCTGATGAACTCACATGGGTGTTATTAATATCTATTTTGGTGATACTTTCTGTTGTGATTTATCTTATGTATCTGCTCCGATTTAATGTGTTCAAACGTTTTGGCGAGTGGGATACGAAGGATAGCTTATTCAGCTTTTTGTTTTTTATGCTCACCTTTGCCGGTATTTATTTTTGGGGGGCTATTCCTTCGATTACAGAGTATGTTATAGCCAATAAAAAATACAGTTATGAGGAGCTGATTAACGATCAAAATCGCTACAATACTTCTATTGCAGTTGTTGAAAAAGATTCTTTGAAGTTTTATGTTGCGGTTGACGATACGGTTGTACTTGATACAACAGCGAATGTTTACGATAGAAATGTGGATTACAGCGATGAAACAACTACTTATGTAGAGGCTACTGCTTCACCAGCAGTAAAGGTTTCCAACAATGCTGAACGTGAGAATTTAACCGCCACTCCTCCCCGAAAAACAACCATTTACCGCGACTCAGCGCAGTATTATAATATGTTGCAACAAAGCGATAGTGTTCGTGTTTTAAGCGATACTTCATTTGTTGAATATATTATTCCGGATTTTCGTTTTTGCGGACAGCAAAGTTACAGTTCGAGGTATAATCGTGGGTCAGACGAACCCGATTCAATAGAATGGTCTAATCTTCGATTGTTTTATGAAGTGTTAGATGCCGTGAAGACACAGCAAAAAGATACCTGTAATGCCATTATCGCTCGCATTCAGAATAAATACCTTATTCATGAGGATCGCGAAGATTCTTCAGTTCGTTCTTTCGATCTCTACACATTGAAATATAAAAAAGAGTACAACAAGCCTTCTTATAGCGAGTATATCAACTATAAACATTATACCCCTGGAATCGAAAACAGAATCGATCATATTCGCGATAGAAAACGACAGTGGAACAGTACCCATACTAATCAAAAACTGCATTTGTTGTTTTATCTTTCTATGCTTTCTGCCTTGTTCCTGTGGATGTTCCGCCACAATCATAAAAAGCCTTTCTTTCTTAGTTTTCTAGTGGGCGGACTGTTATTTTTATTTTCATCTATATTCATGATTCTCACGAATTCCCATACGGATGGCTTTTTCTTCCTAGCCGCTTTCTATTACCTCTTGTTTACGGTTATAGCGTTGTTTATTTTAAGGCTTAAAACACAAAAGAATTTGCCGCTCATTTCACTTAATTTTATTGTGCTGACAACCTTTTTTATTCCCATGTTTTGTGTATCTGTTTGGTATCGAAACCAAGAGCGCTATAACCTTACAGAAGATGCTAGAAACATATTGGAGTTTAAATTCCAACACTATATGGCTTTATCCGAATATATTGGGTTTGCATTATTAATACTGGGTATTTATTTTGTGTTTAGCCGACTCTATAAGAAATGGATTGCACTACCCGAGGAATAAACACTTCTCTAGAAAAGTTAATAATGGGGCTTAAACAACTGATATTTATCATTTTGTCTGATTCTCATTTTTATTTCTTGCAAATTCATTTACGTTTGCATCGCATTTTTAAAAATTAAATCAATTAATAGTATGAAAATAACTGTAGTAGGTGCCGGAGCTGTTGGTGCTACCTGTGCTGATAACATTGCAAGACGTGAATTGGCGGAGGAGTTGGTATTGTTAGACATCAAAGAAGGTATTGCTGAAGGTAAGGCAATGGACATGATGCAAACCATGACTATGAACGGCTTCGATACAAAAGTAATCGGTTCAACAAATGATTATTCGAAAACAGCCGGATCTTCAGTTGTTGTTATTACTTCAGGTATTCCGCGTAAACCGGGCATGACACGTGAAGAATTGATTGGAACAAATGCTTCTATTGTTAAAGGAGTAACTGAAAATATTTTGAAATATTCTCCGGATGCCATCATTGTAGTAATCAGTAATCCTATGGATACTATGACCTACTTAGCTTTGAAAGCAAGTGGCTTACCGAAAAACAGAATTATTGGTATGGGTGGTATCTTGGATAGTGCTCGTTTCAAATATTATTTGTCGCAATCATTAAACTGCTCTGCAAACGATTTGCAAGGTGTGGTTATTGGCGGACACGGAGATACAACGATGATTCCTTTAACACGTTTAGCTACATTGAACAGCTTACCTGTTTCTAATTTGTTGAGCGCTGAGCAATTGAGCCAAATTTCTGCAGATACTATGGTAGGAGGGGCTACATTAACTAAATTCATGGGTACTTCAGCTTGGTATGCACCTGGTGCAGCAGGAGCAATCTTAGTAGAAAGCATTGTGCGTGACGAGAAAAAAGTATTCCCTTGCTGCGTATCTTTGGAAGGCGAATACGGACAAAGCGATATCTGCTTAGGCGTACCGGTAGTGATTGGTAAAAATGGTTGGGAAAAAATCGTTGACTACAAATTAACGGCAGACGAGCAAGCTGCATTCAATAAAAGTGCTGACGCTGTTCGCAATATGAACGAGGTATTAAGTACCTTGAGTCTATAATTCACTGTATAAAAAAATAGGCAAAAGCTATGGCGTGAGTCATAGCTTTTTTGTTAATATGACTTCATACCCTTAATTAAATCTTTATATTTACACAAAACAAGCAAACATGGAAAACTCGAATAGTGGAAGTAAGCGCATTTATATGGCAATTATTGCCGTTTTGTTATTGATAAACGGAATTGCCGGCTACTTACTCTTCAACGAAAACAAAGAAAAGAAAGTAAAAATTGATGAAGTAGCAAAATTAGATACAGATTACAAAGCATTGAATGGTCAGTTTGATGCAGCGAAAGCAGAACTAGAAACATTAAAAGGAAAGAATACTGAATTGGATGGCATTATTGCTGAACGTCAGGCTACCATTGAAAAATATCAAGGTCAATTAGCAGAAGCTCAACGCAAAGGTAACTTGAGCAATGCTGAAGTGAAAAAGTACAAAGACTTGGTAGCACAATTGCAAGGTGAAAACGCACAATTGCAAACAAAGATCAAAGAATTATCAGATCAGAACCAAGAGTTAACAGCGAAGAACTTAGAGTTAGATAAAACATTATCGGCTGAAAAATCAACAACTGCTGCTCTTTCTGAAGATAAGAAAAATCTTTCCAAAAAAGTAGAACTCGGTTCTTTGTTGCAATTGCAAAATCTTAAAGTAGAAGGTATTCACAAAAAGGGAAATGGTAAAGAAGTAGTGAAAACAAAAGCAAAAGATTGCGACTATCTAAAAATTAGCTTTGCTACAGGTGAAAACAAAATCTTAGAAGCAGGAAACCTAGCTCTATATGTTCGTATCATCAATCCAAAAGGAGAAACGATCTCTGTAGGCGATCAAGGTTCTGGAACATTGAAAATGGCTGATTCAGGGCAAGACGTTCAGTATTCAAAAAAAGTAGATACTGATTGGGCTCAGGCGAGCAAAAACTTAGCCATCGAGTGGTCACAAAACATCAAAGATCCGGGAACTTATAAAGTAGAAGTTTACCAATCTGGCTATGTTGTGGGTAAAGGTTCAGTAGATTTGAGATAAGACAAAAATTAAAGATATAGAAAGGCTGTTTTTTGAAGACAGCCTTTTTTTATTGCCATATACATTCATATTTATATTTTAGAGGCAGATGAACACAATAAAAGTAAAGGCATTCCGTTTCGTACTAAATTTTTCGCTAGTGAGATATATCACCTCTTTGTTACTGATTTTCTTTGGGTCATCATCCTTTGCGCAAGTAGGTGGTTCATATGCTTACTCATTTTTATCGAACGCTACTTCATCTCGGGTTACCGGCTTGGGAGGTATGAATATCACCATTTCCGATTTTGATCCCTCTGTTCAACTTTCCAATCCTGCATTATTGAACCCAACCATGCACCGCCATATATCTGTGAGTCAGATCATTCAACCCGGTGGCATTAATTTCGGTAATGTAGCCTATGTACACGACTTTAAAAAGTATGGCACATGGGGCTTTGGTGTGCAGTATGCTGCGTACGGTAGCATCAAAACTACTGATGAAGCTTCCAATATAACAGGTGATATGAACCCCGGGGAAGTCAACATTTACGGAGGCGGCTCTTATCGTTTCGGAAAGTTGTTTTCCGTTGGGGCGAATTTGAAAATCATTACTTCACATTTAGCACAATACACTTCAGTGGGTATGGCTGCCGATTTTGGTGCTACAGTTCGCGATCCGAAAAATATTGTTTTGTTTTCTATTGCAGCGAAAAATTTGGGCGGACAATTAAAATCGTATACTGATACCAAAGTGAAAGAACCGATTCCGTTTAATTTACAAGCCGGACTATCGTTTGGATTTAAAGAAGTGCCTATTCGCGTGCATTTCAACATGCATGATTTGACGAATTGGAATCTCCGCTATGCAAATCCGGCCGATGATGTGAATCAAAATCTGTTTCAAGATTCTTCATCCTCCAAAAAGAAATCGTATGCCGGAGATGAGTTCTTTCGTCATGTTGTGATTGGTGTAGAGGCCAATATCAAAAAGATTGTTTATATCGATTTTGCTTACAATCATCAAAACCGTATGGAGTACCGACAGGAAACCCGTAGAGGTCTAGCCGGTTTCTCCATGGGCTTAGGCGTGCATGTGAAACAATTTATGTTTCATTTTGGATTACAAGCTAAACCACTGAAACAAACTATGGCACAATTCACGTTAAATGTGAATACTGCAGGTTTTGTGAAGAAGAAAAAGTAAGCTGAGTTAATTCCCTTTAAAGAAATCTACCTTTCCGTTTTGCTTAAACTGATCGGCTACAGCCGTTAGTTTTGTTTTGTTTACGCGCAACATTATAGCAGATAAAATAGTCAGAAGTGGTGATAAAATAAACACCGCTGTTGGTAATAGAAAAGAGAAAATACCAACTCTTATTTTTCGTTGCAACGATTGCGGATTGGCATTGCCAATAAATTTCGACCAAATGCCGAAAGCCTTTTGTCCACGCTGTTCCAGCAATACCAAATTCGGTTTCACTTCAATGGCTCCTTTCTCATTTAATCGGGTTTGTAACGTATCTAAAGTACTTTGTTGAAGTGACTCGTGTACCATTTTTCCCATGTTTGCCATATTCTGAATGTCAACATCGGCAACACCAGCAGGAGGGAAAAACCAAAATGCATCTTTCTTACCCGTAAGCATCCAACGCAAAATAGTAATTACACTTTTCACATTATCAGTTCTGTCTACTAGAGCGATATTCCCCACTAATTTTCCTTCTAAACGCAATAAATGGGTTTTCACTTTCTCTTGTGCGCCAAGCCACATGTTCCGGCAACCAATAAGTGTTACTACCGGCTTTCCTTTAAAAATTTCTTTGGCTACATCCGATTGTAGGAACGATGAAGCTGCAGGAGAAGGCGTTAGAAACCAAGGCTGGTAGGCGAATACAATCAAATCGTAATCATTTATAGTGGGTTGCGAAAAAGGCTGTAATTCAATTTTTTGTTGTGCAAATGTTTCCGGAAAGGCATTGAAAAATTGAAAGGTGGTCCATGGAAACGGAAACGGCTGCACCGGTTTTATTTGTTCAAATACGCAAGTGTCACCTTCAAAACCTTTCGCAAAAGATTGCACTATAGCATTGGCTTGTCCACTCTGCGAGTAATACAGGAAAAGAATTTTCATACCCTAATTTGTGGTAAAAATAGCATTGCTTTACACATTTTATGCAAGTAACTTTTAATATTGTTACAAGAAATGGATATGCATAAAACGTATAAAGAACTCGACAACAGTAAGGTAACACAATACCTTACTAACCCTACTTTACCCATTATTAAAGCCAATTGGAAAGGAAATCCTATGAGTGCCAGCGGACGATTTTTGAATCATCAATACCCCTTTGTGCCTCAGTTTGCCGATATTTTGAAATGGAAATCAAAAACTAATCCTGAATTGGCGGATAAGAAAAAAGATTCATTTCGGGTGGATACAATAGAAACAGATGCTTTTCTTACTTCAGGAAAAGATGGGATTTGCTGGATCGGACATGCTACCTTTTTGTTTCGCGTGAAAGGAAAGTTGTTCCTCACCGATCCGGTGTTTAGCTCGCCATCACTATTGATGAAGCGTTTCTCGAAGTTGCCGTTTTCTCCGGGGCGATTAGATGATTTGGATTATTTGCTCATTTCCCACGATCATCGCGATCATTTGGATGAAAGTAGTTTGAAGTCGGTGTTTCGAGTAGCAGATAGGGTAGAGGTCTTTACCGGCTTACGGATTGGCAGTTTCATTCAAAACATAAAACCCACCGTTAAAGTGCAAGAAGCGGGTTGGTATCAACAATATTCCATTGGCGATGGCATTGAACTGTTTTATTTGCCGGCAAGGCATTGGTGCAAACGTGGTCTAACCGACACCAATTACCGATTGTGGGGCTCGTTTTTGATTCGAACACCGTTACTAACAATATACTTTGGTGCCGATTCTGGTTATGGTGGGCATTTTAAAGAAATAGGTGAATTGTTTCCCAATATCGATTTTGCTTTGTTGGGGATTGGTGCATACAAACCCGAGTGGTTCATGGAAGCCAGTCACACTTCTCCTGAAAAAGCCTTACAAGCAGCTGAAGATTTAAAGTGCAAGCATTTTATTCCTATGCATTACGGCACCTTTGATTTGGCGGATGAATCGCTAAGCGACCCCATCAGAACCGCTAAACAGCTTTTCGAACAAGGGAATTATTCGTTTCAATTGGTTGTGCCCGGTGTAGGCGAGCCGGTATATGCCGGAGAAAAAATGCCCTATCGGTATTCGTTTTAAACGTTAAATCTTTCTTTAAAAAGGGGAAAACGTGTTACTAATTCTCGAATGGCAATTCCGATAAATTAGTATTTTTGCCTATGCAAGAAAAAGTTTTAATCCTCGATTTTGGTTCTCAATACACACAGCTTATAGCCCGTAGAATCCGCGAATCGGAAGTGTATTGCGAAATTGTTCCCTTCAACCATATTCCTGAACTGACGCCCGACATCAAATCAATTATTTTGAGTGGTAGTCCGTTTTCGGTGAATGAAACTGATGCGCCTGATGTAGATTTGGAGAAACTCATTAACCATGCCCCTTTGCTAGGGGTGTGTTATGGTGCGCAATTGTTGGCCAAGAAGTTTGGTGGTACAGTAGAGAAGAGCGATAAACGCGAATACGGTCGTGCTCATTTAGATATCACGGATCGTTTGAATCCATTGTATGATAACGTTTCCAACCATTCGCAAATATGGATGAGTCATGGTGATACCATTCGTTCGGTGGGCGAGAAATTCTTTGTTACTGCTGCTTCCGATAGTATTCCTGTGGCATCTTTTAGCGGAAAGCCTGGAGCATTTTCAAATCCTGTACATGCGTTACAGTATCACCCGGAAGTGTTTCACTCCACAGAAGGACATAAAATTTTGAATAACTTTTTGCATGGCGTGTGCGGTTTGAAAAACGATTGGACAGCCTCTTCGTTTGTGCATGATGCGATTGAATCGATTCGCGCACAAGTAGGCGAAGACGAAGTGTTGTTGGGGCTTTCAGGAGGTGTAGATTCATCGGTACTCGCATTGTTGTTGCATAAAGCGATTGGCAAAAAGTTGGTTTGTATTTTTGTTGATAATGGTTTGTTGCGTAAAGATGAATTCGAACAAGTGTTGACGCAATACGAGGGCATGGGATTGCGCGTAGATGGCGTTCGGGCAGGCGATTTGTTTTTGAGTGAATTGAAAGGAGTAACAGAACCCGAGAAAAAACGAAAAATCATTGGCAAGGCTTTTATTGATGTGTTTGAAGCAGAAGCGAAGAAATTCCCGGAAGTGAAATGGTTAGCGCAAGGCACAATTTATCCGGATGTTATTGAATCGGTTTCGGTAAAAGGCCCTTCGGCTACCATCAAATCGCATCATAATGTTGGTGGATTACCCGATCGTTTGAATTTGAAAATATTGGAGCCGTTGCGTTTCTTGTTTAAAGATGAAGTGCGAAGAGTAGGAAAGGAATTGGAATTATATCCTGATATTTTGAACCGACATCCATTCCCTGGTCCTGGTTTAGCCGTGCGTATTTTAGGCGAAATTACCCCAGAGCGTGTTAAAACATTACAAGAGGCAGATGCCATTTTCATTGCCAATTTGAAGGCAAGTGGTTGGTATGATAAAACATGGCAAGCAGGCACAATTCTCACTACAGTAAATTCTGTAGGTGTGATGGGTGATGAACGTACCTACGAAAATGTAGCGGCTTTGCGAGCTGTTCATTCTACCGATGGCATGACAGCCGATTGGGTACATTTACCTTATGAACTGTTAGCTAAAATTTCGAACGAAATTATCAATCAGGTGCGTGGTATTAACCGTGTGGTATATGACATCAGCTCAAAGCCACCGGCTACAATTGAATGGGAATAGAGTTCCATTTATGATTTAGGATTTTTTGATTTAAGATTTTGAGCGTTTAGGATTTAAGATGTATTGATTTTAGATTTAGCTTTAAACAATATGTGGCTAAACGATCAAATCATGTAGCTTTCTTCTTATAGCTTCACCGGCTTTTTTCTATCAGCTAAAGGCTAACAGCTAGTGGCTTCCCTTTTAATAACACAACCTGTGTTTTCTATCAGCTAATAGCTATAGGCTTCTTCAGCCCCTATTGTTGATTAGGTTTTTCTTGCTATTTTCGACCAAAATATATTGTATGCGTAAAGTAAGATTCCGTGATGCGATTCGCGAAGCCATGAGCGAGGAAATGCGAAGAGACGAAACCGTTTTTTTGATGGGAGAGGAGGTTGCCGAATACGATGGAGCATATAAAGTAAGTCAGGGCATGTTGGCCGAATTTGGCCCGAAACGCGTGATTGATACACCTATTGCAGAGCTTGGGTTTGCAGGTATTGCAGTTGGTGCAGCGATGAACGGTGTTCGCCCCATTGTAGAATTCATGACTTGGAATTTTGCCATTTTAGCCTTCGATCAAATCATTAACGGATCGGCAAAAATGTTGTCGATGAGTGCCGGTGAATTCGGTAACCCGATTGTATTTAGAGGTCCGCAAGGAGCAGCCGGCCAATTAGGCGCACAGCACTCGATGATGCTCACCAATATGTTGGCTTCTGTACCCGGTTTGAAAGTGATTTCACCTTCTAATGGGTATGATGCAAAGGGCTTGTTGAAAGCCGCTATTCGCGATAATGATCCGGTGATGTTCATGGAATCGGAGCAGATGTACAGCGATTTTTGCGAGTTACCGGATGAGGATTATGTCATCCCAATTGGAGTTGCAGAAGTAAAAAGACCAGGTAAAGATGTAACCATTGTTTCTTACAATAAGATGATGAAAATCGCCTTACAAGCGGCTGAAGAGTTAGCGAAAGAAGGCATTGAGGCAGAAGTGATTGATTTGCGTACCATTCGTCCATTGGATGCAGCTACCATTATCGAATCAGTTAAAAAGACGAACCGATTGGTGATTGTAGACGAATCGTGGCCATTTACTTCTATTGCTACCGAAATCACATTCCAAGTTCAACGTTATGCTTTTGATTATTTAGATGCACCTATTCGCAGAGTTTGTGGAGCGGATGCCAGTATGCATTATGCACCAAACTTAGTAGAAGCTTATATGCCTTCTGTTGCAAAAGTTATGGATGCGGTGAAATCAGTTACTTATGTTGGATAAATTTTAGTTCTTCTATAAACTAAAAAAGGTCAGATAAATTATCTGACCTTTTTTTATTGTTTAAAGTTTGAGCTTATTTAACGCCCATCAACTCTACTGTAAAGATAAGTGGAGCGTTTGGCGGAATTACACCACCAGCACCTCTTTCACCGTAAGCTAAATTAGCAGGGATAATCAATTTTGCTTTACCCCCTACTTTTAACAACGCGATACCTTCGTCCCATCCTTTGATAACTTGTCCTTGTCCAAGAACGAATTCAATTGGTTGCCCTCTATCTAAAGAAGAATCGAATTTAGTGCCATTCAACAATGTACCTGTGTAATGAACAGAAACTGTTTTACCTGCAGCCGCTTGTGCGCCTGTTCCTTCTTTTTCCATTACATAATACAAACCGCTAGATGTTTTCTTTGCGCCTTTGATGGCATCGCCCATTGCTTTTTCGTTTTGCTTTCTTGCTTCTTCAGCTTTTGCTTTTGCAATTTCTTCTGCGCGAGCAAAATTAGCTACACCGTCAAATTTTTCAGCAGCTTTACCTACGCGGATAATTTTTACCGATTCCAATTTATCGCCTTGCGCTACAGCGTTTACAATGGCTTGTCCTTCAACTACACTTCCGAAGATTGAGTGTTTCCCATCTAACCAAGGTGTAGGAACGTGTGTAATGAAAAACTGAGAACCATTTGTTCCCGGACCTGCATTTGCCATGGATAATTTACCCGGTGCATCATGTTTTAATGTAGGATCGAATTCATCCGCAAATTGATAGCCCGGTCCACCTGAACCATTTCCTGCAGGGTCTCCACCTTGAATCATAAAGTTAGCAATAACACGATGGAAGGTTAATCCATCGTAGAATGGTTTGCCTGGGTTAACGGTTGCTTTTGGATGTTTACCTTCTGCCAAAGCAACAAAATTGCCTACGGTTACAGGTGTTTTTTCCATTTCTAATTTACATACGATTTTTCCTTTCGATGTGTTGAACTCTGCATAGAGTCCGTCTTCTTTACTCCAATTTGGATTTTCTGTTGGCATAGCTGTTGGTGTGTTTACTTGTTCAGTTGTTGTGGTTTTAGTTTCTTCTGTTGGTTGTTTAGCATTACATGACGAGAATAAACCGCCAGTAAGCACCGCAAGCATAGAGAAGGATAACGTGATTTTTCGCATACTTTTTTTGTTTTTAAGTGTGGTAAATGTATAGATTAATTAGATATGTCAAACGACCAATCTTTTATTTTAAAGACATTTTGCAATTACCGTACCAACAGACTTTTCAGGATATCAATTTTATGATTTGTTTCCATCCACTCTTTTTTAGGGTCGGAACCTCCCGTAATACCACAGCCGCCATAAAAAATAAGTTGCGAACGCGTGGCCTCCATACATCTCAAATTCACATATAGCTTGGCGTTTCCGTTTTTGATTTCCCCTAGAAAACCACTATAGAAGCTGCGGTCAAAATGTTCATTTTCCTTAATAAAATCGATAGCCGGTTGTTTTGGAAAGCCTCCTACGGCAGGTGTAGGGTGAAGCGCTAAAGCAATTTTATGCCAATGTAACTTGCGTTTTTTCTTCGCTTGAATATGCGTAAGTAAGTGATTTAATGTACCATTAGCCATAACTTTAGTCTTAAACGTTACCTTTTTAAGCTCTTTAAATGAGGCTAGGGTATCGGCAATAGAGCGAGTAACAATGGCTTGCTCTTCTTTTTCTTTTTCCGAAAAATCGATAGTGTCCTTTAAGGTGCCTGCCAAAGAATAGGTTTCGATGGCGGCCTTGGTGGTTTGCAACAACAATTCGGGGGAAGCACAACACCAACACAATTCATTTTCAATAAAAACCAGGCAAACAAAGGCTTGTGAATAGTGCAACGCTTTTTCGAAAAAAGTTATTGGATGAAAATCTTTTGGTTTAGTTACCGTTAAGGTTCTTGCAGCAACTACTTTCGTGAATTTGTTCAGTTTGATACCGCGCTTTATTTTTTCAACATATTGCTTGAAATCCCGCTCTTTGGTGCTTTCTTTTTTTCCGGAGGGCAAAAGTTGCAAATCAATATTCCCCTTTTCATCTCGAATCACATAGCGTTTCTTCCCGTCAAAGGAGTTGATAACAAAACCGTTGTCGATATCGGAAAGGTCGCTCACAGCAATGGCTTCACCACTTATTACATTTATTTTTTTCTTGTTCGGTAGCCGATACAAGACAAGTGCATTTTTCTTTTTTGCTGCATCCGACAATTTATTTCTAGTCATAAAGTTTATCAAACAAAATATATTTTATCAACTTCGCCAACACATGAAGACAGAAAAGGAGATTTATGTTATCCGACATGGGCAAACGGAACATAATAAAAAGGGGATTGTTCAGGGGAAAGGCGTGAATTTACCTCTAAACGAAACCGGTCAAGCGCAAGCCCGAAAATTTTTCAATGCCTATAAGGATGTCCCCTTTGATGTAGTGTATACGTCAACGCTTTTACGTGCGCAAGAAACGGTTGCCGACTTTCTGAAATTAGGAATACCACACATCATTCGTCCGGAATTAGACGAAATCAGTTGGGGTAATTTTGAAGGCAATGCTGCCGTAATGGAACAAAGCGATGCGTTTAAAAACTTATTAGTCGCATGGCGCAACGGTGAATTGGATCAAAAACCGGAAGGAGGGGAGAGCCCATTGGATTTGCAAAAACGTCAACTGCCTTTTATTGAAGAAATTAGGAATTCGCCTTATTCCAAAATTTTAGTGTGTATGCATGGAAGAGCCATGCGTTCCCTTATGTGTACCCTCACGAATTCACCATTGACGGATATGGAAAAATTCGAACATGTAAATTTAACATTGTATAAATTATCTTTGTCTCCCCTCGGAGAATTTTCTCTTGAACTAAACAACCATCAAGGCCATCTAAACGACTAAAAACTACTGATGAATAAAACACTATTATGTTTCCTATTCTTCACCCCCCTACTTACATTTTCGCAAACAGAACCAAGCTCGAATCCTAGTAATCTTCGATTTCGTAAAATAACCCATTGGGGATTTGATGTTGCGTTTACACGTTCATCAGCCGATAGCTTTTTGGTATTGAAAAGTGAGTCGGCTGCAACTACCGCACCTGTGGATGGGGTGAAATACCAAAAAGGACAATGGCTAGGCAATGCAAAAGTGGTTTCTATTGGTAAAACGGATAGTTTTCATGTTCGAGAAGTGTTAGAAAATACGCAGTATTTCATTACTGTTTATGCCTATAATGCTACTGCCGGAAGTGCAAATTACAAGCAAACTGCTCCGTTAACCGGAAATATGACTACGCCAGTTTCAACTCCCGGTAGTTATTATGGAAGTATTTTGCCTTCAAGTCCTTCGTTTGTAAATGATTTACATAATTTGATTTACACGCATACTCCTGTGAGTTATGGTGCTTACAAATTCTTGATTCAACCTAATATCTGGGAGCGAGATACAGTAGGGGGACAAAATGTTTCTTTCTGTGCATATAGTGATGAAATTACTTTATATACCGGTGCCATTACCTTTGGCGGAAATCCTGGGGAATACAGTAAAGAGCATTGCTTGCCACAAAGTTGGATGAAAACAACAAGTGGAACAACTGCCGACCCGGATAGAGCTGATTATTATAATTTATTGGTTACAAATTTTGATAAAGCGAATGAAAAGCGAAGTAATTACGCTTACGGTAAAGTAGTTACACCTACTTATACTTATTTAAAATTCAAGTTAGGAAAAGATGCCAACAACAAAACGGTGGCTGAGCCCCAAGATGCATTTAAAGGAGATGCCGCCAGAAGTATGATGTATGAGATGTTGTGTTATAACAATACAGTGAATTCTGGGAATTGGGGTCTCAATAATTTGTTCGGTAATGCAAATCAACAATTGGAATCCATTCTTAAACAATGGAATACACAAGATCCGCCTGATAATGCAGAGCGCACCAAAGGAGAATACATTGCTTCCATTCAATTTAACAGAAACCCATTCATTGATCATCCGGAATGGGCAGATTGTATCAATTTTGCAACCATTGTAGGAAAAACTTGTGTAAGTGGTATTTTTGACGAAGAGCGATTAGCATTAGATTTTAAATGGATTAGTACAACTACTTTAGAGGTTGTTACCCCTTCCGATGATGATGCTTCTGTTTTCGTGTCTGATTTCACCGGACGAGTACTATTCTCGGGCAAATCAGAACAAATGGTATCTAAAATTGATATGTCGGGTTTTCCTACAGGTATCTATATTTTAACACTACAATACAGTGGTAAAACAGCAAGTATAAAAGTGCCATTTATCAACTAAAAAGTTGGATTTACAAACATTTTACTTTTGGTTAACATCGTTTGATGTTTTTAGCTTACTTTTGGCGGGTATTAATTAAACCGGGAAGCGAACGTATTTGCTTTCCAAATTTTTATCTAAAAACAAAACGTTCATGAAAAAACTATCCTCTTTATTTTTAATGATGGCTTTGGTAGGCTTCTCGTTCGCACAGCCTTGTACCAAATTGTTCATTTCCGAGTATTTCGAAAGCTACGGAAACAACAAATCTATTGAAATTTACAACCCTACGTTTGGACCTAAAAACCTTTCAGGATACAAATTATTGCTTTTTGTAAACGGGGGAACTTCAGTATCTACATTCAACTTAAGCGGAACAATTCCTGCAAAAGGAACTTACGTTGTTTCGAACACAAGTGCAACTGCTGTAATTAAGGCACTATCAGATACTGTTTCAGGTGTAATTGCGTTCAACGGTAACGATCCAGTGGCTTTAGTTTACGGATCTGATACTTTGGATATTTTCGGTAAGATTGGAGTAAGTACTAATATTTTGGTAAACGGAGTAGACTCTGCTTACAATAAAACATTTGTAAGAAATGCTTCAGTACAAGAAGGCACAAAAGATTGGTCGGTTGGTATCAACCAATGGACAACTTATGCGTTTAACGATTCTTCTTACTTAAGAAAACACACTATGTCATCTTGTGCTGCTCCTGCTGATACTATTGCAGGTTTCGGTGCTGCTGCCCTTACTACTACTGAAAGTGCAGGTGTATATAATTTAAATGTATACTTAAATCAACCGGTAGGTGCTGCTAAATCAGCAACGGTTACCTTGACCGGATTTGGAAACGGTGGTGCTGCTACAGATGTAAATAGCTTTACTACTCAAACCGTTAACTTTACTGCAGGTTCAGTTTCTGCTGTAGTACCGGTTACAATTACAGACGACTTATTGAAAGAAGGAACTGAAACGTTCACATTCACATTAAGTGCCCCAAGTGCCGGCCTTTTATTAGGTACCGATAATACTGTTGTGCTTTCTGTATTAGACAACGATTCAGTGGTTGTAGCGCCAACCTTACCTTTCTACAAAATTGGTGTAATTACTACTAACGATGCGAGTGGGGTTGCAGATTCTAACAATGTGAGATGCTATACGAGTGGAGTGGTTTATGGAAATAACTTCCGTAAATTTGGTTTAGGATTTTATATTAACGATCATACCGGAGGCATTTATCCTTTCTCTTCTTCTAAAACATACGGATATGTTCCAACAGAAGGTGATTCAGTTGTTGTTCTAGGAAGAGTTTCTCAATATTTTGGTTTTACTGAGTTCTTGTTGGATTCTGTTATAAAGATTAGCAGCGGAAACGGACTATTGGCTCCAATTGTTTTAACAGCTAAACCTACTGAAACGCATGAAAGTAGTTTAGTTCGTGTAAATGGGTTAACATACACATCGGGTTGGTCAAACAGTGGTTCTGGTTTTACGGTAAGAGCTTCTAAAGGAGCATCTACTTACTTTATTCGTATCGATTCATTAACTTCTGCTTACGGAACTCCAGCACCAACTAGCCCTTTTGACGTTATTGGTTTGGTTTCTCAATACGATACAGGTGCTCCGTTTGATTTTGGTTACGATATCAACGTTCGTTATGCAGCAGATATTATTCGTACCACAGGGATTAATGATGCAAACGATAACGTTCTTGCAGCAGTTTATCCAAATCCTAACAATGGCGAATTCACTATCTTGTTGAACACAGAGGCTAATGATGCAGTTGTAAAATTGTATGATGTATTGGGTAACTTAGTAGCAGACGAAAAACGTTTGGTATTGAATAATGCAATCACATTCAAAACAAGTTTGAATAATGGTTTCTATTATGGTGTTGTTGAAACATTGAATAGTCGTCAGAAATTCAAAATTGAGTTGATTAAGTAATATTGGATTGACTTTTTTGATAGGCTGTTTCTTGATTAGAAGCAGCCTATTTTGTTTAAAAAATGGTTTACAATGATCAATTACAACCCAAAGGAATGGTTTTCCTTCATTTTTAAATTTCACAAGGCCGACACCTTTCGTGAATTGTTTCCGCTTATTGTGGCTATAAGTATCTATTCGTATTTTATTTATTGGTTGGAAGTATCGTATTTGCATATGGGCGATGACAGTAAACTGAAAAACATTTCCATTTTACATTCTATGCTCACTTTTGCGATTTCAACACTGTTGGTGTTTCGAGCTAACAGTGCGTACGATCGATGGTGGGAAGGACGAAAACTTTGGGGCGCATTGGTAAACAACAGCCGCAACTTGGCCATGAAATTAAACACCCTTTTACCTGCCGATAAAAAAAAGGAACGTGACTTTTTTAAACATATGATTTCGAATTACGCTTTTGCACTTAAAAATCATTTGCGAACACAGTTTCATGAAAGTGATTTTGAATCATCGGATTTGTTCCATAAGCAAAATTTAAATTCAAAATTACATGTGCCGAATCAAATTGCGCAAAGCCTTTTTTTTCAGGTACAACAATTGAAAGATAAGGGTGTGTTAAATGATACCCAAATGTTGTATCTCAACGCTGAGCTAAGTTCCTTTACGGATGTTTGCGGTGCATGTGAGCGTATTAAGAATACACCAATACCATTTTCGTACAGTGTGTTTTTGAAAAAGATCATTTTCTTTTTTGTGATGAGTTTGCCCTTTTCACTAGCCATTTCCATGAGTTATTTTTGTGTACCGGTAACAGCTTTTATTTTTTATGTACTTACGAGTATTGAGTTGATAGCAGAAGAAATTGAAAATCCGTTTGGAAACGATGCAAACGATTTGCCAACCGATACCATTTCAGCGAATATTAAAAAATCTGTGCACGATATTTTCGATACACCTATCGTGCAATAACTTGGAATCGATTATCTTCGGGACATGAATACAAAGTTGTCTGTTAATGTCAATAAAATTGCCTTACTCCGAAATTCGCGAGGGGGTAATGTGCCGAATGTAGTTCAGTTTGCAAAAGATTGTGAGCGTTTTGGTGCTGATGGAATAACAGTACATCCTCGTCTGGATGAACGCCACATTACTCGTGACGATGTGTATGCATTAAAGGAAGTAGTAACTACTGAATTTAATATAGAAGGCTATCCAAGCGAAGATTTTATACAGATGGTTTTGGATGTGAAACCTACACAATGCACTTTGGTGCCGGATGCTCCGGACCAACTCACATCCGATCATGGTTGGGATACGCTTAAGCATGAAGCTTTTTTACGTGATGTTATTCGCGAATTGCAGAAAAGCGGTATTCGCGTTTCGTTGTTTATAGATCCTGTTCGGGCACTATTAGAAGGAGCCATTAAAACGGAAACCGACCGCATAGAATTTTATACCGGCCCCTATGCGCACGATTATTCCTTGAATAGGGAAGAAGCCGTTAAGTCTTTTGCCTTGGCAGCTCAATGGTGCGATGAGTTACAATTAGGTGTGAATGCCGGCCACGATTTAAGTCTGCAAAATCTTCGTTATTTCCGTGAACAATTACCCAATTTAATGGAAGTTTCTATTGGGCATGCGCTGGTGAACGATTGTTTGTATTTAGGCCTGCAGAATGTTGTTTCGATGTATAAAAGAGAACTGGGTACATTGTAAATTATGCTCGAAATTCAGTTACATCCCAACACACTTTATACAGCACAAATTATTGAAGATTTTGCCAAAGAACGAGCCTTAGTTTTATCGATGAAGGGTTCGTTAAAATCTAAAGTTGCTAATGTTCATTATCACTTTAAACGGACAAAGGAAAGAGGTGTTTTAGAAATTACGATTTTTGAAGATTGCCTACAAATCAATGTTCATGATAATCGGCAAGGCGATTGGATAAACTTGGAAATTGAGGAATGGAAGAAAAGGTTCAACTAAAAAAGGTCAAGCATTGAGCTTGACCTTTTTTAGTATTATGGATTCTCTTTTGCCCACTTATCATGAATATTAGTAAACAACCGGTTCCAACGCATTTTGTGGAATAGATCGGCCGCATAATCAATACTCATCCAAATAAACCATGCTTTCCCAACGATGTGATCTTCGGGTACAAATCCCCAATATCTTGAGTCTTGTGAGTTGTGGCGGTTATCCCCCATCATCCAGTAGTAGTTCATTTTGCAGATGTATTCTTTGCTTTCCACTCCGTTAATAAAGAATTTTCCGTCTTTTGTTTCCAATGTATTGCCTTCGTAGATTTCAATTAAACGCTTGTACTGATTCATTGTACTATCGTTTAACACTAGTTTAGTTCCTGCTGCAGGGATTACAATTGGACCAAAATTATCTACATTCCATTTATTGTATTTGAAGTTATTCGGGAAAATGGATTCAATCAATTCATCGTTTTGATTTTTACTGTACGCGAAAGGGGATACTGAGCTGATAGCAGGAAACGATTTCAATTTTTCAACTCCGTTTTTCTTCATCAAATAAACACGGTGATTAGCAGGCATAGCATTAAATCGATTTGAAATGTCTTCGATTTCATACTCCGACAAGTTATCGTTTGAAAACTGAACATTTTCTTTGAATACAACATTGTACGGCAAATAGATGTTTTCAGGTTGATAGGCTAATTTATCGTTGATATATAACACGCCATCTTTCACTTCCAGTTTATCGTTTGGTACAGCAACACAACGTTTGATATAGTTTTCTTGTTTGTCGACCGGACGAGTGGTGATGTGATACTGACTTCTGATGGCTTCTTGTGGGGTCATGTTGTTGATGCCTTGTTGCTTCATTTGGTATTCGGCAATGCGCACTAAATCGTAGTACGACATATCTTGTTTTTCCAGTGCCACAGTATCTCCTGCAGGAAAGTTGAACACTACCATATCGTTTCGAGTTACTTTTTGTAAACCCGGTAAACGATTATACGGTAATTTAAACCACTCTAAATAAGCTGGAATATTCAAAAATGGAATAGTATGATGGAAAAAAGGAATAGCCAATGGAGTCATCGGAATTCGGGCACCATAATGGAATTTACTCACAAAAGGGAAATCGCCCACCAACAATGTTTTTTCCATGGAAGGCGTTGGGATAGTATACGGTTCTGCAATAAACGTTCTAATGAAAAATGCAGCTAAAACAGCAAAAATCAAAGCATCTGCCCACTCTCTAGTTTTAGTTCTCGGGTAAGGTTTTTGTCCGGGTTTCAATCCCTCCGGAGAAATATAATGAATGTCTTTATTATAGGCTAACCAAGGCCAATAAAGTGGCGCTCCAAGCGTTGCGCCCATTGAATCTAAGAACGAAAATCTGCCGTGAGCAACTGCCATTCGGGTTAATTGTCCGCCCCAATAAAACACATTTACACCCGGAACAAATAGCCAAATGGTCCACCATTTAGGCTTATCCACCAATCGATACCACTCAAAAGAGCAAACCACCGGAACCCATGCTTTCCAAGCAGGAATCCCTAATTTTGTAAATATTTTTTGTGTACCTATTCTGATTCCGATGTAATAGATGGCAACGAGGAGGAGAAGCTTAGTTTGTAAGTCCATTCGGTTTTATTTCTTTTCTGAGATTAATAATAGCATTTTGAAAGGGAAAAGGAATGCCTGTTGTTTGTTTTTTGATTCTTTTAGCAAAGTGAAAAAGAAGAACAATTTAGAATTGCAGTAAATCTTTCATTTCAAAAACTCCCTTTTTGCCGGGTAGCCAACGTGCAGCCATCACCGCGCCTTCCGCAAAACCCTTTCTGGATTTGGCTTCATGAATGAGTTGTATCGTATCAACATCGCTTGAATAATTTACAATGTGTGTACCCGGCACATTCGGTTCACGAAAAGCTTTTATCATGAGAGATTCAGTAGAATGATTTCCATTGTCTGCCAACAACCAATTCGATTTTGTGGTCAGTTCTTCCAAAATTACTTCAGCAGTTTTAATGGCTGTACCACTGGGAGTATCTTTCTTTTCGGTGTGATGAATTTCTTCCATCTCCACATTATATTGTGGCTGGTGATTCATAATAGTCGCCAACTTTTTATTGATTTCAAAAAAGATGTTTACACCAATGCTGAAATTAGGCGCATAAAACAATGCTCCGTTTTTTGCTGTACAGGTTGCTTTAACAGTGGGTAATTGATCGAGCCAAGCCGTAGTGCCCACAACAACAGGAACACCGGCATCAAAACAAAGGTTGATATTTGCAATAGCAGCATCGGGTTGAGTGAATTCGATAGCAACATCTGCCTTTTGTAAATTTTCTATAGTTAATTCGTGTTTATTGTCTGCTCCGATTTTGAGCACAATTTCGTCTTTTTCAAACTTATTCGCATTTGCGGAAAGAATAACTTGTTCAATTACTTTTCCCATTTTCCCATAACCAATCAACGCAAACTTCATAACTCCATTTTATTGGCTAAAACTATAACTAAATTTGAAAACCCACCGAGCTTTCTGCCGACAAAGATGATTTTTGTTTATCTTCTAAAATAAATGTTCTTGCACGTTAAACATTGCTGTAGATTGAATGTTATTCATTGTGTATTGGTTTTTACAGAAATCAACATAATTAATTTCGGTAAAACAGTATTATTGTAATTCTGATATGACCTATTTAAACCTAGAAAACACATAACATGTCGAGTATTGAATTTATTTCAAAAAATTTGAGTTGGCTACCTAAACCCCTAACGCGCTTTATGGAGAAGCGCATGAAGAAAATTCCGGCTATGCAAAAAATGCTGGAAACCGAGAATGCAAAAATTATGACATCACTCGAACATTCGTTGAAACCTTATCACGATAAGTTTGAACGAATATCCACTATGCCTTCCACAGGAATTTCAAGAGATAAGATTTTGGCGGATATGCAAAAGATGCACGATCTAGAAAGTCCAACTTGGCAGAATGGTTATGTTTCAGGAGGAATCTATCATGGCGATAGTGAGCATATAGATTTTTTGAATAAGATATATGGCTTGCATTCACAAAGTAATCCCTTACATTCCGATTTGTTTCCAAGTGCTACAAAATTTGAGGCGGAGATAGTGAGTATGACGGCTCATTTGCATGGAAAGGGCCAAACAACAGATGGTGCGGATATCGTTGGAACGATTACTTCAGGCGGAACTGAAAGTATTTTGGTAGCCATGAAATCGTATCGTGATAGAGCCTACGAAGAAAAAGGAATTACTGCCCCGGAAATGATTATGCCTACAACAGCTCACGTTGCGTTCGAAAAGGCAGCACAATATTTCAAAATTAAAATGGTACAAATTCCGGTGAACGAAAATTTCACTGTGAATCCGGCTGATGTAGAACGAGCGATTACCAAAAACACGATTGTGATAATTGGTTCTGCGCCATCATTCCCACATGGTATTATAGATCCTATTCCTGAATTGTCAACAATCGCATTCAAACATGGTATTGGCTTTCATACCGATGCATGCTTAGGTGGTTTTGTTGTGCCGTTTGCGGAAAAGTTGGGCTATCCGGTTCCTACCATTGATTTTCGTTTGCCAGGAGTTACTTCTATGAGTGTAGATACGCATAAATATGGTTATGCTGCTAAAGGTACATCTGTTGTCCTTTATAGAACACCGGAATTACGCCACTATCAGTTTTATACCACAACTGAATGGCCTGGGGGCTTGTATTTCTCTCCAACATTAGCCGGTAGTCGTCCGGGTGCATTGAGTGCAGCATGTTGGGCATCGTTGATGAGCATTGGTGAAGATGGCTATTTGAAAGCAACGAAAGCCATTTTTGAAACTGCAGATAAAATTAAAGCAGGTATTAAAGATATTCCCGAATTGAAAATTTTAGGCAACCCATTTTGGGTAATTGCCTTTGGCAGTGATTCGTTGAACGTATATGAAGTATTAGATCAAATGGGCAAGAAGCATTGGAGTTTGAATGGTTTGCATAAACCTACAAGTGTCCATATTGCGCTCACGCTTCGTCATACTCAACCCGGTGTTGCAGAAAAATTTTTGAGCGATTTGAAAGAGAGTGTTGAATACGTAAAAGCAAATCCCGGACAAAAAGAAGGATTAGCTCCTGTGTACGGAATGGCTGCCAGCTTGCCGTTTAGAGGGATGGTAAGTGATATTTTGAAGAAATATTTGGATGTAATTTACAAAGTTTAAAAGCAGTTAAGCGTGCAAAGCATACAGGAAATAGAAACTGAAATTGTAGAAGAGTTCGAGTTGTTCGATGATGTGAACGACAAGTACGATTATATTATTGATCTTGGGAATAAAATGGATGCCTACCCGGAGTCGCACAGAAGCGATGATTTTTTGGTGAAGGGATGCCAATCGAAAGTGTGGTTGTTCGCACAAAAAGAAGGGGAGAAGGTGACTTATTATGCGGATTCAAACACAGCAATTACAAAGGGTGTTGTTTCGTTGTTGGTACGAACATTAAATCATCAACCTGCTTCTGCCATTTTAGCCAGCGATCTAACGTTTATCGATAAAATTGGTTTACGCTCTTTGTTATCTTCTCAACGGTCAAATGGCTTAAGTGCTATGATTCAGAAGATGAAATGGTATGCTGAAGTATTTAAGTAGTGCACCTTATTCCATTAACCACTCAAAATAATCCGCCCATTTCGAATCCGTTTTTACAAAAACCGGAATAACTCCATAAGGTGCTTCAACTCGCGATAAAGTACCTCCTTCGTAGATTTTCTTTGTAAATAAATGCATCCATTTTCCTGGTGGAAAGTAAACGTTTCTTTCGAATGTGTTTTTATCAGATATAGGCGCTACCATTAACTCATCACCACACATAAATTGATTCGTAATTGTTGCGCAAGTAGTATCATCTGGGAAATTAAGTAGCAAAGGATGAATAAGGGCAAGATTGTTACGTTCTTGGTACTGAAACATGTAATCTTTCAACCCAAAATGAAGTTTTCCCATTTTAGCGAAGAATTGCATCGTACTGTCATCACTGTAGAATTGGTGGTTGGAATTTGGTTTTAATCCTTCATGTGTTCTGTAGAAAGGTTGAAATACATTCAGTTCAGCCCATCGAAAAAATAAGTCTTTATCCCGTTTTACTTTTACGAAAGCATTGTCAACAGTAGTATAACCTCCAATATCTGAGTGTAAATAGGCTATACCGCTCATTGCGGCTGAATTCAATGCAGTGAGCGTACTCTTCAATCCATCTTCTTTTCCCCAATTTACGGATTGATCTCCCATCCAAAATAGTGGAGCAGAGTTGGCACTAAGCGCACTACCGGAACGCATAAAATAGAGTAAATCATTGATACCACTCGATTCGATTGCATCGTTATTCAATAATGCCCATTTGTTGGTGTAACTGTTTCGTGCCGGGAATTGTATTGAATTTATCTTTGAATCATTTACAATTGTATTGTAGATGGAATCTTGAACAAACCAGGGGCACCATTCTCCAAAGTCGGCCATCCATCCATTCAAGCCAATATCAATCATATTCGTTTTAATAATCTGTTGTAACCAATGCGAAGCATTATCATCCATAACATTGACTAATGCTGCATCAAATCCGCCAGTTGGAGTAATATAAACTTTACCCTTACTATCTTTTATTAAGAAGTTTTTACTTTTTGCTTCTTCATACATGGCTGTTCCTATGCTTAAGAAGGGATTTACATAACCCAATACTTTTATCCCTTTTTTGTTCAATGCAATAATCCATTTTTCTATTTCCGGATAGAGCGTTGTATCTGCCTTCCATTCCCATTTTAGTTGAGAGCCAAGTCTCGTTTTTCTTCTGCCACACCAATCTTGAATCCAAATTGCAGTTACAGGATTGCCTAGCTTTAAACAATTGTCTAGAATGGAATCAACTTTGTTTTTACCTCCTTGTAATCCTAAAATGGTTCCATAGGCCCATTTAGGCAGTGTAGTGTTCTCTGACTTTGAGTAATACGGATGTGCTTCGATTAAAGCCCTCATCGACTCACCGGTTTGAATGCATACTGAAGCTCCTTTTGCATAAACTTCAATGATGATTTTTCCTTTCTTACTAAAATCAAATACAGCCGGAAAAGAAGCTGATGACCTATCCAAAAAAATGGAGTAGTGTTTACAAACAGCAAAGGGAACGGGGTAGTAAGTGCTAACGTCTGAACCGGCAACACCAAATAATTTTGTGAATTTTGTTAGCGGCTTGTCGCCCCGACCAATGCCCTGTTCTTCTGTTATAATTGGAAAGCGATTGCCATTCAATATAAAATGTGAAAACTGCTCTCCACAGCCATAAAAAGGTTCATTTTCAGCAACAGAAATGGTAATGATAGTTTTAGAAATGGAAGTATCAATGGAGAGCGCATGACAAGTAACTTTATTCCCATTTCTACTAAATTGAACGGTGTAATTTTCAGTGCTTATATCTTGTGGCATTCCACCTCTTCCTGCTTCGCCCAGTTGTATTACCGTTCCACCTAAAATCTTTTCTTTGAGTTGAAGTGAACCAAATTTTTCCTTTGCGTTGATGCGATTTTGTTGAAATTCAACTTGACTAAATTCTTGTGCAGTTACATTAGCTGAAAAAAAGAAAGATAACAGAGATAAACCTATGAAGCGCATTGGAAAAGCTTAATGTAATTGGATATTATCTATCAATGTTAATGAAAACGAATGTCATCTAAACTAATTTCTCGTTCAATACGCTTATTGTTTTGATCATCCCAAATTTCCATTTTGATAGTCGGAACAGGTAATGCCCAATTGATGCTTATCAGGCCAAAATGATTTTCCATCACCGGTCCATCTACTCTGTTTTTATTTGGAGTTGCAAAATCCCATTTTGATGAAAGACCACTTGCAGTTACATCATAAATAGGGTAGAGGTCGGGATAGATTAATCTCGAAATTTCAGCATAATGTACATCGCCTGTAAGGAATAACACCCCACTGGCTCGAGTTCTCTTAATTAAATCAATCATCTTTTGTTGTTCATGCGGAAAGTTCGCCCAAGCCTCGTAACCGTTGAATTCAATACCGAATTGAGAGCCTGTTCCTATCAATCGAATATCTGCAGGTTTCATCAACTCTTGTTCCAGCCATGCCCACTGCACTTTCCCTAACATCGTTTTGTTGGTATCGGTATGCGGACTATAATCTAATTTATATGTGTAGCGTTTATCGTTTTTCTTTTCGCCTTTGTAGGTTTTTAAATTGTCGCGAAACGTTCGGTTGTCGAGCAAAATGATTTGAAGTTTTTTGCCGTTAAAGTCATACATATAAGAAGTGTAAACGCCATCGTGCTTCCAACGCTCAGAACTATCGGGTTCATTGAAAAAATCAAGAAAAATTTTCTTAGTCTGCTTTTTAAACGGATATTGCTTTCCTCCATCGTTTTGCCCAAAATCATGATCGTCCCAAGTGGCAATTAATGGCATATGTGCTTTTAGGTTTTGAAAAGTGGGCTTATCTGCAAGCTGCTGATACTTCCGTTTGATGGTGGACATCGACCACGAATCGGCATAAATATTATCGCCTAAGAACACAAACAAATTCGGTTCATGTTTTACCACCACATCAAAAATGGGTAGTGGGTGATTTTGGCTACTGCATGAACCAAAGGCAATTTTGGAGGTGGTGTTGGTTTGGGCGGAACCTCTATTTGGAATAAAGAACACGCCAATGAATATGCTGATAAAAGCGAAAAAATGTTTCATGGTTAAGCCAGCAATGGTTTGTGAATATATATTTAAAATAACGATTTCCTTTCTATTGCATAGAAATACTACTTTTTTTTGTCTTTAAACCAATCGGAAATTTTTTCGCCCCATTTTCCAAAATTCCAATCTCTATGTTCTCTGTCATCAGTGTATTGCACTTCTTTTTGAAGGGTTTCTTTTATGAGGCCGATGATCTCATCACAATCACTGTCTTTGGTATAATTCGAACTATCCCCATGCAATTTGATTTTTTTATCTCGGAGTAAATTGACGACTAAATTTAACTCATGATAAAGATAACTTCCAGAGTTGTAATCTCTTATTTCTATATATTCAATTGTATCAAATGGAATGTTTGTATTTGTGTCAAACACATAAACTTCGCTTTTGTTGGTGTCAATATAAAATCGATTTCGATTCCTATAGTCACTTGAAATAACAAAAATGGTTATTGCTGAAAATAGGAATGAAAAAATGGAAACCCCTTGCTCTTGCACATAGAAGAATAATGGAATGCCTATTGCAAACAAGAATGCAAACGTTTTCGATGCCCATTGATATTTAGAGTTATAATCAATTCTAAAAATTCCATTTGCTTGGGAAATAATAAATCGGGGGTTGCCTAGTATATCCATTTGTTTTATTGTACTCCTTTTTATCTTTTAATATAGATTATTAATGTTACAGTAATGTAAACGATAAGTGAAATTTGTGTGCCATTTTCATTTTTTCCTCGCGTAATATTTTCTTCATTTCAGCCAATTACATTTTCTATAGAATGAACTGATTTTTGTCAGTTTTTCAAGCAAAGGCATTCGATAGTTTCGTTTCCATTAAAATCGTGAAAATGAATACTACCGAAACCAAATCTTCTTTTCAAGACAAACTTGATCAGGACTTATGTATCGAACCCAAAGATACCATGCCTGATGAGTATCGTAAGCATTTAATTCGACAGATTTCTCAGCACGCGCATTCCGAAGTCATTGGCATGCAACCCGAAGGGAATTGGATTACCCGAGCTCCGAGTTTGCGCGCCAAACAAATTTTGTTGGCGAAAATTCAAGACGAAGGCGGGCATGGATTATACTTGTACAGCACGGCTGAAACCCTTGGTATTTCTCGCGAAGAAATGATTGAGCAATTACATACAGGTAAGGCGAAGTACTCTAATATTTTTAATTACCCTGCTTTAACATGGGCTGACATTGGCGCTATTGGTTGGTTGGTAGATGGCGCTGCGATTGTGAATCAGGTGTCTTTACAAAAAACATCTTATGGCCCTTATGCTCGTGCCATGGTGCGGATTTGCAAAGAAGAAAGTTTCCACCAACGCCAGGGTTACGAAATTATGACGAACATGATGAAGGGTACAAAAGAACAACAAGAGATGGCGCAAGATGCGATGAACCGCTGGTGGTGGCCTTCGTTGATGATGTTCGGTCCGCACGATAGCGATAGTCCGCATTCCGGCAATGCTTTTGTTTGGAAAATCAAACGAAAAAGTAACGATGAATTACGTCAGCGTTTTATTGATAAAACTGTTCAACAAGCCGAAACCATTGGCTTAACGATTCCAGACTCAGATTTGAAATGGAACGAAACCAAAAACTGCTACGATCACGGAGAAATCAACTGGGAAGAATTCAGACGAGTGGTGAACGGTAACGGACCATGTAACAAACAACGTATGACGCATCACATCAAAGTGCATAACGAAGGCGCTTGGGTACGCGAAGCTGCTGCCGCTTATGCAAAAGCAAATGCAAAATAAACCATTATCAAAACCAAAAACAAAATAAAATTATGGATACGCAATTAGACCTTTGGGAAGTTTTTATTCAGAAAAAAGATGGTTCTGAACATGCACATGCAGGTAGTGTTCACGCCTCCGACAGTAAAATGGCGCTGCAAAATGCACGCGATATTTATACGCGCAGAAACGAAGGAACGAGTATTTGGGTGGTGCCTTCAAATTATATCACTGCCTCTAATCCCGAGGATGCACAAATGCTCTTCGATCCGTCAACAGAAAAAGTTTATCGCCATCCCACATTTTATGTAGTTCCTGCAGGAGCTAAACAAATTTAAACCTAAAGCTATGACAACGCACAACGCACTTTATAAATATCTGCTATTTCTTGGTGATAACGGTTTGATTCAAGGTCACCGCCTATCAGAATTATGCAGCAACGGTCCAATCTTAGAAGAAGATTTAGCTATGACCAACTTGGCACTCGATCATATTGGTCGTGCGCAGGCTTTCTTAAAATATGCCGGAGAAGTTGAAGGCAAAGGAAGAACGGAAGATGATTTGGCTTACAAACGCGGTGAACGCGAATTCTATAACAATCTCATTGCCGAATTACCCAATGGTGATTTTGCGTGTACTATGGCTAGAATGTTGATTGTATCATCGTTTGAGTATTTGTTGTTTACGGCATTATGTACTTCAAAAAATGCAACGATTGCCGCTATTGCCGCTAAGGCAGTGAAAGAAGCGAAGTATCATTTCATGCATTCGCGTGATTGGTGTTATCGTTTAGGAAAAGGCACTGAAGAAAGTCACAGACGATTACAAAACGGATTCAATGAATTTTGGATGTTCACCGGTGAATTGTTTGAAATGGATGCTGATTTTGCGGCATTAGCCAATGACGGAATTGGTGCAGATTTAACTGTGTTAAAACCACAATGGTTGACATTGGTTCAGCCCATTCTAGCAGATTCGAATATTGCCATCCCGAATGTAGATTATATGCAAACAGGAAGCCGAAACGGAATTCATACGGAGTATTTGGGGCATATTTTATCGGAAATGCAGTATTTACAACGCGCCTATCCGGATGCAAAATGGTAAGCGAAGACATTCATAGTAAAGAAGGGATTTTTCGATTACTTTCTTCTATCTGCGACCCGGAAATACCGGTTGTTTCAATAGAGGAAATGGGAATGTTGCGCGATGTTATTTTTCATGAGCATTCTTGTGAAGTAATCATAACCCCAACTTATACCGGCTGTCCGGCTATGGGCATTATCGAAGATGATATCATAGCCCTTTTAAAGCAACATGGTGTTCAAGAACCCAAAGTAACATTGGTTTATTCACCCGCATGGACAACCGATTGGATGACGGAAACCACCAAACAAAAACTACGCGATTTCGGTATTGCAGCTCCTATGCATTCGTCTTGTTCCAGTTGGATTAAACCCGCCAATGCGCATGTACATTGCCCGCGTTGCAATTCTAAGAACACAAAAGTTGTGTCACAATTCGGATCTACAGCTTGCAAGGCTTTATATAGTTGCAACGACTGCAAAGAGCCTTTCGATTATTTTAAATGTCATTAATGTTTTCTGATTGCTAATATTAAAATTAAGTAAATGCCCATTTATCATCAGTTAGGAACAATACCGGCAAAACGCCATGTGGTGAGTCGTCAAGCGAATGGAAACCTTTACCAAGAAGAGTTGGTGGGTACGCAAGGTTTTGCAGGAATGTCTTCGTTGGTTTATCATTTGTATCCACCAACACGAGTGAAGCAAAAAGATAAAGCCTATTCAGTAGCTCCAAAAATCGCCATCGATAATGGTTTAGACTGTATGAGTTTTCAAGGGTTCGATATTCAACCTGAGAAAGATTATTTGAAAAGTCGAAAAACACTTTTTGTGAATGCTAATATGCATATAGGTTTGGCGGCACCAATGGAATGCACTTCATACTTTTATAAAAATGCGGATGCAGATGAAATGATTTTCGTGCATGAAGGCAGTGGAACGCTTTTCACTATGTATGGCGAATTGAATTTCAAATATGGCGATTACATTATTATTCCTAGAGGAACTGTATATCAAATTCATTTCAATAGTGAAGCCAATCGATTGTTGTATGTAGAAAGTTTTTCACCAATTTTTACACCTAGTCGTTATCGCAATCAATTCGGCCAAATGCTAGAGCACTCGCCATTTTGCGAGCGAGATATTGTTCGTCCGAGTAACTTGAAAACCTATGATGAGCAAGGCGAATTCGATATTTTCATCAAGAAAAAAGGAATGATGTTTCCGTATCAGTACGCAAATCATCCTTTTGATGTAGCGGGTTGGGATGGGTATCATTACCCTTACATTTTCTCGATTTTCAACTTCGAACCTATAACCGGTAGAGTGCACATGCCGCCTCCAATTCATCAAACATTCGAGAATGCGCACTTTGTGATTTGTTCGTTTGTTCCGCGTTTATATGACTACCACCCGGATGCTATTCCTGCGCCATATCACCATAGTAATATTGATAGCGATGAATTGTTGTATTATGTGGATGGCGATTTCATGAGCAGAAATAACATTCAAAAGGGACAAATTACGTTGCACCCCGGAGGAATACCACATGGGCCACACCCCGGAGCTATTGAGCGCAGTATCGGGAAAAAGGAAACACACGAATTAGCGGTAATGATTGATCCGTTTTCACCGGTGATGATTACAGAAGAAGCTATGAAAATTGACGTGAAAGATTATTATAAATCATGGTTAGTTTAAATCGGAATCTCAAATCGAAAAATCATAAACCTTAAATCAATAAATCATAAATAAATTCTATGAGTACAGCCAATTTAACCAATGTCACCAATTTCAATTATGGCATTGAAAAGATATTTGAAGAGGCACAAGATTTTTTGCCTATCAATGGAACCGATTATGTGGAGTTATATGTAGGAAATGCAAAGCAAGCAGCACATTATTACAAAACAGCATTTGGTTTTGAAAGCTTTGCCTATTGCGGGTTAGAAACGGGCAATAAAGAATATTGTTCGTATGTAGTGAAGCAAGATAAAATTCGTTTGGTGCTCACTACTCCGTTCAATCCAGATAGTGAAATTTCGCATCATATTCGCAGACATGGCGATGGCGTGAAAGTAATTGCCTTGTGGGTAGATGATGCCCGAAAAGCCTTTGCAGAAACCACAAGCAGAGGCGCTGAAGCTGTAATGGAACCAACTGTGTTTAAAGATGAACATGGTGAAGTGGTGAAATCAGCCATTAAAACCTATGGTGATACCATACATACTTTTGTAGAACGAAAGAATTACAACGGAGTGTTTTTACCGGGGTTTGAAGTATGGAAAAGCGAATATAATCCGGGAACAAAAGGTTTGAAATACATCGATCATATGGTAGGAAATGTGGGATGGGGCGAGATGAATAAATGGGCTAGTTTCTATGCGAATACGTTAGGCTTCGCCAATTTAGTGACCTTCGATGATAAGGATATTTCTACGCAGTATACGGCTTTGATGAGTAAGGTAATGACGAATGGCAACGGACGAATAAAATTCCCAATTAACGAGCCGGCTGAAGGTTTGCGTAAATCTCAAATCGAAGAATACCTTGATTTTTATGGTGGTCCTGGCTGTCAGCACATTGCTGTTGCGACTGATGATATAGTGTTTACTGTTTCTGAAATGAAAAAATCGGGTGTAGAGTTTTTGCATGTTCCGGGAACCTATTATGATACAGTTGTAAATCGTGTTGGAACCATTGCAGAAGATATGAATACGCTCAAATCATTAGGCATTATGGTAGATAGAGACGATGAAGGCTACTTGTTACAGATTTTCACTAAACCTGTAGAAGATCGACCAACATTGTTTTTCGAAATCATTCAACGTAAAGGCGCGAAATCCTTTGGTAAAGGGAACTTCCAAGCCTTGTTCGAAAGTATTGAAGCCGAACAGGCGAGGAGAGGAACCTTATAATGAATTTAATTTTTAGAGATAGCCTTGCTTTAACTTAAGCAGGGCTATTTCTTTTTGTGCTTGAACGGAAACTCCTTCTTCGCGTTTAATGGATTGTCGTTTTGCATCAAAGTATTGTTGTAGTTCTGTAGATTGGAACTTCGCGTCTTGTATGAATTTAATTTTTTTCTTCACCGATTCTGTCAAGACAAAACCTATAGTTATAGAGTTATTCTGATTGTTCAACTCAGGCATAGGCGTAAGCGCTGAAAGCGTAAAATACTCATTTCCATTTGGACTCTGACTGATAAAGGCTGCCAGTTTTTCGCCTTCTTTTCCATCTAATTCTTCACTCAAATAGCGAACAACTACTTTGGTTATATCTCGTCTGAATTGCTGCTCACTTTGCGCATAATTCAAATTGGACGTTGCTTTAAACAAGTGCATTTCTTTCGAAATTTCTTTCAAGTTTTTCTCAGCTTCCTTACTACTGTAACGAATGAAGAATACTTCGTTAATGGAAAAATATTTGGTAAGTAGATTGGTAAAACGGGTGAGCAACATTTCCGGAGAAGCATCATATTTAGTGAGCAAATGCTTCACAAAGGTGGTTTTGAACTTCGATGATTCAAAGAAATTTTCTAAATCTTTCACCATGAACTCTCGCTTCAAATGCAGTGCCTGTGCAAAATACGAGGCTTTAAAGTTGTTGATGACATGGTCGAACGATTCCACTGTAACCCACGATGTAGTGTAGGGGCGCTTCTTCAAATCCAATACTTCGAAACCAATTTCTCTTCCGAATAAGAAAATCTTTTGTTGTTCTGTTAGCTTTGCGTTATAAAGCAGTATTTTCTTTTCAGGTATCAATATAGAACGGAGGGACTTTAATTCTGGATATTCTTTGAAGTCCGTTTTGTCAATGGTGTAGTTAAACTCTTTCTCTAAAACGTGTTGATATAAAGCTGCTGAAACCCCAGCAGTATGTAATTCGAAATGCTTTTCCCGAAAGCGATCCACTTGTTCTTCGATGTCCTCAAAATAGTTTTCATTCAATTCTTGATAGGCACGAAGACATAAGAAGTAAAAGTGATCTTGTCGCAAATTATAGTTTCTCGCGATTTCCAAGCCGGCATTAATGAAAGCGGATACTTTCAATGGCTCTTTAATTAAAATGGAAAGTAATGCCTGTTTATCGATACCGAAAGTGGACAATAGATCCTCATTCACTATATCCAAATTGAGGTAATTGGCGATAGGGGTTAACTCTTTATTCACCTTCAGGGCAACGAGTTGATCGTAGGGAACTTCGAATACTTCTGCTAACTTCGAAACCTTCTGCGTGTTTGGATATTTTTTTCCGTTTTCAATTTCATTTAAATACGAAATCGAAATCCCCGTAGCTGTTGCTAAAGTTTTAAGCGAAATTTCTTTTTCTTCTCTTAATTTCTTGATTTTCAGTCCGAAAATAATTTTTATATAATCCGGATTCATAGCTTGACTTTTTGGTAATGCAAAGTTTTATAATCTTTGGCAGATTAAAGATAGAGATTAACCCAATATTGCGAAAGTATTTCATTAGCGAATTTTCGCAATTTTATTTTACTAGAACTCCTCGTATATTTGCGGCACAAAAAATACACCATGTCGGTTTCAGCCAATAACATAGTTTTAAAAGGAGCAGTTTCTGCAGAATTTGCAACGGTATTAACACCGGAAGCACTTGATTTTGTAGTGAAATTGCACAGAAAGTTCAATGCAACACGTGTTGAATTATTGAAAAAACGGGAAGATCGTCAATTACTGATCGATAAAGGTCAGTTGCCGGATTTTCTTCCGGAAACAAAAGAAATTCGTGAAGGTGACTGGGTAGCGGCACCAATTCCTGCTGATTTGCAAGACAGACGCGTTGAAATTACCGGTCCTGTAGATCGTAAAATGATTATCAATGCCTTGAATTCAGGAGCAAAAGTGTTCATGGCCGATTTCGAAGATTCAAACTCACCCACTTGGGCGAACTGTATCGAAGGTCAAATCAATTTACGTGATGCCATCAACAAAACGATCAGCTACGAAAATCCTGAAAATGGAAAGTCATATAAATTGAATGCTGAAATTGCAACATTGTTGGTTCGTCCGAGAGGATGGCATTTACCTGAAAAGCATGTGTTAATTGACGGTGAAATTGCAAGTGGTTCGTTGTTTGATTTCGGTTTATACTTTTTCCATAATGTGAAAAATTTGTTGGCCAACGGAACAGGCCCATATTTCTATTTGCCGAAAATGGAAAGTCATTTAGAGGCTCGATTGTGGAATGATGTTTTTGTTTTCGCACAAAACGAATTAGGTATTGCACAAGGAACTATCAAGGCAACGGTATTGATTGAAACGATTACAGCTACTTTTGAATTGCACGAAATTATTTACGAATTGCGAGAGCACATGGCAGGGTTGAACTGCGGACGATGGGATTATATCTTCTCCTACATCAAAAAGTTCAGAAACTTAGATGCTCGTTTTGTATTGCCGGATAGAGCACAAGTTACAATGGCAGTGCCTTTCATGGCGAATTACTCGAAATTAGTGATTCAGACTTGCCACAAACGCAGAGTACACGCTATGGGAGGAATGGCTGCGTTTATTCCGATTAAGAACGATGAAGCGGCTAATAATGCTGCTGTTGAAAAGGTTCGTCAAGATAAATTACGCGAAGTAACTAACGGTCATGATGGAACGTGGGTAGCGCATCCGGGTTTAGTAAAATTAGCTATGGATATTTTCAACGAACACATGACAACGCCAAACAATTATCACATCAAGCGTGAAGGTGAAGTTTATACACAATCCGATTTATTGGAATTACCGGCAGGAACCATTACTGAAGCAGGTTTGCGTATGAACATCAACGTTGGTATTTTGTATATCGAAAGTTGGTTGAGAGGTGTTGGTGCTGCTGCTATCCATAATTTGATGGAAGATGCTGCAACAGCTGAAATCTCTAGAACGCAGGTTTGGCAGTGGATTAAAAACAAGTCGAAATTAGATGATGGGAGAGACGTAACTTACGATTTGTTCAAATCCCTTTTACCAAGTGAGTTAGAAAAAGTCAAAAGCTATGTTGGTGAAGCAGCGTATAGTACAGATACGATGAAACGTGCTATCGAAATGTTTGACGTGCTCGTTCAAGTGGGCGATTACAAAGAATTTTTGACATTACCGGCATACGAAGAAATCGATTAATTAATAGGTTACATTTTAAATCTCTATAAAACAATAATAACAATGGCAACTAAACAAGAAAGAGCCCTAGCGCTTAAGAAAGATTGGGAAACAAACCCACGTTGGAAAGGCGTAGAACGTCCTTATTCAGCAGAAGAGGTAATTAACATTGCCGGTTCTATACAAATTGAATATTCTTTGGCTAGAAATGGTGCAGAGAAATTATGGAATCGTTTACATACTGATTCATGGGTGTCTGGATTGGGTGCTTTAACCGGAAACCAAGCCGTACAAGAAGTTTCAGCTGGAATGAAAGCTATTTATTTATCAGGCTGGCAAGTTGCAGCTGATGCCAACTTGGGAAGCGAAATGTATCCTGACCAAAGTTTGTATCCGGCTAATTCTGTACCAGCAGTTGTAAAACGTATCAACAATGCTTTGATGCGTAGAGATCAGATTGAATATATGGAAGGTGAGCCACAACGCGATTGGATGGTGCCTATCGTTGCCGATGCTGAAGCAGGATTCGGAGGAAACTTGAATGCCTTTGAATTAATGAAAGGTATGATTGAAGCAGGTGCTGCCGGTGTGCATTGGGAAGATCAATTGGCTTCTGCAAAAAAATGCGGTCACTTAGGTGGAAAGGTTTTGGTTCCAACACAAGAGGCTATCAACAAATTGGTTGCTGCTCGTTTGGCAGCCGATGTTTGCAATGTTCCTACTTTGGTCATTGCGCGTACAGATGCTGAAGCAGCTAACTTAATTACTTCAGATATCGATCCTCGCGATTCTCGTTTCATCACTGGCGAAAGAACTCCTGAAGGATTCTATTATGTGAAAAACGGCTTAGAGCAAGGTATAGATAGAGGTTTGAGCTATGCACCATATGCTGATTTAATTTGGATGGAAACCGGAAATCCTGATTTAGGATTGGCACGTGAGTTTGCTCAAGGTATTCACGCAAAGTATCCTGGAAAAATGTTGGCATATAACTGTTCACCTTCATTCAATTGGGCTAAATACATGGATGAAAAAGCAATGTTAACATTCCGTGAAGATATTGCAGCTATGGGCTACAAATTCCAATTCATCACATTAGCAGGTTTCCACGCTTTGAACTCTTCAATGTTTGAGTTATCTAAAAACTATGTGGAGCGTGGAATGGCCGGATTTAGCGAAATGCAACAAAGAGAGTTTGCTATGGAGAAAGATGGCTTCAAAGCAATTAAACACCAAGCTTTTGTTGGAACAGGCTATTTTGATGCCGTTCAGAATGTGGTTCAACAAGGAAAATCTTCTACAACAGCTTTAGCTGGATCAACTGAAACAGAACAATTTCATTAATTATTGAAATTTGATTTATAAAAAAAGGTTGCCAAAATTGGCAACCTTTTTTTATTCTTTATACATCCCCGTCAATAGACTTTGTAGCCTGAGAATCTATTGTCTAAGTCAAAGATTGTCATTTTTAATGTTTCGGTTCCCATATTAGTTAACTGTACTTGTACTGTTTCGTTTGCAGCTAGTTTTATGTTTACACTATAGGTTAAACGTGTGTATGATTTCGGACTAACTGTTTGTACAATCGAGTAGCTGTTACCAGTTCCTCCTACATAAAGCGAAAGCACTACCGATCCTTTTAAGTTATTTGTAGAGTCTAACATTAGTGAAACATCGAAATGATACAACCCAGCCGATGGTGTTGTGTAAGTACTCGTTGTTGTATTATATTTTGCAGCATCATCAAATTCTTCTTGTTTCAAATCTACGTTTATTGGTAAGCCACTTGCCGCGAAATTTTGCACTGGAGCTAAACCATCTCTATGCCCTGCAAAGCCTGCAGAAGATCCACCACCGCTTGCAGGTGTTTGCCATGTTGCTAAACCTGTTGCATCTGAAGTTAAAACCTTACCGGCCCCAGGTGTTCCACCTGAAATTTTAATTTGTCCGTTGATATCCAATTTTGCTGATGCAGAAGGTGTGGCCGTTCCAACACCTACACTTACCCCATTGTCAAACATTTGAGATAGCGTTACAGTTGAAGCAGAGTTGTATTTTGCAACATAATTAACTGTACCTCCACTTACACCGGCTCCGGCAGCTCCCGTAGCACCGGTAACTCCTATGGCACCTGTAGCCCCCGTGGCTCCAGTAACCCCAGCACCTGTAGCCCCCGTGGCTCCTGTTGCGCCAATTGCGCCAGTTGGACCAACTGCTCCAGTTGTTCCCGGTAAACCTGCTCCTGTAGGTCCTACTTCACCTGTAGGTCCAATAGGTCCAGCAACACCAGTAGCTCCAGTTGCTCCGGTAGTACCTGCACCTGTTGCACCTGTTGCTCCTGTTGCTCCTGTAGTACCTTTTATTCCAACAGCCCCTGCTGCACCAGTAGCACCCGTTGCCCCTGTAGCTCCTGCCCCTGTAGCTCCTGTTGCACCTGTAGTGCCTTTTACTCCGGCTGTACCAGCGGCACCTGTAGCACCTGTGGATCCTGTAGCACCAGTTGTGCCTGCACCCGTTGCCCCTGTACTTCCCGTTGCCCCTGTACTTCCTGTAGCGCCATTTGTTCCTGCTATTCCTGTAGCACCTGTTGAGCCCACTGCCCCAGTAGCTCCAGTTGAACCTGTAGTTCCTTTTACACCGGCAGTTCCTGTTGCCCCAGTTGCACCTTTTGTTCCTGTTGCTCCGGTTGCTCCAGTTGTCCCTTTAATACCTAAAGCTCCAGTAGCACCTGTAGCGCCCGTTGCTCCGTTTAATCCTGTAGCACCTGTTGCTCCAATAGCGCCAGTTGCACCGGTACTTCCTGCTCCGGTTGGTCCAACTGCACCAGTGGCTCCAGTTTCTCCTTGTGGTCCTTGTAATCCTTGTATTCCTTGCGGTCCAATAGGTCCTGCAGGTCCTTGAAGGCCATCGGCACCATTAACACCTTGTGGTCCTTGGATACCTGGAATACCCTGTGGTCCTATAGACCCTTCTGCTCCAGTGGGTCCTATTAAACCATCAGCACCCGTTGCACCGGTTGCTCCAGTTGCTCCCGTTGCTCCTGTTACTCCGTTGACACCGGCATCACCCGTTGCCCCTGTTGCTCCAGTTGCTCCCGTTTCGCCCATGAGTCCATCTGGCCCTGCCGGACCTGGTGCACCATTAAGGGAAATAGTCCATGAAGGATATGTACCTGAACCATAAATATTTTCAACACTTACCACCATAGCACCTGTTAGCTTATTGTATGAAACACAAGTTCCTAGCATTCTGTTGTTTGCATCTCTAGCAATGATAATAGTTTGACCTACTGCATAGGCAAACCCCGTTCCAACAGTAAATGATAAAGTATCAATACGAATTGTCATTGTGTCTAACGAAAAGGAAGTATATCTATCTCCGTTTGCTCCTGTATTACCAGTTGCACCTCTTAGTCCAGTAGCCCCAGTAGCCCCTTTAGCTCCAGCCAATCCCTGAATACCTTGAGGACCTTCGCTTCCTGTTGGACCAACTGCACCAACCGGACCTGCAATTCCTTGTAAGCCTTGCGCACCGGTTGGACCAACTAATCCTTGTAATCCTTGAATGCCTTGTATACCCTGCACCCCTTGTGTTCCTTGCGATCCAGTTGCACCAGTAGCCCCAGTAGCACCTATTGCACCGGTAGCTCCTGTATCACCAGTGTCGCCTTTTATACCTTGAACACCCTGATTTCCTTGCGCTCCAGTTGCTCCAGTAGCTCCAGTTGTACCTGTTTCACCTGTAACTCCTTGAATTCCTTGTCCTCCTGTTGGTCCTATAGGTCCTTGAAGTCCATCAGGTCCTTGTGGTCCTGTAGGTCCATCAATTCCTTGTGGTCCGATAGGTCCATCTGCTCCCGTTGGTCCAACTAATCCATCGGGGCCTTGAATCCCTTGTGGGCCTTGTGGTCCCGGATTCCCTTGCGGACCTTGAAGCCCTATTCCGGTAGCTCCTGTTACTCCAGTTGGACCCACTGCTCCAGTTTCGCCTGTAGCACCAATAGGTCCTTGAAGACCAACGCCTGTAGCTCCAGTAGCACCTATTTCACCAGTAGCACCTGTTTCTCCTTGTAGACCTTGTGGACCTTGTAAACCAACCCCAGTAGCACCGGTTGCACCTGTAGCACCAATATCACCTGTGGCACCTGTTTCCCCTTGAACACCTTGAGGTCCTTGAAGACCAACGCCTGTGGCTCCTGTAGCACCTGTAGCACCAATATCACCTGTTGCTCCGGTTTCCCCTTGAATACCTTGAGGACCCTGTAAACCAATACCTGTTGCCCCTGTAGCTCCTGTATTTCCTGTATCACCTTTGTCACCTTTTACCCCAGCCGGCCCTTGAATGCCAATTCCTGTTGCTCCTGTAGGACCAACGTTTCCCGTAGCACCTGTATTTCCATTAGCTCCTGTAGGACCTTGAATACCAACACCAGTTGCTCCCGTTGCACCTGTTGCTCCTGTAACACCATTAGCACCGGTAGCTCCTGTATTTCCTTGAATACCTTGTGGGCCTTGAATACCTGCTCCAGTAGGGCCAACAGGGCCCATTTGTCCTGTAGCACCATCTGCTCCAGCCGGACCGGCTACTCCTGTAGCACCTGTAGCACCGGTTACTCCGGTAACACCTTGAGCACCTTGAATGCCAATACCAGGCGCTCCTGTAGCTCCTGTATTTCCGGTAATACCTGTAGCTCCGGTAACTCCTGCAGGACCAACTGATGAACCTGATCTTTCTGCATAAAGTGCATATGGAACACTCATTAATTGTTGTGTGCCCATACTAACATAGTTTGTACCTCCTGCAATATCTACCAACAACTCGGTGAAATATATTCCGCTCGACCAATTAATAGCACTAAATGTTCCACTTATAGGTGTACCTTGACCAAGCACTAAGCTTGTTAATCCAAACTGATTGGTGGCTGTAAAGTGGGATTCTGAATAAATCACTGGTCCGGTTGTTGCTCCTTGATGGATGTCGAAACGTATGCCAACAGGTTGTGATGCTAAAATAGCTCCATTACTGTTTCTAATAACAGATTGATAATTTACTCCTTGGGGTGCTTGTGCAAAACTTGTAATAGTAAAGACAAGTAGAAGGTTAATGGTTAGAATAAATTTGTTCATAGATGGTTTATTTAATGACCGAAATGGTTCTTTTTGATAATAACTGATTTTCATTGTTCTCGATGGTAACAAAATAGTTGCCGCTTGCAATTTGCGATAAATCAACTTGAGATTTATTCTCAAAATTTTGTGCTACAATCAGTTTTGCGTTAGCATCATATATCTTAACCACGGCAGGTTTTGTATAATTCGATGATTCAATTACTAAGTTTGATGTAACCGGTATTGGGTAATAATTGAATGAGAATAAATTAATTACTTCCTCAATACTGCTAACCGTTAAATTGGTTTGATGAAATCCTTGCGTAGCAATGCTGTTGGGGTTATTGTTCAAAGTTGCCGTTAACGGTTCTCCCAAAGTGAAACTTACTTGTGCATATGTATTAGCTAAATGCTTTCCTCCAGAAGCGAAAACTTGTGGAGTGCTTTGCTGAGCAATTGCATTAAAACTAAGTAATAACGTGATGAATGACAGTAAACTGTTCTTTAGCATAGGGTGAATTTAGGAGTGGTGAATGAACGGTCTTCCTTGTACAATTTTACACTATCTGTACACTGTATTGGGAAACCTAATCTGTTTGTTTTTAACATTGTTGTGTTTTGATACTCAAATTTGGACATACACTATAATCCGCATATAGTTACGAGTAAACTCAACAATAGGTTACAAAAAGTGTTATTTTTTTAATCTGATGTAAGGCGCTGAATATCATAGTATTAATGACTAAGCGAACGTTTTATTAAAAATCTTATCGGAAATGAACTGTTTTGGTATTCTTTGATTAGATCAATTGCAAAAAACTATTTTGTGAAGAGCAATCTGGCGCTTATGGGAAGATGGTCACTTAGGTAGTGCCTTCCATTATTGTTTTTGTGTAATGTATATTCTTGATGTTTTAAATGCGTACTGAAAAAAATATAATCTATACGATGGCAATCGGTTTGTTTCACGTCAAAGCCACAATCTGTATAGTTTGGTTCATTTGAAGTGTAAGCATCAAAGAGGAGGGAAGTAGTATCTGTCATTACTTTATACCCTTCACTACCGGGTTCAAAATTGAAATCACCTGTAACAATTACTGGTGATTTGCCACACACCGAATCAATAAAATGAGTCAAAAGCCTTGCGCTGTTCTTTCTTGCCAACCCACCTCTATGGTCGAAATGGGTGTTGAACACAAAAAATGATTGTTTACTCTCTTTCTCCTCAAGCTGAACCCATGTGCAAATTCTTGTTATGGCTGCATCCCAGCTTTTACTGCCGGGCTTCGCAGGTGTTTCACTTAGCCAAAAGTTTCCCCCATGCAGCAGTTTGTATTTTTCGGTTTTATAAAAAATACAACTGTGTTCACCGGCATGTTTGCCATTATTTCTCCCTACTCCAAATACAGAATAGCTAGGTAGTCTTTTCTTTAAATCAGTATATTGATCTAATAATACTTCTTGCGTGCCCAATACATCCGGATCAATTTGTTTGATTAAGTCGCTTACATGCTCTTTTCTGTATTTCCATTTATTGGGACCATCTGCCGCATTTGAATTTCGAATGTTATACGACATAACCTTTATCTGAGATTGAGCAAATAGTGTGGATTGCCACCCCAATAGAAGGAGCAAATACAAGTATTTAAGCTTAGTCTTCATCTTCTATTTGAGGTATTGTATTGGGCATGGTTTCACATTCCAAATTGCATTTCGGACATTGATATACATAGTTTGAGGCAATGGCGTAGGACGAGAACAGCCAAGTAACAATTTCCATAAAGATATTGGAAGGGGTTGGTTTTGCCACATAATCCATTCCATTATTTCCACAACCCGGACAAATGATGAATGTTGCATATTCTTCTTCGAACTTGAGCAATAAACTAGATGCATACTCTGCTTCAGTATCGCCAACATTCAGTTTAATGCCCCCAATGGCCATGTTCCAAACCGCATTGTGCTGGATGTATTTTCATCTTGTAAAAAGCAGTGTATTCCGTTTGCTTCAAACTTTTCTTTCCATATTTGGGCAGTGAAATAATTGTCGAAGGTTTTAATGGTTTTCATGCCTATTTTTTTAGCATCTTTTCGTAGCTCGAAATCCAATCTTTAACAGTCATCTTTTTGCATAATTCACCTATCAAGTCAAACGGGATTTGGTCGGGTTTTTTAAAGCGAATACAGCTTTTCCCCATATCTAGTTTTGCTTTTGAATATTTAGGAAATGCTGTTGTAAACCAATCTAATAATTTGGGATCGCTGTACATACCCATATGATAAACGGCAATAAAGTTTTTTTGCGAAGCAATACTTAAGAAAGGAAGTGGTAGTTTTGGATCGCAATGGTACCCATTCGGGTAAAGTGAGTGGGGCACAACATAGCCTATCATTCCATAACTCATTGTTTCCTCAAATCCTTTTGGGATGTTTTTTGTGATGGCATGTCTTAGCTTTAGTATAGCTTCTTTTCTGTCTTCAGGTAGTTCATTGGTATATGCTTCAACTGTAACTGCTTTACTTTGCATGCGTATTTAATTTTAATTTGTGATAGCATCTAAAGTACAATTTTTATATAGAATGGGGAATGAACAGGTTGTATTTTCATTAAATCCTTTCTATTTATATTTTTAGGCAATGAAGAAATTACTTTTTCTGCTTTTTGTATCCCTTATCGGATTTGGCGCTTGGTTGTTTTGGGCCAACAATAGTAATCCGAATCGAGAAAAAGCATATATCAATATTCCGACTGGAGCGGATTACAACAAGGTGCTAGCATTGCTTAAGAAAGATAATTTGCTGATCAATACATTATCGTTCGATGTATTTGCTAAACTGAAGGGCTATCCCAATCATGTGAAACCCGGACATTATATTATTGGCAAATCGATGACCAGTAGAGCTATTGTGAATTTGTTATACTATGGCATACAAAGCCCGATAACTTGCCGCCCTTATAACATTCGCACCAACGAAGACTTTGCGGGGTTGTTTGGGAGAACATTAGAGTTGGATTCAACCGATATTATCGAGCAATTAAACAACGAACATTTTTGTGCGCAATATGGATGTACTCCTAACAATATTATGAGTCGTTTTATTTATGAAGAATATGCTTTTCCTCAATGGAATATTGGAGAAAAAGCTTTTTTCGAGCATATGGATTCTGTATACAAACGTTTTTGGAATTCCGAACGATTGCAGAAAGCTACAGCCATTGGGTTGAAGCCTAAGGAAGTTATGATTTTGGCTTCTATTGTTGAAAAAGAATGCATGAAAGACAAAGAACTACGAACGGTGGCAGGTGTATACTTGAATCGTTTAAAGATCGACATGCCATTACAAGCCGATCCAACATTGGTTTTCGCTCTACGGGATTTTGATGCTAAGCGGGTAACCAATTATCACAAAGAATACGAATCGCCTTATAATACCTATAAACATTCCGGTTTACCCCCCGGTCCAATTTGCTTACCATTTAAAAAATCGGTGGATGCGGTATTGGATGCCGAAGCGCACGACTATTTATATTTCTGCGCAAATCCTGATATGTCGGGCTATTCCGTGTTTTCCAGAACTCTGGATGAGCAAAATAAAGTAGCCAACTTATATCGTAAAAAAATGAATGAAATGAATATCCATTAATGCGTTACAATTATAAACATACCGTTCGAGTGGCTTATGCCGATACCGATCAAATGGGTGTGGTTTACTATGGGAACTATGCACGTTTTTTTGAAGTGGCAAGAACTGAAGCTTTACGTTCCATAGGGATTCGATATGCTGATTTAGAAAGGGCAGGCGTGATGTTGCCTGTAACCCGAATGCACGTGAAATATATTCGGCCGGCTTTATACGATGATTTATTGACTATTGAGGTCATCATTCCAGCTATTCCGGATAGAATGATTACGTTTGAATACCTGCTGTTCAACGAGAAAGGCGAGAAGTTAGTAGAAGCAGAAACACAGCTCATGTTTATGGATGCAACAAGTAGGAAGTTAATCCATGCGCCTGAATCGGTAGTTTCTTGTTTTAAACAATTGAAATGAAAAAAATTTGGCAGAAGATATTATTAGAGAACCCTCATTTGGAAAAGTGGGACAAATGGATGCGTGTATTTACGTTTCCGGGCTTAGATGGGGTTCCCGTATATACAGTATTTACTTTTTTCATCAATGAAATTAGAAGTAATTCATTAGCTGTTCGAGCAAAGTCTATTGCCTATAGTTTTTTTCTTTCCATGTTTCCGGCTTTGCTATTCATCTTTACATTAATCCCGTATGTACTGATTTTATTGAATATGCAGAATATCGATGCTTATATATTAAAGCTGATTAAAGATATTTCGCCAAGTCCTGAGATTTTCAAGTTCTTAAGGTCCTTTATCCAGCCCTTCTTATCTGATTTAACGCAAAACAAGCGTCCGAGTTTATTAACCAGTACCTTTATTTTAACCATATTTCTTACATCCAATGGGGTAGTGGCTTTGATGAGTTCTTTCGATAAATCCTACGATCATTATAAAAAACGAAATGCCTTTCATACGCGTATTGTAGCGCTCAAAATTACCTTTCTATTAGTCTTTTTGTTTATATTTTCAATGGCATTGGTTGTAGCCGGACAAGATATTTTGGAGTTGGTGCTCGATTATTTTCATATTCAGAATACGTTCACCAATATTCTTTTCAACTTAATACGTTATTCAACAATTATTTTATTGTTCTTTTTCTCTATATCCCTTATTTATTATTACGGACCGGCAACAAAGAAGAAATATCGTTTCATTTCAACCGGAGCCACGGTAGCCACCTTTCTTTCTATTTTGGCATCCGTAGGCTTCTCTTTCTATGTTAAACACTTTGTAAAACTCAATACACTTTTCGGTTCAATTGGAACGGTAATGATTTTAATGATTTGGCTAAACATCAACGCCTTTGTGCTTTTGATAGGGTATGAAATAAATGCTGCTATTTATTATCACAAGTCGAACGCAGAAAAAATGTAAACTTTTTGTTCTTTTTTTTCAAAAATACTGAAGAGTTTTTATATTCGCACCACGCACGGAGGAATGCCAGAGTGGTTGAATGGAACTGTCTTGAAAACAGTCGAGCGTGATGAGCGCTCCGGGGGTTCGAATCCGCCTTCCTCCTCACAATAAAAAAGACCTTGAATTCTTTCAAGGTCTTTTTTCGTTTTATACTGCATAACAATTAGTTATCTAAACGCTTTTGCAGCCATTCTTCGGCAATTTTGTGGATATACAGCGGCTTTATCTTTCGCCATTCAGTTTCTTCCAGTTCCAAAGGAATATCCATATAATGATGTAAGCGATATCTTCGCATTTCGTCTACTACATGTTTATGGAAATTAAGGCATAAAATCCATCCATCCATGTCGCTTACTTCTTCCTGCCAAAGTTCGTAGTAACTTTCATCCGAAGCATGGAAGTTCATTATATTCTCACCAATCAAGATAAATTTTGATATGCCTTCTTGCATTAGCGGGTCTATCACTTCTTCTTTGAAAATCATGATATCGTTATGGAGTGTGTCGTTCCATTCGCCAAGCATTTCAATTACGGCAATCTGTTTTTCGTATCCTACATAAATTACTTTGCAATACAATGTGCTAGAGCCGAAGCTATCCCATTGTGGATGGATATAATAATTATATACTTTGTTGTGGAATGAAAATTCACTGTATTTTCTGCGGTAAAAAGGCGATAATTTATCTTCAGAAGCAATATAATAATCTCTCCAACTATAAAATGGTTCTATATCATGCATAAAATGTATATTCAATTCTAATTAGCTTTGTAAAAATATGCGATTAATTTTTCTTCTTGGTATTTTTTTGATGTTTGCTTCGGGTTGTAAGAAATGTTTAACCTGCCAAAATCGCTGTGCTGTTTGTTACGATAAACATTTTCGCATAAAAGTGAGTTCAGATGTTTTGACTATTCGCTACTATGAAGAATATTTAGATTCCCTTCAATCAACAGGCTTGGGCTGGACGTGTATTGATACTTCATCGGATAAGCGCTACGATAGATGTTCTTCCGGTAAATTGAGTGATGATAAATACAATCGGGAGGCACAAGGCTTCGATTGTACGTTGAAATAATTACTTCAACATTTCTCTTTTCAAAACAAATCCGGTTTTTGGGAAAGGCTTGTAGAAGTCTGTAGAAATTATTTGCGCATTACTTTCTTTTGCTTTATTGAACATGGTGTAATCGTTTTTTCTAGGTTCAATAGTTTCCACATCTGAACGTGTTCTCACCATATAACCTTTTGCTACCAAGTCTTTGATGCGTTCAGTATGCTCAATAGGGTCATCCACTTTTATGAAAACAGCTTCGGGTTTATTGGGTTCCGCAAAAGTAAAAAATGGAAGTCCTTTATAGGAAGGATATTGCTTTGTAAGCTCATCGCTTAATCGTTCACCGGCCATTAAAATAAATACAATCTTTCCTCTTGCCTCTTGTAATTTTGGGTAACCAATAGTTGTAATGGCTTCACGCAACGATGTGTGATTTTTTCTAAAATCATCGGGCGATAAAATCTGTTTTGGATGATCAGCGAAAATAAAGTTGATTTCATCACGAACTTCGAGCATAGCTTTGAGATCGAATTTGAGCGCTGTTTTGAAGCCTGCAATTTTCACATGATCGCTAATGCCGTCTTCTTTTAATTCTACCATTACATAAAGCGGCAGGTGCGTAGGATGGTCACTACTCCATACTTTCAAGGCTTGGAGTGCATCTTTGAAGGTGTAGTAATTGGTATTATAATCAATATCAGAAATGTGTAATACTTTCATGCCGGGCCATAACAAAGCATCAACATTCGATTTAGTGGAGCGAAAACGGAGCGCATTGCCTTGTCGTTTATAATACCTTCCACCTTTGGGATCGTAGTATATATCCAATTCAAAACTTCGCATGCCATAGTTCTGCAACTGGCTGTCGAGAGGAAGATGGTCGTATTCCAAGTGATATGCAGGCGGAAGGTCTTTCTTGAAAAACGGATCCGCTAAATGAATAAATTTGAGAATACCGCTATCGGTCATACGTCTGTAACTGTTATGGCTTCCCAACACTTTGATTTGATTGATGGGTAAGGAATCAGCGTATTCTAAATCTTGTGCTAATAAAGTAATAGACGTAAACAGCAGTACACCTGCTAAACCAAATTTGTTCATGCAAAAATTAAAGTGATTCAATGAAATATTTATAATAATGCGATTTGTAAAATAGATTATTCTGATGAATTCTCTTTTTTACCGCGGAAGAAATTCATAATAGCACCACCTAAACCGATAATACCAACGATAATAAGTTTAGCAAATTTCGCAAAAATTAATCCAAATTTAGCGAGAAGACCCGTTTTTGCCAAAATTCCACCCGCAATAAGACCGCCAATACCATAGGCTGCTACTTTGTCGGTACTGCTACTGAAATCTTCATAGCGATTCCCATTATCAAAATTAACATTGGCTAAAACTTCAGGCGTAGCGGTTTTAATTATATCTAGATCATCCATGCCGCCAATGGCATTGAGTACTAAAACGCCTTTTCGGCCAAGCGCACGGATATTATAATTTAGGGTTTCCAAAGAATCATTTTCGAATTGCAAGCGTTTAGCCCAATGAAGTTTATGTGTTGCTTGATCGTAGTATGGTGGAGAAGCCCATCCTAATAATTCTGCAGTAGGATAGCCTTGCTTTTTACGTTCCGGATTGGCTTCTTTAGCCTCTTTTTTCATCGTTTCCAACAACTCATCATACTTAATATCTTTTGCATCATCGTCTTTCACATGTCCATCTTCTTCATATGTTATTTCAATTACCCACGAACCCAAATATGGACTTCCATCAGCGGGCAATATCATTCCCAATGAAGATGTTGGAGGATTTCCCCATAAATCGTGGAGTACATACTCTGCTGATTTTCCATCCAAAAATTTATAGCCTTTGGGGATTTTGAATGAGGCGACATCCCCTAGTTTTACAGTCCCATCTTTTTGATAAGGTAATGTATCAATTGAAGATAGTAAATCTTCCATCGATAAACTGTCTTGGGTTTCAGTCTTTTCAGCGAATGAAACAAATGGTATTAAAAGAAATGCAAGGTAGATGAAACTTTTTTTCATGGTTGGGTTTTAAACTTTTAAAATAGCCCAACAATGTAAAGGTTTGTTGAATACAAGACTGAAGACTTAGTGCTCAACAAACTTACTATTCGATTTCACGCTATATATTGGAAGGCTATTAAAAATAAATGTTTTTTAAGAAATACAAAAATCATTTAATTGTTTGTTTTGTAAAACGGTAAGCGGATAGTTGCTTCGTTCGAATTTTGAAATGCAATACAATAGTTGCCTGCATTAAGATTTTCAATAGGTATGGTGTTTTCATATGAAAGCAATTTTCCTTCTTGAACTATACGTCCTGCAATATCGAAAATGGTATACTTCGATTCTTTTGCATTCTTTCTATTTATTACTAACAAGGCATGAGCGGGGTTAGGTGAAATAGCAATGATTGCATTTTCCGTATCATCTAAAATGGATGTTACTCCAATTGTAACGGATGTTGTAAAAGTGTCGGAAATCAAACAGCCGGAAGCAATGAGTTTAGCATTGTATGTTCCTGGAGTGTTGTATACGTGAGTAGGATTTGTTGCGGAGGCACTATCACCATCACCAAAATACCAAAGGTAGGCATTGGCATTAGTTGATGTATTCGTAAATTGAATTTGCTGATTAGAAATGCTAGTATTTGTGAAAGAAGCTTGCGGATCGTATTCACCAATATGCCATTGCAACAAATGGTCGAAAACTATTGTTTTTGCTGCATTCCGAATAGATGCTCCGTCTGCTAATGCCAATGTGCTTTTGAATGTTATAGCTGATGGATCTTTACGGAAGAATACGGTGTAAAAGCTACATGCTGCCGCATAAGTCCCCGCCTCGGAGGGATGACTTTCATCGGATTGATAGAGTTCGATAAGTGGTGCATTGGTTCTTACATATTTCCATACCACGCCCACTGGCGATAATAAAGCTTCATTTGTTGTTGCCATTGTTTCGTAACGCAATCGTAATAGACTATCCATGCCGTTATATGTGCATACAGGGGGCCATGACGGGCAATTTGATGCATCACCGTTTTTTCGTCCCCAAGTCATGTAAAACACAGTTTGTGCACAAGGGCTGCTCACATGAATTAAACTATCTAGTTTTTTGGCATATGGAAATACATCCGTTTCTACTTGATTGATAGGAAATGATGGGAATTGGCTTTGTTCTTGAAGTACAACGTAATCCCATTTGCCTAGGGCTATTTTACTCAAAGAAGTTGCATTGGTTGAATGTCCTTGTAATGTATAACCACCGGGGCAATTACTATCGTAAATCAAGGTGTCGCCAGTGGAGAGTGCCATATCGGCAATTGTTTTCGGCAAATCGTTTACGTATGTGTAACTGTTTCCGAGAAAAAGTACGCGCTTAGTTTTACCCTGTGAGAAGCTGAACGAAATAAGTAACGAAAGCGTTAGTGTAGCGTAAAGTTTGATCATAATTGTTTATTTCTTTTTTCGAAGATAAATAGCGAAACCTATGTTCAGATAAAAGCCATGTGTAATAGCATTGCTCTGGGTTCCGGGAATAATGCCTGCTTTATTTTTAATATAAGATTGCGTAAAATCGCCACGGTACATGGGGGAAATCGATAGGGCTATAGTTGGGTGGAGGAAAATAGACAAGCCCGTTCCCAGTTGCCAAATAGCACCTCTTGTGCTTAATGCTGTGTTGTTTGGAGGGTCTGATAATTGTTTAAATGATCCAAAATTACCAAACATAGCGCCAAAGAAATGCACATAGGCTTTATTGCCAATTTTGACATAATATTTAAGCTGTGGGCCTATAAAAAAGGATTGTGTCAAATCCGTTGTACCCGATTTTTGCTTAGTGGAATTAACAGCATATCCAACCGTTGGGCCAATTGCAAAATTATTAGCTACAAAAAAACCTTCAGAAAGGGCAAGCGTAAAATCAAAAATCTTTTGATCTGTTTTCGAATTTGCTTTATAGCTTAATGAAACCGAGCCTGCAGGGGCAATAGTGCCCTTTTCAATTTGTGCATATCCCGTTAAAACGAAAAGTGCTAAAAGACTTGTTAAACTTTTTTTCATTTCTGCAATATATAGGATTTGCGTGTAACTTTAATGTGGATAAACAATAGCATTAAATCAACGAAATATCTACTGAATCATTAATCTTGTACCAAAAAATTAAACCGAAATATACGAAATATGATTAAAGAAGCTTTGAAGGAATTGGGGCTGAAAGCCGATAATGCAGGAACATCAACCGGAAGAGTATGGATGCAATCATCCAAAACAAAATATAAGAGTGTTTCGCCTGTTGATGGCGCATTGATTGGCTGTGTGTATGAAACTTCTGAGAAGGAATATGATGAGGTTATTGAAACAGCCCATAAGGCTTATGAAATATGGCGAAATGTTCCGGCTCCTAAACGTGGCGAAATTGTTCGACAGATAGGTAATGAATTGCGAAAGTTTAAAACACCCCTAGGTCAATTGGTTTCCTATGAAATGGGAAAATCGTTGCAAGAAGGGTTAGGTGAAGTTCAAGAGATGATTGATATCTGCGACTTTGCAGTAGGACTATCTCGTCAGCTTTACGGATTAACCATGCATAGCGAACGTACGAATCACCGTATGTATGAGCAATATCATCCACTTGGTATTGTTGGTATTGTTTCCGCGTTTAATTTTCCTGTTGCTGTTTGGAGTTGGAATGCTATGTTAGCATGGGTTTGTGGTGACGTGTGTATTTGGAAGCCTTCTGAAAAAGCACCATTGTGTGGTGTTGCTTGTCAGCATATTGTGGCTAAAGTTTTTTTAGCGAATGATTTGCCGGAAGGCATTTCTTGTTTAGTGAATGGCGATGCAAAAATTGGGCAACGCATGGCTTCCGATAACCGTATTCCTTTGATTTCTGCAACCGGCTCAACGCGCATGGGAAAAGCAGTTGCGCAAACTGTAGCGGCACGTTTAGGTCGTTCGTTGTTAGAACTAGGCGGAAACAATGCCATCATTATTTCGGAACATGCCGATGTGAATATTGCCATTCGTGCTGCTGTATTTGGCGCAGTAGGTACAGCAGGACAACGTTGTACTACTACACGCAGATTAATTATTCACGAATCGTTATATGCCGATGTGAAGAAGCGATTGCAAAAAACATATTCGCAACTTAGTATTGGCAATCCGTTAGATGAAAAAAATCATGTTGGTCCGTTAATTGACAAGGCCGCAGTGAAAATGTATGAAACGGCTATCGCTAAAGCAGTTAAAGAGGGTGGAAAATTACTTGTAAAGGGCGGTGTGTTGAAAGGCAAAGGGTATGAATCGGGATGTTATGTAAAGCCATGTATTATTGAAGCCAAGAACGAATATAAAATGGTGCAAGAAGAAACTTTTGCGCCCATTTTGTATATCATGAAATATAAAAAACTCGAGGATGCCATTGCCATGCAGAATGGTGTGGTTCAAGGTCTTTCTTCTTCAATTATGACAACAAACATGCGCGAAATGGAATTGTTCCTTTCTGCGAATGGATCGGATTGTGGTATTGCAAATGCCAATATCGGAACTTCGGGTGCCGAAATTGGTGGTGCATTTGGCGGTGAAAAAGAAACCGGTGGCGGACGTGAATCGGGCTCTGATGCATGGAAAGCGTATATGCGCAGACAAACAAATACCATCAATTACGGATCAACATTGCCATTGGCGCAAGGCATCAAATTTGATGTATAGTAGTTAATAATCAACAACACAAAAAATACAATTATGAAGAGGTGTTTTCTTTTTACAGTTCTTGTGTTTAGTTGTATTGCTGTTCAGGCACAGTTTATTGCTCCCTATTCCGACTACAATGGGCAAGTTTATATTTTTGATGAAAACGAAACTAAGTTTTTAGAAACTCTCCCTTTATCCAGTTATAAAGTTGGGAAGAATGCCATGCTCTATTCCACGGCTGTTGGGCGTTTCAAAGCTTATTTTCAGGGGACGGTTTACAATTTGTTGGACAATACCCCCGATTATTTTGTTACTGATAATTGGATTGGCTACTACAATTTCGGTAATTTGAGTGTATTGTATAACAACAAATTTAAAGTGTTAGATCGATTGGCGCAGACCGAATATTGGTATTCCGACAGTTTGGTTGTATGGAAAAGTACACTCGGACAAACCCATGTTTTTTATAACGGACAAACCTACGATATTGAACAATGGGAATTGACCAAAGAAAAAAATGATCCACGCATTGGCGATAATACATTTGCCTATGTTGACCAATCGGGAAACTTTAAAGTATTTTATCATGGAGAGTTGAAAATTATTGAAAGCTATCCGCCCACCTTGTATTATGCCGATAGGGATTTGGTGGTTTACATCGATGTTATCGGAAATATCAAATTCTACAGTAATGGACAATATTTCGAAACTAATATACCTGCGCCTCAAGGCTTTATTACCGGTGAAGGATTTGTAGCTTTTTACGATCAACAAAGTAGGTTGAATGTTTGGCATAATGGAGAGGTAAAAGAGTTGTCGCAAAACCGGCCTAAGGAGTTATTAGTTCAAGATAATTTGCTCGCATTTACCGACCAAGGGAATAATTTTTATGTTTGGTACAATGGTAAATTACAGCTGTTAGAACGTACACAGCCATTGGCAATGAAAGCTTATCGGCATGTTTTAGTATACAAAGATCAGTATGCCCGTTTGCATGGACTATATTACGGTCAACCCGTTCAAATCAGTAAGGATATAGTAAGTGGCGACTTCTTTTTGTTTAATGAAACAGTTCGCTATTCTTTGTTGCAGGGCCAAACATGGTTGTGGTGTAAAGGGAAAACGTTTAATTACTATTAGCTTTTCAATTAGTTTCAAGCATGGGAAAAGTATGTCGATTTAAAGCAAAAATTGAAACAACGGAAGGCGGTGGAGCCTTTGTTTATTTTCCTTATGATGTACAAAAAGAATTTGGCATTAAAGGTAGAGTGCCCGTAAAAGCTACATTTGACGGTGTTGCTTATACCGGATCGATGGTAAAGTACGGTGACCCAAGGCATATGTTGTTGGTCTTAAAACCGATTCGTGCACAAATTGGTAAAACAGGAGGCGATGAAGTAGAAGTTACAGTTCAGCATGATGTTGACGAACGTACGATCGTTATGCCAAAAGATTTTACAGATGCCCTTAAAGCAGAAAAGCTTTTAACATCATTTGAGCAAATGAGTTTCACACACCGTAAAGAATATATCACGTGGATTGAATCTGCTAAAAAGCAAGCAACTCGAGAAAGTAGAATTGTGAAAGCGCTTGAAATGCTAAAGGAAAAAGTGAAATGAGTAAGCCGAAAATAGTTATAACGGGAGCCTCCGGCTTTTTGGGTTACCATTTGGTACGTGAAGCCGCTAAAATGTATGATGTATATGCTTTGTACCATTCACAGAAAGGCGATTTTGATGCTGTGCATTGGCTGCAATGTGATGTTACGAATCATATTCAAGTTGGCGATTTATTGGAAGATATTGAACCCGATTTTATTATTCATGCTGCTGCAAGTGCAGATACAAATTTTTGTGAGTTACATCCTGAAGAAAGTAGGATGATCAATGTTGATGCAACCATTAATCTTGTAGGTATTGCTGCTGATTTTAATATTCCATTCGTTTTCACCTCCACCGATTTAGTATTTGATGGCGGACGCGGATTATACACCGAAGACGATACTGTTAATCCTATGAATGCATACGGGCGACAGAAAGCAGAAGCAGAGCGAGTTGTGCTTGAAATTTATCCTAATGCTTTTGTAGCTCGATTACCATTAATGTTTGGTGATATTAAAGCAGGAGGGAACGGGAATTATTTAAGACGTTTCATTTCCGAAAATGAAGAAGGAAAAATCAGTTCTCTTTTTGATGATGAATATCGCTCCATAGGTGGAGCCTACTCGATAGCCAAATGCATTGTAGCGCTTATGCCTAACCAGCATGGTATTATTCAAATTGCAGGTAAAGAAGTAGTGTCGAGATATGCATTTGGATTGCTGGCTGCTGATGTTTTTGCGTTGAACAAAACGCTTCTCCAATCGGTATCTCAAAACGATTTTACTTTTATAGCTAAACGTCCGAAGAATGTTTCGCTGAATATTTCAAAGGCATTAGCACTTGGCTATAATCCTTTATCCATAATAGAAGAGTTGAATATTTGTGTATCCAACTCTCTTTCTAGATAATCTTATTCGTATTATAGTTTAAACACAAACCCTCCGTTAATAATACTTTTTCCAAATCCTAATTCAACATTCAATCCGAATTTTCGTATTGGATAATAGCGAAGGCCTACATGTGGTCCGCCAAATGCTAATGGAACTAATCTGGTTGAATTAGAATAGTAGGTAATAGCTAAGCCACTCCCAGCGTTTAGACCAGCGTAAATGTCAAGTTTATCGGCATGAATGTTTTTGCTGCTTTTATTGGCAATCAGTTGGTAAAAGTGAAAGTTTACAATCATTCCCATGGGAATATTGATTTCACCGGCATAGCCATAACCTAATCCTGCTCTTCCTCCAACTCCGGTTGTAAAACCCAAGCCCACATAATCGTGTACTCCAAATTCCCCTTGTACATTAATTTGCCCTGTAACCGGCCAGTACCATTGTCTAGCATTATTGGCTTGCCCGTAGTAATAATTATCAATGTGAAAAAATTGCGAAGCACCGAATCCTAATGCTATCACTTTTGAATGTCGTTCCCATGCTTGGGCGGATGCCGATTCAGTGCTTATTGCTACTATAAATATTACGATAGTTAACGATAGTATTTTTTTCATATGTGTTTTGATTGAGTTTTGTGAGTAGTGTTCTGGTTTTTGCAGAAATCTATATGTTATGGAAAATGAGAATTAAGAGTAATTATGTATCAAGCGGAAATGTATATTTAAACGCATTTCTCGGCTGTAAAACTGCAATAATGAATTCTTCCAGTGTTACACTATTATAAATGTTTGTTGCATGTTTAAACCAATAGCAATAAAAAAAGGACAACCTGTTAACGGCTATCCTTTTTCTTTTTAGTTAAAACGAAGTCGGAGTAGAGATCTACTTAAAATATTTAAAATCAAACTTCGGACTAAGCGTCACAATTGACTCATAGATAAGCTTGATTACATTTTCTACATCATGTTTGTGTACCATTTCAACAGTAGTGTGCATATAGCGCAAAGGCAATGAAATTAAAGCTGATGGAATACCACCTTTCGTGTAAGCAAAAGCATCAGTATCCGTTCCGGTGGCGCGTGATGCAGCATCCATCTGATATGGAATTTTATTTTTATCGGCATTCGAGCGAATGTGCTTTAGTAAGTTGTTATGCACTGCGGGTCCGATAGTAAGCATTGGCCCAGCTCCACATTTAAAATCACCTTCAGCAATTTTATCAATCATGGGTGTTGTGGTATCATGTGCAACATCTGTAATAATAGCGCAATCCGGAGAGATAGTATGTGCAATCATTTCAGCACCTCTTAAGCCCACTTCTTCTTGTACAGAATTTACGATATACAAACCAAATGGCAACTTCTTTTTATTGGCTTTCAACATGTGCGCTACTTTTGCGATCATGAATCCACCAATTCGATTATCTAAAGCGCGACCAACATAATAACGATCATTTAATACAAAGAATTCATCTTGATAGGTAATTACACAACCCACATAAATGCCGAGTTTTGTTACTTCATCTTTTGAAGTACAACCGCAATCCAAGAAAATGTTTTCCAGTGCTGGTGCCTTTTCGTTTCCAGCTTTACGTGTGTGAATGGCCGGCCAACCAAACACCGCTTCTACCTTGTTTTTATCGGTATGTATCCAAACTTTTTTTGAAGGTGCAATTTGATGATCACTGCCTCCATTTCGTTTTACATAAATTAAGCCATCCGGTGTGATATAACTCACGAACCACGAAATCTCGTCTGCATGCGCTTCGATGGCTACTTTAAAAGGAGCATCAGGGTTAATTACACCATAAACGGTTCCGTAATTATCTACCTGATAGGTATCGATGGAAGGTTTTAAATAATTCAACCACAGTTTTTGACCCTCAGCTTCAAACCCTGTAGGAGAGGGGTTGTTGATGTAGGCTTCTAAAAACGCTAAATCTTCTTTTGATAAAATTGATTTGAATTTCGGGTCTTTCTCTTTCTTGGCCATTGTTTTGATTTTTTGTAAACCTAAAAAATTATTGTTTTAAACTATTGATGTATTGTTTTCCGATTTCCCATATAACAATTCCGGCACTAACAGAAATGTTGAGCGAATGTTTTGTTCCGAATTGAGGAATTTCGATTACAGTGTCGGATGTCGAAACAACGGATTGTGCAACACCATCTACTTCATTGCCAAAAACAAGCGCTAACTTTTGTTCAATTGGAATTTCGAATGCGTTAAGAAAGCAAGCGTTTTCTGCTTGTTCGATGGATGCAATGTAAACATTCAATAATTTTAATTCCTGAATGAGTTCATCAATGTTTTCTCGGTATTCCCATGTTACGCTCTCTGTTGCGCCCAGTGCTGTTTTTTGAATGTCTCGGTGGGGTGGCGTGCCGGTGATACCACAAAGAAAAATTTTTTCAATTCGAAAAGCATCCGAAGTTCTGAAAACTGAACCTACATTTTGATGCGAACGAACAGAATCTAAAATGATATATACAGGAATTTTGTTTGCCCCTTTAAAAGCATTTAAATCTAATCGACTGAGTTCGCTGTTTTCCAGTTTTCGCATAGCTGATTTTTCACGCTAAATGTAAAAAACTATAAGGAACATCGTAGTTGTTCGTTATTTTTTTGAGGTTAGCCAAAGGTCAAAGGCTAAAGTGGTTTGGACTACATCTCCGCCTTCATTGATTTGTAAGTGGCTGAATTTTTCTAAATAACTTTGCTTGACGATATTTAGCTCCTCATTATTTTCAGCCTTTATCCACTTACTCACTAACTCAAAAAACAGTGTTATTGACTTTTGTTTAAATTTTTTTGCTTTACAGAATCGTTTAGCTGCTTGTATTTGATAGGGAACTATCCGATAGTTTTTCTTTTCAACATGCGTCATAATTTGAAGTAAATGTGCATATAGATAGTTGTCGAAACGCTGACTGTCGTTTTTGTCATCAAATATATTTCTGATTTGTGTTAGGGTTGCCTCAAGTTGATTTTGGTGGAAGTAAGCAATGGCTGTAAAAATTCTATATATGCTCAGAAAACTAACATGCACATTGCCTTTGTTTTTTTCTATAAATGGGTTAGTCTCTTCATAAAATTGAACCGCTTTATCGAAATTTCGTTTTTGGATATAAATCAAAAGTTTTCGTTCAATGGCAAAAAACTTAATTTCTGTTTTTAACCCTTCGCTTACTTTTGCCCCTTTTAATGTTGGAATGGTTTCTAGTTTTTCAATCCCAAGAAGTGCTTTGTCGTATTGGTCGATACTACAACATCTTGTAACAAAATTGGTAACTGCGGAAAAGTAGACTTGTGGATATTGAAGTATCTTTGTTTTATTACTTTCTAAGAAGTTGACGTAGGCTTCACTAGTAGATTGCGACATTTCCGGTTTGTGGGTATGTGAATAATACCACACCCATGCTTCATAGAAATGGCATTTTGAGTGAAATGTTATTGCTTTGCTCTCGTTTTCAAGTAATGGATTTTTAATAATTTCCTCTAAAGTATCCATGTCTTCTTTCGCCAATAAAATTCCCTTTTTGGAAATAACGCCCAATATTGACGATTGGATATCTCTATATCCATTTAAGTTTTCTAATTGCCGGAGACAAAAGTTCGCTTCATCTTTCAGATAATCCGCTTTTTGAGCCAATAGGGTGTAGTCGCCTTTTCTCAATAGAATTCTTCTATACCATTGTAAGTATAAAATGGTTGAATTAAGCAGTTCTTTTTCCGTTGTAAATTTCAGCATTTTTTCGATAACTTGTAAGCACGAATCGTATAGCTTTTTGTTGAAGAGTATTTCAAGATCGATAAGCGTTTGGAGGGCTGTCAAGTTATCTGTTAAGTCTTCATTGAAATTGCGAAGCGCCCGTAGAATCATCTTTTTTAAATAATTCTTTTCATAGCTTACATTCATTTTTGCTTTAATGTTATTGGGTATTTCGATATCGGTACGTTTAGCGGTTTGACTTTCAAGATAGTTGTAAAGTATTTCAAAGTTTTTGCCTTTACTGTTATCTAAAATACTTATTCGTACATATCGTTTTTCGTTTGGACTTAAAGCCTGAATGAGTTGTATGAGCCCATCAATTTTTTCTTCTTTCATGTTTCAATTCTGATTTCGAAATCGAAGTTAAGCTTCCTGTTCACAATATAAAAGTGGATAAAGTTTGTCAGAATCCTATTTTATTGTACTTGTTTTAGCATCTAAAACATTGATTATAAATAGTGTAGTATTGTTTTGGGCTGTCTTTTATACTCTTGCTTCATATGTAAAAAGTGTACAAAATAGATTACACTTTCTCGTTAGCATGTTTACTTTTGTATCCCGAAAAATTAGCATAAGTCTATAGATGTCAATGTTGTTTTTCGATAAACACAAACAGTTCACTTAAACAGCACAGTATGAAACAGTTTTTACGAGTATTTTTAGCCGTACTCTTTTTTGCCAATGCCAATGCGCAATCGGTAACCGTTACTCAGCCCAATGGTGGTGAAGTATTGTATGGTTGCCAAAACTATCAAATCAAATGGACAGGTTCCGGTGTTTCCAATAACTGGAATATCGATTACTCTTTGAACAGTGGCGCGATTTGGACTTCTGTGGCCAGTAACTTGAACATCTTACCGGTGTCGAGTGTTTATTCTTATAATTGGACAGTACCTATGGTTGGTTCAAATACTGTTCTTGTTCGTATTCGTGACTATTCCGATACCACAAAGCAAGATGTAAGTAATGCGGTGTTTACCATTCAACTTCCAATTGTTGTAACATCACCAAATGGAGGTGAAGTTTGGCAAGGATTGAGTAATCGTAACATTACTTGGAGTCCTGCAGGTACATCGGGTATTTTTAATATTTCGTACTCCACGAATAACGGTACTTCATGGACTACCGTAGCAACCAATGTAGCGGCCAATAATTACAATTGGACTGTTCCCAATACGCCATCAACCCAAGCTTTAGTTCGTGTGGCCGATGCAACAACTTCTTGTCAGCTCGATATTTCAAATGCTGTTTTTGAAATATCTGCTGCTACTCCAATTTTAACGGCTCCGAATGGAGGTGAGGTTTGGACTATTAATTCGAATAAAAACATTACTTGGAATTCTTCTACTTTTCATAATACGGTTAAGTTAGAATTTTCGACAGATAATGGGTTTTCGTATAATCTTATCACCAATGCGGCTCCAAATACCGGATCATATGTATGGAATATTCCTAATACCCCATCTACACAAGCTTTAGTAAGAGCGAGCAACACTTCGGGTTCTACAGTTTTTGATGTAAGCAATGCGGTGTTTACCATTCAACAACCTACAAATTATATTACAAGTCCGAATGGAGGCGAGATATGGCGCGCATTGAATACGGAGAATATCACATGGAATACTAGTTTGTTTATTTCTGATGTAAAGATCGAATACTCTGCAAACAATGGTGCCACTTGGACTACCATTGTAGGTTCTACAGGTAATACAGGTACATTTGCATGGTCAATCCCTCAAGTAGCTGTGAGTACAAATGCCTTAGTGCGAATTACAAACAACACAGTTTCGTCTATTTTAGATACGTCAAATGCAGTATTTACGATCTTGCCACCATTAACGTTAGAGACTCAGAATGGTGGACAAACGTTAACGAGCTGTAGTCCGGTAAATATAGTGTACACCCGCCCTAACATTTATAATACGACAAATACGTATTACAATATTTATTACAGTACTGATGCCGGCAGTAATTGGGTGACAATATCGTCTTTCCAAAGTAACAACACAGGTAATGCCACGCAAACGTATAACTGGACCCCAGGTGCCTTAATCTCATCGCAGTTACGTATCAAAGTAGAATTAATCAATAGTTCGGGAACGGTATTGTTTGCCGATTCGAGTGATGCAAATAACACGATAGGCTTACCAAGCGGCAACATTACGGTTACGAATCCGAATGGAGGCGTACTGGCGAATGCCTTAACAAACTATAATATTACATGGACAGCGAGTGGTTCGAGTGGTTTCTTTGATGTGTTGTACAGTCGAGTAGGAGCGAATGGTCCATACGCAACGCTAGTGAGCAATGTATCGGGCAATAACTATAACTGGAGTGTACCGAACTTGCCGAGTACGAATATGTTTGTCCGTATACGCGATAATCAAAATGTATGTCGATTTGATACGAGCAATGCATCGAACACAATAGTAGCTGCAACACCAATATTAATTGCTCCTAATGGCGGTCAGGTATGGAATGTGAATACGACACAGGCGATTACATGGAATACGGCAACGTTCTATAGCAATGTGTTTATTGAATTTTCAACTGATAATGGTTCTACCTGGAATACAATAGTAACGGCTACAGCCAACACGGGTTCATACAGTTGGCCTATCCCTAACTTACAAAGCACACAGTGTTTAATACGGGTGAGCAACGTAGGCAATCCTGCTTTGTTTGATGTGAGTAATGCTACGTTTACGATACAATTACCAACGCCAATATTAACGAGTCCGAATGGAGGCGAGGTATGGCGTGCATTGAATACGGAGAATATCACCTGGAACACGGCCTCAGTAGCGAGTAACGTTCAAATCCAATATTCTTCGAATGGCGGAGCAACTTGGTTTGATATCACCACGAGCACCGGTAACACGGGTACATTAGCATGGTCAATTCCTCAAGTGGCAGTGAGCACGCAAGCCTTAATTAGAATCATCAATGTTAGTTTCCCAACAGCTATTGATACGTCAAATGCGGTATTTACAATATTGCCACCATTAACGTTAGAGACTCAGAATGGTGGACAAACGTTAACGAGCTGTAGTCCGGTAAATATAGTGTACACCCGTCCTAACATTTATAATACGACAAACACCTATTACAATATTTATTACAGTACTGATGCCGGTAGTAATTGGGTAACGATACAGAGCTTTAAGAGCAATAATACGGGTAGTGCAACCCAGTCACATACTTGGACCCCAGGTGCCTTAATCTCATCGCAGTTACGTATCAAAGTAGAATTAATCAATAGTTCGGGTACTGTATTGTTTGCCGATTCGAGTGATGCAAATAACACGATAGGCTTACCAAGCGGCAACATTACGGTTACGAATCCGAATGGAGGCGTACTGGCGAATGCCTTAACAAATTATAATATTACTTGGACAGCAAGTGGCACAAGTGGTTTCTTTGATGTGTTGTACAGTCGAGTAGGAGCAAATGGTCCATATTCTACGCTAGTATCCAATGTTAATAGTAACAACTACAATTGGAGTGTACCGAACTTGCCGAGTACGAATATGTTTGTACAGGTACGCGATAATCAGAATGTATGTCGATTTGATACGAGCAATGCATCGAATACAATAGTAGCTGCAACACCAATATTAACTTCACCAAATGGTGGAGAAATATGGAACGCGCTTTCTTCAAGAAATATTACATGGAATGCTGCCACTTTTTATAGTAACGTTTATATCGAATTTTCAATTGATAACGGAGTAACTTGGAATAATGTGGTAGCGGCTACGGCAAACACAGGTTCTTATACATGGACAGTTCCATTCCTAAGTTCAACGCAATGTTTAATACGGGTGAGCAATGTAAGTAATCCAGCATTATTTGATATAAGTGATGCGGTATTTACCATACAAATTCCTACACCTATTTTAACCGCACCTAATGGTGGAGAAACTTGGTATGCAGGAACTTCTCAAAATATTACATGGGTTGCTTCAAGTGTTTTTGCACCAACAGTAAATTTATATTACTCAATAGATAGTGGTTCAACTTGGACAACTATTGTTTCCGGTGTTTCAAATTCAGGAACTTATAACTGGGCAACCTTACCAAATCTATATTCTACTAAGGCTTTTATTAAAATTGAAAATGCAGGATATCCTACATATTTTGATGTTAATAATGCATTATTTACGTTTAAACCGTATGTGCTAATTACGACTCCAAACGGAGGGAATGTATTAGGCGCTTGTACGCAAACGACTATTACTTTTGAAAAAGCACCTCTTTATACCGCATTTAATATTGAATATTCAGTTGATAGCGGATTGACTTGGATTGCACTTCAAACGAATGTTACTTATAATAATACATTTAATAATTACAATTGGAGTCTTCCTAATGCACCTTCCAATAAGGCATTGGTAAGAGTATATCCTTTCAACGTACTATCACGAGCAGATGTTAGCGATGCAGTATTCACTATTCAACGCGCAGTAACAATTATTCAGCCTAACTTTGGAGGAGTATTGCAAGTGGGTTCGGTTTATCCGATTAAATGGCAAAGTGATGGTATTTCGAATATCTATGATATTGCTTATTCAACGGCAGGACCTAGTGGACCATTTACGAATATCATTTTAGGGTATAACACGTCAACTAATACATATAACTGGACAGTGCCGAATACGCCTTCAACGAACTGTTATGTTCGCGTTAGGGATAACATCAATAGTTGTAAAGAAGACGTATCGGATGTAGCATTTACTATTTCATCAACAGCAAATCCGATCACCATTATAACTCCAAATGGAACGGATTCATTAAATGCATGTCAAAATTACAATATTACATGGACAGAAGTTGGAGGCCCGATTGGAACCTATAACATTGCCTATTCCATTGATAATGCAGTGAATTGGATTCCAATTGTATCTAGTTATGCTACTACGTCTTATTCATACAATTGGACCGTACCTAATATTAATGCTCCGAATGTGTTGGTTCGTGTACAATCAGCACCTACACCAACATTATTCGACTTGAGTGATGCCTTGTTCAAAATTAAACCGGGTGCATTGATAGCATCAAAAGATACAACTATTTGTTCAGGTAATTCAGTGCAATTGAATGTTACCGGAGGGTCGTCTTATACATGGACGCCTTCGGCCGGATTAAGTAATCCAACAATTGCTAATCCATTGGCAACACCTACAACAACAACCCAATATATAGTAAGTTCTACAAGTAGCGGATGTTCATTGAAAGATACCGTTAATATTACGGTTAATCCAAGTTCAGGATTAAATGCATCCTTAATTATTGCACCGTCTCCAAGTACTGCAGTATGTAGTGGCTCCAATGTATTGTTTACGGCTACACCTTCAAATGGCGGATTAACACCAAGTTATCAGTGGAAAGTAAATGGTGCGAATGTAGGAACGAACACGTATACCTATTCAACAACTACAACAGCGAATAATGATGTTGTATCGTGTGTAATGACCTCTTCGTTAGCATGCGTAACGGGAAGTCCGGCTACTTCGAATTTGGTTACCATGACGGTATTCCCGAATGTAACGCCATCGGTATTGATATCAACTGCATCTACAACTATCTGTTCTGGAGCAAACGTTACGTTTACGGCTACGCCTACGAATGGAGGAGGAGCTCCGGCTTATCAATGGAAGAAAAATGGGAACAATATCCTTGGCGCAAATGCAAATACGTATACTACTAATACCTTGGTTAATAACGATATCATCAGTGTAGAGTTAACGTCAAATGCAAACTGTGCAAGTCCATTGGTTGTTACTTCAAATTCATTGTTAATGACAGTGAATCCGAATAATACACCTGCGATTACTATTTCTGCTTCGTTAACGTCTATCTGTACAGGTCAATCGGTAACCTTCACTGCAAATGCAGTTAATGCGGGAGTTACTCCGGTATATCAATGGAAGCGAAACGGATCGAATGTAGGAACAAACTCATCTACATTTACATCCACTACATTAGCCAACAATGATGTGATCACTTGTGATGTAACTTCATCTGCAACATGTAACACCATATCTACAGTAACGTCTAATGCTATAACGATGAGTGTTTCATCTTCTGTAGTGCCAGCGGTTGCTGTGGTGGCTTCATCTACGAATGTTTGTGCGGGAACGGCTGTTAACTTTACAGCAACACCAACGAATGGTGGATTAACGCCAAGCTATCAGTGGAAAGTGAATGGTATTAATGCCGGCACGAACTCAAATACATACAGTAGCACCGCTTTAGCGAACAATGATGTGGTTACTTGTGTAATGACTTCCAGCTCTGGTTGTGCTTCGCCTACAACGGCTACAAGCACAGGTATTACCATGACGATTAACCCTACAACAGCACCATCAGTAACTGTTACCACATCTGCCGGAACAGTTTGTGCGGGTTCGAATGTAACCTTTACTGCTAATGCTACAAATGCAGGTACAACACCTTCTTATCAGTGGAAACTAAACAGTGGAAATGTAGGAGGTAACTCAAGTACTTACAATACATCTGGCTTAGCTAATAATGATACCGTTTGGTGTGTGGTTACATCCAGTTCATCTTGTGCTGTACCGAATAATACAACATCAAACAAGCTAGTAACCATTGTAAATGCAGTAGTTACACCATCTATATCTATAGCTGCGAATAATAACAATGTTTGTGCGAGTACTTCAGTATTGTTTACTGCAACGCCTACCAATGGAGGAACTACACCTGTATACCAATGGAAAGTGAATGGCGGAAACGTAGGTACTAACTCAGCTACATTTGGATCAACAACATTAGCGAATAACGATGTTGTTACTTGTGTGTTGACATCGAATGTAGCATGTGCAACAACTCCAACGGCAACATCAAATGCGGTAACTATGACAGTTACGCCTACAACAGCTCCAAGTGTTACAGTAAGTACATCGGCTACTACCGTTTGCTCGGGAACATCCGTAACGTTTACGACTAGTACAACGAATGGAGGCGGTACACCTACTTTCCAATGGAAGAAAAATGGAACGAATATCCCTGGTGCAACAGCATCTTCATACTCAACAACAACACTTGCTAATGGAGATGCCATTTCATGTGTGTTGACATCAAGCGCATTGTGTAGTTCACCTACAACTGCTTCTTCGAATACGATCAATATGACGGTGAACTCATCGGTTACTCCATCTGTTTCAATTGCAGCCTCTTCAACCAGTATTTGTAGCGGAAATACAATCACCTTTACCGCTACTCCTGTTAATGGAGGAACAACACCATCTTACCAGTGGAAAGTGAATGGTTCAAATGCAGGAACAAATGCAGTTACCTTTGCTACTTCAACATTAGCAAACAATGATGTAGTAACTTGTGTAATGAGCTCAAATGCACTTTGTGCATCAACAACAACGGCTACCTCTAATGCAATTACTATTGCCGTAAATGCAGCAGTAACGCCTACCGTAAGTATCAATACATCTTCTACAACAATTTGTAGTGGTACATCTGTAACGTTCAATGCAACAGTATCGAACGGGGGAGGAGCACCTACTTATGTTTGGAAGAAAAATGGAACGCCTATCAGTGGGGCAACAACTTCATCATATACGACTACTACATTGGCGAACAATGATGTAATCACTTTAGATTTGACATCTTCTGCCGCTTGTGCTAGTCCGTTAACGGTAAGCTCTAACCCAATTACAATGACGGTTACTTCTTCAGTAACGGCTTCAATAAGTATTGCTGCAAGTAGTACGAATATCTGTACCGGAACATCGGTAACCTTCACTGCTACACCTTCCAATGGTGGAAGCACACCGGTTTACCAATGGAAAGTCAATGGCGGAAATGTTGGAACTAACAGTACAACATTTACAACAACAACTTTATCCAACAATGATGTGGTAAGTTGTGTATTAACTTCAAATGCGGCTTGTGTTACTTCATCAACTGTTACTTCAAACACAGTAACGATGACGGTAACAACACCAGCAGCAGCTACAGTTACTATTTCGGGTGGAAATACGATATGTGCAGGAGCTTCTGCTTCCTTCACAGCAAGTGTAACGAATGCAGGTACTTCTCCTGCATATCAATGGAAAGTGAACGGTTCGAATGTTGGAACAAACAGTTCTAGCTTCGCTTCAACTACTTTGGCAAATGGCGATATAGTAACTTGTCAGTTTACTTCAACGAATGGATGTAGTGGGTCATCAACGGTAAATTCAAATGCAATTACTATGGTGGTAAGTCCATCGGTAGTGCCGGATGTTACTATTGCAGCTTCTGCAACATCTATTTGTGCCGGACAGAACGTAACATTTACAGCAACACCAACCAATGGTGGAGCCTCACCAACTTACCAGTGGTTGAAAAATGGTGCAGTTGTTGGAACAAATAGTTCAACTTATGCAACAACTACCTTAGTTAATAATGATGTCGTGAAATGTGTATTGACTTCTAATGCCGGATGTGCAGTACCAAGTAATGATACTTCGAACGCTATAACAATTACGGTTGGTTCGAATGCTACACCAGTTGTTTCAATCGGTGCATCAGCAACAAGTATTTGTAATGGAACAGCGGTAACCTTTACAGCAACGCCTACCAATGGTGGAACAACACCGGCATATCAGTGGAAAGTGAATGGAACAAATGCAGGAACAAACAGTGCCTCTTTCACTACTTCTACTTTAGTAAACGGAGATGTTGTAACTTGTGTAATGACCTCTAATGCAACTTGTGTTTCTACAACAACAGTTACATCAAATGCCATAACTATTATTGTTAATGCACCGGTAGCACCTGCAGTAAGTATGAGTGCAAGTGCATCAAGCATTTGTTCCGGTCAAACGGTAACGTTCACAGCCACCCCAACGAATGGCGGCACAACACCTGCCTATCAGTGGAAACTGAATGGCTCAGATGTTGGTACCAATGCAACTACATATACTAACAGTGCTTTAGGTAATGGCGATGTGGTAACGGTAGTGATGACATCATCAGCTACA